>NZ_BAAAFQ010000006.1:0-261161 GCF_039523615.1 Psychrosphaera haliotis | reverse complement strand
CATTTCGAACTCAGAAGTGAAACGCAGCTGCGGCGATGGTAGTGTAGCATTTGCTATGCGAGAGTAGCTCACCGCCAGGCTCCCATACTAACCCCTTGCACGTTGTGCGAGGGGTTTTTTATTGCCTGGAATTTAACATCTTACTCTTCTTAACACCTCTTTACGTTTGGAATAGCTATTATAAATTTACAACCCTTTCCTATTGCTGTTTCTAATTTTATCGAGCCTTTTAATGAAGTCGCGACAATATTAAAGATAATATGTCCGCCTAAACCACTGCCACCTGAACCTCTTTTTGTGGTAAAAAATGGGTCAAAGAACTTTGTGCTTTGCTCTTCGTCCATACCTTTACCATTATCTTTATAGATAACCTCTAATTTACTATCTTTTTCAGTGACTATTATCTCAATTTCACCATGCTTGATGTCTTCAAAAGCGTGAATAATTGAGTTAGTAATTAAATTAGTTATTAGTTGCGATAGCGCACCAGGTTGGGTTTCAATTTCTAAACAATCAGGGCTGGTTACGGTAATAGAGTGTTTAGTTTTTTTAATGAGAGGGTTTAGTGATTGGATAGTTTCGTTAATATAGTTTTTAATATTAATTAGTCTTATCGTTTCTGATGACTGGTCAACTGCGACTTGTTTAAAGCTTGAGATTAATCGACTCGCTCTCTCAACGTTGCTTTTAATGATGCTGCAAGTCTCACCTACATCTTCGATAAAATTGTTAAACTGCTTTTCAGTGACAAGGCCGTTTACAGCTGCTTTTTTGAAGACGGTATGCTCTTCATAAAGGTTTGATATACCAGTTACACAGACGCCAAGAGGGGTATTTATTTCATGTGCTATACCTGCAACTAATTGGCCCAGTGAAGCCATTTTATCCTTTTGTAACATTTCCTCCCTAATTAGTTTATCTTCGGCCTCAATTCGTTTTTGTTGCATTAAAATATTTATGTTTGAGCCGACAAAAGTCAGAATTTCTAAGTCTCTTTCGCTATAGATAAAACTAGGTGAGTAACTTTGGACTATTATTAATCCAAAAACGTCGTTGCCATTGATAATAGGTATACCAATCCAACTATGGCACATGGTTCCATAGATACGCTCTATTTGACCACTGTTTTGAAGCATCAATATCTCGCTTTGGTCAAGCTTGATAGGTTTCTTGGCGTTAATTGCAAATGCTGATAAGCCATTTCCAATATCTATAGTTTTATCTTGAAATGAGTTGCCATCCATTTCGTCAACAAAATAATTCAGTCTCATTGTTTGGTTAAAGTCATTAACCTCTGCTATTGCTATATTGCGAACGAAGATCACTTTGCTTATGATTTGGTGTATTTTTTCATATAAATCAGAAGATTTACTTTTTTCTGTGATAAGTTTAGAAATATCAATTAACGCAGTAATGATATCTTTGTCTGATACAGCAATACCGTTATTTGAAGCAGTGTGAAAAGGCATAATAGATACTACTCCTCGCTATCAGTGAGTTCATTATTCGCTATTATGAGCTTTTCAATGCACTCAAAAAATGCATCTACCACTTCAGGATCAAAATGCTTACCTCTTTGTTCTTCTATAAGGCTAAGAACATCGTTAAGAGTCCATGCAGGCTTATAACAACGCTTGTGAAGTAATGCGTCGAATACATCTGCGACAGCAACTATTCTTGAATATATATGGATCTCATTTCCCTTTAATCCATGGGGGTAACCGCTACCGTCAAACTTTTCGTGATGTTGATGAGCTATCGTCGCTGCAGCTACAATAATGGGGAGTTCTGAACCAGCTAATATCTCATAGCCAATTGTGGCGTGCTGCTTCATTATTTCAAATTCTGACAAGTCCAACCGTCCCGGTTTTAGCAAAATACTATCCGGTGTCGCAATCTTTCCAATGTCGTGCATTGGAGTTGCTAATTCTAGGATTTCACACTCATATGTAGATAGTTTTAATTGCTCAGCGATAATACCAGAGAAGGCAGACATTCTTCTTATATGGTTCCCTGACTCTTTGGACCTAGACTCTACGGCATTTCCTAAACGATTAATTACTTCAGCTTGGGTGTTTTGCACTTGAGTTTTCATCATCAGATTGTCGAAGGCTATACCTGCGCTTCTACAAAACATTTGCAACAGTTTGATATCTATTTCTTTGATTTGGTTTAAATCAACGCCTTTGAGATAAATAAGGCTTTCTTGCGCTGATAGAGAGGGTAAATAAGCGATAAAGGTATCATCTTCAAATACGGACTCCTCAATTTTTATTGCAGTGTTCATGAGGTTTTTAAGATTCTCATCTAACTGATTTTCTAGATCAGTTCCAATTTGAGTTATGACTTTAAAATCACTTTTGTCATAAATTGTTCCTCCCGCATTGGTAATTTTTATTAATGCCCCCTTTTGTTCAAACCTTAAAATAGATAAAACTTGTTGAAGTAACCCTTGGAAAAAGCTAGTCAACTTCTGTTCTTCCATGACATTTGCTGTTGCTTCAATTACTTTTTCAAGGCCATGTTTAAACTCTTGTTCATACTTCCTTGTTTCATCAATCTCTCTGAGGTCACGGTAGCCTCTTAAAGCTGAAATAACTGCGGTAAAAAGACGTCTTCTATCAAGCTCAGTCTTTTGTTTATAATCATTAATGTCGTATTTCATAATGACTTCTTCTTCCGGCGCTTGACCAGGCTGCCCGGTTCTTAAAATCACTCTTGTCATTTGGTTTTTATTTTCGTTTCGAAGCCATTCTACAAATTGAAGGCCAGCATCATCCGTTTCCATAACGACATCTAGAAAGATAAGTGCTAGCTCTTTATATTCTTGTAAAGTTTCGCGAGCTTCTTCAGCACTATAAGCACTAATAAATTTAAGAGATTTTCCCTCAAATTCAAAACGCTTTAGCGCCATTTTAGTAATGGTATGAATGTCCTCTTCATCATCCACAATGAGAACATTCCATTGTTCTTGAGGAACGTCGATGTTGCTTTTAGATAAAAAATCAAGAGTCATATGTGAAGTTCAAGTTAGTATATGTAACTTTAAATATAGACACTGTTTATAAATTTATGCGGGTTTGTATTTATTTGAGGTAAAAAAAAGCCACTGCGTTTAGCAATGGCTTTTGATGATATTCGTTTTAACTAAAACGAATTGTGATGCTTACTTACCTTTTGGCAATACGATTCGAGGTTCTTTAGCCTGTTTGAACAGTACTAAGGTTTTTCCTATAAGCTGAACTTTTACCGCTTTACTCTCACGAATAATAGCATCCACATAAAGGTTTAATTCTTCTCGGTCTTGAGCCGGGATTTTAACTTTTATAAGCTCGTGAATTTCTAAAGAGTTTTCGATTTCAGCCAAAACACCTTCAGTAAATCCATTTGAACCTAATTGAACGACAGGCTTAAGCGAATGCGCTTCACCACGTAAAAATTGTATTTGTTTATTAGTTAATTTCATCTAGTCTCAAATTTAACAATGATAATTACTTGAATTAACGATATTCTACCCCACCTTAAGCTTATTACCAATTTATAAACTGACATATGGCAAAAGATAAACGTTCGGCTAGTAGTAAACGCTGGTTAGAAGAGCACGTAAACGACAAATACGTAAAAGAAGCGAATAAACGTGGATTGCGTTCACGTGCCTATTTCAAAATAGAAGAGCTTCAAAAGAAAGACAAGTTGATGAAGCCAGGTGATACTGTGGTAGACCTCGGTGCAGCCCCTGGCGGATGGTCTCAGTATGCGGCTGATTACATTGGTAACAGCGGTACTCTTATCGCTTGCGACATATTGCCTATGGACCCAATTGTAGGTGTTGACTTTTTACAAGGCGACTTTAGAGAAGAAAGTGTTCTAAATGCGTTGTTAGATCGTATAAACGGACGTACTGTAGATTTAGTTATGTCTGACATGGCTCCAAACTTAAGTGGTAATGACGCGATTGATCAGTCAGGTTCTATGTATTTGGTAGAGCTGGCTCTTGATATGTGTAATCAAGTATTAGGTAAAGATGGAAAGTTTGTGGTTAAAGTGTTCCAAGGCGAAGGCTTTGACCAGTTTGTAAAAGACATGAGAGCAGCGTTTAAAGTTGTGAAAATAAGAAAACCGGAATCCTCCAGAGCGAGATCTCGAGAGGTGTACGTAGTAGCGACAGGTTACAAACTGTAGTAATCTTAAATTAATTAATAACAGGAAGAGGTTATTCCTTTGAGTGATATGGCTAAAAATTTAATAATCTGGTTAGTTGTGGCTGTCGCTTTGATGTCAGTGTTTAACAACATTACACCGAGTGAATCCGCTAGTGGCGCTGAAAACTATACGCAGTTCATCAAAGACGTTCGTCAGGGTCAAATTCGTGAAGTTAAAATTTCAGATCGCCAGATCAAAGGAATTAAACGTAGCGGTGAAAAGTTTGAAACTTTAATTCCAACTGCATACGACAAAGACTTACTGAATGATTTAATCGAAAACGACGTAAGAATTATTGGTGTTCCGCCTGAAGAGCCGTCGTTGTTTACGTCTATTTTAATCTCTTGGTTCCCAATGTTACTGCTAATTGGTGTTTGGATTTTCTTCATGCGTCAAATGCAAGGTGGCGGCGGTAAAGGCGCCATGTCATTTGGTAAGAGTAAAGCTCGTTTAATGGGCGAAGACCAAATTAAAACGACATTTAAAGATGTAGCAGGTTGTGACGAAGCTAAAGAAGAAGTTCAAGAGTTAGTTGATTACTTAAAAGACCCTTCTAAATTCCAAAAGCTTGGCGGTAAAATACCGAAAGGCGTATTAATGGTTGGTCAGCCTGGTACAGGTAAAACACTATTAGCAAAAGCGGTAGCTGGTGAAGCAAAAGTACCGTTCTTCGCAATTTCTGGTTCAGATTTCGTTGAAATGTTTGTAGGTGTTGGTGCATCTCGTGTAAGAGACATGTTTGACCAAGCTAAAAAGTCAGCTCCATGTATTATCTTTATAGATGAGATTGATGCTGTTGGTCGTCAACGTGGTGCTGGTATGGGCGGTGGTCATGATGAACGTGAACAAACGCTTAACCAAATGCTAGTTGAAATGGATGGTTTTGAAGGTAATGAAGGTATCATCGTTATTGCCGCTACTAACAGACCTGACGTATTAGACCCTGCATTACTTCGCCCAGGTCGTTTTGATAGACAAGTTGTTGTTGGATTGCCGGATGTACGTGGCCGTGAACAAATACTAAATGTTCATATGCGTAAAGTTCCTTTAAGCAATGATGTAGAGCCTGCACTTATTGCACGTGGTACTCCTGGTTTTTCTGGTGCTGATCTAGCGAACCTAGTGAATGAAGCTGCATTGTTTGCTGCAAGAAGTGACAAGCGTTTAGTTGATATGACTGACTTTGAAAAAGCAAAAGACAAGATAATGATGGGTGCTGAGCGTAAGACCATGGTAATGGACGACGCTGAAAAAGAAATGACGGCATATCATGAAGCAGGTCACGCAATTGTTGGCCGCATGGTTCCAGAACACGATCCAGTTTATAAAGTGAGTATTATACCTCGTGGTAGAGCGCTTGGTGTAACCATGTACTTACCTGAAAAAGATCGTTTTAGTCACTCTAAACAACATTTAGAAAGTAATATCTCTAGCCTATACGGTGGTCGTTTAGCGGAGCAAATTATCTACGGTGATGAAAAAGTTTCTACTGGCGCGTCAAACGATATTGAACGTGCAACTGATTTAGCATCTAAGATGGTGACTCAGTGGGGTCTTTCTGAAAAACTTGGTCCTTTACTTTATGCCGAAGAAGAAGGTGAAGTATTCATGGGTCGCAGTTCTGCGAAGCATAAGAATATTTCAGATGAGACTGCTCGTTTAATCGATAAAGAAGTACGTGCCATTATTGATAAAAACTATGAACGTGCTCGTCAGATTTTACAAGACAACATGGACATACTTCATTCAATGAAAGATGCATTAATGAAATATGAAACTATTGATGCAAAACAAATTGATGATTTAATGGAGCGTAAAGAAGTTCGCGAACCAGCGGGTTGGAATGAGAAAGGTGATAAACCTAACAATTCTAACAATGACAATACAGAAGAACAAAAAGCAGAATCTTCTACGCCATCGGATCAAGAGCAACCGAAAGACGCATAATTTAATATAACAATTTGATAAGGCTCCTAATTATAGGAGCCTTTTTTATTTAACATCTAGAAATAGCAAGCAGGGTATTTTTGTGAGTAATTTATTCGACTTCAAACAACCTAAAATTATGGGCATATTAAATGTTACACCAGATTCTTTTTCTGATGGTGGCGAATTTAACTCATTAAATATGGCTCTAAAGCAAGCAGAACGAATGTTAAAAGACGGTGCTGATATTATTGATATAGGTGGGGAGTCAACCAGGCCAGGTGCACCTAAGGTGAGTGTTGAAACTGAACTAGCTAGAGTCATTCCAGTAATAAAAAAACTCAAGTCGGAATTTGATTGTATTATTTCTTTAGATACTTCTAAAGCCGATGTAATGGCTGAAGGATTAGCGAATGGAATAGACATTATTAATGACGTTTGTGCATTGAGCCAACCTGGTGCGCTAGAAGTTGCAGCACAAACTGACGTGCCTATTTGTTTAATGCATATGCAAGGTACTCCGCAAACGATGCAAAATAAGCCAGAATACAAAAACATTGTGGGCGAAATTAAGCAGTTTTTTGACAAAAAAATAGCAGAGTGTGAGCAGGCAGGGATATCCAAAAATAGACTATGGTTAGACCCAGGATTTGGATTTGGTAAAACTTTGGATGATAATTACAAACTTTTGGGTGATTTAGATCAATTTGTTACATATAAAATGCCAATTTTAGCCGGATTGTCGAGGAAATCGATGATTGGCAATTTATTAAATATAGAAACAAATGATAGAATGCTGGGCAGTGTAATAGCTGCTGCGTTAGCCCTAAGTAACGGGGCAAACATTCTTCGAGTCCATGATGTCGCAGAGACTCATCAAGCAGTTACCATTTACAATGCGATGAACAAAGGAATTATTAATGAGTAAAAAGTATTTCGGAACAGATGGAATTAGAGGTTTAGTTGGACAAGGCGCAATTACGCCAGAATTCGCATTAAAACTAGGCTGGGCCGCAGGCAAAGTATTTGCCAGCAATGGAAATAGAAAAGTACTTATAGGAAAAGACACCCGCATTTCCGGCTATATGCTAGAAACGGCATTAGAGTCTGGTCTAATCGCTGCTGGCGTAGATGTAGGCTTGCTTGGGCCAATGCCAACGCCTGCAATTTCATATCTTACTCAAACGTTCAGAGCTGATGCTGGTATTGTTATAAGCGCATCACACAACCCATATTACGACAATGGTATTAAGTTCTTCTCTGCGGAAGGTACTAAATTGCCTGATGAAGTAGAGCATGAAATTGAAAGAATGATTGAGCAAGAACTTACTTGCGTAGAGTCTGAAAAGTTAGGCAAAGCCTTTAGAATAAATGATGCTGCTGGTCGATATATTGAGTTTTGTAAGAGCCGTTTTGCTCTTGAATCACTAAAAGGCATGAAAATTGTTGTTGATACAGCAAACGGGGCTACCTACCACATCGCACCAAATGTATTTAGAGAGTTAGGTGCAGACGTTATTTCTATTTTTGCTGAGCCAAACGGTTTAAACATCAACGATCATTGTGGTGCAACGCACACAGATGCGTTGCGACAAGCCGTTCTTCAGCACAATGCTGATGTTGGTATTGCATTAGATGGTGACGGTGACCGTTTAATTATGGTTGATGAAAAGGGCATGGAAGTCGATGGCGACGAACTTGTCTTTATCTTAGCGCGTCAAGCCCTTAAAAAAGGTGAGCTTAAAGGTGGTGTTGTTGGCACATTAATGTCTAACTTAGGCTTAGAAGTTGCACTTAAGAATCTTAGTATACCGTTTAAAAGAGCAAATGTTGGCGACCGCTACGTTATGCAACTTTTAAAAGAAAATGGCTGGACAATAGGTGGTGAGTCTTCGGGGCATGTTATCAATCTAGATCATATACCAACCGGCGACGGTACTATTTCTGCAGTTCAAATTTTGGCGGCTATTGTAGATACCGGCATGACGTTATCTGAACTTAAATCTGGCATGGAAAAGTACCCTCAAAAATTAATTAACGTTCGTACAGCGCCTAATAAATATCCACTAGAAGTTGATGAAGTAAAGTTAGCAATTCAAGCTGCAGAAGTTGAATTAGGCGATGAAGGTAGAATATTAATTAGAAAATCTGGTACAGAACCGCTTATTCGAGTTATGACTGAAGGTAAAGATGGTAAGTTAATAAAACGAGTAGCACAAAAAGTAGCCGATAAAGTGGCGGAACACGCAGAATAACGAATCCATTACTTGTACTTTTTGGGGAGTTTGTTACTATCTCGCCGCTTAAATGAAGGAGAGGCTAATGGCCATTCGATTACCGCTAGTAGTAGCGAATTGGAAACTAAACGGCGATAGCCAACTGTTAACTGAAATGGTTAACAATATCCAACAGTTAGATGCTGATAATGTTGAAGCTGTGCTTTGCCCACCGTTTGTTTATCTTAATGAAGATACACAAGACGTTAAAAAAGGCGCACAGACAATAGCTATCCAAGATTCAGGCGCATTCACAGGTGAAATTTCTGGAAGAATGTTGAGGGATGTTGGCTGTCAGTATGTTATTGTAGGTCACTCTGAACGTCGTTCATTGTTTAATGAAACAAATGAGATAGTTGCAAAGAAGGTTTTATCTACTTTAGCCGCTGGTCTAATACCGATAATTTGTATCGGTGAAACAGATGAACAAAGAGAAAATGGTGAAACAACAGCTGTAATAACTGAACAAGTTAAAGCTGTGTTAGATGTATTACCAAATTACTCCGACAGTATTGTATTTGCTTATGAGCCTGTATGGGCAATAGGTACTGGTAAAACAGCAACAGGCGATCAAGCAGAAGAAATTCACGCGATGATCCGCAAAACGTTAGCTGGGTATAGCCAAGAATTAGCAGACTTAACACGCATCTTATATGGTGGCAGTGTTAAGGCAGAAAATAGTGAAGAATTGTTTTCCAAGGAAAACATCGACGGCGGCCTAATTGGTGGCGCGAGTTTAGATGTGGAAGCGTTCACAAACATTTGTAAAAACGCAGTAGCTTAAGGTAAAAGCATGTACGAAATTTTAATTGTAGTTTATTTAATTATCGCAATAGCATTAGTTGGACTTATTCTTATTCAACAAGGCAAAGGCGCAGATATGGGCGCGTCGTTTGGTGCTGGAGCATCAGCAACGTTGTTTGGTTCTAATGGTTCAGGTAACTTCCTGACGAAGACAACCACATTTCTAGCAACTGCATTTTTTATCCTAAGTATTTTCTTAGGTAGCATGACAGCAAACTCAGTAAAACAAGAAGATGCGTTTAGCGATCTTTCTGTTCCAACTGAAACAGCGCCAGCAACTCTGGATATGGAGTTACCTTCTGAAATTCCTGCTGGAGATGCGCAAGAGTCTAACGGTTCAGACGACGTACCAGTTAACTAATTTTTGCATATAAATATGCGGATGTGGTGAAATTGGTAGACACGCAGGCATGAGGTGCCTGTGCCGCAAGGCGTGAGAGTTCAAGTCTCTCCATCCGCACCATTATAAGGTTCATTAAGAACCATAAAAGCCAGAATAGCTTAGTAAAATAGGCATTCTGGTTTTTTTATGCCTCAAATTCTTCAAACAAGAGAGTGAAAAATCCCCCTCAATTAGGTAGAATCCGCGGCCGTAATTTATATAGTAGGCAGTTTTAATGATAGGTTTTGACTACGGCACTTCAAATTGTGCTGTTGCGACAATGCAAAATGGGCAACCAAAAATGTTAACGTTAGGTGAGCACGGCAAATTTATGTCTTCGTCACTTTATGCCCCAAGTCGAGACGTTATCCCAAACTGGTTACATAAAAATATCAACGAACCTTATAAGTCCACATTTGCTAACTCTCGAGGTTTCTTAATTTCGAAAGGGCAAGAGGCCTTAGAGGACCTTCGTTATGATGGTATACCGGAGCATCTATCTTTTGGTAAGTCGGCCTTAGAACGCTACTTAGACGATCCAAGTGAAGGTTATTATATAAAGTCTCCTAAATCATTCTTAGGGACTAGTGGCTTGCTGCCTCAGCAAATTGTATTTTTTGAGCATATTGTTGCAGCTATGATGGCACACGTTAAGCATCACGTTGAAGAAGAGTTACAGCACGACGTCACTAAAGTTGTAATAGGGCGACCAATTAATTTCCAAGGTCGTAATAGTGAACAAAGCAACAAACAAGCAATTGAAGTATTAACGAATGCCGCTAGACATGTTGGTTATCAAGATATTGAGTTTCAGTATGAGCCTGTGGCTGCAGGTTTTGAGTACGAAGCAAGTTTAAAACAAGAAACAAGAGTATTGGTTGTTGATATTGGTGGTGGTACCACGGATTGCTCAATGCTTCTTATGGGACCAGAGTTAATGAACAAAGCCGATCGTTCAGCGGCTCTGTTGGGACACAGCGGTTTAAGAGTAGGCGGGAATGACTTTGATATTCAGCTGGCTTTAAAAGGTGTTATGCCTAACCTAGGTATCAACGGTAAGTTAAAGTCTGGCAAACCAATGCCAGTGAATAGTTATTTTAAAGCAGTGGCTATTAATGACGTAAATGCTCAAACAGACTTTTATAGTGACGCAAACGGACGCTTTTTAGAGCAGTTACAACGAGACTCTGAGCAACCAGAAATACTGGCTCGATTATTAAAAGCTTATAACGAAAAGCTCAGCTATCAACTCGTGAATAGTGCAGAACAAGCTAAAATATTATTAACAGAAAGTAATTCAAACAATATTGATTTAGGTTATCTAACGGAAAATCTAAGCCAAGATGTTGACCGAAACCTCTTTTTAGAAGCGTCAGAGAATCAGCTTAATAGTATTGCGAAGCTAATGAGCGAAGCGGTCAACCAAGGCGGTGCAGAGCCTGACGTTATTTTTGTTACTGGCGGTACGGCAAAGTCACCAGTCATTAATGATTTTATAAAATCGAAATTTGGTAATAAGCCTGTTGTTGTTGGCGATCACTTTGGTAGCGTTACGGCAGGATTAAGTCGTTGGGCTGAAACTATATTCAAATAAACGGAAAGTGCAGCGTTGCCTAATCCTAACCTTACAAAATTAAAGTATATAAGTAATTATCCCGGCTCAATTATTGAGTCGGTTCAACACCTTATCAACTCTAAAAAGCTCACGGCGTATTTAAAAAATAAATACCCACACCCGCACCATTTTAATAATGACAAATTACTGCGGGAATATGTTCTCGAACTTAAAGCCCAATATTTAAAAAAGTCTCAACCTATAAGTAAGATTGAATACGACAACAAATTACATGTTATAAAAAATGCGTTGGGAACTCATACCAGCATAGCAAGAGTTCAAGGCTCTAAGCTCAAACGTAAATATGAAATAAGAATAAGTTCTATATTTAAGAATGCGCCGCCAGAATTCCTCGCTATGATAGTGGTACATGAACTCGCTCACTTTAAAGAATATGAGCACAACAAAGCATTCTATAAACTTTGCGAGTATATGTTGCCTAACTACCATCAACTTGAGTTAGATGTACGTATTTATTTGACCCACTTAGAGCTAATAGGTGAGGTTTACTAAATCACGCTTTACATGATCTAAACTTGCTGATGGTCGTAACCTATTCAAACAGTAAGGAGTTGTTATGTCAGAGAATACCTATACGCCACCAAAGGTTTGGAGTTGGGATAAAGAAAATGGTGGAGAGTGGGCTAGTTTAAATAGACCAGATTCAGGCTCTCGTTTTGAGCAATCATTACCTGTAGGAGAGCATCCATTCCAACTTTATTCATTAGCGACCCCTAACGGTGTAAAAGCCACAGTTATGTTTGAAGAGTTGTTGGCGGCTGGTGAAGCGGGTGCAGAGTACGATGCACACTTAATAAAGATCCAAGACGCAGATCAATTCAGTAGCGGTTTTGTGGATATTAACCCAAACTCAAAAATCCCAGCGCTAGTTGATAAGTCAGGGACCAATAACGTCAATGTATTTGAGTCTGGCGCTATTTTATTGCACTTGGCTGAAAAGTTTGGACGCTTCATTCCAAGCTCACCGAATGATAAAGCAGCTTGTTTGTCTTGGTTGTTTTGGCAAGTTGGAAGCGGGCCTTATTTAGGTGGCGGATTTGGTCATTTCTATGCCTATGCCCCTGAAAATTTTGAATACCCAATTGACAGATTTACCATGGAAACGAAAAGGCAACTTGATGTTTTGGACAAGCATCTTGCTAATAATGACTACATGGCTGGCAAGGAATATAGCATTGCTGACATTGCTATTTGGCCATGGTATGGAGCGTTGGTTTTAGGGGAATTGTATGACGCCGCCGAGTTTTTAGATGTGAAAAGTTATACACACTTAGTGGCTTGGGCAGAAAAAATAGCGCAAAGACCTGCGGTCAAACGAGGCAAGGTTGTAAACAAAACCTGGGGTGACGAATCCCAACAGGTGCATGAACGTCATTCTAAAACTGACTTTGATAACATCAAACTCTAAAGCACTAAATTCTAAATCACTAAATTTTAAAACACGTACTTCTAAAATACGGGCTTTTAAAGCACAGACTTTTAGAATACGTTCTTTTAAATCTGATTGAACTTTAAGTTCGCACCTTCGTTGTTTTTGACTATCTTAAATATAACTTAAGAATTAAACAGAAGGTGCGATGACTTGTTTTTGTTAAAAACATTGATAGTAGGCATAACACTGTCTATTTCTTTTTATGCATTTAGTAATGAGTCCTATTCTGCAGAGGGAGACACGATTCGTATTGTTTCTTCAGTGCCCTTAAACTACAACTCAGTAGACTACTACTCTGAGCTTCTGCAGCTTGCACTCACTAAAACCGAGACTGAATTCGGACCCTTTAAAATTAATTACGTCAATCGCGATATTATTCAAGAGCGTGCGTTACACGAGTTAAACACAAGGCGAAGCATTGACGTTTACTGGTCAGTATCAACTAAAGCAAGAGAGACAGTCGCAAGACCAATAAGGATACCTTTGTTAAAGGGGTTGATAGGCTATCGTGTTTCCTTGATATTAAAAGATCGCCTTCAAGAGTTTCAAAACATAGAGAGCATCGATAAATTTCGGGAGCTAGCCGCAGGACAAGGGCACGATTGGCCGGATTATGACATCTTAAAGTTTAATAAATTTAGCGTTTTCCCCGCAAGTTTGTATGGTTCAATTATTGAGTTGTTACACCTCAAAAGAATTGATCACTTTCCGCGTGGGTTAAATGAAATATTAAGAGAGTTTGAGCTTATGAATGATGAACGCATAATGATCGAACCAAAATTTATTTTACATTACCCGTCATACGTTTACTTTTTTGTCGCGATGGAAAATATGCGGCTTGCTGAACGTATTGAAAAAGGCCTTCTATTGGCACAACAGGACGGCAGTTTTAATAAACTGTTTAGAGACTTTGTTCATTTTGATAAATTGAATGAGGTTTTGAATTTAGAAAGTCGTAAAATAATTGAGCTTAAAAACCCGATAAGCACAAAATCTAAAATTAAAGGAGAAAGCCCGATAAAAGAGCTCTCTAAGCTAATTAGCAGTTAAAAGCTTGGGAATTATATAGCGGCTGATATTTGGGCCTTGAAAGACTCAAGCAACACAATATATTGCTCAAATTGAGAATTGATAACGTCCCCATTGTTCTCTTTACCAGCCTTTTCTAATTCAGCAGACGCGTCTTGAACTTTGTGCGCACCTACACTAGCAGCCGCACCTTTGATGCCATGACAAGCCTTGCCTAAACCTATCCAGTCTTGGGTATTGTAAAACTGTCTAACCATTGGAATATCTTGGTCTAATTGAATAACGAACATTGAGATAACATCTTTATAAAGTTGCTCATCATCCATGCAATTTGTTAGGCCTGTTTTTAAATCTAAGCCGTCAATCGACTGCAGTGCTGCAATTGTCATTGTTTTCCCCGTTAGGCGCCAAATTGATTATATTTTGGACTGAAAAATTTCATCGTAAATAATAACTAAAGACTATAGCAAATTAATTAAATTCAAAACAGAAACCTACCAATCTGTAGACCAGTCTTTTAGCTCAATCACATCGTTTACCTGCACGTTACTCATAAAGTCTTTATCCAAGGATTCAGCAATCGCAGAGTTTTCATACACTTTTGTTATTCGAACTCTATAAGGACTAATTACAAAGTTGGTTAGCAGGTTCCCTGAGTTATCTATAATGTCAGCACGATAAGAGACTCGGTATTCTTGGCCAATAAAGACGCCTTGGCCACGACCAATATTGAGCTGGATTTGTTTCCCTTCTTGAATTGCTAATATTTTGCTTTGAAGTTGCTGACAGCTAAGTTGCCCAAGAATGTCATCTCGCATGTCAGTTAGGTTACGCTCAATGGCCGAGCCATATTCAGAGTTCCAAAATTTACGGCTATTAACATTTACAGTCTCCCTCATGTCAAAAGTCCATTCGGCTTCCGTGTGAAAACTGTTTTTATATATAACTTCATGAGTAAGTGCATTTGCAATCATAAGTTCGAAAGTGAAAAAACGTTCAAACTCATCGTCTTCCCAAAAACTATAAGAATTAGACATATCGCCAAAAGACAAATCACTGATGCGACCAAACATGACAAATTGCGAGTTGGCGTTTTGAGCAACGGCATCAATCAGTTCATGACGAACTTTTCCCTGTTGGTCAAAATCTTGATGCACACTAAGTTTTTTATCTAACCACGCAACTGGGTATATTGTTGAACTGCCGGACTGAAGCATAGCGACAATTTTTCGAGGGATCTCTTTTTCTAGGCCATACAGGCCACCTACTTTAGCGTGTTCCCAATGTTGAATTGGGAATTGAGTGATGGCTACTTTTTTGCCAAACTCTGCAGCATAACAAGCTCTTTCTTCAGGAAATATATCGGCTCGTATTGTTACTGATATAGAGTCACCTTTTTGCTGTTCACTTACAATTTCTATTCGATTGACAGCGCCATTAGCTCTAACTTGGATAGAATCGTCAACTAATAAACCTTTTGAAATCTGTTGAATGCTAGCAACATTAGCGCCCGCAAATAGCATAGCCTGCTTAACGGCATCTTGTGTGGCTCTGGTTTTAGCGCTAGCGACATCGCCATATCTTACTTTTGCTTGCCCAGTAGCCTCATACCAATCAGCCTGTGCCGCAAAAGACAAAGCTAAAAATAGTGCTAATGCTATGAATTTATTTAATGCAGGGTTAATCATGTTTTGCTTCTCTTCATGGTTAGGTTCTACCCGTCAAAGTATTGTCGTTTGAGTTTAAACGATAAAGGCAATACGTAGTTTGTAGTCAATTCTGCAATTTACAGACCATTTTGGCATCATAACTTGCTAAGCGGGCTATACTAATTGTTAACTGAGAGCCTATGGATAAACTGGCCTAAAATTTGAATGGTTTGCTACCAATAGATTGGGCTTGAAGGTGAATTATGAAAATTCGAATTATTGCGATGTTGTTTTTAGCACTGTTAGTAACAGGTTGCACATCATTGCTGGATAAACATGTTAGTTGGGAATATGAAAAGCCTAAGCAGTTTCCTGTTCTTCGGGCGGTAGGTTATGCACCAATATCAGCTCAAGGCGGCAATGATCCACAAATTAGGCAAATAATGGCAATGCGAGCATCAAAATTAGACGCCTATAGAGAATTAGCCGAGCAGGTTTATGGTTACCAGATCAAAGGAAAGTCGGAAGTTAAGAATTTAATCGCTCAAGATGATCAGCTTAAAGCAAAAGTTGAAGGTGTGATCCGAGGTGCTAGATTAGTCAAGTCTTACCCTGTAGGAGACACTTACGCCACAGAACTTGAACTAGATATGAAACTAGTTTTCGATTTGTATCGTATCAATACCCGCCCAAGAAAAATAAAGAAAGTAGAATACTACTAACAATCTGTGAATGTTCAGATAAGGTGATTGAAACTCAAGCCAAATCACATGGCTGGTTTACCTCAATCAGGTATGATTCTACTATAATTTTTAAATCATTTATTAGTAGGATCTATTCATGTTTAGAAACCCAATTCTTTGGATTGTTATTGTTTTGTCAGGTATGTTGGCTATCGCTTTTTGGCCAGCAGAGCAAAAGAGTGAAATGCGACGAGGTGGTGGCTCGATATTAATAGAAGTAGCTGAAGCAAAAACAATTCCATACAACGAGGAAATTGCAGCACTCGGTACCGCACAAGCTAATGAATCGATTGATTTAAAAGCCAATAGCACAGACAGAGTTGATATTGTTCACTTTGACGATGGTCAGTTTGTTGAGGCAGGACAATTATTGGTAACAATGCGTCACGATGAAGAAAAAGCCAACGTAAATGAATTCAAGGCAACCTTAAACGAACACAGAAGACAACTTAAGCGTTTAAAAGATCTTGAAAAGCAAAGCGCGACTGCGGCCAGTGCAATTGAAAAGCAAGAAAGCTTGATCGAATCCACAGAAGCACAACAGCAAGTTGCAAAAGTCAGACTCGATGAAAAGTTCATCAAAGCCCCATTTTCAGGTCAAGTTGGCCTACGTCAAATAAGCCCGGGACAACTGATAACAACAAGTACTAATATTGTTACTTTAGATGATGTAAATAAAATAAAAGTCGAATTCCAATTATCTGAAAAGTATCTAACTGCAGTAGAAGTTGGCCAACAAGTAAGCGCCATGCATGTTGCATTCAAAGCACCCTTTGTAGGCGTCATAGACAGTATCTCTTCAAGAGTCGATAAAACCTCAAGGGCGTTTTCAGTAAGAGCCATTTTTAATAACGAAGCTAAGTCTTTAAGACCTGGCATGTTACTGCAAATAAAGGTAACTACAGAAGCAAGCAACGCTTTGGTTATTCCAGAATCTGCAATTATCCCAATAAACAATCAGCATTTTGTTTATGTTTTAAAAGACGATAATAGTGTTTCTAAAACAGAGGTGGTTTTAGGAAGAAGAAAGCCTGGTTCAGCGGAAGTGGTGAAAGGTTTGTCAGCCGGTGATCAAGTCGTATTTAAAGGTGTATTAAAAGTGCGTGACGGCGCTCAAGTGACAACACCGAATAAGGATGCGTAATTATGTTGCTCTCTGATATCTCCGTAAAACGACCGGTTTTTGCAACAGTTGTAAACCTACTGCTAGTTACCTTCGGTATTGTTGCCTTCTTTATGTTGGCCCTTAGGCAATACCCTGATATTGACCCTCCAATTGTGTCGGTAAGTACTTCCTATCCTGGTGCATCAGCAGAAATAGTTGAAAGCAAAATAACTCAAATCCTAGAGTCTCGTATATCGGGGATCTCAGGTGTAAAAAATATTAACTCAAGCTCACGTAATGGTCGCTCAAACATCACCATAGAATTTAAAACAGCGGTGGATATTGATGCCGCAGCCAATGATGTAAGAGAACGAGTCTCTAGAGCTCTGCGCAGTTTACCTGACCAAGCGTTACCACCAGAAGTATTCAAAGCCAATGACGATGAAGATGTGGTTGTATGGTTTGTATTGAACTCAGAAACCATGAATACATTAGAGCTGACAGACTATGCTAAACGTTACATTGTAGACAGATTTGCTGTTGTAAATGGGGTTGCTCGTGTGAGGCTTGGCGGAAGTCGAGATTACTCGATGAAAGTATGGCTGGATAAAGATGCCATGGCCGCTCGCGGCGTGACGGTTGCTGATATTGAAAATGTGCTTCGTCGCGAAAATGTGGAATTGCCAGCGGGCGAAATAAAATCTATTGATCGCGAATTTAACGTTCGAATAGCAAGAGCTTATAAAACTCCAGAGCAATACCAATCTATGGTAGTAGCAAAAGGTGATGATGGTTATTTAGTAAGGTTAGGCGACGTTACAAAAGTTGAGTTAACCGCACAAGATGATGAAAATACCTTTAGAGGGAACGGCGCAAACATGATTGGCTTAGGGATCATTAAACAGTCCAAAGCCAATACTTTAGATGTTGTAGAGGCCGCGAGAGCTGAGATGGACAATATCCGAGCGACATTGCCGGAAGGGACATCAATTGAAGACTCCTATGATTCATCTGTTTTTATCGCCAAGTCGATCGATGAAGTTTATAACACTTTATTTATCGCTATATTTTTAGTTGTTCTGGTTATCTACCTATTCTTAGGTAATGTGCGCGCTACCTTTATTCCAGCTATTACTGTGCCAGTTGCATTGGTTTCTACCTTTACGGTACTTATGGTTTTAGGCTTTTCTATTAATTTACTTACTTTATTAGCGTTAGTACTAGCCATTGGTTTGGTAGTAGATGACTCTATTGTTGTGCTTGAAAATATTTATCGAAGAATGGAAGAGGGCGAACCACCACTATTAGCTGCTTATCAGGGGGCGAGAGAAGTAGGGTTTGCCGTTATAGCCACTACATTAGTATTGGTTGCGGTGTTTATACCGCTGGTATTCTTAGAAGGAAATGTTGGTCGTTTATTTGTTGAGTTTGCCATTGCTGTAACCGCCGCTGTTATATTTTCAAGCTTTACGGCACTGACATTATCACCGATGTTGTGTTCAAAAATATTACAATACCGAGAGCGCGAATCAAAAGTAGGCCAGTGGTTAGATAAAGGTTTTCACAAATTAGAAACAAGCTACGAAGCACAGCTGAACAAAACAGTGTCTAACAAAGCTGGTTTAGTTGTTGTTATGCTTATGTCTCTTGCTCTTATTTACGGGCTATTTAAAACAATCCCACAGGAACTTGCACCACAAGAAGACCGTGGTAACTTTTTCATGATCGTACAAGCAGCCGAAGGTGCGAGCTATAAAAGTAACTTGGCCAATATGGACAAGGTTGAAGAAAAGCTACTGAAGTATTACGAACGCGGTGAAGTAGACCGAGTAATTGTGAGAACACCAGGCTTTGGCGGTGGTGCCGGCATTGCGATTATTGGTATGCCAGATTGGGACCACCGTATAAAACCGACTGAACAAGTGATGGGCGAAATTTCTGCTGAAATGCAGTCCTTAACGGATGTTCGTGCGTTTGCCATTATGAGAAGTGGCCTTGGCGGACGAGGTTTAGGTCGACCGGTTCAGTTTGTATTGCAAGGCGATACTTATGAGCAATTAGCCCAATGGCGAGACATAATTTTAGAAGAAGCTCGTAAAAACCCTAAATTGCTTCGTTTAGACAGTAATTATAAAGAAACTTTGCCACAGGTGCTGGTGGAGATTGACACGCTGAGAGCTGCGGATTTAGGTGTGTCGGTTTCGGATATTGGCCGCACATTAGAGGCAACGCTAGGGCAACGTCGCGCGACAACTTACATTGAACGCGGACAAGAATATGAAGTGGTTTTAGAAGGCCCAGATGAAGCATTTGCAACACCTTCTGCGCTTAATGATTTGTACGTGAGATCTGCTAGAACGCAGCAACTCATTCCGTTGTCTAACTTAGTTACTATTAAAGAACAAGCGACAGCGGGCACGTTAAATCGTTATAACAGAATGCGCAGCATTACTATTGAAGCAAACTTGGCCGATGGATATAAGTTAGGCGAGGCACTAGATTTCTTAAACCAAGTTGTTGCTGAGAATATTACTGATGCGGTTCAAGTTGACTATAAAGGTGAGTCTGCGCTTTACAAAGAGTCAGGCAGCTCTATTGCATTTGTTATGTTGATGGCAATGGCTATTACTTACTTGGTGTTAGCGGCACAGTTTGAAAGTTTTGTTCACCCACTGGTGATCATGTTGGCGGTACCATTAGCTGCAGTTGGAGCTTTGATGGGTTTGGAAATCGCGGGCCTAAGTTTAAACATTTACAGTCAAATTGGTTTGGTGATGTTGATAGGTTTAGCCGCCAAAAACGGGATACTCATTGTCGAGTTTACCAATCAGTTGCGAGATAAAGGCGGAGACTTTAAAACGTCGTTAATACGCGCAGCAAAGCAACGTTTACGCCCAATTGTTATGACATCATTTTCTACGGTAATGAGTGCGGTTCCGTTAATGCTAGCCAGCGGTGCTGGCGCGGAAAGCCGAGAAGTTATTGGTGTTGTTATATTTTCTGGTGTTGCCTTTTCTACTGTGCTTACGCTTTATGTTGTACCAATGGCTTACTTTTGGATTGCCAGAAATACAGGTTCCCCTAAAGCGGTTGAAAACAAATTAAATGAGCAGTTAGAACAGCAGGCAAACTCTAAAAGTTAATTAAAGTGACTGAGAACTTAAAACCAGACTCCTTTTTTAATAGGATTTGTTTTAAGCTGATGGAATAAATACAGCGACATAACTAAATGAAGGGTGTTGATAGTGATGACAGGCAACCAAAAATTGGCTTTATGCTTGAAGGCGTGGCAAAAAGTATGTGCAGTCGTGTTGGTAAGTTGCATATCGGTGGGCTCATTATCTGCGGTTGCCGGGCCAGGTGAAAAAGCACCAGAAAGAAAATCGAGCGAAGGCCTTCAAGCTGATCGTATTATTTTTCGAGGTGGTATTTTAATAAATGGTGAAGGCGCACCAGCCAGAGGTCCTGTTGACATCCTAATTGAAAAAGGACGAATTAAAAATATTCGTTCAGTAGGTTACCCTGGAGTGCCAATAAAAGAACAGGGCAGATTAAAAGCAAAGCCAGGCGATGTTGAAATTGATATTGAAGGTCAATTTGTATTGCCTGGTTTTGTTGATATGCATGGACACATTGGCGGTTCAACTGACGGAGTACCAGCTGAGTATGTATTTAAGCTGTGGCTTGGTCACGGTATTACCACTATTCGTGAGCCAGGTAGCTTTAACGGTTTGGATTGGGTACTAGAACACAAAAAGCGCAGTGAAAAAAATACCATTGTTGCACCTCGCATCGTACCTTACGTTGGATTTGGAACGGGTCATAAAGGGCCTATTTATACTGCTAAACAAGCCAGAGAATGGGTTCAGTTAATAGCAAGCAAAGGCGCAAAAGGCATTAAGTTTTTTGGCGCAACACCTAAGGTAATGGCTGCGGCGCTAGATGAAGCTAAAAAGCAAGGTCTAAGAACCATGATGCATCATGCTCAGCTTAACGTAATGAGCATGAGTGCCTTAGACTCAGCACGTTTAGGTCTTACTACTATGGAGCATTGGTACGGATTACCAGAGGCTTTATTTGAAGACAAGACTATTCAACATTACCCTGCAAACTACAATTACAACAACGAACAACATCGTTTTGCCGAAGCTGGAAAGCTTTGGAACCAAGCCACCGATATTGGCTCTGAGCACTGGCAGCAAGTTCGTGATGAACTTATCAGTCTCGATTTTACATTAAACCCAACCATGACTATTTATGAAGCAAGCCGCGATCTTATGCGAGAGCGACAAGCGATTTGGCATGAAGAATATACCTTGCCTGTGCTGTGGAAGTTTTTTGAACCAAGCCGCTACGCACACGGAAGCTATTGGTTTGATTGGACTACGGCCGACGAGATAAATTGGAAAAACAACTTTAAAAAGTGGATGACGTTTTTAAACGATTATAAAAACCATGGCGGTCGAGTTACTACCGGCTCAGATTCGGGCTATATTTATAAGATATTTGGTTTTGGTTATATTCGTGAGCTGGAATTATTACAAGAAGCTGGATTTCATTCGCTAGAAGTGATTCAATCCGCAACCTTAAACGGTGCAGAAGCGCTAGGTATGGAAGATGAGATAGGCAGTATCAGTATTGGTAAACGAGCCGATCTAATTGTAAGTACTGAAAACCCGTTACATAACTTTAAAGTTTTGTATGGGACTGGGCATTACAAGTTGGATGATAATAACCAGCCAACCAGAGTCAAAGGTTTACGATTTACGGTTAAAGACGGCATAGTTTACGACTCTCAACAGTTGCTAAAAGATGTGCGTGAAATAGTTAAAGACGCAAAGAATTCAAAATAAAAGGTTACCCATGGCACAAATGTCATTACAAGAGCAGCTTTTAAAGGCTGGCTTAACAAACGAAAAAAAAGCAAAAAAGGCTAAAAAAGCCAGTAAAAAAACACGTGATATGAAGCGTGAAGTAAAAGCTGCGGCAGAAGAAAAGCGTGCGGCGCAATTAAGTAAAGATAAAGAGCTAAATAATCAAATCAAGCAACAAGCTGAGCAAAAAGCGTTAAAAGCGCAAATTAAGCAGCTAATTGAAATGAATATGCTTGAGCTAAGAGGTGACGTTACTTATAACTTTATGGATGACAATAAAGTTAAAACGTTGAAGGTCAATTCAGCCGTTCAGAAACAATTGGCTAATGGCCTTTTATCCATTGTTAATTACAATGATGATTATGCCGTTATCCCTTCTGTGGTTTCCGATAAAATTGCACTAAGAGATGACTCAGCGTTAGTATCACAAAATGAAATAGAAGAGCCGGACGAGGACGATCCGTACGCTGACTATGTTATTCCAGATGATTTAATGTGGTAATAGCTCAATAGCTAGGCATCTTGCCAGTTTTTGAAATGCTCTACTAAATAATCTATTGCCAATCGAGCCCTAGCGGGTAGGTACTGCTTGTTTGCATAAACAATCCAAGTAGGTATCTGCTTTTTCCAATAGGGCTCTAGTATTGGCACTACGCTCTTATCAATCAAACTGCTTCCATAGCTAGATTGAGGCATATAAGAAATCCCCATACCTGACTCAACAGCTTGAACTAGACTACGGCCGCTATTAGAGCGCCACTTAGGTTTTACTTTTACCGTAATTTCTTTTTTCTCATGCTCAAAACGCCAATGATCCGATATCGCTACAATACAGTCATGACTTATTAACTCTTGAGGCGTTTGTGGTGTGCCAAATTTTTCCAGATATTCAGCACTGGCTGCCGCTACGAGTTGTCTATCAACTAACTTTCTGGCAATCAAAGATGAGTCTTTAAGCTGACCATAACGTATTGAAAAGTCGATGCCCTCTTGAACAAAGTCGACATATTTTGAGTTGAAATCGATATCAATATTTAGGTTTGGATGTAACTTAGCGAAGTCTAACAAAACGGGCACTATGTAAAGCTCAGCAAACTCTCCCGCGGCGGAGACTCTTAACGTGCCTGTAAGCTCAACTTGCTGATAACTTACCTCTTCATTGGCTTGCGCTAGGCCATCAAGTAAACCTTGGCAGTGCTGGTAATAATTAAAACCCGCGTCGGTTAGTTTGACTTGTCTTGTTGTTCGAGCAAAAAGCGCAACGCCTAAATGCTTTTCAACTTTAGCGATCTGTCTACTAATATGAGACGTAGAAACATTGAGTCGTTTAGCTGCACTTGTGAAACCGTGAGTTTCAGCAACGGCAACAAATTCAGAAATACCGTCAAATGAAAGAGAAGTGCTCATAGTTAAAACCTTTGATAAATGTAATTGTTGCATTATAGCAATAATGTTTTCTAGATAAAGGTTATTATCATAATTGAGGAAACGGTCTACTATATTGATACACACTTATAAATAATCGATAAGGAAAGAAGATGTCTTCAACTTCAAACAAGATTTTAGTATTAGTTACAAATCACGCAACACTAGGCGAGACTGATGAGGCTAATGGCACATACGCGCCAGAAATTACACACGCAATTGATGTATTTAATAAAGCTGGATTGGAATATGACATAGCATCAATTAAAGGCGGTTCAGCTCCTTTATACGGTACAGATGCAGAAGGTGATGACGTTAATGCCGCAATCTTAAAAGATGAAACCTTTAGCACAAAAATTGAAAATACACTTCTTGCTTCATCATTAGAATTAGGGCAATACAACGCGGTATTTTACCCAGGTGGTTTTGGTTTATTAACAGACCTGGCTAGCAATGAAGATGTTGCTAAACAGACAGCAAGCCTATACGAAGCTGGTGCAGTTGTTGGTGCTGTATGTCATGGTCCTGCTGGCTTATTACCAATTAAATTATCAAACGGTAAGTTACTAATTGAAGATATTGAAGTAACAGGTTTTACTCGTGAAGAAGAAGTTGAGTTTGGTACTATTGACAAAATACCATACGTATTAGAAGAAAGCCTTACTCGCACTGCTGGCCGTTATGTTAAAACTGCGCCGTGGAGTGAATTTGTTTCTAAACAAGACCGAGTAATTACAGGTCAAAACCCAGCGTCTGCTCATGCGGTAGCAGTTGCAATGGTTGAACGCTTAAACGCGTAATTGATCATAGCTGGCTTTAATCAGGTATTGCATTAAAGAACAAAAAGATTGAGGGGTAATAACATGACGACAAAAACCATGTCTAACATAAAAGAGTTACTAAAGGACCCAACTTTAGTTAAAACAGGCTCTTATATAAATGGTGAATGGCATCAGTCCGATGTTACGTTTGATGTTATTAACCCTTACGACCAATCTTTGTTGGTGTCAGTCAGTGAAGTATCGAAAAATAACGATATGAGCTTGGTCAATTCTGCAATTGATGCTGCTAAAAAAGCACAAGTGGAATGGCAGAGTAAAACGGCTTATGAGCGTTATGACTTAATGATGGCATGGTTCGACTTGATGCAAAAACACAAAGACGACCTCGCTATTATAATGACCTTAGAGCAAGGGAAGCCGCTTAAAGAGTCTCGAGGCGAAGTTGAATATGGAGCCAGTTACGTGAAATGGTTTGCCGAAGAAGGTAAACGAATTTATGGCGATACGATCCCAGCTTTAGCTCCAAATCAAACCATAACAGTCATAAAGCAACCTGTAGGTGTGGTCGCGGCTATTACGCCGTGGAATTTCCCAATCTCAATGTTAGCAAGGAAAATAGCACCAGCGATTGCAGCAGGTAATACAATTGTTGCCAGACCAACAGAGTTAACGCCGTTATCAGCATTAGTTCTAGCGGAATTAGCCGAAAGAGCAGGTGTTCCAAAAGGTGTTATTAATATAGTTGTTGGAAGCAATGCCAAGGAAATAGGCGAAGTATTAACCACTCATGATGATATAGATAAATTCAGTTTTACCGGCTCAACTAATGTCGGTAAGCAGTTGATGAAACAGTGCGCATCAACCGTTAAAAAAGTGTCATTTGAGCTTGGAGGTAATGCGCCCTTTATCGTTTTTGATGACGCGGATATCGATGCCGCCGTTGAAGGTGCTATTAAAGCTAAATTTAGAAACGCGGGTCAAACCTGTGTTTGCGTCAATCGGATATTAGTCCATTCAGCTGTTCATGATGAATTTGTTGAAAAGTTTATAGAACAAACAAAATTACTCGATGTTGGTAATGGTTTAGATGATGTAGATATTGGACCCTTGATACATAAGCAAGCTGCGGACTCCGTTCGAGAGTTAGTGGCCAGCGCCATTGAGCAAGGAGCAACCCAAAGTTACGGACAAATATTAAGCGATACAATGCAGTCGCCTATTGTATTAACCAATGTTAACAACGAAATGGAAATTGCTCAGAACGAGATATTTGGTCCAGTCGCTGCTATTCAAAAGTTTGAAACCGAAAAACAAGCTGTACAACTAGCCAATGATACGCCATTTGGATTAGCGTCCTACTTTTACAGCCAAAACATTAGTAGAGTAGAGCGTGTTAGCCGAGCCTTAAAGTACGGTATTGTAGGTGTTAATGAAGGGTTAATATCTAACGCTGCCGCGCCATTTGGCGGTGTAAAACAATCAGGCTTTGGTAGAGAGGGCTCTTTGTACGGACTCGATGATTATTTAAATATTAAGTACATCTGCTCAACCTATTAACGGTTCCGTTTATTGGTACTTGGCTTGCTAAATATCAAATGTGTTATTAGACTTGGTGTTTATTTAAACGTTTACGTTCTATTTGTAACAAGGAAGCGTTATGAACATTAAACTTTTGTCAGTACCAATAGCAGTACTGTTGCTACTTTCGGTCTTATTAATATCTGGGTGCCAAACCCACAATACAAAATCGACAAACCTAACCACTAATCAAAATGCTGAAGATCAAGTAACAGTAGAGCAAATGCTGAGCCTTGCCTCAAATCAACTCAATAAAACATTACCTAAAATGATAGATACCGAAACTCGGTTAGATAATTCATATGTAAAAGGTAATCGCTTCTATTACAAAAGCACTTTGCTAAATTATTACGTAGATAATATGGATGTTGATGTTTTTAATGAAGAAATGTCAGAGAATACGGGGAACTACATTTGTAACTCGTCTGATATGCTCTTTTTTAAAGAGAATAAAATAATTCTTGTATATTCTTATTACGACGACGACGCTAAGTTTATAAGTGATGTGATCATTGATACTGGAGCTTGCGACAAATTAACGTCAGCAAGCTCAGATACTGAAGAGTGAGCCTTAAGGCTACTTTTCATCTAATTTAGCGCGCAAGTATTTCAACTCTTTAAGAATGTCATCCATTTTATCGTCTTGTTCTGCGGCATGCTCTTCATTAAGGGCTTGTTCTTTTTCGAACCTAGCCTTTCTATGCTCTTCTTCCATTACATTAACCACAATACCAATAACCATGTTTAGAAAAGCAAAAGCCGTAAAGAATATAAAGGTTAAATAGAATATCCAGCTCATTGGATAAACGGCCATTGTTTCGTACATTACATCAGTCCAATCCTCAAAGGTCATTACCCTGAATAAGGTAAGTAGGGAAATGGTAATATCGCCCCAAAGATCAGGATTTATATCTTCGAATAACGTACTTCCTATTGCTGCATAAATGTAGAAAATAATAAACATTAGCAGCATGACATAACCAAGCTGAGGCATTGCCTTTATTAAAGACGTTAACAAAATACGGAGCTCTGGAATGAAGGAAATCATTCTTAGTACCCTGAACACCCTAACCAGTCTAGCGATAAGGGCCATGTCAGTATTTTCAATTGGTATTAAACTAATTGCCACGATAATCGTATCGAATAGATTCCAAAAGTCATGAAAGAACCGCTTTTTATTGTCTTCAGTACTGAACCTTATGGCGATTTCAACGATAAAAAAGGCGGTAATAAACCAGTCTAAGTAAACTGTGACTTTGTGCATGGTTGAAGAAACGTCATAAGTTTTCACACCAACTAATAGTGCAGACGCAATAATGACGGATATAACAAATAATTCAAAAAGCTTGTTATGACGAATTTTGACTAATTTGTTTTGAATGGATTCTAAGTTCATTTGTTTCTATTTCTCTAGGGTTCGATATTGAAATTGATGTGCAACGAGTAAGTCAGTTAACGTTGATAGTTCTGCCTTTGGTATTTCCATTGTTACATTTACTTCTGACTGATAATTAACTTTTAGGATGTTTCCAGATAACTGATCGCACTGATGCCTCAACCACTGCTCGTTGGCAAATGGTAAAACTATGTCAAGAGTAGCTTTTGGTACAATAGGGAGCAGTGTAGCTAGTTGAAAGCTTTGTTCAACAGCTTGAGAGTAAGCTCTTACTAACCCACCTGCACCAAGTTTTATTCCTCCAAAGTAACGAATAACAATAACCATCACATTATTGGCTGGCTTATGTTGCAGAACATTCAGCATTGGCTTACCGGCCGTTCCACTCGGCTCACCATCATCAGACATGGCGGCAGATTGTGAATTTGGCGAATCGCCTAAAACATAGGCCCAGCAATGATGCCTTGCGTCGGGGTATTCCGTTTTTGACTTTGCTAACCATTCCATTCCTTCTGCACGGTCGGCAATAGGAATAAGCCACGTTATAAACTGACTCTTTTTTATTTCTAATGTGTTTTTTATTGTCTCAGCTAACTGATAACGCATTAAAGACTCTGCTTAGTTGGGTTTAATTTTGGATTAATTACTGATAAGTTAGGAACAGTAATTTAAATGGCGAGATTATGCCACGGCATAGTAAACAAAGGCCAGATACATCTAATTAGAAATTGATATGGAAGTTTCATGAAAACGCTTATGTTGTTGCTAACACTTGGCTTATTAGTAGTAAGTCCGTTCAGCCAAGCTGAGATATTCAAATGTATTGAAAATGGAGTTGCTAAGTTCTCGGCATATCCTTGTAAAGATCCTGCTTCGCAAGAGGCTTACGATATAAATCGTTCAGAGTCTATGTCGTCATACTTTTCTCGTCAAAAAGAAAAGCTGCAAGTCAAACTAGATGAACAAAGATCTCGTGCTGAAAAGTATATAGCGGGCTATCCAGCCATACCTAAAGACATCAAAGAAGCCATATTAGAATGTAAAATAATAAGAGGCATGACCAAAAAGCAGGTTTATTATGCTTGGAGTATTTTACCAGAAGAACATAAAAGTAGTGTTACAAGAGAGTCTTCACTGACCTACTACAAATACAAACGTGCGCCTATCTGTGCCAACGATAGGTTTAAAGAAGCTGATCTTACTTTTGACAACCGCACTAAATTATTGGTTGGCTGGAACATTCAATACTAACTATGACAGACTTTGCAAAAAAGATAAGTGCAATCCGCTCTTACTCGAGAAACGCGAGTACTGATTATGACCATCAGTATTTATCAGAGCAATTTGAAAGTGATCGTGGCCGAATTATCCAATCGGCGGCAATAAGAAGGCTACAGCAAAAAACGCAGGTTTTCCCTCTAGAAAAGAATTCAGCAGTTCGAAGCCGATTAACGCACTCTTTAGAAGTTCAGCAAACGGGCAGACACATTGTTAGAACCATTTTTAAGAAATTAACAAACGAGCAGTCTGTAGCGATAGGCCTAAAAGATTTTGAACGAGAAGTAGAAACCTTAGTTGAAATGGCTTGCTTAATGCACGATATAGGCAACCCGCCATTTGGTCACTTTGGTGAGTCTGCAATTAATCATTGGTTTGAGTCTGAGTTAGATAATCACGTTGTTTTTAGTCAAGCCAACGACAAGATGTTGGGTTTGCAGCTAAAGTTAGAATTAAAAAGTTTTGAGGGTAATGCACAGGCATTCAGGATTATTTTCAATTTATTGAAGTTAAATTTAACCTACTCGCAAGCAGCCAGTATTCTTAAGTACACGCGCAGCGGTCTAGAAAGAAAACCAGATAAAGACAAACCACTATCGTATTTGAAGAAAAAAGTTGGCTATTACTATTCTGAGTTAGAAGACATTAATGCGATGCGTGAGCACCTAGAAATAAAACTAGGACACAGGTTTCCATTAGCCTATTTGATGGAAGCCGCCGATGATATAAGTTATTGCTTAGCGGATATTGAAGATGGCGTTGAAAAAGGCATTTTGGATTGTCAAAAGCTAGCCAGTAAATTAAAAGAAACCTTTGAACATATTGCTGGTGAACAAGCATCAACTCCATTGGCTAAAAATAAAACCTTTGCCGATGCCGTTGACTATGCGTTAAGTCGAAGTGAAAAAGAGCCAATTAATAAAGCGCATGAATTTTTTGTATGGCTTAGAGTTCAGTTGATTCACCCGTTGGTAGAACATGCCGCACAAACATTTATTGATAATGTTGATGCGTGTTTTGATGGCAGTCTAAATAGAGCGCTCTTAGAAGACAGTAGTGTGTTCCATCATATGATTGAAACCTTTAAGTCCGTTGCTATACGATATATTTTTAGTACTAATGAAGTGGAAACCAAAGAGCTTCAAGGTTATCGAATTATCACTGGTCTGTTAAATGCATATTCGCCTTTACTTAAATACCCACACGAAAAGTTTTTGGCCATGGTGGATGGCAGTGAACGTGGTGGTTTAATAGAAGCTAGGTTATACAAACGTTTACCTAAAAAGCATTTAAAAGCCTACCAAGAAGCGTTAAAGGAACGAAGAAGCAGTCACGATTTTGCTGTTTTTGAGTTTTACTATCGCTGCCGTTTAATTCAAGATTTTGTTAGCGGCATGACTGATCAGTTTGCACTGGAAGAAGCCAATAACTTGTCAGCTATTTAGCGCGTTAAGCTGTATTGATGAATACATTAAATTGAAATCGGTAATCACGATATAGTGATAGCGGTTATTAATAAAATAAGCTAACAATTCTCCAACAATTTTGACCATCGGGATTCAAAACTTACTCGGCTTGCAGTACACTGCAGGCCATTATTTTTCTAATTAAAAAGCATGACTCATGACAGATATCAATCAAGCGTTTGCTGAGATAAAACGCGGAGCAGATGAAATTCTGCCAGAACAAGATCTAATCGACAAACTTAAGACAGGTAAAACGTTAAAAATTAAAGCCGGCTTTGATCCAACAGCACCTGATCTTCACTTAGGTCACACAGTTTTAATTAATAAACTAAAAACGTTCCAAGACTTGGGTCATGAAGTCATTTTTTTAATCGGTGATTTCACTGGTTTGATTGGTGATCCTACGGGTAAAAGTGCAACTCGTAAGCCGTTAACCAAAGAAGACGTTTTACAAAATGCAGAAACTTACAAAGAACAGGTTTTCAAAATCTTAGATCCAGCGAAAACAACCATTGCATTTAATTCAACGTGGTTTGATAAATTTGGCGCAGCGGACATGATCAAACTCGCGGCACGTCAAACTGTTGCGCGTATGTTAGAGCGTGATGATTTCAAAAAGCGTTATGCTGGTGGCCAATCAATCGCAATACATGAGTTTTTATACCCATTAGTGCAAGGTTGGGACTCGGTTGCATTGGAAGCTGATGTTGAGCTTGGTGGAACAGACCAAAGATTTAACCTATTAATGGGTCGTGAGCTTCAAAAAGATGAAGGTCAAACACCTCAAGCTGTTTTGATGATGCCATTATTAGAAGGTTTGGATGGCGTTCAAAAGATGTCAAAGTCGCTTAATAACTACATTGGCATTACAGATGCACCAAATGACATGTTTGGTAAAGTAATGTCTATTAGTGATGAATTAATGTGGCGTTATTACGACTTATTAAGCTTCCGACCATTAGCTGAAGTTGCAGAACTAAAAGCTAAAGTTGAAGGCGGTGCAAACCCTCGTGATACTAAAATTGAATTAGCGAAAGAGCTTATTGCTCGTTTCCATTCTGAAGATGATGCTGAAGCAGCGCACGCTGACTTTATTAAACGATTCCAAAAAAATGCATTACCTGATGACATTCCGGAAATAGCAGTTGCGGCGACAGAAGCAATGGGAATTGCTAATGTACTTAAAGAAGCTGGTTTAGTGGGCAGTACTTCTGAAGCAATGCGCATGATAAAACAAGGTGCGGTAAAGCTTGATGGAAAAGAGAAAGTAACTGACAGTAAAATGATGGTTGAACTTGGCTCTACTCAAATATTCCAAGTAGGTAAACGTAAGTTTGGTAAAATTACGTTAGGGTAGGCATAAACGCTACTTTAACCAGCTGAATATATTCCCAGCGGGTTATATTTAAAAAAGCCAGTCTAAGACTGGCTTTTTTGTTATTTGATCGGGCAAATGCCCACAACCAATAAAATCAGTGGTAGTGTTGGTATTAGAGTAATAATAAGTTTTAATTATTCATAATTAATCTAAAACATATAAAGGGGAGAGCCTAGCAATGTTAGTTAAAAAGCTTACTTTGCTAATGACTGCAGCGTTGGTTGTAACGGGTTGTGCAAGTATTGACAGTTCGCCTACAGCAGAACAAAAGTCGCAGGAATTATCACTAGAACGAATTTATCAGGACCGTGAGTTTAAAAGCGAACGTAGTACTTATTTTAAATGGTTAAAAGACGGGTCTGGTTATACGGTACTAGAACGTCGTCAAATTGAGAAAAAGGTCACGCCAGTCAAAGATGGTGAAGTGGCCAGTGATATTGATGCGCTAGATGATAAAGATGCTGATAGTACAAAGGGCATCTCAGGCAATGACATTGTTTTTTATAACCCTGATAGTACAGGCCGTAAGGTATTAGTTAATTTTGAAAACCTAATTCCTGAAGGACAAGACAAGCCGTTGAGCATCGAAAGCTACGACTGGTCTAAAGATGGTAAATGGCTAATGGTTTTTACCAATGGTCAAAAAGTATGGCGCTCACGTAGTCGTGGTGATTTTTGGTTACTTAATTTAGAAACCAACAAGTTAATGCAATTAGGCGGTGAAGAGCCTGCAAGTGCAAAATTAATGTTCGCTAAGTTTTCTCCAAACAGTGAAAAAGTAGCTTACGTTCAAGACAATAATATTTTTGTTCAGCCAGTTGGCAGCAACAAAGTCACTCAGCTAACAACCGACGGCAGTGACATTATTGTAAATGGTAATTTTGATTGGGTTTACGAAGAAGAGTTCTCAATTCGAGACGGTTTCCGTTGGAGTCCAGATAATAAAAGTATTGCATACTGGCAGTTAGATACGTCGGGTGTAAAAAACTTTATCATGATCAATAACACGGATGAGCTGTATCCTACGTTAACTAAATTTCCATATCCTAAAGCCGGCGAGCAAAACTCAGCCGTTAAAGTAGGCGTGGTAAGTTTAAGTGATAAAAAAACACGTTGGGCTGAGTTAAAGGGCGACAACAGAGATCGCTACATTCCAAGAATCTCTTGGGCTGGCAACGGTGATTCACTATTAATCCAAGATGTAAATCGTCCACAAAATACTAATAAACTGTGGGTGTTTAACTGGAAATCTGACAGTTTAACCAACATTTACACTGATAAAGACGAAGCGTTTCTTGAATGGTTTTACGACGCTCAATTCATTAATGAAGGCAAAAATTTCATTTGGCACAGTGAACGAGACGGCTGGCGTCACCTTTACAAAGTCTCTCGAGATGGCAAAAGCATTGTTGATTTAACACCAGGCGAGTTTGATATTGTAGACATGTTAGGTTTGAGCGAAGAAAACAATGCGATTTTCTTTACTGCAAGTCCGGATGATGTTTCACAGCGTTACTTATTTAAAGCGACGCTAGATGGCTCTTCGCCAGTGACTCGAATTACCCCAGCGGAATTTTCGGGTACAAATAACTATTACATGTCAGAAGACACTTCGTGGGCAAGACATTCATTTAGTAGCTTTGCTAAACCAACTATGCGCCAGGTTATTTCAGTTAATGATCACAAGGCAATAAAAAGCTTAGTGAAAAATGAAGAACTTACGGCGCAGTTAGCCAATGAAAACTTACCTACACACGAGTTTTTCCAAGTGGAAGCGCGTGATGGCGTAAAGTTAGATGGTTATATTATGTTTCCTCCAAACATGGATAAATCAAAAAAATACCCAATCATTTTTTATGTTTACGGTGAACCATGGGGACAAACAGTAAAAGACAGCTGGCGTGGAAATAGCTACCTTTGGGATTCGATGATGGCTCAAAAAGGGTACATTATTGCCTCGGTAGATAACCGTGGTACGCGTGCTCCAAAAGGTCGTGATTGGAGAAAGTCTATCTATAAAAAGCTAGGTGACATTACTGCTAGAGATCAAGCTGATGCATTAGGTGAAATGGCAAAACGCTGGTCATTTATAGATACTGATCGTGTTGGCGTTTGGGGTCACTCTGGTGGTGGTACTCAAACATTAAACTTGTTGTTCCGTTACAATGACAAGTATAAAGCTGGTGTAGCCGTTGCAGCGGTTCCAGACCTAAGCTTGTACGACACTATTTATCAAGAACGTTATTCGGGTAACCCTAAAACAGATCCTGATTCGTACAAAAATAGTTCAGCATTAAACTTTGCTGATGGCTTAGAAGGTAAGTTACTACTGATCCATGGTACGGGAGACGACAACGTTCATTATCAAGGCGCGGAACGTTTAATTAATGAGTTGATTAAACACAATAAGCAATTTGAATTTATGTCTTATCCAAACCGCAGCCATGGTATTTACGAAGGTAAAAATACCACGCTTCATTTGAAGACAATGTTACGAAACTTTTTCATCGAAAACTTGTAATTACTTTTTGTGGATGTGATTTCAGCTAACTAGGCTAGTTAATAGTTAATAGTTAATAGTTAGCTGGAATCCATTAGCAATAGAAATTTATTTAGAAGAGGCGCTTAGCGCCTTTTTTTGTGTCTGGAATTTGCACTAAAAACGCTTTCTTAATTTCGGCAGGACGTTAAAGCCAGTTATTTGTTTAAATAAGGAAATAACTGGTTTACTTCATCCGTGGTCAATTGTTCCACTTTCTCCATATTGCGCTCTGGAATAAGCTCAGGATCAGGATACTGTTTGAGGACTCGGCTCATACTATCTTCTCTAATAATATGAATTATTGGATAAGGAGCTCGGTTCGTTAAGTTTTCTCTAGCGTCTGCTTCAGCACCATCAAATTGATAGTCCGGGTGGAAACTAGCAAGCTGAAACACACCTTCAAACCCTAAGTCAGAGTTAATGCTATTTGCGCTGTCCAAGAAGTCTAAATAAACATAAAAGTCTTCTAGTAAGTGTGGGATAACAAAAACCGTTGTATCTGTTTGTTCAGCTGGTGTTTTACTGAGTTTGAGTAACGCTTTTTCAAAATCTTCGCTAATAGCCACCATCGACGGTTTATTACTAACATGCAATTCGATTTGTTGTTGCGTCCTTGGCTTTTTTGCAAAGGGGCACAAATTAAGTCCAATCACCACAGAATCTAACCATTGCCATACTTCAGTTTCAATTGTGGAATTAACATCGTTATTATTAGCTGAATCAAGACTATCGCTAATCTTAGGAGTAACTTTGTTCTCTAGACAGGGCTCTTGAACGTCAGATATATTTTTACTTATTTTATTAGACGGCATAGTGTTTCCTGTTTAGGTTGTTCTAGGTTAGTTTGATAGTGTTTAGTTTTTAAGGCCTGACTGACTCAGCTTTATCATGGTTAGTCTAAGTTAAACTGCTGTTTTAATAGTTCATGAGTAAATTGGCTGCGCAGGTAAAACCCTTTTGGTGGAGCCATCGTTGGCGAACCATCATTACTTATTGCTGCGGTTCTTATGCTTGAATCTGCAGCTTTAGGTCTGAGCTGTATTACTTCGCCGTGGTGTGCGGTAATTTTATCATGCTCACCCATTACAATAAATTCAGTTAACTCTAGCCAGTCTTGTTGAAGCTTTTGCTCCGATTTAGCGTCCATTTGCCATAAAAAGGGCATAGCTATTTGACGGTCAGGAACCGGAATATGGCGTTCGGCAATAATAGGCACCCATAAAACATGGCGTAGTTTTTTATATACGCCGCTGTCTTGCCATTGATGTCCGGCAGCTAGCAATAATGGCGCGACACAAACAAACGTGGTTTCTAGAGGCTTTCCTTCGGCATTGATTGGTAAGGTTTTTAGTTCAATACCAAGCTCTTGGAAATCAGGTTCAGGCAAGTTACCCGCTGTTGCGCCTAAATAAGCTTCTAGCAATTGTCCGCTCCAACCTTTATCAACTAACAAGTTTTCTGGCACTGCCACTTGCAACTCTTCGGCAATTTCACCCAAAGACAAACCGGCTACAGCGTCGATACGTGATTGTAATTCTTCAATAGTTTTTGGTGGATTGGGTAATTTCATATCAATTAGCTTCGTTATTTTGAATCTATATTATCTATCGTCCATTTAATTGATGCTAGTGCTAATTTACGTTTGCGCTAATACTTCGTTTGTGGAAGAATCAAGTCATATATAAGAATTAGAAGACAGGTGAAACTGTGATTGATGCCGAAGGGTTTCGACCTAACGTTGGCATCGTGATTTGCAACCACAAAGGCCAGGTGTTTTGGGCTCGTAGATACGGACAACACTCTTGGCAGTATCCTCAAGGCGGTGTGGATGAAGGCGAAACGCCTGAACAAACAATGTACCGTGAACTTGAAGAGGAAGTGGGGCTTAAGCCAGATGATGTAGAAATTCTGGCGGTGAGTAAAAACTGGCTTCGTTATCGTTTACCTAAGCGACTTATCCGTCGCGAAAGTATGCCGATATGTATAGGTCAAAAACAGAAATGGTTTTTACTGCGCTTGCGATGCAAAGAATCCGATGTAGATTTATTAAAGTCAAACCATCCAGAATTTGATGATTGGCGCTGGGTAAGTTACTGGTATCCAATTAGAAATGTCGTATCGTTCAAAAGAGACGTTTATCGACGTGTAATGAAAGAGTTTGCTCATATTGTGATGCCTATGGGAAGACAGCAGTCATCACGTGGTGATCATATGGGTAGTAAGTCGGCAAATCACCGATTTAAACGACGAAATCAAAAGTCTCAACAACCAAGGAATAAAGCTCAAAAACAACAATAACGTTTTTATATTATGCTAGACGAACTGAGACGCATCACCCACAACTTTGTTCAGAGCCAAATTTAGACTTGGCTCTTGCAAGTCTCGTCAGCGATATAAAGTACTGTTTGAATACAGATTGTTGTTCTATCTACCTTGCCGAACCAGATCAAAAACTATTACGCCTCAAAGCCACTGATGGATTAAATATTGACGCCGTTGGTCAAACTATAATGCGGTTTGACGAAGGATTAACGGGTTGGGTTGCTGAACGTGGCGAACCCATTAAAGTTCATAATGCGCTTCAACATGCTCGCTTCAAACAATTCCCTGCAATAGAAGAAGATACTTATTCTGGTTTTTTAGGTGTGCCAATTATGCACCGTAGAAAAATACTCGGTGTTATTTCGCTTCAACAGTCAGAGTCCAGATATTTTGAGCAAGAAGAAGAAGCTTTCCTGGTAACCCTAAGTGCTCAATTAGCCTCAACCTTTGCTAACGTAACATTACGATTGCGCTCTCAAGACGTTCAAACTAATGAACATGCCGGTTTGGTTTTACAAGGCGCATCCGGAGCTCGTGGTGTTGGTATAGGCCATTCATATTTAGTCCAAACGAATATTGAATTCTCTGACGTTTCATTAAAAAAAGTAAGTGAAAGCGAACCGGAAAAGGCGCGTTATTTTAATGCGGTAGAAAATACTCGAGCAGACATTATTCAAATGACGCAGCGTATGTCAGATCAACTGCCTAAAGACGCTCTGGCTATTTTTGATGTATACCAACAGTTACTGGACGCCGCGAGTTTAGGCAATGAAGTTGTTGAAAAAATTAATCAAGGCTGGTGCGCTGTTTCAGCATTGAAGATTGTCGTTGAAAAGTACATCGCCGAGTTTGAAAAAATGGATGACCCTTACATCCGCGAACGCGCTGTTGATGTAAAAGACTTAAGTCGACGTTTACTTGAACATTTAACGGCAAAAGCGAATAGGGCGTTGGCAATTCCCACATCGGCAATCATTATTGCGGAAGAAGTGACAGCGTCAATGTTGGCTGAGATCCCTCGTGAACAAATCACTGGCATTGTATCTTTTAAAGGTGCTGAAAACTCGCATGCAGCCATTATGGCCAGAGCGCTGGGTATTCCTGCGGTGATAGGCGTTAGAGATGTGCCTATTTTGCAACTTGACGACGTTGATATCATTGTTGATGGTTACAGCGGCAAAGTATTTATCTGCCCAAATGAAGCTATTTTAGACGAATACAGAAAGTTAGAGTCTGAAGATAAAGCCTTCGCCGACTTATTGAAAGAAGAAGCCGATGAGTATGCCCAAACGGCATGTGGTCGTCGAATCTCAATGTACATTAATTCAGGTATGGGTTTTGAAGGCGACATTGCCGAACAACAACACATTGAAGGCATAGGTTTATACCGAACAGAATATCTATTTATGATGCGTCAGCGCTTTCCATCAGAGCAGGAGCAACAAGCCTTTTACCAAGAAGTTTTAGGTGATTTTGATGGTAAACCAGTAATCATGAGAACACTGGATGTTGGTGGTGATAAACAATTGCCATACTTTCCAATTATCGAAGAAAACCCTTTTTTAGGGTGGCGGGGTATTAGACTAACGCTTGATCACTCAGAAATATTTTTAGTTCAAATTAGAGCCATGATCAAAGCGAATATCCTGACTAATAATTTACACATTATGTTACCAATGGTATCAGATATTGGTGAAATTGAAGAAGCGTCAAGGTTAATCAAGCAAGCGCATCGAGAGGTCGAAAAAGAAATGTTTGACGCTGATAATGCGGCGCGTGTGCCAATGCCAAAAATTGGAGTGATGATTGAAGTACCAAGCATGATTTTTCAATTGGACAAATTAAAAGGCAAGATTGATTTTTGCTCCATTGGTACAAATGATTTAACCCAATATCTATTAGCAGTTGATCGAAATAATGATAAAGTGTCGGGTCTTTATGATGCTTATCACCCTACGGTTTTAACGGCGATTAAAATGATTGCAGATGAAACCAAAAAAATAGGTATTCCCTGCAGTGTGTGTGGTGAGTTAGCAGGTGATCCCGGTGGCGCAATGTTGTTGACTGGTATGGGTTTTGACCAGCTGAGTATGAATACTCAAAACGTATTACGTGTTAAATGGGTATTGAAAAAGGCAGACCATCTAGTACTGCAAAAATTGGTTGAAGATGTACTCGATTGCACCAGACCAGACCAAGTTAAATTTAGAGTAAACAGAACCATCTTAAACATCGGTGCGGCTGGCATTCTTAGAGCCGGCAATTAAATTGGATTTAACGTGACAGACCTACTTATTTTTACGCCTATTCTTGGCATTATTGCTGGCTTTTTGTCGGGCCTTTTAGGTATAGGCGGCGGTATTGTTATTATACCTGTGCTGCTTTATTTATTACCTCAGTTGCCTCAGGTTGATGAAAGTAATGTGGCTATTATCGCAATTGCTACTTCGCTATTTACTATTTGTATCACTGCATTTTCGTCAGGACGTAGTCATTATAAAAATGGCAACGTAGATTGGCTAATAACGCGACCAGTTATTGTAACTGTCGGTTTATCAGCAATGATTGCATCACAAATTGCGGTACAATTATCCTCTGCTTGGTTAACCAAAATATTTGCTGTATTACTTATTATTCTTGCAATACTAATGTGGCGTGGAAAACATGATGTTGCTGATGAAGATCATGAAATTAATAATACTAAATTAGGCTTTGGTGGCATTTTAACTGGCACCTTAGCTGCAATGGCTGGTTTAGGCGGTGGCGCAATTCTTGTTCCATATATGACCTTTATTGGCGTGCACGTAAGGCAAGCTATAGCAACCGCTGCCATTTCCGGTGTTATAGTTGCAGTGTTTGGCACCATAGGCTACTTATGGGCTGGCTGGGGTTGGACAGACTCCGTAGACTTTTTGGGTTATGTTCATTGGCCAACGGCACTTATGATCATGGCTTTTTCTTATTTTTCAGCGCCATGGGGCGTTAAAGCAGGACAAAAATTACAACAAGCGCAACTAAAGAAGGTTTTTGCTGTCTTTATGATGCTTGTTTCAATTAAATTATTATTAGAGGTATTGCAGGTTTGGTAGATCCAATTATATTCCCACAGATTGATCCCGTTATATTTTCAATTGGCCCTTTAGCCGTTCGTTGGTATGGATTGATGTATTTAATAGGATTAGGCTTTGCTTATTTCCTAGGTATGAAAGCCGTTAAAAGTGGTCGTTCGCCATTTACAGAGCAGCAACTTTCTGACCTTTTGTTTTATGGATTTATGGGTGCCGTACTAGGTGGTCGTCTAGGTTATGTATTCTTTTATCAGTTTGAACGATTTATCGAAGATCCATTATATCTATTTATGATCCATCAAGGTGGTATGTCTTTCCATGGTGGCTTATTGGGCGTAATTGCTGTGTTGTTCATATTTAGTCGAATTACTAAAGTATCGTTCTTACAAATTGGTGACTTTGTTGCGCCACTGGTTCCAATTGGTTTGGGTGCTGGTAGATTAGGCAATTTTTTAAATGCAGAGCTGTGGGGCCGCACTACAGATGCTCCATGGGGTATTGTATTCCCTAACGCAGGGCCTTTACCTAGACACCCTTCGCAATTGTATGAGTTCTTTTTAGAGGGATTTGTTTTATTCTTTGTTGTTTATTGGTATTCAAAAAAACCAAGAGCCGTTGGCTCTGCAAGTGGTTTGTTCTTAATGGGTTATGGCTCGTTTCGTTTTATCGTTGAATATTTTAGGCAGCCAGATGATCACTTAGGCCTACTTACTTTAGGTATGTCGATGGGACAGTGGTTGTCATTACCAATGGCATTGGCTGGACTTGGCTTAATGGTGTGGTCTATAAAAACCAACCCAAAAGCGGAAAATGGAAAGTTGGTTACTCCTTAAGATGTAAAACCTTAGGGCCTTAAATCCTAGCGTCTTAAACTTCAAGACTTTTAAGCTGGTCTTTTAGCAAAATTTTTGAGAATTATTATGAAACAGTATTTAGATTTGTGTCGCCGAATAGTAGAAGAAGGCGAGTGGGTAGAAAACAAGCGGACAGGTAAGCGCTGTCTTACGGTGATTAATGCTGAGTTAAATTATGATGTGGCAGGTAATAAATTTCCGCTTATCACTACGCGCAAAAGTTTTTGGAAAGCAGCCATTGCTGAACTACTTGGTTACTTAAAAGGTTATGACAACGCCGCAGACTTTAGAGCTATTGGATGTAATACTTGGAACGCAAATGCCAACGAAAATGAAGCTTGGCTAAACAACCCTCACCGTAAAGGTGAAGATGACATGGGTCGTGTTTACGGTGTTCAAGGCCGTGCATGGGCAAAACCGGATGGTGGTTTTGTAGATCAGTTGAAGAAGCTGGTGGATGATCTTTCAAACGGTATTGATGACCGTGGTGAGATTTTGTCTTTTTATAATCCTGGTGAATTTCACATGGGTTGCCTTCGTCCATGTATGCATACCCACACGTTTTCACTTTTAGGCGATACATTACACTTAACTAGTTATCAACGTTCTTGCGACGTGCCGTTAGGCCTTAACTTTAATCAAATTCAAGTATTTGTTTTATTAGCATTAGTAGCGCAAATTACTGGGAATAAACCGGGCAAGGCGTATCATAAAATTGTTAACGCACATATTTATGAAGATCAACTTGAGTTGATGCGAGATGTTCAGCTTAAGCGTGAACCGTTTGAATCACCTAAGCTGCATATCAATCCAAAAATTAAATCGTTAGAAGATATTGAAACCTGGGTTACTTTGGATGACTTTACCGTTGAAGGTTATGAGTGCCACGAAGCTATTAAATATCCTTTTTCTGTTTAATAACATAGTGCCTCAGTTTGTTTCTCTAATATAAACAAGTGCTTGCCATTAAAATCAACCCAGCTTTGTGCTGGGTTTTTTGTTACAGTTGGCCAATAGACAAATTAAAAACTTGTGATAGTCTGATTAAATAATAATAAAAAATAGCAATTAGCTACTTCAGAAAAGAGAGATGGTATGAACTTTGTCGCCATTGCAATTCCATTCTTTTTGTTGCTTGTAGGCCTAGAGTTACTCGCCAATTGGTGGCGAAAGACTAACTACTATTCAACAAATGATGCAATAAACTCGCTCCACCTAGGTGTTTTAAGCCAGTTAACTGGACTTGCTAAAAAAGCAGTTCAATTCTCTGTATACGCTTGGATCTTTCCTTACATTTCTTTATTTGAGTTAAACAGCCAATCTGTTTGGGTTTGGATTGCCGGCTTTGTTGTATATGACTTCTGTTATTACCTATATCACCGCTGCTCGCACGAAATAAATGGTTTATGGGCTTCGCATGTTGTTCATCATCAAAGCGAAGAGTACAACCTGACAACAGCGTTGAGACAAACCAGCGGTGGAATCGTAAATTTTGTATTTTATATACCGTTAGCTATTTTAGGTTTTGAGCCGATTATATTTATTGCGGTAGGCTCACTGAACCTTGTATACCAATTTTGGGTTCATACAAGACATATAGATAAAATGCCTGCTTGGTTCGAGTTTGTCTTTGTTACGCCAAGTAATCATCGCGTTCATCATGGCCAAAACCCTGTTTATCTCGATAAAAACCACGGCGGTGTTTTCATTTTGTGGGATAGATTTTTAGGCACATACCAAAAAGAGTTAGATGAAGAGCCTGTTATTTATGGTGTTACAGTCCCTCTTGCGAGTTGGAATCCAATTTGGGCAAACTTTGAAGTTTACTTGGGACTATTACAAGACTCAGTTAGAACAAAAAAGTGGTCGGATAAATTTAGAGTTTGGTACAAAAAAACTGGCTGGCGTCCCGATGACGTTTCTGAAAAGTATCCTGGCCCTAAATTTGACCCTTATAAGCAAGTTAAATTTGATGTCGCTAATTCAATAACAACAAAAACTTATATTTTGTACCAACATATAGTGACACTTTGTTTGTCGTTAGTTATTTTGTATCAAGCTCCAAAGGTGGACAATTCCTTTAATATAGTTAGCATGATAGTTATAGGGTTTGGTTTGTTTACATTAGGTAAATTACAACAAAACACAAAGTGGTCTCATCAGCTAGAAACGTTAAAAATTGCTCTTTGGGGAAGCTTTATTGTTTTGTCACCGTACCAATTTGAATGGCCGTTAGAAATTTCGATGCTTTATGGTCTTAGTAGTTTGATTTGGCTGGCAGGAAGTTACAGGTCAAAAAGTAATAACATAAATATAAAAAAAATAATTCCAGGAAATTAACATGTTAAATAATTCTTCAGTAGTTAGCTTTAAGAAAAGCAAATTGTCACTCGCGGTTGTCTTTTCATTGCTATCTTCAGGCGCATACGCCATGGATGAAGTTCCAGAAAAAAAAGTCGGTTTAGAAGTAATCGAAGTTAGTGCCCAAAAACGAGTGGAAAGTATTCAAGATGTTCCCATCACAATAACTGCCTTTGGTGAAGCTGATATAGAGAAAATGGGCATTCAAAGTGCGAATGACCTTGGTCTTATTACCCCTGGATTAGAGACCAATAATGCCACGGCAACTCAAACCACTTTTAATATTCGAGGCATAACAACAAACGACATGGGAATTGGCCTAGATGCTGCTGTTGCTGTGTATATTGACGGTGTTTATGTTGGTCGTAGAGGTACTTCAAATCTTAACTTTAATGATGTTGAAAGGGTTGAGGTTCTTAAAGGGCCACAAGGTACTTTATTTGGCAGAAACTCCGCCGCAGGCGCTATTCACATTATTACTAAAAATCCAACAGATGATAACGAAGGCGGAATTAAGTTTACGGTTGGAGAATATAACAAACGTAAAATAGAACTGTGGGCGAATACACAAATTAATGAAGAGTTGTCTTTTAGGGGCAGTTTTAACTCAAACCATCGCGGTGGTTATTTAAATATAAAAGACAGTGAAGAAAAGTACGGAAACCAAAGAGATTGGTCAGCTCGTGGTGCTTTATTATGGCAAGCAGCTGATGACTTGGAAGTGATTTTCAGGGGTGATATAAACGATACTAATCAACAAGGTAGACCTGCAGTTACGTTAAACACTTCTTACGGCAGTGGCGACCCTTTTGCACCTATCGAATTTGACTTTGAAGGTAAAGAAACACGCCAGGCAGGTGGTATCTCTGCGGAAGTGAATTACTTTGCAGATGGCCTAACGTACACCTCCATTACCGGCTATCGCCAGTTTGAGCGTTATAATGCAATGGAAGATGATGGTTCTGCAATGCAGAGAGCTTATTTTGAAAGTTTGCTAGATGAAGATCAAAGCCAGTTCAGCCAGGAGTTTAGAGTTGTAGACTCTGAAGGTGACTTTAAGTGGACTGCAGGCACAACCTTCTTCTATGAAGATATTGAACAAGATGTTGTTGCTAACTTTAATACGCTAAGCTTTGATGCATTAGCGATTGTGCAGCTTGGCTTGGACCCTCGTATTTTGCCTGACTTTCCATTTGGACAAGGGGTTGCTGGTTCTTATATGACGTTAGGACCAATTGAAGCGCAACAAGCTATTGGTTTAGAAATTCAACGTCGCATAATGGCGGGTCAGGACTTTGAAACAGCTCAGGCAACCGTTGGACAAGACTTGATCAATGCCAATTTAACTAAGGTTTTTGGTCAGCATGAAGAGCGCTTTTATCATCATGCAACGACTTCAAGTTTTGCAGCATACTTTGACGGCACCTATGCCGCGACTGACAAGTTAGATTTAACATTTGGTTTACGTTATACCTACGATGATAAGAACTTCAAGCTATCCTCTGTGCCACAAAACACTTACTACGTGCCATTTGAAGGTGCCGATGCTCAAATTGTTGGTGATGTGCCGCTAGCGGTAGCTTTCCAACCTGAAGATGCTCGACAAGAAGAGAGTTGGGATAAGTGGACACCACGTGTTGTAGTAGATTACAAATGGACTGATACCTTCATGACATTTGCTTCCTACGCAGAAGGCTTTAAATCAGGCGGCTTCAATGGTGTAGGCAAAGCGCCACCAGTAAAAGAAGAAACCGTTAAAAACACGGAAATAGGGGTTAAGTCTTCTTGGTTAGATAACCGCATTAGACTCAATGTGTCGGCCTTTGAATACAAATATAAAAATCTTCAACAACTTGAGCTATTTGGTGCGCCAATACCTACTTATAACCTTCGAAATGTAGATGCAGAAGGTGAAGGGTTTGATATTGAAGCGGTTATCCAAGTAACACCAGATTTAATTGTTACGGCAAACTACGGAAAAACGATTGCTGAATACACTAAGTGGGATTTCTTTGAGGGCGAAGATGTTAACGATGGTAGAGTTGGTGAGCCGATTTCAGGCATGCCAGAAGATCAAAGTAATATTCGTGTAGACTATTTCTTTGAAGGTCTAGATGGTCAATTTAACCTCCATGTTAGTTACGCTGACACAGGTGAGAGAACCCAAGGCGTAGAAGGACCTGCATTGCCAGTGTTACCTTTTGAGCCAGGTACAGTGACGGGCTTAAATGCAGATAATAGAATTTCTGGATACAGCTTAGTAAATACGCGTATTAGTTGGCAAAGTGACAACCACCCAATTTATGCTGCCTTTTTTATTAATAACCTAACGGACGAAAAATACTTAATTCAAACAGGCGGGCAAGCTATGGCGCTTGGTTCTCCTATCGCAACGCCAGGACTTCCTAGAATGTATGGTTTTGAGTTTGGTATGGAATTTTAAGGTTTGTTTCTAAAATAAATACGGTTATTATCGGCTCCATGATGGAGCCGTTTTTATAGATGAAGGAGTAACATAAATGGCCTACTTGGATACACTTGGTGAACTAATCTTAATTTTTTCGCTGCTGGCGTTTGTAATCAATTTAAACAAAACAAACTCTTTTGAGTCACCGTATAGACTCTACTTAACCCTTGGTTTGTTGTTCATTGTTATCACTGCTTCTTTTGGTGCTGTGCGTTTTGCTGGTGTAGATCAAATAATACCCATCCATGACTATTTGTCTTTATTAAGTACAAAGGTTGCTATGGTGATTTACGTATTTAGTCTTCCTATGGTGATCCTATCTTGTAAAAGTAATAACGCCATTTGCAACTCTGATATATCATCTTCAACTACTGAAAAAGAAGAACTAACAGGTAACAAAGATGCGCCTGTTAGTACTAAATTAGAGTTCTTAAATGGTCACTTTTCGGAGCAGGGGATTGTTAAAATTGCGAAGTTTGTAATGGTATTTTTGCTAACGTTTAATATTCTAACTGTAAGTTTTTCCATCGAAACTAATAAGCTAATTACAGATGCAAGTATCATTCTCGGGTTTGTTTTGTTTGCTTTAGTCGCTAAAGAAAAAGGGTTAGTTTTCTTATCTATTGTAACGCTTTTATTGGTTCCAGCGTCGACGACATTGCACATTAGTGATGATTTAAGTATGGCTATTTTCCATTTATTACTTGCCATACATTTTTTACTTATAAATAGAGTGTTCACCTTAGAGCAGTCGCAACCAAGTTTTAATGAAGTCAGTGAGCAAAATCGCCTATAATGGCTAATAGACTTTAAAAAGGTGATGTATGACAGAAACTAAACTAGATCCAAATCGATTTGTTGAAATTAAAAGCTGGAGCCAAGATAAGCGTTTAAAATACTTATTAATGCAAATACTGGAACAGCAGCAGGTTTGGATTTTAACCGACGAACACGGCGCTGTGATGCTCACAACGGATGATGAAGACTGCATTCCAGTTTGGCCTCATTTTGAATTTGCTCACGAATGGGCAACGGGTGATTGGAACGGTTTTGAACCTAAAGCTATTTCATTAAAAGATTGGCAGAAGAAGTGGAGTCATGGCCTTGAAGATGATGAATTGTTAATAGTGGCATTTCCAGTCCCTGATGAAGACGGCATTATCCTTGAACCGTTTGAGCTAGAAGATGAATTAGAACAGCAAAAACGAAAGCTTCACCCTCGCTAGAGTCAAAAGCCCAAGTCTACGATTTGGGCTTCTTCAAAAAGATAACATCCTTATCTACAAACTCTAAAGTTAATCCAAATTTCTTCGCAATAAATTCAAAGGTTTGTTGGCTGAAAAAGCTGATATGAGTAGGATCGTTTTTATAGTGCCAATTCGCAAAACGTTGTTTATCGATGACGAGTTTTGTCATTATGGCTAGTAACCCGTCAGGCTTTATCATTTCAATAAGTTGGCTCAACTCTTTACTTGGGGTATTAAAATGCTCTATTACTTCTGTACAGGTTATAAAGTCATATTGCTTGTTGAGTAGTGACTTATCGTCGGCGTAATAAATATCGTATTCGCTGATGTTTAAACCAAGTCTTCTAAGCTCAAATGCCAACGCAGGTCCAGGTCCACAACCAAAATCGAGACCAGTGAGGTCGCCTTTCTTTTTACCTAAGGGCTTTTCATTTAAACGTTTGTCATTTTCAAACTTTCCATCTGATGTGGCTAAGCTTATACAGTTAGCAGAATTATTAGAATTACTGGTGTTGGCAGAGTTAATAGAGTTGGAGTGAGAACTATAAGATTCCGGCTTAGAAAGTTGGCTAGCAAACTCGCCAGCAAAATCAGCGTCAACCAATTGTGTTAACAGTGGCTTGGCTAACCGACTAAGAAAAGTTAGGTATCCTAAATCTTCAAGCTGGTTTTCATGTTTGTCATACTCTGACTTTTCATTAGATGTTGATAGGTGAAATTCGGCAGGAACAAAAACCAACGAGCATTGTTGGCACTGTAGGTAATCACGTTTTTTGTCAGTAAAGTAGTGTGCGACCTTTGTATGGTCGCACAACGGGCATAAGTGATTAGTCACTTACTACCTCAAAACTTAACATTTTCATATACTTTGCCATGTCTTCAGCTGATTTAGCTGGGCGCACGTTTTTATCAATCATGACAATTTTACCTGTTTTGTCGATGTAAAACGTATGACGCTTTGCATATCCCATAAAGCTAACATCGTAAGCATCTGCCACCTCGCCTTCAGGGTCGCTCAATAAAGGAAAGTCGGCTTTAGTTTCCTGCGCAAATCGCTCATTATCTGACGCGTCATCTGTACTTGCCATAAAATATTGAGCATTAAACTCTTTAAGCAAATGTCCGTTTTCCGCTAACGATTTACATTCAATGGTACAGCCCGATGTAAATGCTTTTGGAAACCAAGCTAAAACAACGTTTTGTTTTCCTTTGTAATCAGATAGTGAATAGGTTTTTCCGTCGCTTCCTTTCATTGTGAAATCAGGGGCCTGATCTCCAACTTTTAGCGATGCAAACGTTGTGACACTAAATAACAATGCCGAAGTTAGTGCGATAGTACTTAATAGTCTTTGTAACATATTGCGTTTCCTTATTAATAATCTGACGGTTTTACGTAGTAATAACCTTGGTCGATCAGTTTGTTACCGGTAATTGATTAAATGTAGAGATAACAAAATCCAGTGTAACGACAAAAGGGATTTTTGCTTTTAGTGTTGTTAAATTTTCTTCTGACGTTTTCCACCCCAAAGGCGTCATCGTCAATAAATTACTGAGGTCCGCTTCTTCAGTAATTTGAATTTCCATGCTAACCGAATCATGTTTTTCTAACTCAAACATATCTGGTGCTTTAGGTGCTTCGTGTAAATCAGCAGTAGGATAAATAACCTGCTTAATTTCAAATAGATGATGCGGGCCAGGTGAAACGGATAATATTTTCCCTTGCTCCACTAAAATGCGCTGACATTCTTTGCCAATAAGAGGTGCGAAAACGTTCATTACTAAGTCTACACTGTCTGTAGCTAATGGCACGTGAGCATTTGTTGCTACGGCGTAATGAACTTGCTTGTTTCTCTTGGCGGCATATTTCACGGCAGACTTGGAGATATCAAAACCGTAAACGGCTTTATCGGCCATCTGGTTTTTAACTTCATTTGTGTAATAACCTTCACCACACCCTAAATCAACAATGGTGTTAGGTGATAACTCAGCAATAAGTTCTATTAACTTGCTGCGCATAAACTCATAGTGACCTAACTGCAGAAACTCTCTTCGTGCTACCACCATGTTTAAGTCGTCACCTGGTTGAAGCGACTTCTTTAGCTGCACTGGCAATAAATTAACGTAACCTTCTTTGGCATAATCAAATGCATGATTATTTGAACATCTTAATGTTTGTCCTTCTTTCTCTAATGAAGAAGAGCAGATAGGGCAGGTAAATTTAGCGTGTTCAGACATAAAAACTTATTCAAATAATTCAAAGACAAGGCAATTATAACGCAGAGCTACTAAAATTGGTTTTAGTTTTAACAGTTGGTTTGTACATTAAATGTCCGAACGAGCGATAAACCGTAAAATAAATGAAATTTACCCTTTACCTCAGGCATTCGCACAGTATAATTGCCGGACTTTGATGCAGGGGCGTAGTTCCAATTGGTAGAACAGCGGTCTCCAAAACCGATGGCTGGGGGTTCGAGTCCCTCCGCCCCTGCCAAGTCAAAGAAATTAAACCGCTTAATTGCGGTTTTTTTGTGCTTGAAGTTTAGGGTGTTTATGTAGCATCGAATTAGCCAGTTAGCTGCATGATTTTAGAACAGCGGTCTCCACTCTTCATAAAAGACGCGATGGCTGGGGGTTCGAGTCCCTCCGCCCCTGTCAAGTCAAAGAAATTAAACCGCTTAGTTGCGGTTTTTTTGTGCCTGAAATTCACGAGCTCAAACGCTTCCTTTAAGTGCTTTGCTAACATGGACAGTTAATTTAGTTAATTAAATCTCTAATGGCTCAACTCCTCAAATTTAGATATCATTAATTTTTATTTCATAATTTTGGTTCCACTGTGTACACACCTCATCAAATAGAATGCATGAAAAAGCTTGGCATTAAATTTCTGCAAGCTGGCTCTCTCGATGCATCATCAAAAGAATCGTTGACTAAAGATATGGTGCTAGAGCCATCATTTGAAAAAGACTTGTTGGTTCTCTTTCCTCAAATGAAAGTGGTGGGCCAAAAGGTTCAGCTTACTGAAAGCTTTTCGTGGTTGATTGAAGGTAAATCTACCCGTGTTATTGCTACTAAAACACAATTAATAACAGCACCGATAAGTGATTTATCAAGCGCTCAAAAACAGCAGGTTTGGTCAACGTTGGCACCTTTGGTTAGCCAGTAATAAAAAACTAAAAACAAACACTAACCGATGAATCTCAGCTAATAAAAGCCAGCTAATGAAAACAAGAATAGAACCATTAAACCATTCTCATATCTCCGAAATTATGGAAATTGAAAACACTGCGCACTTAGCACCTTGGAGTGAGCGTATTGTTTCCTCTAGTTTTGGCTCGCGTAGTCATAATATGGGCTTGTTTCAAATAGAGAAAAAACAATATCAACTTATCGGATATTATTTTTCAGACCATGTTGCTGGCGAAGTGTCTTTGGAAAACATATGTATTGCCAAAGATCACCAAGGTAAAGGCTTAAGCAAAGCGTTAATGAATGATTTGTTTACGTATAGTGAAAGCATACAGGCAGAAGAAATTTGGTTGGAAGTGAGAGAGAGCAACCAAGCTGCGGTTGCTCTTTATGAGTCATTTGGCTTTGTAACACAGAGCGTCAGAAAAAATTACTACTCAGTGCCTAATAGCGTTGAAAAAGAACACGCACTGTCTATGAAAAAAGCACTGTAGCAAGCAGCACAAACTCTAGTTAAGCTTTAGTACCGACAACAAGCTTGAGTAATCGTCGGTCCAATTAACGGTTGCTCCGCCAGTCATTAAAATACTTGAGCCAAATGATTTTACCGTTGGTTGAGCCAAGTACTTCTTATTATTAGTAAATACTACCCACTCAGTTGTGTGAATATTTGCATCTTCAGACTCGGCTTTAAAATAAACCGCCGTCATTTTTAATTGCTTAGCAATGCTTCGCATCACAGGTTTTAAGTTTAAATAGCTATTTGAAATATGGAATGCCATTAAGCCATTTTGTTTAAGATGATGTTGGTAAAGGTTTATTGCTTCCTCAGTAAGCAAGTGAACCGGAATGGCATCACTCGAAAAGGCATCAACCACCAACAGATCAAACTGCTGGCTACCCTCATTATTCATCTCTTGTTCCAACATGACTCTAGCATCACCTAATTTAATATTTACCTGAGCGCGCGAACGCTTTAGATAATCAAAATAGGTATTGGCCACAAAAGCCACGTCGGGATTTAACTCATAAAATATATAGTTATCATTGGACTGACCGTAATAGGCTAATGCACCTACGCCTAAACCAATAAGTCCTACTTTTCGTGACGCTTGCTGTGTAGGCATTTGCAAAGTGAGACCAATACCCGATGCCGGACGGTAGTAACTAAGAGGTTCTAGATCAACTTTTGCAGCAGAATTGGACGAGTGATTTATGGAAGGCAGGCGTTGAGCGCCATGTGCGGTATAACCATCAACCAGTCGGCGTTCTGGTGGTGAAATATTCAGTAAATCTTTAACTGCGAGTGAGCCGTAAAAGTTGCGACTTTCATAAACATTAAACTGATTAAATTGAGAGTTTAAAAAGTTGAAAAAGAAACCAAAAGCTACAAACCCAGCAAGACTAGTGAATGCCAGCTTATTGTCTGGTTTAGCGTTGAACGAGGCTATATCAATATTAGTATCTGGTCTTTTAAGTGTTTTATTATGGCTAAAAATAGACAGGGGCAACAAAGCGTAAATCGCCATAAAGCCAATAATGTATTCATAGTTTTGCGTGAAAAATTGAGTAGCAAAAAAAGAAGCAAACAAACTTCCTGCTGCGCCGCCTGCGGCTAGTAATAAATAAAACAGAGTAAGGTGCTGAGTATCTGGTTTTGTTTTCACCAATTCGCCGTGACAAACCATGGTGGCAATAAACATGGTTAATAAATAAAGCGATATTTGTGAAATAGCACTGAAATGTGTGCCTATATAAAACAGCAGCAATGCAATAACGGAGCTAACGATAAACGCCGCCAGCCAATACCAGCGGGCGTAAAGTCTTTCATTATGGAAGGTCAAAATAAACGTCACGAGATAAACCGCTAATGGTGTGATCCATAAAAAAGGAATAGGTGGAATGTTTTGTGTCATTTTGCTGGTGGTAGCAATCAGCAATACAACGCCAGCCGCGGACAGCAAAAACCAGCTAAGCATTTTCAAAAAGCTTGGCATCGCCTCAATGGAATCTGCATCTGTCAGTTCCGGTAAACTCTCCGGTGCCAGCTTTAACGCGGTATAGATACTTAAGCCAATGGTCGCGGAAAAAAGCAAGTAAACACCAGACCAGTAAAAGGTTTGATTGTTGAGTGTCAGCTGGTGCTCAATAATGAATGGGTAACTAAATAAGGCGAGCAGCGCGGCAATGTTAGAAACTGAATATAAGCGATAAGCTTTAGATTTCAATGAAGTTTGCCCTAACCAATGCTGAATCAAAGGGGCCGTTGTTGATAATACAAAATACGGCACGCCAATAGTGTAAAATAACAGTTTAAATATGTCCCAAAATGGCGATTGCACGTCAACAAATATGGCGTTAGACCAATCATTGGAAACGGGCATTAAGGTGGCGGCAATCAAAACTATCACCGCATGAAACTTGGCTTGAAAGCTTGTGTTTTTCAGCTTACTTAAAATAAATGAGTAAAGGTAACCAGCCAGTAACATTGTTTGAAAAAACAATAAACACGCGGTCCAAACGGCACTGCCACCACCTAAGTTCGGCAATATCAGTTTTGCGTAAATAGGTTGAATTGAGAAAAGTAAAAATGAACTGAGAAAAATGGTTAAAACAAAAGACGCTTTCAAGTTGTTGTTCACTCGTGTGATGGCCGAAAACAGGCATGATACACGGCTTTTAGCTAAGGTTAAAATAGTGTCAGAAAAAACGCAGTTTAAGGTGAATCAGCGCCTTACTTTTAATCCTAATTCGGCTATAATACGCGGCTAAAATTTTATTCTCTTTTTCAATCCATATTTAATACAGGTAATTTGCATGTCTGCGCAACAACAGCAAGTCGACATTCGACGCACATTCGCGATCATCTCGCACCCGGATGCCGGTAAAACAACTATCACCGAAAAGGTATTGTTGTTCGGACAACACCTTCAAACAGCAGGTACTGTTAAAGGTCGTGGTTCAAACCAGCATGCAAAATCTGACTGGATGGAGATGGAAAAAGATCGTGGTATTTCAATTACTACGTCTGTTATGCAATTCCCATATAACGAATGTTTGGTCAATTTACTCGATACTCCAGGACACGAAGACTTCTCTGAAGATACTTACCGTACATTAACTGCTGTTGATTCCTGCTTAATGGTTATTGATACCGCGAAGGGTGTAGAAGATAGAACTCGTAAGTTAATGGAGGTTACTCGCCTTCGTGATACACCAATCATAACGTTCATGAACAAATTGGACCGTGACATTCGTGATCCAATGGAAGTAATGGATGAAGTGGAATCAGAATTAAAGATTGCATGTTCACCAATCACTTGGCCAATCGGTTGCGGTAAATTGTTCAAAGGTGTTTATCATATTCTTCGTGACGAAGTTATTTTATATGCCACAGGCCAAGGCCACACAATCCAAGAAGTTCGTACGATTAAAGGTGTTGATAACCCTGAGATAGATGCCGCAGTAGGTGAAGACCTTGCAGAACAATTACGTGAAGAACTAGAGCTAGTTGTTGGTGCGTCACATGAATTTGATAGAGAGTTGTTTTTAGCAGGCGAATTAACACCAGTATTTTTTGGTACCGCTTTAGGTAACTTTGGTGTCGACCACATGTTAGATGGTTTGACTGAATGGGCGCCAACGCCAATGCCTCGCGAAACGAACGAACGTTCTGTATCAGCAGAAGAGTCAAACTTCAGTGGTTTTGTATTCAAAATACAAGCAAACATGGACCCTAAACACCGTGACCGTGTTGCCTTCATGCGTATCGTTTCTGGTAAATATGAAAAAGGCATGAAAATGAAACACGTTCGTTTAGGAAAAGACGTTCGAATTTCAGATGCGTTAACTTTTGTTGCTGGTGACCGTGCCCAAGTTGAAGAAGCATGGCCGGGCGACATCATTGGTTTGCATAACCACGGCACTATTAAGATTGGTGACACCTTTACACATGGTGAAGACTTTAAATTTAGTGGTATTCCAAACTTCGCACCAGAATTATTCCGTCGTATCCGTCTTAAAGATCCACTGAAGCAAAAGCAGCTATTAAAAGGCCTTATTCAGTTATCAGAAGAAGGTGCTGTACAGGTATTCCGTCCACTTGAAAACAACGATTTGATCGTAGGCGCGGTTGGTGTACTTCAGTTTGATGTTGTTGTTCAACGATTAAAATCGGAATACAACGTTGAAGCAATTTATGAAAATGTAAACGTGGCAACTGCTCGTTGGGTAGAGTGCGACGATGAGAAAAAACTAGATGAGTTCCGCCGCAAATGTGCCACTAACTTAGCGTTAGATGGTGGTGACAGCTTGGCGTACATTGCTCCTACAAGAGTGAACTTAAACTTATCTATGGAACGTTACCCAGATGTCCGTTTCTTAGAAACTCGTGAACACTAATTAGGCACTAAAGAAAATGAATGTATTTCAATTAGTTCAAGACAGATTTAAACAAGCATTAAGCAACATTGAAGGCGCAGAAGGCGCACCAGCACCATTGGCTCGCAGTACTCGACCTGAATTTGGTGAATATCAGTTTAACGGTGCTATGGCACTGGCGAAAATTTTAAAACAAAAGCCACGTGATATTGCAGAGACTATTGTTGAGCAAGTAAACCTAGATGATATGGCTGATAGCTTAGAAATTGCTGGCCCTGGTTTTATCAATGTAAAGCTTCGTCCAGAGTGGTTAGCCGCACAGGTTGAAACTGCACTGGCAGATCCTCGTTTAGCCATCGAAAAAGAGTTGGCTAAAAAAGTTGTTGTTGATTTGTCTTCACCAAACCTAGCCAAAGAAATGCACGTTGGTCACCTTCGTTCAACGATTATAGGTGATGCCGTTGCACGCGTTATTGAATTCTTAGGTCACGATGTGATTCGTCAAAACCACATGGGTGATTGGGGAACACAGTTCGGAATGTTGATCGCGCATTTACAAGACAAGCTGCAAGCATCTGAAGTTGCAACAACCGCACTGTCAGACTTAGAAGACTTTTACCGCGAAGCAAAAATTCGTTTTGATGACGAAGAAGGGTTTGCTGACCGAGCTCGTGAGTATGTTGTTAAGCTTCAAGGCGGTGACGCTGAGTGTAAAGCTCTGTGGCAGCAGTTTATCGAAGTGTCTATTCAACACTCAGAAGAAGTATACGAGAAACTGAACGTTAAGCTAACTAACGATGACATTATGGGTGAAAGTGCTTATAACCCAATGTTACCAGGTGTGGTTGCTGACTTAAAAGAGCAGGGCATTGTGGTTGAAGACCAAGGTGCGCAAGTTGTATTCATTGAAGAGTTAGCGAATAAAGACGGTGAGCCATCAGTATTTATCGTTGAAAAGTCAGGCGGTGGTTTCTTGTATTCAACCACTGATTTAGCGGCAATGAAGTATCGCTCATTTGAATTAGATGCGGACAGAATCATTATCTTTACCGACGCACGTCAAGCTTACCACTTTAAGCAAGCTGAAATAGTTGGCCGCAAAGGTGGATTGTTACGAGAAGAAACGACCTATGAGCATGGCCCATTTGGCATGATGCTAGGTAAAGACGGCAAACCATTTAAAACTCGTACTGGTGGCACGGTAAAACTAGCTGACTTGTTAGATGAAGCAGTTGAGCGCGCAGGCAAACTATTAGCAGAACGAAATAGTGATCTATCTGCAGATGAGCAAAATGAGATTGCTCGTAAAGTAGGTATTGGTGCCATTAAATATGCAGACTTAAGCAAAAACCGTACAACGGATTACATTTTTGACTGGGATACCATGTTGAGCTTTGAAGGCGATACGGCTCCTTATTTGCAATATGCGTTTGCGCGTATTCAAAGTATTTTCCGTAAAGCGGGGATTAATACTGAAGACTTCGCTGCAAATGTTGTTATTGCAGAAGCTCAAGAAAAAGCGTTAGCAATGAAGCTATTGCAGTTTGTTGAAGTAATGAATGCGGTTAGCCAAAACTTAACGCCTCATGTGTTATGTACTTACCTTTATGAGTTAGCTAGCTTGTTCATGACATTCTACGAAGCGTGCCCAATCTTAAAAGATGGTGTGCCAGAAGAAACAAAACAAAGCCGTTTAGCACTTAGCTTGTTGGTATCTAAAACAATGAAGCAAGGTTTAGACTTGTTAGGCATTGAAACAATGGAAAAAATGTAAGTATAAAATGTTTAAACCTGAGCTCTAACCTTGGGTTTAGATTTGTCATATACTTTCTGAAAAGCGGAGCCTAGTGCTCCGTTTTTTTGTTTCAACTTTAGGCGATGCGGATTACTGTTGTGTCCTGAAGCTAGACTAGGTGAGTTATTTCCAAACTAAGCTTAGCATTAACTGGGTGTTGAAACTCATCACCGACTTGTTTTGATTTCATGGCTCCGCCCAGGGGTGACGATAAGGTAATGACGGTAACGACTTCGTCTGATACCTCGATTTTTAAACCACCAGAATAATTGCCGATTAAAAACATTTTTGAAATTTCATCTGAATCAATGAGCTCAACTAAAGCCCCTGCGTCGATACTAGACTCATTACTGAATACTTTGTGTTGTAAAACTTTCCAATCCTCTATGGCATTGGCTAAGTCTGCAGCACGTTGTGAGTGACCATGTGCTAAATATGAAGCTTCGAGTCCAACCGTATCATACTGAGTTTCTGGTTTACTCTGTTCGTGAGTTGCCAATTGACGCGCCCCTTCTGCAGCATCGGAGGCTGCTAGAAAGGACTTTTCTAACTGAATAAATAATTCTGAAAATACTGCTAATTTGTCAATGTTCATAGATTAGTTTAAACAATTTCCAATGTGTCTGGTTCTTTCACAAAGTATACCGCAAGCATGGCTAAGGTGAATGGAAATAGTAGTAAATTAAATGCAGAGAAAATCACTGTTACTTGTAGAATGCTCACCACTAAAAGTAATACAGAAAAGACTTTCAACATACTGCTGATTTGTTGGTGGTTGATTAATATTACAATACTGCAAATAAAAGTAGAAAACGCTAATAAAACTAGCGCAGCAATACCGAAAAACAAACCCACAGCAACTATGCTATCTATTGATGAGTTTGGTAACGCACCACTTGTCATCGCTAAAGCAACATCAAAGATCACCGTTCCGTGGAACAGGGCACTGGCTATCGCCATTACAATAAGCAAAATAGAAGCAAAGCGCGAGTTAAGTTGGACTTTTAGTGCTTTGCTTAAACTCAAATAAACGTAAACTTCAAGTGCGCCCATGATCACAAACATTAAATCACTGAAGCCAAGTGTCATCATATCGGCTTTTATAAACGCAAAAATATCATTATTAAAGCTTGCTGAGTAAAACGCGCTGCTCCAATAAATGGGGAATACGATGGCGAGCAGCAAAGTGGCTATCGCTGGTTTTATGTATTGATTGTTCATTTAAATCTCCAGTTTTAAAATAAGTAAAGTCAGAGTTAGTTAATCGACTTTTAAAATAGATTAACTCCCATCTTTCTCTTTAATTTCATACACCAAAATATCGCCGGGCTGACAACTTAATGCCTTGCATATAGCCTCTAGCGTACTAAATCGAATCGCTTTAACCTTACCGTTTTTCAACAAGGATAGATTAGTCATTGAAATGCCGATTTGTTGTGACAATTCAGTTAATGACATTTTCTGTTTCGCGAGTTCTATGTCTAAGTTAATTCGTATATTCATGTTATTTACAATAGTGACTTGCTTTATGTTAGTCAAATTAAATTTTATGATAAACGTAAAGTTTATTTCGATTAGCATAAGGTGTCGTGGTTTGAGAACACAACTTTATTGACTAAATTCACACAGGAAAGTGAGCATATGTAGGTACTAGCTGGTGGTTTTAAAAATTTAAATTGGGACGATACTAACTGCGAATGCAATTAAATGGATATTGGCTGAGAATAGTTTACACAGAGGCATTCAAATATATAAAAACGGCTCGCTATATATTATTATTATCAGTTATTAAGGTTGGTAAAGGCTATCCTATATACTGCCAACTAAATCAGAGCGTTAAGGAACAATTATGTACGACTTGCCAGTGGTCAGCTTAAAAGACTCAGTGTCTGAACAAGAATGGCAGACGCGTGTGGAATTGGCCGCATGTTATCGATTATTAGTGATGCACGGTTGGGACGACTTAATTCATTCTCATATATCAGCTCGTATTCCGGGTACTGATCATTTGTTATTAAATGCATTTGGCCTTACGTTTGATGAAATCACGGCATCGAATTTAGTAAAGATTGATATTCAAGGCAACATTGTTCAAGAAGACTGTCCTTTTACGATTAACCCAGCTGGCTTCACTATTCATAGCGCACTGCATGAAGCAAGACATGAAGATCAATGTACATTACATGTTCATACTAATGAGACTGTTGCAGTAGCAAGTTTAGAAGAAGGTTTATTGCCGTTGAGTCAGTATTCAATGTTTGCATTGGCTTCCCTTGCTTATCACGACTATGAAGGTTTGGCTGTTAATGATGAAGAAAAGCAAAGACTCAAAGATGATTTGGGTAATGCTAATTTTTTCCTGCTTAAAAACCATGGTGCAATCACACTAGGTAAAACTATTGGTGATGCCTTTATGCATATGTACGATTTAACGCGTGCTTGTGAGATTCAATTACAAGTTCAAGCAACGGGAAAATCCGCGTTTATGGTAGACCAAAGCATAGTTGATGGTATAAAAGCGCAAGCGAATATAGTCCATTCGGGTCAAACTGGAGGCCAAAAAGCATGGCCAGCCATGATGCGAAAAGTTAAGCGCGCCTATCCTGACTTTGATATGTAAAGAGTGATAGGTAAAGGCGGGTATTTAAGACCGACATCTAATTTTAAAGCGTGACCAAGGGTCGCGAACAAAAACAATATAGAATTTAATTAAAAGAGACCAAAATGAAAATCACTCACGTAGAAATATTTGATATTCACTGCCCAGAGCGCCCACCATGGAATCCTGTTTTTATCCGTATTCATACTGACGAAGGTATTTCAGGCGTTGGTGAGGCAGGTTTAGCCTACGATTGGGGACACAGTGCGGCTGCCGCTATGATTAAAGAAATAGCTGAAGCGGTTTTAATTGGTTTTAACCCGTTTAATACTGAATTGTTGTGGAGTCGTATGCTGCGCGAAAGCTTTTGGGGCTTAGGCGGCGGACCGGTTTTATATTCTGCAATGAGTGCAATTGATACTGCATTGTGGGATATCAAAGGTAAAGCCTTTGGCGTTCCTGTTTATCAATTATTAGGTGGTAAAACGAATGACAAGTTGAGAACTTATGCCAGCCAATTGCAGTTTGACTGGGATAAAGACATCACTAAGCTTATTCAGCCAGAACAGTACGCAGAAGCGGCATTAAAAGCCGTTGCTGAAGGGTATGACGCAGTGAAAGTTGACCCAATTGTTTATGATGCAGATGGTGGCTCGTCGTTTGATAGAACTAAGTTATTCACAAAACCACAAATGCGCTTATTTGGTGATCGCCTTCGTGCAATCCGAGATGCGGTAGGCGAAGACGTAGATATTATCTTTGAATCACACTCGTTAATGGGCGCTGCTTCTGCAATTCAAATGGGTGCGATAGTGGAAGAAGTAGGCTGTATGATGTATGAAGAGCCTGTGAATTATTTAAATTCAGCGGTTCACAAAAAAGTGTCTGATAATGTAAATGTTCCAATTGCTGGTGGCGAACGCTTATATCATCGCTGGGATGTGCGTCCTTATTTTGAAGATCAAAGCATAGACGTATTGCAACCAGATGTTGGTTTATGTGGTGGTTTCACAGAAGCGAAGAAAGTTTGTGATTACGCCGATGTTTACGACATTCGTGTACAAGCACACGTTTGTGGTGGACCAGTTGCAACGGCAGCGTCATTACATTTAGAAACGGCGATTCCAAACTTCTTAATTCATGAGCACCATACTTATGCAATCAAGTCGTGGAACCGTGAACTTTGTATTCAAGATCCACAACCGGTAGACGGTTTTTTCCAAGCACCTGATACTCCGGGAATTGGTATTGAACTGAATGATGAGGTTGTTAAACGTTCGCCAAATGTGACGGTTAAGTAAGTTGTTTTTAAGTGCTGTTTAAGTGCCGTGTCTTTTGACGCGGCCTTTTTGTTTGAGAGACCGATTTGTTAAGGAGAGGGTGTCGGTTAAAAATAACATCTCCATAATACATGAACAGTCAGGTTTTATTTGAAATAGAAAGCAACCGCATTGTCATAAAGTAGCTTCTGCTGGTGAGCCTGCGGAATATTTAGGTTGTTTAACACCAAAACTATATCTTGCCAATATTCTGCATAAGACTTGCTGAATGTGCACAACGGAAAATTGCTGGCCATCATAATACGTTCAATCCCAAATACATTTATGACACTTTTAATCTTAAGTTCAATAGCAGCAAGCGTGTAATTTCGGTTACTCATTTCCCAGCCTGAACACTTTATCGAAACATTTGAGAACGTGCTTAACCGTTTAATTCCAGCAAGCCAGTTGGCCCATTCGTCTTCGTTTTGATTATGATCTGCAGGGGGAAATCCAGCATGATTAATAACAACTTTTAAATTACCGAGCGGCAAAGAACTCAGTGACTTAGTAATACCGTCAACAACGAGTGTATCGAATAGGTTCGTCTGAAGTTCAAATATTAAATTTTGAGACTCTAAATAACTGAGATTGCATAAGCAATTAGCTGAGTTAAGAATGGCAACTGCGTTTTCATCTAAAATATGGCGCACACCAGCAACAGAAGAATAGAGCTTAAGTTCGCTTATCTGACTTTTAAATTCTTCAGGCTCCAAAAGTAAATTGATAGTGGCGATAGATTTAAAAGGCTTAGTGACGGTTTTTTCCAACCATTCGACTTCTTGGCTGGGGTGTTCATTGTTGAACCCAGCTTCAATGTGAACAAATGAAGATAGCTCAAATTGCTCAAACACGGTTAGATCCAGCTCCGAAAAGTCCCGATTTATTTTAGACTTATCGCTCCAAAAAGGAGGATGCTCTGGCTTCAACCATTGATATTCGCCTTTGACCAAATCAAATAGGTGGAGGTGTGGGTCACTAATTTTCATTTATTGCGCCGTATACCCGCCATCAATAACTTGCAGGCTACCAGTTATAAAACTGGCCTTTTCACTCGCCAAAAATAGGGCAAACTGGGCGACCTCTTCTGGTTGGCCTAATCGACCAATTGGCTGGAGAGATGCTTCTTCTCGATGGATTTCGTCTTTATTTGCACCTGAGCGCGCAACATAATTGTCGATAGCCTTATGGTATAAAGGCGTTTCAATGGTGCCGGGGCATAATGCGTTTGAGCGTATATTAAATTCGGCGTAATCGAGGGCTGTTGTTTTGGCCATAGAAGCCAGCGCAGTTTTACTAAGGTTGTAAGCAAAAGAGTTTTGTTTAGCTATCAAGGCTTGGTCTGAAGCAATAAGTATTATTGAACCGTCGCGATGCTTTTTCATGCTTGGTAAAACGGCTTGTATTGCCGCATAAGCACCTTTTACATTGATATCCAAAACCCGATCAAATTCAGCGTCAGATGTGTTTTCAATAGTACCGGAGAAATGAATTCCCGCATTGGATATCAGAGTATCGATTTTATAACTACGGGCAATATTAGAAATGTTTTCGCGAACGGCATTAAGGTTTGTTATATCACAATGTATATACTCACCTTTGTCGCTAGGTTGTAAATCAAGATTAAAAACTTGGTAACCATTTTCTAGGAACAGTTCGACGCAACTAAGGCCAATTCCCGAAGAGCCACCCGTTATAATGCATGTTTTTTTCATGTCTAATAAAACCCTAAAATTAACCTATGGAATAGACCGCTAATTATGCAGAAAAAAGCACGACGCCGCACGGTTAATTTTAAAACTGAACTCTATTGAAGCTCTGTATAAATTTTGTCTAATAGTGCAATCAACGAGTTCTGGTTTGATTCGTTTGCCGCATAACTATCCGGAGTCGCAAAGGCTTTTTTATCATTGTCAAAATACTTGCCGTTGGATTCTTTAAAGCTGTCAGATAACGAAGCGTCCGTTAACAGGTTTACGCCAATAGAGATGTCATTACCTTCAACACCAAAACCAGCTTTCACCATTTTTGTTGCTAGCAATGAACCAGGGTTTACCGCCAAGAAAACCTGGCGTTTAGTGTTTTCTAACTTTGCCATGGCTAACGTCCACGCCGTGATTGCAAGCTTACTTTCAGCATAGGCTTGCATTTCGTTGGAGTAGCTTTTTGTTCCAAGAATACCGTTTAAGTCAAATGGTGCTTGGGCGGCTGAAGATAAATTAATAACTCTGGCATCGTCTGATAAGTTGCTATGCAAGGCTTTTGTAAATACATAAGGTGCAATCGTATTGATCATAAGTCGAGGGTCAACTTTATCTTTATCAATTGATGCAGGATTTAATTTGAATACGCCTGCATTATTGATTAAAACATCGATTGACGCGTAATCAGATTTAATTGTATTGGCTAACGCTAACACAGAGCTTAAGTCCGAAAAGTCTGCCTGGTATGCAGAAACTTGAGGCGATATTTTTAATAATGATTGGTGAACTGACGCCAGCTTTTCTTCGTTACGGCCATGAATTATAACTTGATGGCCAAGTTCTAATAATTTTGTTGCGGTTGCTAAACCTAAGCCATCGGTTGAACCTGTAATTAAAATTGTTTTCATCTTTATTCCTTTGAATAACCTATTAAAGGTATGGTTAAGCTAAATCATCTTTGGCTTCAATCAAGTAGTGTTTGAATATTAGTCGACAATTGCTATATTGATAATCCTCTTTAATGAAGAATCATTTTTTAGATATTATTGATAATGAATATTGAACATTTAAAACTATTTGTCCGAGTCGCTTCAACACTAAATATCAGCTCAGCGGGGCATGAATTAGGCTTGTCCGCAGCTGTGTCTAGCGCGCACATAAATAAATTAGAGCAAGAGTTAGGTATTCGTCTTTTGCATAGAACAACCAGAAATGTATCGTTAACTGAAGAAGGAAAGGTTTTTCTTCCTCACGCAGAAGAGGTTCTAGTTGGTATCGAAGCCGCAAAAGCCTCGGTAGGCGTTGGCAATGCGTCTCCTATGGGCACTCTAAGAATTACAGCACCGGCATCATTTGGACGGCAACATTTAGTTCCTGCTTTAGCAGAGTTTTTAAAGCGATACCCTTTGATCAATATTGATTTAAGCATGTCAGATACCATTGTGGATATGGTTGAAGGTGGTTTTGATATTGCGATTAGAAATGCTGAATTAAAAGACTCCAGCCTAATAGCCAGTAAATTAGCGGTGGATAAGCGAATTATTTGTGCCGCACCAAGTTATATTGAAGAGTTCGGTATGCCTAAAACGCTAGAGGATTTAAAGGCACATAACTGTGTAAACCTCAGAAGCTTTGATACGTGGGCATTAAAGTCAGAAGGTAAAACGGTAAACATTAAAACGCATTCTAAGCTTCGAACGGATAACGGTGAGGCGATGCGAGATGCAAGTGTACAAGGGCTTGGTTTATCTATTAACTCTACTTGGAATGTTTATAAGCACTTGAATAGTGGCGAATTAGTGAAGGTTTTAGAGGATTATCCGTTGGCCTCTGATACTGCTATCTGGGCCGTTTATCCGTCGTCGAGATTGTTAGCACCAAAAGTTCGAGTATTGATAGATTTCTTAAAAGACTGGTATGGCACCCCGCCATATTGGGATACGGAATAGTATGAAAAACTGTAATCAGTGCGGAAAGTGTTGCATTAAATATGGTGGAGGAGATTTATCCGCCACCTCCGAAGAGATTGAAATGTGGGAGATTTTTAACCCCGACATATACGCATACGTGAAGGACGACAAAATATGGTTTGACCCAAAATCAGGAGAACCTTTAAAACAGTGTCCATTTTTAGGCATAGAGCCTAAGTTAACACCGGATTCACCAACACTATATACCTGCAGTATTTACCTCGATCGCCCAGAAGATTGCCGACATTACCCAAGCTTAATATCGGAAATGATTAGGGACGAATGTGAAATGATAGAAGTAACCGATTTAAACAACCCCTCAGCGGCTCAACTTAAATTGAATAAACTGATGGATGATAGTCATCACAATCGTTAGGAGCTTGGTGTATTAGAGCCATTGTCATTACGGTCGTCCTCAACATCTTGTGAACCATTTTCTGGCTTCGGCTGCGAGCTCATTGAATAAGCGGCTCCTAACGCGACGCCTAAAGCAATTCCCAGACCTAAATTATCTGTCGCTACACCAATAGCAACACCCACAGCAATACCGACACCAATGCCAACTTCTAGTTTTACTGGTTTGTTTTCTTCTGACATTTACTATTCCTTGTTGTAATTGTGTGTAACTAACTTAACATCGAACATAAAAAAAGCAGAACAAATGTTCTGCTTTTCGTAATTATATAACGCATTAGTAGTCTATACGTTCTGAACCGTATTTTTACATTTGAGCTTGTAAGTAATTAGGTAGGCCAATTGTTTTAATTAAGCCTAACTGCTGCTCTAACCAGTGTGCGTGGTCTGTTTCTGTATCATCGATAAGAACTTGAAGCATATTACGAGTTACGTAGTCTTGTTCTTTTTCACACAGTGCCATGGCGTCTTTTAACGCTTTGTCTACGGCATATTCAACACGAAGATCGCTCTCTAACATCTCAGGTACATCTTTACCTATGTGCAAACCATCTCGGTTTACCATGTTAGGGATACCTTCTAAAAACAAGATTCGCTCAATTAATACTGAAGCATGGCCTTTCTCATCATCGAATTCGTGATCAATACGTTCGAATAGCTTAGTAAAGCCCCAATCTTCGTACATACGAGAGTGAATAAAGTATTGGTCCATTGCTGCTAACTCAAATGCCAAAAGGCCATTTAATGCATTGATTACGTCTTTATTGCCTTTCATAACGAGGTCCTCTTTATAGCTGTGCTTGAAGGTACTTTTCAATACCTAAGTTTTCAACTTGATAGTCTTGAGTTTCTAGCCAATCTAAATGTTCTTCTTCACCTTCAAGAATATCAGTCAATAAATCTCTAGAAACATAATCTTGCTGCTCTTCACAAACCGCAACTGCAGCTCTCATTTGAGCAATTTGAGTCAATTGGAACTGAGAGTCACACTTGATCATTTCTACCGTATGTTCACCGATAGACAAGGCGCCAAGCTTTTGTAAATTTGGTAGACCTTCCAGAAACAGAATTCGTTCAATTAATTTGTCCGCTTGCTTCATATCTAAAATAGACTTTTTGTAACATTTGTCATTCAGTTTGCTAAAGCCCCAGTTCTTGTACATGCGTGCATGCAAGAAATATTGATTAATGGACGTTAACTCCACCGTTAAAATGTCATTTAATGTGGTGATAATAGTTCGATTAGATTGCATAAAAAAATCCTAATAACGGGTAATAGGAACATTATAGATGATTATGCGGTTTTTGCAAAAATTCTTAATAAAAACAGGGGGTTAATAATGAGAATCATTATTAATTAGATTGAGGTTTTGTAACTAGCTGACTTCTTTAAATAAAGACTCATCCATGATCATTTTGTCTACAACCATTTGCGCAACCTTAGTACAGTTACCACACTCAGAACCAACAGGCAGGTGTTGTTTTAATTCACGAAGGTTACCAACACCGTGCTGGTTAACAACATCTTGAATATCTTTATCGGTGATACCTTTGCATAAACAAACGTACATTTTGAATCCTACTGGTTACGGCTAACTTCAATGCAAGTGATAATAGTTCTCATTTAGTTTGAAGGCAAGTGTTTTTGTCTGTTTTTGTGCTATTTTTAAGCATTGTGTTTTTCCGCTTTTGGGAAAGCAAGAGTGCGAGATTACCTATATTGATAATTTCGATAGGTTTAATCGAAAATTCACCTTGGTTTATGAAATTTTAACTATATATACTGTGCACAAGAATTTATTAACAATAACCACATTGGAGAAACCCATGGGCGTATTAGTAGGCCGTCAGGCACCAGACTTCACTGCAGCTGCAGTATTAGGCAACGGCGAAATCGTTGATACATTTAACTTTGCTGAAGCAACTAAAGGTAAAAAAGCAGTTGTTTTCTTTTACCCACTAGACTTCACTTTCGTTTGTCCTTCAGAGCTAATCGCTTTTGACAAACGCTTAGCTGAGTTCAACAAGCGCGGTGTTGAAGTAATTGGTGTTTCAATTGACTCACAATTCAGCCACAACGCATGGCGTAACACTGCTGTTGCAGACGGTGGTATTGGCCAAGTTGGTTACACACTAGCAGCAGACGTTAAACACGAAATCTGTAAAGCATATGACGTTGAGCATCCAGAAGCTGGCGTTGCTTTCCGTGCGTCTTTCTTAATTGATGAAGAAGGCATGGTTCGTCACCAAGTAGTTAACGATCTTCCTCTAGGTCGTAACATTGATGAGATGTTACGTATGGTAGACGCATTAAACTTCCACACAGAGCACGGCGAAGTATGTCCTGCTGGTTGGGAAGAAGGTAAAAAAGGTATGGACGCAACTCCTGCAGGCGTTGCAGCGTTCTTATCTGAGAACTCTGAATCTCTATAATTTTAGTTTGATGGGTTATTTTGCTCATCAATATTAAATATCAAAACTCTCGACTTGTTCGGGAGTTTTTTTTTGCCTGAAATAAATGTTGGTAGGTACATTCTTAACTGACGATAGTTTTGTTAAACTTCGATCTGAATATTTCTTTTAAGGTGTGTGTTGGTGAAGCAGTCGGTTAATCAGTGTTTTTCAGATGAAGGGGCGTTAGCAAAAGCGATCCCTGGATTTAAAGCTCGCCAATCACAATTAGACATGGCTAATGCGGTGGCCGGCGCCATCAAAGATAAAAAGCAGTTGGTTGTAGAAGCCGGCACTGGAACAGGTAAGACATTTGCTTATTTAGCCCCCGCTATATTAGATGGCCGAAAAATTATTGTGTCCACAGGGACCAAAGCTCTGCAAGAGCAACTTTTCCACCGTGATTTGCCATTAGTTAAACAAGCAATAAAGCCTCGATTAAAAACGGCATTGCTCAAAGGCCGAAGTAATTACCTTTGTATCTATAGAATGAATCAAAATGGTCAGCATCCACCATTTGAAGACCCTGACTTTATTACAGACTTGTCTAAAGTTCGTCGGTGGAGCTCAGAAACAGACTCTGGTGATCTTGGTGAATTAACATCCATAGAAGAAAATAGCCGTGCTATCCCTTACGTGACAAGTAGTGTAGATAATTGCCTTAGTAAAGACTGCCCAAATATTGGTGAATGTCATGTAGTTAATGCGCGTAAAAAAGCATTGGATGCAGATTTAATTGTTGTGAATCACCATTTATTTTTTGCTGACATGGCCTTAAAAGATACTGGTTTTGGTGAACTAATTCCTGAAACGGACGTTATTATTTTTGATGAGGCTCATCAAATTCCGGATATTGCGGCGGAGTATTTTGGCGAGCATTTTTCCTCGCGCCAAGTTTTTGAATTATGTAAAGACATTCAAGCCGAATATCAGATGAACTTGCGTGACTTGTCGCAGTTAAATAAAGCGGCCATGAATTTAGAAAAAAATATTTTAGATATGCGCTTAGCCTTTGCTTATGATCCAGAACGAGGTAATTGGCGAGATAAAGCGCCTCAGGAAGAAGTTGTTGCGGCCATGCAGTTGGTCCATAAGTCCTTCGACTTTATTTACGATGTATTAAAACTAGCGGTTTCAAGAACGGAAGCGATTGATGCGTGTTTTGACCGTTTGTGTCAATTAAGAGGTAAGTTTGATCGTGTGAATCAAATTGAAGAAACCGGCTTTAGTTATTGGTACGAAACTAGCAAAAGGCACTTTACGCTTCACACTACTCCTCTGTCTATTGCTGATAAGTTTGGTGGTTTTGTTAAAGAGTCTGATTCAAGCTGGATATTTACCTCTGCTACCGTATCGGTAGATGATGACTTTGAACACTACACGAATCAATTAGGCTTACCAGAAGCTAGAACACAAATACTGGGAAGCCCATTTAATTATCAAGAACAAGCATTGTTCTGTGTACCAAGGTATTTCCCTGAGCCAAACGACAAAACCGCAGTTCGAGCATTTGGTGAACTAGCGTTAGAGTTAATTGAAGCCAGTCAAGGTCGAGCGTTTTTACTGTTCACTAGTCATAGAGTGATGTCGTTAGTAGCAAAAATGCTTGAAGATAAAACTAGGTTACCTTTGTTAGTTCAAGGCACAACAAGTAAACGTTTATTATTAGAGAAGTTTACTAAACTCGGCAACGCCGTATTACTCGGAACAAGCTCTTTTTGGGAAGGGGTGGATGTACGTGGCGAGGCACTTTCTTTGGTGATGATTGATAAATTACCTTTTGCTTCGCCAGATGATCCACTGCTACAAGCTCGTATGGAAGATTGTAAATTAAAAGGTCAAGACCCGTTTAAGCATGTTCAAATTCCTCAAGCGGTAATCTCTTTAAAACAGGGAGTTGGCCGGTTAATTAGAGACGTAACAGATAGTGGTGCATTAGTTATATGTGATCCACGGTTAGTGACAAGACAATACGGTGAAACTTTCATGAGAAGTTTACCCGACATGAAGCGAACTCGAGATACAGACAGAGTCGTTAAATTTTTAGAAACGTTATAGTGTAAAAAAATGAATTTATTAGCATTAGATGCTGCAACTGAAGCTTGCTCAGTAGCAATAAAAACAGAAGATAAAGTAATTGGTTACTACGAGGTTTGTCCTCAACAACATTCTCAAAAATTGTTGCCAGCCGTTGAAAACTTGCTAAACGAATCAAGCCTAACACTTGATGACTTTGATGGTATTTTATATGGGTGTGGTCCTGGCAGTTTTACCGGCGTTCGCATTGGCGTTTCAATTACCCAAGGCTTGGCCTTTGGTGCCAATTTACCCGTGCTCGGTGTCTCAAACCTAGCGCTCATGGCTCAACAGGCAATAGATGACCTTAATGCACCTCAAGTGATTGCTGCCATTGATGCCCGAATGTCGGAAGTGTATTTTGCGATATACGATAATGTAGACGGTAAAGCAGTAGCACGAGTCAAAGACGTTGTTTGTAAGCCAGAAGAAATCAATATTGAAAGCAGTGAAGTGTTAGATGGTGCTGTTTCAGTTGGTACAGGCTGGGAAACCTATAACGACATATTAAGCGATAAATTTAATGTTAAAAGTACTGATATTTTACTACCGAATATAAAATATGGTTTTAAGCTTGTTGAAACAGAGTTTAAAAATGGTGAAGGCCTACCCGCTGAATTAGCGCAACCCAATTATGTTCGTGATGAAGTAACATGGAAAAAATTACCAGGTCGATAAATTGAACTTTTTGGTTAATTTTAAGCCAAAGGTAAGGCATAATTAAAACCGACCAGTCGGTCGTTAATATTTGAGAGCATGAAATGGCATTAAGAGATCCTGATAAAACCCGTAATAATTTGTTAGAGATAGCATCATGTTTATTTCAACAAAAAGGGTACAACGGTACTAGCCTTACCGATATTATTAGCAAGGCTAATGTGTCTAAAGGCGCGCTTTATCATCACTTTTCAAATAAACAAGATTTGTTGTATGCCATCATAGATGAGCTTTTCAAAGAGCAATCTAAAGCTCATTGGGAATCAATTACTTCTGCAAATGATCCAATTGAAGCCATCGCTAAGTCAATTGAAAAGCAGGCTATCGATGCCTCGCAAGAAGACATGTGCAATGGCTGTCCTATTCATAACTTACTAGCCGAGCTTGGATCAACCAATGATGGTTTAAGAATGCGTGTTGATGCTATTTTTTGCGCGGTGCAGAAATCAATTTACGAAGCTTTTGAAAGAGCGAAAGTTCTAAATATAGTGAGCGACAGTACTGATAGTAAAAGAGTTGCTATGTTAATCATGTGCACTATGAACGGTATGCCGCAAATGGTAACGAGTTGTCAAAACAGAGATGTTTTCAAAGAAATATCTGCAGCGTTATCAGATTATATTCGCAGTTTCAAAATCGTTGACTAGACTTAATCTAACTTAGTTATATTTAGGAGATAGTTATGACAGAAGGTGTCGGTTATGGACCTAGCGCTGGTGGAAACCTGAGAGCTGAACAACAGCTTATTCAGCAGCAAAGGCAAAATAGTGATGACTCTGTTCAGCGCCGTGATCAGCAAGAGCAGTCGGTAGATAATCAGCAACGATTAGAGTCAGTTAGAGAACAAGATGCCGTTCAAACTGAGAATACACAAACCGAGCAACGCCAACGTCAAGAACGTCCTAATCAAGAAGCGGTTGAAGTTTCCAGTCAACTTCGAGCACCTGATTCGCAAACCATTCAACAGCTAGAACTAAATGCAGCAAATAGAAGAGAGCAACAACAAAACTCTTCAGGTTTGGGTCAAACCGCAGTCAATTCCTACAATAGTCTGCAAGTTACAGAAAGTAACCAAAGTCTTTCAGAAAAAATAAAGGTTGATATTACCGCTTAATTTGCCTAATACTACCTGTATATATTTAGAGAGGTAGGTAAATGAACTTTTTTAAGAAATTGTTGTTAAGTATCAGCATTGCAACGGTAATTACTGGGTGCGCTAGTTACCCAGATTCGGTTAGTATTCCTGAAGGGACGAATTTAACGGCATTTTCATCAGTTAAAGCTGACGATAATTCTTTAAACGGAAATCAGGCCCGTTGGAGCGGTGTGATTGCGGCCGTTAAAAATGAAGCTAACCGAACACGACTTGACGTTTTATATTACCCATCAAAAAGAACAGGCAGACCAGATCTCAAAGAAGATCCTGCCGGCCGATTCCGTGTATATGCTGATGGCTTTTTAGATCCAGCCGTCTTTAAGAAAGGTAAGTCCATTACGGCACTAGGCACAATCAAAGAAAACGAATCGCAAAAAATTGACGAATATGAGTATTCTTACCCTACGTTAAATGAAGCTAAGGTACACCTGTGGAAAAAATTAGATCCTCCAACAGGTGTAGAGTTTCATTATGGTTGGTATGGGCACTACCCTCACTGGCAATGGCAGGGAGGCACAAGACATCGCTACATCATTGGTGGAACAAAAAGAAAAATCGCCCCAACTGGTGTTGTTAAGTCAAAAGACAAAAAACAATAATAGAGCGCACTAAATAATAAGGTAAGTTAATGTTTAAAACAGGTTGTTTGGCTGTATTTATAAGTGCGGCGTTCAGTGCAAACTCTATTGCAATGAGCAGTAAAGTTGAAAATAGCGTTGATATGATTACTCCGATACTTAGTAGCGATCATAGAAGTGAAGAAAATAAAGCACGAGATACTTTTCGTCACCCTCAAAAGATAATAGAGTTTTACGATATTAAGCCGTCGGATACCGTACTAGAAGTATGGCCGGGTAATGGTTGGTATAGTGAAATTTTAGGTCCATACCTTAAAGATAAAGGTCAGCTAGTTGCGGCGACGTTCGGCATTAACAATGAAAATTCTAAAGACAAACGTTTAGCCTTTTGGACTAAAATTGCTATCGAATATCGCGAAAAGATGTCTGATGAAGAATTGTATGGTGAAGTTATTTTTACCGAGTTTGAGCCACCGGAACGCTTAGATGTTGCCGAGGTTGATTCTATTGATAAAGCTTTAATCATAAGATCGTTGCATATCTGGGACGAAGTAGGTCAAATGCAACAGGGTTTGCAGTCTGTATTTAAAGCGTTAAAACCAGGTGGTGTATTAGGTGTTGTTCAGCACAGATCAACACAAATTTCAGATTTTGCCTCTTCTGCTCCAGAAGGTTATCTAGCCGAAAATTATGTAATTCAAGCTGCCGAAAATGCAGGGTTTGAGTTAGTGGCAAGCTCTGACATCAATAGTAATCCTAAAGACACCAAAGATTACCCTAAAGGGGTTTATACACTGCCACCAACATTGGCAATGGGAGCGCTTGACCAAGATAAGTATATCTCTATTGGTGAAAGCGACAGAATGACATTGAAATTTGTTAAACCTAAGTAAATTGAACAGTCATTTTATACAAATATCCGGTGGAGGAATAGCGGCACTTAAGAGTGCCGTTTTTGACTCTAATACAGCACCAACAATAATTGCTTTGCATGGCTGGTTAGATAACGCCGCGAGTTTTACTCCCTTAATTAACGCTTTACCTCAATTTAACTGGATAGCTATAGACCTTCCTGGTCATGGTCATTCTTTTCATCGCGCTAATAACAGTTATTACCATTTTATCGATTGGGTGTCTGATGTTATTGAAGTAATTGATGCACTTAACCTTCCGCAACCTCCCATTGTAGTTGGGCATTCTTTAGGCGGTATGTTAGGGACTGTTTTAGCTGGTTTGTACCCGGATAAAATATCTAAGTTAATACTGATTGATTCAGCGGGTTTGGTAATACAAAACGATGCTAATGCATTAGTTAATATTCGTGCCGCAATGAATTCTAGATTAGATTTAGCGCATAAAAAGCCTCGTCACCATGAAGATATTAACGCAGCTATAAAAGCGCGACAAAAAGCTGGTGGAATTTCACTGGAATCTGCAAAAATATTGGTTGAGCGAAATACTGAGTTAAAGGATGGCGGCTACCGTTGGCGGACAGATTTGAGGCTTAGAACTGGATCGCCTGTTCGAGTGAATTTAACGGCGGCAGAACAAATAATCGCAGCTATAGAAGTAGAAACACTGATAATATTAGCTACCGACGGTTATGAGTCAATGCAGACTAATTATTCAAAATTTCAATCGTTTTACCGAAATCATAAAATGGTTGAAGTAAGCGGAAATCACCACTGTCACCTAGATGACCCGTCTGAAACATCTCAGCAGATTGCTGAATTTTTACTATAATTGCCGGATTATCAAACAAAATAGATGGTTTGATTGATTTTTAGTCTAACTAATTTGTCTGATCGGATGAGTTGGAGTATTGTAACGGACTATTTTGGCTTTAATAAAATAAAAGCATAGCAAATTGATTCAGGAGAGCGTTTTGGACAAGATCTGGTTAAATAAATATCCTAAGAATGTACCAGCAGAAATAAACCTTGATCCGCAGCATTCGTTATTAAACGTTGTTCAAGACAGCGTCGCTAAGTTTGGCGACAAAGAAGCTTTTATGAATATGGGAAAAACCATATCTTATAACGAGCTAGATAGAGAAGCAGAGGCATTTGCCGCTTATTTACAAAATGAGTTAGGTATTCAGAAAGGTGATGCCATCGCCATTATGATGCCAAATCTACTTCAGTACCCAGTAGCACTTATTGCTGCGCATCGAGTGGGTGCAATTGTTGTAAATGTAAATCCTTTGTACACTCCTAGAGAATTAGAACACCAACTTAATGATAGTAAAACTAAAGCTATTATTATTGTTGAGAACTTCGCGAATACCTTAGAGCAAGTATTAGAGAAAACGGATGTTGAGCATGTAATCCTTACTAAAATGGGTGACATGCTAGGCATGAAAGGTTTTGTAGTCGACTTCGTGGTCAAACATGTGAAGAAGATGGTACCTGATTTTTCACTGCCAACTGCAATTCCATTTACACAAGCTCTAAAGAAAGGTCGTCAGTTATCACTTACTCCAGTAGAAGTGGTTGGTGAAGATCTCGCCTTTTTACAATATACTGGTGGTACAACAGGCGTTTCTAAAGGTGCAATGCTTACTCACAGCAACATGGTTGCCAACTTAGAGCAAGTATCTGCATTATTAGGCCCTTGTTTAGAAGAGGGTAAAGATACGATTATTACCGCTTTACCTCTTTATCATATCTTTGCACTAACAGCTAACTGCCTGCTGTTCTTAAAGTTTGGTGGTACCAATGTACTTATTACCAACCCTAGAGATATGCCTGGTTTTGTTAAGGAACTAAGTAAAGTTAAATTCACCGCAATCAGTGGCGTTAATACTCTATTTAATGGTTTGCTGAACACACCAGGGTTTTCTGAATTAGACTTTTCGTCATTAAATCTTAGTATTGGTGGCGGTATGGCTGTACAGCGTGCTGTTGCCGAACGTTGGTTAAGTGTTACAGGTTGTGACCTACTAGAAGGTTATGGACTTACTGAGTGCTCTCCAGTGGTATCGTTTGTACCATTTGATACAGGTAAATACACTGGCAGTATTGGTGTTGCTGTACCTTCAACGGATGTTCGCTTAATTGGCGAAGATGGCGAAGACGTTAAAGCAGGCGAACCAGGTGAACTATTAGTTAAAGGTCCTCAAGTTATGAGAGGTTACTTAGGTCGCGCGGAAGCAACGGCTGAAGTACTCAATGACGGTTGGTTAGCAACTGGTGACATTGCCAAAATCGATGAAGATGGTTTACTTTATATAGTTGACCGTAAAAAAGACATGATTTTAGTATCTGGCTTCAACGTATTCCCTAATGAAATTGAAGACGAAGTTGTTACTCATGAAGGTGTTCTAGAAGCAGCTGCTATTGGCATTCCTCATGAAGTATCAGGTGAAGTTGTTAAGATTTTTGTGGTAAGAAAAGATCCTAACTTGACGGAGCAACAGGTAATCGATCATTGTCGTGAAAGATTAACAGGATATAAAGTTCCTAAACTGGTAGAATTCCGTGATGAATTACCAAAGTCTAATGTTGGTAAGATCTTACGTCGTATGCTTAAAGATTAATCTTATCTTTGATTAAATAAAAGCTGACTGAGGTCGGCTTTTTTTGTTTTTAAGAGTGAATAAAATAGTGAATGACTCACAATCCGAATATCAATATATTGATTCCCAAGTTGAGCTTAATGCGTTCTGTGCTCAAGCAGCTAAAGCGTCGGTTTTAGCATTAGATACAGAGTTTGTCCGTACTCGCACTTTCTATGCCCAGTTGGGCCTAATACAAGCTTATGACGGCAAAGACTTAGTATTAATTGACCCTCTTGTTGACCTAGATTTAGAACCATTCTGGGAACTCCTAACGAATAAAAATATTGTTAAAGTTTTGCATTCTTGCCACGAAGACTTAGAAGTTTTTAAAGTATATTCAGGTCGACTACCACAACCACTTTTTGATACTCAAATTGCGGGTCAGTTTTTGAATGATGGTGCTGTTTTGGGGTTTGGAGCGGCGGTTGAAAAAACAACGGGCACTGTTTTAGACAAAGGCGAAGCACGAACTAACTGGCTAAAGCGACCGTTAGAAAAAACGCAATTGCATTATGCCGCGAACGATGTCAAATACCTTCTTCCTTTGTATCATGCATTTAATGATGAGCTGATATCAAGAAATTTAGACCAGTACAATTTGATTGAAGCTGAGTTAAAAGTAGAGCAAAAACGCAAAGACAAAATTCCAGCGGAGCTTTATCAAGACTTTGGTAATGCTTGGCAATTAAAACGACGTGAATTAGCAGTATTAAAAGAGCTAACAGAATGGCGTTATGAAGTGGCCATCAAGAAAAACCTAGCATTAGGTTTTGTAGTCAAAGACGCAACTCTTTTTGTTTTGTGTCAGCGCAGGCCTAGCGACTTAGCTAGTCTTAAAAACATCCCGGACATTCACGCGAGTGAAATTCGTATACATGGCAAGGCACTCTTAGAATGTATTGAGAAGGGCAAACAAGTTGAACTTGAAGACTGTCCAGCAGTCATACCTAGATTGACGGACTTTCCTGAATATAAACAGGCGTTTAAATTACTTAAACAATTAGCTGCTGAGGCGAGTGAAAAGCATAATGTTCCACTGCCGTTATTAGCAACTAAAAAACAATTAAACCAATGGATTAAATGGACTTGGAAAGTGCCGGGGCAAGAGCTACCAGACTTTGCACAACCTTGGCGTCATGCGCTTTTAAAAGATGTACTGGACGTTTGGAATGATAAATACCAACTAGATAAATTATCATTTAATCCATTGGCGAAAAAAGGTTAGTTATGCAACTTTGTACAATATATAAAAGCTCAAAAAAATCTGAAACTTACCTTTACGTTGAAAAAACAAATGATTTTTCTAAGGTACCTGAGCCTTTAATGGCGTTAGTAGGTAAATTACAACTGGTCATGACATTAGATTTAGATCGTCGCAAAGAGCTTGCAACGGCAGACCTTTCTAAAGTAAAACAAGAGTTGTTAGATAAAGGTTATTATTTACAAATTCCGCCACCGGAAGAAAACTTATTAGAAACTTTTAAAAAGAACCAAAAACATCCCCAAGAGGATGTATAGGAGAAGTTACATGAAGTTAAAAACGATTATTGCAGGACTTATTTTGTCGTCGCCTATTTTCACGTCTTTTGCGGCAGACAAACCATCATTTGAGCAGTATGTAAAAGGCTTAAAAAAAGAAGCGATTGAAAAAGGCTTTGAACCAGAGTTTGTTGAAACTCATTTATCAAACCTAAAATATTTGAAAAGAGTAGTTAAGGCAGATAAAAATCAGCCAGAGTTTGTTGAAACCTTAGATACTTATTTACCAAAACGTGTGCCAGAGTGGAAAGTTAAAAGAGCTCGAGACGCATATGTAGAAAATCGTGAATTACTTGAAAAAATAGCAGCAGAATATGGCGTTCAGGCTCGTTTTATTGTTTCTTTGTGGGCCCTAGAAACAAACTTTGGTCGCATCCAAGGAAAAATGCCAATTATAGATTCAATAACGACCCTTAGTTATGACGGCAGAAGAGAAGCGTTTTTCAAAAAGCAATTATGGGCGTCGCTACAAATTTTAGATGAAGGCCATATCAGTAAAGAGAAGTTCGTAGGTTCTTGGGCTGGAGCGATGGGACAGTGCCAGTTTATTCCAACATCATTTCTTGCATATGCTGCCGATGGCGACAAAGACGGTAAAAAGGATATTTGGACAAATAAAACAGACGTTTTTGCATCAATTGCTAACTACTTGAAGCAAGAAGGCTGGGATAATAACAAAACTTGGGGTCGACAAGTTATGTTGCCTGAAGGTTTTGATAGTCAGAATATTATGGCGAAAAATAGTAAAGGTCGTCGTGGTTGGCTGAATAACTTTAAAGATAATGAACGTAGTTTAAAAGAGTGGCGAGCGCTTGGCGTTACCCGTATGGATGGTAAACCATTACCTGATGTTGATATCACTGCTGCCTTAATTATGCCAGATGATGCCAAAGGAAGAATGTATTTAGCGTACGATAATTACAAATCATTAATGCATTGGAACCGTTCATATTACTTTGTGACATCAGTTGGTTATTTAGCTGATCGAATTGGTTACCCAAAGCTCTAATATGACGACAACTAGCTCAGTGCCATTTTGGCAAGAAAAGTCATTAGAAGAAATGTCTCGGGTTGAGTGGGAGTCTATTTGTGATGGCTGTGCTAAGTGCTGCCTACACAAATTAATAGACGACGATGCTCAAGATGAGGTCATTGATACGACTCACATGAATGATCAAGAGGAGTTACACTTTACCTCGGTAGCGTGTCGTTATCTCAATGATAAGAAGTGTGAGTGCACTGTGTATAAACAGCGGACTCATCTTGTGCCTAGCTGCATTCAGCTAACACAAGACAACCTTGAGCAAGTGTTTTATATGCCAACAAGTTGCAGTTATAGACGCTTACAAGAAGGTAGAGGCTTGCCAAGCTGGCACCCGTTACTGAACAAAGGCAAAAAGTCGGCGATGCATAAAGCTGGTATGTCTGTGAGAGGCAAAATTATCTTTGACGATATGATCACTGAAGAAGAGTTTGAAGATTATATTGTTGTGTGGCCGTTAAAGGATCTAGATTAATAGTCGTTGCATAAAAAAAGCCCGCTTAAAGCGGGCTTTTTTTATGCAACAAGACCTATGATTTTCATAGGAGTCAGCTTGAGTTAACTCACCATGAAGTGTCTAATTTTATTTTCAACACCTTTGCCATCAAGCTCTAGCTCTTGGTAGATTTCTTGCTGAGTGCCATGCTTAATAAAGTTATCAGGTAAACCAAGGTTCAATACTCGGTTGTCATACCCACGCATGTTCAAATACTCATTTACATAAGAGCCCGCGCCACCTGCAATTGCGTTATCTTCTAATGTAACCAAAACATCATGACTCGCTGCTAATTCATCAATAAGTGCAACATCTAAAGGTTTTACAAATCGCATATCAACAACAGAGGCATCTAGCTCTTTAGCGGCATAAATAGCTGAGCCTAAGAAGGTACCAAAGTTTAGAATTGCGATGCTTGTTTCATTGCACTCAGAAGCGGTCTCCGTTGAAATAACTCGACCTTTACCGATTTCAAGTGCTGTCATGGTTGCTTCAATATCAACGCCCATGCCTGTGCCCCTTGGATAGCGAACCACTGCAGGCCTATCTAGTTTATGGCCAGTAAATAACATCTGGCGACATTCATTTTCATCGCTAGGGGTCATAATCACTAGGTTAGGGATGCATCGTAAAAAGCTTAGGTCAAAAGAGCCTTGGTGAGTTGGTCCATCGGCGCCAACAACACCCGCTCTATCAACAGCAAATAACACTGGTAAGTTCATAATGGCTACATCATGAATTAACTGGTCGTAAGCGCGTTGTAAAAAGCTAGAATAGATAGCAACAATAGGATTGTAACCTTCACAAGCCATACCGGCAGCCAAAGTAACCGCATGCTGCTCAGCAATAGCTACATCGAAGTATTGTTTAGGGAATTGTTTTGCAAATTCCACCATACCAGAGCCTTCTCGCATAGCTGGCGTAATAGCCATAAGCTTTGGATCAACAGCGGCCATGTCGCACAACCACTCACCAAATACTTTTGAATAGGTCGGCCCTGATGGTGCAGACTTTGGCAATGAATCTAAGCTCGGATCAAATTTTGGAACTGCATGGTATTTTATAGGGTCTTGCTCTGCAGGATCGTAGCCTTTGCCTTTTTTAGTCACAATATGAAGAAATTGCGGGCCTTTTAAATCACGCATGTTTCTTAACGTATCTACAAGTGCGTCAACGTCGTGTCCGTCAATTGGACCAATATAGTTAAAACCAAGCTCTTCAAATATTGTGCTTGGCACAACCATACCTTTAAGGTGTTCTTCAGCTCGGCTTGCTAGTTCTTTAATTGGCGGAATGCCGCTTAATAGCTTCTTACCACTTTCTCTAAATGTAGTATAAAGGTTTCCTGATAAAAGTTTAGCCATGTGAGTGTTTAACGCGCCCACATTTTCAGAAATAGACATGTCGTTGTCATTTAATACTACAAGCATATCAGGCTTAATGTCGCCAGCATGGTTCATGGCTTCAAAAGCCATACCAGCCGTCATTGCTCCATCGCCTATAACAGCACAGACTTTTCTTATATCTTCACTTGGATTGGCGTCGTGCTTAGCTTCAGCTGCAATTGCCATTCCTAACGCTGCGCTTATTGATGTTGAAGAGTGGCCAACACTTAATGTGTCGTACTCACTTTCTTCGCGCCAAGGAAAAGGATGAAGACCATCTTTTTGACGAATAGTATGAATTTTGTCAGCTCGACCTGTGATAATTTTATGAGGGTAAGCTTGGTGGCCAACATCCCATATTACACGGTCGTATGGAGTGTTATAAACATAATGCAAAGCTACCGTTAGCTCTACAGTGCCAAGGCCGGAAGCAAAATGCCCTGAGCTTTTACTAACACAGTTTAAAAGATACGCACGTAATTCATCACAAACAGAGTGAAGTTGCTCTTGTGGCAATTGACGTAAGTCGGTTGGCAATAATGCCTTTTGTAAGTTCGGATAATCCGCCATATTAACAGTCATAAAATTACTAATGGTCTCTTTCTATAATGTATTGCGCCAATTGACTTAATGAAGATGTATCTGCGTCGATTTGTTCTAACGCAAGGTTGGCTTCATTTACCAATTGCTGTGCTTTTAATTTTGCTTCATCTAAACCTAGCAAAGCTGGGTAAGTAGATTTATTTGCTTGTTCGTCAGAGCCTTGAGGCTTGCCTAGTGTTTCTGTATCCGATGTAATATCCAATACGTCATCCCAGACTTGAAAGGCCAATCCAATTGCATCTGCGTATTTAGTTAATGCTTCTATTTGACCTTGAGTTGCATTGGCGGTAATTGCCCCTGCTAATACAGAAGCTTTAATAAGTGCCCCTGTTTTCAGGTTATGCATCGCCTGTAAATTTGCCAAAGTCATTGGCTTTTTGTCAGTGTTTAATAAATCAATGCTTTGCCCAGCACACATCTTAGTTGCCGACTTAGCAATAATGTTGACCAATCTTAGTTGATTTTCTGCAGAAACGTCGTGGTAAGTGTGAGATGTCACTAGGTCAAACGCAAAAGATTGCAAGGCATCACCCGCAAGAATAGCTGTCGCATAGTCAAACTTTTTGTGGCAAGTAGGTTGGCCACGTCTTAAGTCATCATTATCCATTGCAGGCAAATCATCATGAATTAAGCTGTAAGTGTGAATTGCTTCTATTGCAGCTGCTGGTGCGTCAAGATCTTCATTAGACGCACCCAATATTTGGCCAGTGGTATAGACCAAAAAAGGTCGTACTCTTTTACCACCTAGTAGCAAAGAGTACTGCATAGCATCTTTTAATTGCGAGTCTTCAATATTTGCATTGTTTAAGAAGGCATCAAGGTGAGTTACCGTGCGTTCTTGCACTGCCTTGATAGCAGACAAAATAGTCATTCTAATTATTCGCCTTGTCCAACGTTTTCAAAAAAAGGTTGAAGATCTAAGTTGCCCTGCTTTTCCATTAAAATTTGTACTTTTTGCTCAGCTTCTTGCAAACGGCCTTGGCTTAGTCGAGTTAATTCAATACCACGCTCAAATAACGCCAACGACTTCTCGAGTTCTAGGTCTCCAGATTCAAGTTGATTAACTATAGTTTCTAATTCACTTATTGCCGTTTCAAACGTAATATCTTTAGGAGTTGCCATAGGTTGATTTTCACTTGGTTAAAAGCTGCCAAAATTAGCCGGTAAAGGTATCGCAAATGGCATGGTTATTCAATTATATTGAGCTAGAATAAATGTAAATCGATTAAACTTTGTTCGGTTAAGTCATTAAGTTGCCGATAATATTTAAGTTGCTAGTTTTGCTGTCGATAATTAAACTTAGTAATAGAAATCACCTTCAGGAGTAAATTGTGGATTTAGCAAGTATAGTTGGCATGATCGGAGCCATCGGCTTTATTGTTTTAGCCATGATATTAGGTGGTGGTTTAGGGATGTTTATTGACGTTCCTTCAATTGCTATTGTTTTCGGTGGCTCAACCTTTGTACTTATGTCTAACTACACACTCCCTCAATTTATCGCCGTAGGCAAAATAGCGGGTAAAGCCTTCTCGTTTAAAATTGAAACTCCTGAAGAACTCATCGAAAAAATTGTTGAACTGGCTGACTCTGCTCGTAAAGGTGGATTCTTAGCATTAGAAGAAGCGGAAATCAGTAACCCATTTTTACAAAAAGGCGTGGACCTTCTAGTTGATGGCCATGATGGTGAAGTTGTCCGCGCCACTTTATCAAAAGATATCTCACTGACTACTGAACGCCATGAACTTGGCGCCGGTATGTTTAAAACTTTAGGCGATATTGCCCCAGCAATGGGCATGATTGGAACTTTGGTTGGCCTTGTAGCAATGCTATCAAACATGGATGATCCTAAGTCAATTGGACCAGCAATGGCAGTAGCATTGTTAACTACGTTGTATGGAGCTTTCCTAGCAAACGTAATCGCACTACCAATGAGTTTTAAACTTGGACTTCGAGTTGAAGAAGAAAAGCTAAACCAAAGTCTTATTATGGACGGCGTACTTGGTATTCAAGACGGTCAAAACCCGAAAGTTATTGAAGGTGTTCTGCGTAATTACCTCGCTGCTTCCAAACGTGAAGTTAATACTGAGGAATAGCAGATGTCTGAAGAAGAATGCCCAAAATGTCCACCCGAGGGGCTGCCCGGTTGGATGGGTACATTTGCAGACTTAATGTCTCTGTTAATGTGCTTTTTTGTACTGTTATTGTCATTTGCCGAAATGGATGTGCTTAAGTTTAAGCAAATTGCGGGCTCTATGAAGTTTGCCTTTGGTGTTCAAAATAAAATTGAAGTAAAAGATATTCCAAAAGGAACGTCTGTAATCGCGCAGGAGTTTCGTCCAGGTAGGCCAGAACCGACGCCAATCGAAATTATTCAGCAACAGACTATTGAAATTACTCAGCAGGTTTTAGAATTTGAAGAGGGTGAAGATGAGTCCGCCGGTGGTCGCCAGGAACAAACAGCAGAAATGCGTGGTGGCATGAGTTCAGCAACTGCTGAAGCTGAGTCTGAGTCTTCGGCAGAAGCCGCCGCTGAACAAGAAGAAGTGAACGAGCTATTGAAAAAAATAGCACAACAGATGCAACAAGAAATTATTGATGGCGCCATTGAGTTAGAATCATTAGGGCAACAAATCATTATTCGAATCCGCGAAAACGGTTCGTTTCCATCGGGCTCTGCGTACTTGCAAGACCAGTTTAAACCTATTATTCAAAAAGTAGCGCGTGTATTAAATGATGTTCCAGGTGAGATAACTGTTTCTGGACATACTGACGATATTAACGTGACCAACGAACTGTTTTTCAATAACTGGGATTTATCCTCCCAGCGAGCTGTTGCCGTTGCTACTGAAATGGTGAAAGTGCCCACCTTTGATAAAAATCGAGTCATCGTTGTAGGCCACGCTGATACAAGACCGTTATTACCTAATACATCTGCTGCTAACAGAAGAATCAACCGCCGCGTTGAGGTTTCGATAATGCAGGGTAAAGCAAAAGAATCTGAGCAAATTAACATTACAGAACAATAGACTAACAACAGATATTTGATTGTTGCTTTTCGATGGTCGGGCGTGTGTGTATAATATGCGCGCGCTGAACCGCGAGAACTGACCTAAAAATGAGATATTATGAAGTTAATTGTTAAATACCATCCTGAAATAAATATAAAAAGCCGCTCGGTTCGAAAACGGTTTTATAAACTACTTGAATCTAATTTACGCATTATTTTAAAAAAGGTTCACCCAAAAGCGCATATTATTTCTCGCTGGACTGATATTTTGGTAGACGCGCCACTCGCGACGCCAGAAGAACGCGAACAATTATTAGATTTAATCGTTAGAATTCCTGGTGTTGATCAATTTAATGAAGTTGTTGAATATCCATTTGTCGATTTTGATCAAGCTTATAAAGACGTATCTAGACACTGGCAAGATGAAATTGCGGGTAAGTCATTTTGTGTTCGCATCAAGCGCACCGGTAAACATGATTTCACCTCATCAGAATTAGAGCGTTACGTTGGCGGTGGCTTAAATCAGGCGGTAGAGTCTGCTCGCGTTCAACTTAAAAAACCTGAATTAATAATTAAAGCAGAACTACGTGATGACGTATTTCATGTTATCAAAGCGAACCACAAAGGTTTAGGCGGTATGCCTCTGCCAAGCCAAGAAGACGTTTTGGCATTAATGTCAGGTGGTTTTGATTCTGGGGTTGCGGCTTATCACCTAATCCGCCGTGGTGCGAGAACCCATTTCTGTTTCTTTAACTTAGGCGGGAAAGAACATGAAATCGGCGTAAAACAAGCTTGTCATCAAGTTTGGAATGCATATAGCAGTTCACACAAAACACGATTTATCTCAGTTAATTTTGAGCCTGTAGTAGCAGAAATACTGACTAAAATTGACAATGGCTTGATGGGTGTTGTACTTAAGCGAATGATGATGCGAGCAGCGTCAAAGGTTGCCGATAAGTTAAATATCAAGGCATTAGTTACCGGTGAAAGCTTAGGCCAAGTATCGTCTCAAACATTAACAAACCTTAATGTTATTGACCGTGTAACAGAGACGCTAATTCTAAGACCATTAATTCACATAGATAAGTCAGAGATTATTGATACCGCTAGAAAGATAGGCAGCCATGACCTAGCTGCGGCAATGCCTGAATATTGTGGAGTAATATCTAAAAAGCCAACTACGCGTGCCGTACTAAGTGAAATTGAAGCTGCAGAAGCAAACTTTGATTTTAGTATTTTAGACGATGCTATTTATCACGCGAACATGATGGACGTGCGTGAGATAGAAAATGAAACGCATGAAGAAGTCAAAGAAGTTGAACAAGTTACGGATTTATCAAGTGACTCTATTGTACTAGATATACGCAGCCCAGAAGAGACAGATAATGCACCTCTTGATTTGGGCGATATCGAAGTGATTGAGCTGCCATTCTTCAAACTTGCCACTAAATTTGGCGACTTAGATCAAACTAAAGCTTACTACTTATACTGTGATAGGGGAGTGATGAGTCGTTTGCAAGCCTTATTACTTCACGAACATGGTTATACTGACGTTAAAGTTTACAGAAAGAGTTGATATAAAAAAGGCGATTAATAATCGCCTTTTTTAGTTAGTGCTGTTTGACCGAGAATTACAGGTTCAAAGTCTAGTTATACTGAAAAGTCACTTTCTTCAGTAAGTCTGTTGTTTGAGTATAACGAGTGGTCATCTCTTCCATTGACTCTGTATCTGGGTTAATCCCTTTTGTTTCTAAAAACTCATTATTATAAAGTTTAGATACAGAGCGCTCTCCTAAATCACAAGCCAAAGTCACTACATGTTGTTTAGCTCCACCGGATAGAGGGCCTTTTTGTACTGCAGTGTAAAAAGCGGCAGCAACATTTAAAGCACTAGAACTTCCCAGTACCAGACCGTCCTGTTGCCTTACATAATTTGCTAGGGTGACAATGTCGCTGTCCGGCAAAGTAATAGTTTCGTCAACCTTCGCCTCTCTAAAGTTATCTACTAGGCGCATAATACCAATCCCTTCCGTGAAAGAGCCGCCTTGCGTTGCTTTATATTCACCTGACTGTAAAAAGTTAAAAACACCCGAACCATTAGGATCAACACATACAGTGCCGATTTGTTCGTTTTGTTCTTTTAAGTATTTAGTAATGCCACCTATGGTGCCACCTGTACCAGCTGCTGACACAAAGTAGGTTATGTCACCATTTGTTTGTTCAAAAATTTCAGGACCCGTAGTCAAGTAATGTGCGTCCGCATTTGCAGTGTTTTCAAACTGATTGGCCCACCAGAAATCTGCATTTTCTTCAGCTATTCGTCTTGCTGTGTGGTAAAAGTGGTTTTCATTGGCAAATGGTACTGGGTCAACCAAAATGAGCTCAGCGCCATGCAGTTCAATCATTTGTTCTTTTTCTTTTGCTTGGCCTTTTGGCATGACAACTTTTAAATTAAAGCCAAGTGATTTAGCAACCACAGCTAAACCAATACCAGTATTGCCAGCAGTGCCTTCAACAATTGTCATTCCTGGCTTTAAATCACCACTTTCAATTGCAGATAAAACCATTTGCAGCGCAGCTCTATCTTTTACAGAACCACCTGGGTTTTGAAATTCACACTTAACGCTGATATCACATTGCGTTAATTTGCTAAGGCTTGGAATCGTTAATAGGTCGGTATTACCAATTAACTGCGAAAGTTTGCTTGCTGATCCATTGGCTGGCATAAAAGTTGGCCTCTTAATAATAGAATTGGCTGAAGTCTTAAATTGTATTTGTCGCATTATGCCAAGTTAATACGCAATATCACAAATATGAATTGATATTTATTACATCAAAATGGCATATAAAAACGAGAGTTGAAAATTTACGTCTATATAAGCGGTGAATTTGAATATTTAGCAAGGTTTAACTTGAATGTATTTCAATAGCCAGTATAATCCCCGCATCAAATCTTTTGGAGGGCTTTTATGAGGCATTTCCATAAAGTAGTCGTTAAAACCGACTGTAAATGTTTTTAGTCTACTGGCGCGGGATGGAGCAGTCTGGTAGCTCGTCGGGCTCATAACCCGAAGGTCGTCGGTTCAAATCCGGCTCCCGCAACCAAATACAGGTAGCTTTTAAATTAATCAATTGCGAATATGTATTATAGTAGAACCAGAAACTTTGCCTCGAGAGAATCGGGGCGCTTTAGTTTCTGTTAACAGTTTATGTGGTGTGCGTTTAAATTAGCACATGCAACTGGGGCTTTAGGCCCTTTTTTTGTATTTAAAATTAGTGATAGGAGTGGTGATTTGACTAACCTTGAATTGCGTTTAACTGAAATGTTACAACCTGCAGTTGATGCTTTAGGCTTTGAATTGTTAGGTGTTGAATTTATACGAGCTGGAAACCATTCAACGTTGCGTATTTATATTGATCATGAAAATGGTATTTCAGTTGATAACTGTGCTGATGTAAGTCATCAAGCTGGCGCAATACTAGACGTTGAAGACCCAATTTCTACTGAATATAGTTTAGAAGTTTCGTCACCGGGCATGGATCGTCCATTGTTCACCGTTGAACATTTCGCCAAAGTGGTAAACGAAACTGTGAGTGTAAAATTAAATGTGCCGCAAGATGGCCGTCGTAATTTTAAAGGGACGCTTGTTGAAGTTGAGAGCGATATGATCAACATCAACGTGGATAATCAAGTGTTCTCTATTTTAATTGATAATGTCCAAAAAGCACATTTAGTTGCTCAATTCGACTAACCAGATAAAAAGGAGCGAAGTATAATGGCAAAAGAACTATTACTGGTGGCAGAAGCGGTATCGAATGAGAAAGCCGTTCCACGCGAAAAGATTTTTGAAGCGCTTGAGTTTGCTCTAGCGGCTGCAACAAAGAAAAAGCACACTGCTGAAATAGAAGTACGTGTTTCTATTGACCAAGAAACTGGCGAGTACGATACGTTCCGTCGCTGGTTAGTTGTTCCTGATGATCACCAAATGGAAAACCCAAGCGCAGAAATGAGCATATCAGCTGCTCAATATGATGAGCCTGAGCTTCAATTAGGTGACTTTGTTGAAGAACAAATCGAATCTATTAAATTTGACCGTATTACGACTCAAATGGCGAAACAAGTAATCGTACAAAAGGTACGTGAAGCTGAACGCGGTCAAATTGCTGAGCAATACTATGACCAAGTTGGCGAGCTAATTACTGGTATCGTTAAAAAAGTAAATCGCGATAACGTTATTTTGGACTTAGGTGCGAATGCTGAAGCCGTTTTATATCGTGAAGATATGATTCAGCGTGAAACATTCCGTCCAGGTGACCGTGCAAGAGCATATTTATATGCGGTTAAGCCAGAAGTACGTGGCCCTCAGTTATTTGTGAGCCGTACTAAGCCTGAAATGCTAATTGAATTATTCCGCATTGAAGTACCAGAAATTGGTGAAGAAATGCTAGACATTATTGCAGCAGCTCGCGATCCAGGTTCACGTGCAAAAATCGCAGTTAAATCAAACGACCGTCGCATTGACCCAGTTGGTGCGTGTGTTGGTATGCGAGGTGCTCGTGTACAAGCAGTATCTGGTGAACTTAACGGTGAGCGTGTAGATATTGTTTTATATGACGGTAACCCTGCGCAGTTTGTAATTAACGCAATGGCACCGGCAGAAGTAGCATCAATTATTGTTGATGAAGACAGCAAGTCTATGGATATTGCCGTTGCTGCAGACAATTTAGCTATGGCCATTGGCCGTAGTGGTCAAAACGTACGATTAGCTAGCCAATTAACTGGCTGGGAATTAAACGTAATGACAGAAGCCGATATGGCTGAAAAACATCAAGCAGAAAACAGCAAAACGATACAGCTGTTTACTGAAGGGTTAGATATTGATGAAGACTTCGCAACGATGTTAGTTGAAGAAGGTTTCTCATCACTAGAAGAAGTTGCCTACGTACCAGTTTCTGAGTTACTTGAAGTTGATGGATTAGACGAAGATACAATAGAAGAACTGCGCGCACGTGCAAAAGCAACACTTACAACAAAAGCGCTTGCAAATGAAGAGTCGCTTGAAAATTCAGAACCTGAAGAAGACTTACTAAACCTTGAAGGTGTCGATCGTCACTTAGCTTATGTGTTCGCAAGTAAAGGTATTACTAACCTTGAATTGTTAGCAGAGCAAGGTGTTGATGAACTTAGTGACATTGAAGAGATTACTGAAGAAAAAGCGGGCGAGCTAATTATGGCTGCACGTAACATTGTTTGGTTTAGTGAAGAGCAATAGGTTCAACGGAGGTATTTAGAAATATGACAGAAGTTAGTTTAGATAAACTAGCCCAGGACGTGGGCACTCCGGTTGAGAAGCTGGTTTCACAATTCGCAGACGCTGGTATTAAAAAAGCGGTTGGCGACATGGTTAATGAAGCTGAGAAAAAGCAATTACTTGACCACTTAAGCAAAGCTCATGGCGGCGAAGGTGCTGAACCTACAAAGATGACTCTGCAACGTAAAACTAAGAGCACATTGAGTGTTAATAGTGGTTCAGGCAAGGCTAAAAACGTACAAGTAGAAGTTCGTAAAAAGCGTACTTTTGTTAAGCGAAGCCCAGAAGAGTTAGCTGCGGCAGCAGAAGCGGAAGAAAAAGCAAGACTTGAAGCTGAAGAAGCTGCAAAACGCGAAGCGGAAGAAAAAGCAAAACGCGATGCAGAAGCTAAAGCAAAACGCGATGCAGAAGCTAAAGCTAAAAAAGAAGCAGATGATAAGCGTAAAGAAGCGGCTAAAGCAGCAAAAGCGAACAAGCCAGCTGAAAAGAAAGCTGTCAAAGAAGAAACTGCTGAAGAACAAAGAATTCGTTTAGCGCTAGAACAAGAAGCTCTTAAAAAAGCGGAAGAAGAAGCGGCTAAACTTGCTGAAGAAGCTCGTAAACTTGCTGAAGAAAAAGGCAAAGAGTGGGAAGAAGCAGAAGCTCAACGTAAATATAAGTTAGAGCATGAGAAAGAAGAAGATCTTCATGTTCATAGCTCTGTTTATGCTCAGTTAGCTGAAGATGATCAAGATAAACAAGAAGAGAAAAAGTCTCGTCGTAAAGCCAAGAAAAAAGGCGATAAAGATGAAGCGAGTACTCTTACTGGTCGTCGTAGAAAAGGTAAGCAAGCTAAAAACCAACACGGTTTCCAAAAGCCTGCATCACCTGTTGAGCAAGTTGTTAAGATTAGTGAAACAATTACCGTTGCAGAATTAGCGAACAAGATGGCCGTTAAAGGCGCATCAGTTGTAAAAGCTATGATGAAAATGGGCGAAATGGTTACTATTAACCAAGTTTTAGATCAAGAAACAGCAAGTCTTGTTGTTGAAGAAATGGGTCATAAATTTGTATTAACTAAGTCAAATGAACTAGAAGAGTCTGTATTAGCGGATCGTGCTTCTGGTGAAGGTGACGCGGTTTCTAGAGCGCCAGTTGTTACTGTAATGGGTCACGTTGACCATGGTAAAACATCGTTACTAGATTATATCCGTAAAGCAAATATTGCTGACGGAGAAGCCGGTGGTATTACTCAGCACATTGGTGCTTACCACGTTGATACGTCAAATGGCATGATTACATTCCTAGATACTCCTGGACACGCGGCCTTTACGTCAATGCGTGCTCGTGGTGCTAAAGCAACGGATATTGTAGTTATTGCGGTTGCCGCTGATGATGGTGTTATGCCACAGACTAAAGAAGCGGTTCAGCATGCTAAAGCAGCTGGCGTTCCTTTAATCATCGCAGTTAACAAAATTGATAAAGAGTCAGCAGATCCAGATCGTGTTAAAAACGAATTATCTGCGCTTGACGTAATCCCTGAAGATTGGGGTGGCGATACTCAGTTTATGCACGTATCTGCAAAAACGGGTGATGGTATTGAAGCGTTACTTGAAGCAATCAGCTTACAAGCTGAGCTACTTGAACTTACTGCGGTTGATCACGGTGCAGCACATGGTGTTGTAATTGAGTCACGCTTAGATAAAGGACGTGGCCCAGTAGCAACGGTTCTTGTTCAAGAAGGTGAACTTAAGCGCGGCGATATCGTTCTATGTGGTTTTGAGTATGGTCGTGTTAAAGCGATGAAAGACGAAAACGGCAAAGAGATTGATAGAGCGGGTCCATCTATTCCAGTAGAAATACTTGGTTTATCTGGTGTACCACAAGCTGGTGACGAAGCAACTGTTGTTCGTGATGAGCGTAAAGCTCGTGAAGTAGCTAATAAGCGTCAGGGTAAATACCGTGAAGTTAAACTAGCAAGACAACAAAAAGCGAAACTTGAAAACATGTTTGCAAACATGGAAGAAGGTGACGTTTCAGAACTTAACATCGTTCTTAAGACTGATGTACAAGGTTCACTAGAAGCAATTACTGACTCACTAACTCGTCTATCTACAGATGAAGTTAAAGTGAACATCGTTGGTAGTGGCGTTGGTGGTCTTACTGAAACTGATGCATCTTTGGCGCAAGCTTCAAATGCAATCGTTGTTGGCTTTAACGTTCGTGCAGATGCAACGGCTCGTCGTTTAATGGAACAAGAAGATATTGATTTACGTTACTACAGCGTAATCTATGACCTGATTGATGAAGTTAAACAAGCAATGTCAGGCATGTTAGCGCCAGAATTCAGACAAGAAATTATTGGTCTTGCTGAAGTTCGTGATGTGTTTAAGTCTCCTAAGATTGGCGCAATCGCTGGTTGTATGGTTACTGAAGGTAACATCAAGCGTAACAATCCAATCCGTGTACTTCGTGATAACGTGGTTATCTATGAAGGTGAACTTGAATCTCTACGTCGCTTTAAAGATGACGTTCAAGAAGTTCGTAACGGAATGGAATGTGGTATCGGTGTTAAGAACTATAATGACGTTAAAGTTGGCGACATGATCGAAGTATTCGAGATTGTTGAAATACAACGTACTTTATAATTGCCTTTTAACGGCTGACGTATAAAAGGGGCTAACGTGCCCCTTTTTTGTTGGCTAGTTACAAAATTAACGTCACATTTATGGCTTGAAACTATTTTTATATAATTAAGTCATTAACTTAAAGAGGAGAGAAAAGTGGATAAGAACTTTTCTAGAACAGATCGTGTAGCACAACAGGTGCAACAAGAAATTGCGATGATATTACAACGTGATTTTAAAGACCCACGTATTGGCTGGGTTACGGTATCAGAAGTAGAAGTCACCAAAGACCTTGCTTACGTTTCAGTATTTGTCACGTTTTTTGGTAAAGAAGAAGAAGAAATTGCAGAAGCGTTGGAAATATTAAACAAAGCCAATGGTTTTTTCCGTATGGAAATTGGTAAACGCATGCGTTTACGTATCGTACCTGAAATCAAATTTATCTACGACAATAGCTTAGTAACTGGTATTAAGATGTCGAATAAAGTTGATGAGGCTATTCAGAAAGATAAAGTTCGCAGAGCTGAGTCTGGCAAAAACCCAGCGGAAGATTTGGACGACTAAGATTTATGGCACGTAGGAAAAAAGGCCGTGCGATTAACGGCATTGTATTGGTTGATAAGCCTGAAGGTGGCTCTTCAAACAATATACTACAAAAAGTGAGAGCAATTTTTAACGCTCAAAAAGCTGGGCATACTGGTGCGCTTGATCCTCTAGCAACCGGCATGTTGCCTATTTGTTTAGGTGAAGCAACAAAATATAGCCAGTACCTACTAGACTCAGATAAGAGTTACTTTGTGACTGCAAAGTTTGGTGAACGTACGGATACCAGTGATGCAGAAGGTGAAATTGTTGAAGTTCGAGAGGTAGATATTACCCTTGATCAAATTAATGAGTTTAAAGAAACGTTAACAGGACCAATAAAGCAGGTCCCAACTATGTTTTCAGCTTTAAAGCATAATGGTCAGCCTCTTTACAAATTGGCGCGTCAAGGCATAACCGTTGAACGAGCAGCTAGACCTATCACCATCTATGAGTTTGAGTTATTAGATTTCCGTGGTGATGAAGCCGATTTTCAGGTTCGTTGTTCAAAGGGGACTTACATCCGTACATTGGTTGATGATCTTGGCCAGTTATTAGGTTGTGGTGCTCACGTTAAAGTACTGCGACGTACTCAAGTAGCTAACTATCCTGTAGATAAAATGCTAACACTTGATCAAATTCAAAAGCTAAAAGATGACAACTTTATTGACGGAAACCCGGAAAATGAAGTGGATTATACTGAACTTGATAGTCACTTATTACCAATGCAAACCGCGTTAATTGGGCTGCCTGAAATTAAGTTATCAACCAGAGCCTTTGAAATATTAAGGTTTGGTCAGACAGTACCTATTGATGCTGCAATGGTGGACTTAAATGCCGACTTGTTTCAACAGTACTCGATGAAAGATGAGGAAACAGAGTTTACCGCTTATGACTCAGAGACCGGTGAGTTTGAGGGTGTTGTTTGTTTTTCTCAAGGACATGTAAAGGTTAAGCGGTTGGCAGTAAAAACACCTTGAGTTTTTCATAGAGTTGCGTAGAATGCGCGTCTCTCGTTAATTCGAGTTTATCCTGTAGCGGCTGAGTTAGTGATTGGCTGCTACCACATCATATTTTATTTTTGGAGAGACTTATGTCACTAAGCGTTGAAGATAAAGCTAAAATCCTAGCGGATTTCGGTGCAAACGAAAAAGATTCTGGTTCTGTTGAAGTTCAAGTTGCATTATTAACTGCAGACATCAACAAGCTACAAGGCCACTTTGCAGCACACAAAAAAGACAACCACTCACGTCGTGGTCTTTTACGTAAAGTTAGCCAACGTCGTAAGCTTTTAGACTATCTTAAAAGCCGTAGCCTTGAGCGTTACAACGACCTAATCAAACGTTTAGGCCTACGTCGTTAATTAAATCTGAATTCAGATTTTAAAAAGGAGCATTTATTGCTCCTTTTTTTGTGCCTGTCACTTAATTTTAATGGTATTAGAAATAGTCGTGCGTATAATATGGCGCGAACTTATATGAAAATAATAGATTTGGTCGGCGTGGGTGTATGTGAAGTTAAATGCATCCGAAATAAAAGCGCTCTGAAAAAATAGCCAAATCGCAATGAAAGGAAATAAATGTGACTCCAATTATTAAAAAATTCCAATATGGTCAGCATGAGGTCACTCTTGAAACTGGCGTGATTGCACGTCAAGCTACTGCTGCAGTAATGGCTAGCATCGGCGATACATCAGTATTCGTAAGTGTTGTTGGTAAAAAAGAAGCGGCTCCAGGCCAAGACTTCTTCCCATTAACTATCAACTACCAAGAAAAAGCCTATGCAGGCGGTAAAATCCCAGGCGGTTTCTTCAAACGTGAAGGTCGTCCAGCTGAAGAAGAGACATTAATTGCGCGTCTAATTGACCGTCCTTTACGTCCACTTTTCCCTGAAGGATTCAAAAACGAAGTACAAGTTGTTTGTACAGTTATGTCGGTAAACCCTGAAATTCAACCAGACCTAGTAGCAATGATCGGTGCATCAGCTGCGTTATCTATCTCTGGCATTCCATTTAATGGTCCTATCGGTGTTGCTCGTGTTGGTGTTGTAAATGACCAATACGTACTTAACCCATCTCAAACAGAACTTGCAACTAGTGACTTAGACTTAGTTGTTGCTGGTACTGATAATGCTGTACTTATGGTTGAATCAGAAGCAGCTGTGCTTTCTGAAGAGACTATGCTTGGTGCTGTTGTATACGGTCATGAGCAGTTACAAGCTATTGTTACTGCAATAAAAGAATTTTCTGCTGAAGTAGCGACTCCAGCTTGGGAATGGACTGCTCCTGCTGAGAACACAGAATTGAAAACGAAAGTTGCTGCGTTAGCAAAAGACGGTATCGATGCTGCATACTCAATCGCTGACAAAATGGCGCGTTATGACGCCGTTGGTGAAGTTAAAAAATCAACTGTTGCTGCACTTGCTGAAGAGTTAAGCGAAGAAGATTTTAACGAAAAAGAAATCTCTGAATTAGTACATGATCTTGAAAAAGACGTTGTTCGTTCACGTATCCTAGCTGGCGAAAAACGTATTGATGGTCGTGAACCAGACATGATTCGTGCTCTTGACGTGAAAACAGGTATTTTACCTCGTACACACGGTTCTTCACTATTCACACGTGGTGAGACTCAAGCAATTGTTACTGCAACATTAGGTACAGAGCGTGATTCTCAAATCATCGATTCGCTACTTGGCGAACGTCGTGACCCGTTCATGCTTCATTATAACTTCCCTCCGTACTGTGTTGGTGAAACTGGTTTCATGGGCTCACCTAAGCGTCGTGAAATTGGTCACGGTCGCCTTGCGAAACGCGGTGTTGCTGCAGTTATGCCTTCACAAGCTGAATTCCCGTACACAGTACGTCTAGTTTCTGAAATTACAGAATCTAACGGTTCATCTTCAATGGCTTCTGTTTGTGGTTCATCTCTAGCGCTTATGGATGCTGGTGTTCCAATTAAAGCATCAGTTGCTGGTATTGCGATGGGTCTAGTTAAAGATGATACAAACTTTGTTGTACTTTCAGACATCCTTGGTGATGAAGATCACTTAGGTGACATGGACTTTAAAGTTGCAGGTACTGCTGAAGGTATCACTGCACTTCAAATGGACATCAAAATTGAAGGTATCACTAAAGAGATCATGGACAAGGCGTTAGTTCAAGCTAAAGCTGCTCGTTTACATATCCTTACAGTAATGGACGCTGCTATCGGCGGTCACCGTGAAGAAATGTCTGAATTTGCTCCACGTATCTACACAGTTAAAATTCCTCAGAAGAAAATTGCTGACGTTATCGGTAAAGGTGGCGCAACTATTCGTGCTCTTACTGAAGAAACGGGTACAACAATTGAAATTGAAGATGACGGTACTGTAAAAATTGCTGCAACTGACGGCGCAAGTGCACAAGCTTGTATCGAACGCGTTAAGCAATTAACAACTGACTTAGAAGTTGGCAGAACGTACAACGGTAAAGTTGCTCGTATTGTAGACTTCGGTGCGTTTGTAAACGTACTACCTGGTAAAGACGGTTTAGTTCACATTTCTCAAATCTCACAAGAGCGTGTTGAGAATGTTTCTGACGTTTTATCTGAAGGCCAAGAAGTTGTTGTTAAAGTTCTTGAGATTGATCGCCAAGGTCGTGTTCGTTTGAGCATGAAAGAAGCGGTAGCTGAAGAAGCACCAGCAGCTGAGTAATAACTCACCTAAACATAAATGAAGTTTTAGCTTCATAAAATGTTGAAATAAAAAGAGAGCTTCGGCTCTCTTTTTTGCATCTAGGCTTATGCTAAGCAGGCTTTTATGTTATTAATAATGGCGAATTTTGAAGGAGTTGATATGAAACGAGTAAGTCTATCATTAGTACTGCTATCTACGATTGTTACTGGCTGTGCAAGTAAACAATCAGTGGTTGATAATAGTGAGCCACACGTTGTTAATAATGTTGTTATTTCTGAGCCGTTAAACGTTGATTATAAAAGTGAATTGGCGATCGCTAAGCTTACTCAAATTATAAGTCATGCAAAACTAGAGAAAGAAAAATTAGCAGAGTTACTGTACGATCGTGGCGTTATGTATGACAGTTTAGGACTGCGTTCATTGGCACAACTCGACTTTAGACGAGCTTTAGAGCATAAACCTGATTTTGCTGATGCATATAATTTTATTGGCATTCACCTTACGTTGATGGGTCAATACGCTCAGGCTTTTGAAGCTTTTGATTCAGCATTAGAAATTGATCCAGAACATCAGTATGTTCACTTAAACCGTGGTATTGCGCTTCATTATTACGGCCGCAATGCTCTGGCAATGGAAGATTTAGAAACTTTTTACGTCAAGAAGCCAGATGATCCATATCGAGTTATATGGTTATATTTCTCTGAAGTTGAAAACGATGCAGAAGGTGCAAAGTTGCGCTTGATTTACAATGCAAGCCAGCTTAACCCTAACAGTTGGTCGTATCAGATTGTTGAATTACTACTTGGCAACCTAACAGAGCAAACCTTTATTAATAACATGGGTAAAAACTTAAAGAGTTCTCGAGAGCTAGTTGAGCGTTTATGTGAAGGTTATTTTTATTTAGCTAAATTCAAACTAGCAATGGGTGATGAAGAAGCCGCTAAAAATTATTTCCGCTTAGCGCTAGGGACCTCAGTGCATGAATTTGTTGAGCATAAGTATTCAAGATTAGAACTAAATAAACTGTATGAAATAGCTAGGCAACGTTATGCAAACGTAGAAGCTAGCCAAGAGACAAATTAGTAAACATCTCTGTGAAAGTTAAGTCTGCAATACAACTGGCGCTAATTGCGCCTTTTTCTCTTTTATTAGCTGATAGTCTAGTGCTTTCGGCGTCTCAAGTTAGTTACCACTATAATAAATCATCGAGTTATCTTAATAGTGCAGCATCGTTAGGAGAAACTTCAGCGATTTATGAGCTTTATCAGGCTACGGGCGATAAAAGTTGGCTTGCAAAAGCGGCTAAGTTAGGTCACGCAGAAGCTGCATGGCAAATGTACTTGTTAAGCGACCGAACTATTAAAAGCGACCCCTCTATTAAAAGCGATCCCGCTATTCAAAGTAACCCAAGTGTTACTTATCAAAAACGAACTGATTGGTTTGAGTTAGCGTTAAAAACTAATCACCCAGGTGCTTTAATTCAACAATTAGAGATGTTGGTCATAACTCAAAATTGGCAACTAGCAAGTGGTCAAATATTTAAAATTGAGCAAAGGCTTAATGACTTCCCAAATTACAACATAGACGAAAATCTGCTAGACGCGTTAACACAGACAACTGAATTAGGAGCTCTCAATACCCAAATAGTGCTACCGGAATCATATAAAAAGAGAATTCAAAAGCTTAAGGGGCGGCTAAAACAGTTGGAAAAAAACAATAATAATAGGTTTAATAAAACTGACTATTCAGCGGCTTTTAATGCGTCATGTGAAGTTAAAGTGTTGGTGATGGTGAACAGTACTCACGCAAGAATAAAGACAGAGCAACTTATAGCTGAGTTTCACAACATGCTACCAAACTCCAAAGCAAAACTCTGTTTTTCAAAGGTGAGCACTAATTATCAATTGAACGCGCTATGTGAGAAGTCAAAAATCGGTTTGTTAAGTTGCAAATCAAAGGGTATTAAAGCGTTGGTAAATAAAAGTAAGGTGGGTCCAAGCATCAACTTGGCAGACGATAAATTAAGGCTTTTAGTTGTAGCAAACGAAGGCAAAGCGAACAGCAGAGGTCCTGTAATATTTATGGATAAAAATGACAATGCTCAAGTGTTATTGCATGAAGTAGGGCATTGGTTAAACCTTTATGACGAATATCAATTAAGGCCTACACAACAGGCTATTTACTGCGATGAAAATCAACCTACCAAGTTAGGTGAGAATTTAATTGTTGCGCCTCTTAAATACAGTATTGAGACTTTACAAACTCAGTTTAATCAATCTCTTTGGCCAGTCGATACTTGTAAAGGGACAAAAAACCAAGCATACAAATGGATACCAGAGTTAACGCCGATGGAATATTTAGATGTGCAATTGACACCGACAATGCAGCAGTTTTTTAATGAACCAAAGCTAAACCCGTTTCATACAGATTTACAAACATTCTTTGAATAAAAAAAAGCCCGCAAGCGGGCTTCAAAAAGTTACGATTGGGAACATCGTGTTTAAACTAAGGTTGGTATGAAACGTCCATACTAACACCTGAGAATGTGCTGTAAGCGCGAACACCAATATGCCAAGTACCAGCAGTTGGACTATTCACTGAGCAGCTTTCGTTATTACCGCCTTTATAAGGGCGACATTCGTAAGCCGAAGTAGTTGGTTGCGCACCAAATCTGATATATAGATCCGCATCACCTGAACCACCATATGTGCTTACATCGAAACTAGACATTCCTGCAGGTACATCAACAGTGTAGTATTTCCAGTTGTTGCGAGTTGCTGAAATGTCATTAATAGTTGTGTCATAACCTTGACCACCACCCGTTGAACCAGCAGTGAAGCTACCAGTCAGACTTACACCACTAAACGCTGAGTAACCAATTACTTTTACGTAATAAGTACCAGCTTGTGCTGTCGTAATAGGACAACTTTCAACATTGCCACCTTTATACGGACGACAATCATAGCTAGAAGTTGTTGGTGCCGATCCAAACTTAACGTATAAGTCTGCATCACCAGAGCCACCAGTCATGTCAAAGCTTAAACCTGTTGCACCGGCTGGTACTTCAAGTGTGAACTCAAGTTGCTGATTTGCAGAGCCAGATAAGCCGGTTTTTGCTTGGCCATTAGTTAATGCGTTGCCAGTTGGAGGAGGAGGCGGTGTTGTGCCACCACAGTTCGCTGCTAGATAATCAGAAGCGGCTTTAGTTTGCACTAAACCATATCCCGTTTTATCGTCGCGACCAGCCGTTTCCAAATCAATTGCTGTTGCTTTAAGAGCATTACGAACTTCAGAAGCTGTACAAGAAATATTATTGGACCAAGCTAAAGCAGCTGCTGCAGCTACATGTGGTGTCGCCATAGACGTACCATTGTAGTATGCGTAATCTTGATTGGCAGATACAGATAATGAAGCCGATTGACCAAGACGTGACGCTAGCTCTAAACCTAGTGCTCTGTTAACAGAAACAGTAGGTACATCAACCGCATTTGTAGCATCAACTAAAAATGGATTTTGAAGACCCGGTCGACTGCTATCGCTATATACAACTACGCCAGAAGCACCGGCATCTGCACAAGCTTTAGCTGGGTTGATTTCAGGATAGTTACTGCCTTTTTGATTATCGTTTCGAGGTGCAATACAAATATTGCCCGCTACGTTAGAACAATTATACGAAGAGCCAGACCAAGTACATTGAGATAACACACCAGAAGCAGAGCCATTTATGTCTTGTACTACATAACTACCACCACTTTGTACAAAGTGTGTTTGTGGTGCTACGCGGTCGTTTGCCCATGTAGTTCCACCAACTGTTAATGAACCAAGACGGCCATCACCAGCTACGGTAGATAAAATAGCTTCACCAGGGCCAGCAATTTCTACTTGCGGAGTAAATTGAGAAAACTCAGCATGACGACCAGATTCATCTACGGCACCAACAGCCATTACGGTATCGTAAGAGGCAGGGTACGAAAGGCTAGAGTCACCGTCATTACCTGATGCGGCAATCAGTAATACGCCTTGAGCAGTGGCAGCTTCTAATCCGTTACGTTCAGACGTACTTTGTGACGGACCACCAAGACTCATATTAACGACTTTTGCACCGTTGTTCACACAAGTGTTAACGGCTGTTACCAAATCAGAGCTATAACCCCAACCCGCTTCATTAAATACTTTAACAATATGAAGGTTTACATTGGTATTTGGCATCACACCAACAACACCTTCGTTGTTGTTCACGGCAGCAATGGTACCTGCTACGTGAGTTCCGTGTGAACCACCGGCTTGATACCAGTTTCCTGTGCCTGGATCATTTGTTCCAGTCGCGTTATTTGCCGCTAAATCTGGATTGTTTGACTGATAACCTGAGTCGATAATACATACAGTCATGTTGCCTGCATTTGAGTCAGAAACTTGATCAGCCTGAATGTTTGGTACGCCCCAAGGAACGTTTTCGGCCATTAAGAAACGAATTGGATCCATTTCAGCCATTTTAATATTTTTATCTTTGCGAATTAAATTAAGAAAGGCTTTACGCTCTTTACTGCCAATTTTTTGAGCTAGTTTAAAGATATGCTTTTTGTTTTTAAGTTTACCTTTGTGCTTTACGCCAGACTTTTTAAGCATTTTTCGTAATCGCTTAGCGAGCTTTTTTGCTTCTTTTTTGGTATCAACATTTTCCAAATATTCAATAATAAATTGGTCAGTTTGATCTTCCAAAATCAATTGGCGTTGTTTAGCTTTCCATTCTGCAAAGTCGGCATGTGTGCCGGTATATTGTTTTTCTTCAACTTCTTGAAGATTAGCAGCAGTTGCTGCACCCATGGTTAACGATGCCGCTGTTGCTAAAGCAAGTACTGACATAGTTGGTACTAGTTTTTTGTTATTATTTGTCATCTATCTTCTCTTTTCATGTTCTGTGTCGCGTTGCGCTTCACAAGATTGTTAGATGCATTCCTTTGTCCTGAGACCACACTTTACACTCTCTTCAATGGAGCGCTTGTTTAAAATGTAGACATAGACCCTAGCTTGTTTTTTTTAGAAAATGTAGAAAAATTTTTCTCAAAACTAAGTTGGGTGCACTGAATAGTGGGTTGAATTGCGTTTTTGGGGAATTATTTTCTGTTCTAAAAGGTAGGCCTGTTGGGCTTTAGCATGGAGTTGTGAACAGAATATGAAGGTGAAATAAAAAGTTTAAAAAAAAGTATTACAAAATGTTAATAGGGAGTTTTTAACGGTTTTAGTACCGATTCTAATCCATTTAATTTAACTTCGTACATTAAAGCTAATTGTTGACCAAGCTTGTTTTCTGGAAACCCTTGTTGGTAAAACCAAACTAGATAGGGCTCTGGCAAGTCAATTAACTTTCTACCCGCGTGCTTGCCAAACGGCATAATAGTATTTACGGCTTGTTTTAGTACTTCTGGGTTATCGAGCATAAGAATACCGCTTATGAATGGTTTTTATTTAGAAAGCTAGTAATTATCGTGTTTATTGACGACTAACTCAGGGAGCTAAAGAATAGCTCCCTGAGTTGCCAGAACGCTACTCGTCGATGCCTCTAAGAAGGGCATTAACGCCAACTTTAGCACGAGTTTGAGCATCTACTTTTTTCACAATAATAGCGGCATACAAAGTGTGAGAACCATCTTTAGAAGGTAATGACCCTGGCACAACTACCGCGCCAGCAGGTACTCGACCATAAGTGATCTCACCAGTTTCTCGGTCATAAATACGAGTAGACTGACTAATATAAACACCCATTGAAAGCACTGCACCTTCTTCAACGATAACGCCTTCAACTACTTCAGAGCGAGCGCCAATAAAACAGTTGTCTTCAATAATAGTAGGGTTAGCTTGAAGCGGTTCTAGTACTCCACCAATACCAACACCACCAGAAAGGTGTACGTTTTTACCAATTTGTGCACATGAGCCTACAGTAGCCCAAGTATCAACCATTGTTCCTTCATCAACAAAAGCGCCAATGTTTGTATACGAAGGCATCAGAACTACATTTTTACCAATAAAAGCGCCTTTACGAACTGCTGCAGGAGGAACAACTCGCATACCTTGTTCTCTGAAGTCTTGCTCTGTGTAGCTAGCAAATTTACTGTCTACTTTGTCCCAGTACTTAGTTTCGCCGCCATCATGAATTTCGTTATCTTTTATTCTGAATGATAATAAAACCGCTTTTTTTAGCCATTGGTGAACAACCCATTCGCCAGCAACTTTCTCGGCAACACGTGCCTTGCCTTGATCTAACATTTGTAATGCTTCTTCAACGGCCGATTTAATCTCTGCACTCACAGTACTTGGTGTAATACTGTCTCTTTGCTCAAATGCATTTTCAATAACTTGTTGTAACGTGCTCATAATTTTCCTTTATTCAGTCATTAATCTCAGCTTGCAACGCCTCGACTAAAGCTTTCTTTTGTTGTTCGTCTAATCTTTCTCTGTCAGAGGTTGATATCTTAAATATATCTTCTGCTTTTTCACCGTTTGTAGAAATTTTTGCTGAGTACAGCAATATGTTCATTTCGCTAAATACTGTGGCTATTTTAGCGAGCAATCCTGGTGTGTCTAGGGCTGTAAACTCCATCATGTCACGTTTGTTGCTTTTTGCGTCCATAAATTTAACGCGTAGCGGCATCGAGAATTGCTTGATTTGTCTTGGTACTCGTTTCTGAGCTCGCTTAATCGTGACTTCACCGGTGAGGACTTGCTCAATAGTTTGTTTAATGTCATCTCGACGACTTTGAGAGTCTATAACCGTATTGTCATGATCCAACACGATGAATGTATCGATTAAATACCCATCTTTGGTATTCATTATATGTGCGTCCACAACGTTAACGTTTTTATTGTGGAAAACCGAAACAATATTAGCGAACAGGCCAGCCTGATCTTTTGCATAAACAAATACTTGTGTCCCGCCTCTAACCGACTGATTACTTAGCCATACCAAAGGCTTTTTAGTTCGATTTTTGTGCGATAACAAATGTTCAGTATGCCATGCCAATTGTTGTGGGCTGTGCCTTGTAAAATACACAGTACGGAATTGCTTCCATATTTGTGCAGCTCTTTCTAAGTCTAGATTTAATGCGTCTAGCAATGAAAGCGCTTGTTCTTTGTTCGAGGCTGCTGTCTCTCTCATGTCTTTAGCGTTTTCTAAGCCTTGTCTTAATGCTCGTCTGGTTGCCAAATATAAGTCTGATAAAAGTGTATTCTTCCATTCATTCCATAAGTTTGAGTTTGTTGCTCTAACATCTGCCACGGTTAAACAATAAAGGTTGTCTAATCGAGTTTCGTCTTTAATTTTTTTTGCGAAGTCAGCAATAACACCTGGGTCATATATGTCGTTCTTTTGTGCGGTGATAGACATAAGTAAGTGATTGTCCACTAACCAGCTGACAAGCTTTTTGTCTGATGTTGGTAAACCATGAAGAGTACCAAAGTTGGTCGCATCTATTGCGCCTAGCTTAGAATGATCACCACCTCGACCTTTCCCGATATCGTGGAATATGCCCGCGAGTGTCAACAGCTCCGGCTTATCTAATCGCTTGTAAATTTCGCTGCATAAAGGAAACTCATCTTTATATTTTGCCAAAGAATAGCGATGAATGTTCTTTATGAGCCTATGTGTATGTTCGTCTACTGTGTAAGCATGGAATAGGTCAAACTGCATTTGGCCGACAATGTGTCGCCAGTTTGGCATGTAGTAAGCCAAAACACTGTGCTTAACCATTATTGTAAATGCATGACCTAAGGCGTTAGGGTGACGTAGAAACGTCATAAACATAGAACGACATTTTTCTAAGTCATGTAGATCGCCCATGAGCCTTCTGCGAACTCTACGTAGTAATCGGATTGTATCTGAATGTAGTGTTTTAATGTGCGGATTGTCGGCTATGTGAATGAACATTTTAATGATATTAGCGCGATAGAAAAATGCATCATTGTGGCGTATAAGTAACGAACTACCGTGCATAGCAAAGTCATCATCAATAATAATGGTTTGTTCTTTCGTACCTAGAATCGCGGAGTTGAATCGCTGCAATAACATGGTGTTTAGTTCGGTAACACGCCTGGCAACACGAAAGAACCGCTTCATCATTCGTTCAACAGCGGCTTTGCCATCTTTACCAAAGCCCATGGTTTCGGCAACCAGAGGTTGATAATCAAATAACAGTCTATTTTCATTTCGATTAGCTACTAGGTGCAAAGCAAAACGCATTTGCCATAAAAAATCTTGGCACTCTAACATCTCTTGATATTCGTCTTGCAGTAAATATTGTTCTTTTACTAAGTCGGTAATGTGTTGAGTATTAAAGTGCTTTTTCGCAACCCATGAAATGGTTTGTAAATCACGTAAACAACCTGGGTTAGCTTTAAGGTTTGGCTCTAGATTATAAGAGGTTGAAAAGTAACGTTTGTGTCTACGTTCTTGTTCGTCTCTCTTTGCTAAATAAAACTCTTTACTCGTCATGAAATTTGATTCAGCTAAACTTGTTTCTAACGTATCAAAGTTCAGTTTGTTGCCGCATAACAGCCGTCTTTCCATTAAATTTGTGGCAATCGTAATGTCTTCACTAGCACAAGAAATTGACTCTGCAATGGTTCGTACTGAGTGGCCTACGTCAAATTTAAAATCCCACAGCAAGGTTAAAAATTGGGATATTTTTTCACTGGCGCTATTTGTTAACTTTGAGTTTGTAAGCACTAATAAATCAATGTCGGACTCTGGGTGTAACTCGCCTCTACCATAACCACCAACAGCAAGAAGAGTGACATCAGCTTCATCATTTAACCCACAGTGTTGCCAAATATTTAACAACATAAAATCAACAAAAGTCGCTCGAGCTTGTACTAATTTTCTTACCGATATTAGATTAAAATGCTCTTTGCTCCATGTTGAAAAATCATTTAACCTTTGCTTATAAATCGGCATGTCAAAAGGCAAAGGTAAGGGCGCAAGTAAATGACTTGGGATTTTTGATTTCACGTTGTTTTCAGCCTCGAATTGTTATTATTGATGGCGAATGTACAGCATTAAAAAAGGAGCGATAATCGCTCCTGTTTAGTGTTAGTGTTCTATCGTTCTTGGGAAATCTTCATCAGAACGAAGCGTTAACACTTCAACTCCATTGGAGGTTACCAATAGCGTATGTTCCCATTGTGCAGATAACTTTCTATCTTTCGTAACTGCAGTCCATTGATCTGGCAATATTTTAAGTTTGTGTGTGCCAGCATTAATCATAGGTTCAATAGTGAAACACATACCTTCTTTTAATTCTTCACCTGTACCAGGGCGGCCATAATGAACAATTTGTGGTTCTTCGTGGAAACCTTCACCAATACCGTGACCACAAAAGTCACGAACTACTGAGTATGAATGGCCTTCAGCGTGCTTTTGAATTACAGAGCCAATGTCACCTAAACGACAACCAGGCTTTACTAATTCAATGGCCTTGTATAAACATTCTTGAGTTACTTTAGCTAAACGTTCTGCCATGATAGTAGGTTGGCCAACAAAAAACATTTTTGAAGTATCACCATGAAAACCGTCTTTAATAACAGTCACATCAATATTGACACAGTCACCTTCTTTTAACGGTTTGTCATCTGGAATACCGTGACAAATTACGTGGTTAATTGAAGTACATACAGACTTAGGAAATGGAGGTTGACCATAGTTTAGCGGCGCAGGAATACACCCTTGAACATCTACAATGTAGTTATGACAAAGTGTGTTTAATTCGTCAGTGGTTACACCCGGTTTAACGTGTGGACCAATCATTTCTAAAACTTCAGCAGCCAGTCGACCAGCAACTCGCATTTTTTCTATTTGTTCTGGTGTTTTTATTACCGCGCCCATATGACCCTCTCAAGATGTTATTAGTCACAAAACCATTGATATCGGCAAAAATGTCAAAAAATGAGCAATTTTTGAGTGATTTTGTTGTGTTTCACTGGTCTATTATGGTATAAAGCGCGCCTTATTTTTACAAAGGTTTTTTCAGGTTTCCTTAAAACATTTTTGTATTAGTAAGAATGTTGTCTTCTTAAATCAAGAAACAACACTTAACTTTAATTTAAATAACACACATATATCGACACATTCTCCGGGGTGCCAAATCATTGAAAAATGAAGCGGTCGGATTGGAATGGGATATATGGAGGCCTAACCCCAATAGAGGATTATAAAAATGGCAAACGTATCTATGCGTGACATGCTACAAGCTGGCGTACACTTTGGTCACCAAACTCGTTACTGGAACCCTAAAATGAAACCTTTCATTTTCGGCGCTCGTAACAAAGTTCATATCATCAACTTAGAAAATACTGTTCCTATGTTCAACGAAGCACTTGATTTCATCAAGTCTGTTTCTGCGCGTAAAGGTAAAGTTTTATTTGTTGGTACAAAGCGTGCAGCAAGCGAAGCGATCAAAGAAGCGGCAATTGCTAGCGACCAATTCTACGTAAATCACCGTTGGTTAGGTGGTATGTTGACTAACTGGAAAACAGTTCGTCAATCAATCAAGCGTTTAAAAGATTTGGAAGCACAATCTGACGACGGTACTTTTGAAAAGCTTACTAAAAAAGAAGCTTTGATGCGTACTCGTGAGATGGAAAAGCTTGAAAAGAGCCTTGGCGGTATCAAAAACATGGGCGGATTGCCTGACGTTATCTTCATCATTGATGCAGACAACGAGCACATTGCAATCGCTGAAGCAAACAACCTAGGTATTCCTGTTGTTGCTGTTGTTGATACAAACTCGAACCCAGATAACATCGACTACGTTGTTCCTGGTAACGATGACGCTATCCGCGCAATTCAGTTATACACTTCATCTGTTGCTGCAACGATTAAAGAAGGTCGTTCTAACAACATCGAAGTTCAAGCTGAAGATTTTGTAGAAGCTGAATAATAATTGCTGTAATAAATCGTTAATCCCGATTTAATCATTACAACAATTTTAGGGGTCATACTTATGGCCCCTTTTCCAAATTATATAAATTAGCGCTATAAAGCATTTATGCTGACAAGCGATAATCATACAAATTAGAGGACAAGACCATGGCAGTAACTGCTGCATTAGTTAAAGAACTTCGTGACCGCACTGGCGCGGGCATGATGGACTGTAAAAAAGCCCTAACTGAAACTAACGGTGATATCGATTTAGCGATCGAAAACATGCGTAAAAACGGTCAAGCAAAAGCGGCTAAAAAAGCCGGTAACATTGCTGCTGAAGGTACGATCATCATCAAAGAAAACAACGGTGTTGCTGTTTTAGTTGAAGTTAACTGTCAAACAGACTTCGTTGCTAAAGATGCAAGCTTCTTAGCATTTGCTAACAAAGTTGCTGACGCAGCGATTGCTGAAGTAACAACTATCGACGTACTTAAAGAAAAGTTCGAAGAAGAGCGTGTTGCTTTAGTTGCTAAAATTGGTGAGAACATGAATGTTCGTCGTCTTCAGTACGTTCAAGGTGCTGCTTTAGCTTCTTACCGTCACGGTGAGAAAATTGGTGTTGTTGTTGCTGGTGAAGGTTCTGCAGAGACTCTTAAGCACGTTGCAATGCACGTTGCAGCAAGCAAGCCAGAATTCGTTAATCCAACTGACGTTCCTGCTGATGTTGTTGAAAACGAAAAGCGTATCCAAATTGAAATCGCGATGAACGAAGGCAAGCCAGCTGAAATCGCAGAAAAAATGGTTACTGGTCGTATGAAGAAATTTACTGGTGAGATCTCTCTTACTGGTCAAGCATTCATCATGGAACCTAAAAAGTCTGTTGGCGAGATCCTTAAAGAAAAAGGCGCATCAGTTACTTCTTTCGTACGTTTAGAAGTTGGTGAAGGCATCGAGAAAAAAGAAGAAGATTTTGCTGCTGAAGTTGCTGCACAAATCGAAGCTGCTAAAAACGCTTAATTCCATAAGCGCTTAACAGCTAAACAAAAACCGTAATAGGGCGACCTGTTACGGTTTTTTTTGTTTTGTAAATCCTCTCGTTTTGGCATAGAATACGGCGCAATTTGCACCTCTGTTAAATCTTATCGGGAGCCTTAATGAGCACAAAGCCAGTTTATAGACGCATCTTATTGAAACTTAGCGGGGAAGCCTTAGTAGGCGATGAAGGTTTTGGGATTGACCCAAAAGTTTTAGACCGCATGGCTCAAGAAATTAAAGAGCTAGTTGAGCAAGATATCCAAGTTGGTGTCGTTTTAGGCGGCGGAAACATCTTTCGTGGTGCACCATTAGCTGAAGCCGGTATGAATCGTGTTGTTGGCGACCATATGGGAATGCTAGCGACGGTTATGAATGGCCTTGCAATGCGTGACGCTTTGCACAGAGCGCATGTAAACGCTCGTTTAATGTCTGCCATTCCATTAAAAGGTGTTTGTGACGATTACTCTTGGGCCGAAGGTATTAGTTTACTTAAAAGCGGTCGAGTTGTGATTTTCTCTGCTGGTACGGGCAACCCATTTTTTACTACTGATTCAGCAGCTTGCTTACGTGGTATTGAAATTGAAGCTGATGTTGTTCTTAAAGCGACAAAAGTAGATGGTGTTTATTCTGCTGACCCGGTTAAAGATCCAGAAGCAACATTGTACAGAGAACTTGATTACCAAGATGTAATTGAAAAAGAATTAAAAGTCATGGACCTAGCAGCATTTACTCTAGCTAGAGACCACAACATTCCTATTTGTGTGTTCAATATGAACAAGCCTGGCGCGTTAAAGCGTGTCATTATGGGCGAAGATGAAGGCACAATTGTTACTAAATTAGACAAATAATAGAATTAATCGAAGGATATTTACTGTGTTAGATGAAATTCAAAAAGATGCAGCCATTCGCATGGACAAAAGTATTGAGTCGCTTCAGTCTCAACTAAATAAAATTCGTACAGGCCGTGCACACCCAAGCCTACTTGATGGTATTCAGGTTTCTTATTACGGTGCAGATACGCCACTTAATCAAGTAGCGAATGTAACAATAGAAGACAACCGTACGCTTTCTCTTACTGTTTTTGACAAATCTTTGTCTCAAGCGGTTGAAAAAGCAATCATGAAGTCTGATTTAGGTTTAAACCCTATGTCAGCAGGCACGGTAATTCGTATTCCACTTCCTCCACTTACTGAAGAGCGTCGTCGTGATTTAGTTAAAGTTGTTAAAGGCGAAGTTGAAAGCGGTCGTGTAGCGGTACGTAACATTCGCCGTGACGCCAATGGTGATATTAAATCACTATTAAAAGACAAAGATATTTCTGAAGATGAAGCTCGTCAATCAGAAGACGAAATTCAAAAGTTGACTGACGCAAAAATGAAAGTAATTGATGCGATGGTAGCAACAAAAGAAAAAGAGTTAATGGAAATATAATCCATAACTCAATAAGTTAAGTAAAAACGCCGTTGCAGTTCGAGCTCACGGCGTTTTTATTATCATGTAGGTTATAAAATGGCAAAAAGTAACGTTGTAGATCAAGTTCTAGAACACTATTCATCTTCAATACCACAGCATGTTGGTATTATTATGGATGGCAATGGACGTTGGGCGCAACAGAAAGGAATGCCTAGAGTTTATGGGCACAAGAAGGGCGTTGATGCCGTTCGAGAAGCAGTTCGTTTTGCCCGAAAAGTAGGTGTAAAATCTCTAACGTTATTTGCTTTTTCGAGTGAAAATTGGAAAAGACCAGAAGATGAAGTCAGTGGACTGATGGAATTGTTTATGCTGGTATTGACTCGAGAAGTAAATACGCTTCATAAGAATAATGTTCGCCTTAAAATAGTGGGCGATATTTCTGCTTTTAGTGAAAAAATTCAAAAGAAAGTCACTTCTGCACATCAAATGACAGAAGCTAATACCGGACTTACCCTTAATGTTGCTGCCAATTATGGTGGTCGTTGGGATATTGCTAATGCAACAAAAAGTATTGCCAATGATGTTCAGTCAGGTAAATTAGACGCAAATGACATTGACGAGACTTTGCTTGGCAAATACATGTGTTTGGCGGATCAGCCTGAACTCGATTTGTTAGTGCGCACTGGCGGCGAGTCTCGCATAAGTAACTTCTTATTATGGCAGTTGGCGTACGCCGAACTCCATTTTACCTCTGTATATTGGCCAGACTTCGATGAGCTTAGCTTTGCACAAGCGGTTGAAGCCTTTGCCGGCACCGAACGTCGCTTCGGGCTGACTGGCGAGCAAATAAAACAGAACGAAATTTAAAATTGGGAAATTAGTTTGTTAAAACAACGTATTATTACCGCAGTTATTTTAGCTGCAATTTTATTGTCAGCATTATTCACCATGCCATTTGATTGGTTTGCATGGGCATCACTGGCTGTTTTTGGTTACGGCGCTTATGAGTGGAGTAAATTTGCGGAAATTTCTAAGCTTAAGTACCAGTTACTTTATGCTGTAGGTTCAGTTGTAGCGGGCATCGCTTTATACGCGGGCTTCTTGGACTTTTCATTATGGACATTCACAGGGCAACTAACCGAAAATAACTACTTAATAATGGTTCTTGCCTGTGTCTGGTGGACAATTAGTTCAATTTTAGTTTTGATTTACCCACGTGGAAATCGAGTATGGCAACACCAACCTGTGGTAAAAGCTGTATTTGGATATTTAACACTTGTTCCTGCTTGGTTAGCGCTTCTTACTATTCGCGAATATCATTATTTACTTGATAAAGACAGCGGTGCTTGGTTAGCGCTATTTGTATTCAGTATTGTTTGGTCGGCGGATATTGGCGCTTATTTTGCCGGTAAAAAATTTGGTAGCCACAAGTTAATGCCAAATGTAAGTCCAGGAAAAACCATAGAAGGATTTTTGGGCGGTATGTTTGCGGTTGTGGTTCTTACATTAATTGTACTTTGGAATAACGAAATAGACTTTGCAAATTGGTTAGCTTTAACAGCCTGTTGCATTGTTATTGGTGTTGTTTCTGCATTCGGTGATTTGAGTGAAAGCATGCTTAAGCGCGACGCTGGTATAAAAGACAGTGGCAACATCCTTCCTGGCCATGGTGGTTTACTAGATAGAATAGATTCTCTGACCGCAGCAATGCCTGTGTTCTTAGTATTTTTTAGCCACTTCTACCTGTAAGTTGTTCTGATGCAATCCATCACTATTTTAGGCGCGACAGGCTCTATCGGTTTATCTACGTTAGATGTTATATCTCGCCATTTATCAAGTTATTCCTTATTTGCTGTCACAGGTAATACAAACGTTGAAGATATGGTAAAAATTTGCCAAACCTATCGTCCTACCTTCGCCGTAATGGCGAACGAAAAGGCAGCACAGGCGTTGCAAGATGAGTTTAACAAGCTAGGTTTGTCGACGGTCGTTAAGAGCGGGCAACAAGGCCTTGTTGATGTTGCTAGCGATGATCGTGTTGATATCGTAATGGCAGCGATTGTAGGGGGTGCGGGATTAGTTCCTACGATGGCAGCGGCTAAATCGGGTAAACGAATTTGTTTAGCAAATAAAGAAGCGTTGGTAATGAGCGGACAGCTATTTTTAGACGCTGTTAAAGAGAATAACGCAGAATTGTTACCGGTCGATAGTGAGCACAACGCTATTTTTCAATCCCTCCCGCTTGAAGTCCAACAAGGCGGTGATTTAAAAGCATCAGGGGTAGAACAAATTTTGTTAACGGGCTCAGGTGGTCCGTTTTTAAATAGACCAATCGACGAGTTTGATTGTATTACACCAGAACTCGCAGTTGCACACCCTAACTGGAGTATGGGTGCAAAAATATCAGTTGATTCAGCAACTATGATGAACAAAGGATTGGAGTTTGTTGAAGCTCGCCTGTTGTTCAATGCATCTTTTGAACAAATAAAGGTAGTTGTGCACCCTCAGAGTATTATTCATTCCATGGTGTCTTATTCAGACGGGTCAGTCTTAGCTCAGATGGGACAACCTGATATGCGTACTCCAATAGCGCATTCGTTAGCCTATCCAAATAGAATAGCATCGGGAGTTGAGCCATTAGATTTTACAAAGTTAGCGAGCTTCACGTTTTGTGAGCCAGACTTTGAACGCTTCCCTAATTTACGACTGGCTCTAGAAGCATCTAAGTTAGGACAAGGAGCAACAACCGTGCTAAATGCGAGCAATGAAATTGCAGTTGAAGCATTTTTACAAAGACAAATATCATTTACAGACATCGCAAAACTGAACGAATGGTGTTTAGAACAACTAGGTGGCAACAAGCCTAAGTCTATCGATGACATTTTGTTATTAGATAGTCAAACCAGACAAATAGCGTTAGAAAAAATCTCCGAAGGGATAAATGTTTAATGGACATATTAATAAACGTAGTGAGCTTTCTAGTCGCCTTAGGTATTTTAGTATTTGTTCATGAATATGGGCATTACTGGGTTGCTCGTAAAAATGGTGTAGAAGTACTTCGTTTTGCTATTGGCTTTGGTAAGCCTATTTATTCTTGGATTGGTAAAAACGGAACTGAATATGTAATTGGTCTAATACCATTGGGTGGATACGTCAGAATGCTTGATGGTCGAGTTGACGACGTACCTGAACATAAGAAGTCGGTTTCATTTGATCAAAAACACGTGCTTAGACGAATTTCGATTGTTGCTGCAGGTCCATTAGCGAACTTTATATTTGCAGTAGTATTAATATTTGTCATGTTACTAATTGGAGTGCCAGCTTTAAAGCCAGTTATAGGTGATGTTCAAGAAAACTCTGCAGCAGCTGAAGCGAGACTTCAAACAAACGATCTAATTATCAAGATAGATGATAACAGTGTTAATGATTGGTCTTCGGTGCAATATAAACTAATAGATCAAATTGGAAATCCAACTATTCCAATGTCAGTAATGCGAAATGAAAAAGAACTCGCAATTAATGTAAAAACCGCACAATGGAAAGTAGAAGATGGCGAGCTGTTCTCTTCTCTTGGTTTTACACCTTTTTCACCGGAAGCAACTCTGAGTTTAAATTACATTGATGAAAATGGGCCTGCAAAAGCCGCAGGCTTTTTAGTTGACGATTTGCTCGTTGCTTTTGACGAAATTGAACTTGAGTCATGGTCACAAGCCGTAGAAATTATCACTGATTCAGCAGATAAAGCAATTGAAGCCAAGGTGCTACGCGATGGCAGTATACAAACCCTTACTGTAAGGCCAGCAAACAGACCTACGCAGGAAGGGTTTTCACAAGGCTATCTAGGGGTTGCACCAAAATTTGAAGAGTGGCCAAAAGACTATGTATTTACTAATCAATATGCTATTTTGCCCGCTATAAGTCAGTCTTTTGTTAAAACGTGGGATTTAATCAAACTCACTTTTAATATGATTGGGAAGTTTGTCACTGGTGCCATTGGTCTAGAAAATTTAAGTGGTCCAATAGCTATTGCCCAAGGCGCTGGTATTAGTGCTCAAAGCGGTTTTGTATATTTTATAAGTTTTATGGCGCTAATTAGTGTCAATTTAGGTGTTGTAAACCTTTTGCCTTTACCAGTGTTGGATGGCGGGCACCTAATGTATTTTATTATTGAACTTATTAGAGGCAAGCCTGTCTCTGATAGGGTACAGGAAATGGGGTTCCGGTTCGGTGCTATTGCACTGTTCATGATTATGGGAATCGCTTTATTTAATGATTTTGGCCGTTTATAGTGCGTTGTGAACGGTCAGTAGTAGTTGTATTGGAATTAAAATAATAATGAAACAAATCTTAATTGGTATTTTTTTAGTAAGTGCGAGTTGGTTGTCTGATGCCAATGAAGAAAAGTTTGTCATTGAAGATATTCAAGTAAATGGCCTTCAACGCGTAGCTTTAGGTGCTGCGTTAACTCATATTCCCTTTAATGTAGGCGATCAGATTTCAGAGTTCTACGTTGCACAATCCATAAAGAAGCTTTATTCATCTGGTTTTTTTGCAAACATCGAAGCGTATCGTGAAGGCAATAAAATTATATTCAAAGTAGCTGAACGTCCGACTATTAGTTCCATTGAATTTGATGGAAATAGCGACATTAAAGATGAGCAACTACAACAAAGCTTAAATGATAGTAATATTAGAATAGGTGAGTCACTCGACAAGACAGTTCTTGAAACGGTTGAATCAGGTCTTATGGACTTTTACCACAGTGTTGGTAAGTATAATGCTGCAATTACTTCAACTGTTACTTACTTACCTAGGAATAGAGTTAAATTGAAGTTTGATTTTATTGAAGGTGATGCTGCATCGATAAAACAGATTAACGTTGTAGGTAATGACGTATTTTCCGACGAAGAGCTTCTTTCGAGAATAGAGAGTAAACAAAACCTATCATGGTGGCAGTTTATGGATAATGACCGTTACCAGAAGCAAGCATTGCAAGGCGACATGGAAACCATTAGAGATTATTATTTAGAAAAAGGTTACCTAAAGTATAATCTAGAGTCTACACAAGTGTCAGTAGCACCAGATAAAGAATCAGTATACGTAACATTAAATGTAGATGAAGGAGAACCTTATACAGTTACCGGATTTGAACTGGTAGGTGACCTCTTAGATCAAGAAGACTTTATTCGCAAGATTATACCAATAAGGTCAGGTGAGTATTATAATGGTGAGCTAGTTACTTATACCGAAGAAATGATCACTAAATATTTAGGTCGCTTTGGTTACGCAAATGCCAAAGTTCAGACAATTCCTGAAGCAAATGACGAAACAAAAGAAGTAGCATTAACAATTTCTGTGGCACCGGGCAAACGAGTTTATGTGCGACGTATTAAATTTGTCGGAAACTTCTCTACATCGGATGAGGTTTTGCGACGCGAACTTCGCCAGTTTGAAGGTGCTACCCTTTCAAATAACTTATTAGAAATGTCAAAAACACTGATTCAACGCTTAAAATATATAGAAAGCGTTGATTTCAGCACACAAGCTTTACCTGGAGAAGAAGATCAAGTTGATGTAGTGTTTAGCATCAAAGAACAAGCTTCTGGCGCTTTTCAAGCTGGTATTTCTTACGGTGACTATACTGGATTGGCATTTAATACTTCTATACAACAAGAAAACTTTTTAGGTACGGGTAATTCAGTAGGTATTGGGCTTAATACGTGGAAAGCGCAACAAACTATTTCATTGAATTATACGGATAATTACTTTACTGATGATGGTGTCGCGCTTGGTGGCCAAATAGCCTACAGTAACTATGATGCATCAAAAGTTAACCTCGTTACGTACTCTAGAAAAACAGTTACAGTTGGGCCTACATTAAGTTGGCCAGTAATGGAAAATAATAGAGTTAGTATTGGAGTCGCTTATAAAGATATTGAGATTTCATCTCTTCAACCTTACGACCAAATAACTCAATTTGCAGAAGCATTTATAGATCCTACTAATCCAGATACTAAGTATGACTTCGAAAACTTTGAAGCAAATATAGGCTGGACTCGAAATACATTAAACAGAGGTGTTTTCCCGTCTGATGGTTCTAGTCAATATTATGGCTTTAAAATATCGGTACCAGGTTCGGATGTAGAATATTTTAAATTTAATTTTGATTCGAAGTTCTACTTCCCACTAACAAATGATCACAAATGGACACTACTAACTCGATTTGAAGCTAACTATGGTAATGGTTATGGAACATTGAATGGCAGTGACCAAACTCTTCCATTCTGGGAAAATATGCAGCAGAGATCAAATGACCTGCGAGGGTTTGAAAGTAATACAATAGGGCCCAAAGGCATAGTTCGAACTGCACAAAGTATTGTTGGAGCACCAAATGGAATAGGTGGTTATGACAACATTATAGTTAGTCCAGACTCTGATATTATTAGCACAACATTCAGAGCAACAGGTGGTAATGCATCTGTGTTTGGAGGTATAGAGCTGATAACACCAACACCATTCTTGTCTGATGACTTTTCAAACTCAGTAAGAACGTCAATATTTGTTGATGCGGGAAATGTCTGGGATACAGAGTTTGATCTTAGCGCTTACGACAACCTAGATGAATCAGAAAGTTCGAAGTTAGTTGATTATTCTGATGCAGGTCGTTATCGTATGTCTGCAGGTATTAGTCTTCAGTGGTTATCCCCAATGGGACCTTTAGTATTCACATGGTCAAGACCATTAAAAGAATATGAAGAAGATGAACATGAAGTATTTAGTTTTAATATCGGAACTACCTTTTAGGAAAACAGTTCTTTAATTTTGGAGTAAAAAATGACACTAGCAAAAAAAATCTTAGCCTTAACAACGGGCATCTTATTTTCGGTTACGGCTTGGGCTGAATCGATTGCAGTAGTAGACGTTCAAAAAGTATTTGCACAGTTGCCTCAAACGGCAGCAATGCAACAACTGTTACAAAAAGAATTTGCTGGTGCAGCAGAAGAAGTTGAAAAGCTTAAAAGCGACATTCAATTCAGCATGGAAAAATTCCAACGTGAATCAATGACTATGAGCCAAGAGCAACAAGAAAAGCTCCGTACAGACATTGAAAATATGCAACAGTCTTACCAAGCTAAAGCTCAGCCTTTACAAGAAGAGATTCGTCGTCGCCAAGGTGAAGAGCGTAATCAAATTATGACCATCATTAAGACAGCCGTTGACGAAGTTGCTGCAGAGAAAAAGATTGATGTTGTATTTCAAGCTCAATCAGTCGCGTTTGTTAAGCCAGAAAAAGACATTACTGGGCTTGTAGTAGAAAAAGCAAGTAAAGCTAAGTAAAATTACATCACAATAGTGAAGCCCACTTTAAGTTCTAGAGTGGGTTTTTTTGTATCTGGAGATTTTTAATGAAATTTACGCTTAAAGAATTAGCTGATTGGATTTCCTCTGAGTCTGGGCTGAAAGTGACGGTTCAAGGCGATGAAAATTTTACTATTAGAAAAATAGCTACTATTGGCGCTGCAACAGAAAGTGACATTACTTTTTTAGCAAATAAAAAATACCAAAAGCACTTAGAAAGCTCTAATGCTGGATGTGTCATTCTTAGTCCTGACATGGCGAATGTCTGGAGCAAAGCTGCATTAGTCATGGAAAACCCATACGTTGGTTTTGCTCTTGTGGCTCAGAAGCTCGATACAACCCCACAACAAATTAAGACCATTGCGCCTTCCGCTGTAATTGGTAAAACTGCAACTATTGGCAGAAATGTAGCCATAGGCCCAAATGTAGTAATAGAAGATGATGTGATTATTGGCGATAATGCACAGATCGGAGCAGGTTGCTTCATCGGGCAGGGTACAATACTCGGTGCAGGCACAAGACTATGGCCAAATGTAACGCTTTATCACAATGTAACTATCGGCTCAAATTGTACTATCCAAGGCAACTCAGTAATTGGTGCAGACGGTTTTGGTTACGCACCATTAAATAAAAATGGAAATCAAAACTGGATCAAAATTCCTCAATTAGGCGGCGTTACTATTGGTGAAGGCACTGAGATTGGTGCTAATACAACAATAGATCGCGGTGCAATCGAAGATACAGTTATTGGAGTTGGGGTAATTATTGATAACCAAATCCAACTTGGCCATAACGTTGAAATTGGTGATTACACCGCAATAGCGGGCGGAACACTGATAGCTGGCAGTACTAAGGTCGGTCGTAATGTCACCATTGGTGGTGGTGTTGGTATAGCGGGCCATTTAAATATTTGTGATAAAGCTTATATTACTGGGCGAACCTTTATCATTAACGATATAATGACGCCTGGCGTATATTCATCAGGGATGCCTGCAACAACAAATAAAGAGTGGCGCAATAATGCGGCACGCTATAGAAAATTGACTGAACTATTTAATCGGGTGAGAACTTTAGAAAAGAAGATACCGTAGTAGTTTAGATTGCAGCTTGTAAGGAGACAAATTTTGTCTGAGCAATTGAATACATTTGAAATTGAAGAAATCATGTCATACCTGCCACATAGATACCCTATGTTGCTAATTGATCGAGTGATAGATTACAAAGTTGGTGAAACTTTGCACGCAATAAAAAACGTGACAATAAATGAACCAATTTTTACTGGTCACTTTCCTGGGAAACCTGTTTTTCCAGGAGTATTGATTCTTGAAGCTATGGCTCAGGCAACTGGATTATTAGGGTTTAAGACTATTGAAGCTCAAAAGGGTGAAGTTGATCCAAATGAGCTATATTTATTTGCAGCAATTGATAATGCTCGTTTTAAACAACCGGTAACCCCAGGAGACCAAATACACTTCCATGTTAAGTTTATCAAAGAGCGTCGTGGTATTTGGAAATTCTCTGGTGAAGCGCTAGTCGATGGTAAAATCGCCGCAAGTGCAGAGATAATGTGTGCTAGGCGCGTACTTTAGTTTAACTAATTAATAAAAGAGACTTTGATTTGATACACGAAACCGCAATCATTTCTGAAAAAGCAAAACTAGGCAAAAATGTAAGTGTTGGCCCTTATTCTATCATTGGTGACGATGTAGTTATTGGTGACAATACAGTGATTCATAGTCACGTAGTTGTAAAAGGCCCTAGTATTATTGGCAGTAATAATGAAATCTTCCAGTTTTCATCGGTAGGTGAAGATTGCCAAGACAAGAAATATGACGGCGAACCAACTCGACTAGAGATTGGTGATAACAATATTATTCGTGAAAATGTAACCATTCACCGTGGTACGATTCAAGATCAAAGCCTAACTAAAATTGGTAGTAATAACCTGTTTATGGCCTATACCCACGTTGCTCATGATTGCATGATAGGTGACAACGTTATTTTTGCTAATAATGCCAGTGTGGCAGGCCACGTTCATGTAGGTGATTGGGCAATATTAGGTGGAATGGTTGGTGTGCATCAGTTTGTTCATATTGGCGCGCATAGCTTTATTGGTTTAAACAGTATTGTTGTTAAAGACGTTCCTCCGTATATTTTAGCTGCTGGTAATGGCGCTGAACCAAAAGGGTTAAACTCTGAAGGGTTAAAGCGTCGTGGTTTTAGTACAGAACAGATTAGTGCCATCAAATCGGCCTATCGTACCTTGTATAGAAAAGGCCTTAAAGTGTCAGAGGCATTAGAGGAAATTGATGATTCTGATCCGTCAGTGGCTGACTTTACTAATTTTGTAAAACAATCTTCGCGTGGCATAATTCGTTAAATTAGCAATTCTACTCGCGTAGAAAGTACTCAAATAGAAAGAGAAATATGTCGACCTTAAAAATAGGCATAGTTGCTGGAGAACACTCTGGTGACTTATTGGGCGCTGACTTAATGTCGGCGCTTTCTGATCTAGCTAAACAACAAAGTTTAACCATTGAATATCGAGGTGTTGCCGGCCCTAAGATGATGGCCCTCGGCGCAACAAGTTATTTTGATATGGAAGAGCTCTCAGTAATGGGAATTGTTGAAATATTAAAACGACTTCCTCGTCTTTTAAAAAAACGAAAACAGCTCATTGCAGATTTAATCGATTGGCAGCCCGATGTTGTTATTGGTATTGATGCGCCTGAGTTTAATTTAGGGTTAGAACTTAAATTAAAAGAGCAGGGCATTAAAACAGTACATTACGTTAGTCCCTCGGTTTGGGCTTGGCGTCAGTCTAGGGTGAAAACTATTAAAAAAGCGGTGGATAAAGTTCTGGCTTTGTTACCCTTTGAAAAAGCATTTTATGACAAACATGATGTCCCTTGCGATTTTGTGGGCCATACATTAGCAGACCAAATCCCCGTTGAAAGTCAAAAGCAAGAGTGCCGAGCGGAGCTTGGACTTGAGGCTGAAACAAAAGTACTGGCTGTATTACCTGGCAGTCGTGGCTCAGAAATTAAGTTTTTATTAGCGCCATTTTTAAAAGCAGCTCAAGAGCTAAAACTGACGTTTCCTACTCTGGTTATTTTGGTGCCAGCGGTTAACGAATTTAGAGCAAAACAAATCCAAAGTATTATTGATGAGCAGTTTGCAGATTTAGATGTTAACGTCTCTATCGCTAACGCTCGAGTCGTTATGGGAGCCGCGGATGTTGTTTTATTAGCGTCAGGTACAGCTACATTAGAAACCATGCTAATGAAAACGCCAATGGTAACTGCCTATAAGGTTAGTTGGTTTAGCCATGAGATATTTAAAAGACTTATTAAAACGCCATTTTTTACCCTACCAAATTTATTGGCAGGTAAAGAAATTGTACCTGAGTTAATACAAGATGACGCTTCAGTAGAAAACTTGGTGAGCCATGTTAAGCCAATGCTTGAGCATACGAATACACAAATGATTGACCAGTTTACTAAGTTGCATGTTGAAATAAAAAGAGATGCAAGTGCTAGGGCTGCTAACTCTGTTTGGCAGTTACTTGATATAAATAATAAATAGTCATTGGTTGAGATAAGTTAACCAGAGAAGTAGATAAAGAGAAGCTTGCCATGTCAGTCATATTTAATGCAGAAAATTTTGTTCGTCCTAACGTATTGTTAATAGCTGGTGTTGATGAGGTTGGAAGAGGTCCTTTAGTGGGAGACGTGGTGACTGCTGCCGTTATATTAGACCCAAATAAGCCCATAGAAGGGCTGACAGATTCTAAAAAGCTATCAGAAAAAAAACGAACGGCACTAGCGGAAATCATAAAACGTGATGCGTTAGCTTGGGCAATTGGACGAGCGGATCCTAGTGAAATCGACGAGTTAAATATTTTACACGCCACTATGTTGGCCATGCAACGAGCGGTAGCAAGGTTAGATATACAACCAGAGCATGTTTTAATAGATGGTAACCGTGTTCCAGAGTTACCTATTGCTGGAAACGCCGTTGTTAAGGGTGACGCACTTGTTCCTGAGATCAGTGCTGCATCCATTATTGCAAAGGTCGCAAGAGACCAAGAAATGGATGAGCTTGATCAAATACATCCAGAATATGGCTTTGCTAAACATAAAGGTTATCCAACAAAACTTCACTTTGAAATGCTTGCTAAATATGGTCCAACACCGCACCATAGAAAAAGCTTTAAACCAGTGCAAAAAGCCCTGGGTTTGAGTTAAGCTTTAACGTCACTTTACAAAATTTCTGAACAAGTTAAATCGCTCAGAAAAAATTTTACTTAGTACCACTAATAAGAATAATACTACTTATGTCAGAAGCTTTAATTTCGTCCGCCACTTCAATTTCAGATCCTAAATTTGTGCATCTCAGGGTCCATAGTGATTTTTCTATGATGGACGGGCTTGCAAAAGTTAAGGCAATCTTAGCGCGAGCTTCTGAGCAATCCATCCCTGCAATTGCATTAACAGATCAAATGAACCTTTGTGGACTCGTTAAGTTTTACGAAGGTGCGCACGGTAAAGGTATAAAACCCATCATTGGAGTTGATGTTTGGGTTAAACGAGCAGATGACGAGCCGTTATTTAGACTTACCTTATTAGCTAAGAACAATGATGGTTATAAAAACATAACCACGCTAATCTCAAAGGCCTATCTTAGAGGTTCACTGCTTGGCAAAGTAGCCATCGATAAAGAGTGGCTAGTAGAGCACAAAGAGGGCGTCATCATATTATCTGGCGCTACGGCTGGCGATGTTGCCTATGCGTTAAGTAAACACAACAAAAAGCTATTGGCTGAAGTTACAGACTTTTACACAACACATTTCCATGATCATTTTTACATAGAGTTAACTCGTACTGGCAGGGCAAATGAAGCCATGTACGTGGAGCAGGCTTTAGATCTTGCTGAGCAATTAGAGTTACCTGTTGTTGCGACAAATGAAACTGTATTTTTAGACGCTTCTGATTTTGAAGCGCATGAAGTTCGAGTTTGTATAAATCAAAAGCGTACTATCGACGATAAAAACAGGCCAAAAGATTATAGCGCAGAGCAATACTTAAAAACTGAAGAGCAAATGTTGGAGCTTTTCGCAGATGTCCCTTCAGCACTTCAAAACAGTGTTGAAATTGCCAAACGTTGTAATGTCACGGTTCAGTTAGGGACATACTTCTTACCGGAGTGTCCAACGGATGGAATGACGGAAGGCGACTTTTTAGTCAAATTGTCTGAAGAAGGGCTAGAGGAACGATTAGAGTTTCTATTTCCTGACGAAGCTGAACGTGCTGAAAAACGAGTAGAGTATGATGAGCGTCTTGATATAGAACTCAAAGTAATCAACCAAATGGGTTTTCCAGGTTACTTCTTGATCGTTGCTGAATTCATTCAGTGGAGTAAAGACAATAACATTCCAGTTGGACCAGGACGTGGCTCTGGTGCTGGTTCATTAGTGGCGTATGCGTTAAAGATTACAGATCTTGATCCACTTGAATTTGCTTTGTTATTTGAGCGATTCCTGAACCCAGAACGTGTTTCAATGCCCGATTTTGATATTGATTTCTGTATGGATCGCCGTGACGAAGTAATTGATCACGTTGCTGAGCTATATGGGCGTGACGCCGTATCCCAGATTATCACTTTTGGTACATTAGCCGCAAAAGCCGTAATTCAGTCAGTAGGACGCGTGCTTGGCCAACCCTTTGGCTTTTTTGACCGTATTTCAAAGCTAGTGCCGGGAGACCCTGGAATAACGTTGGAAAAAGCGTTTAAGGCCGAGCCTCAACTAGAGCAACTGTACAATCAAGATGAAGAAGTTCGCGAGCTTATTGATATGGCTCGTAAACTAGAGGGTGTTACTCGAGGCGCAGGTAAGCATGCTGGTGGTGTTGTTATAGCCCCTACTAAAATCACTGATTTTGCACCATTGTATTGTGATGATGATGGTAATAACCCAGTTACGCAATTTGATAAAAATGATGTTGAGACTGCTGGTCTCGTTAAGTTTGACTTCTTAGGGTTAAGAACGTTAACCATTTTACAATGGGCGATTGATATGGCGAACAGCCGTATTGATGATCCAGCTAAACATGTTGATATCACTTCAATTGATATGGCAGACCCAGCAAGTTTTAGAATGCTGATGAACTCAGAGACAACCGCGGTATTCCAGTTGGAATCCTCGGGTATGAAAAGTCTGATTAAAAAACTTCAGCCTGATACTTTTGAAGACATTATCGCCCTAGTTGCACTATTTAGACCTGGTCCATTAGATTCGGGCATGGTTGACAACTTTATAGAACGTAAACATGGTCGAGAAGAAGTAGCCTATCCAGATCACGATTATCAGCACGATTGCTTAAAAGAAATTCTAGAGCCGACCTACGGGATCATTCTGTATCAAGAACAGGTAATGCAGATTGCTCAGGAAATGGCGGGTTACTCACTAGGTGGCGCTGACCTTCTGCGCCGAGCCATGGGTAAGAAAAAGCCAGAAGAAATGGAAAAGCAACGATCTTCCTTTGCAGAAGGGTCAAAGAACAACAATATTGACCCAGAACTTGCCATGAAGATTTTTGACTTGGTTGAAAAGTTTGCTGGTTACGGTTTTAACAAATCTCATTCTGCTGCATACGCCTTAGTTTCCTATCAAACATTGTGGATGAAATGTCACTACCCGTCTGAGTTTATGGCGGCGGTAATGTCTGCCGACATGGATAATACCGACAAAATAGTAACGTTAGTTGATGAATGTGATCGTATGAAGCTCACTATTGAGCCACCTGATGTTAACTCCGGTTCTTATAAGTTTACGGTTAATGACGAAGGCCACGTAGTTTATGGTATTGGCGCCATCAAAGGGGTTGGTGAAGGTCCAGTTGAAGCCATACTTGAAGCGCGGGAAGAGGGCGGGCGATTTACTGATTTATTTGATTTCTGTGCACGAGTAGACGTAAAACGAATAAACAAACGTGTAATGGAAAAGCTAGTACTAGCAGGGGCGTTAGATCAGTTAGGGCCAGAGCCTCATACTCAAGAGAATAGAGCCATTATTATGGCATCGCTTGAAGACGCTATGAAAGCAGCTACTCAACATGCTAAAAACGCTGATTTAGGCCAGTCAGACTTATTTGGTTTATTTGATACTGAACACGAAGAAGTGCAACCTCAGTTTAAAACAGCAACTTTGTGGCCTGACGCTACCTGGCTGCAAGGTGAAAAAGATACCCTTGGGCTTTTCTTAACGGGTCATCCAATTAATGCATATCGTAAAGAGTTAAGGCACTACACAAAAATAAAGCTGTCGGAAGTTGAGCCTACTCGCAGAGACCAAATGGTGACAGTTTGTGGATTGATAATTGACATGCGAGTGTTGGTCAATAAAAAAGGAAATCAATGGGCACTGGTAACTTTAGATGACAAAAGTGGTCGTTTAGACTTTAGATTATTCCCCGAACAATTTGAGCAATTCAAAGATTTGTTGCAAAGTGGTGAAATTATAGTCGTTTCTGGACAGGTCAGCTTTGATAATTACAGTGACGGCAATACAATGACCGGGCGTGATGTTATGTCTTTAACAATGGCACGTGAAAAATTCGTTAGAAATATAAAGCTAGACGTTGCTGGTGAGTCACAAGCCACTAGTGTAATGAATAGTTTAAAACGAATATTATTGCCATATAAAGATGGAACAACACCAATACGAATTGGCTATCAAAATGAATTGGCAAGTGCAGAGTTAGAGTTAGGAACAGCGTGGCGAGTTACGCCGGATGAACAGCTGTTCGTAGATGTAATGGAGCACTTGGCTATTGAGCCTAAATTAGAATTCTAGTATTCATGTAAATTAAATCATGGATAGAAAATTAAAGTGAACTGGTGAAAGAATGAGTCTCAATTATCTTGAGTTTGAACAACCGATTGCTGAGTTAGAAGCAAAAATAAATGAATTACAAAATGTTAACCGCGGTGGCGAGTTAGATTTAGGCTTAGAGCAAGAAATCTCTAACTTAAAAGAGAAAAACCGTGAATTAACGGAAAAGATCTTTGGAAACCTTGGCGCTTGGCAAGTTGCCCAAATAGCAAGGCACCCACTTCGTCCATATACTAAAGACTATATCGAGCGCATATTTACTGAGTTTGATGAGTTAGCCGGTGACCGCACTTACGCAAATGATTTAGCGATTGTTGGTGGTATTGCACGTTTAGATGATGAACCAGTAATGATTATTGGTCAGCAGAAAGGTCGTGATACAGCAGAAAAAATTAAACGTAACTTTGGTATGCCTAAACCTGAGGGCTACCGTAAAGCACTTCGCCTAATGGAAATGGCAGAGCGTTTTGATATGCCAATTATCACATTCATTGATACGCCAGGAGCGTATCCAGGAATAGGCGCAGAAGAACGTGGCCAGAGCGAAGCCATTGCACGTAACTTAAAAGTAATGTCAGGTTTAAAAGTACCGGTTATTTGTACTGTAATTGGTGAAGGTGGCTCAGGTGGAGCGTTAGCAATAGGTGTTGGCGATCGTGTTAACATGTTGCAATACGCAACGTACTCGGTTATTTCGCCAGAAGGTTGTGCGTCTATTTTGTGGAAAAGCGCGGCAAAAGCGCCAGATGCAGCGGATGCAATGGGCATCACAGCGAACAAAATCAAAGAGCTAGACTTAATTGATAATATTATTTCAGAGCCTCTTGGTGGCGCACACAGAGACATGGACAAAATGGCCTCAAACTTAAAGCAACGTTTAAAACAAGATTTAACGGATCTTAGAACATTGTCAAAAGAAGAGCTGCTAGACAAGCGTTATAATCGTTTGATGGCGTTTGGCTATTTATAAACAAAAAAGTATCGTATTATTAAAGCCATCTTTTAGATGGCTTTTTTTATGCCTGTTTATCATCAAACTAAACATTAGAATTGAGACTCATGAGCACTGTTAGTCAATCAGCTACCGCACTTAATCCACTCCATTTGTATCGGTCTTTACAAGATTTAAACGTCATAACTGCAGACAGTACAACTCAACCCTCTATTGTGGTTGCGCTCAGCGGTGGACTAGATTCTATGGTGATGTTAAGACTAATGTTAGAGTTAAGGTATCAGTACCAGGTTAGTTTTAGTGCAATTCATATTAATCATGGCTTGAGTGAAAATGCCGATGACTGGCAATCGTTCGTAACTCAATATTGTCAGATAAATGATATCGAACTTTCTTGTCATCAACTCGTACTAGAAAAAACCGCTCAACGTTCACTTGAGCAAATAGCTAGAGATGCAAGGTACGCCGTTTTTGCCGATAGTTTACCCGTTGGCACCTTTGTTCTAACTGGACATCATTTATTGGACCAAGTTGAAACCTTTATGATGCGACTATCAAGAGGCTCAGGTAGTAAAGGATTATCTGCGATGCGTCCATGTGCAAACTTGCCAAACAGCATGGGTCAAAGTAAACAGATAAGATTAGTTAGGCCTCTATTATCGCTATCAAAGACTGAATTAATCCAATATGCAAAACAAGAGTTTTTAGACTGGATTGAAGATGAAAGTAACGCATGTTTAGATTTTGACAGAAATTTCATTCGCCATAAAGTCTCGCCTACATTAACGGAACGTTGGCCGCATATGGCTAGCGCAATTAAAACAACAACCGATTTACTGTCTAGAGAAAGTGACTTGTTGTCTTTGTATTTGCAACAAGACCTGTCTGGTTTAATTGAGAGCAAAGTGTTCGGTTTTGAGTGTTTAAACTTAGCTAAACTAGCGCAGCTAAACACATTAAAACAACCAGAACTTGTTCGGCTTTTCATCGCAAACCACACAACAAAATCGCCCTCTAGAAATGTATTAACTGAAGTAATGACAACGGTTATTAATAGTAAAGAAGATAGCCAAGCATTGGTGGAGTTTAGTGGTTATTCGTTGCGACTATATAGAGGTTATTTGTATTGTTTAAAGCTTACTTCAGAAGCGGTGCCAAAAACTATAACGCTAGATACGCGATCAGACGAGTCTCTGTCCGATGAACCGCTATCAGAAGAGCTACAGTCAAACGAACCGAATTCAAATGAACCGAATTCAAACGAACCGAACTTAAATAAACCAAAGTTAGGTGGTTTGGTAGCGGCAGATAAGACTCAGACTTATTCACAAGAGTTACCGTCAGGCAGTCTGTTTGCGGGCAAAACCTTTTCGATTATTGTATTGCCGAGCTTTTTTAAAGAATGTCACCGTTTTAACCAGGTAGAAGCTGATTCAGAAAAGAATGCTGAGTTATTAGTTCAAGTTAAATGGGGCCAAATTGTAGGTAAAATCCAACCCAACGTTAAGTCGGGCAACAAAAAAGTATCCGAGTTATTGAAACAAAAAGGCTGTCCAGCTTGGTTAAGAGAAAGAATGCCAAACGTTTATATAAATAACCAGCTAGCAGCTGTTGGGGACATTGCGGTTGCTTTTGAACTGCAACCGCATATTAAGGTTCAATTAGATTGATGACAAAAAGTTACGTTAGTTATTAATAAACTAAGCAAATTTAACGCAATTTTTACCGGCTTGTTTAGCTTGGTAAAGTGCTTTGTCCGCTTTAGCAAAAATAGTGCTTTCTAAGTCTTCGGTGGCGCTTATAGCAGCGCCAATACTCACGCTAACATGAAACTTTTTAACAATATCAGAATCTTTCACCGTACTTAAAAGGCGATTTGAAACGATAGATGCAGAGCTCTTTTTATCGTGTTCCAATATAATGGCAAACTCGTCGCCACCAAATCTGAAAAACTGATCGGTATTTCTCAAACACTTGTTGGCAAGATTTACAAACTGAACTAAAAGTTCATCCCCCATTTGATGACCAAAATTATCGTTCACTTGTTTAAAATTATCTAAATCCATCACAAGTAAAGAAAATGGTGTGTTGTAGCGTTTAGAGTGTGAAATGGCTCTTGAAATCGCCTCGTTGTAACTAGTCCTGTTTCCTATTCCCGTTAAAGAGTCTTTCAAAGCTAACTGTTGTAATTGCCAAAAAGCCAAAGCGTTGCGTAATGGAAATACCAGTCGCTTCTGAAAATTGCTTAATGACGAAAGTAAAATGTCAGTGATTGGCTTTTGAGAATGGTATAAAACACGACCCATTAATTGGTCATGGATTCGAATTGGTAACGCTAGTGTCTCACAACCTTTTGCTGCTTTACCTGTAGTGAATCTGCCATGGTAAGTTTCTAAATCAATCGCACTGATTTTAAAACTATTGGAAAGCGCTTCTAAAAAGATGGTAAGTTGTTGTTCAATATCTAGTGTTGTTTGTAATTGTTCAACTAACGATATCTGGTCATTATAGCCTGTCTGGTATCCTGCCCAGTTTGTTAACAAGGCTGCATTTGAGTCAGGGTTTATTACGTCTAGGTGACTAATATAATCCACTGATGCCTCCAAAATTGATAATAAGATAAAATTCTAATTGTACTAAGCGAAAGTCATGCCAGTTATGCAATAAACTGATAAATAAAGAATAAATATAGTGGTCAAAAGATGTTCTGCTACACTGACAGAATACCGTCGGCAAACACTGGCTAAATAAGAGGTTTAAACACGTAGATTATGGAACATGGGATTTTTCTAGAGTTAATCTTTTTACTGGCCACCTCTGTGTTTTTAGTATGGTTATTTAAACGGTTTAAACTGCCGGCCATTTTAGCTTACTTAGTGGCAGGCGTAATTGCAGGTCCGCAGGTGATGAGTGTGATCTCAGATCCTAAAGATTTACTCATAGTTGCGGAATTGGGCATCGTTTTTCTGCTATTTAGTTTAGGACTCGAATTTTCTGTACCAAAGTTAGTGGCCATGCGGCATCTGGTTTTTGGTGTCGGCAGTGCCCAAGTTATTCTGACACTAATAATATTCATGCTCATATTTGTTGGTTTAAACCATTCTTGGAGCAGTGCATTTATTATCGGTAGTATCTTTGCTTTATCCTCTACTGCCGTTGTTGTTAAATCTCTTAACGAAACTGGGCTTACTCAAACAAAGCGTGGGCAAGTTGCTATAAGCATTCTGTTATTTCAAGATATAGCGGTGGTTGCTTTTTTAATTGCCATTCCAATACTTGGAGGGGACGGGGAAAGTAGTTTATTGTTGGCTATTTTAATTGCTCTAGGCAAAGGGGCTATAGTCGTCGCTATATTGCTCTCCGTTGGCAAGTGGATATTACCAAAAATATTCAATCAAGTTGCTCAAGTTCGCACCGATGAACTATTTGTACTCACCGCCATACTCGTTACTGTTCTAGCTGGCACGCTCACGAGCTTTTTCGGTCTTTCAATGGCACTGGGTGCATTTTTAGCTGGCATGATGCTGAGTGAGAGCCAATATAAACATCAGTTAGAAGCTGATATCCGGCCGTTCAGAGATATTTTGATGGGGCTGTTCTTTATTTCCGTAGGTACGGCTCTAAACCTCCATGCAATGGTAAGCCAATGGGCTTTTATATTAAGCGCCATTGCCGTCATGCTCATTATTAAAACACTGATTATTAGGCATGTCTCAGTATTAGCAGGAGAAACCAGTGCGGATGGCTGGTCTACCGGACTAATGTTATTCCAAATGGGTGAGTTTGGCTTTGTTTTAGTGGCATTAGCGCAACAATTTAATCTGGTATCATCGGAGCTTGCTGCAGCATTATTAGGCGTGGGAGTGATCAGTATGGCGGTAACTCCTAGTATTATTAGCAACGATAAAAAGCTGGTTTTGGCAGGAGGCCGACTATTTGGTAAAAAAGAGCAGCAGCATAATGAGTCCACGGAAGCTGAATTTGAAACCAATCTAAAAGGTCATGTCATTATTTGTGGCTTTGGTCGAGTTGGTCAAACCGTTAGTCGTTTCCTAAAATCCGAAGCCGTGCCTTATGTTGTGCTTGATGTTGATCCCGTTCGAGTTGCCGAAGCACAGGCTGCTGGTGAGAATGTTCAGTTTGGACATGCGCGTGACAAAGCGATTTTAAATGCCGTGAAAGTAAGCGACGCAAAGCTGGTGGTCATTACTTTTGGTGATTTAACAAAAACACAAACGGTTATTAATAATGTTAAGCAGTGCTCATCCTCTGCTCGAATAATGGTTCGTACTAAATCAGATGAACATATGGCGTTTATCCTTGAAGAGGGAGCCGATCAAGTGGTCCCGGAAGCTATTGAGGGCAGTTTAATGCTTGTATCTCAGGTATTGTTCGAATCTGGTGTTCCTATGTCTCGAGTCTTAAGGCGAATTCGTAAGGAACGTGAAAATAGATACGGTCAAATGCATGGCTTTTATCAAGGTGAAGGCACGGAAATATCATCGGATAAAAGAGATTTATTAGAGTTTATTCATGCAATAGCGATTCCGGAAGATGCTTTTGCAGTGGGTAAAACGTTAGCGGAACTAAGAATCGTGGAGCGCCGCATTGATATTATCGGCTTGCGAAGAGAGCGCGAAGAGATATCAAACCCTGAGCTTGATACCGTAGTAAAAGCTCAGGACATAATTGTAGTGAAAGGAAAGCCGCGTCGAGTGGAGCGTATAGAGCGCTTTTTAATGACAGGATAAACCTTGTTTTTATTTAGCCTTGGCCTTTGATAAATTTGCCTTTAGTTCGGCGGCTGTGCCCAATTCTAAAAACTCTAGTATTTCGTCGATACGCTCCATGCCATCTTCGTAACCTATTTGAATAAGCTTCTCGGTAAATGGCTTTTCAAATAAAATATAGCTAAGCAGGGCTGACTCTTCATTCTGTTTTACACCAAAAAAACGCATCAAAAATTTAATCGCTGGTGATAGGTTTTTATAATAGTGTCGAGCTAATTTATTAAAGTTTCTAGACGGATTAATAAGTAGCGTATCGATATGTTTTAAACCTGTTTTTTCAGTAGGCGCGTATTCTAAGGTTTTGTTAATCCGTTCTAATCTTTCCAAGTCAGCATTCATAGAGTCAGTAAATACGGTATCTAATAAATGGCCTGTTATAGCGGCTGAATTGGGGTGAAACTCAGACTGACCATAGTATTTGTCTTGATTTGGTTGCTCAACACCGAGTATCAAAATTTTGTCTGCACCTAGATGAATGGCAGGACTTAGCGGACTCAGTTGATGTATAGCTCCATCGCCATAATAGCTTTCGCCAATTTTTATGCTTGGAAACATAAGTGGTATCGCAGATGATGCCATTAGGTGTCGAGTGGTGAGTACGGTTTTAACTCCTTGGCGTTTGGCACGCTTCCACTCTTGACCTTCGCTTGATTGAAAAAATGAAATAGAGTCACCGTTACTATAGCTTGATGCTGACACTGAGATAGCCGACAAATGATCACTTAGAATATTTCTATCGATTCGTTGAAAGTTAATCACTTGCTTAAGTAAGTTTCTAAGAGGTTCGTTGTTTAACAAACTAGTGGCTCTATCAATGCCTTTTTTACTAAATCGTGATAAAAAGTTTTTAAATAAATGAGAAAAAACACCTCGCCATGTGCTGGCATAAACTTGATCTGTTGAGAAGTTTTTCCATACCCATTCTGCTTTTTTCACCCCGAGATGAAAACAAGATGCATGAGTAGACAAGGTGACCGCATTAATTGCGCCAGCTGACGTACCACATATTATTTTAAAAGGTGTTTTTTGATTACGAGGAAGGTGCGCCATTACCGCTTTTAACACGCCAATTTGGTAAGCAGCTCGAGCGCCGCCACCGGTTAATACAAGCGCTATTTTAGCGGGTTCTTTGGGCTGATTAAAAAGCATTTGTTCAGATTATCCTTGTTAGAAAACACCAGAAATACAAATCTAAGTATACCCTAAGGTATTCAAACACGACTATTAAATTAGCAACAATCTATGAGAGCTTGTTTATTGAACAGTTAACGTTGGTTTTCTTTTTACACCTTGCAACTCCCAATATATTGCGTAATAATTCGCGCCGTTAGGTTTTCTACCTAACAGCTCGTTATGGTGACCCCATTGGTTCTCTCGCAACGATAGCTGGTAAACTTGGTCAGGCCCGGAAGGGAGCAGCCATAGCTGGTGATTCGTGTGCCGAGATGTCGCTGGTGGGGTTGCCACCCAAACTGTTCTAAAACTCCCTCTTTATTAAAAATAATCAAACTTGAAAATAGACTTCCGTTTGATGACTTTTGACCGAAACAACATGATTTCAATAACCTAATCCCTTTGTTCATGCTTTGTTACAAGTTACTCTAAATATTCACCTTTGGTTGTTCTTTCCTACATTGCGGTTGCTAAATTAAAATTATAAAGTAGCCGGTAAATAAAATTCTAATAATGTAAGGGAGTTACCCATTATGGTCTCTGCTAAGTTTCGCTCAATGTCAGTATTGGCTGCAGCGTTAGCAATCTCACCATTTGCTCAAGCATCATCAACACTTGAACTAGAAAAGTGTTTTGTTGATGGCGTTAAGAGTAAGGCCTTGTGCGGCACATTACCAGTTGCTGAAAATCGCTCAAAACCAATGTCTGATGATAACAAAATAGACTTGAATGTTGTTGTATTGCCGCGGTTTAAAGAAGAAAGTAAGTCGTTACCTGTTGTATTTTTAGCTGGTGGTCCAGGGCAAGCTGCAACAGAGTTGGCTGGCGGTTTAAATATGATGTTAAATGATGTCAGACAGCAGCACGATATCATTTTAGTTGACCAAAGAGGAACGGGAAAGTCATCGCCTATTACTTGTGATGAAGAAGGTATTGATCCACTTACCTTTGACGATCAAAGCATTGATATAAAATCAGAGATTTCTAAATGTTTGGCAACTTTTAATGACCGACACTTACCAAGTTATAACTCGATAGATGCAATTAAAGATGTAGAAGCTGTAAGAGAAGCGTTAGGTCATAAGAAATTACATGTTTTTGGCGGCTCATATGGTACTCGAGCAGGTTTTACCTATCTTCAACAATTCCCTGAATCTATAGAAACCGCAACATTGGATAGTAACGCGCCAATGCAATTAGTTATTGGTTTTTTTGGCAAAACTTCAGAACGAGCTTTTGACCTATTAATCGAAGATTGTAAAGCCCATGAAGCTTGTAACCAAGCGTTCCCAAATTTAAAGCAAGATTATCTAACGTTAACGAACCGCCTAAAAGAAGGGCCGATCGTTCAACAAATTCATCATCCGTTAAGTGGTGAGCCAGTAGATATGATTTTAAGCTACAACAAGGTCACTGATGCACTAAGAGGCACATTATATGCCTTAGGATCTCGAGTGATGCTGCCTTATGTAGTGAACAAAGCTGCGGCCGGCGACTACCGAGCTTTGGCAGCTATGATTGGTCAAACTGACAGAGCAGAACGTGCGCCTGGACAACTGTATGCTGGGTTAACAATGAACATTCTTTGTAATGAAGACTTCCCACGAGCCATGCCTTCTGATTATACCAATGATGCAGATAATTATTTTAATGGTGAACGTGGTTACAATGCGTTGAGCGAGTATTGCAAATACTGGCCTGAATGGTCCGTTGATCCTGAATTTAATAAACCATTAAAAACCTCAGTGCCGGTATTACTGTTTTCTGGAAAGTATGATCCAGTGACGCCGCCAGCTTACGGTGAAATGGCAATGGAAACACTAGAGAATGCAAAACATGTAGTGATTGAGCAAGGTTCTCATGTTGCCTCTTTTAGAACGTGTTTAAAACCGATACAAGAGTTTTTAAGTACGTCTTCGTTAGATAACTTAGACTTTAGTTGTGCGGAAGAAGTTCGACCGCAGTTGTTTTTCACGAACAAAAATCAGCTTAAGTAAGGATACGTTATGTTAGAAGTAAAAAATTTAGTTAAGAAGTTTGGTGACGTTGAAGCACTTAAGAACTTAAGCTTTAGTGCCCAAGACGGTCAAATTACTGGTTTGCTTGGACCGAACGGTGCTGGTAAAACAACGGCGTTGCGTGTTCTTTATGGTTTATTAAAAGCAGACGATGGTGTTGGCGTTATCAACGGTATCGACAGCCAGAAAGATCCAATTGGCGCACGTAAAGAGATTGGCATATTTCCAGATAAGTTTGGCCTTTATGAACGTTTAACAGCAAGAGAGCAAATTGCCTATTTCGCCGACTTACATGGTCTTGTAGGTGATGCCAAGATGCAGGCCATTGAGAAGGTAATTAAACGATTAGACATTGGAGATATTATAGATCGTCGATGCGCTGGTTTTTCTCAAGGTCAACGTATGAAAGTAGTATTAGCGCAAAGTTTAGTACATGAGCCTAAAAACTTAATTCTTGACGAACCTACTCGTGGTTTAGATGTAATGAGTACTCGAATTTTACGAGATATTCTTATCGAGTTAAAAGAGCAAGGAACCTGTATCTTATTTTCATCTCACGTAATGCAAGAAGTTGCGGCCTTGTGCGATAAAGTAATAGTAATAGCCGATGGTAAAATTGCCGATGAAGGCACTCCGCAAGAGTTGTGTGAGCGCACTGGTAAAGAGTCTTTGGAAGAAGCATTTGTGACATTGATTGGCAGTGATGAGGGGATAGCAGCATGATAAAGGCACTTTTTAAAAAGGAATTTATAGATACTATTCGTGATAAGCGATCGGTAGTTGCTGCGCTATTTGGTGCGTTGTTTACACCGTTATTGTTTGCCGTAATGATGACGTTCAATATTGAAAAAGCGCGTTCAGTTGATGATGTTTATATTGAAATTAACAACGGAGATATGGCACCTCAAATAGTTGAGCTGCTAGAGCGAGAAAGTATTTTTCATGCAGAGCTACCAAGTACCGGTAAAAAGTTTGAGCTTGATGGTGAAACGCATACACACTCTAAAATTAGCCTGACATTTTCTGACGATTTTGAATCGCAGTTAAGTTCTGGTTTACCAGCAAATATATTAATCAATGCTGACTATTCAGACCAAGAACGTTCTTCTCAAATTAGACGGGTTAAAAGGGTACTTGAGAATTACGAAGGTGCAGTTTTAAACATGCGCTTAGTAGCACGTGGTATCTCACCATTAGTAATAGATGTGGTGGATTTAGAAGAGCAAGACACGAGTACTCCAGGTTCTAAATCTGCAATTATTTTGGGCATGTTGGGTGTGTTCATTTTATTCTCGGTTTTTGTTTCATCAACTAATGTGGCAATAGATTGTAGTGCTGGTGAGCGAGAGCGTAATTCACTTGAGTTATTATTAATGCAACCGGTATCAACCTTTGATGTTGTAGCTTCTAAAACCATTAACACAGGTTTGTTTGGGTTATTTGCTGGTACATTAAGTATTGCTTTAACGGCAGTAGTGATTCCGTTTATACCACTACATAAAATTGGTATGGCATTCAACTTTGACTTAGAAGTTGCGGTGAAGATGTGGTTCATCATTCTGCCACTGGCATTTTTTGCTGCGGCGTTTCAGTTGGTTACTACATTCCACGCTAAGTCATTTAAAGAAGCACAAACCTACATTCAGTATTCAATTATGCTTCCATTGATTGTGCCTATGGCATTGGAATTCAGTAAATACAAACATGCGGCATTAGACTACTTACCAATTGTTGCCCAGCAACAGGCAATTAGTAAATTAATACGTGGTGAGCTAACGGACTTTACACCAGTAATAGGCGGAATGATTGTAACTATGCTGTTCTCATATGGATTGGTATTATTCACTTCAAAGTCTTTGAAGTCAGAGAAGGTAGTGTTAGGACTGTAGTTGCATGGCAGAAGTTTTAAGACTGAAGTCGCAAGATTGAAGTTGAAGTACTGTGGTTTAATCACAACCCAGTAAAATGAAAAAGCACAGCTAAGGCTGTGCTTTTTTTTGCTTATAAATTAAATCATTTTGTACTATTTCTAATGCTTTAATGGCCGTGTCGGTATTTATATTGTTACTCTCAAACAACATGATTAAATCAACGGCAAGTTGCACATGCTCTGGAGCGTCCTCAAGAGGGTGGCCAGCCTTTTCTTCTGTTTCTTCTCGTTCTTCTTTTTCAGGCAAACCTTTATTCTCTATTTTCTCTAGAATTCATAAACTCCAACGCTCGACCAATAGCTTCTCGTACTTGCATTTCCATTTCGTAACGTTCGGCTTGAGGTAGATAAAATGCCATATCCACTTCATGACGGATATATTTTGATGGTAATTGATTTAATACAATACAGCACATATCAGCTAAAAATTCGTCGTCGTATTTATCATCTAATTTGTTATGGGCAATGTAGTCAATGACTAGCTTTTCGTAATAATTATGAATGTCGGTAGATAGTTGCATAACGTTTCCCTATTTAATTACTGTTAATAAACATAACACTTAATTTAAGAAAGTGGCAAAATTTACAAAAACGTATGATGGGCCGCTTTAATTAATTGAAAGTGAACCTCTGTAAGTGCTGATATGTCTCTTTGATAGCCTCCTCCAATGACCGCCATTATTGGTATATTGTGAGCCCTAGCGGTTTCAAATACCATTTTATCCCTTTGGTAAATCCCTTCTGTTGATATATTTAACAGCCCTAAGTCGTCATTTACATGAATATCCACACCGGCATCATAAATTATAAAGTCAGGTTTAAAGGCGACTAATGCCGATAAAAGAGCATCTTTTACGTGCGTTAAGTATTCTTTATCCCGTAGGTGTTTCTCTAAACCAAGATCAAAATCACTTTGCTGCTTCCTCGAAGGAAAGTTCTTTTCGCAGTGAATTGATAAACTAAAAATAGATTGCTCATCTTCAACGCAAGTGGCAGTGCCATCACCTTGATGCACGTCACAGTCAAAAATCAGTACTCGGCTGGCTAAAGATTCTTCAATGGCTACTTTTGCCGCAAGAGACAAGTCATTAAAAACGCAAAAACCTGAACCAAAGGTAGGGTGAGCGTGATGATAACCGCCTGTAAAATTGACGGCTATGTTGTGCTCTAGTGCTAGTCTCGCTGTTTTAATAGTACCGGCAACGGCATAACGAGTGCGATCAACAAACTGCTGTGACCAATTAAAGCCAATACGTTTCATCGCTTTAGGATCTATGTTGCCAGTTAAAAAACTTTCAATATATTCTTTCGAATGTATTAAGCCTAACGTTTCTTTAGTTACAGGCGACTCAACTTCATTAACATAAATGCTATCGCTAAACACTGCTCGGCTCTTGTCATGTAAAAACTGATACTTATCAATTGGGAATCTGTGGTTTTTAGGTAGCGTCAATTGGCTATAGATTGGATGGAAAACGGTTTGTAACTGTTTCATGTTATTGACGACTATCGAGTTGCTGTATTTTATCTTCAACACCTGTGATTGCTTGGCGGCATCGGCCTAGTCTTTGTTGTGTTAACAATACTTGTTGTTGAAGCTCTGATTTATTGGCACCTGCGTGCTGATTAAGACTGGCTTGCTTGTCCGCGACCATATCAATTAAGCGTCGCTCATATTCGTGAAGTTTAGATAGCTCTTCATACAACGACTGGCTTGTTTGTGTTGCTTGTTGGGCAATATTTTTAACTCGTTGCTGGAGTCTAATATGTTTACCTCTGTGTGCCGCGTATTTAGAATTCAAGTCGCCCGAATTTAACAGGTTTTTAAAGCAACCAAATTGATGGGCAATCATGTCACTTAAGTAGTCAGCATGAGTTTGATCTTTTACTTTGGCAAGGCGTTCAATATTAGATTTTAGCTCTTTTACGTAATCTTTAATGTCATCACTTTGCGTATGAAAATAGCTGGAATTGAATATATCGCTCGACCTAAACCAGTTCTGATAGGTTAATTTACTACTTTGGACTTGGGTTTCTAAAAACGCCACCTGAGATTGAAGCGTCGCTATTGATTGCTGTGCAGACAAGACGTTTACCCTTTTTATTATTGTTTATTTAAGGCACCAGGCAGTAATGACTATAACCAAGCATCTATCGCCAGTTTAATCGCCATGACAGAAACTACAACTGTAAAAATAGGGCGGATGAATTTGTTTCCAAAATGAATAGCAGAGTGCGCACCTGTGTAGGAACCCACCATAAGCAAAATACCCATCATTAAACCAATGGTAAAATTAACGTGACCAAGAATAATAAAAGCCACTAACGAACATATATTGCTAACAAAGTTCATGGCTCTGGCAACGCCACAAGACAATAGCAAGTTCATTTTATAAAGAGCCAGGTTAGTTACTGTCCAAAAAGCCCCAGTTCCAGGTCCGGCAAATCCATCATAAAAACCAAGGGTAAGTCCTTGGGTGACTTTTTTGATTGTTAAACCTTGGCACTTTTGAGGTAACTGAGTATTTCCAGAAGGTTTGATAGGGTTAAATAAAGTGTAAAGGGCGCTAAAGCCAATTAAAAAAGGTAATATTTTATTAAGAATTGTTGCATCAAGGAATGAAACCATAACTGTACCCAGCACTGAGCCAATCGCAGTGGCTAATAGACTAATGCGCCAAAAGTAGGGTGAAAACAGCTTCTTTTTATAAAAGGCATAACTTGCCGTAAGTGAACCAAAAGTAGCAGCCAGCTTATTAGTACCTAGAGCAACGTGAGGAGGAAGCCCCGATGCAAGAAGTGCAGGCACAGTAAGTAAACCGCCGCCGCCAGCTATGGCATCAATAAAACCAGCTAAAAACGCAGACACTAAAAGAAGAGCTATAATGCCACCAGACAGCTCGGTAAAATTAAACAGTTCGAGGAACCACTCCAAAAGACATCTCCACGTTTACTTGATTTACGGCAACGGTTGAATACCAAATTCTTACAGGTATTATAACGACCATCTCAATCTTTTGATATGCCGATGTCGACTCACTTATATCAATCTATTCCTAATAACGGTTTTATCCTCACCAGAAATCAATATGACGCCGGCGGAAGACTAGTATTTGAAATTTGGGTTAAAACCTCAATCGGTTTAGCTAAGCTGCTAATTGAAGACCAAGAAGCCGTCTGTTTTGTTCGAGCAACAGACTTAGACGCATTAAAAAGCGCGCTTAAATTACAATCATCACCTGCTTATTTTAAGCCATTGCCGTTACGCAATTTTGATAACGAACCTATGGTTGCATTATATAGCCCGTCTTTGCGAGCCTACTATAAAGTGAAACAAGTAGCCGAAACCTATCAGATAGAATTATTTGAGGCTGATGTTAAGCCGATAGATAGATATTTGATGGAAAGGTTTGTCAAAGGTGATGTCGAGTTTGTTGGTGACTTAGTATCAAACAATTCACCTTACATTGAGTTTCGCAAAGTAAAGCTAAAAGCGGCGAGTCAAAGCACAGAACCTCAAATAGACTTAAGTTTACTAAGCATTGATATTGAGTGTAATGAAAAAGGTGAGTTGTTCTCAATTGGTTTACATCAAGGCTATTTAGGAGCTAAGCAAGAATTTAAGCAAGAATTTAAGCCAGGAGCTAACCCAGAGCCTAGGCCTCGAGCAGAAGACAAGCCCCTAAGAGAAGGGGCGCCTTATGAAAAGGTGCTTTACAACCTAACTGGCGTTTCTGAGTCCGGCAAAAAAAGTATTGAAGATAGTAAGAATGACGGTGAAAGCCTAGGTTATGCGGAGTGGCTAAGCACAGAAAAAGCGCTGTTAGTGCGTTTTATTGAGGAAGTGCAAAGTCAAGATCCTGATGGCCTGATCGGTTGGAGCTTTATTAGTTTTGATATTCGATTAATAGTAAGAGCTTGTGAGCGCCATAATATAAAGCTAACTCTCGGGCGCGACGGCACTGCACTTCAGTTTAGTGATGGGCAAAGAGGTCAGCAACGATTTCCTGATCGCGCTTATGTTGCGGGAAGAGTTGTGTTAGATGGTATAGATGTAATGAAAAATGCCACGTATCACTTCTCGAGCTTTTCACTAAATAATGTGGCAAACGAAATATTAAAAGATCAGAAAATCCAACTAACGGAAGAAGGCGGTGACAAGTTACAAGCAATTAAACTATTGTACAAAGAGCAGCCTCTTAAACTTGCTGCATATAACCTACAAGACTGCATTTTAGTATCTAAAATTTTCTCTCAAGAAAAGCTTACGCAATACCTTATTACCCGAACTCGTTTAACAGGACTTGAACTCGACAAAACTGGCGGCTCAGTTGCAGCCTTTACTAATCTTTATATGCCAGAAATGCACCGCAAAGGTTGGATAGCGAATAACCTCGTTGCAATGGAAGATTATGTACATAGTCCAGGTGGCTTTGTAATGGACTCAATACCGGGTATTCATGCAGACGTTCTTGTTTTTGATTTTAAGAGCCTTTATCCAAGTATTATTCGAACCTTTAATATAGATCCTGTGGCGCTCATAGAAGCTCAATTTGATGATTCTAAAGAATACGTGATTCCTGGCTTTCGTGGCGGGGAATTTAGTAGGGACAAAAGCATATTATCCTCTATCTTAGATAAGCTTTGGTTAGCACGTGAAAATGCTAAAAAGAATAATAACTCAATCCATTCTAATGCCATCAAAATTATTATGAATAGCTTTTATGGAGTGCTCGGTTCTGCCGGTTGTCGTTTTTATGACACTAAACTTGCTAGCTCTATTACGATGAGAGGCCATTGGGTACTAAATCAATCTAAAGATTGGTTTCATGAGCAGGGACTTACCGTTATTTATGGTGACACTGATTCCGTATTTGTTAGTACCGAGGGCAGTGACTACAAAAGCACAGATGGTAAACAGTTAGAAGTTCGTCTAAATAGCTGGTGGACGGAAAAGATAAAAACAGATTTTGACTTAACGAGTGAATTAGAGATGGAATTTGAAACTCATTACTCTCCATTTTTTATGCCAACCATTAGAGGCACTGAAGCAGGATCGAAAAAACGGTATGCAGGCAAAAAGCAAAATAATGATGGCACTAGTGAAATTGTATTTAAAGGATTGGAGTCTGTAAGAAGTGACTGGACACCACTCGCAAAAGAGTTTCAAACCGAGTTATTTGAATTGATTTTTAATAACCAACCCTGCAAGTCATTCTTAGAGCAAACTATTAATGATTTAAACTCAGGAAAACTCGACTCAAAGTGTACTTACACTAAACGTATACGACAACATTTGTCGGAATATGTCAAAACTACACCGCCACAAATCAAAGCTGCAAGAGCTGCAAATGAACATTACGGTCGAGAAATTTATACTAGGGGTTCTCAAGTTCAATATGTAATCACTCATTTAGGACCGCAAGAATTAGCGATGAATGAAGCACTTTTAGATTACGAACATTATATAAATAAACAACTTTTTCCAATTGCGGAATCAATTTTGCACGCAGGGTTTCCTGAACTTTTAGCCGTTTTTGATAAACAACTAAATTGGTCATTTTAGTAAGGTCAGAGAATACATGTTATGAATACAAACTTAGAACTAGGTGTAACGATAACATTTACTACCTAATAATTAAAAATAGCCCACCAAGGTGACTTAAATGAACTATCATTCAGTTTATAAGCCCTTATGAAACAGCAAAGTTGCTAAATTAATAACCGATTAATCTCATTAAAACTCATAATCGCATAAAATGAGAGTAGATAAAGTTTACTCAATTGACATTAAGAGTTATGTTTGGGACACTCTATGTGATTATTCGTAGTATGTTAACTGCGAATACAGAGTTATTACTCTTAAAAAGAAAATTTAAACACATACATTGGTTGGGAACTATGTCTAAGATGAAATTAAATCTAGTAGCTACAGCTCTAGTAGGAGCGGTTACTTTTGCCGGTTCTGCAGTTGCTGCAGATCCACTAGAGAAAATACACGCTGCAGAGCGCACTATCCATAAGGCGGCTGCAAAGTCACAAACAAAAATAAACGCTATTCAAGAGCAAACAACTGAGTTGATGTTCGAATACCGTGATGTTGTTGCCGAAACAGAAATCAACAAAGTTTATAATGATCACGTAGCTAAGTTAGTTGCTGCTCAAAATGATGAAATTAAATCATTAGAAGATCAGATTGCTGAGATTGAGAATACTAAACGCAATGTTGTGCCTCTTATGTATCGCATGATCGATATGTTAGAAAAATTTGTAAACGCAGATATGCCTATCAAACTAGATCGTCGTGTAGCTCGAGTTGAAAAACTTCGTGCAACAATGATCGATCCTAACGTTAGTACTTCAGAGAAGTACCGTCAGGTTTTAGAAGCTTACCAAATCGAAAAAGATTACGGTACAGCGGTTGAAGCGTGGGAAGCAACTGAAAATCTTGGTGGCCAAGAAATCACAGCTGACTTCGTTCATGTAGGTCGTATTGCATTGATTGCACAGTCTAAAGATCTTAAAAGTGCTTGGGTATGGGACAACAGCGTTCGCGGTTGGACTAAACTAGGTGATGAGTACCTTAAAGACGTGACATTAACTATCCGTATGGCTCGCAAACAAGCGCCGTATGAGTTAATCAAATTACCAATCTTTGCCGCGGAGTAATAACACATGAAAAAGATTTTTAATTCATTGGTTTTAGCGGCTGTTGTATCTTCAGCTGGCTTTGTAGCTAATGTAAACGCTGCTGACAAATTAGATGATTTGTTAAAGCAAGTTAAGCAAGACCGAATTTCTGAGGGCGCACTTAACAAAAAGCGTGAACAAGAATTCAATGCTGCTAAAGCTGATAAACAAGCTTTACTAAATAAAGCTAAAAAAGAACTAGCTAATGAAAAAGACCGTGGCGTGCGTTTGCAAAAGCAATATGCTCAAAACGAAAAAACATTAGCAGTTAGAGCTGAAGAACTTAACAGCGCCAAAGGTACACTAGGTGAGATGTTTGGTGTTGTACGTCAAGCTGCTGGTGACACTATGGGTTCTGTTTCTGCATCAATTATTTCTGCTCAGTACCCTGGTCGTGCAGAACTTCTAACAGAATTGGCAGAAGCTAAAAAGCTTCCTACAACTCGTGAACTAGAAGAGTTATGGATCGCTCTACAAACAGAAATGACTGAATCTGGTAAAGTAGTTACTTTTGACAAAGAAGTATCTGCAACAGCCGGTGGTTCTGCAGTTGAGAAACTAACTCGTGTAGGTGCATTTAACCTTGTTACTGAATCTGGTGACTATGTTATTTACAACTCTGATGTTCAAATTGTTCAACACTTAGGTAAAGCTGCTGAATCACACTACCGTTCATCTGCTGAAGATTTAGCAAGTGCGACTCCAGGTGAATTAGTACCTTTCTATGTTGATCCATCTCGTGGCGGTATTTTACGTCTAAACACACAGAAAGCGACACTTGAAGATCGTTATCACCAAGGTGGTACTCCAGGTTACGTTATCACAGTTGTTTTAGCGTTTGGTTTCCTACTAGCACTACGTAGTTTAGTTATTACACTAGGTGAAGGTTCTAAGATGAAAGCTCAGCTTAAGAACACTTCTAACCCTTCTGATAACAACGCTCTAGGTCGTATTCTTAAAATTTACCAAGAGAATAAAAACTCTGACGTAGAAAACTTAGAACTTAAACTTGATGAAGCTATCCTGCGTGAAACTCCTCGCATCGAAAGTGGTATCAATACAATTAAAATCTTAGCTGCTGTAGCACCTCTATTAGGTCTACTAGGTACAGTTGTAGGTATGATTGAAACGTTCCAGCAAATTACATTGTTTGGTACAGGTGACCCGAAATTAATGGCAGGCTCAATCTCAATGGCGTTGGTAACAACAGCTATGGGTATTATTGCAGCATTACCACTAATCTTTGTTCACAGTGTTGTAGCAGCACGCGCTAAATCAATTGTTCATGTTTTAGATGAGCAAAGCGCCGGTATCATTGCAGCACATGCTGAGAAGGAGAAAGCGTAATGATGATTTACCTGATGGGCCTCTGGGAATCTGTCAGGGATTTTATCGGCACGGGCGGCTTTGTTTTATACTTTGTCGCCGCAGCTCTTCTAATTATGTGGGCGTTAATGATTGAGCGTTGGTGGTTTTTAACCGCTGAGTTCCCTAAGCTACGTGCGAATATTATCGCAAGCTGGGACGCTCGAACTGACACCACATCTTGGAGTGCTCATAGAATCCGTGACGCTTGGGTTTCTGAAGCATCCGAATTATTAAATGCAAGAATGTTAATTATTAAAACTCTTGTTGCTATGTGTCCTTTAATCGGCCTTTTAGGTACGGTTACCGGTATGATTACTGTATTCGACACAATGGCATCTCAAGGTACTGGTAACCCACGTTTGATGGCTGCTGGTATCTCAATGGCAACAATCCCTACAATGGCGGGAATGGTTGCAGCGTTGTCTGGAATATTTTTCAGCTCAAGGCTTGAAACAAGAGTTAAAGTGGCAAAAGAGAAGCTAGTTGATAGCTTGCCACATCACTAGGAGATTGAACTATGGCACGTAAACAACGTTTTCGTGATGACGAAGATGCTGCAATTGACATGACTCCGATGCTAGACATCGTATTCATTATGCTTATCTTCTTTATTGTTACCACGTCTTTTGTTAAAGAAGCGGGTATTGATGTACTTAAGCCAAAGGCTTCTAATGCATCTAACAAGCCTTCTGCTAACATCTTTATTGCTATTAAGCCAAACGGTGAAGTGCACATGGATAAACGTCAAGTAGACGTTGAACGTGTTGCTGCTAACATCGAAAGAATGATAGCTGAACAGCCTACTGAAACAGTAATCATTCAGGCTGATAAAGAAGCTAAACATGGCGTAGTAGTTAAAGTAATGGACGCGATTAAATCTGCTGGTATAGAGAAGATTTCAATCGCCGCGGAGAAAAAGTAGTATGTTAAGACTTATTGCATCAATAATAGTTGGTGTAGTAATCACATTCGGCTTGTTCGTTTTCATGGCTAAACTAATCTCCAGTGGGGGTTCGTCTAACCAAAATGAATTCGAGAATATTATAGTCGAAATAAATACTACGCCACCGGAGAGTAAGGCGCAGAAACGTAACCGTGTTCCGCCGCCGCCTCCACCGCCGCCTAAACAGCCGCCTAAACCTCAGACGCCTGATCCTGAGCCACAAATTGCAAGTAGTGGTCCAAGCTTCAATATACCGTCTGTAGATGTTGGTGGAGCTAGTACTGGCTTAAATGGACCAGGTGGTTTAATTCGAGATGGTGATGCAACACCTATCGTTCGAATTGAACCTAAGTTCCCAGCAAAAGCTCAACGTGATGGTATTTCTGGTTGGGTTCAACTTAGCTTCGATATTAACGAGTTAGGTGGCGTTGAAAACGTTAAAGTTATCAATGCAGAACCACGTCGAGTTTTTGATCGTGAAGCGAGAAAAGCTCTTCAACGTTGGAAATATAAGCCTCGTGTTGAAGATGGTAAAGCGATTCGCCAAACCGGCCTACAAGTGCAGCTAGACTTTAACTTAGATGGGGGTAACTAATATGAAATTAATTTCTAAATTGTTAGTAGCGTCATTAGTGCTTGGTATTGCCTCAACGTCAATCCCAGCCCAAGCTAAAGTACCAGCGGATAAACTTGAAGAAGTTGAGCGCCGAAAGAAAGAACGTGGCGGTCAGGTTTTAGGAACTAGAGTCGGTAAGAAAATAGCCGCTGCTTATGAGCTATATTCTGCCGAACAAGTTAATGAAGCTCTGGAGCTATTGCTTGAATTAGAGCCAAAGGGTGCTTTTGATAAAGCATATGTGAACCGTTTTATCGGTAATATGTATGCCGGTATTGAAGGTAAAGCTAACATTGCATTAGAAAGACTAGTTAAAGCAAAAGAAGCTGACGTTTTACCTTTTAATGATCATGCCGCTACTATAAAGCTTTTAGCCGATTTATCTTTACAAGAACAGCAGTTCCAATCTGCGCTTGACTACTATAAAGAGTATGTTGAGTTTTCGTTAGATGAAGACCCAAATGTTTATTTAAGAATGTCTAACTCATTATATGAGATGAAGAAGTACGATGAAGCGGTTGTTCCTGCTCGCCGTGCTATAGAGTTGTTCCCAACTCCTAATCAGAATCCATATATCTTAGTTATGGCTTCTTACTATGAGCAAAAAAAGTTTGTTGAAGCAACAAAAGCTGTTGAAGACTTAGTAAAAGTTTTCCCTGAAAACCCTAAGTGGTGGACACAGCTTGGTTCGTTCTACATGATGACTGAAGACTTCGAAAGAGGTCTGTCAACTTTTGAACTTGCATACAAACAAGGCTTTTTAGAAAAAGAGAATCAGTTTAAACAATTAGCGCAACTATACGCTACAAACGGTATACCTTTTAAATCTGCTGAAATACAAGAAAAGCATATTAAAAAAGGTATTATTAAAGAGTCAAAACAATCTCTTTCGGTTTTAGCTGCTACCTATAGAAATGCTAAAGAGTTTGCTAAAGCTGCTGAATACTATGCGAAAGCCGGTAAAATGTCTGATGATGGTGAGTTTCTTAAAGATCAAGGCAATATGCTTTTAGCTTTAGAACGTAACTCAGAAGCTGTAAAAGCTTTCAATTTAGCACTTGATAAGGGTGTTAAACGTAAAGGTGTTGTTTATATGGCAATAGCCGAAGCACACTTTTATCAGCGTCAGTGGAAACAAGCTCATAAAGCAATTAAACTTGCTATGAAGGATAAAAACACTGCAAAGTCTGCAAAAAGTTGGGAAGCGTATATTCGTGAATCAGCTGAGCGTGACGGCGTAATGCTTTAGAGTTCGAAGTAAGTGAAAAAAAACCGCCTTTTAGGCGGTTTTTTTATATATGAAAGTTTCACTAGGACTTAATGTAACTTAAGGTATTCCAGTTTGTATGCATTCTTACCTTCTAATTCAGCAGCGTCCGCTAGCTTTTCTGTGCGCTCAAATACATCTTCCAATTCTGCTCCATTCGAAGGCAGAACGTTAAGTGCACCAATTGAGAGGTCAATAGGGTATGTAAAATTTTTTAGGCTTTCTTCAATGTCTTCAAATATTCTACTCAGAACTTTTTCAGTGCCACCCTCGTCTAAGTTAAAAAGTCCAATTGCTATTTCATTAGTGTGAAATCGGCAAACAAGATCGGTGGAGCGCTTAGTGCTTCTTTTTACAGATTCTGAAACAAGCTTAAAAGCTAGCTTGTCCTCTTCTCTATTTGTATTTAAATGAGGGTGGATTATTACAACAGACAAGGCATCTCTCTCCCTCAACATTCGGTGCCATTCTCGATAAAAAACTTGTACAAAATATTCTTCACTATAAAGGCCAGATAGTCGATCTCTAAAAGAAGTATCTAGGTGGTTAAATATCATTCTTAAACTCCAATAACTTAACTACTATAATTATAGTCGTTATTAGGAACTTGCTATTTAATTAATAGGTTTGAATTAAATCGACGAAATTTTTTACTCTATCTCAAGGTCTGATACATTAGATTAATATTAAAATAACAATAGGTGAATTATGAAACTGAATAAAAAATCAACTCTAACGGCTTTAGGTTTAGCTGCATTAACAACTTCTGCTATGGCAAGCGCTCAAACAATGAGCTTTGAGGCAAATACATTGGAAGCTGGTTATCAAGTAGCTAGCATGGAAGGCAAGTGTGGTGAAGGTAAGTGCGGTGCAGATAAATTAAAAGGTGAGATGAAAGATAAAGCCAAAAAAGCTAAAGAAGGCAAATGTGGTGAAGGTAAATGCGGCGCCGACAAAATGAAGAACAAGATGAAAGATAAAGCCAACAAAGCCAAAGAGGGCAAATGTGGTGAAGGTAAGTGCGGCGCAGATAAAATGAAGAACAAGATGAAAGATAAAGCCAACAAAGCCAAAGAGGGCAAATGTGGTGAAGGTAAGTGCGGCGCCGACAAAATGAAAAATAAAATGAAAGACAAGGCAAATAAAGCTAAAGAAGGCAAATGTGGCGAAGGCAAGTGCGGTGGCACTAGGTAACCTCTTTGTGTCTTCCTTTTTGAGGTAGTCTTAGTAGACTAGAGTCATATTAATCAGCCAGCGTGTCTGGCTGTTTTTGTTTAAGTTAAGAGGTATTAATGATAAGTGGAGTAGGGCTTGGTTATCGTCGCGAGATGGTAGACTTGAAAGATGAGATATTAGCATCAAACGTTGATTATATTGAAGTCGCGCCCGAGAACTGGATGCGCATGAATGAGCGTTATCAAGCACCATTAAAGGAGCTGGTTCAACACACCCCACTTTCAACTCATGGTTTATCGCTATCTTTGGGTAGTCCAGATAAGCTCGACGTTGAGTTTGTTAAACAGGTTAAACGGTTTCTGAAGGACTTTAATGTAAGTTGTTATTCAGAACACTTAAGTTATTGTTCGTCAGGAGGCCATGTATACGACTTAATGCCGATCCCTTTCACACAGGAAGCTGTGCTTCATGTCGCTAACCGTATTAAAAAGGTACAGGATATTCTAGAGCAACGCATTGCTATAGAGAATGTATCTTACTACTTACAAACCATGAACGATTTAACAGAAGTTGAATTCACAAAAGCGGTTTTGGAAGAAGCTCAATGTGACCTGTTACTCGATGTAAATAATGTTTACGTCAACAGTATAAACCAAGGTTACAACGCCAAAGAATTTATCAGTGCTATGCCGACTGAGCGCATTGCTTATGGTCATATAGCTGGACATTACGATGAAGCAAAAGACTTAAAAGTTGATACACACGGCAGTCCTGTAATTGATGATGTTTGGGAACTGCTAGACTTTGCATATCAAGAACATGGGGTTTTCCCGACGTTATTGGAACGAGATTTTAACATTCCAGATATGTCTGAACTAAACGTGGAAATTGACAAAATTCATTCTTTCCAAAAAAGCTACACTAAAAAAAAGCAAGAAGGGTAGGTGTATATGGAAGACTTTAAAGCCTCCCAGCAAGCTCTAACTAACGCCATCGTTGATCCTTCAGTAACTAACGATATTGGCGTTGAGCAACGAAGATTAAATATTTATCAAGAGCTAATCTTTAACAACATTGAAGGTTTCTGTAGTAACGCATTCCCCGTTCTAAAAAGTATATTAGAACAATCAATATGGAAGAGTTACGTTAGACAGTTTTTAATATCTGGTGAAAAGTCGTCGCCTTATTTTGTTGATATTGCCGAGCAGTTTTTAGACTTTATTACTCAAACTCAAACTCAAACTCAAACTCAAACTCAAACTCAAACTCAAACTCAAACTCAAACTCAAACTCAAACTCAAACTCAAACTCAAACTCAAACTCAAACTCAAACTCAAACTCAAACTCAAACTCAGTTAGCGTTGTTGCCACAATATTTACTTGAACTAGCCCACTATGAGTGGGTAGAGCTTAATGTTTCAATACAAGAAAATGAAATTACTGACAACGACTGGCAAGTCGACTCTAACTTAATAGTCCCAAACTCTACGTGGGCTCTTGGATATCAATATCCTGTTCATACAATATCTAAGCAAATGTTGAAGAGTGTAGGGCATATAAACAACACATTACAAGCGACAGAAGTAGAGCCGTTAGATACCTTTCTGATTGTTTATCAAGATGTAGACGGAGACGTGGCTTTTATGACGACTAACGCAATTACCGCCCACCTAGTGAATTATATCGATGAATGCTCAGTCAATGCACAACAAAATGGAGCAGAGGGCAGCGCTGAGTCTTTAACTACTCTTAGTGCGTTAGAAAGGTACTTTCAGCAAGTACAACCCGACACCGACAGTAAAGTGATTACGAATTTCTTAACAACAGCCATCGGTGATTTTGTTCAAAGAGGCGTATTAGTAGTCGATTAGAAAAATAAATCAGTAAAGGTATTTTTCATATCAATGGGTTCTGGCATACTTAGTTTAAGTTAAGTCAAAGAGAGCCGAAATGTCGGATTTGATTAAAAATAGTATCAAAACTATTCCAGATTATCCTAAAGCTGGAATTCAATTTAGAGATGTCACATCTTTAATGCAAAACCCTGAAGCTTTTGCAGCAACTATCAATGCTTTCTACGAACAATACAAAGACGCGGCCATAACAGCCATCGTAGGAACAGAAGCTCGTGGTTTCATTTTTGGAGCACCTTTAGCTTATAAAATGAATGTTGCATTCATTCCGGTTCGTAAGCCTGGTAAGTTGCCAAGGGAAGTTATATCGCAGGATTATCAGTTAGAATACGGTGAAGATATCTTAGAGCTTCATACTGATGCCTTGTCAGCGAGCGACAAAGTTTTAATGGTTGATGATTTATTAGCAACTGGCGGTACAATTGAAGCGACAACAAAGTTAATTCGTAAATTGGGCGCAACAGTAAATGACGCTTGTTTTGTGGTAAATCTGCCGGATATTGGCGGTGAAAAACGTTTATCTGCATTAGATATAAACAGTTTCAGTCTTACTGAATTTGAAGGCGAATAATTTTGAACAAGGACGGTAAGTAAGCATGAGTTATCAGGTACTCGCACGAAAATGGCGTCCTACTAAGTTTTCTGAGCTTGTTGGTCAAGATCATGTTAAGTCAGCAATTATTAACGGCCTTACTCAGCAACGAACTCATCATGCTTATCTATTTACCGGTACTCGTGGAGTGGGAAAAACCACTATCGCGCGTATATTTGCAAAAAGCCTGAATTGTGAAACAGGGATCTCCGCAGAGCCTTGTGGTACTTGCCCTGTATGTCTTGATGTTGATGCAGGCCGATTTGTCGACTTAATAGAGATCGATGCTGCCTCTCGAACAAAAGTCGGTGATACACGAGAAATTCTTGATAACGTTCAATATGCCCCAACTCGTGGTCGTTATAAAATATACCTAATTGATGAAGTTCATATGCTGTCGCGTCACAGCTTTAATGCGTTGTTAAAAACATTGGAAGAGCCGCCAGAGCATGTGAAGTTTTTATTGGCAACAACGGATCCTCAGAAGTTACCTGTTACTATTTTGTCCCGTTGTTTACAGTTTAACTTGCAAGCTTTGTCAGTTCCTCAAATTAGCGCGCAGCTTAAACACATCCTCGATGCTGAAAGCATTCCATATCAAATTGAAGCGTTAGACTTACTCGCTAAATTTGCCAGAGGCAGCATGCGAGATGGTTTGAGTCTCACGGACCAAGCAATTGCTCAGTCAGGACAAAACGTCACCTTAGATATTGTTCAACACATGTTAGGAACAGTTGATCAATCCTGGAGCCAACAAATACTTCTGTCTATAGCGAAAAAGGATTCAGCTAAATTAGTTGAGCTTTTTGCAAAGTTGAGACAACAACAGCCTGACTTTTCTAAAATATTTGATGATCTTATTACCTTAACTCATCAAATCGCCATGTGTCAGTTATTGCCAGCGGCGGCACAATTAAGTGAATCAAACGAAACACTTATTAAAGCGTTAGCGTCGTCTACATCAGCGGAACAAACGCAAGTTAACTATCAGCTTCTAATTCAAAGTAAAAAAGAGCTGCCATATAGCACAGACCCAGGCTCCGCTCTTGAAATGGCGTGTCTACGCTTATTAGCTTTTACACCAACAACTGAACTAAATATCGAAAAAAAAAACGCTGAAGTCGAACTAAATGATATTGAAATTGTGGAATCTGCTTCTCATACTGTTGAAGCAGTTGAAGCAGTTGAAGCAGTTGAAGCAGTTGAAGCAGTTGAAGCAGTTGAAGCAGTTGAAGCAGTTGAAGCAGTTGAAGCAGTTGAAGCAGTTGAAGCAGTTGAAGCAGTTGAAGCAGTTGAAGCAGTTGAGCCCCTTCCTGATTATGGGAATGTCCTTTATGACGAAAGCGACGTCTCTGACCATTACCAAGGTTACGCTGAATCCACCGCAAACGACTTAGGCTCTTCACTGGAATCACAGTCACCGGAACAGCAATCAACAAATGAAACGTTAGCGAGTGAGTTTGGTGCTACTGAATATACTTCGAACGAGTCTGCATTAAACGGCACTGCATCCGGCGAGCCTGCATCAAATGACTCAGCAACGGCATTTACGCCAAATATAGACTTTCCAGATGATGCCGAACAAAATCCTGTTATGGCGATATTAGCCAGTCGTGGAATAAATTACTCAAGCAAAAGCTCAGCGTCATCGGATAACAACAATTCGCAGTCTGAATCAAAAGACGGGCAATTAGAAACTAGCCAATTAGGAAATAGCTCAGCGCAAGCAGCTAAGCCATCACCTAAGCCAGACATAAAGCTAGCGCCTAAAGCGCAGCTGGAGTCGAGGGCAGAATCGCAGTATAAACATCAAATTGAACCTCAAACTGAATCTCAATATGAGCCTCAAGCACAAGCAAATTTAGGTGGAGGGCATGCAAAACCCGTTGATACGCCTAATGTTGTTGAAGTTGAACTGCAAGATGTGGATAGTGAAGAAGTCCGTTATGCCCACGAAGTTGACCGCTGGGCTGCCATGATTGAGCAGTCTCATTTAATGGGACTTGGCCGACAGTTAGCGTTAAACAGTGAAGTTAAAATTGACGGTAGTCGTATTGAGCTTATTGTTCGACAAGAGTTTGCGCACCTCTTAAATGAAAATTCAGAGCAAGAACTCACAGCCGTGGTTGCACAACTGGCACCTGCTTCAGAGTTTATTATTAATAAGAGTGCAATTACCACAACAGCACCTGCGGATATTCAGCAAAATATAAATTTAAATAGACAACAACGAGCGGAAGATAGCATTCATCAAGACCCAGTTATAAATACACTGGTGAATGAGTTTGGCGCAAAATTAATCGAGAATTCAATTAAACCTTTATAACAAGACAGAAAGCCTTGTTTTAACCAAATTAGACCGCATAATTAGCGGATAGAATTGAGAGGAAAATATTATGTTTAAAGGCGGAATGGGCAACATCATGAAACAAGCCCAGCAAATGCAAGAAAAAATGCAGAAGATGCAGGAAGACTTAGCAAAAATGGAAGTTGTTGGTGAAGCAGGCGCAGGCCTTGTTAAAGTAACAATGCTAGGCAGTCATAACGTAAAACGCGTTGAGCTTGACGAATCTTTGATGGAAGACGACAAAGACATGATTGAAGACCTTCTAGCAGCTGCAGTTAATGACGCAGTTCGTCGTGTTGAAGAAATGAACAAAGAACAAATGGGCAAAGTAACTGGTGGTATGGGAATGCCTCCAGGCATGAAGATGCCGTTCTAAGTTTTAGCGTTACTCCAAGGTTAAGCATACAGATAATATGTGTTTTAAAATCTTGGGTAGAATCAAGAGCCGATTTTAGTATCGGCTTTTTTGTATCCAAATATGTATTTTTAAATGACGTGTTTTTTTATACAGTCATTGAATGCTGGCAAGCTTTATATATCCTATTGTTCTAAACAGCTAACTCATCTATAAAACTCATTTGCCTATCAAAATTAATATTCAAGGCATCTGCACCTGAGAACCCAAAAGGCGCTTATGAAATTTCTACATACATCTGACTGGCACATTGGTCGTCAATTTCACAATGTATCTTTGCTCGAAGATCAGCAACATGTGCTTAATCAGATTATTGATTACATAAAAGATGAAGCGGTTGATGCCGTTGTTATTGCCGGTGATATTTATGATCGCTCGTTGCCGCCAGCTTCTGCAGTAGAAGTATTAGATAACGTATTGTCTGTGATTTGTAGCGAGCTAAATGTGCCGGTGATTATGATCCCTGGGAATCATGACAGTGCAGAACGAGTTCGTTTTGGTGCAAAACAAATGAAGTCGTCTGGGTTGCACATTTTAGGCAGCTTAGAGGGTGTGGCTGAACCTGTTGTTATTAAAACCAGTGATGCCGAAGTGGCGTTTTACGGGATACCCTATTGTGAACCTCTTATGGTAAGAGATGTATTTAAATCGGACGTAAAAACTTATGACGAGGCCCACACTTTTTTAGTCAACGAGATCAAGCAAGTCACTCAACAAACAAACAACCAACACCAAGTGAATGTGCTGTTAAGTCATTGTTTTATAGATGGCGCTGAGGAGTCTGACTCGGAAAGACCATTGCAAATAGGCGGGGCAGACAGAGTAAGTTATCAGCCATGTGTCGACTTTGATTACGTTGCATTAGGACATTTGCATAGCCCACAATATAAAGGCGAACCGCATATACGCTATTCGGGTTCGATTATGAAATATAGCTTCTCAGAGCAGAACCAAAAAAAGGGCGTGACGTTAGTAGAGGTGAATGAAGGCGGACTGGTATCGCAAAAGCACTTACCACTGATCCCATTAAGAGACATGCGTATTATTGAGGGTGAGTTAGCGACCATTTTAGAAAACGGCAAAGTTGATCCAAACAGCGATGACTATTTACTTGTGCGCTTAACGGACAAACACGCCATTTTAGATCCAATGGGCAAGCTGCGAAGTGTGTACCCCAATGTCCTTCATCTTGAAAAAATAGGCATTCAAGAGTCAAGCAATACAAAACTAAAAAAAGAGTCACTTAAACGAGGCGAGCTTGAAATGTTTAAAGACTTTTATTCTCAAGTGGCCGGCGAGCCGATGTCTGACGAGCAACATGAACTTGTTGCAGACTTAGTGTCAGGTTTGGTTTCAGGTTCAGAGCCAGGTTTGGTTTCAGGTTCAGAGCCAGGTTTGGTTTCAGGGGCAGAGCCAGGTTTGGTTTCAGGAACAAAGCAACAGCCAACAGCTAAAAGCCAATCAGGGAAGGAATAAGCATGAAGCCACTTAAATTAACCGTTCAAGCATTTGGGCCATTTTCTGGTACTGAATTTGTCGATTTTGAAAAGCTAGGGTCAAACCCTTTGTTTTTGATTAATGGCGCCACTGGCGCAGGTAAAAGCTCAATACTAGATGCGATTTGTTTTGCTTTATACGGGCACACAACTGGCGCTGAGCGCTCTGCATCACAAATGCGTTGCGACTTTGCCGATATGAAATTGCTTACGGAAGTGACGTTAGATTTTAGCTTAAACGACAAACGCTACCGTATTACTCGAATTCCTATGCAGGAACGCGCAAAAAGCGTAGGTGCAGGCACAACTACTCAGCAATCAAAAGCCTCAATGTGGGAGCTAGATGGTTCTGCCGAAAATAGGCTGATGGTATCGACTAGCGTTAAAGACGCCGATAAAGAAGTGCAAAATTTAATTGGTCTTAATGTTGATCAATTTAGGCAAGTAATGGTTTTGCCTCAGGGTAAATTTAGAGAATTGTTATTAGCGGACTCAAAAGATAGAGAAAAAATATTTAGTCAGCTGTTTCAGACATCTGTATACAAAAAAATAGAAGAAGCACTAAAAGTGAAGGCTTCGGATATAACTAAAAAAGTAGACGAGCACAAAAACCAAATCAAAGGTATTTTGCAAAGTGCGGACTTAAATAGCGAAGATGAAATTACGAGTGAATTAAAACAATTAGCTCCGTCTTTGGAACAAGCTTTAAATTTAAAGCAAACTGCAGAAAGCCAAGTTAAAAATGCAGAAAAGTCATTAGAAAAGGCAAAGCAATTAGACGCTAAATTTATAGCGCAAGCTGCTAAAGAAAAAGAGTTATTGGCGCATAAAGCAAACGAATCGCTAAACGAGCAAACAAAAAAGACCATACAGCTAGCAAATGTGGCCCAAAAGTTAACACCTAAATTCGAAGCGCAACAAAATACAGAAATTAAACTGAAAACAATCAAAGCCTCATTAGACATTAGCTCTAAACAAAGAGATGAGGCAAAGACAAAACTAACAAATGCAGTGGCGCAGTTAACGGTTGCTGAACGTGATCACCAAAACGTTGCCTTGCTACAAAAACAAAACAATGATTTACAGCAGTATTTAAAACTAGCCAACGATTTAGTTGCGGCTAAAAATAACCTGAATGCCTCTGCGCTTAAAGCGAAAAAAAGTAAACAAAGCTTAACGTCTGCCTTAGCGAATATAACCACTGCAAAATCAAATATAGATAAAAAAGATTCACAGGTAATTTTACTATCCAGTGAAGTTGAGTCATTGCCACAGGAACAAGTTAAACTAGAAAAGCTTTTAAAGTCTGTTAAGGATAGGGAAACGTTAAAGAAACTGGTTACTGATTTAAACCAGTTAACGTCGAATACCTTAGTGCTTGAAGGCAAATTAAATGACAGCAACGTAAACCTGACCGCTTTAACTAAAAAAGCAAAAGAAGTTGAATATTCTTGGCATGCAAATCAAGCGGCTATATTGGCACAAGAGCTTAATGACGGCTCACCATGTCCAGTTTGTGGCAGTTTAGTGCATCCACAGCCTGCTAAAGCTGCAACCGAAGCGAGCGTAGAGGGTGAAGACGTTGCGATGGTTAGCAAAGAGGATGTTGATGCAGCAAGAGAGCAGGTTGTTTTGCAAACTCAGGCTCGAGACAAGATAAAAGCAGAGTTTGACGACGCTTTAAACAAACAAAAAGTGAAAGGCAGTCTAGTTGAAGAGCTTACGAAAGCGCTTACGACAGAGCAAAACATGGCTCACAGCTCAGTCATTGGTTCAGGCCAAAACTCAGCCAATGATTCAGACCAAAACTCAAACCTGGTATCAGCCAACTCAGATGTCCTGAGCGTAGAAACCGCTCAAGTTAAATATCAAGCTCAACTGAAGTACGTAAATACGCTGCTAGCCACTAAACAAAGCTTGGAAATGCTTAAGTTAGAATTACTTAACGACAAAGACTCATTAACTCAGCTAGAAACATCTATTGTTGAGCTTGAAACTCAAGCTAACCAAGACAATGAACAGCTTGTCATAGCAACGTCAACGGTACGCCAATTAGAAGAACAGTTGCCTGAAGAGCACCGCGACGCTCATAAAATTCAAGCTGAGATGGTAAACAGAGTTCAGACTATTTCTGCATTAGAGTCTGGATTAGCCGCTGCGCGAACAAACAAAGAAAGTGCACAAAGTCATTTTGATCAACTTGAAGCAAGTACTCAGGCCTTAATAAATCAGTTAACTGTACAACAACAAGAGTATGAAGTTGCTGTTAACGCGTGGCAAAACGCGATTCAGGCGAGTACTTTTGATGATGAAATTAGCTTTAAAAATGCTTGGCTTAGTGACACAGACTTATCGACATTGAGTCAGCAAGTAGAGCAATACAAAAGTCACTTAGACACATTAATGGGCGCAATGGCCCAATTAAATACAGAGCTTAAAGATGCAACAAAACCTGAACTTCAAAACTTAACTGAAGCCGTGACTGAGCTTAAGCAAGCTTTTCAGCAAAAAGATAATGAATGGCGAGCGCTAGAAGAACGTAACAATCAGTTATTGTCAGTACAGAAAAAGCTAAAGATTGCTCATCAAACCAATGAAGCGTTAGAAAAACAATATCGAGTTGTAGGTACACTTTATCGAATATCAAATGGATTAGACGGCGATAAAATCAGTTTGCAACGTTTTGTCTTGAGTGTATTGCTTGATGATGTACTTATTCAGGCATCGCAGCGGTTGTCATTAATGAGTAAAGGTCGTTATCAATTAATTCGTAAAGAAGAAAAAGCCAAGGGAAATAAAGCGTCAGGGTTAGAACTAGAAGTTGATGATGCCTACACAGGAAAGTCGCGTCCTGTGGCAACGCTTTCTGGTGGTGAATCATTTTTAGCTGCACTATCTTTAGCGCTAGGTTTGTCTGATGTGGTTCAATCCTATTCGGGTGGCATAAAGCTGGATACATTATTTATCGATGAAGGTTTTGGCAGCTTAGATCCAGAGTCTTTAGAGCTTGCTGTTCGAACGCTAATAGATCTTCAATCTTCGGGCCGAATGATAGGTATTATTTCCCATGTTTCTGAATTAAAAAGCCAAATGGGCCTTCGAGTAGATGTTAAATCTGGTCCAGCGGGCAGTGAAATATCGACAGTCGCGGTGTAAATAATTAAAACAGATTAGATTACTTTTATCTGTGCTTTTGGTATCGTACCGGAAATTACGTAATGCGTTAAAAGGTTAGTTTGTGCAAACATCTCTGCTTCAAAAAATGATAGAACAATTACAGTGTTTACCAGGTGTTGGTCCAAAGACCGCGCAGCGTATGGCTTATCATTTGTTGCAGCATAAACGACAGGCTGGTACTGAATTAGCAAATACGTTAGCAACGGGCTTAGCGGAAATCGGTCAATGTAAACAGTGCCGAAATTACACAGAGCTTGAGCTTTGCGATATTTGTACAAACTCACGCCGTACGCAAAATACATTACTGTGCATTGTTGAGTCGGTTTCTGACTTAGCCGCTGTTGAACAAAGTGGTCATTTTTCAGGACGTTATTTTGTTTTACACGGTTGCCTATCTCCAATCGATGGCGTTGGTCCACAAGAGCTTGGTTTATCACAACTTGAAGAAGTGCTTGCAAGTGACGGCTCTGATCCTTCTAAACCGCTGGTGGAAGAAGTTATTCTAGCTTTAAATCCAAGTGTAGAAGGTGAAGCAACGTCTCATTATATTGCTGACATCTGTAAATCCAACAATGTTGCAATTACTCGTATTGCGCATGGTATTCCGGTTGGTGGCGAACTTGAAATGGTTGATACTTCAACAATGAGCCATGCATTAATGGGCCGTAAACAGTTTTAGTTGTGACTCTTTCTTAAGCAATCACACATTTTTTTTACGGAATTAAAATTCTCCCCTTGAAAAGCGTTAAAAGCACACTTATTTACTTGTCATTAAACGATTAAATAATTAACGTAAATCATTAAAGGAGACCCTGACAATGGCAGAAGCAGCCACTCAAGGTAAACAAACTCACGGCTTTCAAACCGAAGTAAAACAACTACTACAACTTATGATCCATTCTTTGTACTCAAACAAAGAGATCTTTTTACGTGAATTAATTTCAAACGCAGCGGATGCCGCAGACAAATTGCGCTTTGAAGGACTATCAAATAATGACTTATATGAAAACGACGCAAACTTACGTGTTCGTGTAAGCTTTGACGCCGACAAAAATACCGTCACAATTGACGATAACGGTGTTGGTATGGACGCGGAAGACGCGGCTAATCATTTAGGTACAATTGCGAAGTCAGGCACAGCCGATTTCTTTAAAAACCTAACGGGCGACAAAGCTCAAGATTCTCAACTAATTGGTCAGTTTGGTGTTGGTTTCTACTCGGCATTTATCGTTGCAGATAAAGTCATTGTTCGTTCTCGTAAAGCGGGTGATAGCAAAGACAACGGCGTTGAGTGGACAAGTGAAGGCGAAGGCGAATACACAATTGAGACAATTGAAAAGTCGACTCGTGGTACAGAAATCACTTTATTCCTAAAAGAAGATGAAAAAGAATTTGCTGATGACTACAAGCTTCGTCAAGTAATCAAAAAATATTCTGACCATATCTCTACACCAGTAGAAATGTGGAAAGATGGCACTCCAGAGTCAGAAGGCGAAGACGGCGAAAAAATTGCTGCCACTGACGGTGAGTGGGAAGTTATCAACAAAGCCGATGCGCTTTGGACTTTAGACAAGTCTGAACTTGAAGACAAAGATTACCAAGAATTTTACAAGCACATTAGCCATGACTTTGAAGATCCATTAACGTGGGCGCACAATAAAGTTGAAGGTAGCAGTGAATATACGTCGTTATTATATATTCCTAAAAAAGCACCATTCGACATGTGGAATCGCGATAAGCAACGTGGTTTAAAACTATATGTACAGCGTGTTTTCATTATGGACGACGCTGAACAGTTTATGCCAACGTACCTTCGTTTTGTAAAAGGCTTAATTGACTCAAACGACTTACCTTTAAACGTATCTCGTGAAATTTTACAAGACAACAAAGTGACTCAAGCGTTACGTAAAGCATGTACATCACGTGTTATTAAAATGCTTGACCGTATGGGTAAAAACAAGAAAGAAGACTATCAAGTATTCTGGAACGAGTTTGGCCAAGTTCTAAAAGAAGGTCCAGCAGAAGACTTCGCTAACAAAGAAGCGATTGCTAAGTTATTAAGATTCACATCAACACATAATGATGACGCGACTCAATCTGTGTCTTTCCCTGACTATGTTGAGCGTATGAAAGAAGGTCAAGATAAGATTTATTACTTGGTAGCAGATTCATATGAAGCAGCGGCAAACAACCCAGCATTAGAGATCTTCCGTAAGAAAGGTATTGAAGTTGTGCTAATGGTTGACCGTATTGATGAGTGGTTGATGTCACACTTAACTGAATTCGACGGCAAGCAGCTTGTATCTGTTACTCGTGGTGATTTAGACCTAGGTGACTTAGAAGACGAAGAGTCTAAAAAAGCACAAGAAGAAGCGGACAAAGAGTTTGCATCGAGCATCGAACGTTTCCAAACAGCGCTTGACGGAAAAGTTAAAGAAGTGAAAGTATCTCACCGTTTAACTGATTCGCCAGCATGTATTGTTACAGGCAACAGCGACATGAGTCCGCAAATGATTGACCTAATGAAACAAATGGGTCAAGAAGTGCCAGACGTTAAGCCGGTATTTGAATTGAACATGGAACACGAGTTAGTTAAGCACGTAGATCAAGTTCAAGACGAAGCGCAATATAAGCAATGGGTAGAAGTATTGTTAGACCAAGCTACTCTAGCTGAGCGTGGCACCATTAAAGATCCTGGTGCGTTTGTGAAACGTTTAAACACACTAATGATGTCATTAACTAAGTAAAATAATAGTTAATGGTCAGCAATAGCTAGATTATTGTTTTAATTAAAATAGCTAAAATGAAAGGGTAAGCAATAGCTTGCCCTTTTTTATGTCTAAAATTTAGTCATGCAAAGTTAAATTAACAATTCTGTTAATGAATCCTTACCCTAGCGGCTTGTTATCACTGGGTTATTGTGCCAAGATTCTGAGTATAATTTTTTTACTTTCACTTGGATTTGCAGAGGATCATTTCATGCGGATTATTTTACTTGGCGCACCAGGTGCCGGAAAAGGTACACAAGCCCAATTTTTAATGAACAAATTTGGCATTCCACAAATCTCTACTGGTGACATGTTGCGTGCTGCTATTAAAGAAGGCACGCCATTAGGTTTAGAAGCTAAAAAAGTAATGGACGCAGGACAGCTAGTATCTGACGATCTTATTATTGGTTTAGTTAAAGAGCGTATCAAAAAGGCTGATTGCGAAAATGGCTTTTTGTTAGACGGCTTCCCTCGTACCATTCCTCAAGCTGATGCTATGAAAGAAAACGGTATTTCAGTGGATTATTGTTTAGAGTTTGATGTTCCTGATGAAGTTATCGTAGACAGAATGTCTGGACGACGAGTCCACCCAGCATCAGGTCGTGTATATCACGTTGTTTACAACCCACCTAAGGTTGAAGGCAAAGACAATGAGACTGGCGATGATTTAATGGTTCGTGATGATGACCAGCCTGAAACAGTTCGTAAACGTTTAGGTGTTTATCATGAGCAAACTCAGCCACTTGTTGCTTACTACAAAGCAGAAGCAGATGCAGGTAATACTAAGTTTGCTACTATTGATGGCACACAAGCTGTTGAAAGTGTAAGCGCTAAGCTTGCTGAAGTATTAGCGTAAAACTTAACGCTAATGACTAAGAAAAACGCCGCATATGTGGCGTTTTTTTGTTTTAGAAGAAAAACTGCTAAGTTGACTATCAATAGCAGTTCTATTTTTTGATATGTTTGATACTCATTAGTATTAAAATATCGGCTATAAATATCCTAATAAATATAAATAATAAAAAAAGGGAACAATAATGATAATTAAATACACAGCATTTTATGCCGGCATGTTAGCCGTTTTTTATGTTGCACTGTCGTTTCGCATTATAAAGTTACGACTGGTACACAAAGTTGGTATTGGTCATGGTGAATCTAATACATTACATCGCGCCATTAGAGTACACGCTAACTTTGCTGAGTACGTGCCATTGGCTTTATTGTTATTGGCCTTTTTAGAGCTTAACAAGGCGGAGATTTGGGTACTCAATATTTTAGGAACGGCATTACTGATTGGGCGCTTGTTTCATGCAATGGGTTTAGGTAAAAGCGCTGGTACATCAATTGCTCGTACTATTGGTGGGATATTGACTTACTTGATGATGTTAGCGGCTGCGTTGTTAAATATTCTAGCGGTTTATTAAGTTAGTGATATTTGCTAAAGCCTAAAGCAAAGCCAAATTTTAGATATAAAAAAACCGGAACAAGTTCCGGTTTTTTAAAAAGTATAATTACAAAAATTATAGCGCGTTAATTTGAGCGTTTAAACGACTCTTATGACGTGCTGCTTTGTTTTTGTGAATTAGACCTTTAGTTGCATAACGGTCAAGAACTGGTACAAGTGCAGTAAATGCTTCTTGTGCAGTTTCTTTTTGACCAGCTTCGATAGCTGTTACAACTTTTTTCATGAAAGTACGCATCATAGAACGACGGCTTGCATTGTGACGACGAGCCTTCTCAGAAGTTATAACGCGTTTCTTAGCAGACTTAATGTTAGCCAAGGCTGACTCCTAAACTTTTTAATTCAAATAACCGGTTTTTTAAGGCCGAGGAGTTTGCCTTTTTATACTGCTTTTGTCAAATCATTTTAAATGGAAAAGCTAATTTATAAATGATTAAAAGTCTGGCAAGCTATGCATGTTTTATTCTGCGGCGGTTAAAGGAAATATTTTGGCGTTATTAAAGTCGAGTCTGATCGTTTCGTTCATGACTCTTATATCAAGGGTATTGGGTTTAGTCAGGGATGTTGTCATTGCTACCTTTGTAGGTGCAGGGGTCAACGCTGATGTTTATTTATTTGCTAATCGCATTCCTAACTTTTTAAGGCGCTTGTTTGCCGAAGGCGCATTTGCGCAGGCTTTTGTCCCCGTTTTATCAGAAGTAAAAGAAAAACATGGAGACGATGCGGTTCGTGAGTTGGTCGCCAAAGTTTCTGGTACTTTAGGTGTCATTGTTCTGGGTTTGACTGCTTTTGCTATTGTTGCGTCTCCGCTTATTGTCATGGTTTTTGGTACTGGTTGGTTTATTGATTGGTGGCAAGGCGGCGAAGATGCCGCTAAGTTTGATATGGCCTCTGCATTATTAAAAATCACATTTCCTTATTTATTCTTTATTACCTTTGTTGCCTTATCGGGCGCGGTTTTAAATGTTTATAACAAATTTGCAGTTGCAGCATTTACACCAGTATTCCTAAATATTTCTATTATTGCGTGTGCCATTCTGTTTAAAGACACTTTTAGTGATACCGCTTATGCACTTGCTATCGGTGTTTTTGTTGGCGGGTTAGTTCAGTTTTTTTTCCAGTGGCCGTTTTTAGCTAAGGCCGGTTTACTAGTCAAACCCAAATGGGGCTGGAACGATGAACATGTAAAGCGCATTCGTCTGCTTATGTTACCGGCGATACTAGGTGTGTCGGTTCATCAATTAAATGCATTAGTTGATACGGTAATCGCTTCTTTTCTAATGACGGGCTCTATTAGTTGGTTGTATTACGCGGATCGATTAATTGAGTTTCCTTTAGGGCTTTTTGGAATCGGTATCGCCACGGTAATTTTGCCAAGCCTGTCAAAGCTTCATAGCACTAATAACCCAGCGAAGTTTCAAGAAACCATGGATTGGGCGTTAAAAATGGTGTTGTTAATGGCATTTCCAGCTTTAGCAGGCCTAATTGTTTTAGGCCCTTTAATTATTAAGATTTTGTATACACATGGTGAATTTACCGCAACGGATGGTCAGCAAGTTTATTTTGCGCTTATTGGTTATGCATCAGGATTAGTTAGTTATATGACCGTTAAAGTATTAGCCCCTGGTTACTTTGCAAGACAGGACACCAAAACACCGGTGCGGTTAGGTATTATCGCGATGTTATCCAATATAGTGTTCAACTTTATGTTAGCGCCATTTTATGGTTTTGTAGGCTTAGCGATTGCTACGGCTATGTCAGCGACGTTAAATGCCGGCATGTTATATTGGGGATTACATCAGCAAGGCGTCTACAGGCTTTCTAAGGCCACCATTGGTTGGATTGTGCGCCTAGTTGCCGCGACAACTGCTATGGTATTTATACTTGAATACATTAAACGCTCAGGTTGGTTTGCAACGGAGTCATTTTGGCAAGAATCAGTGATGTTATTTTTATTAATTGGCGTTGCTGTAGTGGTTTATTTTGTGTGTTTAATTTTATTTGGCACACGCAAACGGCATTTTAGACAAGGCGCTTAATTTAATCTCAATTTATATTACATAATTGTTGCTTTATCGAACGCTCTGGGTAGTAATTAGCCTAGCTTTGCCGTTATAATTCTTGGGTTTTTTTTAACAGTTTATGAAGGTCCGATGGAGTTAGTTCGAGGTTTAGTCAATTTATCCGAAAAACACAAAGATTGTGTTCTGACGATAGGTAATTTTGACGGTGTACACATGGGCCATCAACATGTGTTAAACAAGCTGAAAACTGAGTCTAAAAAGCATGGTGTTCCATCTGCCGTGATGATTTTTGAACCTCAACCGCAGGAAGTATTTTTAGGCGATAAAGCCGCTGCGCGAGTGTTGACCTTCAGAGACAAATTTAAAAAATTAGAGAAACTCGGTATTGACCGACTGATATGTGTTCGTTTTAACAAAGAGTTTGCAGGAATGGCAGCAGACGAATTTATTGAATCTTTGTTAGTAGACAAATTAGGTGTAAAGCATTTAATTGTTGGTGATGATTTTAAGTTTGGTGTGAAACGTAGTGGCGACTTTGCATTATTGCAAAAAGAGTCAGAAATTTGTGGCTTCAGTGTTGAAGATACAAAAACGTTTAATTACTCGGACCAAAGAGCGAGCAGCACGGCAATTCGAAAATATCTACAAGACGCTGACTTCAAAGCAGCCGAAGATTTATTAGGTGAACCATTTGTTATGCAGGGCCGAGTTATTCACGGTCAAAAAAACGGTCGTAAATTTGGTTTTCCTACAGCGAATATAGCTGTGAAAAGGAAAGTATTACCTATCAAAGGTGTGTTTGTTGTTGAAGTTGAATTGAACAATCAGACCTTTTATGGCGTTGCAAATATTGGCAATAAGCCAACGTTAAATGGCGTAAAGCCTGTGTTAGAAGTAAATATATTTAACTTTGACCAACAAGTGTATGGGCAAAGGTTATCGATCAAACCTCTGAGTAAAATCAGAGATGAACAAAAATTCGAGTCGATAGAACAACTCATTTCTCAAATTAAACTGGATGTAGCAACGGCTAAATCCAAACTAAGTCAATATGGAATCAAATAACCATGAGTGATTATAAACATACTCTTAATTTACCTGAAACTGCGTTCCCTATGCGCGGTAACTTGGCACAACGCGAGCCAAAAATGTTAGACGAATGGACCAACAAAGATTTGTACGGTCAAATTCGTGCAGCAAAAAAAGGTAAAAAGAGCTTCATTTTGCATGACGGCCCTCCTTATGCAAACGGTGATATTCACCTAGGTCACTCGGTTAACAAAATTTTAAAAGACATTATTGTAAAGTCTAAAACGTTATCTGATTTTAATTCGCCATACGTACCTGGTTGGGACTGTCACGGTCTTCCAATTGAGCTAATGGTTGAGAAAAAAGTTGGCAAGCCTGGTAAGAAGGTTGACGCTGCAACATTCCGTCAGAAGTGCCGTGAATATGCACAAAAGCAAATTGACGGTCAGCTAGCTAGCTTTGTTCGTTTAGGTGTTTTAGGCGATTGGAACAATCCATACAAAACAATGGATTTCAGTTCTGAAGCTAATATCATTCGTGCGTTAAGCAAAATCATTGATAATGATCATTTACAAAAAGGTGCTAAGCCTGTTCATTGGTGTACAGATTGTGGTTCAGCACTTGCTGAAGCAGAAGTTGAATACCAAGACAAAGTATCTCCTGCTATCGATGTTATGTTTACTGCGGTAGACAGTGACGGTGTTGCTGGCAAATTTTCAGAACTAGACGCTGGAAAAGGCAAGGGTGATGTTTCTTTTGTAATCTGGACAACAACTCCTTGGACTCTTCCTGCTAACCGTGCCATCTCTTTAGGCGCAGACGTTGAGTATTCTCTAATTCAAGTTAAGTCTGCTGAAGGTTTTGATAAGCCATTTAGATTAGTACTAGCAACTGATTTAGTTGCTGATTGTATGGCACGTTTTGATATTACTGAATTTGATGTTCTAGGACACTGTAAAGGTGCTGACTTAGAATTAATTCAAGCTAATCACCCGTTCTATGATTTCTCTATCCCAATGATCTTAGGTGATCACGTAACAACTGACGCTGGTACAGGTTGTGTACATACAGCTCCAGGACACGGTCAGGAAGATTTCACGGTTGGTTTACAGTACAACATTGAAGTAGCAAACCCAGTTGGACCAAACGGGGTTTACGTACCAGGTACTGAATTCTTTGAAGGTCAACACGTATTCAAAGCAAACGATAACGTTGTTGCGTTACTTCAAGAAAAAGGCAAGTTACTTAAACACGTTGCGTTTGAACACAGCTACCCTCATTGCTGGAGACACAAAACTCCAATCATTTTCCGTGCAACACCTCAGTGGTTTATCAGCATGGACAAAGCCGGTCTTCGTCAGCAATCTATTGAACAGATTAAAGACGTAGAATGGCTGCCTGAATGGGGTGAAGGCCGTATTAAAGGTATGGTTGAAGGTCGCCCAGACTGGTGTATTTCACGTCAACGTACTTGGGGCGTGCCAATTACTCTATTCATTCATAATGAAACAGATGAGTTACACCCAAATAGCATAGAGCTAATGGAACAAGTCGCTCAACGTGTTGAAAAAGAAGGTATTCAAGCTTGGTGGGATCTTGATTCGGCTGGGTTGCTTGGTGAAGAAGCAAGTCAATATCGCAAAGTAGAAGATACGCTAGACGTTTGGTTTGATTCAGGTGTGACGCATCACTTTGTTGTAGATGCTCGTGAAGAGTTTGATAAAGCCCCTGATTTATACCTAGAAGGCTCAGATCAACACCGTGGTTGGTTTATGTCGTCGTTAATGACAGGTACAGCGATGAATGGCAAAGCGCCATACAATCAAGTACTAACACATGGTTTTACCGTTGATAAAAACGGCCACAAAATGTCTAAATCATTGGGTAACATCATTGCACCTAAAGAAATTACAGGTGTATACGGTGCCGACATTCTTCGTTTATGGGTAGCCTCAACTGATTACACTGGCGAAATGACCGTTGATAAAGAAATCTTCAAACGTTCTGCCGATACTTATCGTCGTATTCGTAACACCTCTCGTTTCTTATTAGCTAACTTAAATGGCTTTAATCCAGAAACAGACTTAGTTGCTGAACAAGATATGGTGGCACTTGATCGCTGGATTGTAAGCAAGGCTGCTCGTTTACAAAACGAAATCGTAACGGCTTATGACAAGTACCAATTCCATAACGTAATGCAAAAGCTAATGAACTTCTGTTCAGTAGACTTAGGTAGCTTCTACTTAGATGTAATTAAAGACCGTCAATACACAGCTAAAGCAGACTCTACGGCTCGTCGTTCTTGTCAAACTGCGCTTTACTATATTGCCGAAGCAATGACGCGTTGGATGGCTCCGGTATTGTCATTTACTGCACAGGAAATTTGGCAAGAGCTTCCTGGTGAACGTGAAGAATTTGTATTCACAGGCGTTTGGTATGAAGGAATTGAGAAATTTGCTTCTGATGGCGAATTAGGTGACGACTACTGGTCTCAAGTATTAGCAGTTAAAGAGCAAGTAAACCGTGCTTTAGAAATTGCTAAAAAAGACAAACTAGTGGGCGCCTCTTTAGCGGCTGACGTTACACTTTATATAAGTGATGAGATTAAAGATGTACTGCTAACGTTAGAAGACGAACTTAGATTTGTTCTAATTACTTCAACAGTATCTATCGCACCGCTGGCAGAAAAAACAGACGATGCTTTTGATTCAGAAGTAGATGGTTTGTTTGTTAGCGTTGCTGCCAGTTCAGCTGAAAAGTGTGAGCGTTGTTGGCACCACGTTGAGTCAGTAGGCCAAAATGAAGAACATAAAGATTTATGTGGTCGCTGTATTGAAAACGTAGAAGGCGCTGGTGAAGCAAGGAAGTTTGCGTAATGTCGTTTAAGGATTTAAAAGCCAACGGATTGTGGTTTATCGCACTAGGTGTGCTGGTGGTGATCTTAGATCAAGCCAGCAAACTTTGGATTTTAGCCAACGTGCCACTTTATTACGACATTAATATCTTACCTGTATTCGATATTACTTATGTTAGAAATTATGGTGCCGCGTTCAGTTTCTTGAGCAATCAAGACGGTTGGCAGCGATGGTTTTTTACGGCGATAGCCTTTGGCATTAGTGCGTTACTTATTTATTGGATGGCAAAAACGCCATGGCGTGAACAGCGCCAATTATGGTCATACGGACTTATTTTAGGCGGCGCTATTGGTAATGTTACTGATCGTTTAGCCTATGGTTACGTAGTAGATTTCTTACATTTCTATTATGAAAATTGGCATTTCCCTGCATTTAACGTAGCGGATATGGCGATTAGTTGTGGTGCAGCGCTATTAATTTTAGACGCCATCTTAGAAGCCAAAAACGAAAAATTATCTAAAGGTATTAATTAGTGAGTACAAAAAGTATCCAAGCTGGAAGTGAAGTTGTTTTTCACTTTACTATTAAGTTATCAGACGACTCTGTTGCGGATAGTACAAAAGTAAGTAACAAACCAGCTAAACTTGTAATTGGCGACGGTAGTTTAACAAAAGGTTTTGAAGACTGTTTATTAGGTCTTGAAGCAGGAGCAGAAGCTTCTTTTACGTTACCGCCAGAACAAGCATTTGGACAGCCAAATCCAGATAATATTTATTATGTAGACCGAACTAAGTTTAGTGAAGTAACACCTGAAGTAGGCACTATTGTTGCCTTTACACAACCAGATGGTAATGACTTGCCTGGGTTAATTAGGGAAGTTGCTGGACAGTCTGTAACGGTAGATTTTAATCATCCGTTAGCAGGACAAACATTGACTTTTGAAGTTGAAATTCAAGAAGTAAATCACGCTTAAGTGAATAGATAGAGAGAAAATCTGATGGATATTTTATTAGCAAACCCACGAGGTTTTTGTGCCGGAGTTGACAGAGCTATCTCTATTGTAGAGCGTGCACTAGAAATCTTTCAGCCACCTATCTATGTTCGCCATGAAGTAGTTCATAACAAGTTTGTTGTTAATGGTCTTAAAGATCGCGGCGCAGTTTTTGTTGATGAACTAAATGAAGTGCCAGATGACAGCATTGTCATTTTCTCTGCTCACGGTGTTTCTCAAGCAGTACGTCAAGAAGCTAAAAACAGAGGCCTGAAGGTATTTGATGCTACTTGTCCGTTAGTGACTAAAGTGCATATGGAAGTAACACGAGCGTCAAGAAAAGGCATTGAATGCATTCTTATTGGACACCAAGGTCACCCTGAAGTCGAAGGTACTATGGGCCAATATAGTAGTGATGAGGGCGGGATTTACTTAGTTGAGTCGCCAGATGATGTTGCTACGCTTGATGTTAAAAATCCAGACGCACTTTATTACTGCAGCCAAACTACCTTGTCTGTTGATGACACGGCTGATGTTATTGATGCTTTGAGAGCTAAATTTCCTAAAATTGAAGGACCTCGTAAAGACGATATTTGTTATGCAACACAAAATCGCCAAGATGCAGTTCGTCAATTAGCCAGAAAAGTAGATTTAATGCTGGTGGTTGGTGCCGCTAATAGTTCTAACTCAAATAGACTTCGTGAACTTGCAGAAAAAGTAGGTACTAAAGCTTACCTTATAGATGATGCCAGTGACATTGAGCTAGACTGGTTAGCTGAGCAACCTGCAATTGGTGTGACAGCTGGCGCGTCAGCACCAGATGTATTAGTACAAGGCGTTATTAACCGACTTAAAGAGTTAGGTGCGAATAACGTCCACGAGAATCCTGGTAAAGAAGAAGATATTGTTTTTGCTGTGCCAGCTGAATTGAGATAGTAAAACTCTTAATTAAAAAGTACAGAATCTTCATTACAAGGACAGTAAATTTCGCTAAGTATGATTTTTCATTAATAATTTTATATAGTACGATGAAAAATCATACAGCTGGACACTTAAAAGGAACTAACTTAATCTGATAGAATGCGGTCGATTAAGCGGTAGGGCGGAAGATGAGCAAAATCAACGGATATAGCCAACAAAAATACCAGAAACCTGGTAACTCAATACATATAACACCAAAACCTTCCAAACAAACGGGTGTTGGGTTGATAGAAATATTGATCTCTCTATTTGTAATCTCTATTGGCCTATTAGGCTTAGTTGGCCTTCAATTCACCGTTTCTACGTCTAACCAAGACGCTTATGTTAAGTCTCAAGCAACTATTATCAATGAAAGCTTAGCGGATAGAATCCGCATAAACAGGCAGTACCAAAACCGAGGTGATAACACCTTGCCTCCAATTGATGGTACAGATAACGCGTATACAACATTAAACAATTATAATTTTAGAAACAATGGCGACTGCAGTAAAACCCAGTTTGAATGTTTTTGTGAAAATGTCCCACAAAATATCGTAAATTGCCGCGATGAGGGAGGAGCCGATGCGCAACTTTGTACACCAGTTCAAAGCGCTGTATTTGACGCATATGAAGTGAGTTGCATGGCTGCCGCTGTGATGGATGATATGGAAGTTGGCACAGTAGCATTAAATGCGATACCTGCAGCAAACGGAGATGTTGTCCCACCTAATACAACATTAACCGTTTATGTAGCGTGGCCTGCAACAATTTGGAAAAACTTAGACAAAGCCGTAAATGAGATGTGCTCTGACATACTTGATGAGCAAGGTATTGTTGGTGACTATGAATGCGTTTATATGGACGTCATTGTTGGAGATCTAATGTTATGAGTAGCCTAGCGCACTTTAATAGAAGAGCCTCAAAAAACAAATATCAAAAAGGCTTCACTCTGGTTGAGCTACTGGTATCTTTGACTTTAGGCCTAATTATTACTTCTGCATTAGTTCGGGTTTATCAAAGTAACAATAATCTTCAACGCTATAACTACGCTCTATCAAATATTCAACAAGACGGTCGTTATATCATTTCAACTCTAAGAACGAGTCTGATGGAAGTTGGGCGCTACAATGAGTTCTCAGCAGACTTAGATAGAAGCGTTGACGTAGAGATAGAAAAAGCCTTCATTAAAGATAATCCTGTGGTAATCGAGGGTGATTATGCAGTAGACGTAGCGGTTGGTTCAAAAGATGGTGCCGCTGCAGGTCCTGATACGTTAGTTGTAAACATAATGACGGTAGATAGTTGTACTGGCTCTAATTTTGACTTTGTTGAAGGGCAGGAATTCCACACGGTGGATGAGTATTACTTAGATGGGAATACCTTTAAGTGTCGAGGTCATGATGGTAGATACTTGCGTGGTGAAAAAGGAAATGGCTCGTCGAATCAAGCTGTATCATTGTTAGAGAATGTTTATGACTTTCAAGTTTTATACGGGATCAGTTTACCTATAGGGGCAATGGAAACCGGATCAGTGACCTCATGGGTAACAGCAGATCGTGTAAACGCCTTTGATAGACCTGACGGCAGTTCGTCCGTTGTGGCAATTAAGTTAGCACTTCTTATAAAAAATGATGATGATATTTTTGTTGAGAATCAGCGTAAATTAAAAGTGCTGGGAAACAATGCATTTAATCAGCCGGATGATGGTCTTTACCGTGTTTTTGAGACGGTTATTTTATTTCGAAATGCCTGGGCGCATTTAACAGTAGGTGGTTAATAGGTGAAATTAAAAATCAGTAAACAGAAAGGCATCGTCTTAATCATTGCACTTGTCATTTTAACCTCTATGACGGTGGTCGGCGTGAGTTCTATTTCATCAGGTGTAATGCAAACAAAAATGGCCAGCAATCAGAATACCGTTTCTTTGGCTTTTGATGCTGCTGAAGTAGCCGTCGAGGGGATTGTTCACGAAGGGAGCTCTGCAAACCTGCGTGCTGGAATTGTTATGGGCGGTGCAGGAGTGCCTGAAGTTGATGTGCTAACTGCGGCGAGAAACGCAGGGGCGATAACAAATAATAATCAAGTGGACATGGCGCAATTGCCAACGTGTGATCAAATAGCTAATGCACTGTGGTCACAAAGAAGAGTTAATGCCGCTGGCTTACAAGATAACGCAGTTCATAATGGCGGTGGAGCAATGATGAATGTGCCAGAAATAAATGCCTGGTCAAAGTCTGCGTTTGTAGGGCTGAAAAACATTACTGACCCAACGTCAGGGCTTGTATCAAGCATTGTAGATACAGACGGTGCAAGGAATAGAACGGTATTTGAAGTATTTATGTTAAAAGGCTGTGGACATGTTAACGGCACAGTAATAAATGCGGCTAATACAGTTGTTGTGTCTAGGCAATCTGTTGAGCTAGGAGAAAATTAATATGGACATTCAAATATTCAAAAAAATAAAGCTATTAAGTGCTTCTATTTTCTACTCAATGTTAATTGGATTTTCGGCATTTGGCGATGATATTGAGATTTATTATGGTATTTCAGACCAAAATAAAACCGTTAACCCAAACGTAATTTTTGTTTTTGATACCTCTGGCAGTATGGCTCGAACTGACGGTACCCAAACGAGTCGTATGTTCAAGTCTAGAGAAGCACTTAAGCAGGCAATTAATAATATTAGCGACGTCAATGTTTCGCTCATGCGCTTTTCGTCCAAGGGTGGACCTGTGTTAATGAAAGCCGAAGACATTGACAAAAGCTCTGATGAAAATGTGATCGTAAGAACAATTTTTGGCAATAACGACTTTGCAGTGACGGCTCAGAACCAAGATATTATCAGCCAATTCTCCGTGGCAGGGTTAACAGCACCAAATCAAAATAGACGACATGCCATGAGATTTGTTGATATGAAAATTCCTCAATACGCGATAATTGAGAGTGCTCATATTACGTACTTCTCGGCAAGAAACGAAAATATAAATAACTCTCTGACGTTCAAATATGTAGGCTCTACCGCTAATAACCCAGGTACATTTGAGAACGGTGAGGACTTCGAACATTTATTTTATAATAATTATGATGACGATGATGGTTTAGCACTGACAACACCGACAAAACCGACAGCAACCAGTTGTAATAATAACGGAGCGGTATGCTGGAATCAGCCTGAATGGGATGACTCACTATTGCCAGTAAATAGCATTGATATATCTGAAGTAGTACAAAAAATTGTAGACCAAAGCAATTGGAATGCAGGCGATCCAATGGTTATATTTGGTGAGGCTTCAATAGCAACCAATGATTTAGCGTACAGAGTGCGAAGTCACTCTGTGGCAGCAAATGACTCGACAAGAAGAATGTCGCCTCAACTGCGAGTCCGCTACAGCATGCCATTTTTATCTGCATTTCCAAATAATTACACGATAAGAGATAAATTTGTCAGTTTGTTAGAAGAGTTTGTGGCAGAGGGCGGAACTCCTGTTGTAGACACAATGTTTGAAGCCTTTCTTTACATTAACGGGAAAGGGGTAGACCTAGGCGCGACACGTGGGGGAACTAGTGGTTTAGTGTCACTTTTAACTCGCACAAGCCACCCAGATACTTATTCAGGCTCCACTAGAACTATACCCAATGGTTGCGACCCAGAAAAATTGACAGATAGGGATTGTCGCTTTATGTCCTTAGACTCGCCTGGTAGCGCAATTTATAATACGCCCGTTGACCCTGATATTGGGCAATGCCAAGCAAACTATATAGTATTGTTTAGTGATGGTGCGGCCAATGCCACTACGCAAGCATCTTCAATTTCAACGGCGATAGGCAGTAACTGTAATGGTGAAGCCTGTGCTGAAGCACTAGCCACTTACATGGCAACTAAACCGAGTGACAGAGGCGTTAATAATAACGACGCACAAATATTTACCTATACAGTAGGTTTTGAGTCGTCAGGCTTTAACAGTACTTACCTTGAAAATCTAGCTCAAGCCGGCTCAGGAACGTTTTACTCGGGTAATACAATCAATGAATTGGCTGACGCTTTTAGCTCTATTTTAATTGAAGCTAAAAAAGGCGCTAGTACCTTTGTTGCACCAGGTATTTCTGTAAACCAATTTAATCGATTAACGCATTCCAATGATATTTATTACGCGTTATTTGATCCTAAAAGCACAGAATACTGGCCAGGAAATCTAAAAAAATACAAGCTAATTGATAGTGTCGTTCTCGACAATTCAAGTTCAGCAGCAATTGCCAGTGATGGCTTTTTCAAAGACTCTGCGCATGACTGGTGGGCGACGTCCGCAAGCTTAAATGGTCCTTTTGTTGGTAGGGGCGGAGCTGCATCCCGTCAAGCTACTCCTAGAAAGGTCTACAGCAATATGGCTAATTCAACTTCGCCTTTTGTAGACGGTGATACTCGCTTAACTAAATCAAAATTAGCTATTACTGGCAAGCCAAACTCAAATGACCTTCGATTATCAATGGTTGACTGGATAAGGGGTTATGATGCCACTGACAGAGATGGTGACGGAGTAACAAATGAGCCTCGTCATCAAATGGCGGATCCATTGCACTCAGAACCGCTATTTTTCCAGTATGAAAATAAGTCTTCTGTTTTCATCGGTACCAATGAGGGTTATTTGCTTTCAATTGATGCTGATAGCGGCGAAGAAAACTGGGCATTCATACCAGAAGATCTGTTGCCTAATTTATATAACTATTACGAAGATGATAACGTTTTTAATTCAAGAACCTACGGTATGGATGGGGCGATCAATGCCTGGACAGAAGACGGTAAGAGTTACATTATCGTAGGACAACGTCGCGGCGGTCGAAATTATTATGTGCTAGATGTTACATCACGCACCCAGCCGGTATTCAAATATATGATTGAGGGTGGCGAAGGCGACTATGAAGATCTTGGTCAATCGTGGTCAAAACCAACTATCACTAAAATCAAAGTAAACGGAACTGAAAAGCGTGTGTTTGTCATTGGTGGTGGATACGATATAAACCAAGATAGCAATACATTTAGAGATCAAGATAATGTTGGTACATCAGTTTTTATTGTCGACGTATCGGACGGCTCTTTAGTCGCAGAGATTAAAGAGGGTGGCAATCATGATGTTAATGGAATGGATTATAGTATTCCTTCTCGAGTAGCGGTGATAGACAGAGATTTTGATGGCTTTATGGACCACATGTATTTTGCTGATATGGGTGGAAATTTATTCAGAGTTGATGTTTATAATGACGAGTCATTAAGCAATATGTTTAAGGGTGAAAAGATATATACCACCTCTTTAAACCTTTCTAGAAGCAAAAATAGACGTTTTTATTACGCACCAGATGTTGCAGAAATTGTCCATCAACAAGAGCATTATTATGCTGTTAGTATTGGCTCTGGTTATCGAGCTCATCCTTTAAATGAGGATATCGATGATTCTGTACTTATGATTAAAGACAAGGGTGTTTTCGCTCCTGATGAAGATGGCGAGTATACATTCCCAAATATTACTAATATCGCTCAGTTAAGCGCGAGTACGCCTTCTGTAGATGATATTTCTTCTTATGATGGATATGAATTTAACTTAACTCGTGGTGAAAAGGTAATTACGGGTGTAACCGTTATTAACAGTAAGCTTATTTTCACAACGTACGACCCTAGCACTGCAGGTTTAATAGAAAACAGCTGTTCTGCGGCACAGGGTGGCGGTCGTCTTTATATTATCGACTTACTAGATGGTAGTGCGATTCAAGATAATGATGGTGATGGTGACGTTGATTACGAAGATACATTTATAACATTAGATAAATCAGGTATTCCAGCTGAGCCAAGACTCATAATCACCGATCCTGAAGCTCCTACAATTTGTATAGGTACAGAGTGTGCTGATACCGTTATTTCTGACGATGATCAAAATGACGAGTTCAAACGATTTACTTCTTCAATTTCCGGCTTACGCAGTCGTTTAAATCAAGTATTTACTAACTCATGGTCAACTGACATTGAACCGACTACCAAGGGTGATAACTAAACATGTCTTGTAATAAAAATCGCGGGTTTACCCTTATTGAGATGTTAGTCACGCTGGCTATTATTGGTATTCTAGCTTCGGTTATATACCCAAGTTATACACGTTACGTTGTGAGCTCTTATAGGGCGCAAGCGCAAGCAGATATGTTAGAGTTTGCTACGGCAATGGAAAAGCACAAAGCAACAACTTTTAGCTATAAAGGGGCTGCTGGCAGCAAAAGTTCACCATCAGACACAGGAGAGCCGTGGGTATTTGTTGGACATTCGCCAGCGGATGGAGCGGCTGCTGACAGGAGGTACACCCTGACAATTGAAGCGGTAGCAAACAATGGGCGTTCTTATGAAATTAAAGCAACACCAAAGCATACAGGCTCAAGTGACCCAATGGCTGACGGTATGATGAGTATCTTTTCTGATGGGCGCAAAGCCTATGATGCCGACAAAGATGGTGCTTATGCCGCTGATGAATATTGTTGGAGCTGTTAGTAAATGAAGGCGAGTAATGTAAAAGGTTTTACGTTAATCGAAGCTTTAGTGACGTTAGCTTTATTTGCGATAATTACAACTTCTGTTGCACCTTCAGTAAGCAACTTCTTTACTCGCAATAAAGTGGCTGCAATTGTTAATAATCATAGTTCAGCGCTTCAGCTAGCTAGGCACACCGCCATATCACAGAATGTGTTTGTTGTTCTTTGCCCCACCAAAGACATGCAAACTTGTGACGCCGATTGGAATCAAACAAAAATGATTTTTGTAGATGAAAACGCTGATAATAGTTTGGATGCGAATGAAGAGATTATTGGCAGTGCGGATATGGTAAAAGGCTTTACGATTAAATCGACTCAAAACTTAATCAGGTTTGCGCCTGTTAGCACCGCTCAAACGGTAAATACAACAATTAGGATTTGCCCAACAGAAGACTCTAGTTTGCATTCAAGAGCACTCGTCCTATCAAATGTTGGCCGAGTCAGGATTGTTCGTGACCCGGCACAAATAGACTGCTCTGCCTAACGTGTTAAAACGTTAACAGAGCCTCTATCGACTAATCATATATTGTTGGTATTGCTTTACGCTTGTGCTGTGTTGAATTAAAGATAGCGACTAACTTACTTTCTACATCCTGATCAATTTCCTTACCCTCTAGAAAATCATCAATGTTGTCGTAGCTCAAACCTAACGCGTCTTCGTCTTTTTTACCTGGTGCTAATTCTTCCAAATCAGCAGTTGGTGCTTTTTCAACTAATACCTTTGGCGCACCTAAATAGGCAGCAAGGCTTCGTACTTGACGCTTACACAAACCAAATAATGGAATTAAGTCGCAAGCTCCATCGCCCCATTTAGTATAAAACCCCGTGATATTTTCAGCAGAATGATCGGTTCCTAAAACTAAACCACCCAACAAACCGGCGATTTCATATTGAGCAACCATTCGGGCTCTAGCTTTAACATTCCCTTTTACAAAATCTACTTTAGCTGTAGTTAAATCAGAGCGGAGGCTTTCTGGCAATACCGACATAACCTCGTTATGAATGCCATCAACGCCGTCCTTTACATTTACCGTTACAATTTCACTTGGTTTTATGAAATTTAAGGCAAGCTGTGCTTCATCTTCATCGGCTTGAATATCATAAGGCAGGCGAACGGCAATAAATTTATGAACTAAACCTGTTTCCTCAGTTAAAGATTCAACAGCTAACTGCGCTAAGCGCCCTAGAGTTGAAGAGTCAACGCCGCCACTAATACCGAGTACTAAGGTTTTTGATCCTGACGATTTTAATGTGCTTTTAATAAAATTGACTCGTCTTGCAACTTCAAAGGAAGGGTCAATATCAGGTAGTACCTTCATTTCTTCACGAATTTCATTGGCATTCATAGATTTAAAACTTCTCATGTTTGTCTGGTACTAGTATTCTATGATAATTGGAGATAAGCCACTAGTTGAAAACTTAAAATTGCGAGTAAGATATGAAAAAAGTCACAGCCATCATTAAACCTTTTAAATTAGATGATGTAAGAGAAGCTTTATCTGACCTTGGTGTAAATGGTATGACAGTGTCGGAAGTTAAAGGATTTGGCCGTCAAAAGGGTCACACTGAATTATATCGTGGTGCCGAATATATGGTGGATTTCCTGCCAAAAATGAAAATTGAGATAGTAGTGTCGGAAGATATGCTAGACCAAGTCGTTGATTCAATTTTAGAAACCGCGCAAACTGGTAAAATAGGCGATGGCAAAATATTTGTCGAACCAGTAGAAAGAGTTATTCGAATTAGAACCGGTGAAGAAAACGACGCCGCAATCTAAGACAGTGTAATTTCATACACTAGAATTTAAGACAGTTTAATTTTGATTGCTTAATTTAGATAGCTTGATTTAGATAGCTCGATTTAGATAGCTCGATTTAGATAGCTCGATTTAGATAGAAGCGCTTAGTAATGTCACTTAAATCGCTTTCAAAAAACAAAAAGCCCAGTTATAAACTGGGCTTTGCTATATTTAAACAATGCAATCTAGGGAGGAAATTCTACTGTTCAATTAGCTTGTTTTGGCCAATGCTGATTTTTCTTGGCTTTAATGCTTCTGGTACTTCACGCTCTAAGTTTACGTGCAGTAAACCATGTTCCATGGAGGCATCGATTACTTTAATATAATCGCCCAACTGAAATCTACGTTCAAAATTTCGCTCAGCAATGCCTTGATACAGGTAATTCTTATTTTCTTTTTCTTCGGCTTTTACACCTTTAACAATAAGACTATTGTTCTCAGATTCTATTTCTAATTCTGACTCAACAAATCCGGCAACAGCCATTGTAATTCTATACTTGTCGTCTGAAATAGACTCAATATTGTATGGAGGGTATCCGCTATTTTTGTCGCCACGATTAGCAGCATCTAATTTAGAAGCTAGTTGGTCAAACCCAATAAATGAACGGTATAGTGGTGATAGATCGATATTTCTCATGTGTCTTATCCTTTCTTATTAAGCAATAAGTAAATTAATGAAAACGACTTTTCAAAATGAACAAGTCGGTGAGCTTGGTGACCCAAATGGCGTCTATTTCAAGCTCACTACATATGTAAGGACAGACTAGTTTTTTTCAAGTAAATAAATTAAAAATAATAATAAGTAGTTGTTTTATAATTATTAAATAATTTAAATGTCGTTTTATAAATTGTCGCTCTTCTTAGCTTGCTCTTCTGTAACACCCGCGAGTGACTCTTCAGAGTCATCCATTTGCTGTTCAGAGATACTTCTTAAAGCTTCAAGCGCGGCATCGTAATTTGGTTGTTCAGATAATTCACTCACAACCTCTTTATAAACGATTTTGTCATCAGGACTAATAACAAAGATAGCTCTAGCTAACAGCCCCATGTCTTTAATCAACAAACCGTAATTCATGCCAAAGTCGCGCCACACAGAATCTGACAATGTCATTAACTTATCAATTTTCTCTGCTTGGCAAAATCGCTTTTGAGCAAAAGGTAAATCTGCGCTTATGGTTAACATCACCACGTCTTGCGGTAAGTTTTCGACCTCATCGTTAAAACGTTTTGTTTGGATACTACATACACCTGTATCTAAACTTGGTACAGTGCTAATTAATAAAGGCTTTCCTGCAAAATCAGCTTTAGTTTTGAGAGAGAACTTGTCATTCACTACTCTAAAGTCTGGGGCTGTATCGCCTAGTTCAATTTGGTTACCTAGCAAAGCAACAGATTTTCCATTTGCTTTTACTATGTCGTAATTAACAGGCAGGTTTTTTTGGATGTCATACGCTAAGCTTAATGTAGACATGAATAACAATGAAGTGACTAACACTTTCTTCATAAAAATTTACCAACTTAATGAGAAATAAAATAATTTACTAGATACTATTGTTAACTAACTGCTATAGTTTTTCTAGAAACATTTTATGATTATTTATCGGTACTTATAATTGTTAGACAACGGATAGAAATATAACTATGAAAACGTCGGTAGTCATATGTGACGACTCAAATCTAGCCAGGAAACAAATGGCACGTTCTTTACCAGATGATTGGGAAGTAGAAATTACTTTTGCAGTCAACGGTGAAGACGCAATGGACAAGCTAAGAAAGGGCATAGGTAATGTGCTTTTTCTAGATTTGAATATGCCTATACTAGATGGTTACGGTGTACTAGAAGCTATTAAAGCTGAAAGTTTACCTGTACTTACAATAGTTGTATCAGGCGACATTCAAGCCGAAGCTCACGAGCGGGTTAAGGCATTAGGTGCGCTGGATTTCATAAAGAAACCGATAGATAAAGAAAAGTTACAAGACCTGTTAACCAAATATGGCGTTAATAGCGAGTCTGACCTAACAAAACGTGGTGAGTCTCTTGATACCATGTTAGATGAAGAAATGAGGGACGTTCTTCAAGAAGTAACCAACGTTGCCATGGGCCAAGCTGGTAGTTTGTTAGCAGAAGTTCTTAAGGTTTTTGTCCGTTTACCTATCCCCAATGTAAATGTGCTGGAAGTGAGTGAACTGTCCATGGCTTTACAGTCAGTGGAGTCAAACTCTACCACCTCAGGTGTTTGCCAAGGTTTTATCAGTGGCGGAGTCGCGGGTGAAGCGCTTCTTATTTTAGGTGACTCAGGTTTCCAAGATATTGCTAAGTTAATGAACTACGAAGGTCAAATTAACGAGCGCATAGAACTTGAGCTGTTAATGGATATCGCTAATATTCTTATAGGTTCGGTTTTAAAAGGCTTGTCAGAGCAACTCGATTTAAACTTTAGCCAAGGGCATCCTGTTGTTCTAGGTCAACATTGCAATGTGTCCGAGCTTATTTATACCAATTCAACACATTGGAAAAAAACATTAACGGTAGAAATTAGTTATGGTTTAGAAGGGTTAGACGTTACTTGCGACTTGCTACTTCTGTTTACCGAAGACTCAATTCCTACTTTACGTAATAAACTCAACTTTTTATTTGACGATTAATCATGAGTGATCAAAGCCAAGCTGCACAAATCGAAGTATCAGAAATTCATTGGTTAATGGACATGTTCCAGTCGGTGGATGTTGGATTGGTCGTACTAGATGATCAATATCGCATTCAAGTATGGAACGGCTTTATGGAGAACCACAGCGGTCGTTCGCCATACGATGTTCGTAATCAGTCATTGTTCCAAACCTTTCCTGAGTTGGATGAAACTTGGCTAAGACAGAAGACGGATCCGGTTTTTGTATTAAAAAATCGAGCTTTTACTATTTGGGAACAAACACCACATATTTTTAAATTTAAAAATTATCGTCCTATTACCAGCGTTGCGCATTTTATGTATCAAAATGCCACGTTTATACCGTTAACAAATACAATGGGCGCAGTAACGCATATTTGTATCATCATTTATGATGTGACCGATGTTGCGGTATCAAAACTAGAACTCGAAGAAGTAAATACTGAACTCAAACGTTTAAGCCAAACCGACAGATTGACGAACTTGAACAACCGCGGTTTCTGGGAAGAATGTTTAAAAAAAGAGTTCCAGCGCCAACGACGTACTAAAAATACTAGCTCGTTATTAATATTCGACATTGATCACTTTAAACATGTAAATGACAATTATGGTCATGCGGCGGGTGATGAAGCAATACTGCATTTAGCTAAGTTGCTCAAACAAAACCTTCGTGAAACTGATATTGGCGGTCGATACGGTGGCGAAGAGTTTGCAGTAATATTGCCAGAGACAGACGCTCGCCACGCGGCTATTTTTGCAGAACGCGTTAGACGCTCAGTAGAAGCTGCATCAGTAATGTTTAATGAAGTTGAAATTAAATTTACTGTTAGTTTAGGTATTGCAGAGTTTCATCACGACTTTAACTCTCACCAGAAGTGGATAGAAGCGGCCGATAGCGCACTTTATGTCGCTAAAAGTAATGGCAGAAATCAGGTAAGAGCGTACCTGCACCAAGCATAACTTTATAATTGTAGTAAGCAAAAAAAAGGTCACGTTAAGTGACCTTTTTTGTTTATATGACCGTTACGTAAATAACCTATTGTTCATTTATTAACGGTCAGCACTTTGAAATAACTACTTCTGGTGACGTTTCTTCAATACATCAATAACGTCATTTAGAGACAAGTCACTCGCTTGCAGCAATACCAACAAGTGATATAACAAGTCAGCACTTTCGTTTTTCAATTCTTCTAAGTCTTTTACTGTTGCCGCTAGCGCTGTCTCAACACCTTCTTCACCAACTTTTTGCGCTATGCGTTTAATACCGCTAGCGTACAATGAAGCTGTATAAGAGGAGTCTGCACCCGCACCTTTACGACTTGCAATAACGCGCTCTAAGTCAGCAATAAAGCTAACCGATGATGCAGCGTCAGGCGTGCTCCAACAGCTCTCTGTGCCAGTGTGGCAGGTTGGGCCATTAGCATTAGCAAGAACAATAATACTGTCGAAATCACAATCTACATGAACGCTAACTAGCGATAATGTATTATTTGAGGTTTCACCTTTAGTCCAAAGGCGCTCTTTACTGCGACTATAAAAGGTAACTAGCTCTTTTTCGAAAGTTGCCTCTAATGCAGCTTGATTCATATAACCCTGCATCAGTATTTTACCGCTGGTGGCGTCTTGAACAATCGCTGGTACTAAGTTGTCCATTTTTTGCCAAGCAACCTTGGCGATATTTTCCATTGTAATTTTCATACTACTTACCTAAGTCTTATGCGTTGATTTGTTTAAGTACAAAATCAACCGCTTCGTCTACCATTAGCAACTCTTTGTCACCAGTATGACGATTTTTATATTCAATTTGATTGTTGTCTAAGTTACGTTCGCCAATAACAATTTGATGAGGGATACCCATTAGTTCCATGTCGTTAAACATAACACCAGGGCGCTCTTTACGATCATCAAATAATACTTCTACACCTGCAGCTTTTAGCTTTTCATAAACCGCTTCTGCAATTGGTGGAATGCGATGTGACTTGTGCATGTTCATAGGCACAATAGCAACGCTAAATGGTGCTAAAGCCGCTGGCCACTTAATGCCATACTTGTCATGGTTTTGCTCAATGGCAGCGGCAACAATACGAGTAATACCAATGCCGTAACAACCCATTTCTAATACTTGGTGTTTACCAGTTTCAGTTAACACACCAGCATTCATTGCTTTGGAGTACTTTGATCCTAATTGGAATATATGACCCACTTCAATACCACGTTTAATGGTTAGCGTTCCATTTCCACAAGGACTCTTATCGCCTTCAACAACGTTACGTAAATCAGCAACATCAGCTAACTCAACATCACGATTCCAGTTAACACCAAAGTAATGTTTGTCTTCTTGGTTTGCGCCTACTGCGAAGTCAGAGGTAACAGCAGCGGTTTTATCCGCAATTACTGGAATAGGACTGTTTACCGGACCTAAAGAGCCTGGACCTGCGCCCATAACGCTTAGGATTTGTTCTTCAGTAGCCATTGTTAACGGCTCAGCAACTTGCGGTAAGTTCTCAGCTTTAATTTCGTTTAACTCATGATCGCCACGAATAACCAAAGCAACAAACTCACTGTCCACTTCATCAGAAGCTTTTACAATGAGCGTTTTAAGGGTGTTTTCAATAGCAACGTCAAAACCTTCAACAAGTGCAGCGATGGTTTTTGTATTTGGCGTATCTACTAATGTCATTTCTTTAGTAGGAGCATCAGCAGACTCTTTGTCTACTAAAGCCTCGGCTTTTTCTATGTTAGCGGCATATTGGCTGCCCGTTGAAAACGCAATAGCGTCTTCACCTGATTCAGCTAAAACATGAAACTCATGTGACGCGTCACCGCCGATACTGCCGGTGTCAGCAAGAACCGGACGATAATCTAAACCTAAGCGCTCAAAGATATTACAATATGCTTTGTGCATACGGTCGTAAGTTTGTTGCAAACAATCTTGGCTCAGGTGAAATGAGTATGCATCTTTCATGATAAATTCACGAGAACGCATCACACCAAAACGAGGGCGAACTTCGTCACGGAATTTTGTTTGAATTTGGTATAGGTTTAGAGGCAGCTGTTTGTAGCTGTTAATTTCTTTGCGAACAAACTCAGTGATAACTTCTTCGTGAGTTGGACCCAGAGCAAAGTCTCTATTATGACGGTCTTTAATGCGAAGCAGTTCTGGACCATACTCTTGCCAGCGACCAGACTCTTCCCATAAATCAGCAGGCTGAACAACAGGCATAAGCATTTCAATTGCGCCAGCGCTTTCAAGCTCTTCACGTACTACTTGTTCTACTTTTCTAACCACTTTCAAGCCAGTTGGTAACCAAGTATACAATCCAGATGCTAACTTGCGGATCATGCCGGCGCGTAGCATCAACTGATGGCTGATAACTTCTGCGTCTGACGGCGTTTCTTTTAATGTTGCGATAATATAATCACTAGTGCGCATTGGATTTTGCTCTCGTATTAAATTTACTTATTTAGTTGCCACAAAAATGGGCTAGAATGGCCAAGGATTCTAGCAATCAAATGCATTTGATTAAATAAGAAATACAAAATAAAAGGTGAATTAATGGTTGTATGCGAGCTTAAGTTTATTTGTCAGCAAGATTTACCACTTGAGCAAGCTCAAATTGTGATTACGGAGTTGCTAGATGAGCTCAGATACAACGGTCAAATTATAGGACGTGAATTTGCTTTAACATTAAATAATGACGAATTTGTTTGTCATTTAGTTTGCCCAGAAACAGACTCAATGGACTCAAAGTATTACACGGTGGATATTGTTGAAATTTTACAAGAGCTCCAAGAAATAGGAATTGCCGGTCCATTTACCGAAGTTAAAGGACTAGAAAGCCAATCAGATTTTACCGATCAATGCTCAAAGCCAAAAGGCTACATTCTATATTCAACCTTTGTTCAGTCTTGCTCGCCTATCAGGTGCAGTGAACACTTTATGCCAATTCCATTATATAAATTACCAGAGATTGTTAGACGCCCTTTAATTAAGTGGCAAGAGAGCCAGGCAGCATGCGATCAGTTGCAAATGAATGAGATGACCGAGATAGAAGCCATGATGGTTGAACAGCTTTCTAATCCTCGAAGTCAACTTTTAACGCAAGGCCGTTCAATACTTGACGATATCCAAACGGTAACTGGACAGCCTGCGTATCAATATCTTTATCGTGTAGGCGGTGAAAGTTTAGAAAGTGAAAAAAACAGACGTTGCCCAAGTTGTGGTGGTGCTTGGGCGATAGATGAATCTTGGCAGGAAAAAAAACCTAGCTCGGAAAACAATTTGTGGTCGGAAAACAAAACGCCGCTATTTGGTTTGTTCGATTTTAAGTGTGATAACTGCCAAGTCTTGTCCAATATTAGTTGGGATTGGCAGTAGCCAAAAGGACTATTAAACTAGCTGTGTATTAGTTTTGCTAATTGTGTGACAGAACTCCGTTTGTAATGCCTGTTTTGTCACGCCCACCAATGGTTATTAGTGAATTATTCACTTTAATAATAGTTTTCAAATCGGCAATAGCATTACTGCTTTCTTTAATGCTCCAGCTTCGTTTATTGGCATGATAAACCCAGATTTCACTATTTGGTTCAACAAGTTTTCCGTTACTAGTCTCACCATTCACATCATATTGTTGCTCTGCTCCACCTACAAAAGTGATTGAGGCTTGGTCAACGTCGCTAAAAGCCGCCATTCTAAATTTACCTTTTTCACCTGGGTGAACCCAGTCTACCCAGCTTATTTTAGTTGGGTCAAAAGGACTAATCTCGCCTAAAATACAAGACTGCTTTATTTTCATAACGGCGGAACTTGCAACCTGAGCAACTCTCTCCATGCCATCGCATACTAAAATTTGATTATCAATGATGCCGCCAGCGTGGCCAAAGCGACCGTTGCCTAGTAAAGGACTCGCCTGAAACCATTCATTTTTTAAAGTATCAAATACTTGAACTAAATTGACGGCGCCGTCTTTATGCCAACCTGAAATAACGTAAATGTAGCGGTCTTGATAAGCGAGCATTAATGTATCGTCAACCGGTACAGGCATGTCAGCTAATTGTTGATATGTATCTGACGCAAAATCATAATTGTAAAAGTCAGTTATATTTTGTTTATTAGGGTTAAGTTTTGGCTGAGCAACGGTATTAGTGCTATAGCCGCCTAATATATAAACTTTATTTTCCAAAACAACAGAGCTGGCAGCAAAGCGACCTTTTTGTTTTTGTTCTGTAGGCACTGCTGTTATTTCTTGCCAAAACTCATTGCTACTTTTCTCTACTGGAGAGTGGCCGTCTATTAATTCGTTTTTAGTTAAATCATTCTTAGTTAAATCATTCTTAGTTAAATCCGTATTAGCTGAATCAGCACTGTGGCTATTTGAACTGTCTTTATCACGGGTTAATGAATTACTGCTTTTATTGCCTAGGATTGTCACTTCTGCAATTTGAATTCTGGTCTTGGGTGTTGCTTTTTCTATTTCTAATGTGGACTTATTTACTTTGAGTTTCCAAGCTTGACTAGAGACATCTAATTTATTGGCTAATTGCGTTAAGCCCATAAAGGTTAGTATGTTCAGGTACTCACCATCATCTATAACAGCGGTAGTATTGGCGCTCGTTGGAATAGGAAGATTAGGTAATATTAATTTGTTTGGCTTTGTTATCTGAGCTTTAGTATTTTCAACGGCAAAAAGGCTTAATGAAAACAATCCAAACAGCAGACCTAAAACAATGGTTCGAGCAGAAGATTGGCTATTAAATTGGTTCAACATTAAGTACCTCACACTTTTTATCTGTTACTTGCCACGTAATATTAAACTCTTCTAAAGTAATACCATACACTTTTGTATCCGGTTTATTTTGTTTATAAGACGGCCTTGGATCCTGCTTCAAAACATCACTTATCAATGTGATGAACTCTTCGCCAATATTTAAACATTCAAGTGAGTTATTAGCGGTCTCACTAAAAAAGACGTCAAGCTGAGCCTCTGGGGCGTCATTTGCCATTTCTGATGTGGCATTAATGACAGAGTCGGAATAGGGAATGTAAGGCTTTATATCAATAATAGGTGTGTTGTTAACCAGGTCAATCCCTTCCACTTCAATAACAACCTGATTATCTTTTTGTTTGACAGAGATAAGCTTGACCACGGACATACCAATGCCATTAGGCCTAAAAGTAGAGCGGGTAGCAAAAACGCCAACTTTCTCATTCCCGCCTAATCGAGGAGGGCGAACGCTAGGTTTCCAGCCTTTATCTAAATTTTGATCAAATAAGAACAGCAGCCAAATGTGAGAATGACTCTCGAGGCCTTTCACTGCCTGCATTGAATTAAAGTTAGTAGTTAAAGCGATGACCCCTTTTGCTTTGCATAAATTAGGCTGACGAGGTATGCCAAACTTTTCTTTAAACGGCGTCTTAATATGCGCTATGGGTTCAATCGTGTAATTACTGTTCAAGTGCACCCCTCATTACCTGTAAATACAACTAAAACTAACAAAAAGTCGGTTTAATGTGGTTAAATGTTAAAGAAATCGGTAATAACTCCGATAAAAAAGAAGCATTTTACACAATCATATTACTTAGACGTTTTGTAATATAACTTCTATATTCATAATAACAAAAAGAAAGAATACGAGTCTTATGTTTAAAATTTTATTTAGACCTGCCACATCGTTTATGAATCAATTGCGGTTTGGGCATAAGTTTACCCTGATCGTGATCCTGTTTTTTATTCCTCTTATTATTTTGGCAAACAAATATGTCAGTTTGGTTAAAGCAGAAATTGTTCATGGTGAAAGTGAACTTCAAGCCGTAGATTATATAAAGCAAATTGATACTCAGCAAAAAGAGTTAATCAAAGTTATCGCCAGTGACTTGCATTGGCGTTCGGGGCAAACAATTCCTCGGGATCAAACTCAAAGAATTCAAGAATATGTTGATCAACTTGATAAGTTACTTGTTGCTGACATGTTTAATGAAGATAGTTTTGACCAAGTTAAAGCTCAGGTAAAAGAAACAAAAAATACCATTCTTGAGAAGACGGGCACTATAGGTTCTGCAGTGTGGCGATCGCCTACGGATAAAATGACTCACTTGATGTCAATTTTGGACCAGTTTAATAATTTATATCCTTTAGTGGCAAACCTAAAAGGGCTGACTAACGATCCTGATATAGACACGGTTTTATTAACTCGTCTTATTATTGAAAAAAGGCAAAATGCCTTGAAGCAGTTATTGTCGGGTTATGGCATGGCAATGTATGCAATTGGTGAGCCTCAAGTTTCATCAGCAACCTTTGACAGCTTGAGTCTGGCGTCAGATGAACTCGCCGCGGAACTCTCGAAAATAGCGGAACTAAATAGTTTGGTTAGTGGTCAAGACGAGTTGCTTCGTTCATTAGTAGCTAAAGATACAGAAGCTATGACTGTCGTTCTTGACGATGCACTTATGTACCTCGAAGAGCAATTTTTGATTGCAGATGAAATTACCTTAACGAAGGGTGACTTTGAAAATCATTTAAACGCTGAATTGTCTAAGTTTTACAATAGTAAACAAGGTTTGTTTAGTGAGTTTGAATCAAGACTGAATGCTCGCGTAGATAACAATACTCAGGATTTCTATATTTTAGTGGCGCTTGTGGTTGTTGCTTTACTACTGGTTGTCTATCTGTTCGTGGGTATGAGTTTATCTATATCAAATACAACAAGAAGTTTAACTAGAGTAGCCACAAAGTTAGCTGAGGGTGATACTACCGTTTCAGCTAAAGTCCGCACTAAAGACGAATTAGCAGAAGCCATAACAGCCTTTAACAAAATGGCTAAAAATGTACATCAGCTAGTAGATGCAGTGCAAGAGGCGTCACACGGTGTTACTAATCAAGCCCAATCAGTTGAAGAGTTAGCACACCAGACAGGACAGGCAGTTGCTTCTCAGTTGGGTGATACAGAGTCAATCACTTCTTCCATTGAGTCTTTGATAGCAGCGGTTTCAGTGGTTTCAGAAAACAGTCAAACCGTTGTTCACTCGTTAAACAGTGCAACAGAACAAACGCAACAAGGCCGTTCAACGTTGGCTGATGCGCGACATGCTACAGATGAGCTTGGTCGAGAAATTAAACACTCAGTGCAAGTCATTAACCAGTTGTCACAACAAAGTGAAAGCATTAATGACGTATTAGCCGTTATCAAAGGCATTGCAGAGCAAACTAACTTACTAGCCTTAAATGCAGCGATAGAGGCGGCAAGAGCGGGTGAGCAGGGCAGAGGATTTGCAGTTGTTGCTGATGAAGTTCGTGGTTTAGCAAAACGTACGCAAGATTCAACGGAAGAAATTCAAAGTACAATTCACAGCTTGCAAAGCGGCGTTCAAAACGCAGTACAAGCAATGACTCGCTCAGATGAGCAGGCATTAAAAACCATTGAAGAGTCAGCAAAACTAGAGACTGCACTTGATCATATTAGCTTGTCGGTTAAGCAAATTAGTGAGCAAAACGTTGCAACGGAAGAAGCGACACAGACTCAGCAAGTTATCGCTAAAGAAATTGAACAAAGCTTGTCGTCTATTAGTGAGATATCTAAGGTGACAGATCAAAACGTGAAAGACTCAATAGCTGCAACAAATAGCTTAGGAAAGTTTGTCGCGAAATTGGAATCAATGCTAGAGAAGTTTAAGACTTAAATAATTAGTTAAAGATTAAAGTCGAGAATTGATAGGCCAGTGAATTGATAGGTCAGTGAATTAGTTGCTTAAAAATGGTAACTCAATGAGCTGGCCTTTTTCTTTTGTCAGTAATAGCGCTGAACCCTGTTCATACCAATCACCTACAACCATGCGTTTTTTGTTATTTTCTAGATTATGAATTTGTGGACGATGTGTGTGTCCATGAACTAACCACTCACAGCCGTATTCATTTACAACACGGTCTACTTCGCGTTGTGCAACATCCATTATTTCTAATGACTTATGTTTTTGGCTTTCTTTGCTTTTTGCGCGGATATCTTCCGCTAGTTTTTTGCGCTTTTTAAGAGGCATGAGCAAAATCAATTTTTGCCACCACCAGCTGCGACTGCGCTTTCTAAATGCTTGATAGTCTATGTCGTCTAAACATAACTGATCACCATGCATAAGTAGCACTGAGTGGCCGTAAAGCGTTGTTTTATAGTTTTCAGGAAGTATCGTCATACCACTTTGGAAAGCGAACTTTTTACCAACCAAAAAATCTCTATTACCATGACAAAAATATATTGGCGTAGATGTGCTGAAATGTTTTATAGCTTGGCTAATCGATAAATTAAAAGCACTCTTGTCATCGTCACCCACCCAAGTCTCAAAAAGATCTCCTAAAATGTACAAGGCATCATGTTGACCTGAGTTACTTTCCAAAAATGAAAAGAAACATTGAGTAATATCTGGACGAGACGGACATAAATGTAAATCCGCGATAACAAGAGTACTAGACATAATAATTTAGTTAGCTAAGCCGTTAAGCTACGCTATTAAGCAACCGTTGCTTTTTCAATGATGATGTCTTCACGAGGAACGTCTTGGTGCATACCGTAACGGCCTGTAGATACAGCAGAGATCTTATCAACCACGTCCATACCTTCAACAACTTTAGCAAAAACACAGTATCCCCAACCTTGAGAGCTTTCGCTTGTGAAGTTAAGGAAACCGTTGTCAGCACTGTTGATGAAAAACTGAGAAGACGCTGAATGCGGGTCCATCGTTCTTGCCATTGCTAATGTACCGCGGTCGTTTTTAACACCGTTGTTTGCTTCGTTTTGAATAGGAGCGTTGCCGTCTTTTTCTTCCATACCAGGTTCCATGCCGCCGCCTTGAACCATGAAGCCAGGAATAACACGGTGAAAAATAGTACCGTCATAAAAACCTGATTTAACATAATTTAAAAAGTTTTCTGTTGTCACTGGCGCTTCTTCAGTGAAAAGTTCGATTTTGATTTCGCCAAAATTAGTAGTTAAAACAACCATGTTGAATCCTATAGTGTAGTTAAATAAGAAGGCAGTGATTACACTGCCCATTTGCCGCGCATTGTATCGAATTTTTGACCTGAAGACCTTAAATTATTCATACCAGTCTTTAGGACAAGGTTTACCAAGGCAGTTGTTCGCCATTGCTGTGCCAAAACCCGCCAGTATTTTCTAAGTTGAGCTCATCAATACGCGCCAATAAACCTTCCGCAGCTTCTTCTGGTGTTATATGACCGCCAAAGTTAACCATACGAGTTTGCACATAACCAGGGTGTAATAGAGCAACGGCAATACCATCGTCTTTTAAATCTAATGATAGTGACTTACCAAAGGCGTTAAGTGCGGCTTTTGATGCCCTGTAGCCATAACGTCCGCCGGACTCATTATCGGCAATAGAACCCATTCGGCTGGTAATTAATGCTACTTTACTACCTTCAGACATGTTTGGTAGTAAGGCTTCAGTCACCATTAACGGTGCCAATGTGTTTATTTCAAACTGATCACGAATAGAGTCATAGTCAATTTCACCTAGCTTTTCATCTTGCAAAAGGCCAGCGTTGTTAATCAATAAGTCAATTTTTGTATCGCCGAGTATTTTTTTAACTTGCTTTAGGTGCTCTGGCTCAGTCACATCTATGCCACTAATAACCATACCTGCGATAGCTTCAAGTTCGTCCGAGTCTGAACGACAAACGCCAATAATCTCCCAACCCTGCTGAGATAGTTGGGTTGCCATTGCTAAACCAATTCCACGATTTGCACCAGTAATCACTGCTGTTTTCATAATATGTCCTTTAACAAGTTAAATTGAACTGCATAATTTTAAAATTACTGTTAATTGTGGGTGCTCTGTCCTTGTTTTTCAACGAGGTAACTCAAATTAAGGCAGTGAAAAAATAAGTCGTTTATACTAACTTCGCAAACGGGTAGAATATGCGCCCGATATTAAGACACAATTATTTAACGGAGTTGCTCGTGGCAATAAACTGGTTCCCTGGACACATGCATAAAGCTCGCAAAGAAATTGCAGAGATCATGCCTCAGGTAGACGTAATTATCGAAATTCTAGATGCCCGAATTCCGTTTTCGAGTGAAAACCCTTTAGTGCCTGCATTACGTGGCGACACACCGGTACTTAAAGTTCTCAATAAATCAGATTTAGCAGATCCTGCGCAAACTGAAATTTGGTTACAACACTTTAAAGCTCAGCGTGGCATCGATGCCATTGCAGTTACCCAACATGATCCGAAGTCTGTTAAAGACTTACTTAACGTTATCTCAGATATGGTGCCGCACAGAGTAAGTCAAGATAAGCTACTTAGAGCATTAATCTGCGGTATCCCTAATGTTGGCAAATCAACCACAATTAATATATTGGCTGATCGAATCATTGCTAAAACAGGTAATGAAGCCGGTGTCACTAAAGCTCAGCAACGTATACGTTTAGATAACAATATAGTTTTACATGATACTCCTGGGTTCTTGTGGCCAAAACTAGAGCCAGAAGATTGTGGTTACCGACTGGCTATTACTGGCGGTATAAAAGACACAGTGACGGAAAAAGAAGACATTGCTTATTACGCCGTTGAGTACTTGCTAGAACATTACCCAGAGTTGCTGGTGGAACGTTATCAATTAAAAGACTTACCAGATCAGCCTATCGACGTGATGGATGCGATTGCTCGCCAAAGGGCATGTATAAGAAAAGGTGGCATAGCCGACTTATACAAGGTGTCAGAAATAATACTGAATGAATACCGTTCAGGCACGCTTGGCCGTATTACTTTAGAAACAGTTGAACAAGCTGAAGAAGCAAAAGTCATTATTGCTGAGAAAGAAGCCGAACGAGCTGCTAAAGCGGAAGAAGAAGACGGTAAGAAAAAGAAACGCCGTCGCAGAAAGTAATTTGTAAATACAGGGTAGTAAAGGAAGCAACATGAACAAAACAAGTTTAATTAAAGTACGCGGGTTTCACTTAGACATTTATCAGCATGTGAATAATGCTCGTTACCTAGAGTTTTTAGAAGAAGCTCGTTGGCAGTATCTAGAAGACAGCGGCGACATTGAGTACTTTACTTCTCTAGGTTATGCCTGGGCTATTGTGAATATCAATATTAACTATCGCGCTAGTGCTTATATGGGCGACACATTAGAGCTAACGACTGCGTTGTCGAAGATCGGCAATAAAAGTGCAGTGTTCCATCAAGTGATCACCAAAGCAGGCACTGACAAAGTTGTAGTAGATGCAGACATTACGTTTGTTGTGATGGATCAAAAAACTGGTAAAGCAGTAGAAATCACAGGCGACCTTTTAGAAAGAATGAAGTTACATACTCAAGACTAAAATTATAATTATAGAGTGAAAGGGGATTTTTATGGCGGCTGTAAAATTAACAAATGAGCAGTTAGAGCAAGAATTAACAGATATCAATGCGCCATTAGAAGCTGAAAAGCAATGGCAAATTGTTGATGGCAAGCTACATAAAGAGTTTGTATTTAAAAACTTTATTCAAGCTTTTGGTTTTATGACTCAAGTCGCTATTCACGCTGAGAAGTTAATTCACCACCCTGAATGGTCAAACGTTTGGAACAAAGTGGTAATTGACTTAGTCACTCACGATGTAGACGGCATTAGTGATTTAGATATTAAAATGATCAAGCGCATGGAGAAGCTTGTTTAAGTTGATAGCTTTTTAAACAGTGAACAAATTGCAAAAAAGCCCGAGTATATGATGCCCTGGCTTTTTTTGAATACGGTAACTTTAATACGGCTACAGCCCAGCAAAAAAGGCCACTAAGCCTATAGCACCGCCAAATACACCACCCCAAACAACTAACCAGCCTAGGTGACTTTTAATCATCTCTTGAACTAAGTCTTTAACCATTTTAGGTGTCAGCTCGTTTAGGCGTTGTTGAACAATGTTATCTACTTTTGTTCTAATATCTTCAACATTCGCAGAGCTACTAAGCTGTGATTTTAACTTTTCAGAAAACTCATCAGACGCCGCTATTTCTGAAATAGACTGTTTAAGGTTTTCTTCAAATGGGGCTTTTAATGGTGCTAATGCGTCAGTGCCACCAAACATGCTTAACATGCCACCAAAAGAGCTTTGTTGGATAGTCTGAACTAGGGAATCAAAGGCCGATGACATATCTGTCTCTTTGATTAGAGGCTCTAAATCAAAATGGTGAGCGTCGCCTGTTGGTTCAGTTAGAAATTTGTCTAAATTTTCTTGAGTAAAAAACTGAGACATAATTAGGTGGTGAATAGCAGACTTAAATTCTACAAACTTTAATTGAACAATACCGGTCCCATATAAACCCGGTACCTTTTCAAATAGCATGTGAACGGCAATCCAGTTAGTTAATGCGCCAGATAACGCAAACAACGACATATAAAAAAGCCAATCAATATTGAGGCCAAACCCTGCAATACAGCCTAGTGCCGCAATAACATTAGTAACCAAACTCTTGTTCAAAATAATTCTCCTATAAAAGTGACGCGTCATTATATGACAAGTCACCGTTATATGGATAAATTAAATGACTTCAAGCGGCATCATCTTTTTCAATAACAAAATCGACCAAATTGTCCTCTGATTCGTCTGAGTGAGATTCGGACTGCAACTCACTCTTCAGCTTTTTTGAGTCACCAGCTTCATCAACTAAATCAGTTTGGTTTTCAGCATTAGCGCTTGCTTTAGGCTTTGGCTTTTTTGCTGCTGGTTTCTTTTTAGCTTGAAGGGCGATAAGCACCTCTTCACGTTGTTTAGCTAAGTAGATACTTAGTTCTTCGGCTTGTTGATCGTCAACTTTTACACCGCTTTGCTGCAATAGTTCAAACATGTCATCTGCCATGTCTAACATTTTGTCATATTCATCAGCAGCACGTTTGTCGGTAAAAGTCATGACGTCTTGTTCCTTATTGCTTTTGTCGGTTCGTATAACGACATACCTAGTTTCAACAGCCATTGCTATCTCCTGTAAATCTAGCCTATGGAAAATTAATAATCACTTACTGTTTAAATATACAGTAAAGATTCGATCTGTAAAGTATAAAAATAAAAAAAGCCAATAGACGTCTATTGGCTCGTTTAAATATCAAGGACAAATTTAAAATCAATGAAGCAATCTAGTCTTCACTGTGCCTTCAATAAGCTTTAATTCGTCAAATGCGGTATTACTGTCATCGGTTTCGACATCAATGACCACATAACCAATTTTTTCATCGGTTTGTAAATACTGTGCAGCAATGTTGATATTGTGTTTAGCAAAAGCTTCATTGATCTTAGTTAACACACCAGGTTGGTTTTTATGAATATGTAATATTCGGCTGCGACCCGTGTGCTCTGGAAGTGAAACCTCAGGTACATTTACTGCGCTCAGTGTTGAGCCGTTGTCTGAGTATTTTGCTAATTTTCCAGCCACTTCAATGCCAATGTTTTCTTGTGCTTCTTGAGTCGAACCACCCACATGAGGCGTAAGTATTACGTTATCTAAACCTCTTAACGGTGAGATAAACTCTTCATCATTGGATTTTGGCTCAACAGGGAAAACATCAATAGCCGCGCCGCCAATATGCTTGCTTTTTAATGCGTCGGTTAACGCATTTAAATCAACAACCGTTCCGCGAGAGGCATTTATTAATATTGCGCCTTGCTTCATTTTGCTAAGTTGTTTTTCACCCATCATATTTTGCGTTGATGCGGTTTCAGGTACATGCAAACTAATGACGTCAGAAGTACTAAGTAGCTTGTCTAAGCTGGCTACTTGGCTAGCGTTCCCTAAGGTTAGTTTATTTTCTATGTCAAAGAACTGAACGCGCATGCCAATGTTTTCAGCCATGATGCCTAATTGCGTACCAATATGACCATAACCAATGATACCTAGTGTTTTGCCTCGAGCTTCAAAAGAGCCAATAGCCGACTTTTGCCAAACGCCTCGATGAGCATTTGCGCTTTTTTCAGGTATGCCACGAATAAGAAGTAGTATTTCACCAAGCACTAACTCGGCCACTGAGCGAGTATTGGAAAAAGGGGCGTTAAATACCGCGATGCCTTTTTCTTTCGCCGCAACCAAGTCAACTTGATTGGTCCCAATGCAAAAGCAACCCACAGCAATGAGTTTTTTCGCATGCTTAAGTACGTTGGCATTTAAGTTTGTACGAGAACGAATACCAATGAAGTGAACATCTTTAATTTTTTCAATTAACTCGTTTTCAGGCAATGACGTTTTTAGTGTTTCAATATTGTCATATCCCTGCGCTTTTAACGTTTCGACAGAGCTAGGGTGAAGACCTTCTAACAACAAAATTTTGATTTTATGCTTGGCCAGCGAAATATTTTCCATTCTAGGAATCCAATTTTTAGAGGTTCAAATTACAGTTGATGCGCTTTAATTAGAATTAATACTCTATTTTTTAGCGTTTCTCAACCCCATTCTTCCCACCGATAACTACATGGTCTGCGCCTCGATGTGCGAACAGGCCGTTAGTGACCACACCAACGATGTTATTAAGTTGTTCTTCTAGTTTTCTAGGCTCAGCAATTTTCATATCAAAAACATCAAGAATGACGTTGCCGTTATCCGTAACAACACCTTCTCGGTAGACTGGGCTGCCACCTAGTTTTACTATTTCACGGGCAACATAGCTGCGGGCCATTGGAATAACTTCAACGGGTAATGGAAACTCACCTAAATGTCGAACCAACTTAGACTCATCAACAATACAGACGAACTTTTTAGCAACCGCTGCAACAATTTTTTCACGAGTTAAGGCTGCGCCACCACCTTTAATCATGGCATTATCAGCATTAATTTCATCAGCGCCATCAACATACAAATCAAAATCAGCAACGTTATTTAAATCAAACACTTCTATACCGTGTTGTTTTAAGCGCTCAGTTGACGCTTCAGAACTAGATACTGCACCAATAATGTTGTGTTTTATTGTTGCTAGCCCGTCAATAAAGTAATTAACGGTAGAGCCCGTACCAACTCCAACAACGGTATCTGCTTTTACATAATCTAAAGCAGCAAGCGCTGCGGCTTTTTTCATTTCATCTTGATTCATGGCGTTCTCGTTATTGTTTTATATTCTAATAATTCGGGTGGGTGTCACTATCATGTCAATGGGGATGTCCCATTGCTCACTATTTAAATGCTCAACTTCTTGGCAGTCATGGGCAAGCCCAATTAAGGTTGGCTTTCTCGATAGCTGGTTTATATTTGCTAATGTTCTGTCGTAATATCCGCCGCCCATTCCAAGTCTATTGCCATTAGTATCAAAGGCAACTAATGGCATAAAAATGATGTCGATATTGGATAAATGAGCGGTAGTCAGCGCATTCGGAGCTGGTTCAGTAATACCGTATTTGTTTGTTGTCCAATTGGTTTGTCTATTTACGTATTGGAAATTTAAGTAACCAGAACAAAAGGAGTGTAGTACTGGAAATAGTAGTGGCGTGCTTAATTCTCGCAAGTGCTCAATGAGCGGTGCTGTATTTACTTCACCGTCATTGGCTAAGTACAACGCGATAGATTGCTCTGACTGAATAAGCTTTAAAGCATTATTCTTTAAAAGTTCAGCAGCCTCAGTTTGTTGTTCCGCAGTCAACAGATTACGGCGTTTTCGAATAGAGGCTCGTAATTGTTGACGGCTTTCCATCTTTACCTCTACTCAACAACAGTAAAGCTTTTGATAACTAAGTCGTACTGCTCTACGCCTTTTTTCATTCGCCATAGTCTGGCCAGCGTAAAGTTTAACTCTGGAATAAACCAGGCGTGCTGCGCATAAAACTTCTTGTCTTCATATACGCGTGCCACTTTAATTGCCTTAAAGCGACCAAAACCAGTACTAATCAATTCTTCGCCGATAACTTCAAACATGTATTCACGCAGCTTGCCGCTATTAGAAACAACCGTATAGTTGAATGTTGACTTGTTGTTTATTAGATCAAGCTGAATTTGAGCATGTAAAGACATCTCATCTTGCCACCCTTGCTGCCACTCATCAGGGGCTGCGTCTTTTTTAGCTTTAGGGTTAACAATTAATGATTGGTCTGAGTTAAAGGAGATCTTAACTTCTTCGTCACTGCCTGTACCTGAGCGGTCGAACGTATACAAGTTAGGAGTGATGTTTTCCCCGTCACTAACGGTAAACACGCTAACTTCCTTTCGTTTGTCAGAAAAAATGAGCCATTTTAGCTCACTTTTCAAAGACAAAGAATATTGGTTGTCTGTAATCTTCTTTAGAGCTCTCTCACCTTGGCCTAGCTTATCGCCCTGACGATACATATCGTAAATGGCACTAAAAGGTTTAATGGCATCATTTGCTTTTTCGATTGTTGCAGAGGCTCCAAATGAGCCAATAGCAAAAACACTTAACAAAATAGAGAAGACAGCAGTACGACCTTTATTCATCATTTGCATAACCTTGTTCTGGTAAAAGAGAGTTGTCTAGATATACGCCATCTGATTGTAAACGCAATCTTTTTTCACACAACCACTTTACCACTAGTGGATATATTAAATGTTCTTGAACATGAACTCTATCCGCAAGGGAGTCTGCGTCATCGTCACCAAATACTGGTACTTTCGCTTGCAGAATCACTGGTCCACCATCAAGTTGTTCATTTACAAAATGAACACTACAACCATGCTCTTCATCACCTGCATCTAGTGCTCGTTGATGAGTGTTTAACCCTTGATATTTAGGCAGAAGAGAAGGGTGGATATTGATTAACTTCCCTTCAAACTGCTCTACAAAGTCAGCGGTTAAAATTCTCATGAAGCCTGCTAATACAACAACATCAGGGTTTAACGCCGCAATTGAAGATGCAAGAACTTGATCATACTGTTCTCTTGTTTCATAGTTTTTATGATCAATAACCTGAGCATGAATGTTATGTTCATTTGCTCGCTCTAAGCCAAATACATCAGGTCGATTAGAAATAACGCCAACCACGGAGCCTGGAATTCTTCCAGACTCAGTAGCATCGATAATGGCTTGTAGATTAGAACCATTGCCGGAAATTAATACGACAATTTTTGCGTTGTTAGCACTCACTTATTAAGCCTTAATAATTTCTACTTGCTCTTCAGATGCATCTGCATCTTTGATTTCACCAATATGCCATGCGTTTTCGCCAGCATCTTTTAAAATAGCTAAGCTGCGGTCAAGATCTTCAGCTGCAACCGCAATCACCATGCCTACGCCGCAGTTAAATGTGCGGTACATTTCATGGCGCTCAATATTGCCATTCTCTTGCAACCAGTTAAATACTTCTGGCCACTGCCATGACGCTTCGTTTACAACTGCTTTAGTTGCTTCAGGAAGTACTCGTGGAATGTTCTCCCAGAAACCACCGCCAGTAATATGTGATAAAGCATGGACATCAACTTGCTTTAATAGTTCCAATACAGGCTTAACGTAAATTTGAGTTGGAGCCATTAAGTGGTCAGCTAAAGGCTTGCCATGGAAGTCTGCGGTAAGATCCGCGCCTGAAACTTCAATCACTTTTCTCACTAATGAGTAGCCGTTTGAATGCGGGCCAGAAGAGCCAAGAGCTATAAGTTGATCGCCGTCTTTAACTTTTGTGCCGTCGATAACTTTAGACTTTTCAACAACACCAACACAAAAACCAGCCATGTCATAGTCGTCGCCTTCGTACATACCAGGCATTTCAGCAGTTTCACCACCGATTAATGAACAACCTGATAATTCACAACCATCAGCAATGCCACTAACTACATCAGCTGCAACGTCTACGTTAAGTTTACCGGTAGCATAATAGTCTAAGAAAAATAGTGGTTCTGCACCTTGAACAATAAGATCGTTAACGCACATAGCAACAAGATCAATACCAACGGTATCGTGCTTCTTTAGATCAATCGCTAATCTTAACTTTGTACCAACACCGTCAGTACCAGCAACTAAAAGCGGTTCTTTATAGCCCGTTGGAAGTTGGCATAGTGCGCCAAATCCACCTAGTCCGCCCATAACTTCTGGACGTCGAGTGCGTTTAACAGCACCTTTAATTCGTTCTACTAGGGCATTACCTGCATCTATGTCTACACCAGCGTCTTTGTAGCTTAAAGATTGATTGTTGCTCAATGTCATATCCTCAAAAGTGGGGTGGTTGTGGCTCGTGAATCAAATTTTAACGTAAATAGGTTCACTTGTAAGCCGTCATTATTTGTATTGCTTTAAAATTAAATTTTTCAGTAGCGTCGCACCAGGGCCTAACTGATTTGGCGTTGGTGTGACTAAATGTGTCATCACTGTTTTTTCACCAAGTGACGTTAGCTTTACCGGTACGATATTCCCATCTTGAACTTCTTGATGGGTTAAATGTTTGGGTATCCAACAAAATCCTGTACCACGTTTTAAAATGGCAATGGCTTGATAAAAGTTACTGACTGTCCATCGCTGTTCCGCTTTTAACCAACCCTGACTTTCTTCAGGGTGTTTACTAGAGTCGCTGATAACAATTTGAAGTTCGTGCGTCAGCTCTTCAATATCGACAGTGTCAAATTGAGCCAGTGGGTGATTTGCGCCGCAATATGCGACAAAGGTAACGGTTTCGAGCTTCTCGCCTGAATAACCCTTTGGAATAGTGCCACCGACAACAACAAGGTCGGCAGTATGCTCTAAAATTCGCTCTTTTGTGCCCGTAAGAACTTCGTCTGCAATTCGCACTCGAGTGCCTCTTGCTTGAGGGTAAAACTCTTCAAGTGCGGAATATAATTTTTCTTTTGGATGAATGGTTTCGCAGGCGATAGTAATTTCTGGTTCCCAGCCTGCCGTCATATTTTCAGCGAGCTGTTCTAGTTCTTCAACATTTTGGGTCAAGAGACGAGAGCGACGCAGCATCACTTCGCCTTCTTTAGTTAAATAAGCTTTTCGCCCTTTAACTTCTAGAAGTTGAACGCCGAGTGTGTGTTGCAGTTTAGATACTGCATGATTTAGGCTAGATTGGCTTTTACTTAATGCCTCGCCTGCTTGGGCATACCCTCCGAAGTCAACTACCGCTTGTAATATTCGCCATTGTTCGATAGTTGATTTAGGACGGTAAAGAGGCATTGGTTTTCCTTAAGCGTTCGCGACAAAAATAGCGCGAAGAGGAGCCGGATAACCCTCTATAGTTTTATTGGGGTCATTTGGATCTAGGAAATCTTCTAATGACTCGGTATCTATCCAGTCGGTTTTTCGTTGCTCATCTAACGTCGTTTGGTCAATGTTAACGAGGCGAATATTGCTAAAGCCTACTTTATTAAGCCAACCCTCTAACGCTTTTGCACTTGGAATAAACCAAACATTGCGCATTTTAGCGTAACGGTCATCAGGCACTAAAACTGTGTTCTCATCACCTTCAATAATTAAGGTTTCAAGTATGAGCTCACCACCCTTAACTAATTGCGCTTTAAGTTGCTGTAAAAAATCCATTGGTGATTTTCTGTGGTACAAAACGCCCATGGAAAATACCGTATCAAAAGACTTTAATGGTGGAAGGTCATCAATACCTAGCGGCAATAAGTTAACGCTAGGCTCTTGCATAAAGTGCTGTACAGCCATGAATTGAGCGAAAAATAACTGAGTAGGATCAATTCCTACAACAAATTTAGCATCGGCTCCTTTCATTCTCCATAAATGGTAGCCACTGCCACAACCAACATCTAAAACGTATCGGTCAGTTAAATCGGAAATATGAGGGGCTAGGCGATCCCATTTGAAATCTGAACGCCATTCAGTATCAACATCAATACCATGCAGGTGATAAGGACCTTTTCGCCATGGTTTTAACTGCATTAAATGATGAGTGGTTTTTTTATCAAAACCAGGAGGTAACGATTGAGTCGTTGAAACTGACACACTAGTGGATAAATTTAAAGTTTCAGGCTCAACTGGCGGAAGAAGATCAATGTTTTTCATCCATTGCTTATATTCGCCGTGGAGATTTGAACTATGCCAGTGGTTTAATTGCTTAGGAAGAGACTCTAACCAATGGGAGAGTTTATTCTGAGCAATTTGAGCGTAGAAATTATTAAAAATATCAGTCATGCGTGTTGTGATTCACTTTTAATTACACATCATTTTTTTATGGCGATGAAAGAACCAAAATTAAAACATTGATACCAACTTGAAACATGGCTAAAGCCAACATTTCCTAATCTTTCAATATGAGCCTGAAAAGAATCAATTTTCATTACGTTTTCAATTGCACTTCGTTTTTGACTAATCTCTAATTCGCTATAGCCATTTGCTCGTTTAAAATCGAGGTGCAAATCTGTCAATGCGTCATTTATCGTCTCATCATCAAAAACAAACTTTTCTGAGAGAATAAATACACCACCAGGTTTAAGGCCAGCGAAAATTTTATCTAGTAGAAATCGTCGTTTTTCAGGCGGGATGAATTGTAAGGTAAAATTCATCACAACAACAGATGCATTTTCAATTTCTATGTCATTTATATCCGCGCACTGAATTTCGGCGGGCACTGAAGATTTGAACGCATTTATATGGAGACGGCAACGTTCCACCATAGCTTCACTATTATCAACACCAATAATTTTACAATTAGCGGCATCCACAAATTTTCTCATTGCTATGGTCGCGGCTCCAAGGGAGCAACCTAGGTCATAGATATTCGAGTTTTCTTGCTGAAATTGTTTTGCTAACTTACCAATTGAGCTAACAATAGTTGAATAACCGGGAACGCTACGTTGAATCATGTCTGGAAAAACTTCGACAACGGAACGATCAAAGGTAAAGTCTTTTACTTCTGAATGAGGATTTGCATAAATGTTGTCGCGCATATTTAACTCAATGATTTTTATGATTAATGTTATTAATTTAGGGTGCGGCCTGTAACGGATTGACGAAAAAATAAACTTGGTTTGTTTGTAAAAATTTGTTACAACTATGCCGTTAATGGACCATTATAATAATAACTTAATAAGATTCCTATCACCAATGAAGTCGTTTTTAGTCAGGATGCTACGCTTTACTTGCTTGTTTGCCTGTTTTTTAACATTTGGCAACAGTGCTTTCGCATTTTCAAATGTAAACTCGTCAAATTCACCTAGTGCAAACGCAACAAATCAATATAAGTCACAAAAACAGCCACAATATGATGTGATTAGGCTAGCCGTAGACTCAAATTTAGTTCCTTATAGTTATGTAGACAAAGGCAAACCAACTGGTTTTGTGGTAGATATTTGGGAACTATGGGCACAAAAAAACAATCAAAAAATTGAGTTTGTGATATCTAACTGGGATGAAACCTTAGTCAATGTTGAAACAAATAAAGCGGATGTTCAAACCGCCTTAGCTTTAATAACAAGCCGTGTTGATCGCTTTGATTTTGGTCACGAAATATACTCCACACCTATCAAGGTATATGTACATAAAGACTTGCAGATGTTCTCCGGTATCGAAGAATTAAAACCATTTCGTATGGGAGTTGTTGGTGAAACCAACATCGGGCAATTAGTGTTGGAAAAAGATTCTAATATCTCACTAAAGTATTATAAAGACTGGGATGATTTACTTGATGGTATATACAAGGGTGAGATTAAAACATTTGCGTCTTATGACTTTTTTGCCTTTAGATATCCAGATTACCAACGCATTAACGATCTTTTTCCTGCATTTAAAAGCGTAAATATAGGTGAAATAAAGACTCAAATCGCCGTCAAAAAAGGAAATATTCGGTTATTAAATCGGCTCAACGCAGGGTTTGACAATATAACGCAGGAAGAACGCCAAGAGATCTATAACAAGTGGTTTGCCAAAAGAGAATCGGAAGGTGCCTTACTGCTAAGTTTATCCGTTGGCGCAAAACCGTTTATGGGTGTAAATGCAGATGGCACACCCGTTGGTTTATTTGTTGATATGTGGAAGTTATGGTCGAATAAAACGAAAACAAAAATAAAGTTTGTTCCGAACACTGCTAATTTATCAATGAAGTCGTTAAAAGAGGGAGCTACCAATGTTCATATCGGTTACCCTGAAAGTATGGCTACCAACTCTGGATTGCCACGAGCTAAACATCTCTATTCTACTTTCTCTCATTTATACGTTTACGATAAATACGATTTTGAAAAGTCGGTTGATCAATTAAATGGGGAAACCATCGGTCTTTACAAAGATTCACCATATCAGCAGCAATTTAAAGCTAGTTATCCAAATATTAATATTAAGTTTTTTGATAGTTTGGACGATGCTATAAATGCCGCTATTCAAGGTGAAATAGCCGGTTTTGTTGTAGCTAGCCAAATGGCAAACAAACGCCTTGAAGAAAATAGTATTTCCGATCGCTTTCACCAAATTAAAGATGTTGAATATGAGTCAAAAATATACTCCTTAGTATCAAATCAAGATAAATCACTTATTAGAAAGATAAATGATGGATTTGATCTGATATCAGAGCAAGAATTAGTTGAAATAGAAAACCGTTGGATAACTGAGATTCCAGATCGTTATTTTGGAACTAAAAAAAGCAAGTTCAATTTAACAACGGACGAAAAAGCTTGGTTAGTTGAAAACCCTAATATGACCGTCGCAATTGTTGAAGATTGGAAACCTTATGAGTTTGTTGACGATGACGGTGAGGTTTCAGGTATAAGTCGAGATATGTTTGACTTAGCGACCCGTTTAACGGGACAAACCTATGAATTTAAGATCTACCCGACCTGGGAAGAGTTATATCAAGACTTTAAAGATGAAAAGGTAGATATTGTTGCCAATATTACGGCGTCAGATGACCGCAGGGCCTTTGCACATTTTACTACTGCCTATTGGCGAACTCCTTGGTCAGTGATTACTCACAAGTCAGTTGATAACGTTGGAAGTATTAAAAAGTTTTATGGTAAGCGTCTTGCGATTATTCAAGGCTATCAAATAATTAAAGACATTCATGACAAATATCCTCAAATTATCATCCATGTTGTGAAGGATTTTGACGAAGCTCAAGAACTTTTAAAAGCAGGCCAGATTGATGGCATTTTAGACTTAATGTCAGTATCAGCTCAATACATACAAGATAACTCCTTACAACAGTTTAAAATTCATGTCTTTGATGATTTAGGTAGTGATAATGCTCACATAGGTGTTAAAAAATCACTAAGTGTGCAAGGCCGTATTATGGAAAAAGTAGTACAGGCCATGTCAAAGGAAGATATTGAAAATATCCTTAAACGTTGGCACAAAGTCGATGTTGTAGCAGGTATAAAATCAGAAGTGTACTGGCGAAATATCAGTATTTTTGTAGGTATAGCGTCAATTATTATTTTAGCGATTTTGATTTGGAATCGACGCTTAAAAAGTGAAATTTTACTAAGAGAAAAAGCGGAGCAAAAGCTTCGACATCTAGCCTCACATGATCCAATGACGGGCTTGCCTAACCGCTCCCTGCTTATTGATAGGCTGAAACAAGCGATGTCACATCACTCAAGGAATAACAAAAATATTGCTATCTTATTTTTGGATTTAGATGGTTTTAAAGAGGTTAATGACACCTTTGGACATGATGTTGGTGATGAACTGCTAATTCAAATAAGTGAGCGCTTGCTATCTCTCAGCCGAAACTCCGACACAGTTGCACGATTTGGCGGTGACGAGTTTGTTATGTTGGCAACTAATCTAAATGATAGTAATCAAGCTGCTAAAGTAGCCGAAAAAATTATTGCTGACTTAAGCGATCCATTTGTACTTTCACGGGCAACGGTTAATGTGGGCGTGTCTATTGGTATTGCCAAGTATCCTCAGAACGGCCACGATGCCACGGTTTTAATTAAAGCTGCCGATGACGCCATGTACGCAGTTAAGGCGAATGGTAAAAATAGTTATCAATTTGCCGACACCAGCTCTATATCTAGTTAATTTAAATAAAGGCAATTTCAATCGGTGACATTGCCTTTCAAATCCTTATAATAATCGCCAATTTCTATTCATATTAATATTGCTCTAATTCTACTAGAGCGATGTTTAATTCAGACTCCAATAGGTTATATATGCGTTCTCATTATTGTGGTCAACTTAACAAGAGTTTAGTTGATCAAGAAGTTACTTTATGTGGTTGGGTTAACAAGCGTCGTGACTTAGGCGGCCTAATATTTATTGATATGCGTGATCGTGAAGGTGTTGTTCAAGCCGTTATTGATCCAGACGAAACTGCAATTTTTGATGCCGCCAATAAACTAAGAAATGAATTCTGTATTTCTATTACTGGTATCGTTCGCGCTCGTCCTGATAGCCAAGTTAATAAAGACATGGCAACGGGTGAAGTTGAATTATACGTTAAAGACTTAACTATTCTAAATGCATCTGCACCACTTCCGCTTGACTTCAACCAAGAAAACTCTGAAGAAGCTCGTTTACGCTACCGTTATTTAGACCTACGTCGTCCTGTAATGAACCAACGTCTTCAGTTCCGTTCAAAGGTGACAAGTGCCGTTCGTCGTTTCTTAGATGACAATGCATTTTTAGATATCGAAACACCAATTCTAACTAAAGCGACACCAGAAGGTGCTCGTGATTACTTAGTACCAAGTCGTACGCACAAAGGTCAATTTTTTGCACTTCCTCAATCGCCACAGTTGTTTAAGCAATTGTTGATGGTTGCTGGTTTTGACCGTTACTACCAAATTGTTAAATGTTTTCGAGATGAAGATTTACGTGCTGACCGTCAGCCAGAATTTACTCAAATAGATATCGAAACTACGTTTATGTCTGGTAAAGATGTTATGTCTTTAACTGAAAAAATGGTTCGTTCAGTATTCAACGAGTTGTTATCTATAGATCTTGGCGAGTTCCCGTCGATGACTTATGCAGAAGCGATGCGTCGTTTTGGTTCAGATAAACCTGACCTTCGTAACCCATTAGAGTTAGTTGACGTAGCGGATATCCTAAAAGACGTAGACTTTAAAGTATTTAGCGGACCTGCGAACGATGAAAAAGGTCGCGTTGCTGTTATAAATGTACCAGGTGGTGCATCTATGACTCGTAAAAACATTGATGGTTATACTGAGTTTGTAGGAAAGTACGGCGCTAAAGGTATGGCGTGGATCAAAGTAAACGACGTAGCTGCTGGCCTTGAAGGTTTACAGTCGCCAATCGTTAAATTCCTAAATGCAGAAGTAGCAGCACAAATTCTTGAGCGTACAAACGCTAAAGATGGTGACATTTTATTATTCGGTTCTGATACTTACAACACAGTAACAGACGCGTTAGGTGCATTAAGACTTAAGCTAGGCGAAGACTTCGGTTTAGTTGAAGACAAGTGGGCGCCGTTATGGGTTGTTGACTTCCCAATGTTTGAAGAATTAGAAGGCGGTGCGCTTACACCACTGCATCACCCATTTACTGCACCAAGCAATATGACACCAGCAGAATTAGCTGCAAACCCAGTTAATGCGATTTCAGATGCTTATGATATGGTACTTAATGGTTGTGAGTTAGGCGGTGGTTCAGTTCGTATCCACAACCAAGACATGCAAGCCGAAGTATTTAAGTTATTAGGTATTAGTGATGAAGAAGCTAAAGAGAAGTTTGGCTTCTTATTGGACGCATTACAATATGGTGCTCCACCGCATGCAGGATTAGCATTTGGTTTAGACCGTATGGTTATGCTGATGGTTGGTGCTGACTCAATCAGAGACGTGATGGCATTCCCTAAAACGTCAACGGCTGCTTGTCCTCTTACTTCAGCACCAGGTTTTGCGAACGAAGAACAGTTGGCTGACTTAGGTATTCAAGTTGTGGCAAAAGAAGTGCCTGCAGCTGAGTAACTAATATAGTTAGCTTAAAGGTGTACTTACTTTATTAGGCTCCTCTAATAAGTAAGCAAACCATAAGTAAATTAAAGATTAGGCACTTCTTTGTAAGTGCCTATTTTTTTTAAAGGAAATATAAATGTCAGTGATCCTTGGTATTGACCCTGGCTCACGAATAACCGGTTACGGTATCGTGCAGCAACAAGGTGCTAAGTTTGCCTATTTAGGTAGCGGTTGTATCCGCACACCTGACGCCGATCTTTCTATTAAACTTAATACTATTTTTAATGGTCTTGCTGAAATCATTCAACAATATCAACCTACCACCTTTGCCATTGAACAAGTATTTTTAGCTCACAACCCAGATTCAGCATTAAAGCTCGGCCAAGCTCGAGGCGCTGCTATCGTTGCTGCAACACAAGCTGAACTGCCTGTGTTTGAATACTCAGCTCGACAAATCAAACAAGCTGTAGTGGGAACCGGAGCCGCTGATAAATCTCAAGTTCAGCATATGGTTCAACAAATCCTAAAGTTATCTGGCAAACCTCAAGCTGATGCTGCAGACGGCTTAGCCGTTGCTATTTGTCACGGTAATACAAACCAAAGTTTGATTAATATGGCCGGCGTTGCGAAAAAAACTGTCCGCGGGCGTTTACGCAGATAAAATAACTGGGTATATTTACAGTTATTATAAATTGAAGTGTAAATATTATGATTGGTCGACTTTTAGGAACTGTTGTTGATAAACAAGCCCCAGATTTACTTATTGATGTAAATGGTGTGGGTTACGAAGTACAACTTCCCCTTACAAGCTTTTATGAATTACCAGAAGTAGGTCAAACAGCAACCGTATTTACCCATTTTGTTGTTCGTGAAGATGCTCAGCTTTTATATGGTTTTAATTCAAAGCAAGAACGCGCACTGTTCAGACTGTTAATCAAAGCTAATGGCGTAGGTCCTAAACTAGCTTTAACCATTTTGTCAGGTTTAACAGCTGAACAGTTTGTTCAATGTGTTGAGCATGATGACGTAACAACGTTGGTAAAATTACCGGGTGTGGGTAAGAAGACAGCAGAACGATTATTAATTGAAATGCGAGACCGCATTAAAGAATTAAATATGGCGCCTAGTGCATTGCCAGCTAATGTTGCAGGTACAGCGTCGCCGCTCATAAAGTCAAATGGCATGGACGACGCAGTTTCAGCCTTAGTGTCTTTAGGTTATTCGCCACAACAAGCTCAAAAGTCTGTTAAAGCGGTGTATTCAGATGGCGACGATAGCGAAGTGGTTATTAGAAATGCACTTAAAAGCATGCTTTAAGAAAAAGGATAGGAAATGATAGAAGCAGATCGATTAGTAGGCGCTGAATCCTTTGGTGAAGACGAGGTTATTGACCGCGCTATTCGACCTAAAATGTTGTCTGATTATCAAGGTCAGCCAACAGTTAAAAATCAAATGGAAATCTTCATACAGGCCGCTAGAAACCGAAACGAAGCACTTGATCATTTACTAATATTTGGCCCCCCAGGACTAGGTAAAACAACATTGGCTAATATTGTTGCTAATGAAATGGACGTAAGTATAAAAACAACGTCAGGTCCTGTTTTAGAAAAAGCTGGAGACTTAGCTGCACTGCTTACTAACCTAGAAGAAAATGATGTACTGTTTATCGATGAAATCCACCGACTCAGTCCAGTTGTTGAAGAAATCCTTTATCCCGCAATGGAAGACTATCAGCTAGATATCATGATTGGTGAAGGTCCAGCTGCGCGCTCAATCAAATTAGACTTACCACCATTTACCTTAATAGGTGCAACAACAAGGGCGGGTGCATTAACGTCACCGTTACGAGATCGTTTTGGTATTGTTCAACGACTAGAGTTTTATAAAGTTGCAGATTTAGCACGAATTGTTGAACGCAGCGCCGAGTGTCTGAATATGGATATGTCGCCAGGTGCTGCCATTGAAGTTGCGCGTCGTTCGCGAGGAACACCTAGAATTGCAAATCGACTTCTACGACGTGTTCGTGATTTTGCCGACGTAAAAAGTGAAGGTGTTGTTAATGATGTAACGGCCAAACAGGCACTTGATATGATCAATGTTGATAGTGAAGGCTTTGACTACATGGACAAAAAGCTATTAACGACCATGATAGAAAAGTTTGACGGTGGTCCTGTAGGCTTAGACAACATTGCTGCTGCCATAGGTGAAGAGCGAGACACCATTGAAGATGTTATTGAGCCGTACTTAATACAGCAGGGTTTTTTACAACGTACCCCAAGAGGACGAATAGCGTCTCCCCGGGCATATACTCATTTGGGGTTTGATTTGCCAACTGACTAAAGTGTTGATGCAGAGCGAGTAAAAATTGTTAGATTTAAAGAAAAACGGGCTTAGGCTCGTTTTTTTGCTTATACATCGAGAAAAAGTGAACTTATCGTTATTTAAAGGTTCAATAAATTTTAGGCAAAAAAAATGCCCATTCAAAGTGAATGGGCGAAATAAGGAATAAATTCCAGGGAACATGAATAGGAGAAGAAAATGAATTCTTCGCTCTGAACAGGTTGTGTTCAGAAGATGCGCGCATTATAGGAGTTAGAGTAAATACTTCAAACAAGAATTTTTGATTTTAGGTATTAGAATTATTAATGCTGAATAGCTAGTTAAATTACAAAAAATTAGTGGGTTTGTTACAGGCTGGCGCTAAATGATAGGTTTTACAAAGGTTTGTTTGCGTTGGTTGTATTTTAAACAAATCAAATATTATTAATGGTTGAATAAAAAAATCGATTTATATTCATTAAAAATGCATATTATGCAGATGTAATTATAAAAATTAATTTTAATAAATATTAATTAAGGGTTCTCGTGTTTAATTTTTTAGTAAAAGTGTACTACGAAGATACGGATGCAGGTGGTATTGTCTACCATGCAAACTACTTAAAATACTGTGAACGGGCGAGAACTGAACTTTTACTTTCATTAGGTATTGAACAAGACGTCTATCTTAAGCAGAATATAGGCTTTGTAGTTTCCAGTATGGAAATTGGCTTTAAGTTACCTGCTCGTTTGCACCAAGCGCTAATGGTGAAAACTGAAATTGTGAAGTTAAAGCGGGCGTCGATTGAATTTAGACAAGTTATTTTAAATGAGCAACAAGACACGGTATTTGAAGCCTGTGTTATTGTTGCCTGTATTAATTCGGAAAAAGGTAAACCTCAGGTTATACCGCCGGAAATTTTAGGGGTGTTAAAAAGTGCAAGCTGAAATTAGTTTTTGGGGATTATTTTGGGAAGCTAGCTTTATAGTAAAGTTGGTCATGGTTACGCTTTTAGGTTTGTCTATTAGCTCTTGGACTATTATATTTCAGCGTCGTAAGGTATTAGTAGAAGCAGAAAAGCAAACTAAAAAGTTTGAAGATAGGTTTTGGTCTGGTGTTGATCTTAGCCGTCTATACAGTGAAATTACAGCACGCCAGTCAGTAGACGGGCTAGAGTCTTTATTTAAAGATGGCTTTAAAGAATTTGCTCGACTTAAAAAAAGCAGTATTGGTACAGCGCAAGTTTATCTAGAAGGCACGCATAGAGCCATGCGAGTTCGCCTTTCCAGAGAAGTTGAAGACCTTGAACGCCACCTAAGCTTTTTAGCATCGGTTGGTTCAATCAGTCCTTACATAGGTCTATTTGGAACGGTTTGGGGGATCATGAATGCATTCTTAGCATTAGGTGAAGTTCAACAAGCAACGTTAAGCATGGTTGCGCCAGGTATCGCTGAAGCTCTAATAGCAACGGCCATGGGTCTTTTCGCCGCTATTCCTTCAGTTCTTGCATATAACAGTTTTGCGCACCGTGTAGAAAAACTTGAAGTAAGTTATGTTAACTTCACTGAAGAGTTTGCAAACATACTGCACCGCCAAGTTACTGCTAACGTAAACACAACGGCTTAATAATATGAATGCTCCAGTACGTCGCCGGAGAAAGCCGGTCGCCGAAATAAACGTTGTTCCTTATATCGACGTTATGTTGGTGTTATTAATTATATTTATGGTTACTGCACCTTTAGTTACTCAAGGTGTGAAGGTTGACTTACCGCAAGCCAATGCAGAGCCTTTAGAAGATGATAGTAAGTCTCCTATTATTGCTTCAATAGATGCAGAGGGTCAGTATTTTGTATCCACTGGCGACAATGATGGCAAAGACAATGCTATGTCAGCTACCGATGTTGCTGTTGTGATTGCTGCCCAATTAAAAATTGATCCCCAAACACCCGTTGTTGTTAAGGCTGATAGAAACATACCGTACAACAATGTCATTGAGTTAATGGTGCTGTTACAACGAGCGGGTGCACCTTCCGTTGGTTTAATGACGGAGCCAGCTCAAAAATGATAAATCCTAGTTACACTCCATTTATTGCTAAATCCTTTGGACTGCATATTATTTTTGCGGTTGTTTTAGTATTGAGCTTTAACTTTTCGCCACCTGCAATCAAGCCGGAAAAAGCCCCTGAGATTTCCGCCATAGATGCGGTGGTTATAGACGCAGCTGCACTTGAACAACAAGTAAATAAAGTAAAACAGCAGCAGGCTGATAAAAAGGCGGCGGAAGAAAAGCGTGTTAAAGAGCTTGAAGATCGAGCGAATAAAGCCAAGCAAGATTTAAGCAAGTTAAACCGCGAGCAGAAGCAAAGCGAAAAAGAAGCTAAAGAAGCAAAGCGCAAAGCCGCAGTTGAAAAGAAAAAGGCTGAAGCTGAAAAGCAAAAAGCATTAGCTGAAAAGAAAAAAGCGTTAGCTGAGAAGAAAAAGGCTGAGGAAGCGAAAAAAGAACGTATTAAACGTGAAGCCGAAGCTAAAAAGGCGAAAGACGAAGCGACTAAAGCAAAACAAAGAAAAGAAGCTGAACAAAAAGCGGCAGCGAAAGCTGAAGCTGAAAGAAAGCAACGTGAGAAAGAAGCTGCAGAAGCGGCTGAAAAAGCACGTAAAGCAAAAGAGGCTGAAGAAAAAGCAAAAGCTGAAAAGCTAAAGCGTGAACAAGAAGCTCGAGAAAAAGCACTGCAGGAAAGTATGATGCAAGAGCAGTTGGCTCGAGAGCAAAGTGTACGACAAAAAGCACGTCAGAAAGTGGTAATGTCTGAAGTACAAAAGTACAAGGCGTTGATATCGTCAAAAATTCAGCAGAATCTTCTTACTGATGAAAGCATGAAAGGTACATCTTGTCGCTTAAATATAAGATTGGCATTTAGTGGCCTAGTTACAAAAGTAACCATTCTAGAAGGTCAAAATAACACATGTAAAGCAGCAGAAAGAGCCGTGTTAAAAGCTGAAACCTTGCCAGTGTCTAAAGAAGAAGACGTGTACCAACAATTAAAAGATATTAATCTAACCGTGGAGCCTGAACGTTAATGATTCAAAAAATAACTATAGCGCTGATGTTTGTCAGTTTATTGATTAGCCAAGCCGCTAAAGCTTCGTTGGAGATTGTAATAACGGAAGGTATTGATAGTGCCAGGCCGGTTGCCATTGTTCCTTTTAAATATGAAGGCACAGCTGAGCTACCATTGAGAATTTCTGAAATTATTGCCGCAGATTTAATGCGCAGTGGTAAGTTTAAAACCATCGCAATAGATGAAATGCCTCAAATGCCAACAAAAGACGATGAAGTTGACTATGGGTCGTGGGCTTCATTAGATGTAGAGGCAGTATTAGTTGGTACTATTCAAGATCATTCACCTGGCCGATTTTTGGTAAGCTTTGAATTAATTGATGTACTGCGAGGCCAAATTACTGGTGGTACAGTTCAAGCTTTGGTTAACGGTAAGTTGGTAGAAACCAAAGATCATATATTGGATAACAGGCAAGTAACTATCGCGGCTAAACAGTTTCGCCGTTATGCACATAGGATTAGTGATTTAGCCTATGAAAAATTAACAGGCGAACGAGGTGCCTTCTTAACTAAAATTGCCTACGTAACGGTAAACCACGGTGATGACTTTGTTTATAAGTTAATAGTGGCGGATTATGACGGTGCAAACGAACAGATATTACTTCGTTCTAAAGAACCATTGATGTCGCCTTCATGGTCGCCAGATGCAAGTAAACTGGCTTACGTTACGTTTGAAAACAATCGTTCTCAAATTTATGTTCAAGATATTTATACGGGTACTCGTCAGTTAGTTACATCTTATGAAGGAATTAATGGCGCGCCGCAATGGAGCCCAGATGGGAATAAGTTGGCACTAACCTTATCTAAAGACGGAAACCCAGAACTGTATGTTTTAGAACTTACTAATAAAACCTTAACTCGTTTAACAAGACACAGAGCAATTGATACAGAGCCAAGTTGGTCACCAGATGGTAAATATATTGTTTTCAGCTCAGAACGGGGTGGTAATGCACAACTTTATAGCGTAAATTTAGACAGTAAGCGTATAAAGCGATTAACTTTTGACGGTGAAATGAACCTCGGTGGCTCAATAACCCCAGACAATAATCACCTAGTTATGGTTAATCGTACGCAAGGAAATTATCATATTGCAAAAAAAGAGTTAGTGTCAGGGAATTTTCAAATACTGACTAAAACGCGTCTAGACGAAAGTCCAAGTATCGCGCCGAATGGCTCAATGATAATTTACAGTACTATGCACGGCAACGGTCAAGTGTTAGCTTTGGTTTCAATTGACGGTCGTTTTAAGGCTCGTTTACCGGCTGCTAGTGGGCAAGTAAAAAGTCCAGCATGGTCACCATATTTAAAATAATAAACGTTTGGAATAAAACGTTAGTACTAACAACGATTTGTGAATAAAAAGGAAACAAAGAATGCAATTTAGCAAAATTACTAAAGGTCTTTTGATCGCTATCCCAGCTCTTGTTTTAACAGCTTGTGGTTCAAGCTCAGTTGTTAACGATGAAAGCAAAGCGGCGACAAACTCTTCTTCTGAGTCTGTTCAAGCGAGCGGCATGGGCCAAAACGCATCTGCAGTTGAAGTTGCAACAGTAGAAAAAGCACCAACTGTTGAAGAAATGCAACAAGCTAAATTTGAAGCATTACGTCAAGAGCAAACAGTATACTTTGACTTTGATGATTCTAAAGTTGATGCAAAATACTTAGAGCTTTTACAAGCACACGCTGATTACCTAATCAAAAACCCTAACCAAACAGTTATGGTTGAAGGTCACTGTGACGAGCGTGGTACTCCTGAGTACAACATCGCACTTGGTGAACGTCGTGCAAAGGCTGTAGCAACATACCTACAAAACCTAGGTGTAATGCAAAGCCAAATCTCAACGGTATCTTACGGTGAAGAAAAACCTCTTGATTTGTCTCGTACTCAAGATGGCTTCGCTAAAAACCGTCGTTCAGTTTTAGTTTACTAATAAAAAGAGAAGCGACAGTCTATGAGATTAACTCTATTGGCCGTGCTTCTTGCTAGTGGTGCATCTATTGCAGATGCACCCGTTACTGACTTAAGTAATAGTGGTCAGTTATCTGAGCAAGTTTCTCAGCTTAAACGCCTTATACAGGCTAGAGGCGCCGCTCAAGTTAATCTGCAACAGCAGATTAATGATTTACAAGATGAAGTGAGTGAGTTGCGTGGGGTTACCGAAACGCATACTTATAAACTAGAACAGATTGTAGATCGTCAACGTGAGCTCTACCTTGAAATTGAACGTCGCTTAAGCAATGTTCAACAAATGGCACCACAACCAGTGGAGCCAGCAGTAGAAATCCAAAAAAATGAACAATACGGCGGCACGTTAAGTGAAAACGAAGCGTACGATCAAGCTGTAAATCTAATTTTGAAAGAGCGTCGTTACGACGATGCGATTCCAGCGTTCGAAACCTTCATTGATAAATTTCCAAAATCTATCTATATTCCAAATGCGCATTACTGGTTAGGTCAGCTATTATTTAATAAAGCGATGTATCCTGAAGCACAAATGCATTTTGATAAGGTGATTAGTCTTTACCCTGATTCTAATAAACGCAGCGATGCTTTATTAAAACAAGGAACGGTTTTGCAAAAACTTGGCGATAATGCCGGTGCTAAAAAACTTTTCCAACAGGTTGTTGACGAATACCCAGAATCTAATTCTGCAAACTTAGCTAAGTCTAGACTGCTTACAAAGGGCTAGAAAAGTATGTTTTTTGACGCTTTTGTCCAATAATTAGACGAAAGCGCTTAAAATTAAATTATTTTGAAAATATACTTGCACTGAATAATTAAATAAGTATTATATGCGCCCGCAGCAACGGAATGACTAGTCACTCTGAAGCTGTGCAAAAATTGTGGGTCATTAGCTCAGTTGGTAGAGCAGTTGACTTTTAATCAATTGGTCGATGGTTCGAATCCATCATGACCCACCACTTTTTTTGTCCTGTTTGATGGGTCATTAGCTCAGTTGGTAGAGCAGTTGACTTTTAATCAATTGGTCGATGGTTCGAATCCATCATGACCCACCATCAGACAGAAAAGTAAGAAGTAAGACGTACATCCCTAGAGTGGGTCATTAGCTCAGTTGGTAGAGCAGTTGACTTTTAATCAATTGGTCGATGGTTCGAATCCATCATGACCCACCACTTCTAGGATATCTAAGCAGACTAATCTGAGTCTGTTGTTACAAGTCCAAAGCCTTCGTTTTAAAAAAAATTCATTTTTCTTTTTATTCTATTTATTAACCTAATTTTCTAATCACTTTTCAATCTATATTTGGAATTTAAACGTAAAGCTTTCCAACCATGCTTGCTCGTTACTATTACCTGACTATTCCGTGACATTTCTATTACAGCAAGTATAATATCCGAATCATTTTTAGTAGTTATTTTAAGCTTATGAACTCCACAGAATCAGCAGCACAAAACGTTATTCCTTCTACGCCAACAGATTACCCTTTTCCGCCAAAACCGGCTGTGCTTAGCGCACAAGAGCAAGCTGAGTACAAAGAGCGTATTAAAGCGTTATTAAAGCAAAAAAATGCCGTACTAGTTGCTCACTATTACACAGATCCTGAAATTCAGGCTTTAGCAGAAGAAACGGGCGGCTGCGTAGCCGACTCGTTAGAAATGGCTCGATTTGGTAATCAGCACCCGGCGGAAACGTTGATTGTTGCTGGTGTTAAATTCATGGGTGAAACAGCAAAAATTCTTACGCCTGAAAAAACGGTACTAATGCCAACACTTGAAGCGACCTGCTCACTAGACTTAGGTTGCCCAGCAGAGCAGTTCAGCGCCTTTTGTGATCAACACCCTGACCATACTGTTGTTGTCTATGCCAATACGTCTGCAGCGGTTAAAGCAAGAGCTGATTGGGTTGTAACATCAAGCATTGCATTAGAAGTGATTGAGCACGTAGAAGCGGAAGGCAAACCAATTATTTGGGGGCCAGACCGTCACCTAGGTGGTTACATATCAAAACAGACTGGCGTAGACATGTTGCTTTGGAATGGTGAATGTATTGTTCACGATGAATTTAGCTCTAAAGCGTTAAAAGATTTAAAAAACGTGTATCCAGAAGCTGCGGTGTTAGTTCACCCTGAGTCTCCAGCATCGGTTGTAGACTTAGCCGACGCAGTTGGCTCTACATCACAATTGATCAATGCTGCTAATGAAATGGAAAACGATACCTTCATCGTGGCAACGGATCGCGGTATTTTTTATAAGATGCAGCAACTAAACCCAGATAAGACCTTCATTGAAGCTCCAACGGCTGGAAACGGCGCTACATGTAAAAGTTGTGCTCACTGTCCTTGGATGGCAATGAACGGCTTAAAAGCCATTGAAGAGGCTTTAACAGACTCTTCTGGCCATGAAGTGTTTGTTGATGAGTCGTTAGCGGCGGAAGCGATGAAACCTCTGACTAAAATGCTTAACTTTGCTGCAAAAAATAAAGTAGCGCTAAAAGGTAATGCTTAAGCCTTATTCTTGAAGTGTTAAACAAAGGCCGGCTTCTTGTCGGTTTTTTTGTGCCTGTTAAAACAATATTCAAACGATTAACTAGACTCAATGTTTTGGCTTAGGTTTTAGGTGAAGTTAGTAACATAAATTGCTAACATGCATAAAAATTTCAACTGGTAAGATGAGTTGACTAGGGTAATAGAGCCTAGTGAATGGAGAATAAAAAGATGTCAAAACCAAACAAAACCATGGGCATTTACAAAAAGTTATTAAACTGGCCTTTTGGTAAACAAATATTTTCAAAACTAATTTGTAGAATGGCACCGTATTTTGGCACCGTTAAGCCTTTTGTCTCTGACTTAAAAGAACACGAATGTACGGTATTGATCAAAAAAGGTCACCGCGTTCATAACCACATTAAAACAGTACACGTTATCGCTATTTGTAATGGCCTAGAAATGGCGATGGGCGTGATGGCAGAAGCTTCAATCCCTAAACACTTACGTTGGATTCCAAAAGGAATGAGCGTGAACTACACAGCTAAAGCCGGCAGCGACATTAAATGTGTTGCAAAAGTAGATGCAGAAGCATGGAAACCAGGCGACATGCCAGTAGAAGTTAAAGCATACGATACCAACGGCGTTGTAGTAGTTGAAGGTCATATCAACTTGTGGATCTCTGAAAAGCCACAAAAATAAAAAATAATAGGCTGATAAATAGACAGTCAAAAGCATATAGCTTTGTATATGCTTGCCTAATTCTTTGAAAATGAATAGACTAGCCGGGCTTTGAAAAAAGCCAGATTGTAAATGAGACAATCAACCTGCGGAGAGGTGGCTGAGTGGCTGAAGGCGCACGCCTGGAAAGTGTGTTTAGGGTAAAACCTAACGAGGGTTCGAATCCCTCTCTCTCCGCCATAAATTAAAAAAGACCCAGTACTTGTACTGGGTTTTTTAATTTCTAGCCCAAGGAAGTTTCAGAACCCGAGTAGAGGTTCGACTAAATTGTATGGAGCAATTTAGAACGCCTTTAGGCGGCCCGAAGGGTAAAAGGCAGGAGCCTTTTATAATCCCTCTCTCCGCCATCTTTTGTGTATTACACTCTTCTAGGTAACGCTTCCTTTCGTAGACATCACTGAACTTTTTAAGTTCCTCATCTAGTTAAGAATGCCTAGTAAATTGGAGTTGCTTAATTGCGACACATTTCGTCGTAGCTGGCTGGTTTACTTCTCCTAGTTTTTAGGAGGAGTAATGAAGGCTTTTATACCTGGGCAAGCGTTCAAAAATAAAAAATATTATGTGTTCGATAAGCATGGTGTCACTGTGATGAAGCCGTGGCCTTATATGTTGGCGTATCGAAAAACCAAAACCCGTGCATGGAAAGCCATTCGCCCGAAGTTTCGGTTCGGTAAATTCCAAATTCCAAATGAAACTAATACAACAGATTGTTACCGCTGCTACTTAAATGAATTAGATGGACAGAAAATTGAACATGAATGTAAACCAGACCCGCTCATTAGTTATTTAGATACGATACCGAAAGAGATTTTAGAGTTGATAAAAGAGGTAGGGGACAGGCAGTGGCATCTTCTAGCGCTTTTCGCTCGATGCGGAACTGAAGCGATCGAGTTGTATAAGTCCACACCCTCATTAGCATGGATGTTGGCGTCGTCTTGGGCGTTTAAAGATAGGCCTGTGAAAAACCACTTTCGTTCGATTCGTCGGCTGTTAAAGCCAGGTAAGTCGCAACTAAATATTCTAGATTGGTTAGATTTTCCAAGCTATAAACACGTTATCAAGCTGTTAAGAAAAGTGGATATGTCGAATATTGATGTGACTTTCTTTCTTCATTTAAAAACTATCATTGCTAATCAAGTCTCTTTACAAACATTGCGTCATGTTAAGCGCATTGATTACAGTTTAGTTAGGCTATTAGCCGCTCAACCTTATAACTATTCGTATGGTTTCCTGACTCGTTATCAAGTGCTTAGCCGAAATGAGCATTACCAAATAAAAGGTGTCATCAATAATATTGCAGAGAGAGGGCCAATTGAAAAGGCTTTTGATTTAAAGTCATTGAACTTAATTATGGATATGATTGAAGACGAATCTAGCGCGAAAAATACAAAGCCAAAGTGCTTGGGGAGAGTATTGCCAATTCCAGACTATAAACTTCCTGAATCATTCCCTGAAATAGAATATATTGATACTGAAGAGGTTTTGTTTGAAACGTCCAAAAACATGCACAACTGTCTAAGTGACTTTGCTGAAAGTGTCTATTCAAACGAAGTTAATTTTTATCGAATAAATTACGTAAATACGGCTGTATTTTCAATAGTTCCAGGCTCAAACACTCCGTGCTTAGTAACGACAGGCCAAATAGTTATAGACTCGAAAAACAGCAAGCATTGGGTCGTTAACGAAATAAAAGAGACGTGCAACAAAGAGCCTTCTGGTGATGTAATAAAAATTATAGAGAAATGGCTTGATGCAATTAACCGGGTAAACCCTGAGATGAGTTTTGGCATGGTTTAGGTTGATACGGAGTTTTTACTATCAACGCCCTAAAGAAGACCAAGTTGGCGGTAATATAGGTAGCAAGTTATTGAATTATATCTTTAACACAGTGATACTGTTTTAAATAAAAGGAATATTTATGTACGTACTCGGAATAGATTTAGAAACAACCGGACTTTCGTTTGAAGAAGATGAAATCATAGAAATTGGTGCAGTCGTTTGGGATATCGATTCAAACAAGCCAGCTGCAATGCTTAATCATTTGGTCGTGCAACCAGACAAACTTCCTTTAAGTAAAACCATCGTCAACATAACAGGTATCACCGATACCGACTTAACTGAGTTTGGACTTGAAGAAAAATATGCGCTGATGGAGTTTTTAAAGTTGGCTGAAAAGTGCCAGTACATAGTCGCCCATAATGGCAATCACTTTGATAAACCATTTATCGAAAAAGCACTTTCAAGATATTCAATGAATATCAATTTACCCTGGATTGATACTATGTTTGATGTGCCGTTTAAGTCTCGCACAAAAAAGCTAACCTACCTTGCGGCCGAGCATAATTTTTTAAATCCTTTTGCTCATAGAGCGCTCTTTGATGTACTCACTATGCTAAAAGTCTGCAGCGATTATGACTGGCAAGAGATCATTGAACGCGCGCAATCTCCACAAGTTAAAGTGATAGCCAAAGTCTCTAAAGAAGATAGGCAACTAGCAAAAGACCAAGGGTTTCGCTGGGACTCTAAAAATTACGTGTGGTTTAAAGAAATGAAAGAGTGTGACTTGAATAAAAGCAGTTGGGAATTTTCATTTGATGTTGAGCGAAATGGTTAATGAGCACAAGAAATTGTTGAGGCATCGCTAATGTTAAGCAAATCGCAAATCATGCGTGGCTTACAATGTGAGAAGTCATTGTGGTTAAAATCGCATAAGCCAGAAGAGCGTCAACTACCTAACAAGGTGGAAGGACGATTTGAACAGGGCACTTCAATTGGTGAGCTCGCTCAACAACTCTTTCCTGGTGGAGCGTTAGTTGAATTTCATCGCAATAAATTGGAATCGATGTGCTCGCAGACCCAATCGCTAATTGAGCAAGGTGAACACACAATTTATGAGGCGACATTTAAAGGAAATGGAATTTTTGCGAGTGTCGATATCTTACATAAAGACGCTAGAGGCTGGCACATATACGAAGTTAAAGGCTCAACTAAAGTCAAAGGCGTTTATATTCAAGATGCTACTTGTCAGTATTTGACAGTCAAAAAACGCTTAGATATTGCAAGTATTAATATCATTTACGTTAACAACAAGTATATTCGGGCAGGTGATTTAGATATCAAACAACTCTTTTGTATTAAGGACATCACCGTGGACGTGCAAGAATCAGAGCAAAATTTGATCCCTCAAATTGCCCAATTGCAAGATACAAAAAATCAACCAGAAGAGCCTTCTATTGATATCGGTTTGCATTGTTCAAATCCATACCCTTGTGACTTCTCAAAATACTGTCGACGCCACTTACCTAAACCGAATGTATTTAATCTTTATCGTTTAAAAAAAGAGAAAAAATACCAGTATTATCAAAATGGCCTAATCACATATCAACAGGCAAAAGAAAACATAAGACTAAATAAGACGCAAAAACTACAAGTTAATACTTATTTGGATAAAAGTACGCACTTAGAGATTAAGAAAATTCAAGCGTTCGTATGCAGCGTTGAGTTTCCAATCAGTTATTTTGACTTTGAAACTTTTAATGAAGCTATCCCAAGATTTGATGGACAGCGTCCTTACCAACAAATGCCGTTTCAATATTCATTGCATATTCAAGAGCAATCCGGTGCAATAAGTCACAAAGAGTTTTTAGCCGACGAACATTATGATCCTCGAAAAGCGATAGCTGAAGCGATGCTAGCTGATTTGCCAAAAACAGGCTCAATAATGGCATTTAATCAGTCTTTCGAAATTAGTCGCATTAAAGAGTTGGCGCAATATTTACCAGAGCACAAAGACGCTTTGTTGGCGCTCATTCCTCGTTTTGTTGACTTAATAGAGCCCTTCAGGAAATTAGGTTTTTATCATCCTGATTTTCATGGTTCATTTTCTATCAAAGCGATTTTACCAGCTATGTTCCCAAACGATCCCGACTTAGATTATAAAAGTTTAGAAATTCAAAATGGTGGTATGGCGATGGACACATTTGCGAACTTACCAAGACTAAAAAAACCGAGGCAACGAGAACAAATCAGGAAAGCCTTGTTAGAGTATTGCAAGTTGGATACGTGGGCGATGGTGAAGATTTTCGACAAATTGCGTCGAATAAAATGAGGTAGATATTATTAACACTTTTAAACTAACAATAAAACCCGCCAGCAAAGTAAAAGGAAGCGCTTTTGATTTTTGTAAAAAAAATGACCTAGTTGGTATTGGTTGGTCACGTGCATATGAAAAATCGCAGCCTAATAATATTAAGGGCGCGGAAGTTTTATTAAAAAGTAAATTTAAAAAAGTACCAACGCAGGTTAAATATTTTTTAGAGAAGCCAAAGCTTGGTGACCATTTTTGGTTACAGAAAGGAGGGGATTACTATCTTTGTAAAGTTAAAAGTGATCCCTTACTCATTAATGAGATTGATAACCAAGTTGTGTCAAAGTTATTGGAATTAGATCTTGGTCACTTCTACAAAGTTAAATGGGTTAGAGTGCCTCGGGATTTTATATTAGGTTCTGTACTAAGAGGAACTATTGCAAGGAGAACAGTACAAGCAATAAAGCTTACGGCTATAGAATATAAATACAATGAATGGCTTTTTAATAAAGTTTTCAATAAAGAACCACTGGAACGGCTAATCGATATCGCAGCAATAGAGGCCAGTGATTTGAAATTTAATATCAATGACTTTTTTAGCATAATAGGGGATTTAGAATTAGAGGATTTAGTTGCGAGTTACATCCAAGTTACCCGAAACGCAGTGTTATTAAAGTCATCAACTTTTAAGGCGAACCCAAAGTTTGAATTCCATTTAAATACAAAAGGTAAAACATTATTAGTCTCTGTAAAGTCAGGAAAAGGCGAAACTTTAAAGATTGGAAGTTTTGTAAGTGACGTAAGGTCTACAACAGAAGTTGTTCTATTTTCTACCGCGAACACTCCCTATAGTGGTGATGATATTAACGGCGTGACAACGTTACAAAAAAATGAATTATATCAGTGGGCATGTCAAAATTTATGGGCGTTGCCAAAACCTTTTGTACTTAAATTATTACACTATGGAGAGATTAATGAGTGAATTAGATAAAGTCGAGTCTATGACAAATCGTATTGAACAATTGTATACAGAAATAGAAAATGAGATGGTTAAATATGACGACTTTGATTTTCCAGAAGGAAGCCTAATTACTAAATTGAACGAAGAGCGAAAGTCATTAACAATAGAACGAGCGTTGCTTTGGCGCAAATTAAAGTCTAATGGCGAAATGCTTTATACAAATCAAGAAATAATCATGGATAAACTTAATGAATCCTTCCCAAATGTCAAGAGTGGTGAGCGAGTAGAGCTTTTTGGTGAATCCTATATCAAAAGATTTCAACCAGTTGAGCTAAATAAAACAGGAAAGAAGGTAAAAAAATACTGGCCATATTGGTTAAGACTTAATGAACGTAGAAAGATTGATGAAAGTTGGAAAACGAATATTCACCAGATGTGGCCAGATATGTTTTTAATAAAGGCTGACAGAAACAAGGCTTCAAAGTATTAATCACGCTCGTTCGACTACGAGCCAGAAAAAGTCAGCTACGAGCGACCAACGAACATTGAAGTATTTTATTTTGATACTGTCTTAATACTCAGAATCAACGAGATTCCCTTATATTTAGGAAAATGAATAATTTGCATATTTTTGTCCTTAGAACACTTTACACACTTTTAATTATTGGCCTAGCTAGCAAATGGTTAGATAGTTTGATAAAAATGTTGTAATCAGAAACGTGAGCAATAACGCACTATTAAATTGTTAAGTGCTATAAGGAAACATATGGCGACTAAAGAAGATTTACCAGGCTGGGTGGAGGCCGCGCTAAAACACCACGGTGGCAGAGCTCGGCTAATAGACGTTGCAAAGTATATCTGGAAACATTACGAATCAGACCTTAGGGCTTCCGGCGATCTGTTTTATAAATGGCAATACGATATGCGTTGGGCTGCTAATCAATTGCGCCGTACAGGAATTATGGAATCAACAGATGTTTCTCCAACCGGGGTATGGGAACTTGCGTAACGATACGCAAGCATCGAGTAATGCACTTAACAAATTGCAGCAGTGCGCACCTTCGGTGTCTGACGCTAGTAACTCGCGCCGCCGTACAAAGCGTTACCAATGTCCGAAATTGGCAAGTTACTGATTCAGCGCCACGCCTTCCAGAGCTTTTTTCATCACGCGTTCTTTTAACACTGCGGGGCCGATAATTTTTATATTTTGAAGTTGACTCAATAGCCAGTTTTCTAACTCAACGGTATGCATCACCGACATAGTGGCTTTGCTCCAAGTTTCATCGAGTTCTTCAATGACTTGTGTTTCATCAAACACACTCTCGTCGAGCAGTTGTTTTACATAGCCTTTGGCGTGAAATTCAACGTCTATTTTTTGTTTCGATAGCGTCACTGCAGTCGCTTGATCATCAACATACTTGCTCATGTTGATACTGTCAGAAAAAGTCTCATTGGATAATTCTGAATCATTAATGCGATGGACGAGTATGTTCCTGACATTTTTGAAACCTTCGTATATACAAGCCAATACCAGTTTTTTATCTCTAATCACGACGCCTAGTGGCTTTATTTTGTAGATTTTAGGCTTGTTCGCATATTTGATGTGCAAAACACGTTTTTGCATTAATGCGGTATAGACATTGTCGATTGTCGTTTGATTGATTTCATTGGGTGTCGGTGTAAATGAGGGTGGCATTGTTTGCACTAAACTTGGCCAATTCTGTGTATCGGGATCGCGCTTGAGAACATCGTCGGATTTCTTGAACAATGCATTCAACTTTTCAAAGCTCGTGCTTGGCAGAAACAATTTTAAGTGCTGCTGAACCAGCTTTAAAGACAATGCTTCTTCTGCGCTCAACGCAGGAATAAATTGGAAGCTTGAATCAAATGCAAAGGACCATTTATATCCATCAGGCGAATCGCCAAAGGTTAATCCCACTACTTCGGTTAAAGCCATTAAATCTCGTTCAACTGTACGTTTTGACACGCCTGCGCTAATGGTATTTAAGTGCGCGCAAACATCTTTTGAATGAATAAATCTAGGATAAACAGGCACCACTTTTAACATTTCTAAAATGCGGTGAAGCGTGGAAATTGTTTTTGCTGGCATGTTGTATCCTTTAATAACCTGTATCACTAAATACGCGATAATGAGGGTCGGCTTTCCATAAAACTCGGCAATCTTCGAGCTCAAAATGTGCTTTTATTTTTTGCTTATATGTCGAAGTGAACAAGGACTTGTCCATATAGACAATAGCACGGCGATTCGGTTGAGAAAAAACGACGCGGCCACGTGGATACTCCTGATATTCACTTGCACGCAGCTCTTTATATTCGGGTAAATATAATTGGTGCGATTCCCATTCGGTGATGTGTTGAAAAGGGCTGTCGATGAGTCCCATTGAGTCAACGGCAAGCGCTGAGCTTGCTATGGATCTTGCAATAAGGTTCTGCTGGTAAAACCAAAAAATACCGACTTTGATAATCAACTTCCTATTCTGATGAATCTATTAATGCAATTAGATTACGTTTTCTTGCGACATATTGTGTCGCCAGCCTGATTAAAATACATGAAAAAAAGGAGGCTGTGAAGATGATTAATATGACAGGTGCAAGGTTTAGCCGAGGTAATGAAAACGAAACGTCTGAGTTTGCAATAGTTCGTATTCGGCAATTGCTTAAACAATTTGATTCGGTGGTTACTGATCAAAGCTTTACCATGGAATACAGTAGAGAAGTAAGTCTATGCCTGGATAACGCGACAGAAAGTAATTCAAACTCTATTTTAAACTGTTGTAGCAACAAACTGGTTACATGTGCTCAAAGCAAAACCAAGCGCGATTTAACGCTCAATTACGACTATAGCCAGTGGGATATTTCAGACGAGCAGTATTCTAAGTTTAAGTCATCAGGCTTCTTTGACTTGATACTCTCTCTGGCCCAATAAAAGACTAGCGGCCACCCACATATTTATTGCTCAATAAAAACCAGCTAGTTAAACTAACTAAACATACTTTCAAAAAAATCGAAATATAATGTTGAATCAATTTGAGTTGATACCAGACGGCGAGTATCCAAGTTTAGGTCCAGTATTTGATGTGGTAGTTGATGGCGAATCTTTGTTGTCAAAAGTCACGGAGTTTGAACTGCGTTACAGTGATTCTATTAATGGTAGTTATGTCCCAGGCCTCAATACTGTAGGCTTAAATCGGTCAATGTTAGAAACGCCGGGCAGGATTTTTCCGTTAGTATGTGGCTGCGGTGAATGGCAATGTTGGGTACTAAGCGTGGAAGTAAGTTTTTGTGAAGACTTTGTATACTGGAACCAATGGAGCAACCCAAACCGAGACGATAAATCAAAAAAAGCCGATGGTTTGTATTGGAGTTACAAAGAGTTTCCTGCGTTAGTGTTTGATAAAAAGGATTATCTTAGAAAAGTACAAGCGGCTATTGAACTGCTTACATAAATTGATACAAGCAGTTCAAATCAAGGTTCGTAAGCTTCTAAACGCCCCAAGGGTTAAAGTCAGTTGAACGTTTCTGACGAATCGCTCTGGCCGCATTTTTCTTTTGTTTGTTATATTCTACACGCTCTGCGTCTTCTAAGCTCAACTCACGAGGCTCTCTCGGCTTATCTGTCAACGGTACGATTCTATCACGAGGTGGCTTGTCGTACTCTGAATCATCAGGCTTTGGTAAGTTTTTAAGTTTATATAAATAAAACGCCTCTAACTTTTCTCGCGCCCATTCAGTCTTCTTTAAGAACTTTATGCTCGATTCAATCGTTGGTCTGTTTTTAAAACACGCAAGTTTGAGGTAAGCAAAAAGAATTTCAAACCCGTAATGTTCTACTAACTCTGTAACGACCTGCTCAAGGCTGGTTCCATGTAATGGATTATTTTGATAAATTTCTTCTGTGCTCATTATGATGTACCTGTAACTCTTTGAACTAAAACGATGTGTGCAATCAAACCAGCTTGAGCACACCTTAATGCGGCTTATTATAACATAGCAAAGCTCGTTAAAAACGATCCAACTTTTTATAAGGCAATAAAATGAACATTAATGACATGGCAAAACGCAATTATGATTGGGTCGAGAAAATGGGCTGGCACAATAACAAGTCGGTTTTAGAAGCCTTAGCGTTAATATCTTCAGAAGTTGGAGAGGCCGTTAATGAATGCAGAGGCGAAAAACCAACCGCTGCGTTTGGTGAAGAGCTGGCGGATATAGTACTCAGAGTAATGGACTTAGCTCATTGGCAGGGTGTTGATTTAGAAAAAGAGCTGTTAGCTAAAATGGATAAAAATGATCAACGAGGTTCAAGAGGGCGATTAAAATAATCGTGAATTTTACGTTAAGCTAATCGGAACCATAACCGTGTAATTATTTAAATAAGACACGATTATGGCCCGGCTCAGAGAAGTGTTTCGCGTGGTTATTTAACGAAGCAAATGTAAAAAGTGAAGATGCTTGTGGTACTGGTCAATAATATTATTGATCACAGCCGCTTGTGACCAACCCATAATATCGTAATCTTGCCCACCTTCTACTAAGTGAACTTCTGCTCGATAATACGTTTGTTCGTCATCATCATCGTCACTTACAAAATCAGGTTGAGAATACTTTCTAGCCACTACCTGATAAATGAAACGTTGTTCATCACCATGTTCAACAATCAAGCTTAAGCCTTTTTCGTCAGAAATAGTGACTTCAATGTGTTTCTCTTTTAACTCTTTTTCCACCATTAAAAAGGCTGGAGCAACGGTGTCTTTAATAAACTTGTTAACATTCAGCTTATTTGGAAAGGCGACAATGTTACTTAATCTTGCTTGCCAGTCATCGGTATGTTCACTGCTTGAGCGTGGCATTTCGGTTACTAAGTAACTTTCTTGCTTAAATGCCTCTACTCGCAAGGCTTTAATTAAGCCTAATATAGCTAATAACAATACAACAGCAAAAGGTAAAGCACTTGCTATGGTCATGGTTTGAAGGGCGCTTAAGCCACCAACCAGTAACAAAATAGCGGCCACAATGCCTATACCAATTGCCCAATATACACGTTGCCATAATGGAGTGTCGTTTTTGCCGTGAGAACAAAGCATATCAACAACCATGGCACCTGAGTCACAAGACGTAACAAAGAAGATAATGATCATCAAAACGCTAAAAAAGGATAAAACTTGTGTTAGCGGGAAGTTATCTAAAAATACAAAAAGTGCGACGGAGGAGTCTTTACTGATCATTTCACCGAGCTCAACAACACCTTGGTTGTAGACGAGATCAATGGCACTGTTACCAAAAATCGTCATCCAGAATAATGTGAATACCGTTGGAATTAACATAACGCCTAATATGAATTCACGAATAGTACGACCACGTGAAATTCGGGCGATAAACAATCCCACAAATGGTGCCCATGCTAACCACCAACCCCAATAAAAAATTGTCCAACCACCAATCCAGTTGGTTTTCTTATATGCAAAGAGGTTAAAGGTATTGTGGATAATGTCAGAAAGATAAGCGCCAACATTCTGTAAATAGGCTTTAAGTAAAAAGACTGTTGGGCCTAACAAAAAGATAAGCAGCAATAAAGTAATAGCTAAAATCATATTAGCTTCAGAGAGTCGCCTTATGCCTTTATCTAATCCTGTAGCAACAGAAATTACCGCTAAGGCAGTAATAAAACACATGATCAATATTTGGTTAGTGGTTGAAACGTTAATGCCAAATAAATAACCAAAACCTGAGTTTACTTGAGAGGCACCTAAACCAAGCGATGTAGCAACACCAAAGACTGTACCTACGACTGCAAAAATATCCACCGCATGCCCTGGCCATTTATAAATTTTGTCACCTATTAATGGATAAAGAGCAGACCTTAAGGTTAAAGGTAAGTTATGTCGGTAACTGAAGTAAGCCAATACTAACGCAACCACGGCATAAATAGCCCAAGCATGAAAACCCCAATGGAAGAAGGTCATTTTCATTGCTTCTTTAACGGCTTCAATTGAGCCTTTGTCTGCTGTAGGCGGCGCTAAATAATGCATAAGTGGCTCGGCAACACCAAAAAACATTAAGCCAATGCCCATGCCCGCGGCAAACAACATAGATAGCCAAGTTTTTAAAGAGTAGTCCGGAGTTGCATGATCAGGACCTAAGCGAATATCCCCATATTTAGATAAGCCTAAAAAAGAGACAAAAAAGAAAATAAAGGCAACGGTTAAAACATAAAACCAACTGCCGTTATCTACAATTGAAGATTGCATAACGGAGAACAAAGATTGCGCTTGGTCAGGTAATAACGCGGTAAATAAGAGTAACGCTATGATTATTGACGATGCACCAAAAAATACATTTTTATTCAAGTGACTCTGAGACGACTGACTCAAGATGTTCCCCTTCCATTAATTTGTATAGATAGTATATTAATCATATAGATATCTGCAATCACTCACCTCTACTAATATCTCTTTAAATAAAATTGTTATATTTATTAAGACTTTGAAAAGAATGAAAAGTTAGCCTATAGTCATATAACTTAGTACACATCTAATTTGAACACTAAAAATAATTACATACTGATCCAAACTCAAGGGATACTAAAATGAAACTAACAAAACTGCATTGTGCTGTATTAACAGCGTTTGCTACCTCAGGATACGCAAGTGCTGAGGAAATTGAACCGCAAGACAAAGCAAAGATAGAAGTCATTAATGTCACCGCAACTAAACGAACCGAGTCGATACAAGACGTTCCTGTCACTGTTACCGCAATTTCTGGAGAAAGTTTAGAAAAACTGGGAGTGGCGAGTTTTGATGAGTATGTAGAGTTTTTGCCAAACGTTGTATTCCAAGGCACAGGCCCTGGGCAAAATGAAATTTATATCCGTGGTGCTGCAACAACACAAACCAGCATTGCCGTTTCTTCAGTTCAAGCATTACAACCTTCCGTTGCATTTTATTTAGATGAACAGCCAGTTTCAATGCAAGGTCGTAACTTAGACATTTATGCCACCGACGTTGAGCGTGTAGAAGTATTGCCAGGTCCACAAGGTACATTGTTTGGAGCAAGTTCACAGTCAGGTACGGTGCGCCTTATTACTAAAAAACCAAGTCATGATGGTTTTGAAGCTGGTTTTGATACTAGTTTTAGAAGCACAAAAGGCGGCGATATTAGTAACTCGGTAGAGGCTTATTTTAATATGTCTTTGCGTGATGACTTAGCTGTGAGAGTGGTTGCTTTTAACGACTTTCAAGGCGGCTGGATTGATAACATTCTAAATGTACCTGGTGAGGGGGGGTATATAGGTAGTGCGGAAGTTATTAGCCGTATTTCAAATGATGCTTTAACCAACCCAGGAAGTGTTCCAGTTATTTCGCCTAAAAACGATACGCTGGTTGAAGACAACACTAATACAGCAAATTATGCAGGCACCAGAATTGGACTTTCATACCTTATTAATGACGACTGGGACCTGTTAGTTCAGCATACTCAGCAGTCATTGGATACGGAAGGGGTATTTGCCTACGATCCTAATCTTGAAGGTGAGTCATCAACAAATAGGTTTGTACCAGAGAACAATAATGATGACTTTGGTTTAACCACTTGGACTTTAGAAGGTCGACTAGAGCACTTAGATTTAGTGTATACAGGCGGCTATTTAGATAGAGAAATTAACTCAACAATCGATTATACCGGTTACACCAATGGTGGCTCTTTTGCAGCTTATTACGCTTGTAATTATGCCGGTGCACCAGAAACTCAAATCTGTGTAGACCCAACTAAGTTTTACAAAGAAGAAACTGAAACTTCACGTGTTACCCACGAATTACGCTTTAATACCACAGGTGACAATGATTGGCGCGTAACGGCTGGTGTATTTTACGACTCACAGGAAGTATCAACGGTTGGCCTATTTCAATTAGGTAATACAGACCTACCTTATTTCACTGACCTACAGAAAGAGTTAAAAGGTACAGATGGCATAAATAGCGACGGCGGCCCATTCTCATCTGAAATTAGCTTCGTCAATGATATTACTCATACCATTGATCAGATTGCATTTTTTGGACAGTTTGAATACGACATTTCTGATACAGTGACGGCAAGTTTTGGTGCTCGTTGGTACGAGATTGAAGATAAGTTTAAAGGCGCCACATCTACGGTTGACGTAAGTGGTCGACTACAAGCTTACGGTGATGGAAGTGACGCAGCCTTAACTGAATTTTTTGGTGCAGCTGAAGCTGAAGCAATCCAAGCGGCAATTGCAAATGGCCAGCTCGATACGAGCCTGTTAGATAGTGACGGGACGCTGACGGTAGATGACACCATTATAAAGGCGTCGGTAGATTGGAAAGTGAATAAAGACGTACTCTTGTTTGCTTCTTACTCAGAAGGTTTTAGACCACCGGTTACCAACCGTGTTGGTGGTGGTTTAGCTAAAAATCAGCAAGGCGCCTTTGACGGTTTCCGCATTCCTGTTTATTCCACAACCGACAGCTTAGACAACTTTGAAGTTGGTTTTAAATCAACATTACTAGATCAAAACCTAAGGTTAAATGCAACGGCATATTACTCAGACATTTCGGATCTGCAAACATCTCGATTTGACCCAACTAATATTAGCTTCTTAGTATTTACTGACAATGTTGGTGACGCTGAAATTAGAGGTATTGATGGTGACTTCAGTTATGTCGCTACTGACAATTTAATATTATCAGGCGCCTTTAGTTTAATTGACAGTGAATTAACTTCTGTAAACCCAGAGCTTGATGGCATTGCTCCACCGGTTGGTAGCCAATTGCCCTACTCAGCTGAACTTTCTGGTAACTTGCAAGCTCAGTACTACTTTGAACTTGATGGCGACTTAACGGGCTTTGTAAACGGCTCTGTTAGCTATACAGGTGATAGATACACAGGCATGACAATGGATGCATATGTATTAGAAGATGCAACAAACCTTGTTTATGGTACCGGTTCAGGTTTAGATATTAAACGCGAAGCTGAATTGTTCACAGGTGTGAATTACACAGATAGCAATGGCAATGCTTTTGCTGGTGGTCGTTATGTTCAAGACAGCTACGTATTAGCCAATATAGCCATAGGTGTGACTAATGATACCTGGAAAGCTGAGTTTTTTATTAATAACATAACGGACGAAAGTGCGATATTGTATGTTGATACTCAGCAGTTTACGCCAAAAGTTGTTACGAATCGCCCAATGACCGTTGGGTTTAGGTTCTCGTACGACTTCTATTGATAAATTAAGATTGTCATTTGTGGCATAAAAAAGCCGCTAGAGATTATTCTTTAGCGGTTTTTTTTCGGTTAACAAATTGTTTTATGAAGAATAAAAGTGTTGAAAGGGAAGTGTCTTGAATATAAAAAGCAAAACATCAGAGAGTGCCATTAGTATTTCCGATGCCAGTTTTGAAGAGCAAACAAGAGCAATTCAAAAGTTGATTCAAACCGCTGATTTTAACCAGGCTATTGCAGTTTCTGATTCCTATTTAGAGCAAGTTAAAAGTGCGGCTCACAAAGTTGAAATACTGTATTTAAAAGCGGTTGCTTGCCGTTACAAGAAGGATAACGATCATGCTCACAAGACTCTGCAACAGTTAATAAAACTTGCTGATAATCATCCGCGCAGTTATCAAGAGCAAGGTTATCTATACCTCGCTGAGCAAAAAGCAGATCTTGCCAAGCTTAGCTTTGAAAATGCGGTAAAGTTAAACCCTAGTTTAGTGGCGAGCTGGCAGGAGTTAATTGAGCTATATCGTAAATCTAATGATGCAGAATATGTGCAACATGCTGCAAATCAATTAGCAAAACTCAAGTCTTTGCCACCTGCGTTGCTCGCTGTTACAGAGTTTATGAATGATGGTAAATTAATTAAAGCAGAACAAATTTGTCGCCAGTTTTTACAGAATAACAAACGAAATGTTGACGGTATGTGTTTGTTAGCGGAAATAGGCATTGAGCTAAAAATATATGATGACGCAGAGTTTTTACTGACTACAGCATTAGAGCTTGAACCCGAACATATTCATGCACGGTCATTATTTTTGAATTTAAGTTTAAAGCTTGGTAAGTACAAAAAAGCGCAAGAGTTAGTCCTGAAACTGCTAGCTCAACAACCTGAAAATATTAGTTTTATGGTGGCCAAGGCGAATGTTTTAGCAGGGTTAGGTCAAGTTAATGACGCAATAGAGTTATTTGATAATGTAATTACCATGGGACATAAAAACCCTGAGTTTTATTTACAGCATGGTCATGCGTTAAAAGCGAGCGGCAATATTACGGCTGCTATTGAGGCCTATCAAAATGCTTATAAAGTAAACCCTAAATTTGGTGATGCATATTGGAGTTTAGCTAATACTAAAACTTACCGCTTTAGCGACACTGAAGTTACCCAAATGGAGAAGCACGTTGGGTTAACTGACCAGCCTTTGCAAGATAAAATTCAAATGTTATTTGCGTTAGGTAAAGCCAAAGAAGATAACAAAGAGTTTGCTGAAGCATTTGAAGCATATAAATCTGGCAACGCACTTCAAAAGCAATATAGTGGTTTTAAAATAGAAAATGTAGAACGACAAATAGACCATCAAATTAAGTATTGTGACTCGGCACTGTTTGAGAACCGAAGACAAGTTGGAAATCCCTGCAAAGATCCCATTTTTATTGTTGGCTTACCAAGAGCTGGCTCAACGTTATTAGAGCAAATTTTAGCCTCCCACAGCCAAGTGGATGGCACCATGGAGTTGCATCAAATTTTAGGCTTAGCGTCAAAGCTGCGTGGCCGGGCTAAAGTGGATAATAGCGCACAGCAACAAGAATTAGATGAAAACGTATATCCAAGAAATTTGCATAAGTTAGAAGACACTTACTTTCAGCGTTTTGGAGAGCAGTTTATAGAAGAAACAAAAGTGTACCGTGAAAGTGCACCTTTATTTATTGATAAAATGCCAAATAACTTTTTACACCTTGGTTTGATTAAACTCATATTACCGAACGCCAAAATTATAGATGCGAGACGTTCGCCAATGGCTTGTTGTTTTAGTGGCTTTAAACAGTTATTTGCCGAAGGGCAAGAGTTTAGTTACGACTTAGAAGATATAGGCCGTTATTACAATGGCTACTTAAAGTTGATGGATCATTGGAAAGCGGTTTTGCCTGATTTTATTTTAACGGTGAATCATGAAGATGTTGTTGATGACTTAGAGAAAGAAGTAAGGCGTTTATTAGACTTTTGTGGATTAGAATTTGAGCCCGCTTGTTTAGAGTTTCATAAAACGAAACGAAATATAAAAACACCGAGTTCAGAGCAAGTAAGACAGCCAATTTATAAAAGTGCGACAGAGCAATGGCGTTACTTTGAACCTTACCTTTCAGATTTAAAACGTGTTTTAGATATTGATTAGATAATAAAAAGCCACTCTAAAAAGTATTAGCGTGGCTTTGGTAAAATCAACCTTCAATAAACGTCGAGTTGTAAGTTAATAACGTTTATTAAAGTTATCGATTTTAAGTTATTTTAGGTCAAACCTGTCTGCATCCATTACCTTGACCCAAGCGCTAACAAAGTCTTTGATAAATTTATTATTAGCGTCGTTGGTGGCATAAACTTCAGATATTGCTCTTAGCTGAGAGTTTGAGCCAAAAACTAAGTCGACACGGCTCGCTACCCACTTAGGCTTGCCAGTTGCTAACTCAATACCAACAAACTCTGTTTTTGAGTTGCTAGCATGCGCATCTTTTGGTTCCCACTTTGTATTCATATCTAAAACATTGCGGAAAAACGCATTATTTAACGTACCAACGCTATCGGTAAGTACTCCTTTGTTAGAGTCATCAGCGGTAATGCCAAGCGCTCTTAAGCCACCGACTAATACCGTCATTTCTGGCGCTGTTAGCGTTAGCAGTTGCGCTCTATCAAGTAACATTTCTTCCGCAGCAACAGTAAAGTTAGCTTTTGAATAATTTCTAAAGCCATCTGCAACAGGTTCTAATACATCAAAAGACTCTGTGTCGGTTTGCTCATCGCTCGCATCAACACGACCTGGTGAAAACGGCACGTCCACATCTACACCAGACAGTTTAGCTGCCTGCTCAATGGCTGCGCTGCCACCAAGAACAATTAAATCTGCAATAGACACTTGTTTACCATTGCTTGATTGCTCTTGATTAAAGTTTGCCTGAACATTACTCAACACCGACAGTACTTGCTGCAATTGTTCAGGTTTATTCACTGGCCAATCTTTTTGTGGTGCGAATCTAATTCTCGCGCCATTTGCTCCACCACGCTTGTCAGAATCTCGGTAAGTAGATGCTGAAGACCATGCCGTATAAATTAACTCTTGAGGTGTTAGTCCAGAATTTAGCAAAGCGTGTTTTAATGAATCAATATCATCGCTTGTAAGTGATTTACCGGTGCTTTGTGGTAATGGGTCTTGCCAAATTAAATCTTCACTTGGCACTTCTTTACCTAAATAACGAGACTTAGGTCCCATATCTCGGTGCGTTAATTTAAACCAAGCTCTTGCAAATGCATCGGCAAATTCAGCCGGATTCTTGTGAAAATGCTCTGAAATTTTTCTGTACTCAGGATCCATTTTCATAGCCATGTCAGCGGTTGTCATCATGATGCCAACTTTTTTATCAGGGTTGCCTGCGTCAGGTGCATGATGCGCTTTATCAAGGCCTTTAGGAGTCCATTGATGTGCGCCCGCTGGACTTTTAGTCAGTTCCCATTCGTAACCAAATAAAACATCAAAATAACTGTTGTCCCAAGTCGTTGGTGTAGGTGTCCAAGCACCTTCAATACCACTTGTGATAGCGTCGGTACCTTTACCGCTGCCGTAGTTGTTTTTCCAACCTAAACCCATTTGCTCAATTGATGCTGCCTCTGGCTCAGCTTCTAAATTAGAGTCCGAAGCGGCACCATGACATTTACCAAAAGTATGACCACCGGCTGTTAAGGCAACGGTTTCGTAATCATTCATCGCCATACGGCCAAATGTTTCTCTGATATCTTTACCTGAAGCAATAGGGTCTGGAATACCATCTGGACCTTCAGGGTTTACGTAAATTAAGCCCATTTGAACCGCAGCTAAAGGCGCTTCTAGCTCTCTGTCCATTAGATCTTTTTTGTCGTAACGACCATTATCTAGCCAAGTTTTTTCTGTACCCCAATAGATATCTTCTTCTGGTTCCCAAATGTCTTCTCGACCACCACCAAAACCAAAAGTATCTAAACCCATTGTTTCAAGAGCAACGTTACCCGTTAAGATAAACAAATCGGCCCATGAAATGTTTTGGCCATATTTTTCTTTAATAGGCCAAAGGAGGCGGCGAGCTTTGTCTAGGTTAGCGTTGTCTGGCCAACTATTAAGCGGTGCAAATCGTTGGTTACCGGTTGATGAACCACCTCGGCCGTCACCTTCTCTGTAGGTACCTGCAGCATGCCATGCCATACGGATCATAAATGGGCCGTAATGACCGTAATCTGCTGGCCACCACTCTTTTGAGTCTACTAATAAATCTGCGATGTCTTTTTTGACTGCGTCTAAATCTAGGGATTTAAAAGCTTCTGCGTAATTAAAGTTAGCGTCGATTGGATTGGATTTTTCGGAGTTTTGATGAAGGATTTTTAAGTTAAGCTGGTTAGGCCACCAGTCTATATTTTTAGTCGAATTACCGCCTACTTTAGTATTCGCACCATGCATAAATGGGCATTGACCTTTAGTGTCATTGTTGCTCATTTTAATCTCCTATTTTTCGCGTTCATTGATTTTATGAATTAAGCTTGTGAGTAAACTATAGACATCATTTCTGATTTTTTAAATTAACTATTTATGAAGATAGTCTTCTATAAAATAGAACCACCAAGGTATTGAAATTAAAAAGTTAAATAAATTAGGACGAGAGGTAAATGAATGATAATTGAAGATATAATGACAAAGCCTGTTGTAACGGTAGGCTTGGACGATTCTTTGTCGTTGGCCAATGAAATATTTAATCAAACACAGTTTCACCATTTGTTAGTGGTAGAAGAGCAAAAGCTACTAGGGGTTTTATCAGATCGAGATGTTTTAAAGGCACTTAGTCCTAATATAGGAACCGCATCAGAAAAAATGCAGGATCTTGCTACATTAAACAAGCGGGTTCATCAAATTATGAGCCGAGAGCCAATTTGCTTAAAACCCACAGATAGAGTCAAACGTGTTGTAGAGATTTTCGACGAAAATAAAATTTCGTGTATACCCATAGTAAATGACAATTGGACTCCCGTTGGAATAGTCACCTGGCGAGACATAATAAAAGCAATTAGAAGCAAATATAAATAGTTTCGGGAAACGTAAATCCAATGTTTTGTTAGCAACGTATGTCTGGTAAATAAAAATTAATATAGGAGAGTTACATGGGGTTATTTGGAAAGTTATTTGATCCGGTAAAACGTAAGCGAAAGTTGTACGACAAAAAACTGGAAGAGGGCATGTTAGCGCAACGAAAAGGAGATATTCGACTTTATGCTCAACTTTCTGAAGAGGCTGAAAAAATGTGGGCTGAAATAGAAGCGTTAGAGAAAGAGAAAGGGTAGTTTACAGGGACAAGGCTGTAAAATTAAACTACGAAAGCGCCATGTTAGGGTAAAATTTTTCTAAAACACTTTGTTTCTTTTTCAAACAGTTTAAAAAAGTTGTTTTTGAATGATGACTGGATAACAATGTTTAAATTATGCGCAGCTCTAAACAACTAATGTGGACGTATTTTGCGTTCGCAAACAACTATCCTAATTAACAAGGACCGTTTTATGAAATTTAAAAAGATTCTTTTGGCACTTTCAATATCAATGCTAACGGCATGTGGCGGCGGTAGTGGAGGCACTGACTCTGGTGGCAATACTGGTGGTGGCGAAGGCGGAAATACTGGCGGCAGCACAGGTGGAAATACTGGTGGTGGCACAGGTGGCAATACTGGAGGTGGCACAACTACGGTTGTAGAAACGGCCGTTTCTGGTAAAGCGATAAAAGGCACAATGAGTAATGGGGTTATCAAGGTCTTTAAATATGTAGATAATGCCCCTGTTGAACTCACTTCTGAAGAGTTGAAAGACACATCGGTTTCTACTGATGCCAGTGGTAATTATACGTTTACGGTTTTAGATTATACCGGACCAATTAAAATAGAAGTGGGTGTTTCTGCTGATCCAACATCTCCTACTTTTATGCTGTGTGATGCGCCATCAGGTTGTGGCACAGTGGCGTTTGGCGATGAGGTAAATTTAACGACAACCGCCCCTGACTTTGCATTATCTTCAGTTTCTTCAGTAGATTCTGGCACACCAGCAAAACTCAATGTTTCGCCATTAACTCATATTGCCACGTCTATGCTTGAGGCATCTCAAGAAGACGTTAGTCTTGAGTCTATCCAGCAGAACTTTTCTAAAGTGGCAAATACATTTGGTGTGCAGGGCAATCTCTCTGAGCTTGAGCCGACTTCAATGAACAATGGCGCAGAGGTTGCTGCTGAAGATAACGCGGCCGAGCTACGTTACGGATTAATTAACGCAGGCATCGCCGAGTCACTTTTTTCTAACGGAGATCTAACAGCGAGCTTTAATTCAGCAACGGCAGATATTGTTGCTAATAATGGTGACTTACTAGTTGTTCCAGATGGTGAAGGCGATTTTGAATTCAGTATAACAGAGATATTAGACGCAGCCGCAAATACGGCGTCAATGGTCGCTGCCAATATTGCTGCTGATAGCTCAATTGAAAATAGTTCAGTAATTATTGACACGTTAAATCAAACTCAAAACACATTAGAAAATGAGTCTGAAAATAAAGAACTGTTAGTTGATGAAGACGGTAGAACAAACTCAGAATCGGAAGAAGTTACTACTGGCGATGCTGTAGACAAAGCGAAAGCGATGGTTGCAGACGTTCGTGTATTTGCTAATTTATTCGATAAAGACCACGCCTCAAATGCTGGCATTAGAGCGCAAGGTGAAGATCTTATTGCGTTGATTGAAGATGCTAACACTATGGTAGAGATTGAAGGTGACAATTTCACGTTGTTATCGACCATTTCAGAATTAGTAGCTGATTTGAGCATGCGTGACTTGGGTAACCAAACAACATTCAACTTAGCTGAAGAGCTTGGCGCACAGTCTGGTGTTACTGGCACATTGGTGATGGATGAAGGTAATTACACATTTGTTGTTGATGCATCCAAAGGTGATTCAGAAGCACTAGCGTTAAACCTAGTATTAGCTTTGAATGAAGCTGGAGATCAAATCCAATTATCTTTGATGGGTATAATGGAAACCGCTGGCGCTTCGCTTGGTATCAAAGACACCAGTAAAGTATTCCTTAACCTGGAAACAGCTGTTACTCAAGAAGAGTTAGAAAGTGGTGATGCAGATACTGACATTATTGGTGGAGGTTTTGAGCTTTCAATAGCAATTGAACAAAAAGCCAGTAGCACAATTACTAACCCTATTTCGTTTGAAGGTAAGTTAGCTGCTGAGTTGGTGATGGTTGATGTACCTAGTTTAAGAAATGAGTATTTTGACGAGCCTAATTACGTTGATGTCCAAGAGTTTTATATACCTACTACAGAGCAACAAGCTGTACCTAAGTCTGTTGTTTTCTCTGGAGCATTTGCTTCTGCGGAAGGAGAGAGTTTCACGGCAACATTGGCGTTAGACGTCAATGAGCTTGATACCTTTGCACCAGATGGAATTAAAAACGGAGTTGGCGCTTTATTAGAAGAACCGGGAATTTATGTATCGGTATCTGATGATGAGAACACAGTGACTTGGACTGGTAACGACACGTATTTCTTGACCCCAAGATCAAAAACAAGAACTTATGAAAACCTTTCTGACTCAGATCTTACTCACAATCGCGTAACTGGATACTACACAGAAGGGGATTGGATAAGAGAAGATATTACTGAATACTCTCACGTTCAAACAGAAACAGAGCAAGGCTTAATACTGAATGAACATCGTTATCTTGCTGCTTATGCGGGAAGTGCGTCAAATGATTACATTAGTATTTTGTATCAAATAGCCAAAGAATTAGATACTGATAATGATGGAGCGGTAGATCGACATCAAACAGTGACAAAACGCTTATCGTTAAACCAACCTCTTGGGGTTGACTTTGAAGTGGCTAATTTAATCGATGAAAACGATAATATTTTAGTATATCAGGGTAATGTAAGCGAAAGCACCGACTCAGTAACGGGTGAGTTTTTAGGTTCATTTGAGAGCTATGTTGATAACAATATTGCTAACAGAAACAAAGATATAAATAGCGCACTTGATGCCTTTAACCTTGCTTTTGGAATAACCCCAGATCAACCTGTTTATGACATGTGGGAAACCAATGTAGGTATTATTCTTTCCGATGAATCAGATTTAAAATCCCTTGAAGGTGGTTTAGATAACTTTGGTGTTCGTGCCTATATTGTGCAGCCAATTCTTAAAGATGCCATGACACTAGATGTGAGCAGCGACAATAGTGAATTTGTAATCAGTGTTGAAGGCGGTCAAGAGCTAACTGTATCAACAACAGAGGATTCAGACACAGGAACATTCACCTATGACTCTACCTTTAACAGTGATAGTTACGCTAAGAATATCTCTCTATTTTCCGTTAAAAGTGACACCGACGGAGAAGAGCGTTATGGCTACTACTTAACTGTAAAAGAAGTTTACTCTGACGGTTATGAGTGGAACGCGGCAACTCGATACGAAGTTTACTCTGAAGATACAGACCAAAATGGCGAAATTGATGAGTTTGAATGGTACGTTACAATTTACTGGGGACAGTCTTTCAATGAAAATTATGAGCTAGTTGATTATGACGGAACGATAGTGACCAATGGATACGTTTCTTCATTGTTTGCGATAAACATGCAGTTTAAGTCTGATTATGGTGTTTCATTCTATAACTTTTTAGGCGAATCTAACGCTGCTAGTTCTGTGCTAATGCGCTTGCATGAAAATAGATATATCTCTAATAACAACTACTTAAATCCATTCAAATCGAGTCAAATTGATGGTGTTGGATACATATCTCGTTTTGAATTAATGTCAGAGGAAGTTGGGACCAACATCTTTGAGCCTGGAAATACAACGAGTTATGACGTTTATGTTGTAGAGCCAGACAACACTGAAATACTGGAAAGTGAAGATAATTACTTAGATTTAGCCGCTTCATTGTCAGTTGGCTTGGTGCTTCAAGACTATGAAGTAAACTTGATGTTGTCAGGCGAAAGAACTGAGTTTGAAGATGGTAAGTTTGCACTAGACCTATCATACAAAACTCCAGATTCAGAATTACAGCGTACATTTAATGTCAAAGTTGAATCAATGTTTAGTGATTCATTTTTAATGACTAATGCTGAAGGTGTCATTTTGCGAATGACAGGTAATGAAGATGGCGGTACTGAAGGTGAAGACGTTGTTATTGGTACTATTACCGTTGGTGCAAATGCAACTTTAGCGGCAGAAATAATTGTTCGTGATTCAAACATACTGATCCGCTATAACGATGAAGATGGCACGATAGAGTCTTTATAATACTTCGTTAATTAATAGTAATTAAACGCAATTTTAAAGCGCCATTTAGACTTTCTAGATGGCGTTTTTTAGTGTTTACTAGTGTCCGAAACTAAAACTAAAACTAAAATATAAAGTGCACATCACCATAATGATAAAAAAGACGTTTCACTTCTTATACTTAAAAAGATTACTTTGCCTTATTTTGATCAGTGTAACTTGCGTTTCAAACGCGGTAGAAAAAGACGATAGTGTAATGGACAAGCAGCAAACAGGCGTGAGTATTAAAACTTATGCTGCAAGCTTTAACGCAACGAACATTCAACCTATTAAGGCCGTGATAGATGGTAATTGGGAGCAGGTAGTTAGCGATAATTCGGACTTTGGTATTTCCCAAAGTAAGGTTGGTTTAGCGATAGGTTATTCAAACTGGATGATTTTATTTGAAACTAGAAATGACCACTTCTTATCTACAAACCCTTCTTCTGCGTTACTTTATCATTACTCAAAAACTGACTTTCCAGCCAATATTTCAGAATATGACTTAAATATCCATTATCAAAAGTTACAAGCGAAAGGCATAAAAGTTGGCTATGAGTGGCAGTTATTTAATAGGTTATCAATGACGAATGTCATCGGTTTTTGGCAGCCCAAAACACACCGAAATAGTCTTTTGACGGGAGATGTGGAATCAACGCCAGAGGTTACGGGGTCAGCTCATTTGTTAGAGTGGTATTCCTACAAAAACCTACTAAAAAGACCAATAGATAAAACATGGAGTGATGGCAAAGGACAGAGTTGGGACGTGAACTTTCATTGGCAACCCGTCAATAACCTAACACTAGATTTTGGAGTTTTGGACTTGGTATCGGAATTTAAATTTGATCATATTGGTTATAGTGCCGGTACGCTTCAAAGCTCTACGACTTATCGAGATGAAAATAACATTCTTAGGTTTAATCCAGCCTATTCAGGTGTAGAGACTGAAAAATCGTATATGTGGAAGATGCCGAAAACTATTTATCTAAATGCTTCGTACAAAATTAATGATATTGAATACTATCTTGCTCATGAAAAAAGGTTTCTCAATAAAAGCGCCATAATTGGTGCAGGAATAAAAGCGGGAAGTGGACAAGTTAGAGCCGGTTATGACCTCTCAAATAAATCGCTTCAACTTAAATATCAAAATAGTTGGATTGAGGCAGGTCTAGTTACCGACAAGTTGGAAATAGATAAATCAAAAGTACTTTCGTTTACACTAGCAGCGTCAATGGTGTTTTAATATTCGGCAAATTTCCGGTATGGTAAGCTAAAGCTGAATTTAGGCAGGTGACAAGTTAGTTTAATACGCGTAAGTTATTGTTAACGGATTAAAATAATAAGGAGCCCGTATGTTAGCTGGCGCTATGATGAATGCAGATCTTACCATTAATTCAATCATGTCTTACGCTAAAAAAGTGTATGGTAATGTAGAAATTGTCTCAGTAACACACGATCACGACCGATTTAGATACACTTACAAAGATGCCTTCAAACGTGTTGATAAGCTTGCTAATGCACTCAGTAAAATGGGGCTAAAACGCAGCGACCGGGTTGCTACGATAGCATGGAATGACCACCGTCATTTTGAACTCTATTACGCAATCTCCTGTTCAGGCTTTGTTTGTCACACCATAAACCCAAGGCTCTACTCAGAGCAGCTAGAATATATACTCCATCATGCTGAAGATAAGGTGATTTTTGTTGATAAAACGTTATTGCCCGCCCTTGAGGCAGTGAAACACGCCTTGCCGGATTTAAAGGCCATTGTTGTATTATGTGATGAGCAGGACTTACCTGCATCTGACTTAGATCTTATTGCTTACGAAACACTTATTTCTGATGAGCCTGACAGCTTTGAATACCCAGAGCTAGATGACCAAGCAGCAAGCTCGCTTTGTTATACGTCAGGCACCACAGGGAATCCAAAAGGTGTGCTTTATAGCCACCGTTCAACGGTATTACATAGTTTTAGTATCTCGATGCCTAACAGCATGTCGATTGGCAACAATGAAGTTATCATGCCTATTGTGCCTATGTTCCATGTAAATGCATGGGGATTACCGTACGCGTGTCCAATGTCCGGAGCTAAATTAGTATTTCCAGGCAACAAGATGGCGGATGGCAAAACATTAACCGATTTGATTAATACTGAAAACGTCACTATGTCTGCAGGCGTTCCAACTGTTTGGTTAGCTTTATTAAATTACTTAAAACAGTCAAATGAAACGATTACGTCTGTTAAGCGATTTATTGTTGGCGGTGCGGCTTGTCCACTTGGTTTAATGAAAGGTTTTGCAGAGTATGGCGTAGAAATGCAACATGCTTGGGGCATGACTGAGTTAAGTCCTCTAGGCACAATAAACGTAATGAAACCTGAGTTGTTAAAGCTGGATGAGCAACAATTGGATCAAATACGCGTAAAACAAGGCTTGCCTGTGTATGGCGTTGAAATGAAAATTGTTGATGATGAAGACAATGAGTTGCCGTGGGACGGCGAAGCATCTGGTAACTTAAAGGTGAAAGGTGCGTGGGTTTGCAGTAGTTATTTTAACCAAACTGAATCCGATGCGCACGATCGCGATGGCTGGTTTTCAACAGGCGACGTAGTAACGTTCGATGAGCATAGCTACATGACGGTCACTGACCGCTCTAAAGATGTTATCAAGTCTGGTGGCGAGTGGATTAGCTCTATAGAGTTAGAAAACATTGCAAGTGATCATCCTAGTATTTTAGAAGCAGCGGTTATTGGCATTCCTGATCCTAAATGGACAGAGCGTCCTGCTATATTTGCAGTGAAGATGGAGAATGCTGAAATAACTGAGCAAGAACTTATTGCTAGTTTTGAAGGTAAAACGGCGAAATGGTGTATTCCAGAGCAAGTTACGTTTGTTAATGAGCTTCCGCATACTGCTACAGGGAAGCTAGATAAGAAGGAACTGCGTAAACTTTACCTTTAGTTTCTGTACTTAACAGCGTTGCAACTAAATATAGTCAATGTCCTTGTTTTACTTCAGCTAACCTAACTTAAAAGCATGGCTAAACTGAGTAAAACAAGGTTTTCATTTTATTCAGGGCTTTTCATTCAAAGTTAAGTGAATATTGCCTTGATAGAATTATTGAAATCAAAAATCAAAAATCAAAAATCAAAAATCAAAAATACATTTAATCACTTAATCATTTAATCAAATGAAACTTGGTTTGACGGCCGTCTAGGTATTTGACCTTCTTACCATCAAAAAATGCTTCTTCTTCTAACATGATCCTAATTTCTTTATTCCACTGCGAAATAAACGTAGCAGCATTTAATTCAATAGAATAAGCGGTATTTTCATAAAGAGGATAATCACCTCTAACCGGCACGCCACCTTGAGCATCCCACATACCAATTGTTGGTCCTGCAGCATGTCCATGGTATCCAATTGGATGTGTATAAATGGCGGGTTTTAAGCCTTCAGCAATTGATTTCTCTCTTGCTGCTTTTAATATCTCGTTACCCGTTCTGCCTAGTGCAAATTCACCGGTAAATATATCTTGAACTCGATTGCCATTTTTAAGAGCTTGCTTTAAATAGTCAGGAGCATCTGTTTCACCGGCCTTTAATACATAAGCATGTTGTTGCTGATCAGTATTTAGTCTCAAATACGTGACGCCAAAATCAACATGAAGTAGGTCGCCACGTTGAATAATTTGCCCAGCAGGGCGATCGCTAAAAGCCTTTAGCTGGTCAAAGCTTTCATTGTCACTGCGTTGAATTGAAACGGTTGGATGAAACCAATTAGTTAAACCCAGGCGTCTGCTCTCATTTCTTAGCCACCAGACAACGTCGTCTGTTGAGGTTATGCCAGGTTTAACCACGCTATTTGAGAACGCTTTAGCAATGATGTTATGACCTATCTTTATCAATGCTGGGTAATATTGCATTTCTTTTGCGGTACGAGTTTCTAACCAGGCAACGGCTAAGTTTTCTGCGCTGGTTACTTTAGACTTTAAGTTGCTTGGTAAGGCATCTACAAATTCAGATTTATCTGTGACAGTCAGGCCGTCGGCTAAAGCAAAATGAATGCTTTGGTTTATTCCAATCGCCTTAGGGTTTTTGCTTTGAATTAGGTCAACTAATCCTTGCCATTGATCAGGTGTTTTTTCTTTGTCCCAAGATTTTTCAAATAGGTTACTAACGCCGTATCGCGCTACTGCATAACGTTCAACACTTTTACCGTTGTCAAACAGCACCAAGATAGTTCGGCGCCTGGCGTTTATCCATGTGGCAGGTAGCATGGTTTTAAGAACCGGGTCCTCGTTATATTCCCTGGAAATTAAAACCCACATGTCAATGCCAGAGCGGCGCATTAAACTTGGCAATGTATTTTCCAATTTATCTAATAGCAAAGCGTCAATAATGGCTGCTCGTTTTTGCATTTTAAATATTTTAGGGCTGGGGTTTGAATCTTTAGTTTTTTCACCTTGTAGTGGAGATGCATTTACAGCAGATGCATTGAATAAAAATAAAAAAGTGAAAGTACATTTTAGTAACCATGCACTGCTTTTAGTTTTTTGTAGCATAACTCGATTCCTTGGTTTGTTTAAAAACTGTCCTTAACCTAGCGGAATTAATAGCAATAATAAATACTTTTCTATTGAGGAATATGGCCTGAGAGATTAACCTGTGGCAAGGAATGTTTTAAATACTGGATGACTATTGTGAATAAAAAAATAATTAACTTGGCAGCAAGCGCAATTGTAGCAACCGCATTGGTTGGTTGTGGTGATAAAACGAGTGCGGAATATGTAGATTCTGCAAATAAATCACTGGAAAACAAAGATTATAAAACCGCTATAATCGAGCTAAAAAATGCCATTAAACAAGAGCCAAATGAAGCAAGCGCGCGCTTTTTGTTAGGAAAAGTTTACCTGGATTTAAAACAATACTCATTCGCTGAAAAAGAGCTAGAGCGTGCATTAGACTATGGTTACGCTGCCAATGAAGTTATTCCATTATTATCGAAGGTTTATCAAAAAAACGGCACAAATAAGTCACTTTTTAAACTAACTAGCAAAGCAAAAGGTTTAAAACCAAAAGATTTAGCTGAACTCAAATTTTATCAAATCCAAGCCTATGTTAAGGCGGGTAATGACGCGAAAGCAAACGCCATGATAGATGAACTTAAAGGCATATCAGGTGGCGGCCCATATAGTAAGTTGGCATTTGTTTATGATCTTATTTTAAAAAGTGAATTTGATGGAGCCATTGGCCAATTAAATGAAATTCTCGAACGATATAAAAATCAACAAGATGCTTTAAAAATTAAAGCAAACTTGCAACTGCGTTTACAAAAGCCAGAAGCCGCTGCTCAAACCTATGAAGAGTATGTTGCTGCCTATCCTGATGAGCCTGAAGTTAAGTACGTACTTGCACAGTTATACAGTGATCTTGGTCAGCCAAATAAAGCTGAAGTAATAGTAGACGATCTTTTAGCTACGTATCCAAAACAGCCAATATTGCTGCAAATAAAGTCAACAGCATTAATGCAAGACAAAAACTACAAAGACGCATTGGATTACGCAGAACGGTCCTTAACCATCAACCCAGAAGACTCTTCGACTCGATTAGTTGCAGGTGTTAGTAGCTACATGACGCAAGACTTCGAAAAAAGCGAGTCGCACCTAACACTAGTCGCGAGTTTACTAAAAGCGGATCATCCAGCACTAAGAATGTTAGCCGATGCACAAATTCGACTTGGTCGCTCATTGGACGCCAATGAAACCGTAAAAATGTTTGATAATATTAACGAAGATGATGCGGGACTGCTAGCTGGTTTAGGACAAGCTCTATTAAAAGATGGTGAAATTAATAAAGCAAAAGACGTTTTAAACAAACAGCCTGACGAGCTTGAGTCTGCGGCAGCAAGAGCCGGTGTTGCAACATTAAAGTTATCGTTAAATGACGTTTCAGGTATTGTAGATTTAGAGCAAGCGCTAGCGGAAATGGGGCAAGATAATGCCACAGAAACCCCGGTAAATAAGGAACAGTTAGAAGTTACTTTAGTGCAAGCCTATATATCCACTAGTCAATATGACAAAGCACTAGAGATTGCCAAAAAGTGGAAACAAAGCCAAGAGAGCGAAGTTAAAGGCTGGATGTTGGAAGCCAAAATAAACGCTATTCAAGGTGATTTTGATAGCTCAAGGTCAGCATTGGAATCAGGACTTAAAGTTGAACCTGAAAATAGCATCATAAAATTTCAGTTAATAGAACTATTGCCGCTTAAGACTGATTTACAAAAACAAAATATGTTGGCTGAACTAGACAAGTTACTAGTGACTTCACCTACGTTTTTACCAGCGATTACTAAACACTATTTGTTGTCTAGGGTATTAAAGCAGCCACAAACAATGACGGCGCATTTAGAAAAGCTAATAGAAAACAATCCGAACAATAGTATTTTCCATGTAACGCTAGGGCGATTACAGGTAGCTGAACAAGACTTTTCTGGCTCGGTTAAATCATTTGAAAATGCTAAACGCTTAAATAACAAACCAGCGCCGTACTGGGAATTACTTGCAAATAGCTACATTAAAACTGCGAGTTTTGACAAAACTAAGGCGTTATACCAAGAGTGGTACCAAGCACAACCTAATGATCCTAAAGCAATCATCGGCATGATTAAGCTTTATGATGGTTCAGGAGAATTTAAAAAAGCGATTGAGTTAGCGCAAAGTTATGAAAACCAAATAGGTGGAAACAATCTTGAGATTCGAGGTTTGCACGCTTACCTTTTAGCAAGAACTGGCCAGTTTAAACTAGCACAAGCTAAAGTTGATAAGTTGCCAGAGCAAGTTAAGTCGTTACCGTTACTTAAAACCACCATAGGTATTTTGCAACTAGCAGAAAATGATTTAGGCAATGCGGTATTAAACTTAACCGATGCGTATAAAGCAAATCCGTCGTCTATGAATGCGAACTGGATGATAAATGCAATTGCCCGTTATCAAGGCATTGATGCGGCGTTAAGTGCAACAAAGACACATATAGAGAAGTTTCCGAAGGATGAGTTAAACACACTTCGTTATGCACAACTGCAAACGTCAAGAAATGAAAATGAAGCAATAGAGCACTATAAAAAGGTCATCGCGTTAAATGACCTAAACTTTGTTGCCCATAATAATTTAGCTTATCTATACTCTGAGGCAAAAAATTACTCTCAAGCACTAAAACACGCAGAAAAAGCCAAAGAGATGAAACCGAATGACGGCCGCGTACTAGATACATTAGGTACAATAGAATTAAAACTTGGTAACGCTGAAGCTGCACTTAAACACTTAACTGCCGCAATAGCAGATAAAAACACTCATAATACCGACAATGTATTTGTCAATTATGTTGAAGCACTTTATGCGAACAAAGAGTTTAAATTAGCAGAGAGAAAAATATCTCAATACACGTTTAAGAGTGACAAGACGTCAACACAACTAGAGCAATTAAAAGCTAAGTATTTATGATCAAAGACTTGTCAGATTTAAAGCTAAAAATAGCTCAAATATTAGACGCCAACCAGGCGTCTTATGAATTAGGTAAAGTCGCGGACTATATACCTGCTTTAGCTGAAGTACCCAGCAACCTTGCAGGAGTAGCTGTAGCTACAATCGATGGCGATGTTGTTTCAGCCGGAAACGGAAATATTCCGTTTTCAATTCAGAGTATCTCGAAGGTATTCGGCTTAGTGCTAGCGATGAATCGACTAGGTGATGAATTATGGACAAGGGTTCATATGGAGCCGTCTGGGCAGCCTTTTAACTCAATTATTCAACTTGAATGGGAAAAGGGCATACCTAGAAACCCCGTTATAAATGCTGGCGCGTTACTAGTTTCAGATGTTTTGGCTAGTCATTATTCTGCGAGTAAATTGTCTTTCGTAAACTTTTTACGTCAGTTAGCTGGAGACGAGTCTATTCAGATTGACTCAAGCGTCTATGAGTCAGAAATGCAACATGGTAGTCGAAATGCTGCGTTAGCGTACTTAATGAAAAGTTTTGGCAATATAGAGTCGCCTATACCTGATGTACTAAGCCATTATTTTACTCAATGCTCAGTGGCAATGAGTTGTGAACAACTAGCAAAAAGCTTGTTATTTTTGGCGAATAAAGGAATTAATCCTACCAATAATCAAACGATTTGCTCTCGAAAAGATACACATCGGGTTAATGCTATTTTATCAACCAGTGGCATGTATGACCAATCGGGAGAGTTCGCTTTTTCTGTTGGTTTGCCAGCTAAAAGCGGTGTTGGTGGCGGTATTGTGGCGATCGTTCCAAATTATGGTGTTATTTGCGCTTGGAGCCCACCATTAAACAGCTTCGGTAATTCAGTTGTTGGCATGAAAGTCGTTGCTAACATTGCCGAAGAACTTGGTCTGTCCATCTATTAAACATGTAAAAACTGCATACATGTGTTTTTGTCCAGTTATTGAACTTCATTGTTATATCATTAAATTAGCGTCCTAGGAACGACGAGGAACAAGGATGTTCACCTAATTCTGTTAGCATCATACGAGCCAGGACGGCTTCAAATTAAAGCTCTAAAAGGGTAAATTAAACTTCTGAAAGAGCACATTAAAGTTCTAAAAGATCAAACTAAAGTAGCAAACTAGAAGGGTATTGAATCCTCCATTTCTAAAGCTTCTTTAGCTGGTGGTTTTACAGCAGGAGTTGCAGCTTGGTTTTGATTTGTGGAATTTGGTAAAGTGGGCTTACCACCTAACATTTGCAGTTGACCCATCATATCCACAACCACATCGGTGGAGTACTTGTCTTGGCCAGTTTGATCTGTCCACTTTTTAGTTTGTAACTTACCTTCGATATAAACTTGGGAGCCTTTGGTCAGATATTGCTCGGCAATTTCAGCGACTTTTCCAAACAGAACCACTCGATGCCACTCGGTTTTGGTTTTTAATTCACCGGTTGCTTTATCTTTCCAACTCTCATTTGTTGCTACACTAATAGTAGCCACACAATTTGTATTTGGTAGATGCTTTACATCAGGATCGTTACCCAATGTACCGATTAAAATTACTTTGTTAATGCCTCTAGCCATGATCATTCCTTGTTGTTTTGGTTGTTATATAACCATACAAGTGGATCACGGATAAAGGCAATTTTATTAATTAAAACTGTCCCTTAGCTAATTAAAGAACGAGCTAATTAACGAACTAGCTAGGCTGCACAACCTCTAGGCCTTGCTCTTTCCAGTCTTTCATACCACCGGCTACCGATGTAACTTTGCTGAAACCTAATCGCTGTAATGACTCTGCTGATAATGCTGAGCGCCCACCAGATTGGCAAATTAAATAAAGCTCTTTTTCGGCAAGTGCTTTCAGCGCAGTTTCTGTATCACACTCATAACCAACGGCAGGGTGAGTGTGAATTTTCATTTCCAATACACCTCTAGGGAAATTTACCGAAGATGGAACATGACCTGCAGCAAATTCTCCTGGCTCTCTTACATCAATAACGATGACTTCTTCTTTGTGAAGCAGTTCATTTAGCTGTGAAGTGGATATTTCATTAATTGTCTTTCTTACTTCAGCGACTAACTCTTGTGATGTTTTCATACATAATCCTAATAACTAAAATGATAGAAATTTAAACGTCTCTATATGGGTGTCCAATAAAACTGTAGCACCTAAAAAGAAAGGGGCTAACAATTTATGTATTAGTAACTGCTTATATATGTATTGAAACACATAAATCAACCGCAATCGTTATTAGATTTATACTAAGTTGAAAAAATTAACAAATTTAATCTAAATACGAACTATTATCATTTACATTTGTCATTCATTGATCTATTCTTGCCGCCGTTAAGTTAAATCAACCGCTTATGGAATGAAAAAGTGAAGAAAAAAACATATCTTTCAGAACAAATGAATTTAGGCGCTCAAACATTAGCAGCCTCTTTGGTTTTAGGTTCAACAGCAATTTATGCAGCACCTGTTGAAGAAACTTGTGACGTTAAAAAAGACAAGCAATGTGAATCTGCAGAAGCAATTGAACGTATTGAAGTACACGGTGTAAGAAACTCTATTTATCATGTTGATAAGTCAGGTGACTTACGTCGAGTTAATGATCTAGTTGATACTCCTCAAGTAATCAACATTTTAACTCAAGACCAAATTCAAGAATCAGGTAAGACTGATCTGAAAGATATCCTATCTGCACAATCAGGTGTTACGTTAGGTACTGGTGAAAACGGTAATGCCTTTGGTGACCGTTATATCATTCGTGGCCACGAAGCTCGCAGTGACGTTTTTGTTGATGGTTTACGTGATCCAGGTATGACAACTCGTGAAAGTTTTGCAACAGAACGTGTTGAAATTACTAAAGGTCCAAGTTCGACTTTTGCTGGTCGTGGTTCTTCAGGTGGCGCAGTAAACAGTGTAACTAAAAAGGCTTCAACGTCTTACAACTTCGGTCGTGTAGATGCAAGCTTTGGTACTGATGACTATTACCGCTTAACTGCGGACTATAATGCATCAATTAATGACAATGCGGCAGTACGAATAAACTTATTGTCAGCAGAAGATACTAAGCCAGGCCGTGACGGTATTGAGCGTTCTCGTGAAGGTGCTCAATTATCAGGTGTTTACCAAGCAAATGATAAATTAAACTTTATTGCTGACTTTTATTACTTAAGTGCCGATGACCGCCCTGACTTAGGTAGTTATTTTGACCAAACTACGCGTAAACCTGTTTCAGATATTCCAGTTTATGCTCAAGACGAAGATTTCCAAGAGTCAGAAGTGTCAACATTTACGCTTCGCACTGAATATGAAATTAACGAAGACCTAATGTTCTATAACTCTACGCGTTTTGGTAAAACAGAAAACGGTTATATTACTACTGGTGCACGCGGCACAAATCGTGATGCAAGTGATACAACAGCTCCAGGCGCAGCGTCAATAAACTTAAGCACACACCAAGGTTGGCAAGAAGTTGAGTACTTTGCGACTCAATTTAACCTAATTTCAAACATTACGGCGTTAGGCAAAAAGCACAAACTAGTATACGGCCTAGAGTTTACAGACGAAAAAGTAGACAACGGTTTTTATAACTACGAAGCGATGGGTGACTCTAATTGTCGTGTTGGCGGAAGAAGAGGTGTTTCCGATTCTTACTGTTTATTAGATGCAAACGGTTCAGTTGTTCAAAATGCATCAAACCTGATGCAACGTGCTTATACACAAGGCGATTCGGATGCAATATTCGAAATTAACACTGTATCTGCTTACGTAATGGATACCATTGAATTGACTGAGGAAACTCAATTATTCCTAGGTTTACGTCAAGACAGCTTTGATTACAGCAATGCGACAAGCGGCCGTTCAGGTGACATTTTATACGAATATGAAGACGACATGTATAACGGTCACATTGGTCTACTACATAGCATTACTGAAGATGGAAATGTTTACATTAACTTCAGCACTGCAACCAATATTAACGGTGGTGAATCTGACCTAGGTGCTAACTGTGGTTACGGTGGTATTTGTGGTGACCCAGATCAAGCACAAAATGCTGATCCTGAAATTGTAGAAAATATTGAAATTGGTACAAAGTGGCAACTATTTGACCATAAATTTATGGCAACGGCTGCACTATTCCAAATGACGAAAAAAGACGTGATGGAAAGTGTTGGTGATAGCTACTCTACATTGGGCACACTAAATACTGGTAAAAACCGTGTTAAAGGTGTTGAATTTGGTCTAGTTGGTGACATTAACGAACAGCTAAGCATGCAGTTCTCTGCAACGTCTATGAAGTCTGAAGTACTAGAGTCTTATAATGAAGACAATGTTGGATTAGCGCTAAGTAACTTTGCTGATAAGAGTTTATATCTTCAGTTACGTTACCAGCCAACTGAAACATTCTCGTTTGGTGGTGACTACTCATACCAGAGCGAAATGTTTGGTGGCCAACCAGATACTGCAGCAGGTTACGACTCAACAAACGATCGTTACTCCATTGTTGTTCCTAGCTACCAAGTTGTTAACTTATTTGCTAACTACAATGCCACTGAAGATGTAACTTTGCGTCTTAACATTGGTAACGTTTTAGATAAAGAGTATTGGACTGCAGCATACCGCTCTGGTGCATTTATGTACTTAGGCGATGCTCGTTCTGTTCGTTTCACAATGAACTACCAGTTCTAAAATTCGCTACAAACATTACTACTAAAAATGCTTACTTGTTATTGGGAGATAACAGGTAGGCATTTTTTCGTTTATATTACATAAAATAACAAAGTTTTTAATATTGAGGTTTATATGGTTGTTATTGATCAGCTTCTTACTAGCGATGAAGTTAAAATTGTACGTGAGGCACTTTTAAAGGCCGAGTGGGAAAATGGTGATAAAACCGCTATGGGTATGGCTTCATCTGTCAAAAAGAACAATCAAGCGAACCCTAACGATCCCATAATAAAAGACTTAGCTAACGAGTTATTGGGTCGAATTGGCTCAGCGCCTAAAGTGGTGTCGGCGGCATTGCCTCAAAAAATATTTCCTCCGTGTTTTAATCGCTATTCAGAATCTGAGGAATACGGTTATCACGTTGATGCGGCCATAATGCGTTTGCCTAATAGCAACGATGTATTACGTAGTGACGTATCCATGACTTTATTTTTAAGTGAGCCAGATGAATACGAAGGCGGTGAACTTATTATTCAAACAGAGTTTGGCGAGCAACAGGTTAAGCTGCCAGCAGGTTATGTTGTGGTATACCCGTCGAGCAGTTTGCATAAAGTGACGGCCGTAACTAAAGGGCAACGTATTGCAGTTATTACCTGGATGCAAAGCATGGTCGGTGACGTAACAACTCGGCAATCTTTGTTTAAGTTAGATCAAACCATTCAAGATCTAATCAAAGAGGGCAATACGAGCCGCGAGCACTTAGATCAGCTCCATAACGTATACCACAATCTCATACGTCAGTTTTCACAGGTATAAAAAAAGCCGCTAGAAACAGAGCTTCTAACGGCCTTACAATTAATTAAAGCTTAATTAATTAAAGTTCAGTTATTTCTTAACTTAGTTTAATCATTGCGCTGCATTAGCTGGCATAGTTGTTTCAATGGTCATGGTCGTATCATAATAGTTACGGCCCTTCACACTGATATACCAATTCCCAGATTTCGGTATTTCAATTTCACAAACTTCATTATTTCCGGCACTGTTGGAGCGACAGTCGAAGTGACGTTTGTTGGCTTTTTTACCTTCACGTAAGTATAAATCTGCGTTTCCGTAACCACCGGACAAAGAAACTTTTAATAAAGTGGTTTCTTCAGGAACATTAACTCTAAATACGTTTTGCGGTTGATACCAGAACCACCAGAACCAGCGCTTAAACTTGTCGATATCATCAATAACTTTAGTTTTTGTGATAAAGGCAGATTCAGTATTAAGCTCTATAACAACAGGGTCATGGTCAGAAGCTCGGAACGCATCAGTATCGTAGAATGTTACTAATTGATCTTCGCTCTTATATTCAACGTTGTAGTCTAAAACTTTAGGCTCGTCCGTATTGATGTGCCATTCAGCAATATCAACCACTTTGGCAGTTAATGACTCACTTGCTAAAGCGTGGTCAATGGTGCCAGATTCACCTTGGTAAGTATAAGAATACGTACCTGCACCCTTTAAAGATTCAATTAAGTTTGTGTAACCTGCGTTAACAATTGTCGTAATTGGATCTTCTTTTGTATATGCGTTTAAGTCACCAATAATTAGCTTGTCTTCGTCTTCAACGCCAGTAGGGTTCGTTGCTAACCAAGCTGTTACTGCTTCGGCAGCTTGAACACGACGCAAGTTGTAACAACCTTGGCCATCGCCTTTATCTTCATTTTCAACGCCACCGCTGCTTGAGCAGCCTTTTGAGCGGAAGTGGTTGATAGCAACAGTAAGTGCATCACCAGTTTCAATGCTTTCAAAAGATTGAGCTAAAGGAGGGCGATTATGATATTCAAATGGGAAGCCTGTTAGCGTTGCTGCTGTACCAACTTCAGTTACAGCTAAATCATTATAAATTAATGCTACTTTGATTTGGTCAGTACCTAATTGGTCAATGCCAGGATTAACAAAAGCATAGTGCTTGTTAGCTGGTGCAATCGCATTTAAGCCATTTACAATATCTTGAATAGCACTGGTTTCGCTGTAGTCATCGTTTTCAACTTCAAGAAGACCAATGATATCTGCATCCATTGTCGTAATCGCGTTTAATACTTTATCGCGTTGACGGTCAAATTCTTCAGCAGAGTCTGCACCACGGCTAGTTGGGAACCCTTCACCTAAACCATCACCATTAAAGTAATTTAAAACGTTAAAGCTAGCAATTCTTAGGTTGCCAGACTCTAGTGTAGGTTCAGCTTCACGAAGATTTTCATGGATAAAAGTAGGCTCAACAGTTGGTAATACTCTAAAGCTGCCAAAGCTGTAGTCGATTACGCCTTCAAGTGCGTTTACTTTATCACCTGAACGTAACGTATTATCAGCTGATAAACCGCCAGCAGGATACTTAACAACTTCAGGGTTAGAACCATTTACGGCGTCATCCAATAGTATTTTGTTTAGTTTGTTTTGAGCGGTTAAGTTAGCAACTTCATCTGTACCAGGCTGGTATAAATTAGTAGGTACAAATAAGCGTTCACTAGACAAAGTCACTTCGCCATAACGGCCAAGATTGTAGTTGTCTGTTACCGTCAGGTCTTGTTCAAAACGAACGTACATACCTTCAAGCGACTCTTGTTGTTCAGCACTATCAAATGGTAATGAAACCGTTACTGGAACAATAATGTCAGTACCGCACTCTAACGCAGCTTTATCAGCTCGCAGTGTTGTTTTACCATAGCTTTCTACAACGCTACCTAATACACGTACTATTGAACCAACAGCAGGCATTTCGCCATCTACTTCATAAGAAACAAAAATGCCTTCAGAAGTTAATGAGTTGTCATCTTGGTCAGCCAATTGTTCTTGAACAAAAAAGCCACCAACAGCAGGAATAGAAGCGGTTACCACACCTTCAATAACTCGAGTTTCGTTTAGTAGCGGAGATTCAAAGTCAGGACCTTGTATAGCATGGATAAACGTTGCTTCGTCGGCACACTGACCTAATAAATCAGGCTCTGGCTCAACTTCACCTTCGTTTGAGTAGCTAGCAATTGGGAATGGCGTATTGGCTGTTGCATTGTCTGAGCTACCATCCAATGCATTTTTACCACTGAAGAACCAGTTCGTTACGTCAAAACTTCCTTCATTGGCTGTTGAACCGTTTACTCGATAAGCCCAACCGTCCATGTATTCCCATGGTTGGCCTGTTCCGTCAGTATTTATGTCACCAAACACATCTATTACTTGGCCATCACAAAATAGCTCTACCGCGTCATCACCATTTATTGCTAATGCGCCTGACGTGAAGTCTGGAGCAAAACCAAAAAACGTTGTGAAACCCGTTGATTCAGATGCAATATAAATGAAGCTGCCTGCTGATGCCGACGTGCCAGCTGGGAAAGTGAACTCTTCACCATCAGTGCCACCGCCGTTATTAGCAGAGCCAACACCACATTGACCTAAGTCAGCAATGTCAGAGCCTACATATATTTCAATGGCTTTTGGAATGCCACCAGATAATGAACCATCAACTGCACCGGTAATAAATAGTGAAACTGATTGAGTGAAAGTTTGTACTGGAATTGCTGTATCTGCAGTGGCATTGCTGGTGGCACCGTCAAGTGCATTTTTACCACTAAATACCCATTCGTCAGCATTATAAACGCCGCCATTTACCGTTGAGTTTGCTTTACGAGCAGCCCAACCGTCCATGTATTCCCATGGTTGACCTGTGCCATCAGTATTGATGTCACCTAATACGTCAACAACCTCGCCATTACAAAATAGCTCTAACGCGTCGTCACCATTTACGTTAGCTGCGCCGGCTGTGTAATCAGGAGCAAAACCCATAAATGCTTCAAACTGCGAAGCTTCAGAAGCAAGGTAAATAAACTCACCTTTTGTTGCACTATCCGCAGGGAAAGTAAACTCTTGACCGTCAGAGCCACCACCATTATTAGCAGAGCCAAAACCACAAACACTTAAGTCTGCGATGTCTTGAGTTACAAATATCTCAACACCTTTTGGTAATCCACCTGATAGAGGACCATCATACGCCGCTGAAATAATCAGGGGAGCAGAAGTTGGTGTTGTTGGTGTCTCTGGGTCTGTTGGTTCCTCAGGATCCGTTGGCTCTTCAGGATCAACCGGGTCAATTGGATCCGTCGGCTCAGTTGGTTCATCCGCACAAGCCGCTTTAGGGAATACCGACTCAACCCACTCTGGGTGATCAATAAACGGGTTACGGTTACCTTGATACTCGTATATAACGTTGTTACGGTTTGCCTCAAAAGCATCAACTGGATCTGCTTCATGCCATTCTAATAAACGACAAAGCTTTCCTAACAATGGCTCACCAGTAGAGGTGATTTGATTAACAACCGTTAAGTCTGGTGTTGAATCAAAGCCTTCATATCGAGTATCCATGTACAACACCATTCTTGCTACGTCACCTTTTACCGCATCACGAGGTTCAAAAGAGTTTGAATCGTAACGGTTTGATGGTGCTTCAGGAAGAGGGTTGTCACTATTGTCAAAGTCGAGGTTGCTGCGGGAGGAATTGATAGAGATGTCAGAAGGGCGGAGGTGGTGAATGTCAGAGTAGGCTTCTAAAGAGGAGGAAGGAAAGCCGTGGCTCTTGGCCCAAACATGTTCTCTATTCCAATTGTCGGGATTGGTACTTTGCGAACCGCTGCCGTTTGATAATTTTGGAATGGATATGCCTTTATAAAGCAACATTACATTATCCGGGTTAGATGGGTCTTCGTCAGTTTTGGTTAATGCGCTCCATACTTCAGAGTAGGTAAGCCGCTTATGATTGGCGCTAATGGCGGAAGAAAGCAAAGATTTGATTTGTTGCTGACTTTGGCCGCTATTAATAGCGTTAATAACGTCGCTGTAATAGTCGCTGTCTATGTAGGTTGCTGAGTCAGCTACCTTATCCAGATCTGGACAGTTAAAGCACGGGGAATTTATATCGCTAGCTTGCGTATTGGCTGAGACCAAGCAAGCGAACACCGTTAAACTAAGGTATTTCATCTTATTATTTTCCTGATTTTTAGAGGAATTATTGTTTTGTAGCGCTTAATTTTACGGCACTTATATTACCGTTTTTTTAAAGGTACAGGTAAATAAAGTAACAACTTTTTCTAAAAAAATAACGAAATGTATAGAACTTTCATTGATGTAATTTGTTTTCGGAAAAACATAGTCTAAAAAGACTTTTTGAGGGCTTATAAAAGTAAGCTTAAAACCAAATTGTTATTGAAATTCGTGAGTACTGCTAACTTGTTGTTTGTTATCAAGTTCAATTAACTTCCTTATCAAATATTTTAAATATACAAGTCGAAATCTCACAATAACTATGTCTTCCTCTTACGTGTTGTCTAGGGAATTTCCTGAGCAAATAGGGTATTAACCTCATGGGTAAAGGGGGGGTAACACAACTAAGCTTATTCTTAGAGTGGTTTGTCTTTTTCAGAGGTCTGTATGGCACAAGATTTAAATATTCCAGTAGCGGGTCAAGTTTTAGAAATAAATGGACAGGTCTTTTTGAAAGACGCAGAAGGAAATTTAACATTATTAGAAATGCCAATGTCTTTGCCAGCTGGATCAACAGTAGAGTTGGATGACAATGCTTTTATTCGAATATTAACGGAAGATAATAAAGAAATTATTTTTGATGGCGATAATCCTGAAGGTATCGAATACTCAAATAGTTTTGATGAAACAACAACCCAAGAGATTGCTGATATCACAGCTGCTATTGAGAATGATGATGAGGTTTTGGAACTTGAAGCCACTGCTGCAGGGCAAGGTGGACAGGGCGGCTCTCAAGGAGCAACGATAGTTGACAATAGTGACCAAGAAACAATTGCAACAAGCGGTTTTGATACTGAATTACAAACAAATAATATATTTACGCCCCCAACACCAACAAATGAAGCGATTAGCGGATCGCCTGAAACTGCCGAAAATGATTCTGCTTCAGCGTTACCCAATAGCTTTGCAGTAAATGATGATCTTGTTGATGATGCGCCTATAAATGAAGGTGATGTAAACGAAGAAAACGATGGACAAGTTCCTGGCAATGAAAACGAAAACGAAAACGAAAACACGCCACCAACTATTGGTGCTAGTAGTGCCGCTCTAACCGAAAATTCTACGCCGTCAGTAGCCGGTCAAATTACCTTTAGTGACGTTGATAACCCTGACCTTGCTATGGTGGCGGAAACTCAAGCTGGCACTTACGGCTCACTCACGATTGATGAATCGGGCAATTGGGTTTATACCGCAGGCAGCAACATCGATACGCTAGCAGAGGGTGAATCTCAAACCGAAACGTTTATAGTGACATTAAGTGATGGTTCCACCACGACGGTAGAGATCAATCTGACCGGCACGGACGATGCGCCAGAGATCAGCAACAGTGCAGCTGCTCTAACTGAAGATGCTGTGCCGTCAGTAGCCGGTCAAATTACCTTTAGTGATGTTGATAACCCTGGCCTTGCTATGGTGGCGGAAACTCAAGCTGGCACTTACGGCTCACTAACGATTGATGAATCGGGCAATTGGGTTTATACCGCAGGCAATAACATCGATACGCTGGCCGATGGTGAATCTCAAACCGAAACATTTATAGTGACATTAAGTGACGGCTCAACTACAACAGTAGAGATCAACCTGACTGGTACGGACGATGCGCCGGTTATAGGGTCAGCAGTAGTTAATGTATCTGAAGATGACAGTAGTGCGAGCGGTCAACTGTCGGCATCGGACGTAGATAATCCTGCTCTGGCGTTTGTCGCTGAAGTTCAAAATGGCACTTATGGCGATTTGAGTATTGACACTTCAGGAAACTGGGTGTTTACGCCAAATACTGAAGCGCAGGACTTAGCAGACGGTGAAACTCAAACCGAGACGTTCACCATCACCCTGAACGATGGAAGTACCACATCTATTACAGTAAATATACTAGGGGCAGATGAGGCGCCCGTTATTTCGGTCGGTACTGCAATTATTATAGAGGACTCCTCTACTTCTGTGTCCGGCACATTGACAGCATCAGATGCAGATAACCCTGGATTATTATTTGTCGACGAAACAATTGCTGGTACCTATGGAGAGGTAATTATTGATGAAAATGGCAACTGGACGTTTACTGCTGGGAATAAGTTAGAAGAGCTTTCCGACGGAGAGAATATAACAGAAACTTACACTGTGACTTTGAATGACGGTAGTACGACTACGATAGAAATTAGTCTTACAGGTACCGATGACGCGCCAGTCATTAGCAGCAGTACAGCGGCACTAACCGAAGACGCTGCGCCGTCCGTAGCCGGCCAAATTACCTTCAGTGATGTTGATAACCCTGGCCTTGCTATGGTGGCGGAAACTCAAGCTGGCACTTACGGCTCACTAACGATTGATGAGTCGGGTAATTGGGTTTATACCGCAGGTAGCAACATCGATACGCTTGCCGATGGTGAATCTCAAACTGAAACATTCACAGTAACTTTAAATGATGGCTCAACTACGACGGTAGAGATCAATCTGACCGGCACGGACGATGCGCCGGTTATAGGGTCAGCCGTGGTTAATGTTTCTGAAGATGACAGTAGTGCGAGCGGTCAACTGTCGGCATCGGATGTAGATAATCCTGCTCTGGCGTTTGTGGCTGAAGTTCAAAATGGGACTTATGGCGATTTGAGTATTGATGCCTCAGGAAACTGGGTATTTACGCCAAATACTGCAGCACAAGGCTTAGCAGACGGTGAAACTCAAACAGAAACGTTCACCATTACCTTGAACGATGGAAGTACTACATCCATTACAGTAAATGTACTAGGGGCAGATGAGGCGCCCGTTATTTCAGTAGGCTCAGGTGCTGTGACTGAAGATGTAACGCCGACCGCATCTGGCACATTAACAGCGACAGACACGGATAATGCTGGACTATTATTTGTTGCAGGCACCATAAATGGTGCCTACGGTGAAATTGTTATAGATGCAAACGGTAATTGGACCTTTACTACCGGGCCCGGAGCACAGAGTTTAGCCGACGGAGAGAATGTAACCGAAATTTACACTGTGATCTTGAATGACGGTAGTACGACTACGATAGAAATTAGTCTTACAGGTACCGATGACGCGCCAGTCATTAGCAGCAGTACAGCGGCACTAACTGAAGATGCTGCGCCGTCAGTAGCAGGCCAAATTACCTTCAGTGATGTTGATAACCCTGGCCTTGCTATGGTGGCGGAAACTCAAGCTGGCACCTACGGCTCACTAACGATTGATGAATCGGGCAATTGGGTTTATACCGCAGGCAATAACATCGATACGCTGGCCGATGGTGAATCTCAAACCGAAACATTTATAGTGACATTAAGTGACGGCTCAACTACAACAGTAGAGATCAACCTGACTGGTACGGACGATGCGCCGGTTATAGGGTCAGCAGTAGTTAATGTATCTGAAGATGACAGTAGTGCGAGCGGTCAACTGTCGGCATCGGACGTAGATAACCCTGCTCTGGCGTTTGTGGCTGAAGTTCAAAATGGCACTTATGGCGACTTAAGTATTGATGCCTCAGGAAACTGGGTGTTCACGCCAAATGCCGCAGCACAAGGTTTAGCAGACGGTGAAACTCAAACAGAAACGTTCACCATTACCTTGAACGATGGAAGTACTACATCCATTACAGTCAATGTGCTAGGCGCAGATGAAGCGCCTGTAATTTCAGTAGGTTCAGGGGCTGTAATTGAAGATGTAACACCAACCATTTCGGGCAGTTTAACAGCAACAGACGCGGACAATGCTGGACTATTATTTGTCGCGGGCACCATTAATGGTACATACGGTGACTTAACGGTGGATGCCAACGGCGTATGGAGTTACTCCTTAAATGCCAATGCGGAAGTATTAGCGCAAGGTGAAACGGGCACCGATGTCATTACCATTACCTTGAATGACGGCAGCACCA
>NZ_BAAAFQ010000005.1:0-303376 GCF_039523615.1 Psychrosphaera haliotis | reverse complement strand
ATTAAATCAAGGCACGTTTCATCGTCGTTTAGACTATCTAAACAAGATGGAAGGTAACGCAGAGTTAATTAGATTTGGTAGGCCTGGGCAGACTTGAACTGCCGACCTCACCCTTATCAGGGGTGCGCTCTAACCAGCTGAGCTACAGGCCTATCGTTTATGCTACAAACTCTCGAATGCAGCTAACAGCTTGCAGCTTTCTCGCTCATTATTCGTAATTAATTATTTGTGTGAACACTTCGAAGGTGTAACTTCGTATATAAGGAGGTGATCCAGCCGCAGGTTCCCCTACGGCTACCTTGTTACGACTTCACCCCAGTCATGAACCACAAAGTGGTGAACGCCCTCCCGAAGGTTAAGCTATCCACTTCTTTTGCAGCCCACTCCCATGGTGTGACGGGCGGTGTGTACAAGGCCCGGGAACGTATTCACCGTGGCATTCTGATCCACGATTACTAGCGATTCCGACTTCATGGAGTCGAGTTGCAGACTCCAATCCGGACTACGACAAGCTTTATGGGATCCGCTTACTCTCGCGAGTTTGCAACCCTTTGTACTTGCCATTGTAGCACGTGTGTAGCCCATCTCGTAAGGGCCATGATGACTTGACGTCGTCCCCACCTTCCTCCGGTTTGTCACCGGCAGTCTCCTTAGAGTTCCCACCATTACGTGCTGGCAACTAAGGATAAGGGTTGCGCTCGTTGCGGGACTTAACCCAACATTTCACAACACGAGCTGACGACAGCCATGCAGCACCTGTCTCAGAGTTCCCGAAGGCACTAAAGCGTCTCTGCTAAATTCTCTGGATGTCAAGAGATGGTAAGGTTCTTCGCGTTGCATCGAATTAAACCACATGCTCCACCGCTTGTGCGGGCCCCCGTCAATTCATTTGAGTTTTAACCTTGCGGCCGTACTCCCCAGGCGGTCTACTTAATGCGTTAGCTGCGCAAGACAGAGCTTAAGCTCCAAACTGCTAGTAGACATCGTTTACGGCGTGGACTACCAGGGTATCTAATCCTGTTTGCTACCCACGCTTTCGTACATGAGCGTCAGTGTCGACCCAGGTGGCTGCCTTCGCCATTGGTATTCCTTCAGATCTCTACGCATTTCACCGCTACACCTGAAATTCTACCACCCTCTGTCGCACTCTAGCCATCCAGTTTCAAATGCAGTTCCCAGGTTGAGCCCGGGGCTTTCACATCTGACTTAAATGGCCGCCTGCGTACGCTTTACGCCCAGTAATTCCGATTAACGCTCGCACCCTCCGTATTACCGCGGCTGCTGGCACGGAGTTAGCCGGTGCTTCTTCTGCGAGTAACGTCACACCTAGCCGGTATTAACGACTAAGCTTTCCTCCTCGCTGAAAGTGCTTTACAACCCGAAGGCCTTCTTCACACACGCGGCATGGCTGCATCAGGCTTTCGCCCATTGTGCAATATTCCCCACTGCTGCCTCCCGTAGGAGTCTGGACCGTGTCTCAGTTCCAGTGTGGCTGATCATCCTCTCAGACCAGCTAGGGATCGTGGGCTTGGTGAGCCTTTACCTCACCAACTACCTAATCCCACTTGGGCTTCTCTAAAGGCGGGAGCCGAAGCCCCCTTTGAGCCGTAGCTATCATGCGGTATTAGCAGTCGTTTCCAACTGTTGTCCCCCACCTAAAGGCAAATTCCCAAGCATTACTCACCCGTCCGCCACTCGTCAGCAACTAGCAAGCTAGTTCTGTTACCGTTCGACTTGCATGTGTTAGGCCTGCCGCCAGCGTTCAATCTGAGCCATGATCAAACTCTTCACTTAAAAGTTTAATCGCTACCCATTGAATTCTGTTCAAATAAATTTCGTTCAGACACTCAATTGATAGTTACAAGTACTAAGCTGCCTTCCGAAGAAGAACCTTAGTGTGTTTTGTTACTACTCATCGGAGTGCCCACACAAATAATTAATTACAAATTGTTAAAGAACGTTTAGAGCCTTTCTGCTCTTGGTCTCGACTCTGTCTCAACCGGGAGGCGAATTCTACACTTCCCTAATTCGTTGTCAACGTTTTTAGTAAATCTTTTTCAATGTTTTGATAAAGTTTTCTAAACCGTTTTGAGTCAATCCAAACCACCTTCACTTAACGTTTCAAGCCGTTTGATGTCTCCCTGACAACGAGGACGCATTATAGAGATCTAATTACGTTGCGCAAGCGCTTTTGTTAAAAAAGTATGTTTTTCTTGTTGTTCGGCTAAATATGTATCGATATGGGTTGTTTTCATACGACAACAGTCAGTTTTGATTAAAAATCACTCTACTTAATGTTATTTGGAACCAGCTGCAATGTTAATAGTCATTGNATAATTAATTACAAATTGTTAAAGAACGTTTAGAGCCTTTCTGCTCTTGGTCTCGACTCTGTCTCAACCGGGAAGCGCATTCTACACTTCCCTAATTCGTTGTCAACGTTTTTAGTAAATCTTTTTCAGTATTTTGAAGAAGCTTTCTAAACCGTTTTGAGTCAATCCAAACCACCTTCACTTTACGTTTCAAGCCGTTTGGTGTCTCCCTGACAACGAGGACGCATTTTAGGGAGTTTTAGAAATTGCGCAAGCACTTTTTCACATTAATCCTCTAAAATGTGACTGAACGATTAAGTATTGTACAAAACATCAATAAAGCAAGATTAAAATAGAGGTTTTTGCCTAAAACACATACGTATTGGCTCTATAGAGCGAGCCGAACATAAGGTTGCATAGGTTTCCTTTGTTATTCCCTCTGGATATGACAAGCAGAAATGAGGGAAATTTTATTAAGTAGAGGCCTAAGGGATTCCCCTACTTAATATTATCTATAAAGCTAATAACTTTGAGTAGTTAAGCTACTTTATATTAGTTAAAGCCTTACTTTTGACTGAACTGCTTAAAAATACTAGAAAAGTCTAAGTCACCATTCCCCAGTTTTTGATGTAAAGCGTACATATTACGAGTCAATGAGCCCATCGGCGTTGCCGAACCAGAATTGACCGCAGTATCCATCGCCAAACCTAAATCTTTTAACATCAAGTTAGTCATGAACCCTGGTTTGTAATCATTGCTAGCAGGTGCAGTTTCTTGAACACCTGGGCAAGGGTTATAAACATCTAAAGTCCAGTTACTACCTGAGCTATTCGACATAATCTCTGATAGGACTTTTGGATCTAAACCATTATCTATTCCAAGTTGTAACGCTTCCGACGTTCCCACCATCAGAATACTAAGAAGCATATTATTACAAACCTTTGCGATTTGGCCTGCACCTACATCACCAGCATGAAAGACATTCTTACCCATTACTTCTAATAACGACTTTGCTTGATTGAATGATTTTTCGTTACCGCCAACCATAAAGCTAAGCGTACCATTAGTAGCTCCGGCCACACCACCAGATACAGGTGCGTCGATACAGTTCACACCAATTTGCTCCAACTTAACAGAAAGTGACTGAATAGTTCCTGCATCAATTGTCGAACAATCAATTACTAACGCACCTTTACTTAGATTTGCATTAGTAGGTTCTGAACTTCCTATTAAGCCTTCATACAAACTGGCAACATGTTTACCCGCTGGCAACATTGAAATTATGACATTAGCTCCTTTAACTACTTCTTCCGGTGTTTCAGCTTTTGTCGCTCCAAGGTTAACCAACTCTTCTACTGCAGATGGTACTAAATCAAAAACACAAACTTCATACCCAGCACGAACTAAATTTGCAGCCATAGGGCCGCCCATATTACCCAAACCAAAAAAACTGATCTTTTCCATTTTATTCACCTATGTCCTATAACATTTTTAGAGGGTGAGATTCAGATGCCCAAATTTCATCAAAAAATGAATTTACAAGGGTATCTGGAACGTCGTGAATGGTTGCGAACTTCCACTGTGGACTATTGTCTTTATCTATTAATAGCGCGCGAACGCCTTCAGGGAAGTCACCTTCTGCTGCACACTTTACGGATAAACCTAATTCCATCTTAAAAGCCGCAGCTAATGATAAGCCTTTGCCTTCTTTTATTTGCTTATGAATTAACTTTGCACTTAGCGGACTGCCATGAGCCAAAGAAGCCTGCGCTTTGTTGAACCAACGGTCTTCTGATTTGTGATCTAAAATATTTACGATGGCAGTGTTTGCCGATTCGCATTTGTCTAAGTCCATCATGAAATCTTCAAACTTTGCAATATTGCCTTCTGGCATTATTGACTTATCTTTATCTTCGAAGCCTTTCAAAACATCCGTTAATTTCTGGTGATTAAGTATATTGGTATCACCCCACTTCACTAATAGAAGCTCTTCTACTACAGCAACCTTAGAGTTCGATGACACAAAATGGTCGGCCAACTTTACAAACTTAGCATCGGCTGCATTTATAGAGGCTCCCGTTAATCCTAGAAATAGCCCACAACCGTTAGGCATATTATTTAGAAAGTGACTTCCACCCACGTCAGGATATAGACCAATGGTTATTTCCGGCATCGCGATTCTAGACTTTTCGGTCACAACACGATGGCTAGCTCCCGCTAATAAACCTAGTCCACCGCCCATAACAATTCCGTGACCCCATAATAAAAATGGCTTTTGGAATGTATGAATTAAGTGATCTAGTCTGTACTCTCTAGCGAAAAACGTCTCGACATCTTTTGCAATATTTCCTGGCCCTGCTTGTTTTGCTGCTTTATATAGCTGCACTACATCACCACCGGCACAAAACGCTTTTTCACCCGCGCCTTCCAATATAACCAGCGCGATATCACTGTCGTCTTTCCAAGCAACAAGTTGGCTATATAACAAGTCCACCATTTCTAAACTCAGCGCGTTTAAGGACTTTTCGCTATTTAACGTGGCAATGGCAATCTTTTTGTCATTAACCGATTCTAATGTTCTAAATAAAACTGGGCTGGTCATAACCGTTCCTTATTCGTTTAACCAAACTGGAGCGCGTTTTTCTAAAAATGCATTAACACCCTCTTTTTGGTCTTTTGAGTTAAACAAACTAACAAATAACTCTCGTTCCAGTGGCAATGCACTATTAATAGAAGCCGCTCGGCCTGCTTGAATAAGCTGCTTACAAGCCGTAATTGACGTTGGGCTTTGTTGCGAAGTTTGTTGAGCTAACTTCATCGCAGCTTCTAATGATCCGCCTTTGGCAACAACCTCTTCTACTAAACCAATTTTTAATGCTGTTTTAGAGTCAACTCGCTCACCGCATAAAATCATTCGTTTTGCCCAACCTTCCCCTACTAACCAACTTAAGTTTTGGGTACCGCCAGCGCAAGGCAATAAACCGACTTTAGCTTCCGGCAATGCCATTTGAGCTTGGTCTTCGCAAATTCTAATATCACAAGCCAACGCAACTTCTAAACCGCCGCCCATGGCATAACCATTTATCGCAGCGATTGTTACGCCGTTAAAATCTCTTAACGTTTCAAACGCTTCGCCAAAAACAGAGGCCATATCAAAGGCAACACCTTTATCGCCACTGGCAAAAACATTTAAATCTGCCCCAGCGGAAAAGAACTTTTCACCTTGGCCGGTTAATACCAACGCATAAACGGCTTTATTACTATTAAGCTCAGTAATAATGTTCTTAAGCTCTTTAAGGCTATCTAATGTCCACGTGTTTGCAGGAGGGTTGTTATTAGTAACTTGGGCAATATGGCCCTCTATGGATACATTTAATAAAGATGACATAGAAATTCCTCTATTTATAGGATATCAGCGGCCGCATCGTCTAAAAGTCGACGAGCGATGATTAATCTCATAATTTCGTTAGTACCTTCAAGGATTTGATGAACCCTAACATCTCGGAAGTGACGCTCTAACGGATATTCTTTGATATAACCATAACCACCATGGATTTGTAGCGCTTCATTACAAACTTGGAAACCAATATCAGTAGCGAAACGTTTCGCCATTGCACAGTATGCTGTTGCTTCAGGATCATTATTATCTAACTTAAACGCCGCTAAACGTACCATTTGTCTTGCCGCGACTAATTCTGTAGCCATGTCGGCCAACTTAAACTGGAGCGCTTGAAAAGCGGCTAATGGCTTACCAAACTGAACTCTTTCTTTCATGTATGCTAATGACGTATCTAAAGCTTGTTGCGCTGTACCTACAGAACAAGTAGCGATATTAATACGACCGCCATCTAGTCCTTTCATTGCCAATGAAAAGCCCTCTCCCTCATTTGCCAATAAGTTTGAAACCGGTACTCTTACATTGTCAAAAGTAATCAATTTTGTTGGTTGAGCATTCCAACCTAACTTTTCTTCGGCCTTGCCGTAAATAACGCCTTCTGCGCCTGCAGGCACAACAATAGCTGAAATTCCTTTTGGACCTTCTCCACCAGTGCGCACCATTACAACTAAAACGTCTGTTTCACCGGCGCCAGATATAAACATTTTAGAACCGTTGATAACATACTCGTCACCAACTTTTTTAGCTGAAGTTCTTAATGAAGCAGCGTCTGAACCAGCTCCTGGTTCTGTAAGGCAATACGATGCAAGTTGCTCGCCCATAACTAAGGTTGGGCACCACTTTTCTTTTATCGAATCCGTCCCCCAAGTTGCAATCATCCACGTTGCCATATTATGAATTGTTAACATAGCGGTGGTTGCGGTACAGCCCTTTGAAAGCTCTTCAAAAATTAACGACGAATCTAAACGCGACAATCCCATACCGCCTTCATCTTCAGGCGAATATAAACCGCAGAAACCAAGCTCTCCGGCTTTTTTCATAACGTCTTTTGGAAAAATATGTTCTGCGTCCCATTTAGCCGCATTTGGAGCAAGCTCAGCATCAGAAAACTGTTTTGCTAAGTCTATAAACGCTCGCTGATCATCATTTAAATCAAAGTTCATGCTTATCCCCTATAATTGATATTTGTCATTTAATGACAAGTGGCACTTATATACGCTTATTATTTATTCTGCGTTTATTATTTTTAAGCACCACTTTTGTTTCGTATCGACGACTTACTTCAGTGTGATTGACATATTTGGACCGGCTGATGCGGCAACGTCATCTTCAAACCAACGAGCAGTAATGGTTTTAGTTTCTGTGTAGAATTTTACGGCTTGCTTACCATAGGCATGTTGATCACCAGCAAATGAGCCTTTCCAACCTGTAAATGAAAAGAACGGTAGTGGTACTGGAATTGGAATGTTAATTCCCACCTGGCCAACTTCTATATTATGTTGATACTTTCTTGCTGCACCGCCAGATGAAGTAAAGATAGAAGTACCATTGCCATAAGGATTGTTATTAATTAACTCAATGGCATCATCCAACGTATCTACATTCATGGTTAAAAATACAGGACCAAATATTTCTTGTTTATATATTTCCATGTCTGCAGAAACATCTGTGAACATAGTTGGGCCAACCCAGTTACCATTTGGATAACCTTCAACGCTGAAGTTTGACCCGTCTAATACGCAATTTGCGCCTTCTTTTTTACCTTGCTCAATTAAACCTTCAATTCTCTGTTTAGCTTGAGGCGTAATCTGAGGGCCATAAGCCGCTTCAGGATCGGAATAGTGACCCGGTCTAACCGCAGCCAGTTTCTCACGAATTTCTGGGATCCACTCTTTAGCTTCACCAACAAATACAGCCACTGAAATTGCCATACAACGTTGTCCTGCAGCGCCTACCGATGCACCAACAATGTTGTTGATCACTGCATTTTTATTAGCATCCGGCATAACGACCATGTGGTTTTTTGCACCAAGGAACGCTTGCACGCGCTTCATGTTGTCAGTACCAGTTTTATAAATGTATTGGCCAACGCCTACTGAACCAACAAAAGAAATCGCTTTAACTTCTGGTTCATGTAATAAACGGTCAACTTGCTCTTTGTCACCATGAACAACTTGCAGCACACCTTTTGGCGCGCCAGCTTCTTCAAATAATTCAACTAAACGAGTAGGACATAGAGGATCTTGCTCTGACGGCTTAAGAATAAATGTATTACCGCAGGCTACTGCTAACGGGAACATCCATAAAGGGATCATAGCTGGGAAGTTAAATGGGGTTATACCAACACAAACACCTAGAGGTTGCGTGTAACTATATGTATCAATATTTCGAGCAACGTTTTCAACAGTTTCGCCCATCATCATTGATGGAATGTTTGCCGCATGTTCTACAACTTCAATGCCTCTCCAAACATCGCCCATTGCATCTTCATGAGTTTTACCTAACTCTTCACAGATTATATTGGCTAACTCTTCTTGGTGCTCTTTTAACAAGTGTGCGTAACGCATCATCACCCGCGCTCTTTCAGAGATAGCCACCTCTTTCCACGTTTTAAAAGTCGCTTTAGCACTTTCAATAGCTGCGTCCATTTCAGACGGTGATGCACATGGTACTTGCGCGATAACTTCTTGAGTCGCTGGGTTAGTAACGTCGATTTTACGAGTTGATGTTGATTCAACCCACTCACCATTAATGAATAAAGGAACCTGTTTCATGACATTGCCTCTTATTAGTATTTGTTGGCCATAGGAATTTTGACATGGCCTTTATAAAGATTGAGCTCATTAAATCAGAGAAAAATAGCTAAAGAAATTGATTAAATTGCTTTTTTGATGGACTATCTTGGTATTAATAATCACTTTTGTAATTCCATGAGCATTACCTCAAATTGGCCACTTCCTAAATCAAGCGTTCGGTTTTTAGTACCTAGGCCTATGATCAAAGAACTGCAAGTCAGCGCAATATCCCGTGGCCTTTGCCCACTAGCCTTTGGTTTTTACGAGCGAGCCATTGGACATGAAATCAAGAGAATAAATCATGATGACCACTTAGTCCTGTGTTGTGTTGATGGTCACGGCAAAGTGATTGTGGGAAACAAAGTCTACAACATGTCAAAGAATGACATCATTTTCCTACCCAAAGGCGTAGCACACCACTATAAAGCGAGTAAAAAAGAGCCTTGGTCTATCTATTGGGCGCATGTTGATGGGCATATGTTTGAGGAGTTCATGGATATTATTGGCGTAGATAAATTAAGCCTTAAAATTACCCTCACAGAGCCTAAAATAGTTATCGATGAGTTTAAACAACTAATTGAGTCAAGACACTTGGGTTACCAGCTAAATCGTTTTTTTGTTGCGTCAAATATGTTAAAGAAAATTTTCAGTTTGATTACATTACAAAGACCAATTATCTCTTTAGCAAACAACCGAAACTTGTCAGAACGGTCTATACAAACCTACTTTAATGACAACATAGACCAACCATTAACGCTAGATGATATGGCAAAGTACTTTGGCTTATCTAAGTTTTATTTCGCCAAAAAGTTTCAACAAATTATAGGTAACAGTCCTATTAAACACCTGATAGAATTGAAGATTCAGCAAGCATGCAAACTTTTAGATTCTACTGATATTTCTATTAATCATGTAGCAAAAAGCGTAGGTCTGGATGATCCCTATTACTTTTCGAGATTATTTAAAAAGACCATTGGCATATCACCAAGTAATTATAGAAAATCTAGGCATGGCCATTAAAAAGTGAAAACAATAATTGAAGCTGTCATAATTTCGTCATATTTAAAGTGAATAATAGCATTCGAACTATAGACAAGAACCCAAATTGGTAGATACCTTTATGTCGAGTAAAATTTTAATCATTGAAGATGAGTTCGCAATTAGAGAGATGCTAACATTTGTTTTAGAACAAAATGGCTACTCTGTTATCGCAAAAGAAAGCTACAACGATGCACAGCAAGCCCTGCTTCATGAGTCGCCTGCATTGATAATTCTAGACTGGATGTTGCCAAATATGAGCGGCATACAGATTGCGAAAAAGCTTAAACAGTCAGATTCCCATAAATCTACACCTATTATCATGCTGACCGCAAAAAGCGAAGAAGACGATAAAATTCAAGGCCTTGAAGTTGGTGCTGATGACTATATTACTAAGCCGTTTTCTCCAAAAGAGTTAATTGCTCGTATTAAAGCCGTATTAAGACGCACCCAGCCTACCGCCACCGACGATCCAATTGAAATAGTTGGTTTACGTTTAGACCCAATCAGTCATCGAGTGACCGTAGATGGAAAAGAACTGCACTTAGGTCCAATGGAATTTAAGCTTTTGCACTTTTTCATGACGCACCAAGAGCGTGTATACAGCAGGGATCAATTGCTAGATAATGTTTGGGGAACTAATACTTACGTAGAAGACCGAACTGTTGACGTGCATATTCGCCGATTAAGAAAAGCACTAGAAACCCATGACAAGTTAATTCAAACTGTACGTGGTTCAGGTTACCGTTTTTCTACTCGCACGGACTAATTTAACTTTATGTATAAAAAGCCTACTGTTTGGCAAATTATTTTTCGATTGCTTTGGATTTATGCTCCGTTTGCTATTTTGGGCCAGGCATTTGGGTACTTTTTTAGCGCCACAATCCTCTTTTGTATAATAATAATTACCACTCATTATTATCAGTTATTAAAGCTTTCAAAGTGGCTTTGGCAACAGCGTGGCATATACCCTCCAAAAGCATTAGGTATTTGGTCTAATGTATTTGAAGGTATTTATACACAGCAACGCCGAAATGCTAAAAAACGTAATGAGTTAACTGGTTTAGTTAGACGCTTCAGATTAGGTGCAGAATCATTGCCCGACGGTGTCGTTATTTATGATAACGAACGCCGTATATTTTGGTGTAATAAAATTTCTCAAAATATGCTGCATCTGAAATGGCCAGCAGACAAAGGGATACGGATTGATAATTTGATTCGTATGCCTGAGTTTATTGACTATCTTGACGATCAAGCATATCAAGAACCCCTTGAAATACCGTCACCTACTAATGATACTCATGTTTATGAGATACGTGTTGTTCCCTTTGAGTCTGATAAGTGGACGCTCATAGTCCGAGACATCACCGAGCTGCATCAATTAGAACAAATGAGAAAGGACTTTATCGCCAACGTTTCTCACGAGCTTAAAACACCACTTACTGTAATGCGTGGTTATCTAGAAATGACTGAGGATTTAGAAGGAATTGACTCAGCAATGTGGGATAAAGCACATACCATGATGGTTGAACAAACCACACGCATGGATGATTTAGTATCACAATTGTTATCCCTTTCTAAAATGGAAAGACAGGACACGCCGGCCGACATTGTTACGTTAAATATTCCAAGGATGTTAAACATACTCGTTAATGAAGCGGTCAGTTTATCGAATAACAAACACAACATTACCTTTGATATAGATGAAACATTAACGGTTAAAGGCAATGAATCGGAATTACGCAGTGCATTTTCGAACTTAGTGTTTAATGCCGTACGTTATACGCCTTTTGGCGGCAATATAAGCATTGTTTGGAAACTAACAAAATCTGGTAAAGCTAAGTTTTCAGTGAAGGACGATGGCGTAGGCATTGAAGCCGCACACATTCCAAGGTTAACCGAACGATTTTATCGGGTTGATGAAGCTCGCACTAGGCAAACTGGTGGTGCAGGTTTAGGGCTTTCTATTGCTAAACATGCCCTAGCGAATCACAACTCAAAGTTAGAAATCACCAGTAAAATTGATGAAGGAAGCGTCTTTTCGTTTAGGTTGCCTAAAGCACTAGTGGTTAAACAGTAAAAATTTTCAGACACTTAACTTCATTTAATTCTCCAGTGGTTGGTGCTTCTCGCTAACCACTTTTAAGACCTTTGTGATATCCTTTCTGCAATGAAATTTATAAGAGCTTTGAAGCATGAGCTGTCCTCACCAAAATAATTATCGCCCACTAGAAGATTCCATTCACACTGACTTTAAAGACAATATGTCATATGGTGACTATTTAAATTTAGAGCAAATTTTGTCGGCGCAACATCCGCAAAGTAAAGAACACGATGAAATGCTTTTTATTGTAATACATCAAGCAAGTGAACTTTGGCTTAAGTTAGCGGGCCATGAATTGGCAGCGGCTATTCGATTTTTAGAGGGTGAGCAATTTGGTCCCGCGTTTAAAGTAATCTCAAGAGTAAAACAAATATTCTTACAGCTCACTCAGTCGTGGAATATTCTGTCAACTTTAACCCCTGTTGATTACTTAAAATTCCGTGATGATCTAGGTCAGTCCTCAGGATTTCAATCATATGGCTATCGTAAAATAGAGTTTATGTTGGGTAATAAAAACCAAGATTTGATTAAAGTCCATAAAGCCAACCCAAGTGTTCACGATGAACTAATGTCACTCTCTGAGTCCCCTAGCCTCTATGACGTTGTCATTAAAATAATGGACAAGCGCGGCTTCGAAGTTGATAAAGAACTTCTAGAAAGAGATTTTAACCAACCTTATTCTGAAAATGACTCTGTGTTAAATGCTTGGGTCAGTGTATACCAGAACGCTGAAAAGCACTTTGAGTTATACGAATTAGCTGAAAAGCTAATGGATATAGAAGACTCATTCCAGAATTGGCGATTCAAGCATATGTATACAGTTCAGCGTATTATTGGTAATAAAGCCGGAACTGGTGGTTCATCTGGCGTCGCATTTTTGAAAAAGGCGCTAGAAATAAGTTTTTTCCCAGAGTTACTGTCACTGCGCACTAAGCTTTGATCACTGAGTTTGACTTTGACTTCGAATTTTGAATTTTGAATTTTAATTAATCTAATAAGAAATACCGTAAGCTAACGAATTATGATTTCGAAAAACCAAGCAAAATACCTTAAAGCCTTGTCTTCAAAAAAACAGCGCCGCTTATCCGGTGAGTTTTTAGTACAGGGCGAAAAAAACATCTTAGAGCTTTTAGGTTCAACACTAGAAGTTGTAGAAATTTACTGCACGGATTCGTTTAAAGAGCTACATAACAAACTTTTAAGTCACCACAGTGTAATTGAAACCACAGCACAACAACTAAGCCAAGTTAGCACACTAACAGCTAACAGTGATGCTATTGCTATTGTAAAACAACCCGTTCACGAGGCGTTTCAGCCTAAAGGCTTGATACTCGCCTTAGATGATGTAAATGATCCAGGAAATCTAGGCACTATTATTCGACTTGCCGATTGGTATGGCGTTAGTGATATTTTAATTAGTGAACAAACTGCTGACGTATACAACCCAAAAACGATTAGTGCCACTATGGGCGCATTTACGCGGGTCAAAACACATAGAGTTGATCTAAAACATAGCCTTCAAACAATAAACCTCCCTATCTATGGTGCGTTCCTCGGCGGCGACAACGTACACAACAACAACTTTGAAAAAAGTGCCGTGATTGTTATGGGTAATGAATCGCATGGTATTAGTGACGATATCTCTTCGTTGATCACCAAAAAAGTAACAATTCCTTCCTACGGACATTCCGAATCTTTAAACGTAGCAATGGCGACTGGCATTATTTTAGATAACGCACGTCGAATCCTTTCAAATAATTAATATTTTTTGCCAAATACCAATAATCGTCTAACTTTATTTAGAGATAACTCTATTTTAATTTTGGACGGTTTATGAAGGTTAGTATGGGCACTAGTATTAAACAAAAACTCCTTATCAATGCCGTTTTAGTCGCATCGGGCATGGTGTTGTTACTCGTTTTACTCATTTATTCAAATTATAAAAACTCGCAATTCACACAAACAGTCCAATATATCGACAAAATTAATAGAGATATTATGCAACTTGATATTGAGGAAAAGTTTTTTCTAGAAAATAAAAACACCGAACATGTCGATAACTTTAATAAAATTCATAAAGAAGTATCTGTTCAAAAAACAGAGTTTAGCCAAATATTAAAAGAAGAAGGGTTTGAAACCGACCAAGTAGAGCGATTTACAAAAGCTTCAAATAGCTATAAAGCCACATTTGACAAACTGGTTGTACTACAAAAAACTATTGGCTTGCATCCAAAAGACGCACTTTATGGTGAGCTTAGAGGAGCTGTGCACAACATAGAGACCATTTTAAAGGAACAAAACAGTTACATGCTGTTGGTAGACATATTGCAACTAAGACGGTCCGAGAAAGACTTTATGTTGCGGTTTGATGAAAAGTACTTAGGTAAGTTTAACGACGGCATTGATACTCTCAGGAACAACCTTTCAAGCACAGATATCGACGGGTCAACACAAAATAAGATCAAGGGCCTATTGAGTGACTATCAAGTAAAATTTGTAAATTTGGTGAATGCGCAAAAAGAAATTGGTCTCAACAGCGAAAGTGGAGTCCGAGGCGAACTGGCAGAAGCAAAAACCATACTTAGGAAGACCCAGGAAGTTATGGAGTCAAATATCTCTGAAGGTATTGAAGCAAAGCAGCTGCAAACACAAATATTCGGTTTTGCACTATTTGTGGTACTCGTTGGTATTATTATGTCTTCAACCTTTGTAACAAGCAGAAAAGTACTAGGTCCTATTCAACAAATTTCGTCAACTATTGACGCGGTAAGGAACACAAACGACTTGACTCAAAGTCATGAATTCGAAGGCGAAGACGAACTATCAGCTATGGGTAGACAGTTTAACTCTTTAATTTCTGACTTTAGAGAGCTTATTTTAAGAGTTAACAATGCTGTCAAAACCCTAGATGAAGCTACAAGATCACTAGTTTCAAATTCAACAGATAATCAGACATCGTTAGACATCCAACTACGAGAAACTGAGTCAGTTGCGGCTGCAGTAACAGAAATGGGCGCTACGATAAAAGAGATTGTTGCGAATACAGAAGATGCGGCTAGCAAAGCGCTCAGTAGTAATGAAAATGCCGAGCAAGGCTCTACTCAAGTTAACATGACAATTGAAAGCATTCGATTCCTTTCTGACAAGCTAGATACCGCAGTGAGTGATGTAAATGCACTGGCTGAAGAAAGTAAAAATGTTGGCTCTGTTCTCGACGTTATTCGTGGTATTGCTGAACAAACTAACTTACTAGCTTTAAACGCTGCTATTGAAGCAGCTCGAGCTGGTGAGCATGGTCGAGGTTTTGCGGTTGTTGCCGATGAGGTAAGAACGTTAGCAATGAGAACCCAAGAATCTACCAAAGAAATTGAAAATATAGTGACGTCTCTGCAGTCAAGGATTGGTGGAATAGTTAGTGTTATCGACCAGTGCCAAGAACAGGGTAGTACATCTACCCAAAGAGCAGGTGAAGCTGGTGAGAAACTTGTTTCCATTACCCAAGATGTTAAATCAATAATGGATATGAACACTCAGATTGCCACTGCCATTGAGCAACAAAGTAAAGTAGCCGAGGAAGTAAACCAGAACGTAGTCGCTATTAGAGATGTTGCAGATGACTCTTTCCAACGAGCAAAAGAAAATGCAGCAAGCAGTGAGAACATATCCAAACAGGCGGTTATATTACATTCGTTTATTGATAAATATAAAGTGTAGGTAAACAAACAGGTCTAACTACACCACCACAATACAAACTCAAAAACAGTATTTGGTTGTTACAGGTAACTTTTACTTTCTATGCACCTCTAGTCTTGCCATTAGGCTAGAGGTATCCCAGCGATTACCGCCCATATTTTGAACATCAGCATAAAACTGATCGACAAGTGAAGTAAGGGGTAAAGTAGATTTGTTTCTCTTAGCTTCATCTAACGCAATGCCTAAATCTTTACGCATCCAATCTACTGCAAAGCCGAAGTCATACTGCCCTTGCCACATGGTATTATGACGATTGTCCATTTGCCAACTACCGGCGGCTCCTTTAGAAATCACCTCTACAACATCAACACCATTTAAGCCTGCCGACCGAGCAAAATGTAACCCTTCAGCAACGCCTTGTACAACACCAGCTATGCAAATTTGATTAACCATTTTTGTTAACTGTCCTGAACCCACTTCTCCCATTAGCTTTACAAACTTGGAAAAGTGTTTAATGACTGGCTCAATCTTGTTGAAGTCAGACTCTTTACCACCCATCATCACCGTAAGTTGTCCATTCTCAGCTCCAGCTTGACCACCAGATACTGGAGCATCGAAAAACGATATTTGTTGCTCCGAACAAATTGCGCTTAGCTCTCGTGCTACATCGGCTGAGGTAGTCGTATGGTCAACAATGACAGCGTTAGTTTTAGCACCAGCAAGAATACCGTCTTTCCCTAACATCACTTGTCTTAGATCATCATCATTACCAACACAAATAAAGACGATGTCAGAATGTTCTACCGCTAATTTTGGCGTCGTTTTGTAATCGCCTTTATAAGCCTCGGTCCATGCTATAGATTTTGATTCTGTTCGGTTAAATACAGTCACATCAAGCCCAGCTTGAGCTAAATGACCAGCCATTGGGAAGCCCATAACGCCTAAACCAATAAAACTAACTTTCATTCTTAAAAACCTTTATTTATGCATCGGTTGCTATTTTATAAAGCTGAGTGCCAACCTGAACTGCAGCTGAGGGGTAGTGAAGTATAACAATACCAGAGCTTGGAGATTTAATCTCTAGCAGTCCTCTGTCATTATCAAACTCTAAGGAATTTAGTACTCGAGCTATAGTTTGCCCTTTCTCAACTTTATCACCCGCTTTTGCTAGATATTCAACCATACCTGCGTACTTTGAAAATAGTGTTTTATAATTTTTTAATGCTGTAACAGTTATATCGTTTGCATCTATTTTAGGGTTACCAGTTACTAGCCCTTCTGTGTTTAGGAAGTTTAATATGCCTTTCATATCTTCATAGGCTTGCGTTAAACATATGTTCTCTTGAGAACCAAGCTCAACGGTAAATGCTTTCACGCCATATTTAAATTCTACCCCTATTGCGCAGAGGCCTTGTTGTAATAGCCTCCAGGGAATAAAGCTCGCTTCGTCTAAAGCACCTGCAAACTTGCATGGTATGGAAATTATATTTTCAATATTAAAACGCTTAGCATGCTCTACTAAAAAGTCAGGACTATATATATGTCGTGTAGAAGATGGTCCCGTATGTAAATCAATGACTAAATCAGCCTTAACGGCCAGCGACTGTAACTTATGGTTTAAATATTGCGCTGTATTTATACCCCACTCGCCTTTTGTTAAGTCTTCAATGGATTTACTTAACGCGAGCCTAAAGTCCGATACTATTTTATTCTCATTCGCTTTATCATATAAGGATTCACTCCCTTCTAACGAGTTTAAAAACTTCGTTACTAAAGATTCATCATAATGATAAAAACGATTCCAATTATTACCCGTAGTCGCGTCAAAGCGTCCCTGTAAATACTCTCCTGCTCTTTGTGTTCTGCCGAAGGGATTGCAATTAGGAACCAATATAAAGTTTGTATTTATGCTTAGTTTAGGTAAAAAGGTTAATAGCTGAAAAATAACAGCACTACCCTGCATTTCGGCTGCATGAACTGCGCTTTGGATATATACGGTAGGAGCATCGTCTTTTCCACAGTTTACATAATAAACAGGGATCCCAATCTCTTGGCCAGCGATATCCTGATTTAAGGTTAGTAGCTCTTTTGTAATCTTCATATTTAACGCTCTCTAAAAGAATTAACCAAAAATCTGATCGTGAATATTAGTAACAACGTCTTTCGCGATGCTTTGTTTAACTAAAAAACATACATTGTGCCTACTTGCTCCGTGGCAAATCATTCTTATTTGGTAATCACCTAAAGACTTAAATAGTAATTCGGTGCTTGATATCGTTTCATGATCTGGGTTGTGATTGCCAATAACCGCAACTAGTGATAACTCCCCTTCTATCGATACCGCGCAAAAGTCTTCCAATTCAGTTATACACTCTTGCGGCAATATCCCTTCACTAACTCCATTTATGTTGTCAAACGTGAGCGCAACGGATATTTCAGATGTAGTGATAAGATCGACGGAAAGTTCATACTTAGCTAAAATAGCAAACACTCTTGCTAAAAAACCGCTAGCAAGCAGCATATTTGGACTGCTTAAGGTAACTAGGGTCTGATTTTCTCTAAGTGCAATTGCTCTTACGCCGCTCGTTGAAGGTTTTGTTGTTAAATGAGTGCCGCCAGCATCCGGTTCTAAACTTGAGCCCACAAAGACATCAATTTTAGATCTTATGGCAGGTAGTAATGTTGCAGGATGCAATACTTTTGCACCAAAAGTTGCGAGTTCAGCAGCCTCATTAAAGCTAAGCGTTTTAATTGGCTTCGCTTTAGTGACAAATCGGGGATCAGAAGAGTATATGCCAGCCACATCTGTCCAAATCTGTAGTTTATCTGCGTTGATTGCTTCAGCTATTAACGCAGCAGAAAAGTCTGAACCTCCGCGGCCCAAAGTCGTTGTATTGCCGAAGCTGTCTTCGCCAACAAAACCTTGTGTGATATACAGACATTCGGGCAGGTTTAATGACAATTGGCTTTGTTGTTTTATTGCAGTTAAATCTGGCCTTGCATGACCAAATCGACTATCAGTCTTAATTATACGTCGAGCATCAAATCTAACGAGTTGGGGTTTATCGTCAGCATTAGAAAGCAACTCAGTCATTATTTCAGTAAATAAATAACTAGAAAAACGTTCACCAAACGATAGTATTTCATCCACTAATTTCAAGCTAAACTGCTCTCGCAACATTTGCGATGCATATTCAAGCTCATGGATGAGGTTTAATACGTAACCGTTGACTCGGTTTTGTTCAATTTGGTTTTGTTCAAAAAGGCTAGCTGATATATCTAGTTGTATGGTTTTAATGTTATCAATTAGTGTAGAGGCAATTGCTTCCGATAGACCCCTTTCAGTTAGGTCCACTAATAAATTAGTTACCCCTGCAGAAGCTGATAACACAACGACTTTAACTGAAGGTTCTTCTATGACAATGTTGGCACAACGTACCATTGATTGATAATTTTTTAAGCTTGTACCGCCAAATTTTGCAACGGTTACAGATGATACTTTTGACATGTTTTTCCCAAATCTAAATTAAGTTTTGGGGAGGGATCAGGCACAGGTAAGAACGATGATTACGCAACTGAACTTACCGGCCAGAAGCGCTCCACCATATAGGTGACAACCAATAGGACTCAACCTATATGGCCGAACAATACCTATCTCAACAAGTATTATCCTCGGCGACTATTCCCTGACAAATTATCAATGAAGTTGAGACTTCTCCAATTTGCTACCTAATAGCCGCACCTCTTCTGACGTTGCATTTAGCAACACATCGGCATTTACCGACGGGGCGTACTTTAATAAAAATTAGAGTAAAAAGTCAAATAAAGTTTATCGACTCTTTATTGGTTAAAAATTAATTATGCGCCCGGTCAGCAGAATTTTATTCGTACTAATCAAGCTTGCTTTTTACTCTAAGGACTTATATGCGCTCTAAACTTATACAACCAACTGAATATCCGGCACCAAAGCTACATAAAATACCCTTATCACCAACAGAGAAATCATCACTGTATTTATGAAAAGCAACAATGGAACCCGCAGAGGCTGTGTTAGCGTATTCATCTAAAATTAATGGTGCGTCTAAAAATTCCGGCTCACGACCTAGAAGCTTTTTAGCCGCAAAGAGGTTCATATTAATATTAGCCTGATGCAACCACATACGTTTGACGTCGGTTACAGACCAACCATTTTTAGTTAGGTGATCCGTGATGGTATTAGTAACTATTGGTAATAATTCTTTAAAAACTTTTCTTCCTTCTTGGAAAAAGTATGAGTTATCAGCAGGCAACTCGTCATAACAATGGTCTACATAACTATGTGAACATCTAATGTTATTTGAAAATTTAGTTATTTGATCCATAGCTACTATTTTAAACTGTTGCTTCGATGTAGCGGTTTCCGTACTCTCGATAACCATGGCTGTTGCCACGTCACCAAATATGAAGTGACTATCGCGATTCGTATAATCTAGTTGTGGCGTTGTAAACTCAGGGTTTACCACTAACACGCACTTTGCTGATCCTGCTTTAATTGAATTGTAAGCGTTGATAATTGCAAAAGTAGCTGTTGAACACGCTACATTCATATCAAAAGCAAAACCTGATGCGCCTAGTATTTGTTGCACTTCTACAGACATTGCTGGATATGAGCGCTGCATGTTTGAAGAGCCTAAAATAACCAAATCTATGTCTTCTGCTTTTTTACCAGATTTTTCTAGTGCTTCTTTCGCTGCTTCAACTGCCATCAGCACCATTTCAGGTGGCTCTTCTGCATTATACTTTTTCATCTTAGGATGAAGTACATTTACGTCAGTAATACCCTCTTTTACCATGGCATATCGTGACTTTATACCTGACGCTTTTTCTATAAACTCTACACTAGAACGTTTTTTTTCTTCAATATGTCCAGCTTCAATCTCTGCTTTATGTGTTTCATTAAATTGATCAGCGTATTCATTAAGAACATCAACTAGCTCTTGGTTCGAGATTTTATGTGGAGGGGTAAATAGGCCTGTACCCGAAATTACTATTGATGACATATTGAGCCTTTATATTAAAACTGGTTTGCCATTATTATCTTAGTGGTAAATCAATAAGGCAAATTTAATTGAGAGTTGAAAAAGAGCTTAACCTCGTTTGATTAAGCTCTGTATATTTAGATTACAAGTTGTTTGCTGACGTATCCAGCGGGGCGAAGGATTTTATGAGGTCGTCCACTTGTTTCATTTGAGTTAAAAAACCTTCCAATTTAGATAGTGGTAACGCACATGGTCCGTCACACAGCGCTTCGTTTGGATTTGGATGCGCTTCAATGAAAAGTCCAGCTAATCCTAATGCCATACCACTTCTTGCAAGTTCTGCTGCTTGAGCTCGGCGTCCATCAGCTGAATCTGTTCTGCCGCCAGGACGTTGTAAGGCATGTGTTGCATCAAACATAACTGGAGCCATACGTTTCATGTCATCCATACCTAACATGTCAACCACAAGGTTATTATAACCAAACTGACTGCCACGCTCACATAAAATAACCTTTTCGTTACCTGATTCATGAAACTTCTTAATGATATGTTTCATTTCATGTGGTGCTAAAAACTGTGGTTTTTTAACGTTAATAATTGCGTTTGTTTTACCCATAGCAACAACCAAGTCTGTTTGACGTGCTAAAAACGCTGGTAATTGAATAATATCTACTACTTCTGCAACAGGCTGCGCTTGTTCAGGAGCGTGTACATCGGTAATTATCGGTAAATCAAATTGCGTTTTGATTTCTTCAAATATTTTTAAGCCTTCTTCTAAACCTGGGCCACGATATGAATTCACTGAAGAGCGGTTCGCTTTATCGAAACTAGCTTTGAATACATAAGGAATACCAAGTTTTGTCGTAACTTCTTTATATGTCTCGGCAATTTTTAATGCTAAGTCTCTAGACTCTAAAACATTCATACCACCAAATAAGACAAACGGTTTGTCGTTTGCAAGTTCGATATCTTTTCCAATTTTTATAATTTGCGTATTGATCGCAGATGTCATTTTAAACTCTCTATTTTTAAACTAACCGAATAACTTTTAAATGATTTATCAACTGGCTACATACTGTAAAACTTGACCACAGAACCAAGCTGCATATGTGCCGATAGCATAACCCAAAACAGCCAATAGAACGCCCACAGGCGCTAAAGCTGGATGGAACGCAGATGCCACGATGGGTGCGGAAGCTGCACCACCCACATTGGCTTGGCTGCCAACCGCCATATAAAACAGTGGGGCTTTTATTAATTTTGCTACACCAAGCATTAAGCAGGCGTGAATAATCATCCAAATTGCGCCTAATGCAAAGTATAGTGGACTATCAAATATTGCCATAATATCCATATGAAGACCGATAGCCGCTATCAAGAAATAAAGGAAGGCAGAGCCTACTTTTGATGCCCCTGCTGCTTCTATCTTTCTTAATCGAGTAAATGACAATGCAATACCCATTGCACTAGCACTGACTATCATCCAGAAAAACTTACTGTGGAAACTTAGCTCTTTAGAGTTAGGGAAGTTTTCTATCATAAACGGTGTGACAATATCTGAGAATATGTGTGCGACACCTGTAACACCAAAGCCTATGGCACAGATAATCATTAAGTCTTCAAGGTGAGGAATACGAGCATGCTTTTTCTGGAATTCAATAACATTTGTTTTAAGCTCTTCTAATGCTGTGGTATCTGCGCCTGTTTTTGCGTCGATACTCTTGGCGTTGCCGGCTAATAATAATAAAACAGCCATCCAAATATTTGCCATTATAATATCAACAGCAATCATAGAAGAAAAAATAGTATCCCCAACTTCATAAATCTCTTTCATTGCCGTTTGGTTAGCGCCACCACCTATCCAACTGCCGGCAACCGTAGTCATTCCTCGCCAAACATCTTGAGGGCCACTATTACCAAGTAGTTCTGGGTAAAAGTACGAAACAATTAAGAGTGCTATTGGTCCGCCAATAACAATACCAAAAGTACCGGTAAAGAAGAGAATAATTGCTTTAGGACCCAGCTTTAAAATACCAGGTAAATCAACGCTAATAGTTAAAAGCACTATACATGCAGGTAACAAAAATCGTGACGCGACATAGTAAATGTTGTCCGACGCCTCCACGCTTACTAAGCCTGCTGAGTTGAAAATAGAAGGGATAAAATAGCAAAGTAATAGCGCAGGAACATACTTATAAAACGCTTGAAACTTAGCATTGCTGCTTTTACTAGTGTAAAAGACAAAACCTAAAATAAGTGCTAGTAACCCTAGGAGTGTTGCTTCATTTGTAATAACTGGCATTTAAGCTGATTCCTTAAAACTCACGATTGAATTTTCAATTCTTATTCTTTTTATGTGTTGTGTTTTGTTTTGTTTTGTTTTGTTTTGTTTTGTTTTGTTTTGTTTTGTTTTGTTTTGTAAAAAAACAACCAATATCTATAATTTAATGCAATGTGTGGGTAGGAGCAACCTGCTCTTCTAGCTGAGATTTAAAAAATGCCGCCATAGGATCGTTTGGACAAGCTTTTATAAAGTACTTTAAATCATCTGAAGCCACATGGTCACAGTCTAATTGCTGAAGCACTATTCCACGGTCACGTCTTTCATAAGGGTCTTCAGGTAAAAGCGCCATCAATGTTTCGACACACAAAAGCGCTTCTTCATAAAACCCTTCTGCCAATAGACAGATCTTCTGTTCGCTCAACAACTCTTTTATCAGCTCTTCTTGATCAATTGGCTGTGCGTATGCCGCAATGCCACTTAACATACTCTCATTTAAATCATCACTAGTGATAATATATTCTGTTGCACCAGAAACAGAGTCAATCACAATTAACTCAGAGTTACTCAACTTAACCACTAAACCAATGTCATCTTGCAATTCAGCAATAAAAGCATTAAAGCCTAATTCTTTTAATAGGTAGGCCATAACAATAGCTAACGTTAAGCTATTACCAGTGCGAGACTCGATACAATAACTCACTGATCCTAACGCAGACTCTGGCACGCTTTGCAGGCCAGGACCGGAAAATGCTAACTCATCAAAAATACTATCAATGACTTTATAAAGCTCTTCTTGATTAGGCACTTTCTCTACGCAGTAATGCTCAAGGTGATTAACAAGCTCTTCTAGCGTATCCAAAATATTAGGTTTGGATATCTTTGATTGCCAATTTTCTTCAAGATCGAGTAGTTCAATTAATAAATCGTTCGCGCTATTTGATGATATAAACCAGTTTGCTGACATTACTTCTCTTAAAAATCAGATTTAATACTTTAGCGACTTACGCTAGTTTTGTTACTGCCATAAATGCAGCTAAAATTAAGCTGATTGATGCACCTGTTAACATTAAAATGGCTTTTTGCTTATTTGCGCTTTTTATTGCTAAGGCAGCAAACACAATGTAGGCAATCACAAAGGCAACTTTGAGGGTTAACCAGGTAACAACAAGTGGGTATTGTTGAAGGACAATGCACAAACCAATAGCAGAGGCAATTAGACAGGTGTCGATAATGTGTGGCAATATTTTTAGTAACTTAGGTAGGCTTTTACCAGCCATTTGAACTTGGTAAAACCTGAAATAGAATAGAATAACGCTCAATAATACAAATGTTAAATGAGCATGCTTTAAACCAATATACATTTTAAAACCCTTGTTATGGCATTTACTTACATTTCATTGCCGCCAAATTCCAGTTGGCTATGTTAACAAATTATTTACAAATTATCTGCTAGCTTTTAAAAACCGCTTCAAATTTTTGATGATTCGTTTCAACTAGGTCTATAAGACCAGGGTCAAACTCGATACCTGCTTTTTCTTTTAGATATTGCATAGCTTGATCATGAGACCATTCACCTTTGTATATGAGTGCGGTTCTAAGTGAATCATAAACATTAGCGACTTTAACTATACGGGCAAATATATGAATGTCTTTTCCTTTCAATCCTTTTGGATAACCGGAACCATCCCAATTCTCATAGTGTTGGTAGGCAATTGTAGATCCGAATTGTATGATTTCACTGTTTGAGCCTTTTAGTATTTCATGTCCTAAAAGAGGAGACTTTTTTACCTGTTCCCATTCATCATCTGTAAGCTCAGACTGCTTTTTCAATAACGTATCCGGCAGTGAAATTTTACCAATGTCATGCAAAGGCGCAGCCTTTTTTAACATTTCGATTTCTGACTCTTCTAAGCCGTACCAACTCGCTAGTAAACCAGTTAACGCAACCACATTTCTTATATGACCGCCTGCATCGTTTAACCTTTTTTCAATGGCTCCGCCTAAACGCTCTAATAATTCAGTTTGCGACGATTCTAATTCTACTTTTAACTGGATACTCTCGAAGGCAATTTGTACGTTTTTAGCAAACAGCTCTACTAAGTCTCTGTGTGTATCACTTAAGTCAGAAGGTAACCCTGAAACAAAAAGCAACGAATTTGTAGAGAACTTACTATGGCAATAGGCAATTAAGTAATTGTCTTGATAAACAATTGATCTTGATGAGATAGCCTGACTAAATGCTTCTTGTAGTTGGCTCGACTTGATGACGTCAACATCAGATACTTGATGTCCGATGTAATCAGCAAACTGTCCTTGTGCGGCTACAACTGTTAGATCTTTTGACGTACTTCTAGATGGGCAATTAATCATAAAACTATCGGTCGCATACATAGCCTGCTCTTCACCACAGCCTAGTACCGATGTCAGTTGTTGCATTACACCGTCAATAAACTGTTCCATGGAATGAACATTAAATATATCGGCCGATGCAGAAATTATTTTTTTAAGTCCTTCATGGCTCTGTTCTAAAGAACGCAAGTCTCTATAGGAGCGCAAACCTGATAGCACCACAGTAAATAATTTTTGAGCTGTTAATTCGGTTTTAGATTTATAGTCATTAATGTCGTAATTAAGAATTACCTGCTTTTCAGGAGCTTGCCCAGGTTGCCCTGTTCTTAAGATAATTCTCACATTTTTATTTTTAAGCTCGTTGCGGATATAGTTGGCTACGTTTAGGCCGGCATCATCGGTTTCCATCACTACATCAAGTAATACAATAGCGATATCATTATTATCTCTAATAATATCTCTAGCCTCAGCACCACTATAGGCGCTCATAAACTCTATTGTTTTTTCTTGATATAAAAAGTCACTCAACGCTAACTTCGTTACAGCATGAACCTCTGGCTCATCATCAACGACAAGGACTTTCCATTTACCAATTGTTTTTACTTGCTCAGGCTCTGGGTTATCGCCTGAAAATAAAAAATCATCAACCATGAACAACTATTTCCTATGCTGTTTAAAACCACCACTGTACAACGAGTGTAAATCACTAGTATTTAGACTAAACGTAAAGTTTAAAAATAGCCAATTGTTATACGATCATTTTGACCTAAATCAATAAATGTATTGATGTTTTTAAAGCCATTATCAGAAAGACACTGGCGAACAAACTCAGCTTGATCATAACCATGTTCTAAAGCAATCAATCCTTGTTTGTTTAAATAATTAGGAGCTTGTTCAATAATATGGATTAGATCGGACTTTCCTTGATCCCCTGCAGTTAATGCACTTTTGGGTTCAAATCTAACATCGCCTAAGTGTAAGTGAGGATCTAGTGGGTCAATATAAGGAGGGTTGCTGACAATAATATCAAAGCGTTGTTCATGTACAGCTGAGTACCAATCGCTTTGTATAAATGTACAGTTATTAATATTGTTTAATGATTTATTTCGAGTCGCTAATTCTACCGCATCTTTGTTGAAGTCTGCACCTAGCCAAGCCATTTCTGGTAACTCACTGGCTAATGAAAGTGCGATAGCACCTGTACCGGTTCCTAAATCTAAACCTTTGCCGTTCATTGGGAAATCAAAGTCTGATATTGAACTTAAAACCGTTTCTACTAACAGTTCCGTATCCGGTCTAGGGATCAAAGTGCTATTATTAACTTCTAGAGTTAAAGTCCAAAAGTCTCGCTTTCCAATTAAATGTGCAATCGGGTGCCCGAGTAGCCTTTGTTCAACAAGTGATGTGAAGTATTCTAATTGCTCGGTTGTTAAAACAGCATCTGGCCAAGTAAATAAATAAGCTTTTGGCTTTTCAATTACATGCAGTAACAGTATTTCTGCATCTAGTTTAGCCGTATCAGACATTTTTTTAATAGCTAAAGCGGCATCATCGATGGCCGCTTTAATGTTTGGTTCAGAAATGCTTAACTCAGATTTCACTGACAATTTGTCTCAATTACTCTTCTGACATTGAAGCTAATAAATCAGCTTGGTATTCAGTCATTAGAGGTTGAAGAACACAATCTAAATCGCCTTCAATAATTTCATTCAGCTTGTAAAGTGTTAAGTTAATTCGGTGCTCTGACAATCGACCTTGAGGGAAGTTGTATGTACGAACGCGCTCTGAACGATCACCACTTGCAACAAGATTACGTCGCATACTAGTCTCTTCTGCATTACGTTTTTCATCTTCTGCAGCCTGAATACGAGCACTCAATACCGACATCGCTTTAGCTTTGTTTTTGTGCTGCGAACGTTCATCTTGGCACTCAACAACGATACCAGTAGGTAAATGCGTAATACGAACCGCTGAGTCCGTCTTGTTTACGTGCTGACCACCTGCACCTGATGCTCGGTAAGTATCAATTTTTAAATCGGCTGTATTTATTTCAATTGCTTCTGCTTCTGGGATCTCTGGCATTACTACAACAGTACATGCTGAAGTATGCACACGCCCTTGAGATTCAGTCTCTGGAACACGTTGAACGCGATGACCTCCAGATTCAAACTTCATAGTCCCGTATACATCATCACCAGTAAAGTGAGCCACGATTTCTTTAAAACCGCCATGCTCACCTTCGTTAACGCTCATAATTTCTACTTTCCAGCGTTTTGCATCCGCATAACGGCTATACATACGGTATAAATCACCGGCAAAAATAGCGGCTTCATCACCACCTGCTCCGGCTCTAATTTCAACAAAGCAGTTGTTTGAGTCATTAGGATCTTTAGGCAACATTAATACTTGTAGTTCATCTTCAAGACGCTCAATATCTTTTTTAGCGGCTTTCATTTCTTCTACTGCCATTTCACGCATTTCTGCGTCTTCTTCTTCCATCATCAATTTAGCTTCTTCTAAATTACTTGATGCAGTTTGAAACTCTGTGAATGCTTTTGTAACGTCTTCTAAGTCTGAATACTCTTTTGATAACGCTCTAAAACGGTCTTGGTCAGATATAACCCCAGGATCGCTTAACAGTGCTTGAACTTCTTCGTAACGTTCTACTAAGCCTTCAAGCTTGGTAATTATTGATTGTTTCATTGGATCCCCAATACGGTTTTCATAGTCGCCAACTGTTCGGTGTTCTTGCTTTCAGCTGCTTCTTTTAAGGCAGACGTTGGTGCATGAATCAGTCGGTTTGTTAATTTGTTTGCCATCTCAGTTAATACAGTTTCTGCATCATTGCCGGCTTGAATTTGATTTAGTGCTCTAACCAAAAGCTCATCTTTAATTGCTAAGCTCTGGGTACGGTATTCTTTTATTAAATCAACGGAATCTAGCGAGCTTAACCAGTCGGAAAACATGCTCGCTTTTCCATCGATAATTTGATCTGCTTCAACAGCTGCTTCAGTTCGTGCCTGCATGTTGCTCGCTACTATCTCTTGTAAATCATCGACAGTATATAAATAAGCATCGTCTAATTCTGCCACCTCAGGCTCAATGTCACGAGGCACCGCTAAATCAACCAAAAACATAGGTTTGTGCTTGCGGTTTTTAAATACTTTTTCAATTAAACCTTTGCCTATAATCGGCAATGTACTGGCTGTTGAGCTAATCACAACATCGGCAGTCAATATCTCTTTAGCTATCTGGCTAAGCGCACATACTTTTGCGCCAAATTGCTCTGCAATTACCTCAGCTCTACTTAATGTCCTATTTGCTACAACAATATCTTTAGCGCCTTGCTCATAAATATGTTTTGCAACCAACTCTATAGTTTCACCAGCACCAACTAATAATACTTTTTTACCTTTAAAATCACCAAAAACCTGTTTTGCTAATGTAACCGCAGCATAGGCTACTGATACAGCATTGGTGGCAATGTCGGTTTCCGTTCTAACTTGTTTAGCTACTGAAAAAGACTGTTGGAACATACGTTCAAAATAGGTTTGGACAGTACCGACTCCACGAGCTTGTTGATAAGCCTGCTTAACCTGCCCTAGTATTTGAGGTTCACCTATAACCATGGAATCTAAGCCACTTGCAACTCTCATTAAATGACGTGTCGCTTCTATATTTTGGTAAATATAAACGTGCTGTTCTAATTCTTCTGATGGAACCTGGTGAAATTTAGCTAACCAATTTACCACTTGCTGGGCTTTTGCCTGTTCACCAAAGCAATAAATTTCTGTACGATTACACGTTGATAGTATTACAGCTTCATCACAACCAGCATCATTTTGGATTGTTTTCAGCGCCTCAGGCAAACGCTCAGGCGTAAAAGCCAAGCGCTCTCTTAGAGCAACAGATGCAGATTTGTGATTTATTCCTAATGCTATAACGGACATACAGTGCTTAAAAGACCTAGATTTAAAGAACAGGCAATTCTACGAAAATCGCGGACTTTTTAAAAGCCTGTAACCATCTTTATTATGAGATATCGTAGTAAAAGCCCAATTTATTGCTATTTGAGACAAATATGAATCAATTCAAAAGTACCATTTTAACGATCACCCTACTGTTTTTGATCACTGCATGTACCTCATTACCTAAAAAGTCTGAAATAGTAAATGTATCTCATGTCTCCGAGTTATCATCATGGACGGCTCGCGGCAAAATGCTTTTTGTATCTGGTAAAGAGAAAGAAAGCGCGTATTTTTATTGGCAGCAAAACAAAAACGAGTTCCATTTCGTTCTTTCTACTGTATTGGGCATAGATGTAATGACTCTAAAATATGAGCATGGCATGGCTACACTTGAAGTAGATGGCGAGCAACATATAAGCCCAGACCCTCAAACTCTGGTGGCTCGTTTTACCAATAAACAAATCCCCTTTGACAAACTTCACCTTTGGCTTTTAGGACACGCAAACAAACAAGATATTTCCAGTCCTACTTACAACAACAAAAACGAAATCCAGTCATTTGACTATATGCCTGAAGGTTTTAATCAAACGTCATGGAATGTAAAATATGGTCCTAGGAAACCACTACAACAATTAAACTTACCTAGCGCGTTGACCATAAAATCAAGCGATTCAAGAATTAAGTTAGCCATTTCACATTGGCAGTTACAAGGTTAAACATGCGTCAATCTAAATTAAAGTTACTTTCACCCGCTAAATTAAATTTGTTTTTAAATATAAACCGTCGTTTAGACAATGGTTACCATGAACTCCAAAGCCTTTTTCACTTTATAGATTTTGGTGATGATATGACGTTTGAAGCCTATAGTGACGAATTACACCTTCGCACCAGTAAGGAAGCGTTAAAACAAACTAATTTAGAAGATTGGGAGTTGGAAGATTGGGAGTTGGCGAGTAAAACAGCTTTTAATTGCGACTTACCAGAGCTCGAAACAAACAGTAATTTGGTTTTTAAAGCAATGCAGGCTTTATCACGGTTTTTAAAAGCCAAGTTTGGCGAAGATAATTTTAATAAAAAGCTTCTAAGCTTAGACTTTATAAAAATATCTTTAACAAAACGCTTACCGATGGGCGGTGGTGTGGGTGGCGGTTCATCAAACGCTGCAACCACACTTTTGGCTTTGAATTCACTATGGAAACTGGGTCTTTCATTGGATGAACTAAGAGAGATTGGGTTGAAAGTTGGCGCTGATGTGCCTATTTTTGTTTTTGGCCAAACCGCGATTGCAGATGGCGTAGGTGAAAAGCTAACTAGCTATCCTATAAAAGAAAAGTGGTATTTAGTATTAACGCCTAACCAACATGTAAATACAGCAGAATTATTTTCGTCACCTCATTTGCCTCGAAATTCGCCTAAATTACCGTTAGATGAAATTAAATACCGAGGTATTGCCCCTCAATTCAAAAATGATTTTGAAAAGTTAGTTTATAATCAGTATCCAACCGTTGCCAAAGCAATGGACTGGTTGTTAGAATATGGCCCGGCTAGGATGACTGGCACTGGAGCTTGTGTTTATGCTGAGTTTGCTACACAGGACGAAGCAAAAGAGATATATCAACAGCTGCCTGTCGACCTGACTGGATTTGTTGCGAAAGGATGTAACATTTCCCCAACGCACCAAACGTTGTTTGGCTAATAAACATTAGAGGTTTGGCTATTTTGAGCTAACCTCACTATAAAACTAAAAGCATAATTGCTATAGGATATCTCTGTGCCTGATATAAAGCTCTTCGCTGGAAACGCTACCCCAGAACTTGCCGAAATCATCAGTAACCGTCTTGACATCGACCTAGGAAACGCCACTGTAGGCCGCTTCAGTGACGGTGAGATTAGTGTTCAAGTTAATGACAACGTTCGTGGATCGGATGTTTTCATCATTCAATCTACGTGTGCTCCTTGTAATGACAACCTAATGGAATTAATTGTGATGGTTGATGCTCTCAGACGTGCGTCTGCAGGCCGTATCACTGCTGTTATTCCTTACTTTGGTTATGCAAGACAAGACCGACGTGTTCGTTCAGCACGTGTTCCAATTACTGCAAAAGTTGTTGCAGATTTCCTGTCTAGTGTAGGTGTTGACCGAGTATTAACGGTTGATCTTCATGCTGAACAGATTCAAGGCTTTTTTGACGTTCCTGTTGATAACGTATTTGGTAGTCCGATCTTAGTGGACGACTTACGTAAAAAAGGATTCGACTTAGCCGATGATGTAGTTGTTGTGTCACCTGACATTGGTGGTGTAGTAAGAGCCCGAGCTATTGCTAAACTTCTTAATGACAAAGACCTAGCCATTATCGATAAGCGTCGTCCACAAGCAAACGTTGCTCAAGTGATGCATATAATTGGAGATGTTAAAGGCCGTGATTGTATTATGGTTGATGACATGATCGATACCGGTGGAACATTATGTAAAGCCGCTGAAGCGTTAAAGGCACAAGGCGCTAAGCGCGTATTTGCTTATGCGACTCACCCTGTTTTTTCTGGCAATGCCATAGAAAACCTTAAAAACACAGTTATTGATGAAGTTATTGTAACGGATTCAATCCCATTACCAGCCGACATCGCGGCATTACCAAACGTTAGGCAACTAACATTAGGTAATATGCTCGCTGAAGCAATACGTCGACTCAGTAATGAAGAATCAATATCGGCGATGTTTGATCACTAACACCGCCACATGGTTGCATTAAAAAAGCGGCCATGGCCGCTTTTTTTGTCACTGTGATCAACCCTAATATCAAATTTCGTTTATGGGCATTTCAGTTTAATATCAGCCGACTTTATTTCTTTAACATCTTTAAAGCCAAGTAATTGGGCCTTCTCAAAGTCTGAAGAACTAATTTGATAAACATTGATCGTTCCCTCATTTTGGCCACATGCCTGGGGATACATTAGCCCATCATTTTTTCTTGCGGAACAATTAACAACGATGCCATTTTCTGTTAATTCCTTAACCATTACGTTTAACGCCATTCCTTGCGTAAAGCATTGTTTCTTGTTTGCATCTTTATAAACATTTACAAACGATACCGCTTGTTCTGAAACTACATCGTTTGTTGTATTACTGGTTGCACTACAAGCAGCAAGACCAAAAACTAAGGCTATTAAAACGCTATTTTTCATTATTTATCCTATATTCATCTTTATTATTAAAAGAAGAAAACACATCTGTACTTTTATTCAAACTTAAAAAACGGTCATAAATAACATCTATTAATACGATGATACTGATGACTATTAAATAACCTGTAAATATAATCATAGTTGTTGGGTCATAATTTTTTGTAGCTAAAAATGCAATTAAAAACAAAAAATTTGAAATAACAGCTGAATACATCAAGCCGATAATACCATCTCTAATAGCATTCAAATTTATAATGCCGGCAGGTAAACATATTAGAGCAACAACAAACCATACCGCATCTGGTATACCTTGTGGATTCTCATTCAACAATTCGTAAATACCAATAATTATCAATGTAATCATTGGTAATAAAGCAATAAAGCGTAACAACCTTCTCATTTCGGTTACCTCTCCATTTGTCAAAGTGTGCTTTGATCTTTTTATTAGTGTTTACGCATATTAGTAATAAAATAAAACGTGAACAAGCCTAAAATTGAAACTATTCTTGTATTACCTCTAATATAAACAAGAGTAAGGCATAAATACTATTCCCTACTATCTATACATAAGTAACTTCTTTACATTCTTTTTATCCAATTAAAAATAGTTGAGTAAGCTCCTGCTTTCAATTAGAATACGCCGCCCCTCATATTTGCGGGGCAATGCGTTTTCTCTTGGTCGCGGGGGAAAACATAAACTTATTATTTTTGGAGAATTCCATGTCTGAAGCTATTTATACATTAGAAGCTACAGTTCGTACTGACAAAGGTACTGGTGCGAGCCGCCGCTTACGTCATGCTAACCAAGTTCCTGCAATCTTATACGGTGCTGATAAAGAAACTCAAAACCTTGCTCTTTCACACAACAAAGTGTGGCAAGCACAAGGCAACGAAGGTTTCTACTCTCACATTCTTACTCTAGTTATCGATGGTAAGAAACAAGAAGTTATCCTTAAAGACGTTCAACGTCACCCGTATAAGCCTGTAATCATGCACTTGGACTTCCAACGTGTTGATGCTAAACAAAAACTTCACACTAACGTTCCAGTTCACTTCATCGGTGAAGAAGCTGCAACTAAGACTGGTGCTGTTGTTGCTCATACAATGACTGAACTTGAAGTAACTTGTTTGCCTAAAGATCTTCCTGAGTTCATTGAAGTAGACGTAGCTGGCCTAGAAATTGGTCAAACTCTACACATCAGTGACCTAGTACTACCTAAAGGCGTAGCGTCTGTTGAATTAGCAAAAGGTGAATCTCATGATTTAGCTGTTGTTACTTTACACGCACCAAAGACTAAAGCAGAAGATTCAGAAGACGCTTCAGAAGAAGCAGATTCAGAATAATCTGTGTTGAATAGACGTACAAAATGAGTACTGATATTCAACTAATCGTGGGCCTGGCTAATCCGGGCCCCGAATACAAACATACCCGCCATAATGCCGGTGCTTGGTTCATTGAAGAACTTTGTCGAGCACAAAACATCTCTCTTAAAAACGATCCTAAATACTTTGGTTATACCGCAAAGATTTTTATTGACGGTAATGAAGTGCGTGTATTAGTTCCAACCACCTTTATGAATTTAAGTGGTAAATCTGTAAGTGCATTAGCTAACTTCTTCAAAATTAAACCAGAGCAAATCCTAGTAGCGCATGACGAATTAGATATGCCACCAGGAAAGGTAAAGATCAAACAAGGCGGTGGTCACGGCGGACATAATGGTCTAAAAGACATTATCGCCAAAATGGCTAATAACAAAGAATTCTATCGACTCCGTATTGGAATCGGTCACCCTGGCAGTCGTGAAAAAGTCACGGGCTGGGTATTAGGTAGGGCCCCACAAGTTGACCAAGAAAAAATTGATGCTGCCGTTGATGAAGCAACACGCTGTATGGATATTTGGTTTAAACAAGACTTAAAAAAGGCACAGAGCCGATTACATTCATTTAGCGCAGAGTAGTCTAAGCAAATTACATTATTAAGACTTAGTATTACGTCGTTATCTGATTTATTAAATTATAAAATTTGAACTTAAGGAACCATCATGGGTTTTAAATGTGGCATAGTAGGTTTACCAAATGTTGGTAAATCAACACTGTTTAATGCGTTAACAAAAGCAGGTATTGAAGCTGCTAACTTCCCTTTTTGTACTATTGAACCAAATACTGGTGTAGTACCTGTTCCTGACTTACGTTTAGACAAACTAGCCGCAATAGTTAAACCTGAGCGTGTCATCCCTACAACAATGGAATTTGTTGATATTGCCGGGCTGGTAAAAGGCGCGTCAAAAGGCGAAGGTTTAGGTAACCAGTTTTTAGCGAACATTCGTGAAACTGATGCTATTGGCCATGTAGTTCGTTGTTTTGACGATCCAAACATTGTTCACGTTGCTGGCGAAATCAACCCACAAGAAGATATTGATGTTATCAATACCGAACTTGCCTTAGCTGATATGGATTCTATTGATAAAGCAATTTTTAGAAATGCCAAAAAGGCCAAAGGCGGTGATGCCGATGCAAAATTTGAAACTAAGGTTCTAGAAAAATTAAAACCTATTGTTGATGAAGGCGGCATGGCTCGTTCTATTGATTTAACAAAAGAAGAACTAGCAGCAATTAGCTACCTAAACTTGTTGACTATGAAACCAACAATGTATGTAGCGAACGTTGCAGAAGACGGTTTTGAGAACAACCCTTTCCTAGATAAGGTTCGTGAAATTGCTTCTACTGAAAACGCAGTCGTTGTTGCCGTTTGTGCATCAATTGAATCTGAACTATCTGAGCTTGAACCTGAAGATTTATCAGAGTTCATGGAAGATTTAGGTTGGGAAGAGCCTGGTCTTAACCGAGTTATTCGTGCTGGTTACGAATTGCTAACGTTACAAACGTATTTCACTGCTGGTGTTAAAGAAGTTAGAGCTTGGACTTTCCCTGAAGGTAGCACTGCGCCGCAGGCAGCTGGTAAAATTCATACTGACTTTGAAAAAGGCTTTATTCGTGCGGAAATCGTTGGATACAATGATTTTGTTGATAATAACGGTGAGTCTGGCGCTAAAGATGCAGGTAAATGGCGTCTTGAAGGTAAAGATTATATTGTTAAAGATGGTGATGTAATCCACTTCCGCTTTAACGTTTAATTTATAACCATACAATTAAATTATTTTTAAAGAACCTTCCACTCGGAAGGTTTTTTTTATGTCTTAAAACTAGTCTTTTAGCGTGAATGATTTTGGATTTATATACTTTAATTCTGAGCTTTATTAAAAATAGTAAATATTCGTTTGTTACAGAAACATAATTTTTTACCCAAAACGGCCTTAATTAATACAAAAAACCACCGAGTTGCACAAATTAAAACCAAACGATACGTTAAGTGACATTTTCTTTAAAAAAGCAGTTGACGAGAAAGGGTCGCATCAGCATAATACGCCACATCGCTTGAGGCGGTAATCGAAACAAAGGAATGGCTACGTAGCTCAGCTGGTTAGAGCACATCACTCATAATGATGGGGTCCCCTGTTCAAATCAGGGCGTAGCCACCATTCGATTACACTACCAACCTCATAGCATCAAGATTTGCGGGAGTGGCGGAATTGGTAGACGCGCTGGATTTAGGTTCCAGTATCTTAGGGTGTGAGAGTTCAAGTCTCTCCTTCCGCACCACTTAAAGTCATGGTCTTAAATCTTAAAGTTCATGCAAAGTTTAGTTGGGATATCGCCAAGCGGTAAGGCAGCGGGTTTTGATCTCGCCATTCCCAGGTTCAAATCCTGGTATCCCAGCCACTTATTGTTGGAGTATCGCCAAGCGGTAAGGCAGCGGGTTTTGATCTCGCCATTCCCAGGTTCAAATCCTGGTACTCCAGCCACTTTTAAAGCCTCGCACTTGCGAGGCTTTTTTCTTTCTAAAAACTTAATCAAATTTAATTTTACCCTTACCTCATTTTTGTCATAGACTTATGTTCATGTAAAACAATGAACGGCAATAGTTTTGAGTAAACCATTAATAATCTTTACACTTTTTGGTCTATTTAGCAGCCCTCTGCTCAGCGACGAATATCACTATAAAAATATACTTGTTGGAACTAAAGCAATTGGTTTAGGTGGCGCATTCGCTAGTATCGCAGATGATATGTCCGCAGTGTTTTACAACCCAGCTGGTCTTGCCAAATCAAAACTAAATAATTCTGCATCTTTGAGCACCTTCTCTTGGGAACGTTCACAATTAAATGATGTTTTTTCAAATCAAGGTGACTTTTCACGTTCTTCTTTTTCCATCGTGCCAAGCTTTTTAGGTACAGGTAAAAATTCAGAAAAATGGCATTGGAGCGTAGTTTTTGCTGTTTCAGACTTATCTACCGAGCGAAACTTTTCTAAGGTAGAACTTCCTTTTGTTGGGCCAGATGGAAATATTGTTGGTACACAAACTGAATATGGCAATATAGACCTCGACAACGCTTCATATGACTTAGGATTTGGCACCGCCATTAACATTGCCCCTAACTGGTCTGTTGGCGGGTCATTAATAGCAAAATATAAGCAATTTGAGACGGTACAAGGCTCTGGCATTGATGCTGCAGTGGATACACCTCTTGGTATACTAAAAAGTGGTTTTACAGCTACCAGACGGCTCAGTGATGAGAATATTATATTAACCCCTCAGTTAGGACTACTATACAGATGTGAGGACTTTAGCTGGGGTTTAAAGCTTGCAAAAGATGTTGCGATTAATCGGAGCTTTACAGGCAGCCATCAAATTGTAGTTGCGTCACCAACACCTCTACCAACTACAGCAAAAGCGTCAAGTGTTGGAGAGGTCACAGGTTCAGAAAAACAGGAGTACGGCACCAACTTATCAACGGGTATTTCCACAAAGCTTTCCAACTTATTAGTAAGCTTTGACCTAGATTATTATTCAGCTGTAGAGGTTGAAGAGTTTACTGTCGCCCCTACACAACCTCCTATTAACCGAGACTTAGCTTCAGTTACAAATTATTCATTGGGCTTCAGTTATCCATTATCAGATACCAATACAATTCGCTTTGGTGTATTCACCGACAACTCAAACGGAATTATAGATCCGGAACAGCCATTCCAACGTTCAGAGGTGGTAGACATGGTAGGTTATAGCGTGGCGGTTAATACCGAGTTATTTGGCTTTCCGCTTTCCATTGGAGGATATTATAAACATGGTACTGGACAAGTTAGGTTGTCAGATATAAGGGTTGTAGAGCGTATTGTTGGTCTTCCACTTTATCCCGATAGCAATATTAATGACGTAAGTGACATGAAGCGTGAGTCTTTTGTTTTGTACCTCAGCGCCAACTTTTAACTTTACCTTTAACCTTATACTTTATGAACTTCAGCTGCTTAATGAATTGTTTAATGATTTGTTTAATAAGCCTTGTTATTTGTCAGGGTTAAATGACAGCTATGTAAAAATCTGTATTAAAAACCAAGCGCTTTTTTCATCACTTTTAATTTTGCACTAGGCAACGCATTAGCGGCTGATAACAACAAGTGACGAAAAGATTTAAGCAAGCCTTTGTCATTTGAAAATAGATGATAAAAGCCGTCCATCGCCGTCGACATAACTAAGCTGTCTGCTTTTCTATTTCGTTGATATACCGACAAGCGTTGATTCAGTTTATTGATATCACTTAAATCCGTGTCACCTAATAACTCAATTAACTCTGCTGAGTCTTTAAAGCCAAGATTTACACCTTGTCCTGCTAACGGGTTAATAGTGTGCGCAGCATCGCCAACCAATACAACTCTATCCTTAACGTAACTATTTGCTTGTCGACGGGTTAACGGGAAAGAAGCGGTTTTAACTATTTCAAAATCGCCAGGTAATTCAGGGAACGTGGTTAACACTTGTTCCTTTAGGTTATCAATACTAAGACTTTTAAGGTGCCCCACTTTTTCTTTGCTGTCATACCAAATTAAACAAGCATAATTGTTGTTTAACGGTAAAAACGCTTTTGGCCCACTAGGCTGAAACTCTTGCCAGGTAATGTCCTGTTGCCCAAATTGAGTTTTAATAGTGATGCTAAAACACTGCTGTTGATAATCCCAGCCAGACGTTCCAATATTACTCAATTGTCTAACTTTACTATTTGCGCCATCGGCTCCAATTAATAAGTGTGACTCAACCCTTGTTTCGGTTTCTCCATCTGTCAGTGTCACTAATAGATTTGAATCAGTTTTCTCTGAATAGGCAGTAATTCCTGCGTTAAATACTACATCCACTTTCAAAGCGGATTTTTCTAATGCTTTATAAGCGGCTATTTGAATTGCTTCGTTTCTAATTAACGAGCCTAAATGAGTTTCATTTATGTCATCCGCCGAGAACTCAACCACTGGAGCTCCCTTTTCCCAAGTTGCTAAACGTTTAAATGCACACGATGAAGCCTCGTCAATTTCTTGCCAACTATTGATTTCACGTAACCAAGTTTCACTATACCTGTTTACAGCAGACACTCTTAATGGAGGCTCAGCTAACCAACTTACTTGAGGCGCAACTTTTTCTACAAGCAAAACCAATTTGCCTTGTTGACCTAAGCCTAAGGCAAGGGAAGCCCCCACCATACCGCCACCTATAACTACGGCGTCATATTGTTTATTAGCAATGCTGGATAGAGGCAATTCAGAAAAAGTCATGGGCAATCTCATTTGTTTTTATGCCTTTTATTATGCCAGAAACCTCAACAACACCAAGGGCTTTGAGCACTTTTTACAACTTCAATTAAATATTAGCCACAATACTGTATTGAATTCACTTTCAGTTATATCATTTTCACTGTAAAATACGCGGCCTTTTTATGAACAACTTTTCCATACGATTTACGAGAGAAGAATGACAAAAAAACTACATATTAAAACCTGGGGCTGCCAAATGAACGAGTACGACTCGCAAAAAATGGCAGATCTTTTGGATGACAGTCATGGATATGAGTTTACTGAACAGGCAGAAGATGCCGATGTTATTCTATTGAATACCTGTTCTATCCGTGAAAAAGCGCAAGAAAAAGTATTCCATCAACTTGGTCGCTGGAAAAATTTGAAAGCTAAAAACCCTGACCTAATTATTGGTGTTGGTGGTTGTGTTGCTTCTCAAGAAGGTCAACATATTCGTGAGCGTGCGCCATACGTTGATATGGTTTTTGGTCCTCAGACGTTGCATCGCTTACCAGAAATGCTTGAACAGATTAAATCGGGTGATGGCGGTTCAGTAATCGACATTTCATTCCCTGAAATTGAAAAGTTTGACCGACTTCCTCAGCCTACTACAGATGGACCTAGCTCATTTGTATCAATCATGGAAGGTTGCAGTAAATACTGTACATTCTGTGTTGTGCCTTATACACGCGGCGAAGAAGTATCAAGACCTGTTGACGATGTAATATTTGAAATTGCACAATTAGCAGACCAAGGTGTTCGTGAAGTAAACCTTTTAGGTCAAAACGTAAATGCGTTCCGTGGTGCAACTCATGATGGTGACATTTGTCACTTTAGTGAGCTATTGCGTTTAGTGGCATCGATAGACGGTATCGACCGCATCAGGTATACCACTTCTCACCCGGTTGAGTTCACTGACGATATTATCGCAGCCTACGAAGACGTGCCTGAATTAGTAGATCACTTACACCTTCCAGTGCAATCTGGCTCTGACAGAATATTAACTCAAATGAAACGTGGCCATACGGCGATTGAGTATAAATCACAAATCAGAAAACTACGTAAAGTTCGTCCTAACATAAGCATGAGCTCTGACTTTATTATTGGTTTCCCTGGTGAAACCGCCGACGATCACGCAAAAACAATAAAGCTTATTGAAGATGTTGGTTACGACCACAGCTTTAGCTTTATCTATAGTGCACGTCCGGGTACACCTGCAGCCGACTTACCAGATGATGTAGAAGAGTCTGAAAAGAAAGAGCGTTTATACCAATTGCAAAGCTTAATCACTCATCAAGCAATGCAAATTTCACGCTCTATGGTAGATACAGAGCAAAGAATTCTGGTAGAAGGTCCATCAATAAAGAATCCAATGGAGCTTCGTGGCCGTACTGAAAACAATCGTGTTGTTAACTTTGTAGGTCCACACACACTAATTGGTGGATTTGCCGACGTTAAGATTGTTGATGTTTATACCAACTCATTACGTGGCGAGTTTATTCGAGGCGAAAATGAAATGGGTTTACGTCAAGAAGTATCACCGTCAGAAATTTTAGCAAAACGTCAAACAAATACTGATGAGCTAGGTGTTGCGACTTTTGCACCTTAGCCGTATATTCTAGGTATTGGATAAGTTAAAAAGAGCCATGATCCGTCATGGCCTTTTAGTTTTTTAAAACCAAGGAAATAGATAAATTGCCAAAAAAAATTAATTCTCTAGAGCTATTTTTAGAACCTGCCAATAAAGACCGTTTAGCTTCTTTGATTGGTCCATACGACGATAATTTAAAACATATTGAACGTCGCATGGGTGTTGAAATTACTTATCAAGGCAATAAATTCAAAATTGTTGGCAACCCCGCGAATGTGGTTGCAGTTAATGAAATTTTAAAAGATTTATATATAGAAACGCAGCCAGATCCTAAAGAAAAAAATAAAGTGAAGGCAAAAGAGTTGTTGCCTGATCATATTCACCTCGCACTTCAACAATCCAAAATTCTTGAGCAAGAAATTGAAGGTTATGACAATGAAGTGGTTATCAGAACACGTAAAGGCAATATAAAGCCGCGTAACCATAACCAAGTTGAATATGTTAAGAATGTATTAAATCACGACATTACGTTTGGTATTGGCCCAGCTGGTACGGGTAAAACGTATTTAGCAGTAGCTTGTGCAGTAGATGCGTTAGAGCGCCAAGAAGTAAGGCGTATTTTATTAACTCGACCTGCGGTTGAAGCTGGCGAAAAACTTGGCTTTTTACCAGGTGACTTGAGTCAGAAAATTGATCCATACTTGCGCCCTCTTTATGATGCCCTTTTTGAAATGCTAGGTTTCGAGAAAGTTGAACGTCTTATCGAGCGCAACGTTATTGAAGTTGCCCCTCTTGCTTACATGCGTGGTAGAACACTTAATGACGCCTTTATTATTTTAGATGAGAGTCAAAATACCACCGTTGAGCAAATGAAAATGTTTCTAACGCGTATCGGCTTTAATTCAAAAGCAGTGATTACTGGCGACATTACTCAAATAGACTTACCAAGAGGTGCTCGCTCAGGTTTACGACACGCCATTGAAGTTTTGTCGGAAGTTGAAGACATCAGCTTTAACTTTTTCCAAGCTAATGACGTAGTTAGACACCCAGTTGTTGCGAAGATTGTAATGGCTTATGAAAAGCTAGAAGAGCAAGAACGCCGTGATAAAGCAGAGCGTGAGCAATTAGCAAAAGAGAAAGCTCAGCAAGAGAAAGCGATTCGAGAAGCAGCCATTAAGGACATTAACAATGAGCGTTGATCTGGACTATCAAAATGCCAGTACTGACACTAATATTCCATCTGAAGAGCAATGCTTAGCTTGGTTAACCGCCTTTTTACCTCAGTTTAAAGAGGTTTCCGAGTTAACAGTGCGTATTGTTGATGAAGAAGAGAGCCAGCAACTTAATGGTGATTATCGAGGCAAGGAAAAGCCAACAAACGTTTTGTCATTTCCTTTTGAAGCACCTGCTCATATTGAGTTGCCTTTATTAGGCGATTTGGTAGTTTGCGCTCAAGTTGTAAATAAAGAAGCACAAGAACAAAATAAAACGGCAGAAGCACATTGGGCACATATGTTGCTTCATGGTAGCCTTCACCTTCTCGGCTACGATCACATTGAAGATGCTGATGCAGAAGAAATGGAAAGTTTAGAAATAGAAATATTGAACGAAATGGGTTTTAACAACCCTTATTTAATATCTGAGTAAAACTTAATAATAATCTAATTGACATGTTGGAGGTTTTTCCAACAGAATGGCAATTGTTGTGTTTAATAAATATAGGAACATTCTGACTAGAATGAGTGACGACAACCCACATAGTAGCAACGGTTCTTCTAATAAAGGCTGGATAGAGAAAATTGGTCAGCTTTTTACTGACGAACCGAAGAGCAAAGAAGATGTAGCGAATATCATAGATGTTGCTGCGCAAAATGACCTAATTGATCTAAATACTAAAAATATGATTGATGGTGTTATGGAAATCGCTGATTTACGGATCAGAGACATAATGATACCGAGGTCACAAATGATAACCTTAGATTTGTCTGATACACCTGACAAGTTTATCCCGCTCATGATTGAGTCTGGCCACTCTCGTTTCCCTGTTGTTACAGAAGACAAGGATCACGTAGAAGGCATATTACTGGCTAAAGACTTATTAAACCTACTTGTTGACCGTGAACAGGAAATCGATTTAAAAGCGATGCTTCGCCCGATTGTTATTGTTCCTGAAAGTAAGCGTGTTGATACATTACTAAGAGAGTTCCGCCTTAATCGTTATCATATGGCTATTGTCGTTGATGAGTACGGCGGTGTTTCTGGTTTAGTCACAATTGAAGACATTCTAGAATTAATTGTTGGTGAAATTGAAGACGAGTTCGACTCTGAAGACAATCAAACTGACAATATTCGTAAAGTTTCTAAGCATGTGTACATGGTACAAGCCTTAACAGAACTTGATGACTTTAATGAATTCTTTAATACAGAATTTAACGAAGAAGAAGCAGATACCATTGGTGGTACTGTTTTGCATGAATTTGGTCACATGCCAGAAAAAGGTGAAGAAGTAATCATAAACCAAATAAAGTTTAAGGTTCAATCTTCCGATACTCGTCGCATTCAGCAACTGATGGTTACCTTACCTAAGAAAAAATCGCCTAAGCCATAATGGACAAAAGATTTTACCCCATTGGATTAATCGCCATCGGTATGCTCAATACCTTGGCGTTTGCTCCGTTTAAAAACTGGTGGATACCTTTTTTCACTCTTGCATTACTTCTATTTGCCGTCACAAAAGCACCTTCCGCCAAAAAGGCTGCTGTTTATGGCTTATCTTATGGTTTAGGGTGGTTTGGTGCTGGAGTTAGTTGGGTACATGTGGCCATTGCTGATTTTGGCGGATTGCCTTTAATAGCCTCCTTATTTTTGATGGCATTGTTGGTCACTTATTTAGCTCTGTTTCCAGCACTCGCCGCCTTACTTACATTTAAAAGTATACAAAAACTCGGTTTATGGGGTTTTGCTTTGTTTTGGCTTTTAGCAGAAACGGCTCGCGCTAAGTTTTTAACTGGATTCCCTTGGCTCTCATTAGGCTACAGCCAAATAGAAGGACCTCTTCGCTCATTGGCTCCTATTGTTGGGGAATTTGGCTTACAAGCAGTTACCGCGTTGCTGGCGATATGTTTAGTTCAACTTGTTTTAGTCTTTAAAAATTCCTTATCCAAATCTCAAGTGGCACTGACTACCTCAACCTTTTTATTTATTCTTGGCTTAACTACGTTTAGTCAAAACATAAGTTGGACAAGTGATTTAAAACGAACAGCGCGTATTGCACTTGTACAGGGAAATATAGAGCAAAGTATTAAATGGCAACCAGAGAATGAATTGCCAACCATGGAAAAATACTTAACCATGTCTACCGACTTCTTTGAAAAGCATGACTTGATAATTTGGCCTGAAGCTGCGGTTCCTAGGTTAGAGATCTTAGCCAATGACTACCTTCGAGAAGTTGACAAATTAGCCGCTGAAACCAATACAGCCTTGATTACTGGCATCGTTGACTATCAACCTGAAACAGATAGAGCCTATAACAACATTATCGTATTGGGGAAAAAGCACGCCGACGATCAATTTGGTCACTATAAATACCTTAATAATAACCGATACAACAAACATCACCTGTTACCTATTGGTGAGTTTGTGCCGTTTGAAAGTATATTAAGGAAGTTAGGGCCTATATTTGATTTACCAATGTCCTCATTTTCAAGAGGTTATTATCAACAAGATAACCTAGTTGCTCAAAGCTTAAATATTTCGCCGGCTATTTGTTTTGAAATTGCCTTTGCACATCAAGTAAACAGTAATCTCAATGACAACAGCGACATTATTCTAACATTAAGTAACGACGCCTGGTTTGGCTCTTCACATGGCCCTTGGCAACATTTACAAATTGCTCAAATGCGCGCTTTGGAATTTGCGAAACCTGTCGTACGAGTGACCAACAATGGCGTCACCGCAGTAATAAATGCCAATGGTAATGTGGACCAGTTATTGCCGCAATTTGAAGCGTCAGTATTAAGTCATGAGTTAAAGGTTTATCAAAGCCAAACTTTTTATCAACAGTTTGGTAACTTGCCCGCTTGGCTCATGGTTATTCTTGTTTCGTTGCTTTCTGTAGCTTTGTCATCGCGTCAGTTAACATTTCCCTGGAACAAGCAAAGTTAATACGAATAAAACCGGGGTAACCAAAATCCGCGCCCGGTGAAGGCCCTAGACCTAAAGACTCCATATAACTTTGTAATTCATCCCTGTGTAATTTCCTACAATCTATCCAAGCTAAATACGTTGCTGGCGCCGGTGTATACTCAATGCCATCAATTAGATTTACGGCCGATACAATTAGTGCCTGGTTATCTCTTAAATAATCTAACTGAGACTCATACCAATCATCACACTTTGTAAACGCTTCGGTTGTTGCTATAACGCCAAAGTTATTTGCTGATGGGGCAATTCCCTGCCCGCCGCGCTGAAATTGTTTTCGTAATTTGGCGTCTGGAATAATCGCAAAAGAAACCCCAAACCCTGCAACGTTAAAAGTTTTACTTGCCGCCATTAAGGTAACAGAAGTATTTTCCAGGTTAGGTAAACAACCAACAGGAATATGACTCTGGGTTTTATCCAACACTAAATCAGCATGAATTTCATCAGAACAAACAAGTACGTTATGTTTGTTACAAATATCACTGATTTTTTGCAGCTCTTGCTCCGTTAAAACAGAACCGCATGGGTTCATTGGATTACATAATAAAAACAAGGTTGTGGTTGGTTTACTTGCTTTTGCTTCAAGCTCGTCAAAATCCAGCTGCCAGCGCCCATTTACTAAATGAGTAGACACCGTTTCTTGCATAAAACCATTGTTTACCGGAGCATTTAACAATGGTGGGTAATTAGGGGATTGGACTAATATACCATCACCCGGTTTACAAAACGCCTGACACATCATATTAAAAGCAGGAACTACACCAGGGGTCCAAACAATCCACTCTGGCTTTACCTGCCAGTTATATTGCTTTAGCAGCCAGCGCTGTATTGCAGGTACACCGGGTTCAAATTGATAAGGGTTATGATAACCAAAAACACCGTGTTCAACCCTTTTTGCTAAAGCTGTTTTTATTGCTGGTGCGCACTCAAATTCAGAGTCTGCTACCCATAAAGGTAAAATATCCTTACCTTCATATTTCTTGTGTTTAAGACTAAATGTGCTCAAACGGTCTTTCGCTATCTTTATCATTGAATACATCTCATTGTTTTATTTACCCTATAACCACAATTCAACGCATTGAAAAAACTCAAAGCCGGTATTTATCGTCACATAGTTGTAACAGTTAGGTTTTAGACTACCTGAAAATTTATACCTGATGGTTCCTTATGCGCATATCCCAGTTAATACGAGCTACATCAACGACTATTGTTATTTCCGTTTTATCATTATCGGTTCTGTTTTATTTTGTAAAATTGAAACTTGATCACTCAGAGCAAAATTCAAAATTATTTCAAACCGTTTACACATCAATTACGGTCGACTTATACAGAAACATTCAGAAATATCTGTCTACCGGCAATGCTCTAGAACTGGTAAAAACTAAAGATATCACATTAGCCCAATTAAAACGTATTCGCGAAACAGACGTTGCAAAAGATAAAAGTGTAAGTGCTCTTATCATTCAGTTAAATGAATTTGATTCAAAAATTGACAATGAATATCGTGCGCTTGGAAAACTAGCTGGCAATGAACAAGCTTTATTGATAAATGCGGAAAGGGAAATAACTGGTTACGCAGAGAGTTTAATAAATTACGCAAATGAGGGGTATAACAATGATCCACAGAGCGCTAAAAAGTTTATTACTTACTCAGCGTCAATTCTTTCGCAAACATGGCAATTATCAGACGCTAGAGCAAAACTTATTGCAAACCCAAGTCCGCAACTGAAGGACTCTGTTTTAAATAAAATAGCAGAGATTCAATCAGTAGCTAAAAAGGTTTCCAATACACCACTATTAAAAGTGTATGGTGAGCAAGAGGAGCTTGATGAATTTGAAGCTATGTTTGAGGATGAAAGCGAAGCGGAAGATCTAGGGGAGGAAATAGTCAGTAATCTAAACTCTTTAAGTAATCGATACTCCAAGGAGCTTTCCAATACGGTAAACACCGTCAATGCTCGAGTCTTTACAATAAAACAAATCAACCAAGACTTTTCTAGCTTGGAGCGGTTAACAAAAGATGTTGTTAACTCTATTGCTCAAAAAAGACAGCAAACCTACGATTTCTCCTTTTTACTTGCAGCCATTGCCATGACCTTTATGTTGGCTGTTGGTGCCCTAAATTATGCAATCTTAATAAGACAAGTATTAAAACCTCTAAACCACTTACGTGATGCGTTCCATTCTCTTATTTCTAGTAATAGTATTCAAAAAATAGACGCAAGCAGTAACAATGAGTTTGGAGAAATTGCAGTTTCATTTAATAAGATGCTTGATAATCAGTCGATTGAAAACGAACAAAAAACGTCGCAAATGAATGTCGTATCTAGCGCATTAAATCAACTGTCTGGCAATATAGAAGAAATCAGTCATTCTACTACCACCTCTAAAGACAGCGTCACCAACGCCTACAGTGTTCTTCAAAAGCTAACTGATACTAACCAAGAACTTTCTACCTTAGCAGAGGAAGTGCAAACTTATGCATCAGAAACAGAAAGTGCAATGATTCAAAGTAGAGAAGGCGCAGGAAAAGTATTAGACGCCAATACCGAAACGAATCAACAAATTTCACTCAGTTCAGAAACCGTTGAAAAGTTAAGTAATAGTGTTCTTGAGGTTCAACAGGTGATGGATGTTATCCGAACGATTGCCGACCAAACAAATTTACTAGCGTTAAATGCCGCCATCGAGTCAGCAAGAGCGGGTGAACATGGCCGAGGTTTTGCTGTAGTTGCCGATGAAGTTAGAAAGCTCGCAATGAAAACGCAGGACTCGCTTGTAGATACGAGCGGTATCCTAGAAAAACTTTCTAACTATAATGCCTTATTGCAAAAGAATATTGATCAAATTGCTTTGTCGGGAGATCAACAGACTCAAATTATTAGTTCGCTCATAAAAACCACTGAAGCAGTGGAAGTAAAAGCGTTAACCTCATGTGAAGTATCCAATAAAACACTAGCTTGCGCTAAGCAACAACAAAAGCATTTTGAGACTTTTGCTAACACTATGGAGCATATTGGCGACAACATTGATCAAACACAAACACAGTCAATCAATATCCAGCAATCACTGTCTGAACAAAGTGAGCTAATAACTAAAACCTTTATTTAAAGATTCGCTTGAATACGGTGGTTTAATCGTTAACTACGACTTCAAAACCGCCGTATATAAGCCTAGCACCATCAAAGGGCATATCACTAAACAAGCCAGCCAATGCTTCATCTTCTTCGATAGCCGGCCATGCTTTAATACGTGTTTCTTTATCTGGCCACATGATCCAAGAGAATACGACGCTTTCATTCTCTTTACACTTAACGGCCATGCCAAATGAAGTGACCTTACCGTCAGGGATATCGTCTCCCCAGCACTCTATTGCCGACAAGGCGCCATGTTTTTTGAAAGCTGCCGCTGTGCCTTTTGCGAAATCAATATATTCTTGTTTTTTTGCTGTTTCCACAGCCACTATTACACCGTCAATATAACCCATTTTAATATTCCTTATTCAGCACTATTTAATGCCTGATTTTGTTTTTCCTTACTACAATCATACCGGTTCAGACTGGCTTTATTTAACTGCTCTATTAGCCTAATCTCAGCGGCTGCATTTGGACGTATAATTAATTTAACAACTCTGGCTACTTCAGTAGCTCCACTGCAATGTTGCGGTTTTTTCTCGTTAAACATAAGTTGAGGTTCAATATTGCCCACTACGTATGCTCCTAACAACAAACCCTTAATTGGATCGCTCACTTTATCATGCGTTAACCACGGTGTGGTTTCTGGCGTAACCTCCACCAACACATCTTTGCTATTCTCAGCAAAATTAATGATCTTTTTTACAGCAGCATAACCTGTTTCTGAAATAGGCGCTTGTTTGTACTCAGATATCAGATTCAATATCTGAGTTTTACTCATACTTGAATTACCATTGGCAAAAACAATAGATGAGAAAAGTAATAATAAAGTAAATAGCACGCGCATAATGGTTCCTTTTTTGATGCTTGTCTACAAAGTGTAGTTAAAGAATGGATAAGAGGTGCGATTTTAATAAATCAAAAAGCCAATAAAAAAGGCCGCAATTTGCGACCTTACTTTTATACTTTGCAGTAGACTAGCTAAACGTCATTTCTTTTACGTCAGCTGGCACTATCAGTTTGCCAGCAGTTTTTTCTTGAATTTCTTCAATACTAACGCCTGGTGCCGTTTCTTTAAGAACAAAAGCACCATCACTAATTTCAAGCACGGCCAAGTCTGTAATAATCTTAGTGATACAATTAACACCGGTAAGTGGTAACGTGCACTTAGACAATAACTTAGATTCGCCATGTTTGTTTGCGTGCGTCATAGTAACAATAATGTTTTCTGCGCCAGCGACTAAGTCCATCGCTCCGCCCATGCCTTTCACTAATTTACCAGGGATCATATAACTGGCAATGTTGCCCTCTTGATCCACTTCAAAAGCACCTAAAACAGTCACATCAACATGACCACCACGGATCATTGCAAAGCTTTCGGCTGAGCTGAATATTGCAGCACCTGTGGCAGTTGTTACCGTCTCTTTACCCGCGTTAATCATATCTGCGTCAACTTCATCCGCCGTAGGATATGGACCCATACCTAATAAACCATTTTCTGATTGCAACATTACATCAATATCACTAGGTACATAGTTAGCCGCTAACGTAGGAATACCAATACCTAAGTTAACGTAATCACCATCATTAAATTCTTTAGCCACACGTTGGGCAATTTGTTCTCTTGATAAAGCCATGGTCTATTCCTTAATCTCGTGTGGTTGTTTTTTCAATACGTTTTTCAAAAGTGCCAAGAATGACACGGTCTACGTATATTCCTGGAGTTTGAATTTGTGAAGGCTCTAATTCACCTGGCTCGACAATCTCTTCAACTTCAACAACCGTAATTTTACCAGCCGTTGCCGCCATTGGATTAAAGTTTTGAGCAGTATGGCGATAAATACAGTTGCCATAGCGGTCTGCTTTCCATGCTTTAACGATAGCGAAGTCACCAGTGATGCTTTCTTCTAGAATATAGTTACGACCATTAAACTCGCGTTCTTCTTTACCTTCGCCAACCAATGTTCCATAACCCGTTGCCGTGTAAAATGCTGGGATACCTGCTCCACCCGCTCTCATTTTTTCAGCTAATGTACCTTGAGGCGTAAGCTCAACTTCTAACTCGCCATTTAATAGCTGTTTTTCGAATAATGCATTTTCACCAACATAAGACGAAACCATTTTTTTTATCTGCTTGTCTTCAAGTAAAATGCCTAACCCAAAGCCGTCAACGCCACAGTTATTTGAAACAACCGTAAGCCCTTTGGTTCCTTTATTCTTAATTTCGGCAATTAACCCTTCTGGAATTCCACAAAGACCAAAACCACCGGCTATCACCGTCATATTGTCTTCGATTCCAGCCATAGCTTCAGCGTAGCTATTCACTACCTTGTCAAAACCTGACATATTGTTCCCCTTCGCAGCGTGCGATTATATTCGTATTATTATTCTGCCATCTTGTCACAAACCACAATTAAACACCCTATTCTTAAGTTTTAACTGAGTAAAAATAACGCGCTTGGCAGTAAACTCTATTTGACACTTGGGCTAGATTTAACTGTAACTTTCCATTTAGGTCAACTGGTACTTTAGTCCCGACATACCGTTAATTTTGCTATTGATTTTCATTACTCTGTGCGCAATACATGGGCATATTGCACTAAGGTAGTACTTTTTTACGAAGGTAGGTTTGTTACAGTCGGTTCTTGGTTTTTATATAGGATTAAATAGACATGAACTTATCACTGGCTAACCAGTTTACAGACAACTTAGCTTTAAAAGAAAAGGTCGCATTAATTACTGGCTCTACAAGTGGCATTGGCTTGGCAACGGCGCATTTATTAGCGGAGCAAGGCGCTAATATCATCATTCACGGTTTAGTGCCCATTAGTGAAGGTTTAGAATTAAAACAGCAGTTTGAAGACAAGTATGGTGTCAAAGTTATGTTTAGTGATGCCAACATCGCTGAGTCTGAGCAAATTGATTTAATGATGTTAAATATTAAAAATACCTTCAAGCAGTTAGATATCGTGGTCAATAATGCCGGTATTCAATATACCGAAACCATTGAAAACTTTCCTAGGGACAAGTGGAATGCCATTATTGCCATCAATCTATCAGCGGCATTTCATATCATGCAACAAGCACTACCTCTCATGAAAGAGAGAAAATGGGGTCGTGTTATTAATGTTGCGTCGGTTCATGGTTTAGTGGGCTCTGCTAAAAAGTCAGCCTATGTTGCCGCTAAACACGGCTTGGTTGGCTTAACAAAAGTAGCGGCAATCGAAGAAGCAGCTAATGGGGTAACTATTAATGCGATTTGCCCTGGCTGGGTTGAAACTCCATTGATTAACAACCAAATTGCAGAGCTAGCAAAACAACAAGGAACGAATATTACGGAAGCTAAACATCAACTTATTACTAATAAGCAGCCACTACCAGCAATGGCAACACCAAAGCAAATTGGTAATTTGATACTGTTTTTGTGTACTGATACGGCCCGCTCAATTACGGGCGCATCTTTACCTATTGATGGGGCGTGGACGTCTCAGTAACACTCTCATCGGTTTGATTAACAAAGTCCCCGATGAGTTGGTATAACTCTCTGCACTCGTCGGGCACAAGATCTTCAATATTCATAAACGCGTGGATCATATTCTTAAACTCTCGAACATCCACGTTAACGCCTGCAGCTTTAAGCTTTTTAGCGTATTCTAAACCTTCGTCTCTTAACGGGTCGCAGCCTGCAATAATAACTAAGCTTTCTGGCATTGACGCATCAAATTCACCGTAAAGAGGTGACATTTCTTTACGATCTTCATAATCATCAAAGTAGTTATCGAAATACCACTGAATTCTCGTTTTCTCTAATAGAAAACCGGTGCCATTTTCTTCGACTGAGGGTTCACTCATGGTGTAGTCAACACTTGGGTAAATGAGAACTTGTTTGTCTATTTTAAGGCTTGTATCTTTTTGTGCTCTAATGGCAAGCGTGCTACAAATAGCGCCACCAGCACTATCTCCGGCAATAATAACTTCATTGCCGTAACTTACGTCTTTTAAAACTTGATGATAACCACGAACAACGTCTTCACAGTCATTAATGCCTGCTGGATAAGGAAACTCCGGTGATAAACGATAATCAACACTAACAACCACACATTTAGCTGCAATGGCTATTTTTCGACACATAGGATCGTACAGTTCAGTACTGCCACACATGTGGCCGCCGCCATGGAAATAAATAACCACAGGCAGTTCTTCTTTTGGACTCGGGCTATAAACGCGTACCGGAACTTCTACCTGATCCGCAAATACGTAGTTTTCTTCTGCATAAGCAATTTTTGGCACTTGGCTTACAAACGCCCCTAACTTTGCTAAGTTTTCTCTAGCTAATTCTGGCGTCGCCGTAACGCCATCTTCTTTAGCTTTGGCAATCGCTTGGTTAACACCATCTATAAATTCATTTAAGTGTTGTGCTAATTCACCACGCATTTACGATTCCTTTTTTGGATTGGTTTCTGGCAAAAAGAAGCTGCCTATAAAGAAGCTACTACTTACAACGCCAATCAGCAAGAAAGACATAGTAAAGTCGCCACCGTTAATATCTACAAGCTTACCAAACAACCACAGTACTATGGTTGCAATTAAATAACTGATTGACCAAAATAAGCTGAATACCACGGTAATTTTATCGCCCGTCATATCCTTTAATTCATGCGGAATGGAAACCAATGCGGTAATTGGGAAAAAAACAAAGAAGCCAAGCAACATTGCTGCAACTAATTGAACCTCTGCATGTTGATAAAAAGACAGTACAAATACCATCAAAGTTACCATTGCGCCAGACCATGTTATGACAGGTACTCGTTGTTTTACCTTTTTACTAAAAATCATACCGGCAATGGTACCAATAATGCCAAAACCAATAACCACTGAGCTTTGCGTGATGCCCGCTTTAGGATAAAAGGTAAATAAACAGATATAAAATGCCAATAACCCTGAATAACAAAGCGAATAAGCCCATGTAAATTTGTCTTTTAAACCATCAGAATAACCATAAACAGAAGCTTCTTCATCAACACTTGGGCTTTCTGTCACAGGCTTAGCAACCGGTGTTGTAACGGGCTCATTAAAATCAACGAACAACCAAACGACTGCTAACACAATACTAGCAACACTAAATATCACTAAACTTTGTTGCCAACCTCCCGTTAGCGTATTAATTTCGGCCATTGAAGAAAGAATAATGGCGGTGCCCACATTAAACGCCACAGCATTTAAACCATTAATCGTAGAGCGCTCTTCAACTGCAAAAAACTTCATCACTATTGGATTAAAATAGACAATCATCAATGCACCGCCCAGACCCATTAAGAATCGTGAAACTAAAAGTACATCGTATGTTGCAGACATTGGCGTGAAAACACCAATAAAGACAAGCAAACCACTTAAGAAAAAGGCATATTTGATACCCATTTTCAGAGCAATCCAAGCGGCAATAAAGGTACCGGCTATTTTAGCTATGGTTACCGCGCCACTTATAAAGCTAGCGGATGCAAGGCTGTCAACGTCCATCGAGGACATTATTTGGGTCATGCTTGCCGTACCGCCTACCCAAGCCATTGCAAAGAGCACATAACTGACAAAAACAATTGCTTCAACCAAGTATTTGTTACTAATTTTCATATATGATAATTTCAAAGTGAGTTATTAATTGATAAGCAGATTAACCTAGGCTCAGTTAAAAATAACTACCACCTTAGTACACTACAATTTTGTGAGGGAACACCTTGTTAGTTTGGCTATCTCTAGATACATGGTTAATTTTGTCGTTATCCATCGGCTATTTGGTTTTACTCTTTTTTATTGCCTTTTGGGCACAAAAGAAACACAAAAGCTGGAAAAATAAATCGTGGATTTATAGCCTATCACTTGGTGTGAGTTGCTCTAGTTGGGCGTTTTATGGAACCATAAGTCAGGCCGCAAGCACAGGTCAGTGGATAGCACCCATTTATATTGGCACCATCGCCTGTTTTATACTTGGCTGGCCCATATTATTAAAGCTACTAAGAGTCAGTAAAAAACTCAACCTAACTTCTGTAGCCGACTTTATCGCCTGTCGTTTTGATAAAGCCCCACAAATTGCTGCCGTCGTCTCTATCATCGCTTTACTCGGCACTCTTCCTTATATCGCCTTGCAATTAAGAGCCGTCAGCCATTCCTTTGATTTGGTCACTGGCAGTTTCCAATCTGGCTCGACCACCACCTTGATGGTGACCGTTGTGCTTATTATTTTTAGTATTCTATTTGGCGCTCGCCACGCAGAGGCAAATAAGCAGAATACAGGCCTACTGGTGGCTATCGCGTTTAGTTCTATAGTAAAGCTCGCCGCTATTTTGTGTGTTGGCCTTTTTGTTACTTTTGGTTTGTTTGATGGTTTTGAGTCTATTTTAAGTCAAGCACCAAATGTTATTGAGCCTTCAACTTCAGACAACAGTTATTTAGTGGTGTCTCAGTTAATGATTGGGTTTTTAACCATCTTTGTTACACCGCAGCTTTACCACATGATTGTCATTGAAAACGACAGCGAAAAGCAGTTAAATTCCGCCCGTTGGGGGTACCCGCTTTATCTTATTCTTATTAATATCTTTGTTCTTCCAATCGCTATAGCTGGACTCGTAACCTTCCCTGGCGGTGGCATTAGTGCTGATACCTTCATGCTAACCATCCCCCTTTTCCACCAGCAAGCCTGGATAAGCATTTTTGTTTATATTGGTGGGCTCGCAGCCGCAACAAGTATGGTTATCGTTGCCGCTATTGTATTAAGTACTTTGATCACCACGGAGATTGTTAGCCCGATAATACTTAAACTTCGCTTTCTCACCAGCCGGTACTCTAATCCTACACAGCAGTTATCCGGTGTTCTTTTATTTGTTCGGCGCTTAAGCATTGCTGCAATTTTAGTGTTATCACTTTTGTTTGATTATATCTTTAACCAAAGCAGTGAATTAGCGAGCATTGGGTTATTGAGCTTTGTTTTACTGGCGCAAACTGCCCCTGCCGTTTTAAGTGCCTTATATTGGAAAAACGCCAGCTCTAAAGGCGCGATGTGGGGGCTTATTGTAGGCAGTACGTTATGGACATATTGTCTGCTACTTCCTACTTTGTGGCCAGACGCACATTGGGTTAACAATGGCCTATTCAATATTGAATGGCTTAATCCTACCGCTTTGTTTGGGATCACTTCTTTTGACTTCATCAGTCATGGCCTGTTTTTAAGTTTATTGGGCAATAGTGCGGTCTTGTATCTTCATTCTATTTATACAAAACGAAGTTTAGGTGAAAACCTTCAAGCAAATCAGTTTGTTCGTGGGTACTCTAAAGACAAAAACAAACACCATCATGAATATCAAATCACCTACGTAGATTTAATAGATCTGCTAAATCGTTTTATAGATGAAGACGCAGTAAACCGTCTAAAACAACTTATTCCTAGCAATACAAACTTGCAGGGCAAAGCGCCAGCGTATCTGGTTGATTTTACGCAAATGACCTTAGCCTCCGTTTTAGGTAGTGCTTCAACAAAACTGGTTATGTCGGCCGTTAGTGAAGCTGACGACACTCGTGGTGAAACCCTTGAGCAGGTAGCTAACATAGTAGATGAAGCCAACCAAATTTTTGAGTTTAACCGGGAGCTACTACAAGCCGGTGTGGAAAATATTGAACAAGGTATTAGTGTTGTGGATGCTGACATGAAGCTTGTTGCTTGGAATTCCCGTTACAAAGACTTGTTGGCCTTTCCAGATGGTTATCTAAAATCTGGAATGCACATTGGCGAGCTAATTGAGTTTAATGTTCAACGAAACATGATTTTAGGCGAAGATACTAAGGCGCTAATAGAAAAGCGTCTTGAATACATGCGTCAAGGTAACGATCATTATTATCAACGCACCTTACCATCGGGCATTGTATTGGAGATCAGAGGCCAGGCGATGCCGGGGGGTGGTTTTGTTAGTACTTTCAGTGATATTACCCGCCATATAGAATCTGAAAAGGCGCTTCAAAAAGCTAACGAAACACTAGAACAAAGAGTTACAGAACGAACCCAAGAGCTTGAAATTGCTATCGCCGAAGCAGAAGCCGCAAACTCCAGTAAAACGCGATTTTTGGCAGCAGCGAGCCATGATTTAATGCAGCCATTTAATGCCCTTTCTTTGTTCAACTCTATGCTTCAGCACAAAACTCAGCATACTGATTTAGAAGAACTCGCCACTAACATAGACGGTGCATTACAATCCGCGGAAGGTCTATTAAACGACTTAGTTGAAATATCTAAGCTAGACAGTGGCGTACAAAGAGTGGATTTACAAACCTTTAAGCTCAACGATATTTTAATTCCACTAAATAACGAGTTTTCAGCTTTATCAAAACAAGCTGGTATTGAGTTTAAATTTGTAAAAAGCAGCATTACTGTCACTACAGACAAACAACTGTTACGACGGATATTACAAAACTTTTTAGCGAATGCCATACGTTATGCACCGGCTATCACAGAACAATTTCCAAATCGTCAGGTGAAAATTGTATTTGGCGTAAAGCGAGTAGCCAACAGTGCACGTATAATGATTGTAGATAATGGCCCTGGTATTCCTGAAGGTAAATTACTTACCATATTTAAAGAGTTCGAGCGTTTAAATATCAATCAGGAAAGACCAGGATTAGGCTTAGGCCTCGCGATATGCGAAAGAATTTCTGCAATATTAGACTTGCCTATCGAAGTTAAATCTAAGTTGCAGCAGGGAGCAAACTTTTCTATTACCCTTCCTATCGCCGAGCCAAACTCCTTGCTTGAAACAAATGAAGTTAAGTTACCTGAGTTGGCAAAACAGTCCTTTAATGGGCTAACGGCAGCTATTATCGATAATGATCCACTTATTGTCACCGCGCTTTCACAACAACTGACACTTTGGGGTTTTGATGTGATTACCTCAGGCGACAAAGATAACTTTGTTAACAAAATAAGTGAGCATAAAGATAGTGCAGTTTCGGTAATTATTGCTGACTACCATTTAGATAACGGAGAAACAGGCACAGATACAATTAACGAGGTTAAATCAAGAATTGGATGGCAGGGACTGGCCATTATTTGCTCTGCAGATCCTTCCGATACGCTACGCCAAACTTGCATTGATAACGAGTTTGGCTACATTCGAAAGCCAGTTAAAGCACATGCATTAAAAAGGTTACTTAAAAGTCAGTTGTTGGAACGCTAAGCCAGCTAGCGTTCTATTGTTTACGCCTAGTTTTAATAATATTGCGGACACATGTTTTTTGACCGTGGTTTCTTTTATATCAAGATCGTAAGCAATTTGTTTATTAAGCTGACCATCGGCAATCATGCTTAAAACCTTGTATTGTTGTGGGGTTAACTCAGACAATTGTTTTGCTAATTTTTGCTGTGGCGTTTGTTCGTCTTTATTCACCCTTGGCGGTAAATCTGCGGGTAACCAAGTTTCGCCCTCAAGAACAACATCAATGGCCTGCTGAATGGTGTTTAAGTCTGCTGATTTAGGAATAAAACCCGCTGCACCAAAATCAATGGCTTGATAAATCATTTCAGGATCGTCATCCGAAGAAACCATAACTACAATAAGATCTGGATAGTGATTTTGTAGCATCATTAGTGTTGTGAACCCGTCATTGCCAGGCATATGCAAATCCAAGAACAGCAATTCTAATTGCGGGTTACTCTCAACAAGATTTTTTAATTGCGTAACATCTTCTGCTTCTAAAATTAACTGTTGAGCAAAACTGTGCCCTACTGCTTGTTTTAATGCAGCTCTAAAAAGCGGATGGTCATCAGCAATTAAAACTGTCGCATCTTTCATTCACATATCCTTTTCTTAAATAGCAAAAAGCACATTGCCAAAACAATGTGCTTTATTAGTTCCTAGCGCTGCCAATATCACAGACTTAGGATTAAATATCAATAAAACCCAGTAGGTTCATTAAGGCATTTATTAGAAGCGGTAGCCCACTTTTACATGGATAGTTCTAGGATCACCATAGTAACTCGCTAGTGTAGTATCTCCACCAAGCCCAGGTATCCAATTTCCGTCGTCGTCTTGCGCAGCAAAATTGTAACCGCCAATCATGAACTCTTCATCGGTAAGGTTTTTACCATAAATACCACCGTACCAATTACCTTCTTCACTTTCCCACGTTACGCCTAAATTAAAAGAGCCATAACCTTCTTGGAATAAGGCATCACTGTCTTCAAATAAACGATAATCGTCACGATAGTAATAACCACCATTTACCACAAAGTAGCCTACTTCTGATTCAATTAGATAATTGGCCGACAAAGCAAATGTATAATCAGGTGTATTAGAAAGACCCAATAATGGCGTTGCTACCGTTGGATCATCTTCAATTTCACCATCCAATAGACCAACCGCTAAATCAATGGTTAACAAGTCTGTTGCTGCATACGTTATCTCAGCTTCTAAACCCTTCACTGACGAGCCTTTAATATTACCTAGACTCTGATTTAATACAGTTGAGTCCGTTGGATCTGGTGTCACTGTAATATACTGACGGTCTTTATGCTCAATATTGAACAAGGTAATATTCGTTCGTAACTGTTCATTCCAATCACGCTTCATACCAAACTCAATTGAATCAACAATCTCAGGGTTTGCCGCGCCTTCTTGACCGCTCGCTCTTGGGTTATATGTGCCCGACTTAAAGCCTTGTGAATAACTAGCAAACAACATGGTTTTATTATCTAGCTGATACTCTACGCCCACTCTTGGTGTGAATTGAGACCAATCATCAGACGCAGGCGCATCTAATGTTCCGTCATTGTTCGAATCTGTACCCAATACTTGTGGGAAAGCTAAATTAGGATCTCGTTGATAACCTGGAACCCAACCTGACTCTGGGTAAACATTAAATATCTGTACTCCGTTATTTACGTACGCTTCTTTTTCTTCATTGGTATAACGTGCACCTAAGGTCATTGACAGTTGTTCAGTTACATCAAAGCTTGATTGAACGTACGCGGCTTGACTTTCGGAGTTATTGCAACCGGCTACTTCACGTGCAAAACCGGTTGCAACACCAGGGAACAAACTTCTGCCTAAATGGCCCAACACTGCGTCAAACACACCACATGACTCAGCGTCATATAAATACAAACCACCTACAACTGAATAACCATCGCCTGAATAAGTCGCTTGCAACTCATGGCTGGTATTTTCATCATCATAAATAGCCGGAACATCAAAAATATCTACTGCGGTATTATCAAAGTCGATATTTGTAGAAGAGTAACTCTCGCGTTTAGCAGAAATAAACTTAAGGGCTAATTCTTCATTTACATTCCAGTCTACCGTAAGGCTAATGCCATCGGTTTCAACTAGGTTATCAGTAGGTAAACTTGAATAAGAATCAAATACGCTATCTGGCACTGGTGCATCAGTAACAATACTAGGCAACAAGCGGTAGCCACCTTTGGCATTTGATGTGTCTTTTGTCTTATCCCAACCTAAACGCACAAACAAATCCGTCGTTGGACGATACTCTAGCGTTAAACGAGTTGCTGATATGTCTTTGTTGTAATTCTCTGTATCTTGTTCGCCAAGGTTATCTGCAATTTTAAGGAATTCACCAAACCCATCACGTTTAAACATACCATGACCAAAACCTAGATATAATTTGTCATCGATAAGAGGGATTTGACCCGTCACTTTTAGGTCGGTCTGGCTGTAAGAGCCAAATGCGCCCTCAATATTAAACTCAGTATCACCACTCATTGGCTTAGAAACATATTTAACCGCGCCGCCAATGGTGTTTTTGCCATAAAGCGTGCCTTGAGGACCACGAAGAACTTCTATGCGTTCAACATCCATCAAGTCTAAAACCGCGCCCTGAGGACGAGCGATATAAACATCATCAACATAAATACCAACTCCTGGCTCATATCCCCAAAGAGGATCTTGTTGGCCAACACCGCGAATAAACGCCGTTAATGTTGAGTTAGTACCGCGACTTGCTTGAAGAGTCGTATTTGGCGAGAACTGTTGAATTTCAGTCATTACGGTGATGCCGCTCTCGACTAAGTCTTGCTCACTAACAGACGTAACTGAAACCGGTACTTCCTGCAGGTTCTCTACGGTTTTACGTGCCGTCACTTGAATAACTTCGAGACCTTTTTTCTTAGCTTTGCTTTCTTGCTCTTCTGCAAAAGATGGCGCTGCTGATAATGCCGATGCCACAGCAAGCGCAATAACTGTAATATTCATTGCTTTAGTTTTCATATGGTTACCCTGTAATTCTTATTTTTATAATTTGACTCAATCACAATAACGCACTTAAAAGGAAATTTAATTTGTACCTTAGTAGTATACGAAGTCCGTTATTCCCTCTCTTTCTAGAACCATGTATCCATAACAATGGATGCAACACCTCGTTTAGTTGGTAAGTAAAACGCTGGTAATGACGGTTCGCTTTCTTCAAGCGTTACTGGAATGCCGTGGCCTAACTGCGAATAGGAGTACAATGAAATGGCGTTTTTGTTTTTACCGGCACGCCAAGTTGTTTGAGTTATGCCGGGGATCGGTGTGCTTTTCTGAGCTCCAATTGGGCTTGCGCCGATAATGGCCGCGTATTGCTCCGCCATTTGTTGTGAATTTTTTGCGTTCACAATAACGTCATTATCGCCAGTAAAGATTAGTAACGACGGCCACTGCTCATTCGACTTTTTAGTAAATGGTTTGGCGAGCTCAGATACCGACATCGAAGAGCCGCTTTTCATACATGCAATTGCTTGGATAAGGTTATTCGCACAGGGATAAGGGATGCCCGCAACTATTGCTGCGCCGTCAAATAAATCAGGTTTTTGCAACAATACGGCACTCGCCATAGCACCACCAGCCGATAGGCCTACTAAATAAGTGGGGACTTCAGGGTACTTATTTTGTGTCTTAGTAATAAAGTGTTCAATTGACGCTAGCTCACCACTACCGGCTTTGTTGTCCTGTTCGGAAAACCAGTTAAAACAAGCTTGTACGTTATTGTTTTTATTTTGCTCAATATTCAAAATAGCCACAGAACGCTTTTTTGATTCTTCTAAGAACCCGCTATTCTTAGCAAAGCTCTTAGAATCTTGGCCACAACCGTGCAACAAAACAACAATACCTTTTGGTGCATTTAACTGACCTGTTATTGACGCTGACAGTTCGCCAGGGTTGTGTTCAATAGACACCTCAGTTGCTAAAGCTGGCACAGCCAAGCAAACACAAGCCATGGCTAGATAAGCTATATTCCTAAATTTCATGTTTATTCCTTCATAATAATGATGCACTGAGTTCACTTGATAAGCAGCATATCTGCAATGCTACTTTAGTGCTACGTACCTATTTTGGAATTGCGAATTCACAAATTGTAATATTAATGCCAGAATACAATGAATAATAAAAACACAATATAAGGTAACATTTTGAGCATTCAGTTTTTGGCCAAACAACCTATTCTTGATAAAGCCTCTGAAGTAATAGGTTATGAGTTGTTATACCGAGACTCTGAAGAGAATGCCTTTCCTCCGGGTTTAACGGATGAACAAGCCTCCGCCAGAATGTTTTATGAAACCGCGTTGTTCCACGGCATTAACAATGTTACCGAGCAACGTAAAGCCTTTGTAAACCTATGTGACAAAAGTGTTTTAAAGCAATTACCTAATTTAATTCCTCGTGAAAATTTGATCGTGGAAATTGTGGAAAGAAGCTTAATAGATCATGAAACGTTAAAAGCTATTGCAGACCTACACCAACAAGGTTACGTTTTTGCTCTTGATGACTATGATTTTGATGAAAAATGGGCTGATTTAGCACCTTATGTTAGCTATGTTAAATTTGACATACCAGAAGATAACGCATTAATTGCACCTACGGTTAAACAAATTAGAACAACCTTCCCAAACGTAAAGCTAGTTGCTGAACGAATAGAAACTAAGATGCAAGCAGACTTTGCGTTTGAATGCGGCGTTGATTACCTGCAGGGCTATTATTTTGCAAAACCTGTCGTTATGAAATTCAATAATATTGACCCATCAAAAACAGTAGCAATGGAGTTGGTGAGTTGCTTAACTCAAGGGTTATTGGACTTTGACAAGGTGTCAAAAATACTGAGTCGTGATATAAGTCTCACCGCCCGTGTAATAAAGCTTGCCAACGTTTCCCTTGCTTTCAGAAATCTAAATATATCCAGTATTAATAAAGCTGTAGTATATTTAGGTGAAGATACAATGCGAAAGTTTATTTCCGTTGTTGCTGTAACAAAATTAGGCAGCGACAAACCCGATGAAGTTGTTCAACTTGGTCTTCGACGCGCATTATTTATACAAAACTTACCTACATTAGTAGGAGGAAAACCAACACCTACCGGCTTTTTAGTGGGATTACTTTCGGTGCTGGATACTATTCTAGATTGCACCATTGAAGATGTAATAGAGAAATTACAACTTCAAGAAAAGATGGCAAACAGCTTGTTACACTATGAAGGTCAATATGGATGTGCATTAGAACTTGTGAAACATGTTGAAAAAGCCGAGTGGAAAGAAGTAACGTTATTATTAAAAAATAAATTCCCTGATCAGTCTTTTAACATTGATGGCCTTTATGTGGATGTATATAAAGAAGCGCGAGACTTATTAAGCTAAGTCTTTTTTTGTTCTGCAATTAAAGCTAATTTTTGTTTACGAGTTAGACGCTTAATTTGATATTCACGAACAGAAGCACTGCTTCGAGAGTCTGACGTCTCATTATAAATAAGCGTTACAGGGGTTCGATTACGCGTATATTTAGCCCCTTTTCCACTATTGTGCTGAACTACCCGCCTAGCACAGTCGGTGGTAATTCCTGTGTAAAGGGTGTCGTCAGCGCACCTTAATATATAAACAAACCAACTCATTATGATTTTACTGCCTTATTCTTATACATCTTGATTGCTAAAATCACGGTTTTCAGGTAGTCTTCAGCGCCTTTTGCCGTGAGCAAATCCTAATTTTTTTAAAGTGAGTGTTAATGCAATTTACCGACCTAGGTCTTTCCGACGCATTGTTGAGTGCGATCAATGATCAGGGCTATACTAGCCCTTCTCCTATTCAAGCCCAAGCAATTCCTGCAGTTTTAGAAGGCCAAGATGTAATGGCCGCTGCACAAACGGGTACCGGCAAGACAGCAGGCTTTACACTCCCTTTATTAGAGCGATTATCCAAAGGTCCACGCGCAAAATCAAATCAAGTTCGTGCGCTTGTTCTAACACCAACGCGTGAACTCGCTGCCCAAGTAGCCGCTAGTGTAGAAACCTATGGTAAGAACCTACCGCTTCGCTCTGCCGTTGTTTTTGGTGGCGTAAAAATCAATCCTCAAATGATTGCGCTGCGTAAAGGTGTCGATATTCTTATCGCAACACCAGGACGCCTAATGGACTTATACAGCCAAAACGCGGTTAAGTTTGATCAATTAGAAGTGCTTGTACTAGATGAAGCTGACCGTATGTTAGATATGGGCTTTATTCACGACATCAAAAAGATCTTGCGATTATTACCAATTAAACGTCAAAACCTAATGTTCTCAGCAACGTTTTCTGATGACATTAAAGACTTAGCACAAGGGCTAATGAACAACCCAGTTCATATCTCTGTTTCTCCTGCTAATTCAACAACAACAAGTGTTGAACAAACTCTGTATAGCGTAGATCAAAGCTTTAAAGCACGACTATTGATTAAGTTAATTAAAAAGAATGACTGGCAACAAGTTCTGGTTTTCTCTCGCACTAAACATGGTGCTAATAGACTTGCTAAAAACCTTGACTCTAAAGGTATTACTGCTGCGGCTATTCACGGCAATAAGAGCCAAGCAGCACGTACTAAAGCGCTAGCAAATTTTAAAGACAAATCTATCCGAGTTTTAGTGGCAACTGATATTGCTGCACGTGGCTTAGACATTGAGCAATTACCACAGGTTGTAAACTACGACCTACCACAAGTTGCAGAAGACTATGTACACCGTATTGGTCGTACAGGTCGTGCAGGCGCTGAAGGTAAAGCGGTTTCATTGGTTTCTGCTGATGAGTTCAAGAGCTTAACGGACATTGAACAACTTATCCAAAAGCACATTGAACGCTCTATCGATGAAGACTTTGTTCCTCAAATGACCTTACCGCCGGCCAAAGAGATTCGAGCTCCTAAAAAGAAAAAGCCGAAAAAGAACAAGTCATTACGCGACGATGATGCGCAAGATAAAAAGCCGCAACGTCGAAGCAACAGCTCAGGTAATAACGACAACAGAAACAGCGGTGCAAAAGGTAACTCACATAACCGTTCAGGCGCAAAGCCAAATGGTAAGCCTGGTTCACGTTCTGGTGCTAAACCAAGCGGTAAGCCTAATAGTCGTCCTGGCAACAAGCCGGCTCGAAAGCCTGCAAATCGAAATACTAACAGTAACGGTTAGGCTGTAAGCTAAAGTTTATAAGTTAAACGTTAAGTTTGTATTTGCATTGATATAGATCAGAAATTTTTTATCTATATTTTTGTCTGATGAATAGTTAAGGGTTACACTTAAACAAATGCTTTAATGGAGCTGTTTAAGTGCATAACCCTTTAATTTTAGAAATGATTTACCTTCTCCTCGCGGCCGTATTTATGGTGCCGCTATGTCAGGCCATAGGCCTTGGTGCCGTACCTGGCTTTTTATTGGCCGGTATACTAATTGGTCCTTCCGTTTTAGGTTTAATATCAGACGTTGCACATATTGCCCACATTTCAGAATTTGGTGTGGTTTTGTTGCTATTTGTTATTGGCATGGAAATGAAACCCTCGTTTTTATGGAAAATTAAGCGTCTTGTATTTGGCTTGGGCTCACTGCAAGTGTTACTAACAAGCTTAATTATCATTCTAATAAGCCGCTTCTTACTAGGTTTAGATTGGCCAGCGGCGATAATAATTGGCTGTGCTCTATCGCTATCTTCTACAGCTTTTGTGCTACAAATACTGACTCAACAAAAGTCACTCAACACTGAATTTGGTCGCTCTTCCGTAGCAGTATTACTAATGCAAGATCTAGCAGTGGTTCCGCTACTAGCTCTAATCCCATTATTGTCTGAATCTACTGGTGTAAGCCACAGCATAGGCTATGCAGTGCTTCAGTCCGTTGGTATTATTGTTGCCGTCATCATGGTGGGCAAGTACCTGTTAAACCCTCTTTTATATCGAGTTGCTAAGTCAGCTAATGCCGAAGTATTTACTGCTACGGCCGTACTTATAGTGTTAGGTACCGCTTATTTAACTGAGATTGCTGGGCTTTCAATGGCAATGGGCGCATTTTTAGCGGGTCTGCTTATTTCTGATTCTGCTTATCGTCATCAAATTAAAGCTGAAGTACAACCCTTTCGAGGTTTATTGTTAGGTGCATTTTTCATTTCTATGGGGATGTCTTTAAATATACCGGTTTTACTAGAGTCTCCGGTGCTTGTTATTTCATTGATGCTTTTAACCGTGGCAATTAAAACATCGGTTCTTACACTATTAGCAAAGTCATTTGGACATAGTTGGCAAAAATCAGCGGCCGTTGGTTTTCTACTCGGTCAAAGTGGTGAATTTGCACTGGTCTTATTTTCATTAGCATTTGCGGCTGACTTGTTGACTGCTTATCAGTTTAATATTGCTATGCTGGTGGTTTTAGTCAGCATGTTAATTACACCACTACTGGCTATTATTGCCAATAAATTTAATAACCAACAACAAGAGCTAAGCCCTTCAGAAGCTGAGATTCCAGAATGCGCAGTAGTGTTAGCTGGCTTTGGCCGCGTTGGTCGCAGTATAGGAGCAATCCTTGAAACGGCTGGCGTCAGTTATGTCGCGTTTGACCGCTCTAGTGAAATAGTAAAAAAATATCAAGACAATTACCCAGTGTTTTATGGTGATGTCACGCAATCTCATTTACTCAACTCCGCCGGCATACATCACGCTAAATTGGCTATAGTTACCTTAAACGATACCCATGCGGCTTTAGAGTTGGTTGAGTCTTTAAGACATCGTTTTCCAGACCTAAATATCATAGCGCGAGCCCACAACAGTGATAACTGTTTAGAGCTACTACAACATGGTGCTAATGATGTAGTGTCAGAAAATGTCGAAGCCAGTTTAGAGCTTTCAGAACTCGCATTAAAAGCGAACAGTGTCGATGACTCTGACATTCAGGAATTATTGTCTGCTTTTCGATTAAATTACTATAATAAAATTAGAAATATGACCGATAACCTATAAGGAGCATTTATTATGCTCTTTTAATTGAGGGCGTAGTTAACATGTTGTATTCGGTTCGAAATAAGTACAGTCTAGTTTATTCAATAATTTGCATCTTTTTACTGCTTATTATTAGCGGTTGCGGTTCAAGTGATAGCACGTCAACTGATGGCGAGATATCTAACGACACCTTTGCCGTGCAAGTGAGTCCTGCATCAATATCACTTGCTGCTGGACAAGAAATTGAACTTACTTATGTTGTAACGAATTCGGATGGTATTGCAGTTGTTGCCTCTATCAACACTCAGCCAGATTTAGGTGAAGTTACGATTGATGAAGACGCCCAAACTATTCTATTTTCTGCCAGTGATGAAGTCGGCTCTGGGCAATTTGAAATCGTTTTTTCAAGCAATAGTATTTCGGAATCCATTGCAGTTTCATATCAAATTACCGCTACTGACTCTTCTGAAGACGATAATGACGGCAGCAACGAAGATGATGGCGAAGAGGACACAACTGACTACAAAATAACTTGGCCGACGGATTACATCACCCTTTTTGAAGATGAAGTAGTAACTATTAATATCAACAGAAACTACGAGTTAAATGGTGACGTCTTAGAGAACTTCTATTTAAACGCCGCAAATTTAAATGGCCAACTCTCACAAGATAATAGCCAATACCTCATATCTGCCGATCCAGCAGAGGAAGATACATATGGAGAGCTATTAGCGGTAAGTGAAATCGATGGAGTTGTTAATGAGCAGCCAATTCAGATCATTTATTATAATAAGAATAGAGACTTAGAAACGTTAGAGCCACCTGTAATCGCGCTCATTGAACCAGTTATAGAATTAAACCTTTACCAGTCAAGTACAATCAACTTCGATATTTACGACCCTGACTCCGATAGAATTTCTTATCGAGTGATATCGGCTCCTTCGGCAGTAACTACTCATGTAAATAAAGCTCTGTATGGGTATGAACTTACTGTCTCGCTGAATCAAAACCTTGAGAGTGATTCAGAAACCGTTACTCTTGAAGTGAGTGACGGCCATTTGACTGATCAAATTGATATTCTGTTGACTCAAAGTAACACGCCTGCTGATGAAAATGATGCCCCCGTGCTGTCAATTGAAGAAAATGTAACATTGAGCTTAATTAAAAAGCTGACGGGATTAGAGTCGGATAAAATTGCGCAATTTGCCTATGTTTTAACAGATAACAACAAGGAGTTTGTTGACTTAACATTCTCAAGCACCACTGACGACTTCACTATCACCAATAATCCACCTTATTTTTCAGTATTTTCAGATGACGTATCAGAACTGCAGTATGAACAAGTTACAATTTCGGCCAATGATGCAGGTTATGAATCTAAATTAACTTTTCATTTATATATAAAAGATAATTTCACCAGCTTTTTAGGTGGCAACCCAAACTTGGCGCCTCTAATTGAAGTACCATTATTGTCGCCATTGCTAGAAAGTAAAACAATGTCTTTTGATGTGGTCATTGAAGACTTTGAAGACCACCCATACTCAATCGCTGTTGTGGTGGATGAGAGCATTTTAACATCAGAGATTAGTGGCGACCAAGTCACTATTACTGCAGCCCTACTTGCCCAACAAGATGATTTAAATACTGAGTTTGATATTGTTGTTACTGACGTATTTGGCAGTGAAAGAGTTGAAACCGTTTCACTTACTATCTACAAAAATACGCCGCCGGCCATTACCGCAGATGCAACAGCACTAGATATTGTTGAAACCGGCCAAGTGCAAGTTGCAGTGTCGGTTGAAGATGTTGATGAAGGTAGTTTAGAGCCTCAATTTATTTATGACTCTAGCAAAATGACAGCAGAGTATTCCGGAGGTTTATTAACAATAGAAGCCTTTGATCTAGACGAACAGTTTACTGACAGTTTCATCATTCGTGCAGTAGATGAGTTTGGTGCGGTTTCGGAATTAGAGCTGCCATTGATCATTAGGATAGATAACTCAGCTCCACAAATCACCCTAAGTCAATCTACAATTGAAATTGCACCTGGCCAGTCAGAATCACTGTTGGTTAATTATTTTGACCCCGACGGAACAGAGTTGGAAATCACTCGCTATACAAACAATAGTTTATTAACGGAAAGTTACGACCAAAACACAGGTATATTAATTCTGACTCTGGATGCTAGTGCAACTTTCCAACAAACGATGACCTTAGTTACCACAGCGTCAGATGGCTTCATAACGGTATCAGAAACCATTACCGTAATTGTTCCTGTTGCGCCCTCTCCTCCTGAACTAACCATTAATGCCTTCATTCCCGAGGTTGACGAGGAAGAAACTCTCATCATTAATTTTATAACTGACGATCAGAATGGCGATAACGTAATTGTAAGCGTTCAAGATGGTGGAACATCAAACTTTTTAAGCCTAAATGTCACCGTTTATGATAATTATTTGCAAATTGTGGTGCCAGATAATGTCACTTCTATTACCAACTATGCAATTGAAGTCATTGCCACCGACGATAGCACAAGTAATCTGAGCGTGAGCGAAACGATTCAGTTTAATGTCATGCCTGTAAATGATCCTCCTACCTTAGGCCTGGTTTCTAACAGCATTGAACTGACGAACGATTACATAACTCGGATTAATCTGAATATTAGTGATGTAGATAATGATGCTGCAGACTTCACGGTAGAGTTGCTAGCTAATAATGGAAACGCTATTCCAAATACTCTTGAAATTGCAGGACTCGATGTAAACTCTCTGCAATTAAAAGCAGCATACAAAGGCATCAGCATGGTCAATCAACCTTTAAAGCTTCGCGTATTTGATGGCCAGACATATGCCGAAGAAACCTTACTTGTCACCGCTTTATTACAAAACAATGCCCCCATATTTGGCGACTCAGTAGACTCAGCTCAAGTGCTAGAGGACTATACCGACCAATTTGATATACAAATAACCGATGAAGACACACCGACAGATGGTGATGTTGCTTCAATCAAGGAAATCAACATTGGCAACGTATCAGGTGCAAATCCGGTAAGTACAACTGTAGTGGATGGCATTACAGTTAATACACAAATAGGGGTTGGCGTTTCCGTTACACAAATTGAACAATTTGTTTCCAATAACAGGATACATATTGCAACGGCAGCAGGCACCGGTGGCTCTACGGTTATGCTCTCTGTAATCGCGACTGATGGTTTTGTAGATATTGCTCATGACATCCGACTAAAAATTGTAGCTCCTTAAGTAATTACAGGGCTAATTAAAAGCTTGCACAAGCCTCTAAATAAAAGTTAAATAAGCTTATATTTTATTGGCTTGGAGCCCTTATGAGCGAAGAAGCGCATTACCCACTCACTGACTTTATTACCTTTACAGAACAACAAATGCTGGCAAGATCAGAAGAGTATTTAGAAGAGATAAAACGACGTCATAGTATTAGAAAGTTCAGTGATAAAGCGGTACCAAAAGAAATCATAGAGAACTGTATTAAAGCGGCAGGTACCGCACCAAGTGGCGCAAACCATCAGCCTTGGCACTTTGTTGCACTTAATAACGCTGACATTAAAAGGCAAGTAAGAGAACAAGCAGAAATACATGAACAAGGCTTTTATGAAGGCAGAGCTGGTGACGAATGGTTAGAAGCATTAAAACCTTTAGGTACTGATGCTAACAAGCCATTTTTAGAACATGCCCCTTGGTTAATCGCTGTCTTTTCGCAAAAAAAAGGCGGTATTAATCCCGGTGATCAGAACACAAATTACTATGTGCATGAATCCGTTGGTCTCGCGACAGGTTTCTTAATTAATGCCTTGCACCATAGTGGTCTAGCAACTCTCACTCATACCCCAAAACCAATGCAATTCCTCACTAAAATATGTCAGCGTCCAGACAATGAGAGGCCATTTATGCTACTTGTTGTTGGTTATCCAGCTGAAGACGCTACGATTCCGCATCATGCTACCGTTAAAAAGCCACTAGAAAGCATAGCAACATTTTTATAGTCAGGATCAACAATGAAATATAATAAATTGGGTAGCAGCGACATAAAAGTGTCTGAAGTTTGTTTAGGCTCAATGACATGGGGAGTTCAAAACAACCAGTCCGATGCAAATCAACAAATTGAACAAGCCATATCTAGAGGCGTTAACTTCATTGATACGGCAGAGTTATACCCTGTGCCGCCTACTGGCGAAAAGTACGGTGATACAGAGCAAATCATCGGCAACTACTTAAGTGCCAATAAAAAGAAGCGCAATGACATTGTATTAGCAACAAAAATAGCGGGAAATGGTTTACCTTGGATCCGCGAATCTGCAGATATTGATGGTGACGCTATTATTAAGTCGGTAGATGCTTCACTGAAGAGATTGCAAACAGATTACATCGACTTATACCAACTTCATTGGCCAAATAGAACGTCACCGCACTTTTCTAAACACCGCCCTAATGCCGTTAAGTTTTCTGACGTTGATAAAGATAAACAAGTTAGTAATATGCTAACCATATTACAAGCACTCAATGACTGTGTTAAAGCCGGTAAAATAATACACTGCGGGCTATCTGACGATACTACTTGGGGAATCAACCAGTATATAAAACTAAGTGAAAAGTACGCTCTACCTAAAATGGTGTCCATTCAAAATGAGTTTAGTTTGTTACATGCCAAAGATTGGCCCTATTTAATTGAAAACTGTATTCATGAGGATATTGCTTATTTACCTTGGTCGCCTCTTGCTGGCGGAGCATTATCCGGCAAGTATTTAAATAATATGAGGCCTGAGGGAAGTCGATGGACGTTAACACAACGTAATGGCCTTTTTAGGGACACCCCGAACAGTCAACTTGCTATTGCCGAATATAAATTAATTGCTCAGCAGTTTAATTTAACACCTAGTCAACTGGCACTTGCTTGGTGTAAACAAATAGACGGTGTTACCTCCACAATTATTGGCGCAACAACGTTGCAACAATTAGATGAAAATATTGACGCTTTTAACGTAGAACTTCCTGACGAAGCATTAGTGAAAATTGATTCAATCTTTCAGCAATTCCCAGCTCCTTTTTAAACGAGTAGTCGCAAGTTTAGTCAATATGAACTTGCGACCACTAATCCCCTAATAGCGCCCTCAAATCACACTCGTTACAAACATGTGCAGCTAATCCATCGCGAAAACACTAATGCCATTAAACGTTTAGCTATTTAAATAAAAAATAAAATGATACACCTTTTCAATCATTTAGCGAACATCACTAAATAAACTAGATAAAAACTCTCTAGCGAAGCTTGATCATTAAATAAACAGGTAGTAATCTTTGCCTACCACTTATGTACCACTTGTAGTAGTGGTACATATAACTCAAGGTGTTTACATGATTACAATTGATATGGACAGCCGAGAACCTATGTTTAGTCAATTAGTTGCCCAAATTAAAAAAGCAATTTTAGATAAAAGCATAGGTCCAGGAGATGCGTTGCCTTCAATTAGGCAATTAGCGAACGACCTAGATATTAATGCCAAGACGGTAGCGAAAGCTTACGACTTGCTAGAGCGAGATAATGTTATCGAAAAAAAAGGGTACAGGGGAACGTTTGTCCACCCTAATGCTTATTCTAATAGTCAGTTTGACTTAGAGGTTTGGCTTGATGAGCAGTTAACATCTTTACTAACAACACTTAAAACCAGTGGAGCGACTGATTCTGAAATTCGTATCGCTTTTAATAAAGTAATGTCTCAACAGATAAAAGGGAAATAATGATGAACCTATCCGACCCAGCTGTAATATGGTTTTACATTGCCGTTGCACTGCAAATTTCCGTGACGACAGTATTTGTTCCATTAAAAATAAAGAGCCAATTTACCAAATATTTATCCTTCTATACTGAAGAAGACCATCCAGCACTTTACACCTCCTCTTCTAAAGTTATTGACTACGCATTGCGATTTTATTTATTGATGTCCATTAGCATTGCTGTTGCGAGTTTTTATTTTCTTTATTCGTCATTTACCAATAAACAAGAGCTTTTTAATTGGGATAATCAATCCGGTATTATGGTGTTATTCGTGATGTCTCTATTGCCGTTATTTTTCTTAATCTTTGTAAATAAGCGTTACTTTAAGCTTCTCAAAGATCACGCTTCAAAAAAGCGTACTGCGTCATTAGTAATTAGACGTTGGCAAGAGTTTATCCCTAAGTTTTCCATTGCCCTTCTTGTTTTAGGTCACATATTATTTGTTTCAGTAAATCAATACTTTCAACAACAGCCATTTGATGGATTTGCAGGTTATGTAAACTATCTTGGAGTGATTTTTCTCGATACAGTTAACCTGGTGGTTATTTCACTTATCATTAAAGGCAAAAATTTGTCACAGGTGAATGGCGAAGATAAAAAGAGAATTTTCCAAGCCAGAGCAATTAAGATTAACGTCACTATTTGGATCATAGCTATTTACTATTTAGTTATAGCATTGCTTTTAGCTGGGGCTGAACTTAGGGATTATGCATTGGTTATCCAAAGTCTCTACTTTGTCCTTATCTACGTAATGGTGAACAAGCTATTTGTAAGCTCGAGTGACGTTACACCTTCTCACCCCACTATTTAATTGAGTGTTTCAATTAAATAGTGATCCAACTCCCGGTAGAGTTTATTGATCTCTACCGGTTTACCAATATGAGCAACAAAGCCTGTAGCCATATATTTTGCAACGTCCTCAGTCATCACATTGGCAGTTAACGCGACAATCGGCACGCGGTTGTCTATTTTCTTTATCTCTATACACGCTTCAATGCCATCCATAATTGGCATTTGAATGTCCATAAATACAATGTCAGGTTGAACCTCATTAAACTTCTCCACAGCTTCCTTACCATCAAAAGCAACAACGATATTGGCAAGTGTAGGCTTCATCATCGCTAAGAACACTGTTTGATTAATTTTATTATCTTCTGCTAACAAAATAGTCTTCCCTTTTAACCTAGGAGTTCCAATTTTAGTTTTCCGTTCAACCGTTAGCTTTTCAATGTCAGTTTGCTTCAAAGGTAACAGTAGTTTAAATGTCGTGCCTTTAGTCAATTCACTGTCCACAGTAATTTGTCCGCCCATCAGCGAAACCAGCTGGCTTGTAATAGCCATTCCCAAACCTGTACCTCCGTACTTTCTCGTTGTACTTTTGTCAGCTTGTTCAAATCGAGAAAATAAACCGCCTATGATTGTTTTAGACATACCAATACCTGTATCTCGGCATTTTAAAAACAGTTGCTCATCCTCAACTTTTAAATCTATAAAAACACCGCCTTTATCGGTAAATTTAATTGCATTTGAGAGCAGGTTTAACGCTATTTGTTTAATCCTAACAGGATCACCAAGCCACCCTTCTCGATAGCTACTGTCCAACGTTAACTCTATAGATATACCTTTAGATTCAGCTTCTGGTTGTAACTCGGCGATTGTTGATTCCACAAGCTTACTAACATTAATTGGTATAACTTCTATTGCTAATCGACCCGCTTCAATCTTTGAAAAATCCAATATATCGTTAACTATAGTCAGTAGCATTTTTGAAGACAGTATGCCTTTTTCAACTAATTCTTCAGATTCGTAAGGTAAAGACTGTCGTTGTAAAATTTGTAGCGTACCTAATATTCCATTCATTGGGGTTCGTATTTCATGACTCATGTTTGCTAAGAAGTTTCCTTTAGCTTGTTCTGAAACTTCTGCTTTTAATTTTTGCTTTTGTAAATCCAAAAACTGCTGATTTACGGTTGTCGACATATGGTCCATTGCTTTAAAGACACTATCAAACTCTAAAAACTCCGACTCAATATCGCAAACAATATATCGACCGCTCTGAATAGAGTTCGCCACCTTTTCTAAGTTTTTTAATGGCTTTTTTAGTCTTTTTGAAAACTTAATCATATAAAAGATCAATAAAACAAAGGTTAAGATAATAATGAAAAGTGACGATGCTATGGAGTTGAATACGGACGTTGTATAGTAATTTTTGTCATGGACCACCTGAATATCAAGGTTCACTCCGTCTTTTTCAGTAGTGAATGTTGGATAGGTATAAGTTAGGTCACTGTCAAAGTGAGTGTTGCTTTTTGTAAACCAGTTAACACCATTTACGACAACCTTAGTGTTGCTGTAGTTTGTATTTTTATCGTTAATTAATAGGTAAGTAGGATTAAGAAGTAAATATAAGATAGCGGTTGTTTGGTACGGGTCTATCAATGACTCATTTGACTTTCTAAGCGCAATCGAAAGAAACAAACTGCCCTTAGTGATAGCACTCTCCACATTTAGAATTTCTGGCGTGTAAAATAGCTCTAATTGAAAGTCAGCGTTGTTCCTTTGCATTAGTGATTTTGTATAAGGTAACAGTGTACTTCTATCAAACTTCAACGCCTCTAACGGAAAGCCTTCAACTACAAACTCTGAGCCGTCACTAATAAATGCGGCATCAACTAGAGGGTTCACATTTACGATTCGTTTTAATTCTCTAAAGGCATATTGCGTATATAAAAGGTTAGTCGGCAGCTCAGCTAAAACCTTGTTATCGGCTAAAGAGCTTAAGCCATATATTTGTTTAGCGAGTTCATTTTGCAAGTCTAAAGCAACAGAACTACTATGGCGTTTTACGTCTTCTTTGGCTAAAGAAATACTTTGTTTATAAGACTCTAAACCAAAAATAAGTACACATACCGAAATCAAAATTAAAATAGCGAATGAAAGCTTAAATTGAATTTCTTTAAGCACGCTTTTTTTATTTTGGCTTTTGATTTTATCAGTCATTATCATTCCTAATAGAACCATTCCCAATAGACTTTTCCGCTACATACTGCATATAACGAGCCGCGGCTTCTGCATCTAATACGTCCGCTAAGTAACGGTTAGTTCCTTTTAGCATTGCCTCCCAAACTATCGCCATATTTTTTTCATTCGGCATGGGCTCAGATTGTTCTAGCTGGGTCATTAACACATCAAAATCGGCATTGCCCTTCAACATGATTTTGGCCAAGGTTTTACTATTGGTAGGAATACTATTGAGCGTTTCCCATATCATTTCTTGCACTTTTTCGGATTGAAAAAACGTGGCTAACAATCTTAGCTCTTTTTGTTTAGGGCCATATAATCCGTTACCAGGAAATGCTAGAACATGTGATGAAAAATACGGTTTCATTTCTTTATCACCTAGCCTAGGTAATAGAGCTAACCCAAGAGAGTCGCCAAGGCTTTTCTTGTATTGACCATAAGCCCAAGAACCATTGACTGTATAAGCTAAGGTACCTGCCATAAACTGACTCTGAGAACAGTTATAATCACACTCAAGGTCAACAATGTTACTAATGCTCAGGTTTTTGTACCATTTTAACGCTTGAACCATACCTTTCGTATTCAACAAAACCTGATTATCAACAAAAGGAAACTCGCCGAAGGTACCCAGAAATGGTATGAACCAATACATCTCCAAATAACTCCACGCTATTAGGTTTTGGTCTTCATTAATACTTCCACCTTGCTGTAGTATTTCCGCCCAAGTGACGCCCGCATTAGCAATGATATTTTTATTGTAATACAACAATAAATGGTTGCCGTAAACAATGGGAATACCTCTACTTTTATTGTCAACAAGTGTTGAGTTAATAGCAGCCTTGCGAATGTCTGCGTTCATTAAATCCTTAGAAATAGTGCTGACATTGATAGAGCCTAAACCAGTAAAGTCCGATGGCACAATAACGGCGTCGGGTAACGCTTTAATATTTGCTCGTTGGATGAGTTCAGATTTAAGGTCATTGTTTTTAAATGACGCAACTTTGATTTTAATACCCGTTTGGGCAGTAAACTCATCAAAAATTAATGTGAAGTCATAGTTTTCCAAGCTATAAGCAAGTGATATTTCTTTTGCGTAAGCACTATTAAGCGAAGCTACAAACGAGAAAATAGTAAATAGTACATAGCGTTGGAAGTGTATTCGGATTTTTTTCAAGCGTTGAGCCTCACAAAACCATTGAGACTAAACTATAGGAAATGAATAGGAATTTATCCATTTATAGGCGATAAGGTGTCCAAAAATATAGTATTGAAATTTAGTGTTAAAACTTGGTGTTAAAAATAAAAAGCCACAAACTGTGGCTTTCTCTTAGGTATATTTAACTATCTTACGGAAGACTATATCTGACAATCCGACCAACAACCTGGCCAAACTGTTTAAAGATATTACCGTTGTTATATTGAATTCCGTGTCGTTTACAAATTTCTTTTATTTTAGGGGCAACTTCGCCATATCGATAAGATGGCATCGTTGGGAATAAATGGTGCTCTATTTGATGACTCAAGTTTCCACTTAATATATGAAATACTTTACCGCCCTTAATATTCGACGAGCCCATGATTTGGCGATAATACCAATGCCCTTTTGATTCATTCTTTATAACTGACCTATCAAAAATATGTACATCTTTAGTGAAGTGGCCACAAAAAATAATTAAATAAGTCCACAAGCTTCGTACAATATTAGCTGTGAAATTACCAAGAATTACAGGAATAAACATAGGTCCAGCTATAATTGGGAAGAAGATATAATCTTTAAACAATTGCTTACCCATTTTTGTATAAGCTTGTTTATCTTCATTAATAAACTCTTTTAGAGGTACCTTTTTAATGAACAATCGTCCTAATCTAAGGTTTTGTAATGCAACGCCCCATTGGAAAAGAACAGCAAAAATAACAGCGTAAATAGGTTGAAATAAATACACCGGATTCCACTTTTGTTCCTTGAATATTCGTAAAATCGAATAACCAATGTCATGGTCCATGCCCTTAACATTAGTATAGGTGTGGTGGCTATAGTTGTGCGTCTTTCTCCAGTTATCAGATGTACCAGCAATATCCCACTCATATGTAGAGCCATTAAAACGCTCATCATTCATAAAGTTGTATTGGCCGTGGATCACGTTATGACCTAATTCCATATTCTCCATTATTTTACTTATCGACAATAATACCGTACCGATAATCCAAAATGGAGGAAACCACGAAAGCATTAAGCAAACTCGTCCAGCTGCGCCACTGTACCTGACTACTTTTTCAATACGACGAATATAACGAGCGTCTTCTGCTCCTACTTTCGCCATTGTTTCTTCTTTAACCTGATTAATTTCTTTTTCTAATAATTCAAAATTCATAGCTCTAGCTCCAAATCCTGGCTTGGGAACGTAGTACAAAGTTGAATCGTTTTATTTACGTCGTTTAACAATGATGCCGCCGAAACGCGACACGTACATTCATGGCAAATACCTTGTTTACAGCCGTGTTTAGCTTTAATTCCGGCATTTAACAAACTGTCTAACAATGTTGTTTTATTATCCACAACAATGACTTGATCAGAGTTAATTAGCTTTACGTTGATATCCGTTTTAATTTCAGTGCTTACTAATGCGGTTTTCGTTGTTTTAAAGCTTTCTAAGGTCAAATCAACATTAGTTTCTAAGTCACTAATATGTGCAGACATGGCTTTGTTAAAGCGATCCGAACCACATGAAATTGCATTGTTTTTATCTGTAAAAAACTGTTTTACATTGTTAAGCGTAGATAAGAATGTTCGTCCATCGTGGATCTTAACTTGACCATTTTTATAAAACTTAGATGTTAATATTTCATTTAATAATGGTGCTGATGATTCTTCTTCGCCATTTCTTGTTAGGTAAAGTAACGTAGCAGTATCACTATTTCTAGCCTTGAACAGAGGCCACATTGCGGTAATACCAATACCACCGGCAATATAAGCATCAAATTTTTCTTTATGGTTTTGACCAAAGGGTCTAGAAACATCTAAAACGGTACCTACTTTAAGAGTTTGCTTGATAGCATTACTAACTTTACCCTGTGTTTTAATAAATAACTCTACTAAACCTTTGCTATTAGGTAGGTTTGCAATTGAATAGCAACGTTCCTCGCCAATACCGTCTATTTCAACTTTTAGCCTTATATGCTGCCCAGCTACAAACTCTCCAAACGCTTTGCTTGGTTTCAAAACTAGTTTTACAACATCATTAAGAATGGTTTTACCTACGACTTTAACCGTTGGAGTATTGGTTTGATAATTGATATTCAACTGTTTAAACCAAAAATCGAGGGCTTGTGGCAAGCACACGCTTTTAAACATTTTAGTTACTGTTTGTTTCACAAAATACACCTTAAATACACAGTATTCTTAAATTGAAGCTCAGATTATACACATTAATATACAAGTGTATACCAATGTGTATATAAATATGTATTTATGAATGTCTTTTAATAAGTTTGAGGCCGCGACTAGTATCTTTGGCGCTAGTGTGGAAAAATACTAATATTATCCAATTAAGATAGTTTGAATGTGAAAACAGTTGGAAGAAAAGCCTCAATAAATAGCCAAGAAATAATTAGTGCAGCCCTCAATTTAGTGGGTCCGCATCGTAGTATTTCTTCTTTAAGTTTGCGTGAAGTAACAAGAGAAGCGGGTATTGCTCCAAATAGCTTCTATCGTCACTTTAAAGATGTTGAAGCGTTAAACATCGCAATTATAGAATTAGCCGGTAAACACTTAAGAACAATCATTCGTGATGCCAGAACGCTTATCATTAATGAACGTTCTGTAGTTCGAGTGTCTGTTGAATGTTTTTTTAATGAAATGTCAAAACCTGGTTCAACCTTACCTATTTTGTTACGTGAGGGCACCGTTGGGTCTGGTGATTTTCAAGATGCTATAAAAAAGCAATTAGACTTTTTTGCTCATGAGTTACAAACGGATTTAGAAAAAGCTAATGCAATATCGAAGCGTTATCAAACGGATGAAACTCTAGTTGTTGCTAAAGCCGTCACTCAATTAGTATTCGCCATGGGTGGTATTGCGTTAAACTCCCCTGAATCAGATTTAAAGAAAACCACTGAAGAAACCGTTTTGATGGTTAAATTTATTTTGAAAGGCGCATCAAGTGCCAAAACTGAATAATTAACTTACTTTTCTATTATATTACTTTTAATTAGCTTTCTTTTTAATTAGTAACTAGATAATGATTGACCCAATTTGTCAGTAATCATTAGACTGAACTCGACGCTGAAATGAACCGATAGAGATTTCATCGCCTTCCATTAAAACCGGAACAATATGTAAATCATCTCCTTCTAGCCAATAAATTGCATTTTGATTATATTTTTCAGCTAATCCTACTGCAGCTGGTTTTGAAATTTGCACCATAAAACTAGGCTCTTGATGGGTTTTATCTATTGATGCTCCGTCTACGGGTAAATAATAAACCTCTGATATGTCTTGTTCTAACGCATCATTAGCGGTTTTGTTATGTTTATCACTGAACAACTTACTTTTTGGATTATAGGCTGTAATGATGGCACAAGGGTTTGGTATTTCGCTCGCTTCTCCAGTAAAACAAAATACGGTTTCGCTATATAAATTAATTAGTTCAGAAGATTCAAGTGACATTCCAACTCCATACTTTATCAACACAACATCTTTGTTCTATCAATATTTACACTAGACTAGAATTGAAATTTTGGACAATGCAAATTACAAAAATTGTAAATTGAAGAGAAAAAAGCCCGTCCAATAAAGAGTAATTAGCAACGCTAAATATTCTCTATATCAAACAGGCTGTTTTTGACTTTAATGCTTTTAGTTAACGCTTTGTGCTAACCGTGCAAGTAAGGTTTGTTGTTAAACAAGCCTGTAAGCATTATGCCCGGCTTACAAACTTTAGCTCTTCAGTATTAATCTTAATGCGATCACCCGTTGAGATATGCTCTGGAACTTGCACTACAACACCTGTAGTTAACGTAGCTGGTTTAGTACGCGCTGTAGCTGAACCACCTTTAAGAGCTGGCGCTGTTTCGGTTATTTCTAGCTCTACAGTCATCGGTACTTCAACCGTCGCTGCAACGTCAGCAATGATCAGTACTTGTAGGCCTTGAGTCTCTTCATTGATAAACTGTAATTGCTCTTCAATGGTCTCTTTGTTTAAGTGATAAGGCGTATAGTCTTCATTATCCATAAAGACATATTCATCACCATCTGTGTACGAAAACATAACATTACGACGCGAAAAGTCAGCTGTGTTTAACATGTCTGAATCTTTAAACGTTTCATCAATTTTGGCACCAGTTACTACATCGTACATACGCATTCTATATAGACTGCCGCCTGCTCGACCTTGTGGTACTGAACGTTCAATATCTTTTATTAATACTACTCGGCCATTGTGTTCAATTGCAGCATTCTTTTTTACATCACTTGCCTTAGGCATGTCTCGCTCCTGATAACGCGTTTATACTTTTTATTTGGCAGGGACTTTAACTGTCTATGCTATTTTTTGCAAAAATGTTTCGTTTTTGCATTAGAAACAACATATAGCCCCCAGCCAAAAGCATTGTAATTTTTTCCGTTAGAGAAACAAAACCTTATAGAGTCTGTCTATTTGTCATACTTCTCTCCTTCTACAGACGAAGAAAATTTAATCATATAAATACAAGGTAAAACCAATAATGTCAGAATTACGGTAGATGTCATCCCACCAATCATTGGCGCTGCTATTCGGGTCATAATTTCAGAACCAGTTCCTTCACTTAAATAAATTGGCAATAACCCCAGTATAATTGCAGTTGCAGTCATTATGACGGGTCTGAGTCTCGCCGAAGCACTTTGAATAATATTCCACTTAATTTGGCTATTCGTTAGTTTATTACTCTGGTTCATATTTTTATTTAAATACATCAACATAATAACGCCAATCTCAACTGCAACCCCGGCCAAGGCTATAAAACCCACCGCCGATGCGACGGAGAACTCATAATTATTAAAGTACATAAACCAAACGCCACCAGTGAGGGAAAATGGAATAGTTAACATTATTACGCTGACCTCAAACCAAGACTTAAAATTCAAATAAAGTAACAGTAAGATAATGGCAAGGGTCATTGGCGCAACATACATTAACTTTTGCTGTGCTCTTAACATATATTCATATTGTCCTGCCCAAGTCATTGAAACGCCAGCTGGCAACTCCACTTTTTCGGAAACATGTACTTTAGCATTTTCAACGTACTGCCCTAAATCCACGCCGTCAATATCAACATAAACCCAACCGTTAATGCGGGCATTCTCACTTTTTATTCCAGCTGGGCCGTCAGTTAGCGTTATGGTTGCAATATCCCCCAACAAAACGTTCTGTTCTGACAAAATTGGTAATGACATTAACGCTTCTGGTGAGTCTCTATACGATTGTTGTAAACGAACATTAACCGGATATCTTTCTTGCCCTTCAACACTATAAGTAACAACCTTCCCACCCACTGCAAAAGCGAGAGTTTCATGGACCTGAGCGATGTTTAAATTATATCTTGCAGCCTTAACCCTATCTATTGATATATCGATATATCTTCCACCAGAAACCCGTTCTGCATATACCGACGTTGTGCCATCGACTTCTAGTAACGTTTGTTCAAGCTGTTTACCAACAGACTCTATTTCAGCAAAACTATTTCCTGCAATTTTTATCCCTACTGGGGTTTTAATTCCGGTAGCCAGCATGTCGATTCTTGTTTTTATTGGCATTACCCAAGCATTGGTTATGCCTGGTAGGTTTAGCTTATCAGCCAGCTCTTTTTTAATGTCGTCCATTGATATACCCTCTCGCCACTGATGCTTAGGCTTAAACTGAATAATGGTTTCGATCATTGTTAATGGGGCAGGATCAGTTGCAGTTTCGGCCCTACCTACTTTTCCAAAAACGGTTTCAACTTCTGGCACCGACTTTATAAGCCGATCAGTTTGCTGCAAAACTTCTCTTGCTTTGCCAATCGATAGACCAGAATGCATGGTAGGCATGTACATCAAATCTCCCTCGTTGAGCTCTGGCATAAACTCTGAACCAATTTTAGCCATCGGCCAAAGTCCAAAAGCCATTGCAAGACAAGCCACTAAAATTGTGGCTTTGGGGTAGCTTAATACACGACCCAATATAGGCTTGTACAACTTACTCAAAACACTATTTATTGGATTTTTATGTTCAGGTTTAATCTTACCTCGTACAAAGTAGCCCATTAATACTGGTACTAAAGTAATCGCCAAGGCCGCTGAGGCAGCCATAGCATAAGTTTTTGTATAAGCTAATGGTGAAAATAAGCGCCCCTCTTGAGCCTCTAACGTGAAAACGGGAATAAAAGAAACCGTAATGATGAGTAAGCTAAAGAATAATGCGGGCCCCACCTCTGAAGCGGACTCTGCAACTACTTGCCATCGATTTTCTGACGTAATTGGTGTTTTTTCCATGTGTTTATGTAGGTTCTCAACCATAACAATTGCGCCATCAATCATGGCCCCTATTGCAATAGCAATCCCTCCTAGAGACATAATATTGGCGTTAATCCCCTGCCAATGCATAATTGAAAACGCAACTAATATTCCGATAGGCAAACTAATAATTGCCACTAATGAAGATTTAACATGGAATAAAAATACGACACATACTAGTGCAACAACAAAAAATTCTTCGAGCAATTTAGATGAAAGATTGTCTACTGCAGAGCCTATTAATTTAGAGCGGTCATAAACGGTAACAATCTCTACGCCAGGGGGTAAACCTTTGGATAGCGTTGAAATACGCTCTTTTACCGCACTTATAGTTTGCTGTGCGTTTTCACCTGATCGCATTACAATAATGCCACCAACCACCTCGCCATTGCCATTTAACTCCGCAACTCCGCGTCTCATCAGTGGCACTTCGATAACCTCAGCCACATCTCTTATTAAAATAGGTACGCCTTGAACTTGAACTCCAAGTGGCATTTTTTCTATGTCAGAGCGCTGTTTTATATACCCAGAAGCGGTGATCATATATTCTGCTTCCGCCATTTCTATGACCGACGCACCTACTTCTTGGTTTCCTTGTTTTAACGCCCTAATGATGTGGCTCAAAGGAATATTGTAAGCATCTAACTTTTCCGGTGTTATCTCAACTTGGTATTGTTTTACCATGCCACCAACAGTTGCTACTTCAGATACACCCGCAACACTCTGCAATTCGTACTTTAAAAACCAGTTTTGTATTGACGTCAACTCTGCAAGATCACGCGTACCTGTTTTATCCACTAAAGCGTATTGATAAACCCAACCGACACCAGTGGCGTCCGGCCCCAATTGAGAAGTTGCGGTAGCAGGCAATTCAGCAGCAACTTGAGATAAATACTCCAACACACGAGAACGAGCCCAATACAAATCGGTTTTATCATCAAAAATAATGTAAACGAAGGAGTCACCAAAAAACGAAAAACCTCTTACCGTTTTCGCACCTGGTACTGCCAGCATGGCACTTGTAATTGGGAAAGTAACTTGGTTTTGAACCACTTGCGGGGATTGTCCCGGATAGCTTGTTTTTACAATGACTTGTACGTCAGACAGGTCTGGAATGGCGTCTACTGCTGTATGTTTAATTGAATATAGCCCTGACGCTACAATAAATAAGGCCATTAATAAAACAAGCGGTCGGTTGTTGATTGACCAATGAATAATCTGTTTAATCATCACCCAACTCCATTTCCATAACGCTTTCTGGTTTACCCTTAGATACAGGTACCATTCGTTCAAAGTCTGACGACTTGCTTGACTCTGAATCAATCAGAAATTGACCTGATACAACCACAATATCGTGCGGTTCTAGTCCAAATAAAACCTCTATGTATTGTTGATTTTGTTGGCCGAGCAAAACTTCGACCGATTTAAACTGTTCATCAGCCACGGCCAATACAACGCGATTTTGCGATCCGGTTCTGATTACGGCAGATTTTGGTACCAAAATCCTTTGTTCCTTGTCTTCAAGGTCTACGTTTACCGTTGCGTACATGTTCGGTTTTAAAAAGCCCATCTTATTGCTCAGCTTTACTCTAACCGTCAAACTTTTTTGTTTTTTTGTTTAATGTCGGGTATATAAAATCTATTTGTCCGCGCCAAATTCGTCCAGGCTCATAATCCACAGAAACTGCAACATATTGTCCCACTTTGACCCGTTCTGTATCCACTGCGTATATTTCTGCTTCAACCCAGACTTCATCCAATTGCGCTAGACGCATTAACGTTGTCCCGGGCCTAACATAAAAACCACTCTGAACCTGAAGCCCATCAACTACTCCGTCCATAGGCGCATAAAACGTGACATATTGCTGTGCTTTTTGTTCTTGCGTTAACTTTTCTATTGCACCTTCATTAAAGTTTAAAGCCAATAACCTTGTTCGAGCAGCCTCTACTAATCTTGTGTTGTTTTGTTGTTGTGCCAATAAAAATTCTTGCTGCGCATTCACTAATTGAGGCGAATAAAGTTGATATAGCGGTTGCCCTTTTTTTACGGCTTGCCCATTCGTGGTTACATAAAGTGATTCAATCCACCCTTCTACTCGAGGATGAATATGAGTCATTGTATCTTCATTAAATTTGACTAGTCCTAATGCTTTAATTTCTTTAACTAGCGGTCCTTTTATTACTTGAGCTTTTTTTATACCTAAATTGTTTATTACTGAAGACGATATTCTGACCAAGCCTTTAGACGAGTCAGGTTTTGCATAAACCGGTACTAAATCCATGCCCATTGGCGACTTACCTGGTTTATTGCGTCGATAGTTGTCATCCATTGGCGCAACCCAATATAGAGGTTCATTAGTGCCTACTTTTTCCTCTTTATTAGCGGCCTCTTCAGTTGGCATTGTGTTGTGCTCTACGCTAAAGAAGTATGCAAACATAAAAGCACCTATCAGGGCGCTCACTAAACTTATAAAGACAAGTGAGCTGGCAGATACTAGCTTACCTTGGTTTAAACGGCTCATGACTTTTCTCCAGCTAATAAATATTGTATTTTTGCTAATGTTTTTAGCCTTTCAATTTCAACTTCAAAGGCAGAAAGCTTAATATTATTTTCCGCTATTCGAGCATCTAATACTGATAGTAACTCTCCCGTATCATTGCTGTAATCAAGCATTAACGCTTCGCGTTGTTGAGAAGAAACAAGCATCAGTGACTGCTGATAAAGAGTGTGTCTTTCGTTTAACCGCTGTAACTTTTGCCACTGAGCGGTAAGTTCATTTGTTAGATTTTGTATGCTCAGCAAATACTTGGTTCTATTTGCTTCTACAACAGACTTTTCAGCGTGAACCATACGGTCTTGTTTATTGGTTGAAAAAAGAGGAACGTCAAATGTCAATCCAACAGAAAAAAAGTCAGATCGCGTTAGGTGGCTTTCATTGCTATCCCTGAATGCATAACTGGCGTTAACGTTCCATTGTGGTTTGTATTGTTGCTTCACTAATTCAACATTGGATGCTGCGCGTTGTACTTGGAACTCTTGATTTAAAACAAGTGGGTGACGATCGACCTTTTTGGATAATGTTTGTTCATTCCAAACCAGCTTATGTAATCCATGTTCATCAACTAAGCTTTCAAGCTCAGGATAACCTTGAGTTCTAAAGGGCGATAACTTTATTGTTGATTCACCACTGCGACCAATTAACCCATTTAGTTGGCTAGTCAAGGCAGAAAGATCTGCATTCAATTTCAAATTTTGATCTATCAACGCCAACCGTTTCAGTTTCATCGCAAGATAATCTTGTTGACGCGACCCCTTAACGGTCGTTTGGTATCGACTGGTTATTGTATTTAACAGTTGATCTAAGGTCGTTTTATTTGTATTAACAACCGCAATTTTTTTATCTAGTAAGTGGTAGTCAAACCAAAGATTAAGTACCCTTAGATTTAACAGCGCTACCTGATTGATTTCCAGCATTTCGTGCTGTTGCGCACTTAACCCATGCACAACTTCCTTCAGCTCTAACGAGTCGCCTCGCGGAATTGATTGCGATACTCCCACTTTTAACTGCGTCATGGCCTCTTGATTCAACGACCAAGTATCGGTTGGCAAATTTAAAATACTTAACGACACTTTGGGATTGTCATAACTCAAGGCAGCTTTAGCCAAGTGCAGTTCAGCTTGTTGATGATATTGATGCTGTTTTAATAAATAATCATTGTCTACGGCCATCGTCATTACTTGTTGCAACGTGAGCGCAGGTGTCCAACGTTGTTCATCAGCTTTCGTTTTAACGTTATCATTTGTATAGCCCCTATGGGATACCAATAGGAATAGGCAAAATACAATTATTTTGTGCTTATTTTTAGCAAAGCTAAATTGAATATTCACAGTGTTCTCCACTGAAATTTTAACGGCCTAAAGGCCAAAATATTAAAATGCCGCGCTTAAACTGGCGGTAAAAGACAGATCTACCCTAGGTTAGGCAGTCATCGGTGGGCGGTATAGACCTTTGATGTGGGCGATAGCGGTATTATCCAATAAACTGTCTACGCGATAAGAGCTGTATAGACGTTTTATAACTCGTAAAGAATTCAGCAGGTAACTGGCGTTGTGACAACTATTTTGTGGGCATTCGCACTTTGCGTCACAACAGTCCATCATTTCATTACTGTCGCTATCCATCATAGCGTGAGACATGTTGGGATGTTGTTGGTTGTTAGATGACTCGGTCCCATCTAAAGTATTATGCTCTGCGATCATGAGAGTATGGGCACTATGAGAGTTGTTACTCATGTGAGTGCAATTACTCATTGGCATTGACGCAACACTAAAAGGTTGACCTAATAGGACAACCAGTAATGTTAATGCGAGTACAACTTTTTGCGTCAAAACCATGATATTTTAGTTACTTACACTCTTTTGCTGTTATTTGTTTGCCGACAGACATGACAGGTCATAGTCTAGCGGATTATGATAAATAGCGAAACCAAATCTTAATCTATCGCCTCTGAAGTCTGTTTTTACACCATGTTCACTCAATTGTTTAGCTAATGTCGCAACGTCGTTTTCTGCTAATTTAAATGTTAAAAAGTGACCATGTAAACCGGTATCTGATAAAGACAAAGTTGCATTAGAAGGCTCGAGTAAATGCTGCTCCATCAAGTTACTTGTGTTTAAAAGTGGGTGATTCAAATTTTCTAGGTGATTTAAAAAGGCTAACTGACAACGTTTTACATAGTCATGAATAACGTCTACCGATAAACCTTCCTTCTCAAATAAGTCTAAACTGGCGTGCAATCGATACATTGCCGACATATCCATTGTAGCCCCAGCAAATTGCTGACCATTTTGAGCATAACCAACCTGCCCTACTTGCCTGTGATGCAAGTCACCAAACTCAGCAAACCAGCCTGTATAAATTGGTTCATAATTACCGTCTGGGATAACAGCAAAACACGCGCCTTCGCCACCTTGTGCATATTTGTAACTACCAGAAAGATAAAAAACTTGATGTTCCAGCTCACTTAAATCTGTTGGAATAGCAAAAAAGCCATGATAACCATCAATAGTGATAAGTGGCTCTTTAGGTAACGTTTGGATAAAAGCGCTGAGATCCTGAATGGCAAGCCCAGAGTTGAAAAACACCTGACTTACAAAAATCCAATCAAACTGCTGTGCTTGTGCAGCCTCTGCAAAACGTTGTTCAAATGACTCAAATGGTAACGTTGGCACTTTTACTAACTCAACCATGTCACTTTGCAGCCAACGCTCAGACTGTCGCTGAAATGAATAAAACTCGCTATCCGTTGTCAGTATTTTTACTTTCTTTTGAGCTGCAAACGTTGAGTGTATGCGTACTAATAACTCATGTGTGTTTGGTGCAAATACAATACGCTCGGGTTTTGATACGTTTAATGCATTGGCTATCAATGCTTGAGTCTGAGGCATTTTTGTCGAAAAAATGTAGTCCCATTTATCATCCGCCATTTTCGCTGTATCGTCCCAATACTCCAACATCGCATTGCGGGTTACATCAGGCCAATAATGATGGCTGTGACAAGCAAAGTGTTGAACGTTTGGCCTTGCATTTAAAAAGGCTTGATATAAATGTTGATACATATGGTTACTTCCCTACTTTGATGGATGCAACCATATTCAATGCTTACTTTAATTGCAATTAAATTTAAAACTCGTGAACTATAGAGTCGATTTCCTTTCTAGCAGAAGCTAACCCTTGTTCTTTATTAGGCATGTTTAAGCCTTCTGCGTAAATGAATGTGACGTCTGTTAAACCAATAAACGCCAACACATCTTTTAAATATTGTGTTTGCGTATCCGCAGGTGTGCCTTGATATACACCACCTCTGGCTGCAACTATATATACCTTTTTATTAGTCAATAAACCTTTAGGCCCTTGGTCAGTATATTTAAATGTTATGCCCGCTCTAGCTACTCTGTCTATCCAAGACTTGAAGGTTGATGGAATACCAAAGTTATACATTGGCATTCCAATAATCAAAGTATCATGGCTTTTAAGTTCTTCAATTAAGCCATCTGATAAACCAGCAAGCTTTTGCTGTGCTTCATCTCTTTCATCAGAAACCACCACCCAAGAACTGAGCTCATTGGAAGTTAGGTGAGGAATTTCTGGTTGGGTTAAATCTCGGTTAGTAAATTTAAGGTTAGTTTGTGCTTTATTAAGTTTTTCTACAAACTCACTCACAAGCATAGTAGAGTTACCGTTCTCACCATTAATTGAAGAATTTATTACAAGTATCTTATTCATTTGACGCCCCTAAAGCTAAAACCTAGTCATCGCTAATTAATTGCTAATTAATTGCTACTGTTTATTTTACTTCTGGATTTAAAAAAGAATACTGCTTAAATTCGTCAAAACCTTTCTATAAAAATGAAAGGTCTACAAGGGATATTATGTCATTTTTATTCGCGCTAGCTCTATTTACTTCAGCTGAATTAGCTTCAAAAAACGTGGCGGTTAAAGCCCAAACAAATGCTGAACCTCAATATCAACCTGTTCAGCAGTTATTTGATGGTATGCGAGAACACAATGCAGAAAAAATCGCCAACGCATTTGTAAAAGGAGCAACGTTAGTTAGAGCGAAGCAAACTGGGCAACTTAAAGATACCAATATATCAATGTTTGCCAGTAGCATCGCTAAGCGAAAAAAAGACTATATGGACGAGCAAATTATTGATTACCGCATAGAGACCTTTGGCAACATGGCCAATATCTGGACTTATTTTGTTTTCTATTTTAACGGCAATATCAGCCACTGCGGCGTTAATTCTATTCATGTTATTCAGCAAGACAGTGACTGGAAAATTGCTCACCTGATGGATTCGGCTTATCAAGGTAATTGCGAAGACTTTATTGAGAAGTATCAGCCTAAGTAACATGATGTTGAGGCTTGCATCGCGCGCTAATTTTTAGGCAAGTCGGATATTAACTTAGTTTGGTTTTGAGGCAAACGTAACAATGTCGTCGCGTTTACCTCAATTAAAAACTTACTTTTGCTCTATTTGCCACACGGCTACTGAGCCAGATATTTCATTACCAACAATTAGCAAGGCTTCACCTGTTGGGCTGTCACCAGCTGCAACAAACTTCATGCCTTCTGGTGCTAAGTCACCAGTAATATCAGCGCCTTCCGTCAGACCTCTGTTATAAAAGTAATCAACAAATTTAACGTTATATGGATTGCTAATATCGTACGCTAATATTCCACCCATTCTTTCTAAGCCAATAAACGCATAAGTTTGCTCACCAATTTTACCTAAGGTTAGAGCTTCTGGTTCAGCTCCTTTAGCATCTGAGCGAGTATCACCTGTATTCTCATCTTCATCATTATTAAATGACTCTCCGTGAATAGAGGCAGTAATTCGAGCAATTTCGTCACCCGAGTCAAATACCACTAAACCATTTTGGTCCCAAATAGTAAATGAACGAGCGCCATAGGCGTATAGCTTTTCATATTCCCCGTCGGCATTTTTGCCTAAAGCGTTGGTAACAAGCAATCGTCCTAAACCGTCTTTACCACCCTGCTCCGAAACATAAGCATCTAATTCTGCAGTAACAGGCGCAAAGTCCTCTAAGTCTTTAACACGTGACTCGTCCGTATAAGCAATACACACTTCCTCACCATCATCCCAATCGTAAATGCCATCAGGGAAGTCTGTTTCACACTCATTTTTACCTTCATCTTCAGCTGCGTCTCGCTCAAATGCAATATACTCTCTGCCATCGCCTTCATTCGCCGACACTATAAAGTTTGCACCTTGCCAGTTAAATGAAGCAATGGTGTCAGGCTGGTACATGCCGTATAAATTATCGTAGGACTTTAAGTTTACGCCTTCGTCTTTATCAGAAACATCCAGTTTATATTGGCTCCAATCTTTAAATCCTAAGCCAATAACTTGAACGCTATTGTCCGACAAATCAACGATGGCTAAAGCATTATTCTCTTGCAACGAAACAAAAGCTGTTGAATTATCTTCAGATACTGCAACATATTCTGGCTCTAGATCTTGCGCCACAGTGTAAGCTCTCACTTCACCTTTTATAGTCTGACCCGTTGGATTCGAAAACTTAGCGCCCTGCGCCTCTAACGCTTCTTGTTGATCATTAAAACCTATGAGTGAAATCATTGTTGCAACATCTGCAGGAACGCCATCAAGGATATTTATGATAGAAATAGTGCCTTCTGGATCAATGGTGTAGTCACTGGAAGGTTCACCTTCATTGGCAACAATAACTTTTGCGCCATCGTGAGTGAAGGCAACATTATCTGGCAAGTCACCAACCTCTACATTTTTAATGAACGCAGGCGCTGCGCCAGAAATATCATAAAACGCAATATGTCCATTAACACCAGCCGTTCCTGAAGCGACAGCAACCGCTAACAATTCATTAACGTCATCTACGGCAATACTGTTTGCATCGCCATTTAGGCTCGCTGTGTCACTGAGATTAACAGTTATCGCTGAATTAAGGTTGGTATTAGTAACCACACCTTCGGCATCTTTGGAAAGTGCGTTTGGATCGAGGCCATTAGTGTCTAAAATTTCCACCACTGCCGGTGATACGGAGCTGTTAATGGCATAAATCCATTTAGTCGACTTTTGAAAGGCAACAATTTCCGCCGCGCCCTCTGGCGAATTTGCATTTAAAACAGCTCTAGCGACTAAAGTTGAAGTCAACGATGTTGGAGCGTCTTTCCCAGCTTCACCATTAACGCCGTTTACGCCATCAATGCCATTAGTACCGTTTGTTCCACTTACGCCGTTTTCACCATTGCTACCATCAAGATCACAGCCAGTTAGCGCTGCGATCAGCGCTACCATAATTAAAGATTTAGCCTGTTTCATTTTATTATTTCCTTTCAAGTGAATTTTAGATTTGGGTATAACTTGAAAGAAAACTGTTACCGCTATATGACCGCACTATTAAAAAATGATGACCTGACAACCAGCCCAGCTTAAATCCTTTTTTTCTGGGCTTAGGTCTGGGTTTGGTTTCGAGTTTAGGCCTGAGTTTCGTTCTAGGTTTAGCTCTGGGCTTGAGCCTGCGTTAAGAGTGGACTTAAAGCGCCAGTGGGAGATGTCCAGTTTTTACTAGTATGACGGTTTCGTTACGAACAAAAGGAGTGTGTTCACTCATGTGCGGGTTTCTGATCCAAGTGCCTGTTGGGTACTCACCGTTTTCGTCGCAGAAGCAACCAGATAGCACTAAAATCTCTTCTCCGCCAAAATGACGGTGCGGATTAAATACTTCATTGGCCGGCCATTTAACCAGAGCAACGTGTTCATGTTCAAAGTCATGCAGAGGCATTACCTGCAATCCGCCGTGTCCTTGTAACCAAGGTGTCACATTGGTATTTAGTTTTACATCGGTTAAGTCACGCTTATCAAATTGATTAAGCTTTACAAGAATTACACAACCTTCTTTGCTAAATGGTGCGTGATGACTATTAGGTGGGTTTCGAATATACGTTCCCGCGGGGTAATCGCCATTTTCATCTGAGAAAACGCCTTCAAGCACAAATATCTCTTCGCCAAATGGATGAGTGTGTGTTGAAAAAGAGGCACCTGCATCATACTTCACAATGCTTGTGGTATGCCCAGACTCTTTAGCCTCTCGTTCTAGTGGTTTTCGCCAAACGCCAGCCGCAGGACTTTTTATCCAATCTACTTTTTCAGTTTCAATAACAAGTCGTTCTGAAAAATCCATATTAAGCATAATAGAACCTCATAAAATTAATGGTGTTGATACTGAGCGTTGGACTATTTTGATCACTTAAAGTCGGCAGTTTCTAAATAAACCGGTGTAGTACCTAAACAAGTCGAAATTTCATTTAAAATTTGAACAGTCTCTAATACGGGCCCAGTTTCAACATGAGAACATGTGATCGACTTTGCTTTTTCCGCTCGAGTTTTAGCGACCCAAGTTAATGCGTCAAAAGAAGGCTTTTCAATTATTTTTTTAATCGCTAAAAGATTATGGTTATTTTCTATCGATACTAAATCAAAAGTCATAATTGAATTTGTTAGCTGGTCTTTGGTAACAATTGGTTCAACGTATAAGGCTTTTTCAAACAAAACGTTAGTATCAAACAACGGCGTTCCGCCTCGTTCAAAATGACCATCATAAACTTTGGCCTTTACTGAAAAGCGAGTTTTATTAATGAGTTTTAACAAATAAAAATTATCTGGAAGAATAGTAACAAGCGGTTTAGAACTCAAAGCGAGTAGCTTTTCAAAGTCCGAATTTGAGTTAACTTTAATTTTATAAACCACCTGATAATCATGTGGAAAATAAAAAAGTGGCATATGATGCGCTATCAATGTTTTATTTTCACCAAAAACAACCGCCATTCCATGACTACCCATATAAGAATGATGCTTAGCATGGTTAGCTTCAGTTTGGCTTTGTAATGATTGAACCTGTACCGCTGGATTCATTAAGGCTTGTTGCTTTTCTTTTAACGCTGTACCCGCTGTAAAATGCGATGTTAAAGTTATTAGCGCAATAAACAATGTTTTCAATTTTATTTTCCTACGCGTATAAAAAAGGTGAGCCACATACTCACCTTCATTTTAAATTCAAATTTTACAGCGCTTAGAAAAAACTTACTAAACACCTGCCTTTTCTGGCTTTTTCTTGTAGTACTTATACAAACCAATTATAGACGCTGCAATCCAAAATAACTCAATCACAAAACTGGCTAAATTAAAGTTATAGCAAAGGCTAATAAGCAGTAAAATTGCACCTGTTAGGTTCATCATATTGTAGCCCAAACCTGACGGGTTAACTTTGTCTAACTGTAAAAGAAAAAAAGCGCCTACTACTAAAAAAGTACCAGACATACCGATAACGTCAAAAATGACATCTATCATGTGAAACTCCGAGATAACTAATGATCCAATAGACTGGCCCTATCCTTGGGAAGGATCATTCTCGCTCCGTGAAACAGCACATCTTATGAAGGAGACTTAACTTTTAATTCTCCCAATAAAAAACGAGCCAAGAAAGCTCGCTGTTCGTTTGAATTATATCAATCAACGTAGACCATAGGAAGAAATAAAAACAATGGCTGTGATATGTGCCGCTTTAAAGTTATTAGTAATAGACAACCTTATTTCTGCCATTGTCTTTTGCTTTATATAAAGCATGATCTGCGCGTTCAAATAATTCACTAACCTTTTCATCTTTAATGAGCGCAGCGGCCCCGATACTTGCTGTAATAGAGAGGTCCTGCCCGCCTACATCAACCTTTATACCTTTAATATTTTCCCTAATTTGATTTAGTACTTTTTCTGCTGGTTTGCCATCTACATGATTCAAGAATAAGCAAAACTCCTCCCCGCCCCAACGACAAACAACGTCTGACTCCCTAGCTCTTCCTAATAACTCATCTGAGACAGCGCGTATTACTTGATCTCCTACATGATGTCCGTAGGTATCATTGACCTTCTTAAAAAAATCAATATCTACTATAGCTAAGGTAGCTGGTACTTGGTGTCGATTGTTTAACTCACATTGACTTACTAAATACTCATCCATATAACGTCTGTTTTTCAGACCTGTTAGAGGATCATGAATGCCATCGGATTGATACTTCCTTATTAATCTTGCATGCTCGTTTAGTTCAATAGCGTGTTTTTGTAAAACTTGATTGTATCTAGATAATTTAAAGTCAAACTGCAGCAATATAGCAACAACTTTATTATTCACTCTTGATCTGAGTGAAGAAAAATAGGTCAAATATTCATTTTCGTCATCAATATTTTTCAGTCTACAAACCTGTAGTCCACTCATCGAAAGGGCTTGCTTCTTTATTCCAGCAAAGCTTTTAAATCGTGAAATTTCAGTCACTATTTCACTAAGATGATATTTTTCGCCGAGTTGCTTTAAGGCTGTTTTCGCATTTGCGTTGTAACGCTCTACCCATCCGTCTAACGACACAATGGCCGCGCCTTCAGTAATATCCGCTAAAATGCTCTCGGAATTCAAGTGTTCTTCTAAATCGAATGAGCTAGTGTGAATCACTGAAGTATTCCCTATATGATGAAGTCCCACTGCTTTCAGGCTCTAATAGTATTTCTATTACGCAATGGTTATCGCCAGCGGCTATAGACTTATCTATATTTACGCCCGCATAGCCATTACTGTCAGCGACGATTTTCCCAAATACGGTTGACGTCATTTGACACATTGACGGCCTACCTATAACCAAGTCACCAAATGGACAACGTGTATTGCACAGTAATATACGACTTTTTGAGACATCAACTATTGAAAACTGCCCACCTACGCGCCTTTTTAAGTCAACCAACACTTCTGCTAATTGATGAGGAGTGAACTGTCTTTTTTCTGTACCATCCTGGTATAGGGATAAAAAAAGGTTAGCAATTTTTTGTGCTACATGGTTTAAAAAAGCACCACTTTCAGATTCGCCGATAAGATCTTCTAACACCCCATTTAACTCGATAAGCGTTTGTAAATAAAACGCCTTTTGATCCATCGGTAGCTCGAGTTTTTCTAAATGTAATGAGGGAGGTTTATCCAAAGCAGGTTCCTTTTCTGAATACAGTTCTTTTTATGAATAATGTAACGAATAGAACTAACCAATGGCATTGTCAAAAAATAATCCCAAATATAGGGAAAAACCTTAGGCGTTTTGGATGAGTCTCATTTTAAGTAGCAAAGTACCTCTCGCAATCACACTGCTGCCATTTAATACTAAAAGTGGCCACGCAATAGCAAACGGCATAGTTAAGGCAAACATAAGTGTACTAATGTCTTTGATGAGGATACTTTGGATAAGCGTAAAAGACAGGTTACCTATGGACTTAGACTTATGAAGTAACCAATATTGATGCAAGGTTCCCTGCACAAGCACCACAGTTACAATGAGCATTAGAGCATCCGTCGCGAGTTTTGCGATATCCGGGAATGGTCTAAAAGCTATTGAAATTATTCCACCAATAAACGCTAGCAAAGTAGACATAAAGACTACTGAGCTTAATACCCCTCTTCGTTCCTGAAATACTCTAAATAAAATCACCACCAATAGAAGTAATGCGCCAAAACGCGTCCAGACTAAATAATGATTAAAAGGGTCAATTGCGATTCCAAATATAAAATTGGCATAAAAGGCGAAAAAGCTAGAGGCAAACTGATTGATAGAAAGGTTTTGGGTAGAGACTTGATTGGTTTGTTTTTTAGCGTCGATGGCCGCTAACTGTTTATATAATCCGTACCAAGTTAACAAGAACAAGGCTGAACTTAAGGCTCCTAAAATATGGTACAACATTAAATTGCTTTTACCTTACGTTACACAGAACTTAAACTTACTTTAGGGTTTAAACCGGAACCACAGCTACAAAAAAAATAAAGGCAAAATAACAAAGTGAACGCACCCTATTATTTTGCCATATTAGTCCGTCATATTTGCACTTGGCCGTATTGAACCAGCCAAGTTTATTCAGACCTAACTTACGACAGTCTAGATTTCTTTGACGCCCATATTATAAAGGGTAAAGCCAAAGATGTCGGCGTACTGTTTAATTGTTTTGCTAACTGGTGTACCTGCGCCATGACCAGCATCCGTTTCAATACGAATTAAAACAGGGTTTTTACCTGCTTGTTTAGCTTGAAGCTCAGCAGCAAATTTAAACGAGTGAGCTGGAACAACGCGGTCATCGTGATCACCTGTTGTTACCATTGTTGCTGGGTATTCTACGCCTTTTTTCACGTTATGAACTGGCGAGTAACCTAACAAATAATTAAACATTTCTGCGTTGTCATCTGAACGGCCATAGTCGTATGCCCAACCAGCACCGGCTGTAAATGTGTGGTATCTAAGCATGTCTAAAACACCAACTGCCGGTAATGCAACTTTAAACAACTCTGGGCGTTGCGTCATTACTGCACCAACAAGAAGGCCGCCATTTGAGCCACCCATAGCTGCTAACTTTTCTGACGACGTAATTTTACTTTCGATTAAGTATTCAGCAGCGCCAATGAAGTCATCAAATACATTTTGTTTTTGCATTTGAGTACCAGCATCATGCCACTTCTTACCGTATTCACCGCCACCACGAAGGTTGGCAACAGCGTAAACACCGCCAAGTTGAAGCCAAGCTGCGCGTGTTGAACTAAAGCCAGGTTGCAAACTTACATTAAAACCACCGTAACCATATAAAATAGTTGGATTAGAACCGTCTAGTTTAAGACCCTTTTTATGGGTAATAATCATAGGAACTTTAGTGCCGTCTTTTGACGTATAAAATACCTGTTTAGACTCGTAATTATCGCTATTAAATTTCACAGCAGACTTGTTATAAACTTCTGATTTACCAGACTTAACATCTAGAGAGAAAATAGTGCGTGGCGTTTTGTAGTTACTAAACGAATAATAAACTTTTGATTGGTTGTCTTTACCATAGAAACCACCTGCACTGCCTACTTCAGGAAGCGCGATGTCTCTTACTTTGTTGCCTTTAAGGTCAAACTGCTGGATTAAAGACGTCGCATCTTTCATGTATCGAGCAAAGATGTAACCGCCGCCTTTAGAAACTGACAATACGTTTTCCGTTTCAGGGATTACATCAACCCAGTTTGCTGGCGATGGGTTGTTTGCATCTACTTTAACAACTCGTTTATTAGGTGCGTCTCTGTCTGTTAAAAGTAAAATTGATTTACCTTTGTTTGCTAATAAACCAATGTCAGATTTTGTATCATCAACTACCGATTTTAGTTTTGAATTAGGACGACTTAAATCTTTAATTAACAACTTGTTGCCATAAGTAGAAACTGATGCTGATACTAATAAGTAACGACCGTCGCTCGTTACACTCGCGCCAACATATCTATGTTTTTCAGCTTCTGTACCGCCATAAACTAACTTATCAGCGGCTTGTGACGTGCCTAAAGTATGAAAATAAAGTTTGTGCTGGTCTGTTTTTGCTGAAAGCTCACTGCCTTTTGGCTTGTCGTAACTAGAGTAATAAAAACCTGAATTCCCTACCCAAGAAATACCACTAAATTTAAGATCGACAAGATCATTACCAACTAACTTTTTAGTTTTTGTATTAATGATTTTCGCTTTGCGCCAGTCACTACCGCCTTCTGAAATAAGATAAACAGCGTAAGAGCCATCTTCAGAGAATACGATGCTCGACATAGAAACAGTGCCGTCTTCGCTAAACGAGTTAGGGTCTAAGAATACTTCAGCTTCGCCATCACCTTTTTTACGGTATAAAACGCTTTGGTTTTGAAGCCCGTCATTTTTATAAAAATAAGTGTAGTCGCCTTCTACAAATGGCATGCCCACTTTTTCATAATCTAATAACTCGCCTAATTGCTTTTCAATTTTAGCGCGGTAAGGAATTGAATCTAAATAACTATAAGTCGTTTTGTTTTGTGCTTTAACCCATAACGCGGTTTCTGCACTCATGTCGTCTTCTAACCAACGATATGGATCAGCGACGTCTGTTCCAAAATAGTTATCTACAACATCACCTTTTACAGTAGGTGGATACACTACAGGTGTGTAGTTTTCAGATACGGCCACTTTTTTAACTGCCGATTTAGCGTCTGAAGATTCATCAGTCACATTACAACCACTTAAAAGAACGCTAGACAAAATCGCCCCGCTTAACATTAGTTTTTTATTTTTCATTATGTTCCCTTTTCAAACGAAGCAGAAAAACCTGCCACAGATTGATATTTTTATAGTTTTGTTTACTTTAACGCAAAGCCTTAAACACGCCAACAATATAAGCCTTAGTTTTAGTTCATCATGCGGTTTTTCAGGATTGTTTGTGTTTTAAATAGTCGTATTTAAGCAAAGATACGTTTCGCTTCCGCCTTGTAACTTTTACCAATTTTTAGTTTAACTTCATTTAAAAGCGTAACGTGTTCAGGATCTAACCCCACAACACAGTCATTTGCGACAATATATGACTTATGAATTTTACTAAACTGTGTCGGAGGTAGCATTTCTAAAATGCCTTTAAGTGTTGAGTTAACGAGTGTAGCTTGGTTTCCTTGCCAGACTTTTACGTAATTGCCGTAAGCTTCAAAGTAGGTAATGTCAGACAGCTCAAAACGCCTCAACTCACGGTCTACCTTCAAAACAATGTTCGATATTACTTCGTTTGTACCAGCGTGAATTTCCTGCGTGTTTTCTTGGTTACTGTTATCACTATAAGTTAGGTTTGATAATGTAATCCTATCTCTCACCTTTTTAAGTCCATTGGCAAGTCTTTCAGCCGATACAGGCTTAACTAAGTAATCAGTGACGTCTAATTCAAAACCATCAACAGCGTATTCTTGATAGGCACTTATAATGACTACCTGCGGGCGATTGGCTAATACTTTTAGTAATTCAATGCCATTTAAAGCAGGCATGTTTATGTCCAAAAATAACAAATCAGCACTGTTATTGGCTAACCAAGCAAGCGCATCCGCTGGATGATAAAACTGAGCTAATACTTCTACATCCCCATGCTGCTTTAAGTGATGTAAAACAACATCATGTGCGAGTGGCTCATCGTCAACCAAAATGGCTTTAATAGTCATATTAAACAACGTCCCTATCGAGGTTAGATTCCAAATTTGCATTTAACTTATCTAACTCTATGGTCAGTGTTGTTTGCCAAAGGTTGTACTTTTGCTCAGATACTAGCGAGTGTCCATTTGGGTATAACAAGCTTAAACGACGTTTTAAGTTTTCAAGACCCACCCCAGTATTTTCAGCGCAGTTGCTCTTATCAATATTCTCACAAGCTAAGTTTGTTTTTTTCGCCATGTTTGTGTTTGTGTTTGTTAAATCAAAGGTGTTTTCGCAAAAAAGAACAAGCTTTTTATTATCACAACTTAACTTTATATTAATGATGGATTTGTTGCTCGCCCCTTTTCCTGCGTATTTAAAGGCATTTTCAACAATATTTATAAGCAACAGTGGTGGAATAACAGATTGAGAGTCGCTCTTTGAGTCTTGATTTTCAAACGGCCATTGCACCGACAATAGCGTTTCATCCGATAGCCTGATCTTTTGCAGTGCAATAAAGTCCTTTAAGTATTCAACTTCTTGTTTAACTTTCACCGTATCGTTTTGCCCTTCGTATACTGTATATCTGAGCAAATTAGATAACTGCATCACCATATCTGGCGATTTTTCAGACTTAGCTAAGGTCAGTGCATACAAGTTATTTAAAGTATTAAACAAAAAGTGCGGGTTAATTTGCTGCTGTAACAACTTCAATTCAGTTAGTCGTTTTGACGATTCAATTTTGCTCAGGTTAAGTTGTTGTTGTTGACGCTCAAATGCCAATATAACAGGTGTTGAAATAGCAAGAACAATAACCATAAAGTGATAATTCGTTATCTCAAAAGGATTATGATCTGCAGACGGTATTAGTGTGAATTCATACTGGTTCAATGGAATCAACAAGCCCAAATACGAAAATAATGGAGTAACGATAACCAAACAACATATGCTCACCATCAAAAAAGCCAATACACCATGTTCTGCTAAAAAACGGCGAATAAACCAATATCGATTCATCAAGTATATCGACCCAACAAGTCCTCCCAAAAACAAAAATTGCCAAAGGTAAAATATAAATTGCATTGGCGAGTTTAAATTAACGCCTATATCAATAAGCGGCGTTAATGGTTGATTTTCCATAGGGTTTTCGTTGCTATTTAAAACACCGGCCATTATTACCGCCCACACTATAATCCCTAAGCTGACCAAGGCATTTAATGAAAAGCACCATGATAGCCACTTTGAGAACTTGCTACTTGTAGCCTTTTGCCTTTGGAGCGTTAGTATCCAAATCACACTAAACACCATGGCTATTAGCCAACCTTGCACACTAAATAATGGGGTTTGAAATATCGTAAAGTTTGAAAACGGCTGACTTCCAAAGCTTAATAAAAAGGCTGGATAAATGATGAAGCCAACTAACCAAAACAGCATGGAATGGCGTTTAAGTTTTATTAGGTAACCCGACTTTAAATCGTTTTTTTGACATATTAGAACGTGGGATAAATAGAGAGGGAGAGTTTCAATTGATAATTGTAGGAAAATACCAATGATGTCGCTCGCACTTTGAGAATGAAAAGTCATAAAACGAATATGAGATTCAATCAACACGGCGGCCAAAACTGGCAAAAGACAAAACAGAGTTTGCATAAGAGTCCCTACTAAAAAAGCTCAGTTTTGTAGATTAGTACGAAAACTTCAAAATATAAGTGACGAACTTACCGAGTTTTATGACGAAAGTAAATTGTTACAAAAGTTAGGCCTTTAAATCTATGTACTTGTCATCTAAGTCATTATCGTTAAACCGTTTGTCATTTATAAAAAGCACTTTGTCATGTATGGATTTACAACATTGTTTTACACGATAAAGTTAATTTATTGTGGAATCTAACAAGGATTTGTATGCTAACTTTATCTAATGTAAATAAAACTTATCGCGATGGCACTCAAGCGTTAAAAAACATTACTATTGATTTTCCCACTGGCATGGTGGGCTTACTCGGGCCTAACGGCGCTGGTAAATCTACGTTAATGAGAACCATTGCAGGCCTTCAAAGCGCCGACAATGGAACAATCACTTTTAATGATATTGATGTTTTAAACAATCCTGACGAACTGCGTAAAACACTGGGTTATTTGCCGCAGGAATTTGGCGTGTATCCAAACATGTCATGTATAGCACTTTTAGAGCACATGGCTATTCTAAAAGGGTTAACACCGACTCAGCGTCAGCAGCAGATACCCGAATTGCTCGAGTTAACAAACCTAGCTAAATCCGCAAAAAAACCTGTGGCCAACTTTTCTGGCGGAATGAAACAACGTTTTGGAATCGCACAAGCGCTGTTAGGTGATCCTAAGTTAATTATTATGGACGAACCAACGGCTGGATTGGATCCAATGGAGCGAGAAAGGCTTAACAACGTTTTGGTTAACATAAGCAAAGATAAGCTTATTTTACTTTCAACACATATTGTTGAGGACGTTGAAAACCTTTGTAATCACGTTGCCTTGCAGTTTAATGGTGAAATTTTAGTAAATGGAGAAATTCCAGAGTTACTAGCGCCGTTAGATGGATGTGTGTGGGAATCGTCTACTTCACTCGACACACAAACACCCAATGGCGAAAATGGTTCAGCTCATATTCTTAGTAAAAGTTTTACCTATGGCAAGCCTCATTACCGTATTTACAGTGAAAAGCAACCAACCGCAGACGCTTCTTTAACAAGGGTTACATTACAAGATCGTTACTTTTTTGAACTTGCTTTAAAGGTAGGTTCACATGCTAATTAATGAATATAAATACTTATTTAGACAACCTATAGTATTAATAGGCCTATTTTTTCTAGTGGGTTTTGCTTACCTGTTTTCTATTGGTGTCTCCGTTGATAACCTTAATTTAACAAGTCAGTTGACCATTAAACTCAATGGTTTTGTCATGTTAACGCTGCCCATTGCCATCCTCGTTGTTTGCCAAAGCTTATTTTTGCGTGATCACAATTCAGGTATGTCTGAGCTCGTGTTTGTTACGCCCGTTAAAAATGCTCAACGTTGGCTGTTCCGTTGGTTTGCAGCTTTGTTGTTACTGTTAGTCACTTATGCTGCGGTCTTTGTTATTATCTCTCTGCCGTTATTGAGTAAAATGTCACTATTGACCGTCAGTAATATCCTAATAACGCAATTAATATGTACTGTGATTGTATCTTCAATATTACTGCTGAGCATTAGCCTTTGGTTATGTAATTTAGTTATTCAAAAGGCAAATAAGCTAAACGCCGGACTTATTGTTACGCTTACCTTTATCATCTTTTGGTTAACCTACATTGTATTAAGCAGCTTGCTAGGTTCTCCTATCCTAGCGGGTAGCAGTGTACTGAGTGAAACTTTTTATAGCATCATGTTATGGGCAGATCCCTATGGCATAACTGCGGTATTTGATGGTTTAAATACTAATTTAGAGTCCACGTACAATACTGCTTTCTACTACTATATAAATAGAATGTCGGTCTTGATAATTAGCGCTTTCATTCTTTATCAAACCCTGCGCGAGTCAGCATTTAAACCCCGCTCTAATGACGTAAAAGTAAAATTAACGATTCAGGATTCTGGTACTGAGCTAGTTAGCTTTAAGGTATCAAAGGTAGCATCACCATTTTTATCAATGATATCTACATCGTTAAAAACACTACTTTTATCGCCCACATCCATCGTGATTTTATTTCTTTGGTTAGCACTTTGCTTTAACGAAACTCTATCTGGGTTGGAATATGCTGAGCCTCAATCGATATTGATGCCAAATTCGATAGATGCGTTAAATCGGATTGCCTTTGATATATTTCCGGCATTTAGCACGATTATCATTGCATTTTGGAGCTGGCAACTTTGTTGGCGCGAACATACTTTGAGGTTTGCGGAAATCGTTGCTTCTGCGCCTGTATCAAATAACAAAATTATTGCGGCGCACTCTAGCGTTATTGCGATTCTGGCTATTTTAATTGGTTTTATTGCGGGACTGAGTAGCTTACTGGCGGAGATAATTCACGGTAGCAACATACTATTAAGTCACTACATGGTTTTAATATCCTTAAAAACTTTACCCGTCATTTTAATTGGTGGTTTATTTGTCTGCATACATCATTTTGTTAAATCTAAAGCGGTCGCAGCAGGCTTATTGTTTTTTACAATCATCATAAAATTCACGCCTATTACAACGGCTTTTGGCCTCACTCATACATTATGGAATATTGCCGATTCACCTTTACAAGCACCAAGTAACTATTGGGGATTTGCCAATAGTATTAGTCTTTATGCACCGTATATGTTGCTTTGGTTTTTATTCACTGGCGCGGCACTAGTGGCAGCTTCATATGTTTCCCACAGAGGAACAAGCTTGTCTCAGTTTAAGTTCAAAAACATTGTAAACTTAACAAACGTTGCAAATTCACCGCACTCAGCAAATTCAACTAGGTTCGATGCCAAACAAGGCAAGACCAAACAAGGTAAGCCAAAATTTACACCGCTATTGCTGTTAATTTGTTTTGCTGTATTGAGCCTAGCTCAAGGAGTAAATTTACATAATGATTTGGTATCGGAAAAGCCTTTAACTAATTCTCACAAACGAGAAGCGTGGAAAGCCAAATATGAGCAAACATTCGGGTATTTTAAGACTCAACCTCAGCCAGTTATTACTCACGTTAAATCCTTGATAGACCTTTATCCATCAAAAAATAAAGCGTCATTTAATGTAACCTATACACTGACTAACAAAACAGACAGCCCTATCGAGCAAGTCCTTGTTTCTCACTACCCAAGCGCTAACTCAATTCATGTTTTGTCTGGCCAAGAAACAGCGGCAAACTCACAACAACAACAACAACAACAACAACAACAACAACAACAACAACAACAACAACAACAACAACAACAACAACAACAACAACAACAACAACAACAACAACAACAACAACAACAACAACAACAACAACAACAACAACAACAACAACAACAACAACAACAACAACAACAACAACAACAACAACAACAACAACAACAACAACAACAACAACAACAACAACAACAACAACAACAACAACAACAACAACAACAACAACAACAACAACAACAACAACAACAACAACAACAACAACAACAACAACAACAACAACAACAACAACAACAACAACAACAACAACAACAACAACAACAACAACAACAACAACAACAACAACAACAACAACAACAACAACAACAACAACAACAACAACAACAACAACAACAACAACAACAACAACAACAACAACAACAACAACAACAACAACAACAACAACAACAACAACAACAACAACAACTGCAGCCGCAGAAAGTTGAATTTGAAATTAGCAAAAAGCTGGGACAAACCACTCTGTCACTGTTAGAACCATTAGCACCTAAACATAGTTTTATGATCTCTTTTGAGTTGGAATACCAACAGCCTAAACTCTGGCCCATTGGTTTTAATCAGTTTATAACACCTGAACTTACTTATTTAAGGTCAATACCGGTACTGCCAGTAGTGGGTTACCAAACGTATTTTGAGCTCTCAGACCCTGAGCTTAGAAAAGCGCACAAGTTACCTGCACTTAAGCCTATTTTGCCATCATTACTTAATGACGCTAAGTATCAACAAGAGCTAGCGTATGAATGGGCTTCAATGGAAACCATTATAAGCACTGAGCAAGGTCAATATGCACTTGCACAAGGCGAATTGACTGAACATTCCGAAAAGGGCCATACGACTTTGAACTCTGATAACGTTAATACAGTTCGCCCAACCTTTGTTTACAAAACTCAAACGCCAATTAGATCAATATCGGCTTGGCTTTCTTTTCCTGAAAACCATTTGCAAACGTTCCAATCAGACAGTGGCATCGCTATTAATTTAGTCGCGCCAAACGATGAAAACGTGACACCTGGCGAACATAGGAAACAAAGCACCAACGTGAACGTAAAGGCGATCAACGACACGCTTTCGTGGTTTGAGGCGAATATCGCATCTTACAACGGCAGCACTTTGTCCTTAATTTCAATTCCGGAATTAGGCGCTACTGGTTATGCACTGCCGCATATTATGTTTATCGCAGATCGAGTGGGCTTTCGTGCTCAACCAAAACAAGATGCTCCTTTTGACCAGCGTTACCGACGCGCGGTTCACGAAACAGCCCACCAATGGTTTGGACATTCCATTGGCAATAGCTCTTTAGATAACAGTCATCATTCTGACAGTGCTTTTTTAATTGAGTCTATGGCTAAATATATGGAGTTAGTCTTAATTGAAAAGCATCGCGGCAAGGCTGAAATGCAAGGGTTAGTTGAGTATGAATACGAACGCTTTATGCAAGCAGAGCGAAGCAATATCAATACACCAAAAAGTTTAATAGATGCCACTGAAAGTCACCATTCATACTCTAGAGCTACGCTCGCGTTTGCGGTTCTTAGAGCTGAGTTAGGCGATGAAGTTATTATCAATGCGCTTAAGCAGCTTTGGAAAGATCACAGTTATCCTAATAAACCGGCTTTGGCCGTGGACTTTGTTGCTCTTTTAAAACAACACAGCCCCATTAACAAACATGAGTTAATAAACAATCTGTTACTGAGTGCTGATCTCGCTTTTATTAATTGGGAAGTTATTGGTCCCTTGACTGAACATTAACGTTCAAGTCATGGCGACTCGCTTAAAGCTAACTTATAACTAACTTAAAGCTGACTTATAACTACCGCCAGATTTAAACGAAACGTCACCTAAAAATCATCGTTAATTTGTCACGCTATGCCTCTTTATGAAAGTAGCGTGACAATGCTTCCTAAGTCTTACAATTTTATTATTCCAACTCTTCAAAATTAAGTTTTTATGACACGTAATTATTTAAAAAAAACTGTCACATTAAGGACATAGACTCTCCTTCCATTAATTAATTTGAAATTAAATTTTAACCAAACCTAAACTTAACTTTATAAAATAATGGAAATTAAAATGGTCTCACTTAATGCAATAACTCAGAAGAAGTTACTCGCTAGCGCAATTTTATTAGCCCTTTCAACACAAGCGGCTGCCAACGATACTGATAAAGACAAAAAAGACTCGAAAGAGATGGAAGAAGTTGCTGTTGTAGGTCAAAAAATCAGTTACGCCAATAATACGGTTGACGCAAGCATGATGGAACAACAAGCTCCTTTAACTAGCGTCATTGGGCTTATGGATACATTACCAGGAATTAGCATTAATGAAGGTGACGCCTTTGGTGGTGATGACTGGTCAACAACTATTAATATGCGTGGTTTTGCCATTGACGGCAGCCAGCAACAACTGGGAATGACCGTTGATGGTATTCCAAACGGTGGTTCAAATTATGGCGGTGGCGCAAAAGCGAACCGATACCTAGACAGTGAAAATACGTTAACGGTAGAAGTTTCACAAGGCACTGCAAACTTAGCTTCAGCCTCTTTAGATGCACTTGGCGGTACTTTTAATTTTATAAGTAAAATGCCGGAGCTAGAAGAGAAAACAACTATTGCTTATACCAATGGTGATCACAATGCTCGTCGCTATTTTGCAAGACACGAAACAGGTGAAATTTTTGATAATACCTTTGCTTACATCAGTTACTCAGACACCTCAACAAACCGTTGGGTTGGAGACGGTAATAATGGCGGCATGGCTAACCAACATATTGAAATGAAGTTTATTTCTGAAATTGGCGATATCAACCTTACCGGTCGTATTTCCTACGATGATGTTGAAGAAGATAACTACAACAGCGTCAGCATAGAACAGTTTAAGCAAAGCCCTGACTGGGATCAGTTAACATGGAATTGGACTGGTGTTCCTCATTACGACCAAATGTTTGCCGAAGGTTGGTCTACTCTTCGTGAGAATACGTTAGCTTATTTAAAATTTGATTACACAATTTCAAACACGTCTAGCTTTGATGTCACTCCTTACTTTCATAAAAACAAAGGTCGCGGTGACTGGATCCCACCTTATCTTCAAGCGCCTGTTGATGCCAATGGCAACCCAACAACTGAAGGTGGTTCAAGTGCGTATAGCTATGGATTTACCGACGCAAATGGCACACCTTTAACACCAAATGCAGACTGTACAGCAAGCCTCTCGTGGCCTTGGGCATCAGGCCCTGGTTTAAATCCAGCATGTTACCCTGCCGATGCTTTACCAGTTATGTCTTATCGTCATACCCATTATGAAAAAGAACGTTTTGGCTTTACTTCTAATTATATGGCCACTTTTGACAACCATGACATATCAGCGGGTATTTGGCTTGAAACAGCCAAACGCGATGAAAGTAGAGATTGGCATGAAGTCATCAATGCTTCTGTTTATCACCACTTTGATCAAACTCCTTATTGGGTGCAATATAAAAACACCTTCGATACAGATACGTTCAAATGGTATCTTCAAGATTCTATAAACTTTAACGACTTAACCATTAATGTTGGCGTTCAACAATATCTAGTAGATATAGAAAAAACCGCTCACTTTGATACAGCAGCAAATGCAAAAGTAAACAGTGACTCTGATGTTTTGTTTAGCCTTGGTGGTTTATATCAACTTAATGACAGCACTGAGCTTTTTGCAAGCTATAGTGAAAACTTCTCAGCAATTAGTGACAACGTATTAGAGCGAGATGCTTCTACATTAACAAGTATTGACCCAGAAACGGCTGACAATATTGATTTTGGTGTTCGTTATTTTGGTGAAAAGTTAGATATCTCAGCCACTGTTTATAGCATCGAGTTTGATAACCGAATCACGTTTTTAGCGCCTAATAGTGGAAACTCAGGCATCGATTACGGCATAGGTACTAACGGCAGTTATATCAACGTAGGTGGCATAGAGTCTCAAGGCATTGAGGTCAGTGCCAAGTATAAAATTTCTGATAGTTGGGAGTTGTACTCTTCATTTACTAACAATCAGTCGGAATATACTGACACAGTAGAATCAGAAGGCATTACAAAAGGTGACAACGTAAGAGATGCTGTTGAAGACATGTTTGTGCTTTCAGCTAACTATTTTACTGGTAACTTAACCTTTGGCGCATCGACAAAATATACGGGCGAACGCGGAGTAGCAGATAGCTACGTAGTGACTGATATCAACATGGCTTATCACGTTGATTTAGCTGACGGACCATTCCAGTCGTTTAACGTTGCGCTAGTTGTTGGCAATGTATTTGATAAACAATATTTATCATCAGGTACTGGCTCTGGCACCACTTTCTACATAGGCGCGCCACGCACTGCAACAATGACGTTCCAAGTGGACTTCTAGAATAGGCTTTTTTATATAGCTTTGATTTAACGGGTTTAGTATATCTAAGCCCGTTTTTTATTTTAGATTACAAGTATTCAACAATAGATGAGTAAAATAATGTTAAACAAAACAATAATGTACATCTCTTTGTTTGCACTAAACATATTCACATTAAGTGCTCCAGCATTTGCAGTAGAGACGTCACTTGCAGAAAAGCCAAAGGCTATTAATAGTATTTATTTTGGTTCTTGTGCAAAACAAAGTAAACCTATGCCCATTTTTGACGCCATTGTAAAAGATGATCCTGAAGTATTTGTTTTCCTTGGTGACAATATCTACGGCGATACTGAAGATATGTCTGTACTCAAAGAGAAATACGAAACCCTTGGTCGCCACCCTGGCTTTAAGAAGTTAAAAGCTACCTCTGAGCTCATCGCCATTTGGGATGATCATGATTTTGGCGAAAACGATGCGGGTAAAGACTACCCTCAAAAAGAAGCGTCAAGAAAGCTAATGCTGGACTTTTGGGGCGAAGATAAAAACTCTCCTCGCTATACCAATGCTGGCATTTATACCTCTTACACATATGGCACAGGTGACAATATTGTTAGAGTCATTATGCCTGACTTGAGGTGGAACCGAGACACGTTGCACGATGTAGGAAAATTGAATTATCTAACCAGTCGTCGTGGTAAAAATATGGGACCTTACAAACCGTCTCCCGACAAAAACGCCTCAATGCTTGGTGAAGAACAATGGAAGTGGCTTGAAGCTGAGTTACTAAAACCCGCTAAAATACGCATCATTGCATCAAGTTTGCAACTGATCCCGGAGTTTACCGGCTGGGAATCGTGGGCCAACTTTCCATCAGATCGCTCAAGACTACTCAGTTTTATTACTAAACAAAAAGTCGATGGCGTATTAATGATTTCAGGTGATACCCATTGGGGCGAAGTATCAAAACAAGTAGAACATGTTGGATACCCGTTGTGGGAAATAACCAGTTCAGGTCTAAGTGAAAAGTGGAAAGACGTAAGCCCTAATAAACATCGTGTTGGAGAGTTTACTCACAATGTAAATTATGGATTCATGAACTTTGATTGGTCAAAGTCTGATCCTGAAATCGCATTTGGTCTAAAAAACGTGAAAGGCGAAGTGTTTACTGAGCATACAATAAAACTTTCAAGTATTACTCATCAGTAAAATTCGTTATTTCATAGCTGTTTTTGATATATAAAACTAGTTATCTATAACGTTTAATACGAGTAACATCGCCCCTTCAATTATTACTTCAAGTATTAGTAGGGGCGTAAAATGCTTGCTCGATTTTTTTCTTTGACTCTGTCTAAACAAATCTTTTTTGCTTTTGTAGCTTCTATCGCATTTGGTCTGCTTTTTGAAAATGCAGCACTTGCTATCAAGCCAATCGGCACAGCCTATATTAACGCCATCAAAATGGTGGTTATTCCCCTGCTCTTCTTTTCTATTGTTTCATCTATCTTTAACTTTAGTGATCCTACAAAGTTAAAAAGACTGGGACTAAAAACCTTAGGTGTGTTTTTAGCAACTGCTTTTATCGCTAGTCTAATTGGCTTAACAATAGGTAGCATGATTGACTGGAGCGCTGGAATAAACTTAGTACCAACTGAAACAAAAGAAAAAGTGATACCTAGTATTGCCGAAGTACTCACTGGTTTTATTCCATCAAACATTATTGACTCGATGGCTAATGGCAAGGTTATCCCTGTTGTCGTATTTTCAGTTTTACTTGGTTTAGCCGTCTTAAAAACCGGCAAGGAAGCAAATCCATTTAAACAATTTATTGTATCTGGCAATCAGGTAATGGCTTCGTTAATGAAAATGATTTTAGCGGTGACCCCTATTGGTGTATTCGCAATTATGGCCGCTACCGTTAGTCAATTTGGTTTGGATACTTTATTACCTCTTGGTCAATTCATTTTAGCGGTGTATGTTGGCTGCCTTATTCATATGGCGGTGACTTACTCTTCATTAGTAGCAGCATTTGGAAAAATGAACCCGGTTACTTTTTATAAGCATATTTTTGAAGCACAGGTTACCGCGTATTCAACTTGTAGCAGTTATGCAACATTGCCAGTAACAACCAAAGTAATTTCAGAGAACTTGAAAGTAGAAAAAGGTTACGCTTCGTTTGTTGCTAATATTGGTTCAAGTGCAAACATGGATGGATGTGGCGGGATATACCCAGCCATTGCAGCTATTTTTATTGCGCACATTTATGGCATTTCATTAGATTATACCGACTATGCGATGATTTCATTTACTGCGGTTATTAGTAGCATTGGTAGTGCTGGTGTGCCTGGCGCAGCGCTTGTTATGCTTACCGTGACACTTAATGCCGTTGGCTTACCACTAGAAGGCATTGCTTTTGTAGCTGCCATAGACCGAATTATTGACATGATGCGCACTGCAACCAACATTACGGGCGATGCTGTAACGGCTCTTGTTGTTGGTCAATCTGAAGGGCTAGTGAGTCAAAGTAATGTTGAAGCTGAGATGAATGAAGACGTGTCAGGTTTATTTGCAGCCGAGCAACATAAGGTTAGCTAACCAACTGATTTAAATCGCAATGCAAGATTAGAAGGCATAAAAAAGCGGGAAGTTAACCCGCTTATATGCTTATTAATTTATAGCTAGTATTGAGTGCTTTAGAACTACTCGCTTATTTTTCTACTTTAAATAAAACTTCTGGGTTAACCATCGTTTTCATTTCAAGCACATTGCCGTTTGGATCTTCAATAAAAAACGTTTCTTGTTCAAACTCATTGCCTACAAAACGACGATATGGTTTGTCTAAATACTCTAAGCCTGCACCTTCTATCCGTCCCTTTAGTGCTTGAAATTCATCTTCTTTCAAATGAATACCAAAATGAGGAACAGCAACGGCGCCCATATCTACATCGTGACGAACCGTTGGCAATCTTTCTTTGCTTTCATGCAAGGTTAATTCATTTCCCCAAAAGTCGATATCTACCCAGCGACCTTCCTCAAAGTTGCCCGTTTTACAGCCTAAAACGTCACAATAAAACTTCTTAGCAACAGATAAGTCACCTGCTGGTATGGCTAAATGTAAACAGTTCGACATAATTTTTCCTTGGTTCTAAATTTCATTCTATTTTGTAATTTTCGTATTATACATATTTTAGGTTGTTGGAATAGCGATCTATATCAACCATTCGGCATAACTTATTACCGATTTAAAGCACTTGAAGATTACGTACTGATAGGTACAATAAGCGCTTAATTAATCTATTTGTGAGAAGATAATGGCCAGCGGTAGAAAAAAAGCATTTAATGAGTCTCAAGCACTTGAAGCAGCAATGCATGTTTTTTGGAGCAAAGGTTATGTTGGCGCTTCTCTTTCTGCATTGACTGACAGTATGGGAATAAACAAACCAAGCATGTACAGTACATTTGGCAATAAAGAGGCTTTATTTATAAAGTCTACGAGCCATTATGTAGAATCACAAATGAAACCACACCTTCAACATTTATATCAAGCTAATGTGCCATTGCTTACGCGTATCAAAAACTACATGTTGTCGATTGTTTCTATGCAATTTAACGAAGAAAGCCCAAAAGGCTGCTACCTAGTTTTGTGTCAATCGGAATTAGCTGGGGGCGAAGTACCAGAAGCCGCTAGCGAACTTTTACAAGAGTTAGACGATTTACCTAAGGTGGTTATTGCCGACTTGTTAAATTCTGACTCGGAAGCTAAACAACTTGGCTTAGACACACGTTCTAATGAGATTGCACTTACTCTTTATACCGTTTTAAAAGGTTCTGCATCAATGGCTAGGTCTGGTATTGCTCAAGAGCAAATGCTGCCAGTAGTGGACAATGTTATTGCTGGTTTAGCCACTCGTCATTAGTATTTTTCCTGTTTATTGGTCCGCTTAAAAAGTTGGGAAATGATATTTTCTTTCCCTTCGCAAATTAAACTTACGTCACTCATTTCCTCATAGACTAAAACTATTAATGCCAGTTCATAACTAGCTCCACGTAGAATCGTAGAAATTCGCTTTAGTTGTTTTTATTTCGTTTATAAATCGATTTTAATATTAAGTCTTGACATAAAAATACCGATCGGTACAATTAATTACATACCAACCGGTACAAATAAATTCAAGGACACATACATGACAAAGTTAACTATACAATCTTTAGAGTCAGCCCCTTCAGAAAGCAAGCCTCTGTTACAAAAGTCAATTGACGCTTATGGCATGTTACCTAATTTACATGGCGTTTTAGCAAGTGCGCCAAGCGCGCTTGATGCTTATCAACAAATGCATGAATTATTTGTAAATACCTCATTTGACGCTGAAGAACTAACGGTTGTTTGGCAAGGTATTAACGTAGAGCACGGCTGTACATACTGTGTGCCGGCTCATACTGGTATTGCTCACTCTATGAAAGTAAGCCAAGAATTAATTGACGCTTTACGAAATGAACAACCGCTGCCGTCTGCTAAACTTCAAGCTTTATTAGACATGACACTAGAAATCGTTAGAGAGCGTGGCCGTGTTTCTGAAGAATCACTAAAAGCGTTTTATGATGCTGGTTATGGCGAGCGCCAAGTGCTAGAAATTATTTTAGGTGTTTCACAAAAAGTAATTAGTAACTACACAAACCATATTGCGAACACACCGGTTGATGCTCCTTTCCAACAATTTGCATGGGAAAAGAAAGCTAAGTAATCACTTAGTTAGTATCAATTTATAAGTACTTAAAAGGCGGGGTTATCCTCGCCTTTTGTTCATTTCCATTTTCACTTCTACTTCTACTTCCATAAATAAACAAACTAACAAACTAACAAACAACGCTATCAAACTATCTTCCATTTGTTATCAATCACCTTTCTTACCCTTGATTATCAATATTTTCTAAATAATGATTCAACGTTATATGCATTTTTATTATCTTCACTTACCGCTATGCTTAACTCACTTAATACAGCACTAACTTAAATTGGAATTTGGCATGAAAGCAATTGGTTATAAAGAATCGTTACCGGTAACTAACATTAACTCTTTAATTGATATTGAGTTACCAATCCCTGAAGCAACAGGTCATGATCTTTTGGTAAAAATAAAGGCCATTGCGGTTAATCCTGTCGATTTTAAAATACGCCAAGGTATGGCGCCTGAAAATGGTGAAACCAAAGTTATTGGTTGGGATGCAGTTGGTGAAGTTGTGTCTGTAGGTGAGCAAACAGAAAACTTTAAAGTTGGTGATGCTGTTTATTACGCAGGCGACTTAACTCGTTCTGGTAGTAATGCCGAATATCAACTTGTTGATGAACGTATTGTGGGTAAAAAGCCTTCTACCATATCAAATGCTGAAGCTGCGGCATTACCATTAACAACTATTACCGCTTGGGAATTACTATTTGAAAGACTTGAGATAAAGCAATCTCAAAGTACTAAAGGCTCTGATGAGGTTTTATTGATAGTTGGGGCGTCTGGTGGTGTTGGTTCAATTTTAGTTCAGCTTGCTAAAAAGTTAACGGGCGCAACGGTAATTGGCACAGCATCTAGAGAAAGCTCAGCGTCTTGGGTCAAATCTCTTGGCGCAGACCATGTAATTGACCACAGCAAACCTATGCCTGAACAAATAAAAGCGTTAGGTATTGAGGCCGTAACGCACGTTGCTAGTTTAACGCATACTGATTCGTACCTAGACAGTTACGTTGAGATTCTAGCACCTATGGGTAAGCTTGCCTTGATAGACGATCCTGAAAGCTTAGATGTTAGTAAACTAAAGCTTAAATCTATTTCATTGCACTGGGAGTTTATGTTCACTCGCTCAATGTTTAAAACACAAGACATGAACGTTCAGCATAAGTTACTAAACAAAGTAGCCAGTCTTATTGATCAAGGCATGATAAAAACCACGCTAGGAAAAAACTTAGGCATTATTAATGCGGAAAACCTTAGACAAGCCCATGCTGATTTGGAGTCAGGGAAATCTATCGGGAAGATAGTACTAGAAGGCTTTTAAAGCCTTCTAAAACCTAAACAACGTGCATTAGTAAAACAAAAAACGATTGTATCTTTAATTTAAAAGACAAGTTTACTTGACACAACAATGTGTGTCGTATAACTTTACTAAAAGTTAAGTAAACTTTACATTTTAATAAACCTAAAGGATATATATCATGAATAAATTTGAACAAGCATGTATAGACAAAGGACTCGTTCCAAAAGATATTAAGAATGCCAATATTACTAACGCCTGGGCATTAGCTTGGGCGCTAAGTTTGGCTGGAATTTCATACGCTGCTGACCTAAGTTGGTACGACTCCATCGCCATTATTCTCGCTGCATTTGCAATCCATCTTGCCATTGGCATAAAGCTTATCTTTGTGTTTAGAAACTTCATCAAACAAGCTGATGAACTTGAGCGAAAAATACAACTAGATGCATTGGCCTTTTCTGTTGGCGTTGTCATTGTGTCATTTTCGAGTTATTCAATTTTAGAAAAGTCCTTCCAAGTGCCTGAGCTGAGTCCTAGCATTATGCTCGTTATACTCAGTGTTGCGTATATGGTGGGTATTATTGTCGGTCGTAGGTTGGTCAGATGAACAATAAGTTAAAAGAGCTACGTACAGCATTGAAAATGACTCAAGCGGATTTGGCAACCGCATTAGAAGTATCGAGGCAAACCATTAATGCCATTGAAAAAGGCAAGTTTGATCCGAGTTTACCTTTGGCATTTAAGTTTTCTCGACTGTTTAAATTGCCAATTGAAGAGATATTTGATGACGAAGAAAATTAGAAAATGACACCCAAATGCAACCAAATTAAGTTGCTTACATCAAGGCAACTATATTTAATTGCCTTTTTATTTTCAAGCATATATGATTGCTCCAGAGGTGATTAAAATATGATTGCAGTGTTAACCGGTGATGTTATTCATTCTAGTAAAATGTCTAGCAAACAGTACTCTCAAACTATTGAAACGTTAAAGCAGCTGATTTTAGCTGAAAAACAAAAAAGTGAAGCTAGTGGCGACATATACAGAGGTGATGAGTTTCAACTACAATACTCCAAACCTGAATATGCATTGCAAAGCGCATTAATTTTTAAACTTAGTCTGCCCTGCACTCTTTCGTTAGCATATGGAAACTATGACCTTCTTAATGACTCACCAAGTACCTCTTCTGGTCCAGTTTACGTAGAGTCTGGAAAACGTTTAGACAGGGCTACTCGCGGTGATTTAATAGTAAACCTCTCATCAGATACCAGCGTATTTCAGAATGGCAGCAACCCTACAGCGCCCCTTCCTAATAGCTTATTACTATTAAATAACTTTTTAACACACACACTAAACAGCTTAACCAAGTCTCAATCAGAATTATTATTAACATATATTAAAAATGAATTTCCAGAACACAAGGTCCTTGCCGAGCTAACAGGAACAAGTCGTCAAAATATCAGTAACCGGTTGAGTAGCATGGGCGCACATTTAGTGAGAGACTATGTAAATTACATAAACCAATTATTGGCCTAGTTAAACGGATTTAAAATGGAATTAATCATATTATTGGTCGTCGCACACTTCATTGGCGACTTTTATTTACAACCAAAACAATGGGTTGATTGCCGTAATACCAATCATGCGCGTTCAAAGGGCTTGTATAAGCACATTGCGACACACTTTGTTTTAAGTATATTTGCAGCCTTGCTCAGCGACTTGCCTGTATTCACCATATTATTAGTGAGTCTCTCTATTGCCGTTACACACTTTTTAGCCGACCTTTGGAAGTCACACCAAGCACCAACATTAATGTCATTCCTAATCGATCAGCTTGTTCACATCATAGTTATTTTAGGCATTGCTTTTATTGTTTCTGACATCACTTTTGCGCAAATAAGCACTTCATTTAGTAACCTAATTACACTTAGCAATGCCATTTTCGTCACAGCTTATCTATTGGTTTGTAAGCCGGCTTCTGTGCTCATTAGTCTGGCATTACGCAAACATACTCAGCATTTGGCTGAAGAAGCTGGCGATAAAGGCTTACAAGCGGCAGGCGCATGGATAGGTTATCTAGAACGGTGTTTAACCATTTCATTTATTTTTATGGGTCAGTTTGCTGGGATCGCTTTTTTAGTGGCGGCTAAAACCATATTTCGTTTTGGTGATTTAACAAAAAACAATGACATGAAGCTAACTGAATACATGATGTTAGGTACGCTACTTAGCTATTCTATTGCTATTTTTGTAGGCTGGAACGCACTGTACCTAATGCGAGTTTTATAGAACGATCGACGCCATTTTTACTTGGCATAATCAATACCCCACCCTCAATAAATACCTTGTATAACGGAGCCAATGGTCGCGTAAAGTCGTTGACACCCGCAGACCATAATTGCTCGCCATTAAGCTTACTGTAAATGCTTATAGAGTCGCTCGTTTTTAAAATGATTAAATCACTAAAACCTTCAAATCCAACTGACTCCCAATTAACTTCTGGTGAAAGTTTTGACTGCCAAGTTACGCTGCCATTTTTGATTTTAGATAATACGCCCAAGGAGTTAGTCTGATATGTCGTTTTTCCGTCCAAAATCGCTTTTTGATATTGGTTTTTATAGGAAACGGTATAGAGCTCATTGTTATCGCCTAGCCATAGATTGCTAACCGCATAACCATGTAAAGATTTTGATAACGCATCGTCGTAAGACCAACATAACGTTTCATCTAAATGCATCGACGGAGAGTCACCTAAGGTGCATAATTTTATATCACGCAATCCATCATCTACTTTTGCTCTAAAAGACAATAAATACTGAGCATCATTACTAATTAAAAACTGAGTATGGCCATGGTAGTGGAATGTCATGTCGATAGGTTGTGGGAACAAAACCTGTTTTTCAGATACCTTATTATCGCCTCGTTTGTAAGTATAAAAAGTGCGTTGAGTTGATGATATTTCAGCAACCAATATGGCGCTTCCATTGTTAGAGAAAACAATATCTGTATAAAGACCAGAACCTTGCCAAATCACTTTTTCATTATCAATAATAGCAGCCTGAACCGCTTTGGGTATGTCCTTGCCATAACCGAATAATTCGTACCTAAGAAGCACTTTTGCGCTGCTTTCTGGGTGTGTGCGAATAGCCTCAGGCGCAAATGAAATCTGTGACAATAAGGTTGGAGATAGGGTTGATAGGCCTTTATCAAATTTTACATCTTGGTTAAAAGCCAGCAACATGTTGGAGTTTATAAAAATAAAAACAAGGGCCGCTAATGCAGCCCCTTGTTTTAATCGCCTTTTTAATAGAAAAGGCATTATTGTCCGTCTTTGTTTCTTAAATCCATAATTGGCATCGCGCCCTCGCCCATCATCGTTGAAGGTAATTTTCCGTCCCATGCTTGGGCTTCGGTCAACTTAACAATTAATGGGTTGTTTTTAAGTGCTTTTGCTTTCGCTTCAATGGCTTGTGCTTCGGCTTTACCTTTAAGTAAAATCGATTGAGCTTCCGCTTCTGCTACTTTTAATATGCCTTTTGCGCGGGCATCTGCCGTGTTAACTGCTCGTAAGGCTTCTAAGCGTTGGCGTTCAAGTTTATGCTCTTCCGCTGCGACTAAGTTCTTTTCTGTTTGTTTAATTTCAATCGAATTAATGTACTTAGTTGGCAATACAATGTTTTCAATTTGAATGTTATCAACAATAACTGGAAAACCTTCCATTTCAGCCGTTAAACGACGCTCAATACCTTGAATGGCCGTAGCTCGGTCTTGGATTAATTGCTCTGCTTCAAATTGTGGAATGGTATCTTTTGTCGCTGAACGAAAGCGAGGATCTAAAATACGTTGCTCAAACTGAGTTAAACCGCCATAGCGCTTAAACAAATCAAGCGCCGCTTCTTTGTTTACCGTCCAGTTGACTGACACTTCAATCGTCACTGGCATTTGCTCTTTAGTACTTGAAGCCATCTTTTCAGCGTTTTTACGCGTTCTAACTTCAATTAATTCAACGGTTTCAATAAATGGAATTTTAAAGTGTAGCCCTGGGTTTTCTTGATGTTTAGCTTCACCAAAGCGTTTTACAACCCCTACGTGTCCTTCAATAACAATAAAATAAGAGTTTAATATTGCTATTAAGGCTAATACCCCTGGTACAACTTTCTTGAATGAAAGTGATTTAAATAAGTTCTTTCCGCTTGTGCTTTTTTTTGTTGGATTAGTCATGTCCATTGTTACTTCCTTTTTTAACTAATTAACCTTTGTAGGTTGCTTTTAACATATCTTTTAATGTCGGCTCTTTGCCATACATATTCATGCCCATTTTGAAGACTCTTGCCGCCAGTATTCTAAAATAATAAAAACATACAAGGCTAAATATGAGCGACAATATAGGTTCCCAAACCGCTAGTTCTACCAGTGACATTCTTACCGGCATAACCGCAAATGATGTAATAGGCAGGTAACTTAAAAATACAGTAATAACGCTATTTGGAGCGTCTATTAAAAAGAACGTTAGTGCGACTGGAACTAGTGGCAAGATCATCAAGCCACTTTTACCACTGTGATTAGGATCGTCTATTGCCGATGCTATCGCCGCCATAAACGCCGCACATATTGAAAGTCCAGCGATTGCAAACGCAAATAACCAAGGTAAAAGTGACCAATTAATAATATTCAGGTCAAAAGACTGTTGTTTAATCACAACAGAGAAAAACAAAAACGATATGACAATTGAAAGTAGCGTGCCAACCATTGTTTTTACAGCAAATAGAATTTGCCCCAAAAGTTTCCCATCTATCCATGTTTGTGGCGTCATTGTTGCCATTAATTGCTCGGTAACTCTGTTTTGCTTTTCTCCGGTAATACTTACAAAAAGCTGACCAAATACGCCAAACACAGCAACAACCAATAAAAATAAAACACCATACGCCGTGATGGTTTGTGTTTTGTCTGCTTCATTTTTTAATAAGTCATCAAGAACTTTATGATCGATATTGATTGGCGTACTCAGAGCAACTTGCTGTTCGGTGGTTAAGTTAAGTTGGTCAAACTTTACAGCCTGTAATTCTGCATTAATAAGTGCTACCAGCTGATTTTGCCAATTCGACTTTTCAGTCGTGGTAATTGAAGCGTCAACACTCTGGAAGTCTTTTGACTCATCGCTTGGTTTATTCAATTCAAGCGTTGCATCAAACTTACCCTCTTCTGATAAGGCATCTAAAACCTCTTGCAGGTTGTCCACCTTTATAAATTGAAAAGCGCCAGCATTAGGCAAAGCTTTGTTCACTTCAAAGTGTTGGCTCGTTGCTACTTTATATACGTCGTCTAATTGTTGACTTTTATTGGCTACAAAATAAATGACTAAACAGGCGGCCAACATAATGAGCTTTCCGATAACTTCTTGCTTAAGCTTAAAAAAGTGCAAAAACTCCCATTTTGCCACTGTCCAGCTTTGCCTAAGGTCAAGGTTAAGGTTAAGTGAGTTATTTTTTTTCATTACGATTTTCCTTCATCAAGATCTGCACTATTACTCGATTCAGAGTTATGACTCGCAACAGCATTTAAATAAATTGTATGTAATGTTTGCGACTGGTTCTTTAGTTCAACCACGTTGCCAATTTCACTAAGTAGTGGCAACAACTCATTTAAGGTCTGATCTTTTTGCAGTGTGATAAGTAACTGATTAGCTTTGATTAGTTCTACTGTATATTGACTGTTTAAATTATCCAGCGGTCCTAAAGGTTGGTCGGGCGTGTAGCGAACATGAATCACAGCAGCTTGTTTTGCTAGTAATATATCTTCCAAATCACCGTAGATAACAGCTGAACCTTGGTTTAATAATAAAACCCTGTCAGCTAATTTCTCTACCATTGCCATTTGGTGTGCACTAAGAATTACGGTCATGCCTTGTTGTTTCAGCTCTGCTAAAAACTGTACAACTAGCTCTTGGTTAATTGGGTCTAAACCTGAAAATGGCTCATCAAGAATAACCCATTTTGGCTGATGCAAAACCGCACTAATAAGCTGAACTTTTTGCTGGTTACCTTTTGATAACGCTTTAAGTTGTTCATCTACACGGCTGGTTAAACTGAATTTATCTAACCAATAAGCGCAACGCTCTTCAAAGTCGCTTTTACTAACGCCCTGTAATGTTGCAAAAAACTCTAAATTTTGTTTTACGGTTTTTTCTGGATATAAACCTCTATCTTCGGGTAAATAGCCTAATAAATGAGAAGGGATTGATGTGTAACTTTCTGAGCTGTCGGATAACAAAATGGAACCACTGTCAGGTTGCGTAAACCCCACTAACATTTTTACTAGTGATGACTTTCCTGCTCCATTGGGGCCTAACAGCGCAAATATTTCACCTGGGCTCACATCAAATGACAAGCCATTAACGGCTGTAACGTTTTGATAGTGTTTTTCTAGAAGGTTTACTTTTAACATCAACGTCCCTGTTTAAATTTTAAATTGGCGATTATACTAAAGTCATATCGACAATATTTTAGTGCTCTAAAATAGCCAAATTAGTAATAAAATGCACTAAAAACCTATTTTTAAAATGTGTTAAAACGTTTCTAAAACATACGCATGAGACTAAAGGACTACATATGCTTCGTTTATTCTTGTTTCTTCCGTTAATGCTATTATCTAGTTTTTTAGCCAATCCTTTAATAGCAGCTGAAAATACCAAGTTGTTAGAACCTATGCGCAAACCAAGCGCACCATTTGTGTTGCATTGGGCTTTTATGGATTTTCCCCCACTGGTTTATTTAAATGAAGACGGTCAGGCGACTGGCGATCTAGTAACGTTAATGAATAAAGTCTCAATAGTGAGTGGCATAAAATATCAAGCTCATGAGTTCCCTAATCTACGAGCCATTTTCAATTTAAACCAAGACAGAAATAACTTCTCTATCGCGGTGAAAGAGTTAGTTACAGACAAAAACCAATTTGTTATTAGCGCTATGCCCGTTGCTACATTGCAACTTCAAGTTGAATGGAAAAATACAAGTTCTCCAATCAAATCAATAGCGGAACTAAAAAACAAAGATCTAATCTTACTAACTGGCTACACCTATGGCGGTTTAAAAGAAACCTTTTCATCATTGTCAAAGAAAGTAATTAATGTATCAAATCACCAAAGAGCTATCACCGCATTAGAAAAAGGAAGAGGTGAATATGCGTTAACCTACAAGGTAGCCAGTGACCATATAACAACCACCTCAGAAAAAAACAAATTTAATCATATTGTTATTGATGAACTTGACTTGTTTTTTATACTCAATAGTAATGTTAAAGACGCTAGAAATGTGATGAAAAAGCTTGAAGAAGCCTATTTATCAATTGCTAAAGAAGTAGGCTCGGCCTCATAAATGCGTTGAGTAAACAGAGCAAATCGTTTAAATTACCGCCTTTTTATTATTCTTGATTTTGTAACCTGATTTAACAGGACGTTGCGAAAGTTGTCATAAAGGTAAACATGAAGTATTTTCCCCAGAGTATTAAATTGCTCATTTTATTCCTATCTATAGTGCTAACAACTAGTTACGCCAATGCCTTCGCTTCAGGGGAAGCGGCATCGTCTATTATCAAAATTCCAGCTTACCAAAGTGGTACTCCTGGTAAGCTTATTCAATATTTTCAGGAACAAAACACCCGCTTAACTTTCCAGCAAGCGCAACAACACTTTTCTTCAACACAAGTGAAAACAGGCAGCAGTGACTCAATCGCGCTGGGAATAGGCGTAGACCCTGTTTGGCTGAAGTTTAAAGTTAACAATACACAAATCAACTCCATTAATTATCGTCTTTCGATAGAAACACCGTGGTTAGATTATGTGGACACATATTTACTACAAGATGGTCAACTACAACGACATATACCCGGTGGCGACGCTGTTCCCTTTGATGAAAGACCTATGCAATATCGCTTTTATGGTTTTGAACATGACTATAATCCAGGCATAACAGAGATTTTAATTCGAGTTGAATCTATTGGTCCAATGGCATTGCCGGTGCGATTCAGCGAAAGCCAGGCCGCAATTTCTCGGGATATCTCAACGGGTTACCAATATGGAATTTTATGGGGAATTATGGCTGCCCTTGGTTTATATAACCTAGTTTTGTTCTTCTTTGTTAAACAAAAAATTTACGGCTTGTACTCACTTTACCTCATTGGATTTGTACTAAATAGTTTATCTTATACTGGACATATTCACGCAGTTTACACGCCTGACTTTGGGCCTTATTGGCAAGACTGGGTGGATATCACATTAATGCTTACCTACAGCGTTGCTGGTTTGCACTTTGCTAGACAGCTTTTAGATACAAAACAATACGCTCCGCTTTTAGATAAAATTGTAACTCGAACAACAATAGTAATCCCGGCGGGCATGTTACTTGGTTTTATCTTTAACCAATTGGCTTTTTCCGTCATTTTAGCTTTTATCTTAAATAGCGGATTTGTGGTGCTTTTTGTTGCTATGGGTCTTTCAGCTTTAAAGACAGATAAACCATTTGCTGTTATCTTTCTTTTTTCATCGGTACTAGCAGCTATTTGTATCACGATTTCCACCCTTGCGGTTGGTGGATTTTTAGTACCCTACAATGATGTAACCTTTAAAGTAATTGAAGTAGGCGTGGCACTTGAAGCAATATTACTGGCCGTCATTCTTGCTCGCCAATTTAGAATGGCTCAACTTGATAAAATAATTGCAGAACGTTTTGCCCGCACTGACTCGTTAACGCAAGTTAATAATCGCCTTGGGTTTAATCAGGTGACATTGCCAATTTGGACCAATATTGTGCGAGAAAGTCGAGATGCATCAATTGTTCTCATTGATGTAGACGATTTCAAAAACATCAACGATAGCTTTGGTCACGCCTATGGTGATGAGGTTTTAGTATCTATCGCTAAATGTTTAAAAGAAACCGCTCGCAAAGGCGATGTTGTTGCTAGATGGGGTGGTGAAGAGTTTATTTTGTTTTTGCCGGAAACCACACAACATCAAGCGTTATTGCAGGCCGAACGCCTTAGAAAAGCATTACAAAATGTGAAACTGGAAATAAAGCAAATGCACTCGAACTTGACTGTCAGCGTAGGTGTTGCAGGATCAGAAGGCAATCAAGAGTCACCTGAAATAGGTAACCTAAATTTAGTTGCATTAACAACGGAAAAACTAATCAACTATGCCGACATTGCCCTTTATACAGCAAAGCACACAGGCAAAAACAAAGTATGTGGTTGGACTCAACAAAAAAGCCAAACATTGAGTGAACCACACACTTTACTAACATAACGATTAAAAAGTTTGTTTTAACATAACCAGTACTATTTCGTTATCAATGCTATTTAAAGCACAGTTAGTACTTTATCCATGTTTAATCGAGACTTAGGCAATGCAGCGTTATAATCTTCGTCTTTATGGTGATAACCAAATGCCAACGCAACTTCACAAATGTAACCGTCAAGCTCATCAGCAAATATCTCTCCCAACTTATCCTTATCTACCCCTTCCATTGGCGTAGAATCTATTCCTAGGCGTGCTAGCGTATGCATTGTATTACCCAACGCTAAATAAAGCTGGGCCTTTGTCCATTCTGCATTATTACCATTCTCGTCTGTATTTAAATCTACAAATGCAAACGCACCAAATGCTTGCTCACGCTCTTCTTTAGGTGTTCTTGCATCTTCAATACCTTTATCAACTACTGCGGCGTAATCATCGCGAGTATATTTTGGATTATAGGCAAAAAGAATAGTATGAGACGCCGCTTTTGCGTGCGGTTGGTTAAATTGGAACATATTTTCGTAAGAGTCATGTAAGCGCTGTTTCGCAGCGTCGCTTTCTATCACGATAAACTTCCAAGGCTGTGAATTAATTGACGATGGTGACAAGCGCATTGCCTCATAAAGTACAGCCAAATCTTCCGCCGATACTTTCATATCACTGTTATATCGTTTAGCCGTATATCTTTTTTCTAAATCACTAATAATTGGGTGTGTCATCACATTCTCCTTTAGAATTTACCGTAATAATAGGGATGGAAAAGTCAAAAACAATGAGGCTAATAACAGAAACACTATCAATTTTTTATTTATAATTGCTAATCATTACGCTTTTTACAAAATAAATCACACTTAAAACAATACGCTTACAAATTGAGCATTATTTAGCCTTAAACATCGACTTTAGAGTGATTACTCTGTATAGTGCGCGCCCTCTAGTTAGCATAACTGGCAAACAGACCAGTTTTGTGTTCTGAACGCCCATAACATCAGGACATTTCTAGTGATTACTACCGCAAATATCACCATGCAGTTTGGCGCTACGCCACTATTCGAAAACATTTCAGCACAATTTGGTCATGGCAACCGATATGGCTTAATCGGCGCAAATGGTTGCGGCAAGTCTACTTTCATGAAAATCCTTAGTGGTGCCCTTTCACCAACGTCAGGCAACGTTTCTATTACGCCTGGAAATAAACTCGGTGTGCTTAGTCAGGACCAGTTTGCATTTGAAGAGTACAGCGTAGTAGACGCCGTTATTATGGGCGATACTAAGCTTTGGGAAGTTAAAAAAGAACGCGATCGTATTTATTCATTGCCTGAAATGTCAGAAGAAGACGGTATGAAAGTAGCCGACTTGGAAACTGAATTTGCCGAAATGGATGGCTACACGGCAGAGTCGCGCGCTGGTGAGATCCTATTAGAAGCTGGTATTGCTGAAGAGTTTCACTTTGGTTTAATGAGTCAGGTTGCTCCTGGCTGGAAAGTTCGTGTGTTATTGGCACAGGCGCTGTTTTCAAATCCTGATATTTTATTGCTTGATGAACCTACCAACAACTTGGACATTCACTCAATCAACTGGCTTGCTGAAGTATTAAACGTACGTAAATGTACCATGATCATCATTTCGCATGACCGTCACTTTTTAAACTCTGTTTGTACTCATATGGCCGACATTGATTATGGTGAATTGCGCATTTACCCGGGCAATTACGAAGACTTTATTGCGGCTTCAAGCTTAATTCGCGAACAGCTACTTTCTGAAAATGATAAAAAGAGCGCTGAAATTGCAGAGTTAACAGCGTTTGTTGCTCGATTCGGGGCGAATGCATCAAAGGCTAAGCAAGCGAGCTCTCGTGCTAAAAAACTAGATAAAATTGAATTGTCTGAAGTTAAATCGTCGAGCCGACGCACCCCTTCTATTATGTTAAAACAAGACAAAAAGCTTCATCGCCAAGTGCTTATTTTAGAAGAGTTAGGCCATGGGTTTGACGAAGGTCCTTTATTCCAAAACGGTAACCTAATATTAGAAGCCGGCGCTAAACTGGCGGTTATTGGTGAAAACGGTGCTGGTAAAACCACCTTCCTAAGATGTTTAATGGAAGAGTTAAAATCGAATGAAGGTACCGTAAAGTGGTCTGAAAATGCCACTATTGGTTATTGCCCTCAGGACAGCACTACTGACTTTGACTGTGACTTAAGCTTATTTGATTGGTTAAGCCAATGGCGTACTAAAAAGCATGATGACCTACAGGTTCGTGCTATGTTGGGTCGTTTACTATTCACCGCTGATGACTTTGAAAAGAAAGTTAAGGTTTGTTCTGGTGGTGAAAAAAATCGTCTTTTATTTGGAAAACTAATGATGGCTGACTTAAACGTATTAATTATGGATGAGCCAACCAACCACTTAGATATGGAATCCATTGAAGCATTAAATAGCGCCCTTAAAGACTTTGACGGTACGCTTATTTTTGTTAGCCACGATACACAATTTGTATCTTCATTGGCGAGTCACGTTATTGAAATCAAAAACCAAGGCATGGACATCTTCCACGGCTCATACCGCGAGTATAAAGCTAGCCAAAGAATGAAAAGCAACGCCGCGTAAACGACACTTTGAATGTTGAATGTTGAATGTTGAATGTTGAATGTTGAATGTTGAAAAAAGGAGCTTAATTGAAAGCTCCTTTTTTTGTATTTAAATAATGGTTTTATTCATAAACGCAGCTCAAAAACCATTTAACACATAGGCCTACGCAGATTTATTAATGTTTAACTGTTTTTGCTTATTATCCAAAGAACCACTCAAACGAGTTAGCGCAATTGCGACAATAACAATTAGTCCGCCAACCCAAGGTGTGTCCATCATTGTGTATTCTTCAACTATGATACCACCGCCAAATGCGCCTAATGCAATGCCTACGTTAAATGCTGCAATGTTCAAACCTGAAGCCACATCGACTGAATCAGGCGTGTACTTTTCTGCTAGATTTACAACATAAATTTGTAGTCCTGGTACGTTGCCAAACGCAAAGCCGCCCCAGATTAAAATAGTGATAACAGCAGCAACCGGGTGCACAGCGGTAACACTAAAGGTGATTAATACTGCTGCTAAACCAGCAAAAATTATAGTTAATGCCTTTATTGGCCCTAGCCTATCTGCCAGTTTTCCGCCCCAAATATTACCAATCGCAACCGATACACCGTAAACCAAAAGAATAACGCCTATTGCGTTGTCACCAAAGCCCGAGACTGATTTAAGAATTGGTGCTAGGTAAGTAAAGGCAACAAACGTTCCGCCATAACCAATAGCAGTAATGGCATAAACCAATAATAACCTTGGGTGAGCCAACACTTTAAATTGTTTCATAACACTAACCGGTTTCGATTGCGGCAAGTCTTTAGGAACTAACAGAGCACTTCCAACTAACGCGATAAGGCCCAGTACAGATACGGTCAAAAATGTAGCTTCCCACCCCCAATATTGACCTATGTAAGTGCCTAAAGGGACACCTGTGACTAGGGCCACAGTTAAACCAGTAAACATAATGGCAATTGCACTTGCGCCTTTATCTTTTGGCACGAGCCCTGTTGCGATGGTGGAGCCAATTGAGAAAAATACACCGTGTGCAAGTCCAGTTAAGACCCTAGCGATTATTAACGCTTCAAAGGTCGGCGCTTGCCAAGCAACTAAATTCCCTAGTACAAACAGCGCCATAACTGACAACAATACGGTTTTTCTATTCCATCGCCCTGTTAACGCGGTTAATACTGGAGCTCCAATTGCAACTCCTAGCGCATATAGGCTGACCAACAACCCTGCCGACGGGATAGTAATATTAAGATCTTCCGCCATTATTGGTAACAAGCCAACAATAACAAATTCGGTGGTTCCAATTGCAAAGGCGCTTAGCGCCAACGCGAGCAAAGCTAGTGGCATTATTCTCTCCAGATACATAAGTTAGTTATTATGCAAAATACATAATTTATTAAGGCGCACATTATTGCTTGCTATTTATTTGTAATAAACGGCACAATTAGCAAATTACTTTTGTAAAAAATGACAACAATGAAATTAAAAACCAGATCCGATGATTTAGAAGTCTTACTTGCCGTTGCTGAATTTGGTGGGTTCTCCGCTGCAGCTGATGCCCTTGATATGCAAGTGGCACGAGTATCTCGTTCCGTTAGTAAAGTAGAGGCTCAATTGGGCGCTGCTATCTTTATAAGAACGACTCGACAAGTTCGATTAACGGATGACGGTAAAGCGTTTGTTGAATCTGTTAAAAAAGGCTTAGAGCAAATCCAAGTGGCTGAAAGCTCTATTACTCAAGTTGGCGAATTACCTAAGGGAAAACTAAGAGTTGATGCTGCAAGTCCGTTTTTACTTCATCAAATTGTCCCTTTGATTAACGGCTTCAAAAACGCCTTTCCAGATATTGAACTTGAACTAACCTCAAGCGAGGAGTTTGTTGATCTCATTGAAAAACGAACAGACATTGCGATTCGAATAGGGAAATTAGAAGACTCATCATTAAAGGCCAGAATACTAGGAAAAAGTCCTTTATGTATAGTCGCAAGTCCGCAGTATTTATCTCAAAACAAGGCGATATCAAAACCTAGCGATCTTAACGTTCATCAGACAATTGGGTTTTCGAATATAAAGCAGTTGAACAAATGGCCATTAAAAGGCTTACCGACTTACATTCCGTCTACTGCGGCAAGTAGCGGAGAAACGATTAGGCAATTGGCTTTATCAGGAAATGGTATTGCTTGTTTGTCTTCGTTTATGATTGAAGACGATATAAAACAGGGGCGCTTGGTTAAATTACTACAAACTTACGTTCAATCCACCAGCCTAGATAGAGAGCTTATTAATGCCGTATATTATCCATCCTCCTCTATTTCGAAACGTATTAATGCGTTTATTGATTATATTAAACCACGGTTAAAACTAACCTAGGCATTGGAGCCAGCAAAGTAACTCGATTGTTTTTTGAATTGCTTCATAAAAATAACCCAACCGGCAAAGCCAGACAAAAGGTTACCAATCGCTGAGCCTATAAATAACCCAGTTAAACCAAACAATTCAGCGCCAAACCATACAACCGGAAGATAACAAACAAATAGACGCACAATTGACGTTATTAAGGCTGAAGTCGGAGCACCCATCGCATTGCTGGCAGAGACACAAATCATACATACACCTAAGGCTCCATAACTTAGCGGCACAAGCCACAAGTATTGAGATAACGTGTTTGCTACTGCGCCATCTGACGTTAAGAGTGCTGCTAATGGCATAGAAATAACCGCTAACAAAAGAGCAATAAGCAACTGCAATAAAATCACTGCCTTGATGGAGATTTCTACTAGTTGGCGGATTTTATTATAGTCGCGTTGACCTCGCATCACTCCTATCATTGGCGGTAGCGCCATAGTTAATGCCAAAATCACAATAATTGCCAAATATTCAATTCGGTTTGCAAGACCCCACGCACCAACGGCAATATCTCCAAACGATGCGATAATAATTGTCACTACAATAGCTGCGACAGGAGGAATAAACTGACCAACCATAGCAGGAATGGTAAACCGAATAATGGCCTTTGTGCCTTGAAGAAACTGTTTTGTATCTTTTATTAATGTTAATAAACGTTCATTTAGAATTGCTTGGAAAATAATAAAACAGCCCACTAGAAATGCCACGCATGTCGCCCACGCCGCGCCAGCCAACCCCATTTCAAAGGTAAAAATAAATAAAGGATCTAGGACCACATTTAACACGCTCGTGATCACCATTACTTTTCCTGGCACTCTGGTTTCGCCATGAGATCGACAAATGCTATAACCAAAATAAAGGATCGCGCCTAACCAACAGCTCAACAACCATGGAAACCAATATTCGTTCAAGAGAGGAAATAGTTCTGGTTCCGCGCCTAAACCAATAGCGATAGGCTCTTGAAAAAGCCATAAACCAATACAAAGCAATGTTATGACAATAGTGCCAATTAATAGAATAATGCTGCCTAGACTTTTTGCATAAGCTCGATTACTTGAACCTAAGGCGTTAGAGATAGACGCAGTAGCTGCAATGCCTAAACCAACTTGAATACCAATCACCACTTGATAAATAGGAATTGAGTAACCTAAAACGGCTAAAGGCTGCGCCCCTAATTGTCCAACAAAGGCACTATCAATAAGTTGGCTGCCCATTATGGCCAATAGTCCAACCAGCAAGGGCATTGTTTGTCGGTACAAGGTGAGGAGTTGTGGAGTTTTATAGAAATACATGAATAACCCCCCACTAAATTCTAAATTCTAAAGAAAAAGAGCCCCGAAAGGCTCTTACAGTATAGAAGCGATAAAAATTATATCGAAACGACAACTTTACCAATCGCTTTACCACTTGCTAAACGATCGTGTGCTTTACCAGCATCAGCCAGCTCAAAGTGCTGCTCATCTAGCACAGGTGTTAATTTACCTGCATCTACAATTTCAGCTAGTTTCGCTAAAACTTCACCGTGCACTTCACGTTTGTGATTATGCAACATAGGAATCAACATAAATACAACGTTTAAAGACAAGCCTTTAAAGTGAACCGTAGTTAAATCAAGCTCCACTAATGAAACTGTAGTAGATACTTGCGCATTTAAGGCTGCGGCATCAAAAGAGTTCTGTAGGTTTGGTCCACCAATAGTGTCGTATACCACATCAAAACCAGCACCAGCTGTATGTTTTGCAACATAATCTTCAACTGACTCGTTAATGTAATTAATTGGCGTACCACCAAGTTTAGTTATCAACGCAGCTTGAGTATCGTCGCCACCAGTGGCATATACTTCACTGCCAAAATACTTAGCCAGTTGAACAGCTAAATGTCCTACGCCGCCAGCACCGCCATGAACTAATACTTTTTGACCTTCGGTAACACCAGCTCGTACTAATCCTTCATAAGCAGTAATGCCCACTAATGGAATAGCCGCAGCTTCACGCATAGTTAAAGACTTAGGTTTGTGCGCGATCAATTTAGCATCTGCCAACATAAATTCAGCTAACGCACCTTGTAAATCTGCTAGTCCGCCAGCACAACCATACACTTCGTCACCAACGTTAAAGTTAGTTACACCTTCACCAACTGATTCAACAACACCAGCAAAGTCCATACCTAATACCGCAGGAAGTTGCGGAGCCAAAGGACCTAATTCTGTTCCCATCTGGCGTATCATCATATCAACCGTATTTACGCTTGTTGCTGCTACTTTAACAACAACGTGTCCGGCTTTAACTTCTGGTTTTGCTAATTCAGCCGCTTCGAATAATTCTGTTCCGCCAAATTCTTTTATTATCATTGTTTTCATTTCAAGTTCCTCGTTTGGAGTTAATGAAATGAGTATATGCACCTAGTGTAAATTTGATAATACTCAATATTAAACAATTAGTATCAACAGATTATTGATAATGGTTAAACGGCAATTTAATAACAGACAATTTTTAGCCTAAATAACAAAAATAGCCTTGCCAACTCAATATAACAAAATTAATATATAACAAAATTGTTATATATTAAGGTTGTTATGAAAGTTTTATTCCTATGTACAGAAAATTCAGCACGTTCAATTATGGCTGAAGCGTTGCTTAAGCATCATGGCAAAGGCGAATACGATGTGTACAGTGCGGGCACTAGTCCTGCGGGAATAAACACTCAGGCACGCCAAGCCCTCGAACATTTTGGGTTAAGTATTAACGGGTTATTTTCTAAAAACGTCAGTGAGTTTGCTGGCGAACATTTTGACTATGTCATTACACTTTGTGAAAAAGCGGGAAAAGAATGCAATATAGAAGTGACGGGCGATCATAATTTAGCTTGGGACTTCCCTGAACCTCGAACAAGAAAAGATAATAATCCTTACGAAAAAACGCTACAAGAACTCAATTCGCGACTAAAAATGTTTTTACTGATCCAAGAAAAGCAAAAACCTGCGCCAATTACCCCTACTCTCTTTTATAAATCTTTAGCAGATGACATTCGATTAAAAACCTTGGTCCTCATTGCCGTCGAAAAAGAGTTATGTGTATGTGAGTTAATGGCTGCGTTAAAAGAAGAGAGTCAGCCAAAGGTTTCGCGTCACTTAGCGCAGCTAAAAAAAGCAGGAATATTGTCCAGTCGAAAGCACCAACAGTGGGTTTACTACTCTGTTAATCCTGACCTGCCCCACTGGATGCAAAATGTCATTAAAATAACCATTGTTAATGAGCCTCATTTTATTGATGAAGAACTTGCTCAGCTTAATGCAATGGGTGACAGACCAACACGGGTTGAAACGTGCTGTGCCTAAAGCTAGGTACTTAAAGCTAAGTACATAAAGTAAATAAAATTAAGTACTTAATCTTAAATTATTTTTTTAATTAGCCTTTTTAAGAAATGGCTATAAACACAATTATATAAACTATCAGTGAACAAATATTGGAGATAAATATGGCTATAAAAGTAGGTATTAATGGCTTTGGTCGTATGGGCCGCTTAACACTTCGCGCCGCTTTTGGTTGGCAAGACATTGAAGTTATTCACATAAATGATCCTGCAGGTAATGCGGAAACGCTCGCTCACTTATTAAAATATGACTCGGTTCATGGTATTTGGCCAAACGAAGTAACCGCTAGTGACGGCGTTATCAAAATTGATGACCACGTTATTAACGTCACTCAAAATAAGGCCATCTCAGATACAGATTGGTCTAAATGTGATTTAGTTATTGAAGCTTCTGGCAAAATGAAGACTAAAGCCCTACTACAAAGCTATTTTGACCAAGGTGTTAAAAAAGTTGTTGTGACGGCTCCGGTAAAGGAAGACGGTGTGTTAAATGTTGTGATTGGTGTTAACGACCACCTATATTCAAGTGAAGAGTTTGATATCGTTACAGCTGCTTCGTGCACCACAAACTGTCTAGCACCTGTAGTGAAAGTATTGCAAGACAAGATTGGTATCAAACATGGCTCTATGACGACAATTCATGACATCACAAATACCCAAACTATTTTAGACGCGCCGCACAAAGACCTACGTAGAGCAAGAGCATGTGGCATGAGTTTAATCCCAACAACCACTGGCTCGGCAACCGCTATTACTCATATTTTCCCTGAATTAAAAGGTAAATTAAATGGTCATGCCGTACGAGTTCCTTTAGCAAATGCTTCAATTACCGACTGTGTATTTGAAGTGCAGCGTGAAACCACCAGCGAAGAAATTAATGGTTGGATGAAAGAGGCTGCTGAAGGCGATTTAAAAGGTATCTTAGGTTATGAAGAAAAGCCGCTAGTGTCGATTGATTACAAAACTGACCCTCGTTCAAGCATTGTTGATGCACTGTCCACTATGGTTGTGAACGGTACACAAGTTAAAATTTATACTTGGTATGACAACGAATGGGGTTACGCAAACCGAACGGCAGAACTCGCGTTAAAAGTCGCTCGTTCTATCAACAAATAAACGATAGTTATAAACCCTAACGCAGAGATAGAAGTTAATGCAACGACTAGCTAATCTACCTTCAGAAATAAAACAGTACCTAGTAGTAACAGGTAATTACTGGGCATTTACGCTAACCGACGGCGCATTAAGAATGCTCGTGGTTTTGTACTTTCATCAGTTAGGTTATACACCACTGAGTATTGCCATGCTGTTTTTGTTTTATGAAGTGTTTGGCGTTGTTACTAATTTAGTCGGTGGCTGGATTGGGGCAAGGCTTGGCTTAAACAAAACCATGAATATTGGTTTAGCGCTGCAAGTTGTTGCATTGCTGATGCTCGCGGTTCCTAGTGGCTGGCTAACGGTTGCCTATGTAATGGTAGCCCAGGCACTTTCGGGCATAGCTAAAGATCTTAATAAAATGAGCGCCAAAAGCTCTATAAAAACCCTCGTTGCACAGGGCCAAGAAGATACCCTATTTAAATGGGTTGCTATTTTAACCGGCTCCAAAAATGCGTTAAAAGGAATTGGCTTTTTCTTAGGTGGTGTATTGCTGACCTTACTTGGCTTTAAAGGCGCTATGATATTTATGGCGTCAATATTGGCATTGGTTTGGGTATTCAGCATGATAGTGCTTAAAAAGGATTTGGGTAAAGCCAAAACAAAACCTAAATTCACCGACATTTTTTCTAAAAGCCAATCTATCAATATTCTCTCTGCTGCACGCCTGTTTTTATTTGGTGCGCGAGACGTTTGGTTTGTTGTTGCCCTGCCTGTTTTCCTATCGCAAATATTCAACTGGGATCACTGGCAGGTTGGTGGCTTTCTTGCGTTGTGGGTTATTGGATATGGCATAGTGCAATCGTTTGCGCCTAAATTAATAAAAACAAACGAGCCAATGTCACCTTCGCAACAAACGGTAAAGTGGGTATCACTTTTGGCTATTACACCTTTGGTTATTGCGCTCTCGCTGCACTTTAACTGGTACGTTGAAGTATTTGTCATTGTTGGTTTGATGGTATTTGGGGTTCTATTTGCCATTAACTCTTCGTTACATAGCTATCTTATTGTGAGCATGGCCGATGCTGATGGCGTCTCTTTAGACGTGGGGTTTTATTACATGGCAAACGCATTAGGGCGATTATTAGGCACAATTTTATCTGGTTATATTTACCAGCAATATGGCCTTGAGTATTGCCTAATCATTTCATTCGTTTTTATTACGCTTACAACACTAATATCAATGAAATTACCAAACGACGTAGCTAAGCCCGCTTAACAAACTTTGCTGTCACCATCATTTCCCCAATGCCATCAACTTTACAATCAAGTTGGTGGTCTTTACCTTCCACAATTCGGCGAATCATTGCTTTAGTGCCTACTTTTATCACTTGGGAACTGCCTTTTATTTTTAAGTCTTTCGCCACCGTTACTTTGTCACCTTCATTTAGTAACGTGCCATTAGCGTCTTTTACTATTATCTTTTCTTCGGCTTCTAACTCAACCGGGTTCCATTCGTAACTACATTCAGGACACACAAGGTGTTGCTGGTCTTGATATACAAATTCAGACTTACAGCTTGGACAAGGAGGGAGCGACATTTTGTTCCTTTTTAAATTTTGATTTTAGTTTTGGTTTTGGTTTTGGTTTTGCCTAGGTTTAAACTTAAATTCTAAAGGTTGGTTTTCAGTTTTCAGACTTTGTCTGGTTCTTTAGTATTCTCACAATTCGATTAATCATAATTTCAGATAAATTCCACTCATAACCTTCAAAATCAGTCGTATTAATAAACTGCACTACAACCGTGTCTATATCATGATGGTACTCAGCATAACTTTGATAGCCAACAACCAACCCACCATGCTCGTATACATATAACTGGTCGTAAATTTCTTTTTCGCCTTCTTCAAATACAGAGCCGTCGTTTAATGCTCGAAGAAAAATCCCTACATCTTCAGCGGTGGCCATCATGCCATAATCTTGTGCCTTTTGATCTTCTTCATTACCAACATAATAACCACTCATGACGTCATCTAAATTAACATCATTAATAGAGCCGTAGGTATTTTGAAGCCCAAGAGGCTTAATAATGCGCTCATCTATAAATTGATAATGATCGTAACCTACCGTTTGCTCGATTATTTTACGTAATAATAAGTAGTTGGTATTCGAATACTCATAACCTTCGTTTGGTGCAAAACTGGCTGGTAAATCTAACGCAAATTGCAAACTCTCATCTGTGGTGTGAGGGTGATCAAGCCAAAACTCTGGGTTGTTAGAAAAGTTAGGAATGCCACTGCGATGTTGTGTCATCATGTGTATGGTTATTTGGTCTAAGTTTTCAATGTGACCAACGAGTTCAGGGAAGTATTCTGAAACAGGTGTATCAATAGACAAACGTCCTTCATTGACTAGCTTAGCTATAGAGACAGAAACATAGAGCTTGCTGATACTGGCAATCTTAAAAAGTGATGTCGGATCAGCTGGTATTTTATTAGCTCGATCATTCCAGCCACCTGTATAAAAATTAGCGGGTTCACTGCCCTTTTGAACATAAACAATCATGCCATCAAAGCCATGCCCAATAGCTTCATCAACCTGTGCTTGAACTGTATTTGGTAGAGGCAACAGCCAAGCATAAACTAATATCCAAGGAACAAAAAACAAAGAAGTAACTGTCCCTACTAATAAGCAAAGTCTTGCAATTACGATACTTATGGGCGTGTTTGATTTGACCGTTGTTTCTTTGCTCGTTTTCACTTAAATAGTCTTAGTTTTTATTGTGGGAAGCTAACTATAAACTGATACCCCTTACTTTTGAACCATTACGCTAAATACAAATAGCAACATCAACCCTAAATTAACTCAGCAGAGCCCACATCTGGCAACCTAGTCGCCTATCGGCTAGCAACCAAGCCAGTATGACATAAACCACTTGTAAATCATTACCTTAAAAAGTAAACTTCGCGCCGAAATGGACTTTCACCAATAGTAGTACGTAGATTTATACGACTCATTGGTGCCAATAGGTCCATCTATAATTAAAGGATTTAAAAATGAAAACACGTGCATTAATACTGAGCCTATCTCTTCTTTCCTCAAGCGCAATTGCAAACACCTACAATAATCAAGTAGACGTTGACTATTTCAGCGTAGAGAGCTCTAACATAATTAAGCTAGAAGGTACGCATTACCTTCAAAGCGTTTCTACTAATAATACCGCATGGGCAGAAGCGGCGTTCATGGGTCGAAATACTAGTGTAAACGTTAGCTACACAGACTTCGACGGCGACATATCTAACTTAGTGCTAGGCGGTGATTACTATAATAACGACTTATTTTTTGGCTTAGACGTTGTGTATGCAGACGTTGATGGCTTCGATAGCGATACAAGTTTAGTAGGTGAAGTAGGTTATTTTCTAAAACCAAACTGGATGGTGTCGGTTGCCGCTTCTGAAGAAGATTTTTCTGATACGTTGGTATTAAGCTCAAAGTACATTGCAACATTAGGCGACGGCCAGTTTGTAAATTTTGAAGTGTCTTACAAAAACTTTGACAGCGACATTGTTGCAGCCGCTGACTACTTTTGGTCACCTCAATCTAGTATCGGTGTTAGCTTGTCTTCAGAAGAAAGTGTGAACGGCACAATCAGAGCTCAACACTTCTTTACCCCTTCAATTTCTGCTCGCGTTGAATATGTTTTATTAGACGGCAGTGACAATGGTGTTCTAATTGGCCTTACTGGTCGCTTTTAATACGAGTCAGTATTAAATCAGTATAAAAAAGGGAGACGGCTGTCTCCTTTTTTATTAGCTAAACTTTTAGCTAAACTTTTAGCTAAACTATCAGCTATATCTATGAGCTATACCTATTAAACTACTGAGCCTTCCACAATTTGTACTACCCTATCTCGGCCTCGCTCTTTTGCTGTATACAAAGCTTTGTCGGCACCTCGAATTGCATCAGAAACGTTGTTATTTTGAGTGACTTCACATACACCAAAACTACTGGTAACTAACAGCTCCTTGCCACCTATCTTAAGTGGATTGGCACTCAGAGTTTGTCTTAATGAGGTTAATACCTTATTAGCTTGATCAATATTCGTATCAGGTAATACAAACATGAACTCCTCACCACCCCACCGCGCCAAAAAGTCTTGTTTACGTAAACGGTGCTTAAAAATAGAAGAAATAGCCACCAGCACTTCATCTCCTTTTTCATGGCCTAACGAATCATTAATATGTTTAAAGTGATCGATATCGGCTATAGCAATACAAAAGCAACGGTTACTTCTTTGTGTCCTAGAATATTCACTCTCAAGTACCGTTTGAATACCACGTCTGTTCATCAATTGAGTCAGGTGATCATGATGAGCCATTCGGTCAAACTGTTCTGATAGTTTTAATGTAGTGCGATAACTTCGCTCTCGACTGTATTCGTAAAATGCTTACAGAAAGCCAACCGTTATAAATGAATACAATAATCTTGTTTTAAAGGTATATGAATAAGAGGTTAACAAAAGAGAGTCGTCATAAACAAAAAACAACGCTGCACAAGCAACAACAAATGCAATTAAAGCCAAAACCCCTCTTACAAACCCAGCAAAAAACATGGTGACCGGCGCGACTAAATAAATCCATAACGGCCCAGTATTATCTGCCCCACCAGTGACTAACAATGCTAAAACCAATATCATTAAACAGGCAATGAGCAGACTGACAGATATAAACCGTCCCGTCGACGATTCGAATTTGATTTGAATACGCTGGGATATAAAGAATATTACGCTGGCCATTGCGAGTATTGCAGTCAAACCAAAGTTGTCATCTAGTAAAGCTCTGATACACAATAAAAAAGTAACAGACACGCCAACGGCTGCAAACAGGTTCACTACCATTATTCGACGATTTGTCTCATCTTTATATTGCGGACGGACACCGCTATGAATGTAGTCCTGAACTCTTTTTATCATGAAGATTGACTAACACCTTATTGGTTGATTTGTATAAATAAAAAATGAATCACACGCAGACTTTCTATTATGTGTCTCTAATAATGAAACATAAGACAATACGTCTGATTTTTCAAATTTATACTTGATAAACTAACACAGTAAATTCAATACCCGAACTTAAAGCGGTTAAAGCTCTTAATACGATTAAAGCGACTTTAACCTTAGTGTATTTTTGAATAAAGCAGGGTTGCTAATCTGTTCAAGGAGTTTAGGCTCAGGCAAGCAGTCATCGTCTACGTAATCAATAAAGTCTGCTGATGAGTCAAATACCAGAACATCTAAGGCAAGTCTGTCTAAACCATATATACCGCGATGGATCATATCAGCAGAAAATACTAACAAGTCTCCAGCTGCTAAGGGGATTTTTTTGCCTAAAGGTAAGTCATCATAGCTTTGATAGCCATTAAGCTCCTCTCTAACATTAAGCTCTTGTTCATTATCCCAGCGCACATGACTGCCTGGCACTAACTCCATGCCTAGCTCATCAAATAGCGGGATCCTAAAGTGAACAACTTGGGTTTCTTGTATTGCTTTTTTCTGACCCTCTAAATCATGATCATACTGACAATCTCTATGCCAAAAGTCTTTTTGTTCAGGCCTTACAGGATTAAAAAACAACTGAGTGTTCATAAAAGCAGGGTTTTGTTTAATAACTGTGTGAACCACTTCTAATAGTTTCGAGCTACTAATAAAGTTAAACAACGACAATCTGCCTGCGTCGTCCAAATATTGGCTTCCCGTTATTAATGAAGAGTTAAAGGCTTCTTCATTATAGAAGGTTTGATTATCGACTTTCCAATGTTCATGGAACTCTAAGATCACAGTTTTTAGTGAGGCTATTTCGGTTTGTGTAAAAAAGTCTCGTAAAACAAAATAGCCAACCTCGCTATACTCATCTCGACATTGGCTATATTTTTTATTCATACTTTATTTTTTACTGAGAATACGCAGAAGTCCGCAAACGCTAAGACTTCCCATTACAATTACTTGTAAAAAGCTTCTACAGTGCCTTTCATTTTAATTAACAAAGGCTGGCCACGACGGTCAAGAGCTTTAGCAGACGCTACTTTAACCCAACCTTCGCTAATGCAGTATTCTTCTACGTCATTGCGCTCTTTGCCATTTAATAGAATACCAATGTGGTGCTCAATAACTTCCTCGTTGTAATGTGGGCTACGAGGATTAATAGATAAGTGATTTGGTAATTCTGGTAAATCAGTTTTGTCGTTCATGTTAAAAATTCCGCTACTTGCCACATCAATTACAGGCATGACATAAAAAAAGTGCGCCATTGTAGTCAATACTCAACAATGGCTCAAGGATTAGTCGTGACCTTTAGTGCAAACTAATATTTATAGATTGCTCAAACAAGCTCTTTCGATATGATGAAGACGGCAATAACAAGTGTAAAAAACCCAAAGAACTTTTGTAACGTAGGTCCTTCTAGCCTTTTCGATAATTTGGTAGAAAACGCCATACCTAACAAGGTTGCAACTAACATAAGGGGTAACAATGGTATTTCTAAAGGGATCCCAGCCTGTAAATCGCCTATGAAGCCAATTAGAGATTTAAGAGCAATAATGAACAGCGATGCTCCAACGGCATTCTTTATCGGCATTCCTAAAAACAGTACTAACGCTGGAATAATTAAGAAGCCGCCACCTGCGCCTAATATGCCAGTGACAAATCCTACTACCGCACCTTCAAACATAATTAACGCGACATTAACTTGTTTTGGTTGCTCATCTACACCGTCGTTTGTGGGCGGAGTTTTCCTATAGGCCTTTAACAACATCATCACAGCAGAAGCCAACATCAACGCAGCAAAAAACAACATGATAGCCGTGTTTTTCGACAATTCAAAAGGCGAGCTAATTAAAGTATCAGGGATATTTGGCATAACAAATGCGCGAGTAACATACACAGCAACGATTGAAGGCGCTGCGAATAAGAGAGAGGCTTTAACGTCAACAAGCCCATCTTTAAAGTAACGATATGCACCAAAAGCCGCTGTTGCACCTACCAATAATAGTGAGTAGCCCGTCGCAATATCTGGTGATACGCCCATTAAGTAAACCAAGATAGGCACTGTAAGAATAGAGCCACCGCCACCGATTACTCCCAATATAATCCCCATGACTACCGCCATGAAATAACCGAGCACAATCATAGTATTTCTCCTACCCAACTCTGTTAAAAGTTATTTAACCGGCTGAGCAATGTTAGTTAATGGGTTTTAGCTAAAGCTGATTGAGTGGGATTTTTAAGTACCTTGTTCCATTCTCTTCTTTTGGCGGCTCTTCACCTGCACGTATGTTTAATTGAATGGCGGGTAAAATAAGCCTTGGCATCGCTAGTCCTTTATCCCGTGTTTCACGCATTTCGATAAACTCTGCCTTCGATATGCCGTCGTGAACATGTTTATTAGACTCTTTTTGCTCCTTCACAGATACGTGACTTCTGTGACTTCGGCCTTCAGTTGGATAATCATGACAAACGTAAATAAAGGTATCTTCAGGCTTTGATAAGAGTAACTGAATAGATTCGAATAGTTGAGAAGCACTGCCACCTGGGAAGTCACAACGTGCTGTACCCACGTCCGGCATAAAAATAGTATCCCCGACAAACATGACTTCGTTTTCTAGGAAGTAAACAAGGTCTGCAGGCGTGTGTCCAGGGGTGTGCATGACAGTAAATTGCAGCTGCCCCAGCTTAATAACATCACCATTATCAAACAGTTGATCAAATTGGCAGCCATTAGGTAAGAACTCTTTTTCTAGATTAAACAAGCTCTTAAAAGTATCTTGAACTTTAGTAATGTGTCTACCAATACCAATTTTCGCCCCATATTTTCGTTTAAAATACGGCGCACCAGAAATGTGGTCGGCATGAGCATGAGTTTCTAGTGCCCACTCCAACGAGAGACTATTGGAATCTATATACTCAGCGATTTTATTAACGCCAACTTCAGATGTGCGGCCTGACTGATAATCAAAATCAAGCACAGGGTCAATCACTACAGCTTGTTTTGATGCACGGTCAAAGACAACGTAACTAAAGGTCTCACTATCATGATCCAAAAATTCTTGAATTGTATATTTGTTGTTGTTCATAAAGTGTGTCCTCAATACCAAAATAAAATTTTAGGCGTAAACGATACAAGCAACCACTATATTAGAAAACCCTAAATTAACAAAACCCTTATTTATTATTTTCTTGCTCGGCAATAAGGTCTTGTAATGCTTGTTTAAATGTAGCTTGAGGCTGAGCACCTGTTAGTCCGCTGGTACGGTTAAATACAACGGTTGGTACGCCTGTTACGCCCATTTGACGCCACTGAGCTTCTAATGCTCTTACTTTGTTCTGAGTTTGAACATCGGCAAAAACAGCTTCACATTGCTCAGCAGTAATGCCAACTTTACCCGCCTCTTCAATCAATACACTTCGTTGAGATACATCTTGACGCTCTGTGAAAAAAGCAGAGAACAAACGCATTTTAAGCTCTGTTTGTTTGCCAATTTGATGTGCAAAGTCCAATAACAAATGGGCATCAAAGGTATTTACTATCTTCATGCCATCAAAATAATCAAATTCAAAGCCGTAGTCGGCACCTAACTTAGTTAAGTTTTTACGAGCATTATCACTATCTTCACTGCTTGAACCATACTTTCTGGCTACGTGAGCTTTAAGCTCTTCGCCTTCTACGGGCATATCAGGGTTTAATTCAAAAGGTTGCCATTCAATTTCTACTTTGTCCCATAAGTTCAGCTCTTCAATGGCTGCCTCTAAGTGTTTGTAGCCAATAATGCACCATGGGCACACAACGTCTGAAATAATGTCTAATTTAATTTTATTGTTCATTACATTGCCTTCGAATTCATCAAAGTGTAAATATGGGGACTAACCCACGTGGTTCAATACGCTTTGTAAGTGAATAATTGTTAAATTTTTGCATAAAAAAACGAGGCCATTTGCCTCGTTCTTTATAAGTGATTTAAGTTGCCTATTCTAACTTACAGGCTGACTAGCTAACTTACTGGCTAGCTAACTTAATTTTTCAGCAGTGGTAAACGCACATCAGACTTAATATACACTTCCATACGACGGTTTTTGTTCGCATCGTCGCTCACTAATTCAGTTTCGCCCTTACCTTCAGCGTTGATAACTGAAGAGTCTATACCGAAACGTTCAGTTAAAAATGAAGCTACTGACTGTGCTCGTTTTAACGACAACGTTTGATTATAAGCCGCAGGGCCAGATGCAGATGTGTGACCAACTACATTAAGCGTATCCACTTTATACTCTTTAATAAACGCAGCTAACTCTGCCAAGTCACCGTAGTAACGTTCATTGATTTCAGAGCTATTATTGTCGTATAAAACCACAACTCTTTTATCAACAGGCTGAACAACATATTGAGAACAACCGTCTTTATCTACAACATGGTTAATCGGCGTATCTGCACACTTGTCTTTGTCATCATAAACACCGTCACCATCAGTATCTAATGGTTTAGGCTCTGCTGGTGCAGCTGCAACTGGCTGGACTGGCGCCGGTTGAATTACTTTTGCCGGCTCAGACTTTACGATTGGCGCAGGCTTTTGAACTGCAGGCGTGTAAGTAGGTCCATTGTCATCAAAGAAATAACGAACACCTAAAGCAACAACACTCACATCATCGTCCTGTAATGGAATATGCTGGTAGCTTAGGTAAGCTTGTGTATTGTAATTAATGTGATATCCAACTTCACCACCTAACCAAAAACCTGAATCTGAATCTGAACGTTTATCCGTTCCCATATTTTTTATAGCAACACCATCTAACTTTGTAGAAATAGTGTCCATTTCCCAATCGTAATAACCAAGTTTACCGGTGATAGTGAAACCGTCTTCTAATGGCAAAGTACCAAGAATGCTAAATGACATGCCATCCGCCGTTTCTGGATAAACACGCTCGGCTAAATCATAATAAGACTGTAAGTTGTTTGCAGTGCCTGAAAAGCTTGCTGAACGATCACCTAAATCCTGATAACCACCTTCAACACTAAAGTACTGGTTAAAGCGGTAACCAACAAAAAGACTGTAGCTAGTATCAATTCGGTCAATAGAGGTTGTGTTCGGAGTTATTCCAGAGTTTGCATAAAATCTATCTAAGCTTTGTGATGAAACGTCTGTTTTAGCTTGGCCTACTTGCCCACCAATATAAAAGCCTAATGCGTATGGCCACTCTTTCTCAATTTGATTATTGTCTTCAGCAAAAGCAGAGTGAGACATGCCTGCTAATAACGCTACTGTTAAATTTGAAAGAGCTATTTTCTTTCCTATTTTCATCTTTATTTCCTTTGGTAATAACATTGAATATGAATAACGTAAATATCAGCAAAACTACAGGTTATCTGCTTTATTGGGGTATTTTGGTACAACATAACCTTTAGGTCAACGTTCATATTGAGCGCCTGAGTTTTACCATTGAAATTAAACTAAACCATTGAGTTCATTATAAACTTGATTACAATGTAACCAACCGCTAATAGTGAGACTTAAAATGCAAGCTGACCGATTTATTCCGTTTAGAAAACAAGACATTATTGAAATGTGCAGTAGTGAACTTGCAAATAAATTTGATTTAGAGTCTTTTCATCAATTTAGCGAGTTGCTTTCAAGTTATATACATTTCAACTATCACGGTATTTTAGAGTCACTTAAAAATGACTATGCACCTTTTGATCCCAATGCCGACACCAGACTTTTAAATGCGTTAAGCGATGCACAAAAACGTCAATGCCAGCAGTCTTTTGCCAGTAACTTTGCCAACGTTTTAAATGCCGCCAATTACGAAAAGATCACAGAACAAGACCTTCAAGACGCATTAACGGAAGAATCGTTATTTAAAGTTCGATTGGAAGTCGAATTTGAAGATTTTGAGCAAGTGGTCTTTTACCGACGCGGAGAATCTCAAAAAAGTGAAACACTTCGTTCGTTTTTTGGCTTACGCAAGCAGGTTATAGAGTTCACTAATTACGATCGCGTTGCCGTTTTCATTACCTTAAAAAGCGCTGCGCATTTTAGTAAGAAAAACAAAGCACCTATCGGTTTTGAACCAGGCTCAACCATAATCAAACTGTTTCAAAACGTGCCTAAGGCAGACTTGGAAATGTTATTTCCTAACAGTGAAGTCAAAATGCGTCGCATCGACAAAATCCTTATTGGCGCATCCGCCGCGGTTGGTGGTTCCGTTGTTTTAGCAACAAAACTAGGCCCTTCTATTATTCTTCTTGCTGCATTGTTTGGTTTTTGGTTAGGACTTAAAGACAACCCCGTTGAAATCACCAAACAACACCTGTTTACTTTAGGCATGGGTTTTGGAGTTTTAGGCGGCTTTGTTTTTAAAGAATGGAGTAAGTTTAAAAACCGCAAAATAAAGTTTATGAAAGCCTTATCTGACAGCCTGTATTTTAAAAATTTAGATAATAACGCAGGTGTTTTCCATACACTTATTGATTCAGCGGAAGAAGAGGACGTAAAAGAAGCCCTGCTCGCCTATACGTTTTTACTTAAAAACCCTGACGGGATGAACGCTACGGAATTGGATACAACCATTGAAACCTGGTTTGAGCAAACTCACAAATGTAAACTCGATTTTGAAGTTGAAGATGCGCTTGATAAATTGGATCGTATGGACCTAGTAAATAAAAAGGTTGATGTCGACAGTAACGAAGTTTATGTTGCTAAGCCTCTAAAAGAAGCTAAGCAACAACTTGATGAAAAGTGGGATAATATTTTTAATTACAACATTAACGGTTAGTTTGAATTTTGCACACAACTAGGTTTTAGGTGTGCACCAAACACCAAATAAGCCATGGCACCGCCATACATATCAACCACTATATGCAAGAGAATTGGCACTAATAATGATCCCGTTGCTAAATAAATCAATGCCATGATTAAACCAAGTACCGCAGTACGGATCACATGAATAGGGCCTTGGTAAATATGAGGCAAACCAAATAAAATACTAGAAATAATGACCGCTCCATAGGTGGGTAAATCGTCACCTAAGGCATGCATTAAATAACCTCGAAATAGAATTTCCTCACAAATTCCAGCACTAATAGAAACGCCATACATAAACCAACGATACTCTTTAAGGTTAGCTGGTAAAAACCACTGAATGTATGCCATTTGCGTTTTTAAAGTCTGTTGTTCTTCGTCCTTCTTTTTAAGCTGTTGTAGTGAGTAATAAAAGTACCCTGCCAACAATAAAACAAGCAAAAGCCCCAGTTGGTTTACCCAATCCCACTTAAAAACAAATCCAATATCATTTAAATTAAGGCTGCTGCCAGCACCACTCTGAAATACAACAAACATCAGCAACAGAACAGGTAACCAGAGCATTACAATAGTACTGACATATAAACCTATGCGCTTGTTTGGGTTGGACAAAACTAAGCGTTTATCCGCTTGCGAAGTAAAATAAATGTAAACTGGGTACAATAAAAAATAGGCCCACAATAAATATTCCATAGGTTTCTCTTTGTTTTAAAGTAAGGGTTAAGAATGAATCCCCATAGTACCTTTCAAAAATAATAAACAAATACTATTATAGTTTTATATAACCATACCAAAAATTTATAAAAGATGTTTAAAACAGAAACCCTCATTGCCTTTGTACTTGTAGCAAAACACCGCAGTTTCACATTAGCGGCTGAAGAGCACCAACAAACCCCCATGGCGATTAGCAAGCAAGTCTCCCAGCTTGAGCAGCGCTTAGGCTCTCCCTTATTTGAACGTACAACTCGTAAGGTCAACTTAACGCAATTTGGCCAATCATTTTTAATCAAAGCAAACAACATACTTGAGCAACACGAGGCACTTCAAGACTGGCTAGAAACACAAAGTGGAGAATTCACGGGCTCATTAAAAATATTGAGTCAGGATATTCAAACTTATGAAGAAACTATCTTTCCATGGTTAGCGGAGTTCAATCAGTTGTACCCTGATATAGAGTTGTCGTTTGATGTGCAAGAAAATGCCATAGATATTGAACAAAAGCCCAACGACATATACTGGGGCGTTGCTGATTACCTAGGTCAAAAACATCCAGGATTAAAAAGGCGCTCTTTATGGAAAACCAAACTGGGGATCTTTGCCTCACCTAAATATTTAGCGAAATATGGTACGCCTCAAACACCTGCAGAACTGCGAGAGCATTCCATGATCAGTCATACTCATTCGCAACCAGACAATGCTCTAGCCGTTAATCAAACGCCCAACAGCGCACAAATAGAAATGGAATTTGAAATATTAAACGCGCCAATTAAGACGGTGGCTTGTCATTCTAAACTTGCCATTGATGGATTAGGATTGATTAATGCGCTTCATGACAACAATGACATAAAACAGGCGGTTCAAAATAAACAACTTGTTCCGGTATTAACTGAGTACTGGTATCAAAACGCAGAGATTTATCTTTATTATCATAATGTAAAAATAGAACAGCCAAAGGTAAGAGCCTTTATAGATTTTTTCTTATCCAAAAGAGAACTTTGGTAAAAGTACGTTATTAGGATTTCACTATTAAACTAGCTCTTGTGACAGTTCATCTACTATGACCACTTGGTTTCGTCCGCATTTCTTCGCTTTATATAACGATGCATCGGCCAACTTAAGCAAGTCATCAAAACTAACTTTATTAGCAACTCCGCTCGCTACACCAACACTAATAGTGACTTTGGCAAAATCATTAACGTTATTCTCATCAAAATAACATCGCATTTTTTCTGCTAACGCTCTGGCTTGTAAAACATCCGTATCGGGCAAGAATACAAGAAACTCTTCTCCGCCCCACCGAAGAATAATGTCAGATGCGCGTAAGCGACTTTTAAGAGCGTGTGCAACGTGTTTGAGCACATCATCTCCCACAATATGGCCAAATTCATCATTGATACGCTTAAACCAATCTAAATCTATCAGCAATATCGACATTGAAGTTTGTTGACGACTGCCTAGGTTCCAAACGGGATAAACTAGTTCTTTAAGAGCCCGGCGATTGTACAAACTTGTTAATGGATCAATTCGAGCATAATGTTCAGCCGTTAGTTTTGCGTCGTAAGCCACTTTAAAATTAAAAGCGAAGGATACTGACAATAGTGACATTTCTAAAAGCATACCTATTTCTATGCCTCTAAACGCCCATTGTGTATAAGGAAATAGGCCCCACGTTGTCATACTAGATACGAAGGAACCGGTAGTGCCTAGCAATACAGCTGGAACAAAAAACTTAGCTAATGGGTTGCCACTTTTTAACGAGTAATAACCAATAACTAACATCCAGACTGTGACCGTACTGAGAATGATGAGTTGCGCCATAACCGCAAGTGATTTGCTACCGACTATAACAATAAGGCAGCCAACTATGGCCAAAAATCCATAGATAAAAGGTCGGTAGGAATATAGCTTAGGTAAATACTTCTCAACTTGTAAATACTCAATGGTAAACATAACCCCGGAACATAAATACACAAACATAAGCAGTGGCATTAACCATTGTTGTAATGCAGGCTCTGTTGGCCATAGCAACCAAAATCCATGCCCGGTATACATAAAGTTGAATGCAGTAAATGAAAACAAATAAAAGGAGTACAAAAAGTATCTTAGCTCTTTGGAGTAGGCGTAAAGCGCCAAGTTATAAATGAGTAGAATAATTAAAGCACCGTACAATGCACCATAAAAATAACCGTTCTGTTGATCAAATTCTTCAACGCTTTCTACGTCACCAATATAAACCGGAAATGTCATGGGATCATCTGACTTTAAGCGCATTACAATATAAGTAGTACCAGGCTTAAACTGGTAAGCAACTGAGGGCATACGCTTTTGACGCTCTCGACTAGAAAAAGCACTAGTATCACCAAGCATTACAGTCTTAGCTAAAATACTTTGCTCGTAAAAGAAAACGTCTATTTCATCTAACCAAGCGTTATCTACTTTCAAGATTAACGGCACTGAGCTATCTGACGTGTTTTTAATGGGTAATACCGCCCAAACCGCACTATTGGTGAACCCGAAGCTTACTTTATTGTCATGGTTTTTGACAAAATCACCAAGCCTAAACCTAGCGAATGCATCATCCACGTCCAACAAGAGTTTTGGATCTTTTAGGATAAACAACTCTGAATTAACAAGCGCTATTTGCGTATTGAGTGGAATTGATTTGGCTACTGAAACACTAGAAAACATGACTAATAATATGAGCCATATTGTTATAACTGACTGATAAATGTTTCTCAATTTATTCAAGGTCTCATTTAAGGTGATATTTGTCGCTCCATGCGGTTAAAGAAGTGTAAAATTCTTATGATTTTAGCTTTCCATAAATTGTTTAATAATGATACAAAAAAATGAGCTTTTTTTTGTCGCGTGGAATAAAAATGGACGCCACTGACTAAATTGGAAGTAATGGAGAAGAAAAGAAAACGCCTGCTACGGTTACAGGCGTTTTAAATACTTAAAATAAGTAACCGGTGAATCAGTTCAATTAAAAGAACATAATTACAGCAGCGCTGATCTGGTCAGCGTCATCACCGCTTAGGTAGCCAAGTGAAGCAGAAAACTTATCATCAAAGTGATAAATACCTTTCACACCAAAGCCAACTTCCGAGTCATCATCAACATCTGAATAGCTTATAGAGCCCATTAGCTCAAACTGTTCGTTTAGTAGCGAGCGAACACCACCTTCAAAGCCCAGTCCGTTTCCTGAAGTATCACTTGATGTACCAAAACCTGATGCATCTGCAGTGAAGTCAAGACGTGACATAACACCAAAAACGTCAGTATTGCTTGACAGTTCATAACGATAACCTATGCCAACAGAAAGAGTACTCACTTCAAGGTCAATTGTACTTCCAAAAACCTTCATGTCGTCAGACAATGACGAGTAACTACCCGTTATAAATACATTTTCATTTAATAGTTTTGTGCCTGAAACGCCAAATCCAGTAAATTTTGAACCATCCAAATCTAAAGACTCGTAAGACGCAGAAACGCTATCCCAACGAACCTTGTCTGCAGCTTGAGCTGAGCCCATAGCCAATAATAAAGCCGATGCTACTAATAGTTTTTTCATTTTTATTCTCCATGCCCATTTAAAAAGGTCAGTACGTCGGGCAAGTGTACTTACACATCAATTATGTTCGTGAGTGGCTAATTTAACCTATTGAATTAAAGATAAAAGCTTTAATTAAAGGCAATTGTAAAAAATTATTTTAAACCAAAATTACTTTCGTTGTAGTCGCTAATAAACTTTGGATTTATAGCAAGGGCCTTTTTGAACACTTGTTGCGCTTTTTTTTCATCGCCAAGAAGTTGATGAGCATAAGCTTCACTATCATACGCTTGAGGCGCATTTGGATAGAAATGTCCGAGTAATTGGATAATCTCAAGCCCTTTTTTATCAGGAGCTGTCCTTAAAATGCTGAGGCCAGCTTCATTAATCGCTCGACCAAGGAACATGTTGTATCCAGAAGATTGGTAAATATCTTTAAATGTTGTTTTAAAGGTTTGCGGATCTAATGTTTTAAATTGTTTATAAACAAAATGTTTGGCGGGCAACTTAACGGGCGTAATTGGCTTTCCCTGTGCAGCTTCTAGTACTCGTACAGAGACACGTTCAGCCACTAATTCATCTGTATTGGCTAGGACCACCACTATTACCTGCTCGCTTCGCAAGACTTCAACAGCTGCACTCACACCAGTCCCTCCACCGTAGGAGCGAATATGATTATTTTCGTTAAAATAGCGTTTAAAAATATCGCCTTCTCTCTGGAGTAGTAAATCAGAGAAGAAAAGTGTGTCGTAAAAACGATACACGTCATCAATGGTTGCTTCTATGCCTCCATCAGGACCCGACACCTCCCGAAACTGCGTCTCAACATTTTTACCTGATATTGAATAAGTAAAACGATCGGACTGGCACTTGTCATTTTCACTGCGAATTAACGAGCTACTTTTTGCTCCGGTAGGTATGAAGATGCGCTCTTCTAAAAGACGAGCAAAACTTTTATCCGTAATTTTCTCAGCGATAGCGCCTAAAATAATGAAACCATAATTTGAGTACTTTGAATCACTACCAGGTGTAAACCTCAGTGGCTCATCGATCAAAAGCGCGATCTTTTTATCAAGACTGTTATAGGCAAGTGGGTTATTCATATATTCAGCAACAAATATGTCTCTAAACCCAGCTTGATGTTTGAGCAAGTGCTCAATGGTAATGGTGTTAGTATCTACTTGAGTAAAGCCAAAATCGAAGTTAGACAGTGGTGTATCAAAACTGAGCTGGCCTTGTTCAATCAATTGTAAGATCAATACAGCTGTATAGTGTTTAGTTATAGAGCCGATGTTAAATCGAGTACATTGTTGATTCTTTACATCACGCTTGGTACTCGCCATCCCCGTGTCTGAGCGCAATATAGTATTGCCCTTTTCAACCACCAGGAGATTACCAGTAAACCAATCTAGTTTGCTGTACGCCGAGATCACGTGGCTTACATCCTGCTCAAACATGCTTGGCTTGTTTTTCTCTTGAGACACAGCGGTCGAGATGTTACCAAACAGACTTAATAAACACATTAATATCAAAAATGTTATTTTCATAGATTTACCAATAATAAAAAATTAACAGTCACCAACAACAGGAAAGCATGGTTCGCCCCAAAGCTCATTCGAACTGTCCATCATTATGTTAATAATGGATGGAACAAATTTACTCATAAAGGCTACTGCATCACGCATTTGGTCTCTATTAACAGCACTGCTCCATGTTGCACCGCCGTGTACAGTCTGGTTACGTAAGGTATATAAACGAGCAAATATAACTGATAACACAGCTGATGTGTTTTTGTGGCCTAGTGCTTTGTGCGCATAGGAATTAGCTGTTTTAAAGTCATCTTGCCATTCTTGCTCTGTTTTTTTGTTATTGTGAAAATCCCAGAATGGTTGAAACACATACTGGTTACTAAGAAGCGCTCTAATACTGCTGGAAAACTCTTTCCAAACTAAATCTGATAGTAAGTTGTCTTCATCTAGCTGGCATAACCTATCAATAAAGTTGCGAAAGGTTTCTTGCTCGGTAAACCGGTGATGGTCGTCTATTTCATTAGCATAAGCAGCATTAAAAGAAATCCATAGGAAAATAAACTGTGCGTCTTGATCGCCTTTTGCTTGCTCTGCACGATCTAACCAACTTAAGGCTCGGTGGACTCGAAGACTTAAGTTCAACTGGTAATTCTCACGTTCTTTACGCTGCCGTTTTTTTAAATTTTTATACGTTAAAATCATAAGTACTTCCCTGTGTGACATGCTTGTTTTCCTATAATCACTAAATAGCGTTAATAAGCAAACTCTATTTAGTAGTTATTTTGATTTTAAAAGCAAAAAGCGAACTATAAACGTTCGATTTTCAAATAAATAATTCTAGAGCTTTCATCTATAATTTTCCTGTTCAAAATGTCGTACTCGAATAAAGTTTGTGAGTCGGTTGCCTAATTTATAAGGATTTTTTCAAGCCGAAAATCTAATATAGTTTATGACTGGATTGATAATTCTAGTGAATTTAGCTTAGTTAAATTTAATAACGTTTGTGAGTAATTATATTTGACATTACGGCCTCGCACTCACTTAACTCTAACGGTTCATATTTGATCTTACACGTTAATTTGTAGGTATAAACACCATCTAAAAGTTAGGGTGTATCCTGCCAAGAGCTGCTGAATTCGGCGCGTTTAGTGAAGCTTTCTGGTTTCGGAATTGGTTTATCAATACTTTTATAGAATAGACATATACCAGCGCCTCCAATTAAGGGGAGTAGCCAAACCCAAAATTAACAGTATATAGCTTTCCATAACTTCATCCTATTTGTGCCAAAAGCACACATCAAATTACTTATCACTAGTCTCCAGTTGATACGTCGATGCTACTGTGGCCGCGGCCTCCTTTACCATTTGAGGTAGTGAAAGGTCTTTCTTGGCCTCGCAAGAACAAAATAATCCCAATGGAAGCAATAAATGGAATGAGAAAAATGATTATGATTTGTGCTACTTTTTGATTCTTTTCAAAATAGTCAGATTTTAGAACTTGTAGCCCCGCGATGATGTTTAGAATTAACGCTATTATAATTGAAATTTCTAGGTAAAAATTTTCCATATTTTTATTATGTCCTTTCCTGCAAATACTGAATTCAGAAGCTAGCTATCTGCTCGAAACCCAGCCTTAAAACGATCATATTTAATTTTGTTTATTTGTACCAATAAAAAGAAGTAACTAACAGAGAATATAATCCCACCTATGATCATTTGGCTCATCGTCCAATTTAGGTATTGCATGGTTTTGACCGCGATAAAACCGGACGCAGCCCCTCGAACAAGCGGCCAAAAATGGACTTTTTCTTTACTTTGTTCCTTGTACAGTTCTCGAAAAACTTCTTCTGGTATTTCCTTTTTTTTGATGGACTTAGGAGACTTTTTTTTCTAAAAGCGATAAAACTATTTCATAGCGTTGAGGAAACCGATTCCTATCAATTCGCTCTTTGACGTCTATTAGCTCTTCTAAGCTGTATTCTTCGTAGTTAGGTTCCATTCAATTTGATAATAAATTTAGGCTAAGAATGTTTTTACCGTAACACACCTTTATAAGTTAGTTAAACTGAGTATTCACTTTTGACTCACTATTAGATTTCTTTCAAAAGTTACAATCCATTTTCTGGTTTTACAACTTCATTTTTGAACTTAACTTTTTGAACAAAAAAAACCGCCTTTCGGCGGTTTCTTTAAAGATCAAAAATTATTCGTCGCGATACGAGTCAATATCCGGACAAGAACAGATCAGGTTACGGTCGCCGTATACGTCATCTATACGAGTTACCGTTGGCCAGAATTTGTTTTGCTTAACCGCTTCACATGGGAATGCAGCGTAATCACGTGCATAGGCGCGATCCCAGTTAGGGTCTAACACGTCTTCCGATGTGTGTGGTGCAAAAACAAGTGGGTTGTTGTCTAACGTCCATTGGCCGCTTTCTACTTTCGCAATTTCTTCACGAATAGAGATTAACGCGTCAATGAAACGGTCGATTTCAACTTTAGCTTCTGATTCTGTTGGCTCAATCATTAATGTGCCAGCTACTGGGAATGACATAGTTGGAGCGTGGAAACCGTAGTCATTTAGTCGCTTAGCAATATCCATTTCTGAAATGCCTGAGCTTTCTTTTAATGGGCGAATATCAACAATACATTCGTGAGCAACACGGTTATTACGGCCACGATATAAAATTGGGAAGTGTTTGCTCAAACGCTCAGTAATGTAGTTGGCGTTTAAGATTGCAACTTCTGTAGCTTGTTGAAGACCATGTTTACCCATCATGGCAATGTATGCCCAAGATATTGGTAAAATGCCAGCAGAGCCGTATGGAGCAGCTGAAACCGCACCGTTATCAGCACCACCATTAATTGTCATGCCGTCGATGTCATTGTCACCGAAGAATTCAACTTTAGTCACTTGGTGATTTGGTAAAAACGGCGCTAAATGCGCTTTAACACCAATTGGGCCCATACCTGGACCACCGCCACCATGTGGAATACAGAATGTTTTATGCAAGTTTAAGTGCGATACGTCAGAACCGATAAAACCAGGCGCTGTAAGGCCAACCTGTGCGTTCATGTTGGCACCATCCATATAAACCTGACCGCCATTGTCATGAACAATGTCACATACTTCACGGATGCTTTCTTCATATACACCGTGTGTAGACGGGTACGTCACCATGATGCAAGAAAGTGCGTCTTTGTGCTCTTCCGCTTTGGCTTTTAGGTCAGCCATGTCGATGTTGCCTTGCTTGTCACACTCAACAAGTACAACTTTCATGCTTGCCATTTGAGCAGAAGCAGGGTTAGTTCCGTGCGCTGAGCTTGGGATCAAGCAGATATTTCTGTGATGATCGCCACGGCTTTCGTGGTATTTACGAATAGCGATAAGACCAGCGTATTCACCCTGCGCGCCAGAGTTAGGCTGCATTGAAATGTTGTCGTAACCAGTAATTTCAATTAACCAGTCAGACAGTTCGCCAATCATTTTGCGATAGCCTTGTGCTTGAGACATTGGCGCAAACGGGTGCATGTTGCCAAACTCAGGCCAAGTAACAGGGATCATTTCCGCTGTCGCATTTAGCTTCATCGTACAAGAACCAAGCGAGATCATAGAGTGGTTCAATGACAAGTCTTTGCTTTCTAGTTTACGAATATAACGCAACATTTCAGTTTCAGACTGATAGGCATTAAATACTGGGTGAGTAAGAATGTCTGTTTTACGAGTATATTCTGCTGGTACTGAATCAAAACCTTGAGCTGCATTATCTAATGCTTCTACTGTAAGACCATGACCTTCGCCTAAAACAACATCAAATAATTCAATGATGTCTTCACGAGTAACCGTTTCGTGCATAGACACAGATAACTTACCGTCTAAATCTGAACGGAAGTTAACAAGCTTGTCCGCTGCGCGTGCAAGAATTTCGTCTTTGTTTGCAGCTTCAAACGTTACCGTATCAAACCAAGAATCATTAACCAGTTTGATGCCCTTTTCTTTTAGGCCCAAAGCAAAAATGTCAGCTAAACGGTTAATGCGTTGCGCAATGGCTTTTAAGCCTTTTGGTCCGTGGTAAACAGCATAAAATGATGCCATGTTCGCCAGTAAAACCTGTGCAGTACAAATGTTTGAGTTCGCTTTTTCACGACGGATATGCTGCTCACGAGTCTGCATAGCCATACGTAATGCTTTGTTACCACGGCGGTCTTTAGAAACACCAATGATACGACCTGGTAATGAACGCTTGAACTTATCTGTTGTTGCGAAGAATGCAGCGTGTGGACCACCGTAACCCATTGGTACACCAAAACGCTGTGCAGAACCAAGTACCACGTCTGCACCAAATTGTGCTGGGCCTTCTAACATGATTAAGCTCATGATGTCCGCTGCAACAATAGCAATGGCTTTTTTCTCTTGAGTCGCTTCGATTAGTGGTTTGATATCATTAACCTGACCTTCTTGGCCAGTGTAATGGAACAATGCACCAAAAATGTCGTATTCTGATACTTTTTCAGCGGCATCAACAACAATCTCAAAACCAAACAATTCAGCACGTGTTTTAACAACGTCAATAGTTTGTGGGAATACGTCGTTTGCTATAAAAAATGTATTCGCTTTTTTGGCTTTAGCAACACGTTTAGCTAACGCCATTGCTTCAGCAGCTGCGGTTGCTTCATCTAATAAAGAAGCGCTTGCTAGCTCTAAGCCAGTTAAGTCTATTGTTAATTGTTGGAAGTTAAGCAGTGACTCTAAACGACCTTGTGCAATCTCTGGCTGATAAGGCGTATAAGCCGTATACCAACCTGGATTTTCCAATACGTTACGTTGAATTACGTTTGGCACTGAAACCGGGTGATAACCTAAACCAATATATGATTTAGCTATTTGGTTTTCACTCGCAACCGACTTTAAATACGCTAACGTTTGCTCTTCTGTTTGAGCGTCGCCAATATTTAAGGCTTCCGGTAAACGGATAGAACCAGGTACCGTTTGGTCAATCAATTCTTTAACAGAGCTTACGCCCAAAGTTTTACACATCTCAAGCTGTTCGTCTTCGCTAGGACCAATATGGCGGCGAATAAAAATTTCATTTTGCTCAAGTTGAGTTAGGCTAAATTTTTCTGACATGGCTAACAGATTTCCTACAATTAAAATAGACAAAACCTCGCAGGATTATCCGAGCGAGGCTTTCAATTTTTTGACTAAGACTTAATCTTCGTCGATAGAGTCGGCGTAACCACCGTCGTCTAACAAGTCGTCTAACTCAGACGCATCTTCAAGTTTTAACTTGAATAACCAACCGTCTCCGTATGGGTCAGAGTTAACGTTTTCAGGAGAGTCTTCTAACTCTTCGTTCACGGCAACTACTTCACCAGCTACAGGTGCGTAGATGTCAGAAGCGGCTTTTACAGATTCTGCTACTGCACAATCGTCACCCGCTGCAAATTCATCACCAACGTCAGGTAAATCTACAAATACCATGTCGCCAAGAAGGCCTTGTGCGTGTTCAGTGATACCAACAGTAACAACGCCGTTACCTTCATTGCGAACCCACTCGTGTGAAGACGCGTATTTTAAGTCCGATGGAATAGTGCTCATTTTAAGTTCCTTAGGGATCTTTCTTTATTAATTTTATAAGTTGTTTAGATAACCAGGTTGTCTATTTTGTTAGCCATGTGAAAAGATAATGGCACTTTACAAAATGTTCAACCTCATCATTCAAATATTTGTCTTGTTGCTAACGTTACTTTAGTTAATTAAAGAACTGACTTGCCGTTACGAACAAACCCAGCTTTAACTACTTTTACGTCAACCAACTTTTTACGCATCTCTACCTGTACTGTGCTGCCTAGCTCTGCACCTTTTGGTACACGAGCCATGGCCACTGAGAAGCCTAATGTTGGAGAGAAAGTTCCCGACGTTATTACGCCTTCGCCAGCATCTGTGATCACTTTAAGGCCGCTTCTTAATACGCCCTTCTGTTCCATCACTAATCCCACTAGCTTGTCTGAACCTTGCTCTTTCAATTTAACAAGTGCGTCACGACCAATGAAGTTGCGCTCTGCAGGTTCCCAAGAGATAGTCCAAGCCATGTTTGCTGCTAACGGAGAAACTGACTCGTCCATGTCTAAACCATAAAGGTTCATACCGGCTTCAAGTCTTAATGTATCGCGAGCACCTAATCCAGCAGGTTGAACGCCCGCATCAATTAGTTGTTGCCAAAAATCAGCAGCTTGTTCCGGTGGAAGAATAATTTCGTAACCTGTTTCTCCAGTGTAACCTGTTGTTGCGATAAATAAGTCGCCAGCTTGAACACCAAAGAATGGCTTCATACCTTCAACCAAAGCTTGTTGCTCTGCTGAAATAATTGTGGCTACTTTTTCTTTTGAATTTGGGCCCTGAACGGCAATCATTGCGTAGTCAGGCTGTTCAGTCACGGTAACGTTAAACGTCGCGGCTTGTTTGTTAATCCACTCTAAGTCTTTAACACGTGTTGCCGAGTTAACCACCATACGGTAGAACGTCTCGTCAAAGTGATAAATGATAAGGTCGTCAATAACACCGCCTTCTTCATTTAGCATACCAGTGTAAAGAGCCTTACCGGCAACTTGAAGTTTAGCAACGTCATTTGTTACTAGCTTCTGTAGGAATACTTTTGCGTCTGCACCTTTAATGTCAACAATGGTCATATGTGACACATCGAACATTCCAGCATCTTGACGAACAGCGTGATGCTCTTCGATTTGAGAGCCGTAGTTAATTGGCATTTCCCAACCATGGAAATCTACCATCTTCGCGCCTGCTTCGACGTGTTTATCAAATAAAACCGTTCTGTTGCTCATGAACATTACCTTTCTATAAAAGAGTGCTGTAAAAGACTGCAGTAAAAATTTGCGTCAGAGTATACCCCATACAAAACCATAACTCTATGCGTTACTGATTAGTAATATTGATGCAAACCTTTGTTGTTTTATTACTAAAAAGCCACTCTTTTTAGGGAGTGGCTTTAATTTAACTTTGTTTTACGTGGTTATATTTCATCAACCTGTTGGGCTAATACTGGCAACTTACCGCTGATACCCATTGCCTGCTCAATAATTTTGTTTTTTACGAGCGGAGTATTATTGGTTATCTTCAGCCCCACACCTCGTATTAGTTTTTTTATTGGGTTTAAACCTTCAAACAATTCCTTTAACGAGGCCATTGCAACAATGAGTACCTGTGCTTCTGCTTTACGCCAGCGTTCAAACTCTCTGAGCTGTTTTGTTAACTTAACTTGGTCGTTTAATAATGCGTTAGAAGAATTAGACGATAAACATTCCACCAAACTTGCCGCATCTAATAAACCTAAGTTCATGCCTAAACCCGCCAATGGGTGAATGGTATGAGCTGCGTCACCAATAAAGATCACTCGTTTGTCTAACCATTGTTGCGTATAGCGCATGGTTAAAGGAAAACTAGCTCGTACGGTAGTTACTTCGCAAGGACCTAAAGCGCTGTCGGTTGCAGCGGTTAAATGCTTGTTAAAATCAACCTCGTCCATATTTATTAAATGTTCAGCTTGTTCAGGCGAGGTAGACCAAACAATACTGCAAATATTTTGCTGCTCACCAAACATAGGTAATAACGCGAGCGGGCCTTGTGGCAAGAATACTTGTCGAGCACATTGATTATGTGGCTCTGCGGTTTTGATATTAGCCACAATAGCGTGATGATCATAATCAGAAAATGTAGTGGCCGATTTGAGTTGTTTTTTAACCCAAGACTGGGCTCCATCAGCGGCAATGGCTAACTTAGCCATTACTAGGCTGTTTGCATCAGCGCCTCCATCAACCAATGTCAGCACTACCTGTTCATCATTGTTATGGATAGCGGTTATTTCAGTTTCAAATTTAAGCGTTATAAGCGATTGAGCTTTGGCCGCTTTAATAAGACCATTTCGTATATTACTGTTTTCAACTATGTGGCCTAAGTGAGATTGGTTTACCTGATCTGCATTAAAACTAATATCGCCAAAGCTTTCTTTATCCCATACCTTCATTGAGTCGTAAGCAGACAATCGGTCTGACGCCATATGTTGCCAAGCATTAAGATTGGTTAAAATTTGCTGACTCGCTAATGATAATGCACTGACTCTAGGCTGAGGCTCAGATAATTCTACAAGCTCTGATGCGCGATCTACAACAACAACACTATAACCTTGCTCCGCAAGCCCCAAGGCTGCCGTTAAACCAACACAACCACCGCCAATTACTACTATATCTGTTGAGATCATTTTAACACTCTGCTTGTTTTGCTTGCGGTAAGTTAAACTGTTTATGACTGCCCATAAAATGCAGTGCTAACCACTGCTGCAGTCCGTCGCATTTCTGTAAAGACATTAGCCCTGCGGTTCTGGTAAATGCAGGCAACCTGCCAGGCAAAGCAAATAGTCGGACTAACATGTCGGTAAATTCGGTAATGCGCTCAATATCATCCAATCTATTTCTTTGATAACTGTTTAAAACCGAGAATGAGCCAATGTCAGTGCTATTTTCAAGTGCTTGTTTTATTTCAAAAACCAATACGCCAATATCTCGAACACCTAAATTAAAACCTTGCCCTGCAATAGGATGAACCGTATGTGCGGTATTGCCCAATAATACGGTTCTGGCTGCAATCAAACGTTCAACTTTAGTCAGGCTCAGTGGGTAATACGCTCGTTTTGAGCATTTCACTATTCGCCCGGCAGCATAACCAAAGGCGAGTTGCAGCGCTTCACAAAAAGCGTCATCGTCTAACTCTTTATTAACAAGCGCTTGCTCAGGTGATTGAGTCCAAACCACATTAAACTCGTTTTTGCCAATAGGTAAAAATGCAATGGGGCCGTTCGTCGTAAAACGTTCAAAGGCGACATTAGCGCCATAGGCTTTGAGGTTTTTAGGTGCCGTTTCAGTTCGAACATTGGCAATAATAGCGGCTTGTTGGTATTGGCTGGTTTTATTGTTAATTTTTAACAAATCACGTGTTGGAGAGTTTGCCCCTTCGGCTACCACCAGCAACTGACTTTTAATGTTATTGCCAGAACTTAACGTGATTTCTACTGGCTCGGATAACGCAGATGGTGTCGTTAACGCGACAATATGGTCCGGACAAAACCAATGTAAATCAAAGTGTTTAGCCGTTGCCTTGAGTGCACAACCTAAATTGTGCATTGATGCCACATGTCCCATGGCATTTAAGCCATAGTCTTTCGCTTGCATCATGGTTTTACCAACATGACCGCGATCTGAAGTGATGATTGTTTGGATCGGCCAGCCGTTCTTTTTAAGTTCTGGCCACACCTTCCAATGATTCAAAAGCTGTAAAGAGCCATGCGATAACGCTAAGCAGCGCTGGTCAAAATTTGATTGCACAGTTTGTTCAGACGTTTGTTCAACGGTCTCAACAATCGCCACTCGTAAACTTGGTGTTTCTTGCTTTAAGCCAATTGCCGTAAGTAGGCCCGACAAACCGCCTCCAGACACAACCACATCAAATTTTACATTTGTATCCGCGCTTAAACTCAAAACAGCCCCTTAACGTTTTATGCGTTTGCTTTACTAAGAAAAAATAGCTTCAATTTCTTCTACGGTCTTAGGCACACTTTCGGTTAAGTTTTCGTAACCATTTTTGGTAATTAAAATATCATCTTCAATACGAACGCCAATGCCATGCCATTTAGCATCACAGTTGGCTTCACTATCAATGTAAATTCCAGGTTCAACGGTGAATACCATACCAGGCTCTAGTGAGCGCTCAGCGCCAGCTTGGTTATAGTCACCAACGTCATGAACGTCTAACCCAATCCAATGCGAACAGCCGTGCATGTAAAATGCGCGATGTGCATTGTCTTTAATTAACTCATCAACATCACCAGATAAAATACCAAGTGCAACGAGCCCTTCTGTCACCGCTTTAATTGAGGCATTGGTGATCGACTTTAATGAAGCCGTTGGAGATATAGCATCTAATACCGCTTGTTGAGCATTCAGTACCACGTTATAAATGGCTTTTTGCTCTTCACTAAATTTACCATTTACTGGCCATGTACGAGTGATGTCCGCCGCATAACCTTCGAGTTCACAACCAGAGTCTATTAATACTAAATCGCCCGACTTCACTTCATCTTGGTTTTCTGTGTAATGCAATATGCAGGCGTTTTCGCCACCACCTACTATGGTACCGTAGGCAGGGTGACGGGCTTTATTCATGGCATAATGATGATGAATTTCTGCTTCAAGCTGATATTCAAAAACCGGTAAGTTTTGTTTTGTTTGCGCTGCTGAAAACTGCATTGCTCGTTTATGTGCCGCAGCAGAAATTTTACCTGCTTCACGCATAACGCTAATTTCAGCTTCCGATTTAAACAGTCTCATATTGTGCACAAGCGGACGAACGTCTAGCATTTCTGTAGGTGCAGACCAGCCTTTTTTAGGTCCCATGCGCAGTTCATGCATAGTATTAAAAACCAAGTCATCAGCATAATCATACTCGCCCTGCGCAAAGTACAAGGTTGACTTGTTATTAATAGCGTCTTTAATCGTTTCGTTTAATTCCGTAGTATCAAACGCACGATGTACTTCAAAGCTTTTAACGGCTTGTTCTTTACCAATTCTTCGGCCATGCCAAATTTCAGCTGACTTATCTTTTACTCTGCACACTAAGGTTGACGCGTGAACGCCGTCCATTTTTTCAATAATTAAATAGGCATCCGGCTCTGGGAAACCCGTTAAATAATGAAAGTCACTATTTTGTCTAAAGGCAAACTCAGTATCTCTACTTCTTGTTAACTCTTGGGCTGCAGGAATGATCGCAACGCTATTGTCTTTCATCTTTTCAGCAAGTGCGATTCTGCGGTTTACAAATTCGTTAACAGGAATTGAGTTTATCATTTATACCTCTAAAAAATGGTACCGGAGTTTGAGTTCCGGCAACTTTATATTCATTGATTTTAGTGTTTGTGCATAGAGTCTAGGTTAAGTGTTTATGTGTAAGCATTTAAACCAGAATTTAATGCAAAGTTTTGTTTTCATCATCTGGAACAGTGGTTTCTGTACCAAACTCTTGATGACATAATATGGCTGAAACACGAACAAACTCAACCACTTCATAAAAGTCAGCCTGGTTTTCGTTGTTGTCTTCCATTTCAGAATCCATACGTGTTATGTTAGTTAAGTCTTCAATCACTTCACGAACGTCGTTGCTGGCTAATTTTAAGTCGCGTTTGTTTAAACCAAAACCAACTAAAAAGTATTGAACCCAATTGATAAGCTCTTCCGCTTGATCTGTTAAGGTTTCTTCATCGTCCATTAATAAAATTTCAAATGCCATTTCACCAGACTCTAGCTTGTCATAAATGTCATTAACGAGATCTTGAGCTGCAATTTTCACTTTGCCTTTGATGGACATGCCGTTGTTAAACAGCTCTGATAAATGCTCTAAAAAGTCTTTGTTGCCTTTGAACATGCCACCAGATATTAAGCCCGCTAACAAACCGTGAAACTCACTGGCCGTTGCCGTAAAGTCTTGCTCATTTAAAACTTGTACTAGATCTTGATGCGTCATTTGAATTCGCTACTTTTATTAAATTTGTTTAAGTGTAATAGAAACCGAGGAAAATCAGAAGTATTGTACACATTTTGAAGACCTAAGCCGCGGTAACCGTGGGAAATTTATTCACTTTGTTAAAAAATCACCCAGTTGAGTCATCCAAATCCCTATTTTCATTGTACTGTAAGTTTGAGATGTTATATTCCGCTTTGTCATAGATAGACAAACTTCTAATCAGAACTGTTCTGGATAAATTTTGTGTCTCTTCTATGGTTATAAGTGTGATTTATTATGGTACCTGGGGTGTTTGACAGAGAACACATATCCCTGAGCCGATACTTTTTTTAAAGGACGTCATCTTTCTTGCTATTGCGCAAGCTCGGCTCGCTTTCGAGCGTGAATCGAGAAGCCTACGGTGAGAATATGGTGTCCGCCTTGAACACGTCGGTTGTTCAAGGGTTTGGTTTTCATCGGCACCTTGGGACCACCACTTAAAACACAAATAGGTAAATCAATAAACCTGTTATAAAGCTTAAACCTAACGCTAACATCTGCAGTAATCCATCACGTTCTAATAATCCTAGTCCCATCATAAATACCACAAAAGCTGGAATTACGTTTGCCAATGGAATAGGTAATAAAATCATAAGCCCTACGACAATTAATATGACGCCATTAACCCGATCAAAAATAGCAGCTTCAGTGAATTGCCACCTTGGTTTAATATAACGTTCGAGCGATTTAATCTTTGGTAAAAATACATGCAGTGCAGCTCGTACTTGTTTTGCTGGCAAACTTTTGGTTAAAACAAAGTTTGGTAATTTAGCTTCCTGAAAGCCGATAACAAGTTGCAGCCCTAAAACAGCCACCAGCAATCCAGACAAAATAGATATAATGGGAATTAAGTTAAATACCGCCATTAAAAGCAGTAAAATACCGAATGTACGATCCCCTAAACGTTGAGTTAAAGAGCTTAACGTGACTTCTTTATCTTCGGTGCGGTCAATTAAATATTGCATTACATCAGACGTACGGCTTCTGTGCTTGTCAGGTACAGTAAACAAAGTCTCGCGGGGTTGTTCAAACTCAGACAATAGTAAGTATCTCAAGGGTTAAAGTATTAAATTGGACAATGCGCTAATGTAACTATCATTACGACAAAGACAAAGCTTTTTATAACCACCATTTTAGCTTCAACTTGATTTAAGTGAATTATGAAAAAAACCGATAAAAAACTAGATAAGCAATTACGACAATGTTTAACAAACGTATGTGAAGACCATTTTGAATCAATTGATGGATTTGTATGGCTAAGTCATGAAGTAAACTTTAATAGTATAAATGTAAGTTTGAGGGTTATCTGCGTTTTTGATAGCAATGAAAATCAAGCTATGTTTGAGTCATCCAGCGCAAAAGAGATGGCCGTCGAATATGTACAAAAGTCACTGCAATCAATAAATATAAACCTTAAAAACGCAACTAAACAAATTCGGTTTGACTCGGAAGAGCGCTGTAAGCTTGAACATAACGGCAATTGGGCTAACCGAATAGCCCAAAAGTACCGTTAATATTCGCAAAAAGCTTATAGCTTTTAACTTATAACTTAACTACAAGCTTACCTTTGTTATCGCCGGTAAAGAATAAGTTCAAGCCTGTTATTGCTGACTCTAAACCTTCTAGTGTGTGCGCTCGGTACTTAACTTGGCCGCTCATTACATACGGCGTTAACGTTTGTAATAATTGAGGAATTTCACCAAAGTGATCTGGCATAGTGAAGCCTTCAATACGAACACGCTTTTTAATAACATTTAACCAACTTGGTCCTGGCGCAGGTTCCGCTTTTGGATAGTCGGCAATCAGGCCACAAACAACAACTCGACCATGTGCATTCATTCGCTCAAAAATATGGTGTTGGATTGGTCCACCTGTGTTTTCAAAAAATACATCAATGCCCTTCGGCGCTAACTCATCTAATTTAGCGGCTAAATCGTCGGTTTTATAATTAATAGCACCGTCAAAGCCTAACTCTTTAGTGATCCATTCGGCTTTTTCATCGCTACCTACTACACCAATAACGTTAAGCCCTTCCGCTTTTGCCAACTGACCTACAATAGAACCAACTGAACCTGCGGCACCTGTAACAATTAAAGTTTCGCCTGACTTAGGTTTACCTACTTTTAATAAACCTTGCGTTGCCGTTAGTCCTGGTAAAGCAAAAACCGACAATACCGCTTCGTCTGAAACTGGCGCTTCAATTTTATTTAGACCTTCTGCGCTGCCAGCAAAATATTGCTGCCACCCCATCATGCCCATAACACGGTCGCCCACTTTAAATTTATCGCTTTTACTTTCTACTACTTCACCAATGCCTGAGCTACGCATTACATCGCCAAGCTCTACTGGTGGAATATAACTTTCTGTATCTGGGCTCATCCAGCCAAACATGGCAGGGTCTAACGACATCATATTTTGTTTAACAAGCACTTCGCCTTCGGTAATTGAACGTACTTCACGTTCCTTGATTTCAAATAGGCTGTTGTCAATTGGACCGCCTGTTGGGCGTGCTACTAAATGTATTGATTTGTTAGTACTCATTTTTATTCCTTCAATTCATGTCGTTATAAATAGATTTTATTTAAAACGCGCTGTTTTTGTTCAGCTAATTATCGACTTTATCTGTCCTTCATATCTGACGTTATAAATCTCAAATTCAAGGGCATTAGAAAAATTAATAACCAACATGAATAATTATTAGATTAAATACCGAAAAACCTGTTGACGAAAAACCCAATTAATATAATTATGCACAAATACAGAATAAGAATTCACAACAAAAACTTATTTAGGTAGATTTAAAAGAACATAAATCAACTTAATTTAAATACGTAAAATAAATAGGAAAACATTAATGTACGCCACCTCAGCTCCAATTTTTAAATCGTCAGTCATTTCTTTGGCCATTGCCGCTAGCTTTTTATCTAGCAATGCAATATCACAAGAGAAAAAAGGCTTAAATGAGATAGAAAAAATTGAGGTAACCGCAAGCCGACGAAGCGGAACAGTGCAAGAAGTGCCCATGAACATTTCTGCATTAGATGGCGACATTATGAAACAACAAAATATCTATACACCTGAAGATGTTGCGAGATGGGTACCAGGTTTAACCATTGCGGATCAAGGTGGACGTGAAGGCGCATCTATTATCGTTCGAGGTCTGAACACTAATAGCTCAGATAGATCTGCTGACGGTGGCACAGTTGCTACCTACTTAGGCGACATAGCTTTTGATTCAGATTTACGTCTTACGGATATTCAACGTGTTGAAGTTTTAATAGGCCCACAAGGTACTTTATACGGCACTGGCTCTTTGGGTGGGGCTATTCGTTATATTTTAAATGAACCTGCGCTTGACGAAACCACTGTAAACTTAGCGTTTGATACATTTGCTTTGGCAGAAAGTGATGACTTAGGCACTGAAGCTGGCGTTGTTTTTAACCTGCCACTTATTGAAGATCAGTTAGCCATTAGATTTAATTTAAACCACTTTTCAAGTCCTGGTTTTATAGATTATACCCAAGTTTTGAAGGAGCCTGGCGTATCCTCTGCTGATCCTGACTGGCAAAACGAGTCTGATGTTAACGCTAATTTAAAAACGGTTAAAGATGCCAATACGGAAGAAACATTTACTGCTCGTACAGCCATAAAGTGGGTTGCATCTGACAATGTTGAGGCAATGTTAAACTACATATACCAAAACAAAAAAGTAGGTGGTAATTCAATTGATCAGTTTAATACCCTATCCGCTGACAATCCGCTTTCTTCTATTATTCAGCCATATCAAAACTCAATGCGATACGAAGAGCCAGGTGAGCAAACCGATGAATTGCTAAGCCTTGAGCTAACGGTTGATTTAGGCTCCGTTAATTTAGTTTCTGCAACGGGTTATTCTAAATTTGAACAAACGGGACAACGTGATCAAACCGACTTGTTAATGCAAGATATTTGGTCTGGTTATGGCGAATTCCCTGCTTACACAAGAGATTATGGCGAAGGTGACTCTTTATCTCAGGAGTTTAGACTAGTATCCGATACAGATTCTGACTTTAGCTGGATTGCAGGTGTGTTTTATAGTGATTCACAATACGATTTTGACGATCGTGAGTACATGCCAGGCGCTACATTAGCTTGGTATAATGATGACTACGAAAGCTTAGATTACGACCTTGAATACATCGCCACTGGTTACAACAAAAGTAAAGAGTCTGCCGTATTTGGCGAATTTACCTATAGCGCCACAGATAAGCTTGAAGTAACCGTAGGTACTCGTTTATATAAATATGAAGTTAACACAGTTTCCGCCGCAGCTGCACCGCTTGATGTAGATACCATAATCACTAAGGACGATCTGCAATACGAAACGGTAAATGCCGATGATTCAGGTAGTTTGTTTAAGTTAAACTTAAGCTACCAATTGGATGATAATATTCTAGGTTACTTTACGGTAAGTGAAGGATTTAGATTAGGTGGTGGTAACGGCATTATTGCTTGTACTACACCGGTAACGGCTCAGGTTTGCGCTTTACCAAACGAAGTTGAGTTTGAATCGGACACAACACAAAACACTGAAATCGGCTTAAAAAGCACTTGGTTCAACAACAAGCTTCATTTTAACGCGGCTATCTTTAATGTGGACTGGAATGACGCTCAAATTAGTGCGGCAACGGTTTATGGTGCTGAGCCAATTACATTAAATGCTGGTCAGGCTAAATCCCAAGGTATTGAGCTTTCTACACGTACCACTTTAATTAAAAATTGGGCAATTTTTGCAAGCTTTTCTTATGCAAAAGCTGAACTAACGGAAGATGCCCCTTTCCTCTTTAAAGTAGCAAGTGAAACTGGCACTGAGTTGCAAAACTTTTACGATGGTGAAAAAGGAGACAGACTACCTGGAGCGCCGGAGAAACAAGCAACTTTTGGTGTTAATTATCAAAATGAGGTTTTCGATAATAAACTCTTGTCAGTAAATTATGGTTTAACCGCACAAAGTGATGTTTATACTAAGGTGGGTTTAAAAGCAGATGGTGAGTCATTACCTGGTTACGCTGTAAGTAATCTTTCAGCCACTATTTCTGACGACAACTGGTCAGTGACAGCCTACGTTAACAACTTGTTTGATAAGTATGCCTATAGTGCCAACCGTCGTGACCCATCTTGGTCTGGCAATTCAGTATTTGATAGTGAAAATAAAGACTTATCAGAACTGAGCCGTACTTATGGTCATTATGTGATTCAACCAAGGTCAGTAGGTGTTAAATTTAACTACTTGTTTGAACTTTGATGTCGGGTTTCTGATTAAATATCATTTATTAGACACTGAACGGTCCTGAAATAAATTGAAACTTATTTCATATTAGATACAAAAAGCCCACTTCATTAAGTGGGCTTTTTTATTCACATCCCGTTAGGGGTGAAAATCACGTTTTTGCTCGTTTAAAATAGCGTGGTAGCTAATTAACAGTCTTTGTCTTTAGCGTCCGCTTTTTCTTTTACATCTTCACAAGCGTCTTCTAATGCGTTACCTGCGTCTGTCACTACTTCATCAACCTTTTCACCAGCCTTTTCGCCAGGTCCTTTTTCACAACCCTGCAAAACGAATGCTGAAAGTACTAATGGTGTTGCGATAAGTAATAGCTTTAATAACTTCATAATATATCTCCTGTTTAACCTAAAGGTTTGTTTTACGTCCGTGGAATGCATTCAAAATTATAGTAACTACAAATCCCACTAAAAAGATGAAAAATAAAATCTTTGCAATACCTGTTGCAGCGCCCGCTATACCACCAAATCCAAAAATACCGGCAATAATTGCAATCACAAAAAATGTAATAATCCAAGATAACATGATAGCTCCTTAAGTCGACGTTTAAATTAAATACTGCAATTCATTTGTTCAGTAGATATATTGCCACTTACATGCCAAGGTGTGGGAATACCTAAAATAAATTAAATTACCTAAAAAATACAACAACTTAAACCAATTCGATATAAATCTAACGAGCATTAATAAAAACGAAACCAATTCAGATCTTAAAATATTTTCACAGTGACCCTGCAAGTTTTTCAATCCTAACTAGCATTAGTACATAAAAGTCTTTTATTATGAGTATCTTGTTGTACTCCAATTGTTCTAATTTAGGGAAATTCATGTCAGTTATAAGCGGTAGAATCAAATACGCGGGAATTTTATTAGCGGCGGCTATCCCCTTACAGGCTCTGGGTGGGATTGATGACATTGTAAAAACACCTGAAGAAATAGCGTTGGAACAAAAAATAAAAACCTGTGCATCAAGTCTAAAAGAAACTGGGTTTGTTACTGGTGATGAAAAACTGATTTATAGATATTGTGAAACAAGGATATTATCTAGAGGCATTAAGAAAGGTCGATTAGCCCAACGTATTATTAACGAACGGTCGACGGAGCTTAATCCCTTTGTTATTACACCACACAGACAAAGTTACATATTACCCTTCGTTAAATCCGATAACTTCAATCGTAAACCTTACGAAAGCAATGAACTTGTTTCTGGGCAATTAGAAGATTATGAATCAAAGTATCAAGTTAGTTTTAAGGTTCCGCTAAGAAGCAGTACTTTATTTATTCCAGGTGATGGTCTGTACTTTGGAATGACAATTCAAGCATGGTGGCAAGTATATTCAGACGAAATATCTAAACCATTTAGGGAAACGAACTACACTCCAGAGATTTTCTATATTGCACCATTACCATGGCAACCTAATGATGGAAATATGGCGTTTACGGTTCACTTTGAACATCAATCCAATGGCCAAACACAATTGCTTTCCAGAAGCTGGAACCGTTTGTTAGCGTCTGTTGTGTATGAGAAAGATGACTTCGCCATTGGTGTAAAGCCTTGGTACCGATTCAAAGAAAACGAAAAGTCTGACCCTTTAGATCCTAAAGGTGACGATAATCCAGATATTCATAAATACTTAGGACATTACGAAGTCTTTGGCGCATACGCCTTTAACGATGATCATAAAATGTCTTTTAATGTGCGGAAGAACTGGAAAACAGGTAACGGTTCTATAGAGCTAAACTATTCGTTTCCATTTCCAGGCTCGTCGAGATTGGTTGGATTTGCGCAATACTTTAGTGGATATGGGGAAAGCTTGATTGACTATAATCATAAGCAACAAAAACTAGGCATTGGCATTGCTGTTAATGATATTTTTTAAACCTTGTTAAGAAATATTTGCAGAGTTAATTTTGTGTTTTTCAGACAAATAGAGTTCCCAACTTGGGAGCTCTAACATTCGGCTTTGGTATTGGTAATTAGAAGCCATGTAAAAGCTATACACCAGACTAAACATCAGCACGATAACGAATAAATTAACGCTTGTTGATAGATTTAGTGCCACAAATATATGCAACGTCAACAAAATAAACGCCAGCAGTAACGAATAACAAGTTGCATGAATACTCAAACTTCTCCACCTACTTGCAAAAAATGGCGGCGGCTCTGCTATCCCTAGGAACCACAAAACTCGATAAAGCAAAGGCGCAGCAGCATACTGACAAATACCAAGATACTCCATCTCTTCTCTAAAGTGAGTCACCTTTTGCTCAAAGTCCATCCAGCCCTTATGTTAACTATTGATTTGTAATAAATTTATGCGCAGTAGTATTCTCTCTTCTGAGCTATTTTTCAACCAGTTATTGCCTTTGGAGCTAAATAGGGTAAAGGGGAAAAACCAAACCCTACCGCCCAATATTTAACCGAATGATTTTATTGGGTAATAAATGGGTACAAAGTTTGCTTTATTCGGTCAAACTGTTGTCGGCCATGGAAAGTAATGAACCTTTTTGTAAACACTAATACCGCGTCTATTAATAGTCAAAGAAACCTATCCAAATCATCTTTATCCCTTGAAACGTCAATGTCTAGGCTTGCCTCAGGAATGCGAATTAATAGTGCTAAAGACGATGCAGCTGGACTGCAAATTTCTAACAGACTAACTTCACAAATAAATGGACTAAATGTTGCCGTGCGAAATGCCAACGACGGCATCTCATTGGCACAAACAGCTGAAGGTGCTTTACAAGAGTCAACAAACATCTTACATCGCATGCGTGACTTAGTTATTCAATCTGCTAATGCAACAAACTCATCCGTTGACCGTAAAAGCATTCAAGAGGAAGTCATTCAATTAAAGTCTGAATTAGAGCGCATCGCAACAACTACTACTTTTGGTGGGCAACAGTTACTAAACGGATCTTTTGGGTCTAAACAACTACAGGTTGGCTCTCAAGCCAATGAAACGATTGCCATATCCATTAACTCAGCCAAAGTGAATGATTTAAGCAGTTCAACTTATACGTTAGGTGATGCATTTGGTATCGGCTCAGCAGCTACATCAATGGGCTCGCCTGTTTACGGAACAAACAGTCCATTGGCAAGCACAAACGAAACTTTGACTTTAAATGGAATAAACCAAGAGCTAGTTTCTATTGACCAATTTGACGCCGCGTCAGAGGTGGCCAGTAAAATAAATTCAGTATCCAATGCCACTGGCATCATCGCAGATTCTAGAACCGTGTTAGCTATGTCTAACTATTCTAATAGTTCTGTTGGTGACTCTATCCGTTTTGACTTAAGTAATGGAAGTCACACAGAAACAATTTCTTTTTCATCCTCAGGCTCTGCTCATTTAGACTTTCAAAAACTGCAAAATAAAATTAATGAGTCAGCTGCAGTCTTAGGAATCTCTGCACATTACTTTCCAAAAGAAAGTAATGGCGCCCCTATCCTTGAGTTGACCTCAGAGGGTGGAAATAATATTACCGTCTCAAATTGGAATGATCTTACAGATGGCAATGCAACAATAGATGTTGAAGGTGGTGGTTATGATGGTGTACGCGGCTTCGGATCAGTTTTGACGTTAAATGCAGTTAACAAAGATGTAACGGTAAAAGGACAAGTAAAATTAGATAGCTCGACAAGTTTTAATGTAACATCCAGTGAAGCTAATAGTGACTTAACTGGCGCCACTGCTTCTGGCGCAGTCATTCAATCGAGTGAAGTTTCAATAGCGTCAATTGATGTAACAACATCAGAAGGCTCACAAAATGCAATTAGTGTTATAGACGGGGCCATTGCAAAAATAGATAAAAGCAGAGCGACTTTGGGCGCTATCCAAAACAGACTCAACTCGACTATTCAAAACCTTTCTAATATTTCAGAAAACTCATCTGGAGCTAGAGCTAGAATTCGAGATACCGACTTTGCAAAAGAGACGGCACAGTTAACTAAACATCAAATACTTCAACAAGCCGGGACGTCAATATTAAGTCAAGCAAATCAACTGCCACAAGCTGCGCTTTCATTACTAAACTAATAAATAGGGTAATTCCAAAATAAAAATCGCCGATAATAAGTTTTACCGGCGATTATTTGGTTAAGAATAATGTTTTACAGGACGCTACGTTTTATTTATCCCTGACACAAAGAGCATTATATGATTGGCTCTTGTCATTTTTATACCATTCAGAGTTACCACGAATAAAATAAGCACTAAGAATATCATCGAGATCTTCGCTAATTGACCATAAATCAATAGATACATCATATAGTGGCTCATTACTTAATTGAAACTCAGCTCTTAGTTCGTCAAGAGTTGGTAGTCTCCAGTCATTCGAACCATTAAATGACAAGTTTTGGCAATAACTTACAGAAGCTTGCCAATTTAGATCTTTTCCATAATCATTATCCAAATTTTGCCACTCAAGCTCTTTGTTCGGATCATAAGGCTCTGTTTCAGCTATGTTTGCACCTGTTAATTCAACAACTTGCTTTATTTCACCACTATTGATTTGCACCTCTGCAAAAGCCAATACTGCCATTTGACTAACTCTCTCCACTTCAACGTTACATTCGCCGTTAGCCGCAATATCAACATCTATACAGTCCTCAGATACAACTGTTAGTGCCTCTGCCGTTCTCCCACCCATTGTTATTGATGAAACTTTAAACGTAGAGTTTGATATGTTTTTTATCGTAAAGGTTTTCTTTAATTGGTCTTTATCATCAAAGGAAAGCACATAAGAAGGTGTTATTTGGACCCTAGGTACTTGAATTTTTATATCAACAGTTGATGCTTCTTGATTATCATACATAGACACGACAGAAAAACTAATATCGCGATGTTGATCTACAAAGTCTGTTCCTACATCGAGTGCATTGATTTCTGATGAACTATAACTGTAACCAATATTATCCTTATTAAACTTACCAAACTTAAAATCAGTATGCCTAACAAGGACTTCATACTCATCCCCAGTGCTTTCAAACTCTTTAATATCAAACAAGCCTAATTTTTTTCTATATTCTATATAGTAAAATAGCTCTTTCTCTTCTAATCCTTTGCCTAAAGGAATTTTAAACAGTTTAACGCCGTTCGAATCAGCCGATGATTGCTCTAGTTTATATACACCAGACTCGGTTATTGTTAACACTTGAGCTTCATCCAACCAGTTAACACTATTTCGCCATATTGATGAATACAAGGGATAGTTAATGTCATAGCTCATGGTATCGTACATTTCCCAATACCCATTATTAACACAAGAGTTTTCGTAGTGTCGATCAAGTAAGCTAATTGGTAAATAGTCTAAAGGACAAGCCGTTTCAAAAGTATGACCAAAACCAAAGGTATGCCCATACTCATGTGCAATTCGTCCAGGACTAATACAACCGATGTCATCCTCGGTACTTCCACCACCGCCGAGAACAGCAAAGTAACCCTCGTATTCGTTATCATTGCCTAAAGTTATTTTCTGCTGATAGGCATAACAGCCAGGATTACCTTGCTCAGCTCTAGTACCTATCAATACTAAGCGATCAAATAAGCTTAAATCTTTTACTTTGCTAATCGCTGTCACAGCATCTGCGTGAAACTCATCATTTTTTCTATCATTATCATTGAAGTAAAATGTTGAGGCTTTTTCCAAATCGATCCAGTTTGTAAATTCGGCATCTACCCATGCCTTCCCACTAGAGTTTTCTAAAATAAATTTATTTAAAGAGTCTGTATTGTCTAATACTAATTTTTTTAACTCTTCTTCTGTCACTTTTTTCTTTTGGTCTGAAAAACCTACTAATGCAAAAAGTGTTTTTTGAGCCCCTAAAGAATCTGAATTGTTTACCATTGAAAAAGTGGCGGTTACCGTACAGTTAGAGCTGACAGGGCCCGTTGTATATATGTTATCGGTTAAGCTTCCATCACACCCCTCAACAGAACCAATACTGTAACCATCATTGGGAGTTACGGTAAACGTAGTTGATTCACCACTATTTACAGTTTGAGAGCTTGGGGATATTGAACCGCCGTCATCGGCGCTGGTTGCAATTGTATATGTTGGAGTCGTAACTGAGAAAGTGGCTGTAATAGTGCAGTTAGAGCTAATTGCACCTGTTGTATATGTATTGCCAGCTAAGCTCCCATTACACCCTTCAACAGTACTAATAGCATAACCATCATCAGAAGTTATATTAAAGGTAGTTGACTCGCCGCTATTTACAGTTTGAGAACTCGGGGATATTGAACCGCCGTCATCTGCACTCGTTGATAACGTGTATGTTGGTACTGTACTAGAGGATTGTGAAGGCTTTTCATCAGAACCACCGCCTCCACCGCATCCAGCAATGCCTATACAAAGCAAAGCGTAAAAAAATGTTTTCATTTTAACCCTTTAATATTTATATAACTGTTTCTTTTGGTAATTTAGACTACCAGAAGTAAAAATAAAGTTATATAAAAGAGTTAATTACACGATAAAAACGGGTAGACCACTATGGAATTTAAAATCGCTATCTGGAGTTGAGATTAGTTCGGCTTCTACTTTCCCAAAATAAACAATACGCTCAGAAATGTCGTGCCCTGCAATTTCTTCGGCGAGCACTAAGTAGTCTTGGAAATGTCGAGCTTCAGATCGCAATAATGAAACATAGAAATCACCTAGGCGTTTTTCTACATGCGGTGCTAGTTTTGCAAAACGCTCACATGAACGGGCCTCGATGTAGGCACCGCAAATAAGTTTATCAATAAGAGTGTCTGGCTCATGAGTTTTAACATGTCGCATCATGCCTTTAGCATAACGGCCTGGCGTAATACTTCTATAATCTACGCCTTTTTCTTCCATAATCTCTAATACTTGATAGAAATGGTGTAACTCTTCTCTAATAAGCATCACCATCTTATCAACTAAGTCTTGGCCATATTTACTATCTGGCCTAATCACTAATTTTTTACTTATACCTTTTAAGTCCCTGAGATCTTCTAAACGCCCTTCTCGTTTATAAATGAAATTTTCATATGGACTAAGCCACGCCAACAATTGATCACCGCTTGCTTTATCAACAGCGTATTTTCGCATTAACCACATTGCTGTTTGTGCGGCCTTGAGCTCACAAATCATGTGATCGATAAGAAGTACATCTAGGTTTTCAGGTTGAATTGCGGCTGCTATCCACTCATTAGGAGTAGAACAATTTAAAAAGGACGTTATTGGTTGTATCAGGTTATCTAAATTCATTGGGCCAAAACATTAGTTTCTCTATTGCCGTTATTCTAACGTGTTCAGGCCCAAATCTCACAATCCTATTTCATATGCCTTATTTATTTTTTTTCATCGAATCTGACTCTATCTGTTCAGAAAGCTCTTCCAGTTGATAAAAGACCGCTAAGCTCGCCTTTTCCATTTGCGCCAATAACTCTATTGATCTCTTTTTGTTACCCTCAACATGAGCCTCCAAAGCTTGTTTACCAAAGTTATGAACATCTGCATGAGGCTTCTCTATTTTCGAAAACGCAGAGTAGTGAGAGAACTGGTCAGCGCCATCACCATTGTAATACCAATTGCCTAATCGACATTCGGTATGGTCAGTAAAGTCGTTAATCGTTTTGTCAGACATACCTAGTAAAAGCTGATATACCTCTCCTTTCCACACAACGTGATCCATTTTTGCAGTTTCAATAAACGAGTTTGCCGACGAGTAAGATATAACCGAATACATGCTTTTAGACATTGTGACGATTTCATTGGCCTTTTTCTCTATTGTGGTTGTGCTATCACTAATTTCGCTGCTTTTCTCACCAACACTATTGATACCAGCTATAACTCCGGTCATCTGTTGGTTCACTTGTTCAATCAAACTCGATATTTCATTTGAGGCCTCTGATGAACGCTGTGCTAATGTTCTCACCTCGTCGGCAACTACGGCAAAACCCCGGCCTTGCTCACCAGCTCTGGCGGCTTCAATAGCTGCGTTTAGTGCTAATAGGTTTGTTTGGTCTGAGATACTTTTGATAATATTGACAAAGTCATTTATTCCCGACATAACATTTTTAAGCTCATCCGCTGATTCAGACGCTTTTTTTGTATTTTCGGTAATCTCAATAGTAGAGCCTGATGTACTTGATAACATTTTAGTTACTGAATCAAATAACTGTTTTGACTCATCAAAGTCACCACGATGCCTTATCAACTGGGCCGATGACTCGGCTAAACTTTCACGAATTTGATTTACTAAACTAGAAGATTGAATCCAAAGTTTTCCGTAATCACTTAACGTCGTACTATCTTTTTCCTTCGTATCTTGTTCTTGATGTCTGAGTCTACTGTTTTCAATTTTGACGTCTTTTAATTCACTTTCGAGCTGTTCGTTTTTTGAAACAATGTTTTCTAACTGTTCCTTGAGTGTTTTAATTTCTTCTTTTTGTTTAGATCCGAATATCATAGTTACTCTCTAATTAGTAAACAGGAATACTGATTGACATAAAAGTTGACCTACATATTTTCCATGCAGAAATGGTAGAAATAAGGACTTCTTACCCAGAGTATAATCAGGATCTAATAAAACGCTTAAATTTTTAGATCTTTTTTATCTTGTAATACCGCTTTAGTTTTATTTTTATAAAAGCACTAAAATCATCAACAAACACAACTATTTGAGTCTACTTTTAGAATATTTACTCGGCGAGAGTTTGTTGTCTCTTTATAACTACATCGTCTAATTAGATGATTTATTAATCGATTCTAGTCTTGACTCTGAGACAAAATTTGACCATAACATACTCATATTGTGTAACATTTGCGCAATTAAGCGATCACTAGACAGTAAGGAACATAATTATGATACTAAACCACCTATGGGGTCTGTACGCGCATCCGGTTGAAGAATGGCACACCATTGACAATCGTCATGAAAGTTTTAAATATTCGATGTCTCACATAATGATCATCGCATTAATACCAGCAATTTGTGGCTATTTCTCAGTAACTCAAATGGGTTGGAGTGTAGGCGTTGGTGAACCTCTTAAAATGACCCCTGACACTGCACTATTACTTTGCGCAGGAATGTACTTCGCGTTAATCGCTGGCGTATTTTTGCTTGGCTACTTAGCGCATTGGATGGCTCACACGTTTGGTTCAGAACCAACTTACACACAAACATTAGAATTAGCAGCATACACAGCAACACCGTTATTTATGGCTGGCTTTGCTGCACTATATCCTGAAGTTTGGTTTGTAATGATTGTTGGCTTAATTGCATTGTCTTATTCTGTATATTTACTTTATGCAGGCGTGCCAATTTTAATGCATATACCAGAAGAGCGTGGCTTTATTTATGCTAGTTCAGTGGTAACTTGTGGTCTTATATTACTAGTGTGTATTATGACCTCGTTTGCAATGTTCTGGAGCTCAGGTTACGCACCAGCGTTTAGCCACTAGACTAACATTTGATAATAAGTTGTTGAGTAAGTTATTTAGACCTAGCCAACAACTCAAATAGAATATCAACCATCAAAAAAGCCGACATCACAGTCGGCTTTTTTATTTAAACATTAACTTTCTTTCGTAAATTAATGTTCTTTTATTTACTAAAACTAATATCTAGCTTTTACGCCAAGTAGTACCGTTAGCCCCATCTTCTAGCACAACACCTAATGCATTTAACGCATCACGTGCTTCATCGGCCATTGCCCAATCTTTACTCGCTCTAGCTTCATTACGCTGAACTATCAATTGCTCAATCTTAGCTACTTCATCGTCATCTTGTTCGCCTTTGAAAAAGCTTTCTGGGTTGCTTTGCAATAACCCTAAAACTTCACCAAATTTAACCAGTACACCTGCCGTATTGTTGGCCGAAGCTAAACCTTCCGCTTTTTCTTTGTTTAATTGCTTAACCAAATCAAACAAAACTGACAAGGCGATTGGTGTATTAAAGTCATCATCCATCGCTTCATAGAAGTCTGCAGCTTGAGGGTAAGTCGATACATCAACATCCATATTAGGCTCAACATCTCTTAAACCAGAATATAGGCGCTCTAATGCTGACTTTGCTTGTTTCAAGTTGTCGTCAGAATAGTTTAACTGGCTACGGTAATGACCTGACAATAAAAAGTAGCGAACGGTTTCCGCATCATAAGTCTTTAATACTTCACGGACAGTAAAGAAGTTGCCCAAAGATTTTGACATCTTTTCATTATCAACTTGCACCATGCCTGTATGCATCCAGTAATTTACATACGGCGTGTCAAATGCACAGCATGACTGAGCGATTTCGTTTTCATGGTGAGGGAACTGTAAATCTGAACCGCCGCCATGAATGTCAAAGTGTGTACCTAAATGTTTTGAGTTCATTGCAGAACACTCAATGTGCCAACCAGGACGACCATTGCCCCACGGTGATTCCCAGCTTGGTTCATTTGGTTTTGCTAACTTCCACAAAACAAAATCAAGTGGATCACGTTTTGTCTCTTCAACATCAACCCTTGCACCAGCAACCAATTGCGTTAAATCTTGACGACCTAGCGCGCCGTATTCTTTAAAAGTAGACACTTCAAATAATACATCTCCGCTTCCGGCTACATACGCATGCCCTTTTTTAATTAAACGTTCAATAACGTCAATTATTTCAGGCATATGCGTTGTTACCCTTGGCTCAATATCCGCTGGTAACATTTTTAATGCATCAAAGTCTTCATGCATCATCGCAATTGTACGATTCGTCAACTCATCACAGGTTTCGTTATTTTCAATTGCACGTTTGATGATTTTATCGTCAACGTCTGTAATATTTCGAACAAACGTTACGTCATATCCGGTATGTCTAAAATAGCGCTGCATTACGTCAAACGCGACATAAGTACGACCATGACCCATATGCAATAAATCATATACAGTGATACCGCACACATACATGCCTACCTTGCCTGCTACTAAAGGTTTAAACGTCTCTTTTTGACGGGACAAAGTATTGTAAATGCGTAACATGTGTTTTCCTGATTCTGTTTAGTTTTTGTTGAGTTGCTTAATTAGTGTAGCCTTGCTGACACACTAATTCCTTAATGGCGGCATTTTAACAAACCAACCACGTTTTACACTTTAATTTTAACCAATTAAGTACAATAACTGATCAAGCCCACCTTGCCTAACTGATACATCTGCTTGCTCACACACTAGAGGTTTAGCATGAAACGCGACACCTAAACTGGCAACTGCCATCATTTTTAAGTCGTTTGCACCATCGCCCATGGCAATAGTTTGCGACATTGGAATGTTAAATTGTTTTGATAAGTCTAAAACGGCGTCAGCTTTAGCTTGTGCATCTATTACTTTACCACTAACGGTGCCCGAGAGCTTAGCGTCTTTAATGTCTAAGTTATTAGCTAACGTTATATCAAGTTCTAATTGTTCTTTTAACGCTTCTGTCATTGCTGTAAAACCACCTGAAACGATGGCAATTTTCCAGTGGTGTTGTTTTAAACACGATACTAACGATTCTAAACCTGGCATTAAGGGCAATTTACTCGCAACATCTGTTATTACCGATTGAGGTGCCCCTTTTAATGTTGCTACTCTTGCATGTAAGCTTTCTGCGAAGTCTAACTCACCGCGCATTGCCGAGGCTGTAACCGCCGCTACTTGTTCTCCAACGCCTGCTAATTTGGCAATTTCATCAATGCATTCAATTTGAATAGCGGTACTATCCATGTCCATGACCAATAACCCAGGTTTATTAAGTGCAGGAGCTTTTAGGCCCGGTACTTTGGATTCACTATTAATGAATGCAACCTCAAGACTATACTCATCAGCGATAGCATTAATTGAGTTTTCAATATTTGAGCTTTTAATATTAGAATGATTTGGGATCAAAAACTCAACCGCACCAGGTAGCGACGCTAACGGTTTAACGATACGCGCAACGACTTCAACACCAAGGCCTTTAATAACCGAATAAATCTGAAACAAGGCTTGCCATTCAAAACCAGAACTAGAAGATGAATTTCCTGTGTTATTAGCTGTATTAGCTGATATGTTGTTTTTAAAAACGACAACCTTGCTGACTTGCGAATCTTCTTTTGTACTGAATTTCTCGAATTTAACGTACACCGCACTTTCAGCTGTATTTGCGCCTTCTGTATTATCCGTTAAAAACTTAAGTGTAAAATACTGAGTTGTTTGTAACTCGGCCATCACTTCAACAAGTGAACAGTCACTAAGATTAAAAACATGGCTATAAGAAAATGGAGCGGTTGATGTCATTCGAATTAAGACTCTAAAATACAATTTCTTAGAATATACCAAACTACATTGCTTTTTTTGGAATAAATGCGCACTATTTATTAATCTTCTTTTTGTTTCTAACAAGCTAAATGGACCAATATGGCCACCAAAGTTACCTATATTAAAACTTCATCGGTAAATAAAAAGCTACTGCAGTTATTGGCAGGCGTAGTTTTAGTTATTTTTACCTTGAGTTTATGGGTAGACATAAAAACAAAAGGCAATCAGTTGTTAGAAGAAAGTGCCATCGTACTTGCCGATAATTTATTGCAACAAAGCAGTCACAGCGCTGCCTATTATATTTCAGAAAATGACATTGAATCTTTAGAAATATTAACAGCTTCGGCTTTAGTTTCAGAAAACATTTACGAAATGCTAATTTATAATAAATATGGGGAATTACTGAGTAAAAGTAGTAACGCAGTTCCTGCTAAGGAACGCTTTGTGAATATAGACAAAGAACTAAATGGTTTCTTGCCAACACCCTATGTTACCGACATTTATAGTGAGGACGGACGTTTGCTCGGTTTTATTCGTGTAACCGTATTAATTAGAAATCTACAAACATCTGGCATTAATTACGTCTATACAATGACAAAACAGGTGATATTGATCATGTTACTGTCCGGATTAATTGGCTACTTGTTTACGAATGGACTCAAACCATTTTCAGCAAATGCCTATATGGTTAAAGACTAAATCCAAATAACTCTTTGCAATTTTCGCTAGTCTTTAAAGCCACTTCTTCAAGTGTTAATTCCTTTAAGCTTGCCAAACATAATGCAATTTCTAAAATGTTAGCAGGTTCATTTCTATGCCCTTGTTTGCCATTTAAAGGCATATCTGGTGAATCCGTTTCTAACACGATATGTGACAAATCTAGGTTTTTAAAAGTGCTCTGAGTTTTTTTACTTCGCTCGTAAGTAATAGTGCCGCCACAGCCTAACTTAAAGCCTAAATTAATATATCGTTGCGCGTCTACCAAACTGCCAGAAAAGGCATGAATTACACCACCGCTAAGAGGCTGTATTCGTTTAAAGCTTTGATGAATCAAATGATGTGATTTGCGATGATGAATAACGAGCGGTTTGTTACATTGATTAGCGATGTCTATGTGCGCCTCAAAAACAGTTTGCTGATGCGCTACACTGAAGCACTCTTCTTCCTTACGTTCTGCAAGAACACCATCAATGCCACATTCACCTATGGCACTAACCCAGTTCTCTGTTGAGCAACGAGCAAGCTGGTCTAAGTCGCTGGTAATAAATTCGTTTAAAAAATATGGGTGTAAGCCAATGCCCGACTTAATCGACGTATTTACTTGAGAAAGCTGTTTTAAAGATGCCCATTGTTGAGATTTAATACCGGGTACAAAAAACCTCTCCACATGGTTTTGATGGGCATCTGACAAAACTTGATCAAGATCTTTGGCAAACACCTCAAAATCTAAATGACAATGGCTATCAACTAACATTATATTTAATAAAGCTCATGACTTAACGTTAGGGCTTAAGGAGCCAAACGCTCAATTGACCAGCCCTGCGGTGTTTTTGTGTAAAGCATGCGATCGTGAAGTCTATGCTCACCACCTTGCCAAAACTCAATTTTAATTGGTTTAACTCTAAAGCCACCCCAAAAATCAGGCGCAGGTATTTCACCTTTTAAGAACTTATCTTTCATGCGTGCAAAACCTTGCATTAAAAGCTCTCTTGATTTAATTGGTTGAGACTGGTGAGAAGCATAAGCTGCCAACTGGCTCTCTTTAGGCCGAGATAAAAAGTAGGCCATATTTTCTTTGGTACTTAGAGGCTCTACTTCACCATAAACAATGACTTGTCGCTCTAAAATATGCCATGGGAAATGTAATGATATTTTTGGGTTGTTTTTTAACTCTTGAGCTTTTCGGCTACCTAAATTAGTAAAAAAGACAAACCCGTTTTCATCACAGTTTTTCAACAATACTATTCGTTGAGATGGCTGGCCGGTTGCATCAACTGTAGCAACAACCATCGCCGTTGGATCGGGAAGTTTTGCCTCAATAACTTGTTGCAACCAAGACTCAAACTGTAAAAACGGATTCGGATTTACATCCGATTCACTTAAATTGCCTTGGCAATACTCGCGACGGAGATTAGATAATTCCACCAGCATGTCCTCTTAAACAATGACTTAGCAATAGTATACGAGTATTTAACTGATATGCGTCAGCAATTTTTTACTTTTAACCAAATACCGCTACGACCTGCCTTGATAAAGCGACAAGTCTACCGTTCTGATCCCAAAAGTCTGCCTCTTCGTGACCATACCCTTGGTTTACATGCGATGCTTTTACTACACAAGCTAACCAGTCTGTTGGTAATATTTCACTTATTGGGTGAATAAACTCTATGTCCCAACTCATTGTGCTTGCTGGAGCGGGTAACTTCATCATTTGGAACATAGTCGGCGGCCACGCGTCCATTAATGCAATTAGGTAAGCCATTTTCATTTCGCTTGGGGCTTTAGATAGTCGGCACCAACCGTGCATTTCAGGATCCTTTTTAGTTCCAACTGAAAAGCTTCCTTTTTCTAACGCAAGATCAAAATGTCGAATAAACTTAGGCACGATTTTAGGTATTTGTGGGATGAACTTAGCTTTTTTAGGGATGGGCATGTCATGTTTAGGGTGGTCTATGTGATTAAGTTTTGATTCTCGAGAAACACCAAAACAAACTTGTACCATTACACCTACTTGACCGTTTTGAACTACTTTAGCTAATATTTGAGTTACGTTCCTTCCGGTTCGCAACACTTCAGCGCTAACTTCAACTTCTTCATCAACGTTTAATGGTCCAACAAAATTACAATGGAACGCTCTTAGCTCTCGTCCATCTGAGATTAAGTTTTCAGCGGCTTGATAAGCTAATGCAGCAGAAAGGCCTCCGAATACTGTACGCCCTTGAGACCAATTATCTGGGATAGTCAGCTTATAACTTTCTTGCTTCTCACTAAAATTTTCAAATATCGATTCGATATCCATGTTACTTATCCTTTTGTTAATTGCTCAAGACAAAACAGCGACTGGTCGGACTTCAACAAAGTATTTATCCAGTCTAGCCAATTATTTATATCTTGAAAACAAAAGTTTATTGCTATTTGATTAATATTCGGCCAAAATGATCAAAACACTGTTAGAAGTCTAAGGGGTTAATAGTGAAACAACTTATCAAAAATGGCGTGATTGCAGCGTCGATGCTTTTATCAAGTGTTGCTGTCGCATCTCCAATTGAATATGAATTTGATATTGATTATTCAGGTACTACCTTTATCGGAGCTGATGAATATGAAGTGCAAGGCACTGGTTTATTCAGCCTATTCGGAGAGCTAGATTTCGGTATAAATGCAATAACATCAGCAGGTTTTTCAAATTTGTCTTACCAAGCAAGTTTTAACTTCATAAATCAAACCAACCCTGGTGACGACAAAATAGACGTAATATCTATAATGACAAACGTTTTCACTCCAAGTATGTACAATTTTAGTTTGTTTATTGCCAACGATCTTAACACCGTATTTTGGGGTAATGGTGGCTCTGGTGAGAGCTCGTTCGCTATAGAAAGCACTAATTTAAACGCTCCAGCTATTCCAGCGCTTGGCACTTCGTATGATACAGTCATATTTCATGAACCTACTCTTGATCTAGACGGTGGTGGTCGCTTTTTGCTTACCGACCTAGATAATCTAATTTTGATTGAAGGTATGGATAGAGAGTATTCAATGGCAATGAGAAATGGCAATTTAGGTCAGCCAATACCACCATCAGGTGGTTCTAATAATGTACCTGAGCCTTCTACTTGGTTGTTAATGGCTGCTGGCTTGGCATTTACTGCAAGACGCTATAAGTCAAAATAATAGTTAGAATTAGTCTAGTAACTTATTAGACTAACTTTATTCAAATAAAAAGCGCTCTATGAGCGCTTTTTTTGTTTCTGTTGAATGAACAGTTTTAAATAACTATTTAGCTGTCCAAGTAGCTACCTGCCTATCCAAGTAGTTACCTGCCTATCCAAGTAACTGCCAGCGTCAAAGGTTATTTAAAATCCAAAACCTTTCAACTTATCCTTCAGCTTGTCTTTTAGTTTATCTTTAGCTTTGTTTTTCAACTCAGATTTTTTCTCGTCTAAAAACTTATCCAGTTGCTCTTGTCCATACTTCTGTAAATCAGACTCAGCAGCTTCGTACTGTGCTTTGACTTCGTTAAACTTTTGGAGATCTTTTGCGTTTAAGTTCAACTCTGCCTGTAACTTATCCTTTAGTTTGCCTTTTGTTTCATCTTGTAAGTCATTCCAGCGATCTGAAACTTGCTCTTTAAATGCTGTATTCAATTGGTTATCTAGATCTGATTTAATTGATACATTTGGCGATGATACTTCACCGTCGAGGTTCACATTAAGGTTAAACTCAGATACTTTTGTTAAGGTATCTAAAGTCAGTTGAGCAAGCTTTGTTGATGCTTCGCCCGCTAAGTTAACGTTTCTAAATGAAACGGTGTTCTGACTTTCTAGCAGCCGGTTAACTTGATAACGACCATTACCCGACAGAATGGCGTCTTGCATTGTTACTGTTAAATCACTGCTATCCGTTAGAGATTTGCTATCAACATTAATTCCACTTGCAGACCAGTCGCCGTCAGTGGAGATATCACCAACCGTATCAACAAAGTACTTACCTGATAACGTTAAGCTCTCACCTTTAATTTCAGAGTCTAAATTTACACTGTATTGACTTGGTTTATTACGAACATAGTTTTCTACATTTATTTCTTCGCCAGTAACTTTAAATTTTTGTTGGTTAGGTGCAACAACATTTATCAGCAACTGTTTAATAACCCACGTTGGCCATTTATCTTCCAGTTTAAACTCAATGTCTCTGCCAGTTTCAAGTTTATCGGCTGACAACTTGTCTTGTGCTTTAACTTCTTTGTTTGCATCAATGAATGGTTTTACTGCTTGATATAACTCTTCCGCCTTAACGATATAACCCGTTACTTCATCGCCAAATATTAGTTTTGAAATGGCAACAGCATTCGGATCATCAATAGGCAATTTAGACTTAATATTTTGCCAATCTAGATCTGGCGCGGCTTTTAACTCTTTATAAGCAGTATCAACCTTTTCTTTACTCTCTTTGTATTGAGACTTTAACTCTGAAATCGCGGCTTTGTCTTTTTTAAGATCCGCTTTTAAAACGTTGATTTTTTTCTTTAATGTTTCTAAGTCTTCAAGCGATTTTACTTTTGTATTCTCTATCTCTTTCCACTGCGCCTCATATTTTTTAAGCGCATCTTTACTTGGCAATGCATCAACTTTTGCTTTTAACTGTTCGTTTTCCGTATTCCATGTTTGTTTTAGTGCTTTTGCTTTTTTCTCAGTAATTAAATCTGCTTTAGCTAGCAACTCATCGGCACTAGGAACTTCAATTCCGCCGCCTAACTCAGAGTCACCCTTTTCTAGTCCTTCTTCACTTTCGTCATCTGACTCTATTGCTTCGCCTTTTTCAGCGCGCTGTGTATTGAACATCAAGTTATCAACCGTCAACTGTTCAATGAGTACGTTGCCTATAAGCAATTCCCACAAGTTAGCACTCGCCGCGGCTTGATTAAACTCAAATAAATTTTCGCCCAAATTGTCAGGGTTTGTTTGTTTCAAGCCGTTAATCGTAAGGCCAAATGGCTGCCAATTAATATCAACGGAATCAATATTCGTTTCTGCTCCAAAAGCTTGCTCCATGCCAGTAGAAATAAGGCTCTTAGCAAATGGTGCCGCTAAAAAGTATCCAGCTGCGGTAATCACTCCGACTGAGATTGCTAGTGTTGCTATACCACCAACACGAATTGGCCCTGGCTGTTTCTTGTTTTCAGTTTCCATATTCAGTGGTCCTTCTTAGCTTTGTGTTGCAGCGTAAATACGATAAAACTTAGACGCTTTAAGCGTTTGTACTACTTTAAATTTGTTCGCAAATCCCATTAATGAGACGCGGTATTTATTCACAATAATTATGCTTATAAAATAAACAGGCACAAAGGCAACAACGGAGAAAATCAAATTTCCCATTTCAACCGTGTTGTTTAATTCATCTAGCCTAAACCAGTATGTCTGGTACAAATCTGTTAACAAGCTTTGTAAACCTTCAGCGGTTAGAACAGCCTCACCTATTAAATGAGTTAGGAAAGAAAACAATTTTCCAAGAACAGCAAACACCGCAGTAAAAGCTAAGAATATTGTTAAATTACAACGCACCACAAACAATAATAAAATCACTAATAAACCAATGCTGCTTACAACACCGTTAAAACCAACAAGCAATGCTAATGCAATTGCCAACGCTATTTGACTCGGTTTCGTATCGGAATTAAGAACACTTAATAATTTTGCTAATAGACTAATCACATCAACTCCTTGTTTATTCTGACAACTCTTCAAATTCAGATTTTAATTTTTGCTCATCAACATTGCCAAGCAACAAGCCAAGCCATTTACTATCTTCATTTGCTTCTAAGGCTATTTTAACAATCATAGTTAAAGGTACGGACAATAACATCCCAACCGTCCCTAATAACCATCCCCAAAATATTAACGACAAGAATACAACCAACGTTGATAAGCCTAAGCCTCTGCCCATAAACTTAGGCTCTACAATATTGCCCATTATCGTATTTATGCCTACATACCCAAGCGCTACCAAACCTGCAACTGCTGGGCTTTGTACTACTATCGCCAATAATACGGCTGGCACAGCAGCGATGATAGAACCAATGTTAGGAATAAAGTTAAATAGAAAAGCCAACACAGCCCAAAGTAGAACGTAGTCTACATCGAGTACCCACAACAAAATGGCAACCAGTGCAGCGGTGCCTAAACTCACTAGGGATTTAATCGCTAAGTAGCTGTTTACAGACTCTAAAAATCTATCAATATGGTGAAGCTTCATTTTTGGATCGTGCAACGCAATGTGAATTTTTTTGTTCACATCAGGCGCTTCAAACAACATAAACACTACCGTTAAAACAATTAAGAATAAGTTGGCCATTACGCCACCAAAACCACTTAACAAATTTCCAACCATTTGCATGGCAACGCCAGGGTTAAAGTATTCCGTTAACTGAGACTTATCTACTTCAATATTAAACAAAGCCAACTGGCTTACTAACCAATGTAATTCGCCAGCTAGTTTTTCTTGGTATTCTGGTAAGGACTTTGAAAAGTCATTAAATGATTGCCCTACAACACCCGCTAAGCTCATACCAACAACGAGTAATAACGACAGTACAATGAGCACAGCCACAACTCTAGGGACTCTTAGAGAGACTAACTTAGCAACCAGTGGATTTGTAATAATTGCAATAAAAATGGACAGTAAAAAAGGTACCAAAATTGCGCTAGAGGCTTTTATGCCCGCTAATAAAATGACAAGACACGCCATAATAAACAAAAACTTGGTAGCAAAATTGACTTCTAGCTTGGGCATCACTCATCCTTAAATTCTTTTTCGTAATTTGTGACCGTTTTTCAGCTAAATACCGTAAAAGAACTATGATTAATTAACAAGTTAAATCCCACTTAAACGGCTTTTTATTATGAATTATTTTATAACAGGCGGTACTGGCTTGATTGGTCGAGCATTTATTGAGCAACATCACATAACTAATGCGAATGCTCAGTTTACGGTACTAACTCGAGATAAAGCCCAAGCTCAAAAAAAGCTCCCGTCTTATGTACTAATTGTTAGTGATTTATCAGAAGTTAATTTTAAAGACTTTGACGTTGTGTTGAACTTGGCTGGTGAGCCTATCGTATCAAAACGATGGTCTGACAAACAAAAAGACCGTTTATGCAAAAGTAGATGGACGTTGACGGATCAAGTCGTTAATAAAATTAGCAAAGAATGCTCTGACGATCGCCCTATCCGCTTAATTAGTGGCAGTGCTGTTGGTATTTATGGAAGACAAGGTTCAACGGTAATAACTGAGCAATTCACAAACCATTTCCCAGAATTTAGTCATAAACTTTGCCATCAATGGGAAGATATTGCACTTCACGCCAAACATGCAAATGTCGCCGTGATCAGAACCGGCATAGTATTGAGTAACAAAGGTGGCGCATTAGATAAAATGCTGTTGCCCTTTAAATTAGGGCTTGGTGGACGTATTGCCACAGGACGTCAATTTATGCCTTGGATTCATATTGACGATATGGTGAGTGCAATAGAATATTTAGTTGAACATCCTGTACTTACTGGGCCTTTTAACTTTACGGCACCTAACCCTGTAACAAACGCAGAGTTTAGTAAAACATTGGCTTCTGAGCTTGGTCGCCCTTGCCTGTTTCCAGTTCCTGAGTTTGTTTTAAGACTCGCGATGGGTGAAATGGCTGATTTGGTTTTATATGGTCAAAAAGCAGTACCACAAGAATTATTAGACTCCGGCTATACCTTCAAATTTGAAACATTGTCGCCTGCGTTACATGATGTTTTAAAAGGTTAACGCGCTAGTTTTTTAGTTTTTTAGTTTTTTAGTTTTTTAGTTTTTTAGTTTTTTAGTTTTTTAGTTTTTTAGTTTTTTAGTTTTTTAGTTTTTTAGTTTTTGGAAAATATAAAGGCAGTTTGTTATGACTCAAACATCTCACGATCTTATTTTGTTTTACGATGGCTGTTGCCCATTATGTGTTGCTGAAATGAAAAAGTTGGCCAACGCCGATACTAACGATGCTATTGAATTTATTAATATTCAGAACAGCGTTGATATGAACGAATACCCCAATGTTGATCCTGACTATGCAAACCGAATCCTACACGCTATCGATAACAACGGGACATTACTTCTTGGGCTTGATGTTACCTACAAAGCGTGGGACACAGTAGGCAAAGGCTGGTTGTTTAAACCTTTAACTTGGTCTTGGGTTCGATTTTTCGCTGACCCTGTTTACTTGTGGTTTGCAAAAAATAGATATTCAATTTCAGCATTCTTTACCGGAAAGGCTCGGTGTGAGTCTTGCCAAGTCGGTCGCCTCAAGGACTAGTTTACATGTCAGACAATACCAAAACATTTTTAATCTTTGGCGCCTCTAGCGCTATCGCCAAGGCCGTTGTTGAGCAACTAAGCGTTAACCCAAATCATCAGGTTATTACCTTTAGCCGTACTCAATTAGACTGGAATAAGCCGAATATCACACACCACGCAGTTAGTGATTACGAGCAGGCGACACTTGATTCAGTTATTCAATATTTAGATATCAACCAAATAAACTTAACGGGCTTGTATATTTTTAATGGGATTTTACACAGCCAACAATTTCGACCAGAAAAAGCCTTGAGCCAATTTGACCCGCTCACATTCGAAAAGGTAATCAAAGCAAATACCACAACTCCAATACTAATCATTCAAACTATTTTAAAAGCTATTAATAAAGATCAGTCTTTTAAAGTAGCGGCTTTGTCTGCTCGCATAGGTAGTCTCACTGATAACGGACTTGGTGGTTGGCATAGTTATCGTGCTAGCAAAGCTGCACTTAACATGTTGCTCAAAAACATCACCATTGAATGCGCGCGAAGTTATAAAGGCCTTAAATTTATAAGTTACCACCCAGGCACAACCGACAGCCCACTATCAAAGCCATTCCAAGCTAATGTGCCATCGGAACAACTTTTTTCCTCAGAGCAATCAGCAAAGTATTTTTTAACGGTGGTTGAAAACCAAAGGTTTGACCAAGAGTTAAGTTATGTTGATTGGCAAGGTAAAACCATCAGTTGGTAATTTGTAATTTGTAATTTGTAATTTGTAATTTGTAATTTGTAATTTGTAATTTGTAATTTGTAATTTGTAATTTGTAATTTGTAATTTGTAATTTGTAATTTGTAATTTGTAGAAGTGTTCCATTTATTTTGGGTAATGACATTTTAATAATGAAAACAATGAGGTTTAAATGAAAGTAGCGATTGTTGGAGCTGGATTAACTGGCGCAGTCATAGCTGACGAATTGTCTTCGAAAGGATACGACATTACCGTGATTGAAAAGTCTCGAGGTCGAGGCGGCCGAATGAATACCAAACGTTTGTCTTGGGGCAACTGTGATATGGGTGCTCAATACTTTACCGCCCGGGATTCTCGCTTCGTCAGTGCTGTTGAAAAGTGGGAAATGAAAGGCTTAGTGTCGCCCTGGACCCTTGAACCTCAACTTTTAAGAGAAAAGACGCTCGCTACGTCACCCGATGCAGAATTACGTTATGTTGCAACACCTGAAATGAACAGCATCGCCAAACAGCTTTTAAACGACAAAAAAGTCGAACTAAACACAAAGATTAACCACATTACATTTGATGACGGAAAGTGGCTCTTATGGCGAGATAATATGGAATTAGTTGGTGTTTTTGACTGGCTCATCTCAACCATTCCAGCTGAACAAGCGAGAGAGCTATTTAATGACCTTCCTGATATTAGTAAACAAATCCCATCTGACGTGCATGATCCTTGCTGGGCCGTAACGTTAGCAACAAAAGGTAGCGTTAACCCAGTATTACAAGGCGTGTTCAGTAAAGAAAAAGTGTCTTGGTTAGCAAAACAAAGCCACAAACCAGCTCGTGAAATAACAGAGAATCAGAAGTCACAGCAAATCGAAGACATTTGGAACATCCATTTTTCTGCCGAATATACAAAGCAAAACATTGGAGAAAATGCCAATGTAATAAAGCAGGAAGCATTAAATTGGTTGAACGAACTTATCGTAAATAACAATCTAGGTGAGCCAGTTACATTGATTGATAGTTATGTGCACTATTGGCGATACGCTCGACCAACGGAAAGTTATCTTGAAAAGTATAAAGCAGATGACAGCAATGTGATTTTTAATGATAAAGAGCAATTTGCGATCATTGGTGAATGGGCAAAAGGTGGTCGTGTTGAAGGTGCATATTTAAGTGCGATTGAGTGCGCCGGGAAGATGCATAACTTAGATTGAGCCCTGCTCAAACTCACCCACTCTTTAGCTTGAACCCAGCTCAATTACTTTCCACTTCGGACGCTCGAGTTCATCCATGAAGCGCTTCGCCAAGGCATCCTTGTCGTTGTGAACCCAGCTCAATTACTTTCCTCTTCGGACGCTCAAGTTCATCCATGAAGCGCTTCGCCTAGGCATCCTTGCCTTGGAAACCTCATTAGGAAAGTAATTGAGCTGGGTTTTGGTTTGGCGTGTGCAGTGAATTCATGACCAGTTTAGGCGAGAGTGGCTAGCGTGCTGATGATTGATTATCAGCGAGGCGTTCGATTCAAGGATGAATCGTCGAGGCTACATGGATGTATTTATGCCGCCCTCGCTGCATAACAATCACAGCTGAGAATTACCAGTATCGAACTAACGTGCTGCTGATTGATTATTAACGAGGCGTTCGATTCAGGGATGAATCGTCGAGGCTACATGGATGTATTTATGCCGTCCTTGTTGGATAACAATCACAGCTAAGCATTACCAATGTCGAGGTAGCGTGCTGCTGATTGATTATCAAGAAGGCGTTCGATTCAGGGATGAATCGTCGAGGCTACATGGAAGTATTTATGCCGTCCTCGCTGTATAACAATCACAGCTAAGCGTTACTACTCACGAAGCAACTGATGCTATAAATGAAAGGTAAATTTTAGATACAAAAAAGCCCAATCAAATGATCGGGCTTCGTTGATTTGGCGGAAAGCGAGGGATTCGAACCCCCGGAAGGTTTGACCCTTCGCCTGATTTCAAGTCAGGTGCATTCGACCGAGCTCTGCCAGCTTTCCTAAGTCGTTTGCCACAAGTTTAATTAAAAACTCATAGTTTGTATAAGTGGCGGAGAGGGAGGGATTCGAACCCCCGGAAGGTTTAACCCTTCGCCTGATTTCAAGTCAGGTGCATTCGACCGAACTCTGCCACCTCTCCACTTGATGAAGCGCATATTAGAGACCTAACTAACTCTTGTAAAGTCAAAGTTTAAAAAAAGTTAGGTTTTCTGGTTTGTTCGGCTAATTTTAAATCAAAGTGAGGCTTTTTTAGCTGAGTTTGTTGGTTTTTGATCGAAATCAGCCAGTTACTTCATTACCAAGGCAAAACCAAATATATCCGCTTGAGCAAATCAACAAAGTTTTATATTTGGGGGAACCTATCAAATGGTATGTAGTCGAAATTAGTGTGAAATAGTGAATCAATCGTGACTTTATTTCGTATAAATATCTTGAAACTAAATTGTTTACCTATATATATTGACCAGGAATGCAATTTAATGAAAACTACCATTAGTTTTTAAACAACGTTTTATATTATGAAACAACAGGAGTTCAAAATGGACAGCAGAATGGCGTATCAAGGTACTAAAACCTCTGTATTAGAGCAGAACAAGGTACTAAGAAACACTTATTCATTATTGGCTATGACTTTAGCGTTCGCTGCTATGGTTGCTGGCGGTGCAATGGCATTAAACTTACCTCACCCGGGGTTAATTGTGACGTTGGTTGGTTTTTATGGCTTATTATTCTTTGTCCATAAAGCAGCTAACTCTTCAATGGGTTTAGTAGCTGTATTCGCATTCACTGGTTTCCTTGGTTACACGTTAGGCCCAATCCTTAATATGGTTATTGGTGCTGGCGGCGGTGAAATCGTAATGATGGCACTAGGTGGCACAGCCCTTACCTTCTTTGGTGTTTCTGCTTATGCATTAACTACAAAGCGTGACTTGTCTTTCCTAGGCGGAATGATGGTTGCTGGTTTTTGGGTACTAATCGCAGCAGTTGTAGCAAACATCTTCTTACAACTTCCAGCGTTATCTTTAGCTATTAGTGCAATGTTTATCTTATTCTCATCTGGCGCAATCCTAATGCAAACGCAAGCGATTGTTAAAGGCGGCGAGACTAACTACATTCTTGCAACGGTGACGTTATTTGTATCTATATACAATATCTTTATCAGCTTAATTAATATCTTAATGGCATTCGGCGGCAACGACGACTAATCGCCAAAACCATTAAAAGCGCTGCTTCGTGTGGCGCTTTTTTTTGCCTGTTTTTCAAGGCAGAGATGGGTTAACCCTTCAATATGATTTAAACTATACCTATTCACATTTACCTAAGAGACTTTCATGCGCTATTTAATAATGCTTCATGGTAAAGCTTGGTCGGAACAATCCGTACTATCAGCTTGTCAGTTTAGCGAAGCGGCCATTGCACAAGGCCACATTATTGATGCTATCTTTTTATATCAAGACGGCGTAACAAACGCCCTTCCTAATCTTGAAATAAGTAGCGATGAATTAAACGGCCAGTCAGAGTTGCTCAAACTACATAAAGCTTTTGGTGTACCGTTATGGCTTTGCGTGACGGCTGGTGTAAAACGCGGCATTCACGAAACTCATGTTGAGCATGGTTTTAAAATCGCAGGTTTAGCCGAATTTGCGGAGCGTTGCTCCATCGTTGATAAAGTAATCCAATTTAAGTAGGAAAGTAATGAATATAAAATCCATTCTAATCATTCATACGCAACCTGCATTTAATGACTTACAGGGTAAAGAGGCGTTAGATTTAAGCTTGATATTGGGGTCATACGAACAGGACGTGTCTGTCGTTTTTTATCAACAAGGTGTTTTTCAAACCTTAGCCCATCAAGATCCTGAGTCTTTTTCGCAGAAAGATTATACAAGCACAATCAAAGCGTTAGACATTTACGACATTGAAAAAGTGTATGTTCATACAAACAGCCTTGTTAAATATGGGCTAGAAAACAATGAGCGTTTAAGTAATGTATTACCTATAGAACATACGGACTTTCTTGCTTTAAAAAATAACGTTGATCACGTTTTTGTAATTTAATCGGAGTTAAACATGCCTTTTTCTTCTCATCGTTATACTCTCCATTTAATCTTTAGCCCTGATAGCTGGGCATTAGCAAAAAATACCATTGAATCAAACGATCGTATTCTATTTCTGCAAGACGCTGTGTACCTGCTACAAAGCGACCTGCAAAGCCCAAGTGAGTTGTTATATGCAAGAGCGTTAGACGTTTCAGCTAGAAAAATAAAACTGCTAGGAAATAACCTAACTGAAAATAGTGTAAGTGACTCTGCTGTGACTGGTACTGTATTAGTTGAGGCAATTGACGATGAGCTTTGGGTTAAATTAACAGCACAAGCACAGAATATAATTAGTTGGTAAAAACAATAAATGATTGAATTTAATAATAAAGAATATGAAACAGATAAGCACGAGTACTTGCTGCACTTGGATGATTGGAGTGTGGAACTAGCAGAGCATATCGCAGAATTAGAGAAAATCACCATGACAGATAATCATTGGGAAGTGGTTAATTTTGTGCGTGACTTTTACAAAGAATATAAAACTTCACCTGCAATTAGAATGTTGGTAAAAGCGATGGCTAAACAACTAGGCGCAGACAAAGGAAATAGTATTTATCTATACAAGTTATTTCCAAAAGGGCCTGCAAAACAAGCCACTAGAATTGCAGGACTGCCTAAACCGGCGAAGTGCATTTAACTGTTCTTTTTTAAGGTACTATCTTTTTTAATGATCGGCGTAGTGCCCACCAATGGCGAATATATAGACGTAATCTTCATCGAATTTGTAAATCAGTCGATCTTTCTGGGATATTCTTTTTGACCATAACCCCGACAAGTTGTGCTTTAGCGCTTCAGGCTTACCCAAGCCTGAACTAGGATCTGAGCGAAGCATTTCCTTTAATATTTTGCACAACGCTTTGTGTAACTTTTTATCTTTTTCTCTTAATTTTTCATATGCGAGCCAAGTCTCACCTTCAAAGATTAGTGATCTCATCTAACTGCTCTTTTGTTGGTTTATAACCTTTCTTATTCGTATGCGTTTTCATAGACTCAGCAATTTGCTGCATTAAGCTACTACTTTGTAAAACGTGTAATGTTTCCTGCTCTCTTTCCCAGTCGTCTGCGCTCATTACAATAAAAGCCTCACCTGCTCGTCTTGTCACTTTTATCGGCTCATGTTCACTAACTGTTTGTTCAACGTATGTTTTTAAGTTGTCTCGAAATTGGTTCACACTTATGCTATTCATAATAAAAACCTTATGTACGGTAATGTCGTACAGTTTAGTCTAAAAAGTATAACAAGTCATTAAAGCTGGACAAAAAACAGCTGGGTTTCACATGTGCTTGACTCAACACTTTAGCCAACAATTTTTTGTCCATTATTAACTCGTTTTACTGGTACTTCTTAAACCAGGCTAGAATATTTTCGATTTTTGCGACCATTCTTGAAGGCTTACCTGCAATTCCGTGTGGAGAACCTGGTACTCTAACCATGATTGTATCCACTTTGCGAAGTTTCAAAGCTTGATAAAATTGCTCTGTTTCTGAGATAGGTGTGCGACGGTCATTTTCACCGGTAATCAACATAGTAGGCGTTGTAACATTGCCAACCAGTGATAAAGGCGAACGTTCCCAGTAATGTTCAAAGTTGTCCCATGGCATCCCTGGGAATTGAAATGGTATTTGTCCTAAATAGCTGTCTGCTGTTAATACTTTAGAAATCCAGTTTATAACCGGTTTCGCTACTACAGCGGCTTTGAATCGGTCGGTTAAACCAATAGCGTAAGCTGAGGCTATGCCACCAGCTGAGCCGCCTGTAATATAAAGCTTATCAGGATCTACAAAGCCTTTAGCTATCATGGCGTCAACACCCGACATATGGTCGGCAAAATCCCACTTACTGGAGTATTTGTTCTGTAATAGCAGTGCAAAACGCTCACCGTATCCTGTAGAGCCTCTGTGATTGTCATAAAATACAACATATCCTTCAGCAGCAAAACGTTGCATTTCTGCAGAAAAATGAGGGCCGTAAGCTAAGTGTGGTCCACCATGAATCTCTAAAATCAAAGGGTATTTTTTTGTTTTATCAAAATTTGGTGGTAATAAATACCAACCTTGGATCTCTTCACCATCAATTGACGATTGATAAACCACTTCTTCAACTTGGGCTAACGTTTTATGACCTAACAAATCTTCGTTTAATGAAGAAATTTGAAAGTCTTTGCCTTTTCTTCGAACAAATATATCTGCTGGACGTTGAGCGCTGCCTTTTGTATAAGCCACTACATCAGCGTCTACGTCAAAGTTAGCAAACGCGTATGGTCTTCCTATGGTAGTGCCGCCTAACCCTTCAACAATTTTCATATGACGACCAGACAACGTTGAGTAACCAACAGTGATCAGCCCTCTTTCCGTCATTTGATAATACAAACCCGAATTGTTTTCACTCCACTTTAGGCCACTTACAGAGTTGTCTATGTCGGCAGTAATTTGTTTGTTTTTCTTCGTGCCTAAATCCAACACTTCTAAGATTCGATTTCGGTAAGCGAGCTTTTTGTTATCAATACTAACGTACGCTAGTTTTTTACCATCCGGTGAAATAACCGGACCGTATTCTCCACCTGGCTTGTTTGTGACTTGCGTCATTTGTCCCGCATTGTCACCTTTGACCTTAACGCTATAAATATCTGATTCACGTGTTTGGTATTCCCAATCATCGTTGCGATATGCCGAAAAGAAAATATCTTCAGCATTAGTCGACCAAGCTAGAGTTCCACCATGATTAAAGTTTCCATGAGTTAACTGTCTAGGTGTCCCGCCTTCTGCTGGCACAACAAAAATGTGGCTAAACTTTGGCTCTAAAATACCAGCACCATCAGCCTGATAACGAGCTTTTGTGACGTATTGAACAGGCTCTGACCATTTTGCTCCCTTTGGGCGTTTTGGCATTTTTACTGAAAGCGGTCGGTCTGTATCTGCTATCGACATTGTAAAGGCTATTTGAGTGCCATCAGGCGACCAAGTCACATTACCAATGCCTGATTGAACATTAGTGATCACACCGGTTTGGCCAGTATCCATCCATCGCACGTAAAGCTGGCTTCGGCCTTCTTCATTTGATAAATAAGCTACGCGGTCACCACTTGGAGACCATTTAGCGCCATAAAAGGCTTTTTTACCCGACAATAATGGGCGATGTAAAGAACCATCAGTGCGAGCCACCCATAAGTTAGAACGCGTTCCATCCGTCATAATATCGTGACTTCTGCGTGTGTAGATCACCCACTTTCCATCAGGCGAAACTTGAGGTGACGAGGCATATTCCAGCTCAAAAATATCTTCAGCTTGGAACAGTTTTGAAGAGTTTTCTGGTTCCACTTTTTCGTTAGCGACACTCTGCGTAGAGAGCAGAACTAGAGGTAATAACCAAGTATAGCGTTTCATCTCAAATCCTTTATTTCTTAATGAGTTGATAAAGATTGTACTCTTATTTATGAATAAAAAACAAACAACCTACGATAGAATGCCAACATTCACATTTTAATAAACATCAGGCACAAAAAAACGCGACAATATTAACTGCCGCGCTTTCACATTTTTTGCTAGTCGTATTAACAAATCACGTTTAATGAGTCGTATCTAACGAATAGCATTAGAAAAAAGGCTGAGCCTTATTTTTCTAACTTTGCCCAATCACCTGCAGCAAAGATGTTTAGTTCTTGCTGTGCAATGTATTTTGCAAATGCTGCGTTTACTTGCTCAACGGTTACCGTTGGAAGCGTTTCTTGATAATCAGAGAACCACTTCATATCACGACCCATTTGCTTGTTGCCGTTAAGCATACGAGCAATGTAAGCTTCACTTGACCAAGTTACACGAAGTGATTTTAAAGCACCGTTAATAGCGTCGGTTACTTCTTTGTCAGAGAAACCTTCGTCTAATACTTTTTGAACTTCTTCTTTGTATGCTTCAACTACTTTTTTCATATTCTCTGGAGCGGCGATAGCAGACATAATGTACATGCCCTTCTCTTCATCAAACTCCATTTGTAACCAAGAACCAGTACCGTAGCTGTAACCTTCTTTAACACGTATACGTTGCATTAAACGAGAAGCAAAACCACTGCCACCAAAAATTTGGTTCGCGATGTACGCCGCATAGTAATCATCTTCTTGAGGGTTTAAGTCAACAACATGAGCAATGTATAACTGAGCATTTGCTTTGTCTGGTGTTTCAATCCAGTTTTCTTGGCCAGTTACTTCATTAACTTCATCTTCTAGCTTCGCAAAGGTTGCTTTGCCATTTAATTCACTTAAACGCATTTCTAATTGGGTAGAAATAATTTTAGGATCAACGTCACCTACAATCGCTACAAAACCATTGCTTACATTAAAGTGTGAAGAGTGTAATTTTTGAAGGCGTTTGCTTGTTACTTTTTTCAAGCCATCAATTTGCTCATCAATCGTTTTAAACGCCGATGGGTGGCCCGCTTCGTGACCATTAAACGTTTTACTTAAAATTGATACCGCTACAGAGCTTGGCTCACTGCGATTCATTTCTAAACCTGTGATCATGGCTTTACGGTCAATTTCAACTTCAGATGCTTTAAACGTAGGGTTAGCTAATAACTCTTGAACAAAGTCTAATGTTGCATCTAAGTTTTCTTTTACCGCTTTAACAGAAACGTTAATTTCTCCTAAAGTACGAGTAGAAATACTGATGCTCGCTTTAAGCTCATCCATTTTAGAGGCGATTTGTTCTTTGCTGTACTTTTCAGTACCGCTCATTAATAAGCCACCTAACATTTTAAAGTCTGACTCATAACCTTTTAAAGATTTAGCTGAGCCAACTGGGAATGTCATTGCCATGTTAACTTCGCCTGCACGAAGCTTTTTAGGATAAACACTCACTTGCGTGCCCGTTGCCCATGTAAACTCTTTTAATCGAGCCAATACATTTTCAACGTTGTTGTCATAAACTTCGCCGTTTGCTACTGCTTTACGACCTTTATAGTCAGCTAACAATTCAGAAATGTCTTTTGCTTCAGAAATTTCCGCACGCACAGGCTCTTTGGTTGGGATAAAGCGCCCTAGCGTACGGTTACTTTCTACAAAGTATTGCTCTGCTACACGTTGCACATCTGCTGCTGTTACTTTTTCTACTAAGTCACGGAAGTAGAAAATATAACGATAGTCACCCATCGCAATGTACTCAGATAGCTCCATGCCTACCGAAGTTACGTTACGTAACGCTTCTTCTGTTTCTTTCAGTAGTGCAGCTTTAGCCACTGCTACTTCAGCTTCTGAAATTGTGTTCTCTTTAATGCCTTCAACCATAGAGATTAACGTTTTCTCCATAGCAGACGTTTCTTTGCCTTTAGAGCCTTGCGCCATAATAGTGAACGTTGAAGGGTCTTTTAATAGATAAGAATAGGCATAAGCTCCTGTTGCTAATCCAGGCTCAACCATCTTCTTCTGCATACGTCCACGAGCGCTATCAGATAAGATTTGAGATAGAACTTGAATAGCAGGCGTATCTTCATGTAACGCAGAAGGTACATGATAAACCGCAGCAATCATTGGCACATCACCAGTACGACGTAAGTTTATTTCACGCTCACCGTCTTGAGTTGGCTCTACTGTGTATAATTTTTCGATTGGCGTTTCAGGTTGCTGAAGCTTACCAAACGTTTTTTCGATCATTGCGATAGTCTTTTCTTTATCAAAACGACCCGCAACAGTAAGTACGGCATTATCTGGACGGTAATGACGTTTGTAGAAATCTCTTAATACTTGGAATGGGAAGTTTTCAACATCAGAACGCGCACCAATTGTAGAGTTTGCGTAGTTGTGCCATAAGAACGCCGTTGACGCTAAACGAGATGACAACATACGGAATGGGCTATTTTCACCACGTTCCATTTCGTTGCGAACCACTGTCATTTCTGAGTCTAATTGCTCTTTTGTGAATGTTGCATTAACCATACGGTCTGCTTCCATTCCTAAAGCCCACTCTAGGTTTGCTTCATCATATTCAAACAATTCAAAATAGTTTGTGCGGTCTAACCAAGTTGTTGCATTTACGCGCATACCACGTTTGTTAAATTCTGTATCAATAGCTTTATAGCTGTCAGAGCCTTTAAACAACATATGCTCTAATAAATGAGCCATGCCGGTTTCGCCATATTTCTCATGAACAGAACCTACTTTATAAGTTATGTTAACCAGCGTTTTTGGTTGAGCTTCATCTGGGTACATTAATACTTTCATGCCGTTAGACAAAGTGTACTCATTGATGCCTTCAACATTGCGAACAAAATCCATTGTTGCATTTTTTACCACTACTTCTGGAGCCGCGCTTTGTTGAGTTGCCGAACAACCCGCTAATGCTACAAATACAGCCGACGCCAATAAAGTTTTAGTAAATTTTGATTTGTTTTTACTAGTGAAAATCTTCATTAAATGAAGCTCCCTGGAGTTATTGTTATATCACTTATTGTAATACCTGTTTTATACCAAAATTAGGCACGGTTTCTAACTTCAAACTTGTAACAGTTTGTTACGATTCACCAACCATTTGAATGTTTAGACGTCTAGGCGTAAAAAAGTATTAGGCAAATCTACAAAAGTTAGCTAAAATTACGCCAAATTTAGGTAATACAAGAGACAGTTTAAATGGCAAAACATTTGTTCACATCGGAATCCGTATCTGAAGGTCATCCGGATAAAATCGCAGACCAAATTTCTGACGCGGTATTAGACGCTATTTTAGAGCAAGACCCTAAGGCACGTGTTGCGTGTGAAACATACGTTAAGACCGGCATGGTTATGGTTGGCGGTGAAGTAACAACGTCTGCATGGGTTGATATTGAAGAGTTAACTCGTAGCACAGTACGTGAAATTGGTTACACACACTCAGACATGGGCTTTGATGCTGATTCTTGTGCAATTTTGAACACGATTGGTAAACAGTCTCCAGACATCAACCAAGGTGTTGACCGTAAAGACCCTAGCGAACAGGGTGCTGGTGACCAAGGTTTAATGTTTGGTTATGCATGTAACGAAACTGAAGTGTTAATGCCTGCTCCAATTGAGTACTCTCACCGATTAGTTAAACGTCAAGCGCAAGTGCGTAAAGACGGTACGCTTCCTTGGTTACGCCCTGATGCAAAATCACAGGTTACGTTTGTTTATGAAGATGGCAAACCAGTTGGCATCGATGCGGTAGTACTTTCAACTCAGCACAGCGAAGACATCAGCCAAAAAGATCTAGTTGAAGCGGTAATGGAAACAATCGTAAAGCCTACCCTTCCAGCAGAATGGTTAACTGCTAATACTAAATACTTCATCAACCCAACAGGCCGCTTTGTAATTGGTGGACCAATGGGTGACTGTGGATTAACAGGTCGTAAGATTATCGTTGATACATACGGCGGCATGGCACGTCATGGTGGCGGAGCATTCTCTGGTAAAGATCCATCAAAAGTTGACCGTTCAGGCGCATATGCAGCTCGATACGTTGCTAAAAACCTGGTTGCAGCTGGTCTTGCTGACAAAGCAGAGCTTCAAGTTTCTTATGCAATTGGTGTTGCTGAACCAACGTCTATCAGTGTTGAAACATTTGGTACAGGCAAGCTTGAAGAAGACAAACTAATCGAATTAGTACGTCGTCACTTCGACCTACGTCCATATGGCTTAACACAAATGTTAGACCTAGAGCGTCCTATTTATAAAGGGACAGCTGCCTACGGTCACTTTGGTCGTGAAGAGTTCCCGTGGGAACGCACTGACAAAGTTGAAGCCTTGCGCGCTGACGCTGGTTTATAAAAAGCTTTTGCAGCAAATGAGTGAGACAGGCGCTGCTTTAAAAAAGGACTTTCGGGTCCTTTTTTTGTGCCTCCAATTTAACGACTGCAGCTCAATTACTTTCCATACTGAGCTTTAACCCAGCTCAATTACTTTCCACTTCGGACGCTCAAGTTCATCCATGAAGCGCTTCGCCAAGGCATCCTTGTCGCTGTGAACCCAGCCCAATTACTTTCCACTTCGGACGCTCAAGTTCATCCATGAAGCGCTTCGCCAAGGCATCCTTGTCGCTGTGAACCCAGCTCAATTACTTTCCACTTCGGACGCTCGAGTTCATCCATGAAGCGCTTCGCCAAGGCATCCTTGCCTTGGAAACCTCATTTGGAAAGTAATTGGGCTGGGTTTTGATTTGGAGTGCGCTGTGTGTTCGGCATGTAGTGGCCAGTTTGAGTGCAAGGGGCAACGGCGTGCTGCGATTGATTATCAACGAAGGCGTTTCGATTCAGGGATGAATCGTCGAGGCTACAAGAACGTATTTATGCCGTCCTCGTTGCATAACAATCACAGCTAAGCCCTGCCTCTCCACCGCGAGCGTGCTGTGATTGATTATCAACAACGGCGTTTATAAAACAAAAAAGGACCCGAAGGTCCTTTTAATAGTGTCGCCTCTCAGCGATGTTCAAGCTAGTCTGGTTTAAGACTTAAAACTTGAATCGTCAAGTTTAGGTATTAAAGCTTGATGACATTGTCAGAGCTGTCTCGGTCAATCAACTTAACGAATGGGTCAATACCGGCAAATTTAGGTTTTGAATCCACGATAAGCTTAAAGGTATTTTCACCTTCTATGACTAAGTGTTTCTTTTCATACAAGACAATATCACCCGCATTTAAGTCTTCTGGATCTTCACTAAATAGCACAATATCAACGTACTCTTTAAGATCAGCCGGTGTTTCAGCACCCTTTCCATCAGCATTATAACGTTTGCCTTCGATGGTAAATACTACTTCATACTTACCGTTATCTAGTTCAACAATGTCTGCTGTTTTAGCTTGTAAGTCATAAAGCGTAATTTCTTCAAACAAGTCTTTTATAAACGACTGCTCTTCGCTATTACTGACTGCATTTAAGTTAGCAACTAAATCCAAAGTTGTTGGATACGGATCACTCTTAAACTTAAACTCTTGCAATAAGCTTCTTAACGCTTGATTCAAACGTTCTTCGCCTAACCTGTCTTTAATCGCCATCATTACCACTGATCCTTTACGATAATGAATATACGACTGATTTTCAGCTCGCATTAATGGCATCTCTTCAAGCGACTCTCGAGTTCGTCCACGCAAATAACTGTCGAGTTCATACTTTAAGAACTTACGTAATTTGCTTTCACCATACTTATTCGCCATTACCATAATCGCACTGTATTGTGACAACGACTCAGATAGAATTGCACTACCCTGTACATCCGCACTACCTACCTGATGAGCCCACCATTGGTGTGCCAGTTCGTGCGCAGTAACATAATAAACAGGGTCAATATTTTCAGGGTCACGTAAATCTGTAGTGAAACCTATGTTTTCAGAATAAGGCACCGTATTAGCAAAACTCTGAGCAAAGCTTCGGTATCCTGGGAACTCAATGATGCGCATTTGCTTATGCTGATACGGGCCAAATGCTTCAGTGAAGTAATCGATAGAGTCTTTGGTAGACTCAATCATGACATCCACATTCATAAAGTGTTGAGGGTGATAATAAACCTCAATATTTATGCCTTTGTGAACCTCTTTTTTCACATCCAGTCGAGCCGACAAAATGGAGTAAAAGTTAATCATAGGCGAGTCCATTTTATAATGGAAATAACGTTTATCACCTTCCACCCACTCTTTCTGCAAATAACCAGGCGCTATCGCCACTTGGTCTAACTCAGTAGATATTGTAGTTTCAAAGTCTATGAAATCGTTTCCTTTTCCAAAGAAACTTTGATTATGAAACTCTTCATCTTCTAACTTATTAGCTCTTTTAGGCGGTGATAAATCTCGCTTTCTTCGCTCATGTCTATCGGATAAATAACCTTGTGTGTTTACACCAAAAATTGGGAATAACTCAAAGTTATTAATGAAGGTACCGTTTTTAACTAGTTGTACATCAAAGCCTTTATCTTTAAAGCCTTTAACAGTTCGGGTTACGGTAATTTCACCTTCCAAAGTCTCGCCAGGCTGTAAAGGCTTTTCAAATACAAACCAAGCTGAACCCAAACGTGAATCAACTTCCTGCATTAAACCATTAGGGAGCTGCACACCCCAAGTCTCTGCGAAACGAGGTGCGTTCACCAAGAAACGAGTAATTGGCTTATCAAACTTATTTTTAACCGTTATTTCAGCGGCCGCAACTATAGTCCTTTCACTTGGCGTGATATCTACTTTTGCATTAACGCGAGTAATAACGGGAACCGGATCGTTTACATACTGATCAAACTGCTTTTCATAATCAGTGCGGATCTCCATCATCTCGTCACTAGAGTAATACTCATTAACGACCGTTGTGTTGTAGTAAATATAACTACCAGAAAGTACAAAGACGATAGCAGCTGAAGCAAGTGTAATTTTACCACCGGTCTGCATCTGATAACCCATTTGTTTAAAGCGATGCTTTAATGCGACTTGAGGGCCTCGTTGCCACAGCGCGTAACTAATTGTACTTAAAATGACACACATTGCGCCCCAATAAATTAGATACCAAGCTTGTGTTTCCAAGTACCATCCGTACCCATTTAAGTCTGAATATTGCATCATTGGACTTGCGGCAAAATTAAGTAAGTTGTGTTCTAAGCCTAATTGATAAAAGCTCAAGCTTGCTAAGAAATAGCCTAAGAACAAAAGCATACCGACAAACTTGTTTGGGCTTAAAACTTGAAGGAAAAACGCTAAAACCACCATCATCAACATGCCTGGCGCATGGAAAAAGAATAGACTAATAAAGTACTGGCCTAATTCAAGATCATTTACTCCAACAATTAGCTGATAAGTAATAGTGACACACATACCAATGACAAATAATGACAATAACGTTAAGCAAACTGCGATGAGTTTAGATAACCAGAACGTCATATTAAACACCGGCATACTATCGACAATATCACCCATTCCTGAGCTGCGTTCACGCCAAACAACTTCACCACTGTAATAGGTTATGATGACAATCATCATCAAACTAAAACTACCAAATATTTGAGTGACCATGGATTTAGTTAATGCCCACTCAGATGTACCGTAAAAAGGGCCGTTTCCGAAAAACGAAGAGATAATAGTAAACCCTGAAAATATCAATAGGATATAAAACGGAGGGCTGAACATAATTTGTTTGATTTCAAACAAGGTTCTGGTTTTGAACTTAGTCCAAGTACCAGAGGTTACGCTTTTGTAATTAATTTTTGCGTTTACCGGTGCTACTTCTGCTTGTTTAGCCTTTTTCTTTTTAGGTGCTGGCTTTGGCGCTAATGTTAACGGTGACGCTAACTTGCCAAACAGGGCTAATATAGCAACACTGATACCCAACCAAATTAAGCGGTTGTATAGCAGCACTCCCTCTAAATTAATGACTTGATTGTCACGCTCTACCGGCGTCCAGTAACGAGTAATATCGGCAAAAGTTCTAATTCCAAACGGATCAGTTAACGCTCCGATAAAACGATATTCAGGTTCACTAATAAAGTTGCCACTAATGATGTACAAGATAAACATTGCCACTGCAGCCAAGTAAACCGACATCATCGATTTAAACTTTTGCGCTACTGAATAAAATATAGCCGAGAACACAAATAACGTAGGTACAGAAAAATAGAAGTACGTAGACAAGTAGAAACTAAGGTTAGTTGGCCCAAGTCTGTCAGTGTCTAACCAAGGCATCCAGGAGCCTATTAAAATGCCTAATGGCACCATGGCAAACACAACTAATATCACTAGGTATGTACCAAAGAAGCGACCCAATTGATATTTTAACGGATTCATTGGTTTGGTATAAAGTAACTCGGCCATGTGAGACGAGTCATTTTTAGTTGCGGTAGTGGCCATAAAATTAACCACTAAAAACATAGAGAAAATCCCTAAGATCAACATGGTTTGTGCAACAGCGTAAGAGCCATTAAACGTTGTATTCTGACCACCAATTATGACGGAGTCGCTCACCATCGCCAAATATGGCAATAGAAAGAACGTTAAACACGTTACATAAAACGACGGTTGACGAACGTAGTATCGCCACTCAAATTTAAGCATATTTAAAAACATACAAAGCCCCTAAGCTGCTGTGCTGTTAGATGGAGCTGATTGACGAGAATTATAAAGTGTCGAGAAATAGACATCTTCTAAATTAGCTGGTGCCGCTTCAAAACCTTCAGGTTGAGTATCGGCATACACATGTACAATTGTTTTACCTGCAAACAAGCGCTGCGAAATCACTGGCAGATTAGCTTCAATCTCAGCAAACTCTTGCTGTGAAACTGTCTTTCTCCAAATTTGTTGACCTAACTGGTTAGTCAGCTCAATAGGATTTCCTTCTAACAGAATTTGACCCGCACCTAATACCGCCATGTTTGGACACAATTCAGTGACGTCATCTACAATATGTGTAGAAAGAATGATGGCTTTCTCTTCGCCTAAACTTACCAATAAATTATGAAAACGGTTACGTTCTTCTGGATCTAATCCAGCCGTTGGCTCATCAACAATTAACAAATCTGGGTCGCCTAATAAAGCTTGCGCGATACCAAAACGTTGGCGCATGCCGCCCGAAAAACCACTTACCGCGTTATCTTTATGCTGGAATAAGTTGGTGTGAGCTAATAAGCCTTCTACCGCCTCTTTACGTTCAGCTTTATTTTCAAGACCTTTCAAAATCGCTAAATGATCTAGCAAGTCATAAGCACTCACACGAGGATAAACACCAAAATCTTGCGGTAAATAACCTAAACGTTGACGTAATTCGTTTGGGTTGTTTAATACGTCGATACCATCAAAAGTAATGCTGCCTGAATCTGGCATTTGCAATGTTGAAATGGTTCTCATTAACGATGATTTACCTGCACCATTTGGTCCAAGCAATCCGTACATTCCCTTTGGAACAGTTAGGTTCACGTTGTTAAGTGCTTTCACACCATTGTTATAAGTTTTTGATAAGTTTGAAATTGATAACATTTGAATTCCGTTTAGTTATTTGGGCTTTTCCTAGAATGGCATGATATGGCTAATAAAAAAACTGTCCTTGGGCGTTTTTTAGTCTTTAATTTGTAACAAGATTTTTGTTGTGAACCCAGCTCAATTACTTTCCACTTCGGACGCTCAAGTTCATCCATGAAGCGCTTCGCCAAGGCATCCATTTGATTGGGTAACCCAGCTCAGTTACTTCCCACTTCGGACGCTCGAGTTCATCCATGAAGCGCTTCGCCAAGGCATCCATGCCTTGGAAACCTCATTAGGAAAGTAATTGAGCTGGGCTTTGGGTTTGAGCGGTGTATGCGGTGTGTGCTTTGAGATAAGAGCAGGCAAGGCGCGCTGATGATTGCTTATCAACGAGGCGTTCGATTCAGGGATGAATCGTTGAGGCTACAAGGACGTATTTATGCCGTCCTCGTTGCATAACAATCACAGCTAAGCCCGCTATCAAAGCTAAGCTCGCAGTCATGACAAGCGGTGGTTATCGACCATCCCCTTCCCATCTAAACAAAAGCGTTCCCGCCGTTAAAAACACAACTATCATGCCTAAAAGAGTAAACACATGATGTTTGATATCCATCAAGCTTGCGCCTTCCGTCATAATAGCTCGCGCGCCTTCAACTAAGTGTGTAAGAGGTAACGCCATAGAAATAGTTTGAATAAATTCCGGGCTGCCCTCTAAAGAAAACCAAACGCCAGATAAAATCATCATTGGCCACGTTGCTAAATTTAATAAACCCCCCGTTAGCTCTTCACTTCTCGAACGAGAAGCAATCATTAAGCCTAATGAGATAAGCGCAAACGCACCTAATGCCGCAATAACGATTAAATCTAAATAACTTCCCAACATATAAAAATCAAATAATAAATCGCAACCAATGAAAACCATTGATGACAAAAACATCACAATCATAAGTCGAGAAACAATTTGCGCGGTTAAAAACTCTAACGCTGTAACCGGTGTGGCATTAAGTCGTTTTAAAACCATGTTCTTTCTATATCGAACAATCACATAACCTACACCAAATAGACAACTGAACATCATATTCATACCTAAAATTCCAGGTAAGACCCAATCTAGATACCGAATTTGACGGCCATCCACCGTTTGTTGCTGCCAGTTTTCGGTGGTAAGAGCTTTAAGAGTCTTACCGTTTGAATCTAGTTCGCCATCAACAGAAGTATTCGAACCATCTTTTTCAACCTTTAGCGACGATGCCATCAGTAATTTTTCAACAAAATAACCATTCGGCGATGATTCATTTAGCCAGTATTGATGTTTTTCAAAATCTACCAAAAGATCAAGTCTGTGCTGGTGTAACTTTGATAACGCCTTTTTAGGATCCCTATAATCAACAAACTCAATATATTTAGTCTGCAAAAATGGATGCGGCTGAACAGAAGGTGATGAAGACTCTGAGTTTAACACTCCTACTTTATATACATCTTTGCCATCACCAGAAAAAACCACTGCAAAACCAACGAGCAACAATACTGGAAATATAACACTCCAAGCCAAAGAGGAACGGTCTCTAAAAAACTCTAAATTGCGCGCCTTCAGGATGGCATAAAATCGCGTAAAAAATACCTTCATGACTTTTTAGCCTCCGTTAATTGGTGTCCGGTCAACTTAATGAATAAATCATCAAGGTTTGCTGATTTTACCTGCAGCCCGTCTAATTTAACGCCTTTTTCGAGTAAATTAGAGATAGAAACTTCTACATCCTTAGCATCAATATCTACATGATGATGGCCAAATGGACGCCCAAACTCACTAATATCCAAGCTACCTAAATTTTCTATTGGCAGGCGAATAATAGCACCCGAAAAGTGTTGATTGAGTAAACGAGATGGTGTGTCCTGAGCAATAATGGCACCTTGATCCATGATGACAATGTCATCGCATAAATACTCAGCTTCATCCATATAATGCGTGGTTAAGATAACGGTTTTACCTTGTTGCTTTATTTTTGTAATTAGGTCCCAGAAGTTTCGTCTTGCATGAGGATCTAAGCCTGTTGTTGGCTCATCAAGAAAGAGGATTTTAGGATCATTAATTAACGCAAGTGCTAACAAAAGTCGTTGTTTCTGACCGCCCGATAGTTTTTGATGTCGGCGATTTTCAATATCAATTAGGTTACACATTTCCATCACAGACTGTTTGCTGGCGGAATTGGGGTAAAACGCACCAAATAAATCTAAGGTTTCACCAACGGTTAAAAAGTCTTGCAATGCCGTGTGTTGAAACTGAATGCCAATTTCCTTTAGCGACTCTTTGTTTAAAGGCGAACCAAAAAACGAAATCTCGCCACCTGATGGCTCAATTAGACCTTCCATCATTTCAATGGTTGTTGTTTTTCCGGCTCCATTTGGTCCTAGTAAGCCAAAGCAACGGCCTTGCTCAACTCTAAATGACACACCTTTTACGGCCTCTACATCGTCATATATTTTGCGAAGATTTTTGACTTCAACTACAGCTGACATTTTTGTTTCCTCGAAATCGCGCAATTAACATCATTAACATCATTAACATCATTAACATCATTAACATCATTAGACACCAATTCTTCATTTCTATCTAGGGGTTTGATTGCTAGAATAAAGCCATTAAAACTCAACTATTTGCCAAAGTATGCGGATCCCAAGAATATATCACTCAACTCAGATTGAATTAGACACACCATTTGACCTAGACGCTGACGCTGCGAACCATGTTGGCCGCGTATTACGAATGAGCGAAGGTAATGAGCTAGCCCTTTTTTGCGGTGATGGTTTTGACTATCAAGCAAGTATTGTTGGCGTGTCTAAAAAGACAGTTCAAGTTGTTGTTAACAGTAGCGTCAAAGTAGAAAACGAGAGTCCTCTAGCTATTCATTTAGCACAAGGTATTTCTCGTGGCGATAAAATGGACTTCACTATACAAAAGTCGGTTGAGTTAGGCATAACGGATATCACCCCAATTTTTACAGAGCGCTGTGGCGTAAAACTTAAAGGCGAACGTCTCGACAAAAAACATCAACAGTGGCAAAAAATAGCCATTGCAGCTTGTGAACAGTCTGGCCGTGCAATTGTACCAACTATCCACCGCCCTATTGAGTTCAAAGCCTTTATCGAACAGCAAACTGAACAGCTAAAGTTGAATTTACACCCACGTGCCTCCATATCTGTTTCATCGCTAAATATGCCTGAAACAGGTGTAAGATTTGTAATCGGTCCTGAGGGCGGTTTGAACGATCAAGAAATTGAAGCGGCGAACAATGCGGGTTACCAAGACATACTTTTGGGGCCTCGTGTACTGCGAACAGAAACAGCAGCACTAACTTTATTAACAGCTCTGCAAGTGAAGTTTGGTGATTTGGCCTGCTAAGTTGGGCGTTAGAAAACGTGTTTAAAAACGACGAAAACCTATTAAGAACGGAACAACTATGACTATTAAACTCGGCATCGTGATGGATCCCATCAAAGACATCAACATCAAAAAAGACTCTAGTTTTGCGATGTTATTAGAAGCTCAGTCTCGAGGCTATGAGTTATTTTATCTAGAAATGAATGACTTGTACTTGCGTGATGGTCGAGCTTTTGGTCGTTGTAAGCCGTTAAGTGTTAAAAATGACGCTCACGATTTTTATTCACTTGGTGATGTTCAAACTATGCCACTGGGCGATTTAGACGTTATTTTGATGCGCAAGGATCCTCCTTTTGATACCGAGTTTGTATACGCAACTTACATGCTTGAGCGCGCTGAAGATGAAGGTACATTAATAGTTAACAAACCGCAGAGCCTGCGTGATGCTAATGAAAAACTTTATACCAGTTGGTTTTCAGAATTTACACCGCCGACACTTGTGACTCGTGATGCTGGTCTTATAAAAGACTTTTACAATGAGCATGGCGACATCATCTTAAAACCGCTTGATGGTATGGGTGGCGCGTCTATCTTTAGAGTAAAAGAAGGCGATCCAAACTTATCGGTGATCATTGAAACGTTAACGGCTCATGCCCAAAATTATGCAATGATTCAGGCCTTTATTCCTGATATCACAAATGGTGACAAGCGCATCCTTATTGTTGATGGCGAACCAATGCCATACACGTTAGCAAGAATTCCAGCAAAAGGTGAAACACGCGGAAACCTGGCTGCAGGCGGTCGCGGAGAAGCAAGGCCATTAAGCGATACTGACTGGAAAATTGCCAAGGCGATTGGTCCAACGTTAAAGGAAAAAGGCTTAATTTTTGTTGGCTTAGATGTGATTGGCGATTGTGTTACGGAAATTAACGTAACCAGCCCAACGTGTATTAAAGAAATAGAAGCTGCTTACGACATCAGCATTACCGGCCACTTATTTGATGCCATTGAAAAGCGTTTAGAAGCAAAATAGAAGCGAACAACAAAACGATGACTTTAAAAATATCAAGCCACTTAAGTCTGGCGAACCAATTTCTAATTGCTATGCCGTCGATGGACGAAAGTTATTTTGGTCGCTCGCTAACTTACATTTGTGAACATGACGAACATGGCGCAATGGGCCTAGTTGTTAACAAAACAACAGATATGTCAGTGAAAAACTTACTATCAGAAATCGACATCGCCGTGCCTGAGTACTCTCCACTTGACGATAAAAAGGTAATGTCAGGTGGCCCAGTGCAAGAAGATCGCGGTTTTGTTTTACATACTGGCAGTCGAGTTTGGTCATCGAGTTTACAACTAGAGCAAAACTTCATGGTCACTACCTCTAAAGATATTCTAGAAAACTTAGGCACAACAGATGGTCCAGAAGATTTTGTTGTTACGCTAGGTTATGCAGGCTGGGGCGCTGGACAATTGGAAGATGAAATTGCCAACAATGCTTGGTTAACGGTTGATGCAGACCCAGAGATTATTTTTGGCGCACCACCAAAAGAACGTTGGGAGTTAGCACTTAAAAAGTTAGGTATTTCTAGTTCTCAACTTTCACATATTGCGGGCCATTCATAATGACAGAATCTACATCACCAAAAACCGTCATGGGCATAGACTTTGGAACTGGAAGCATCGGGTTTGCTATCGGCCAATCTCTTACTGGCACCGCATCGCCTATCAAAGCGCTTAAGGCAAAGGAAGGCATTCCTAACTGGGACGACGTGGGTAAGTTATTAACCGAGTGGCAACCTGATTTAGTGGTAGTGGGTTTGCCGCTTAATATGGATGGCACTGAGCAGCTTGTTACGCAAAAAGCGAAGAAATTCGCGAATAGAGTTCATGGCCGTTTTGGTGTGCAAGTTCACATGCATGATGAGCGCCTTAGTACAACAGATGCCAAGGCGAGCTTGTTTGAAAGTGGTGGATACCGTAATTTAAAGAAAGGTAATATCGACGCGCAATCCGCTGTTGTTATCTTAGAAAGCTACTTTGAGTCCTTATACTAAAACGGCCAAAGGATAAAATTGACTCCCCTACTGACACTTCTTTGACAACTGACGAGCCTTTCCTACAAAAAAGGCTTTTAAACATTTCTGCTTAAAAGCCTTCTGGCCAGTTTTTATTTCAAATAGTTTCTACTTAAAATAAATCCAGCTTAAGATAGTTTTTATTTAAAAATCCATATTTCAAAAGCTATTAGTCAATTTCATCAAGTAAAGCTTCGTCTAGCTCAAACTCTTCTTTAATTGGTGGATTACCATCAAAGATTTGATAGTTTTGATTTTGATAGTAAGCTTCTTTAACAAATATATACGGGTCCGTAGAGTCGTTAATTAGCTGTTCTTGTTGCAATAAGTCTGCACGGCTATATACGGCTTTGATGCCTGTTTTAACTAAATTCCACGGCCAGTCTATTAAATATAATGGAAAAATTTGACCATCAACAAAGTCACCTACACCATCACGAACGGTAGTCGGTCCGTATCCTGGTAACATTAAAAATGGGCCATTGCCAACGTTTGCTGTAACTGCGAGGGTTTGACCAAAATCTTCTTTATGACGCACTAAACCCATGTGATTGGCTACATCAAATAACCCTAACAAACCAATGGTTGAGTTAATTAAAAAGCGCCCTGTTGCCACACCTGTCTTTTTAAGCTTGCCTTGTAACAAGCTATTTAATGCGTAACCAGGCTCTTCTAGGTTAGTGACAAAACTTCTCACGCTGGTTTGCGCACCTTGCGGTAATGACGTGTAACCTACCGCTAATGGACGTAAAAGATACTCATCAAGTACTTCCCAGTTAAAGTCCCACATTGAACGGTTAAAATCTTCAAATGGGTCTCGTTCATCTACATAAACAGGAATTTGAGCCGTTAATGGCGCATCTTCAACTTGTTCATCAACAGGCACCGACGCTATTTTTGGTGATTCATTTACTGTTGATTCAGCGTCCTGTTGCTGTTGGCTTGTATTAGTCGTAACAGCAACTGACGTTGTATCTGGCTGCTGAGCACAAGCAGTCGTCAATACTAAGATCGCCGTTATTAGCGACGCCTTCAAAAATGCGTTCATTAAATTACCTTGTTTTATTTCTTAATTAATAGCTCAACCGGTTTAGTTGCAGGCAATGATAAGTTTGTCACTGACGCTTCTAAATCTCCAAGCTCTTTTGGTGCTGATGTATCTTTCGACAACCTTGCAAATATATCTACTTGAGGCTCACCTAACAATGACATTCCTGGCACCATTACGTTTTTATCTGTTAGCGAGACAACAAAAGTTCTCACTTCAGCGGTATTGCTGTCAGTGGCAATGCTCTCAGAAGAACTGCCTTCAGAATAATTTCCATCAGTGGCATTAGCTTCTGATCTTCTAGCTCTGCTAAAGTTTAATTTCTCTACGTCTAGCTTTTTAACAGCCAATGGCATCGCCATTCCCGGCTTTTTCGCGAATAAAAACAGCGTTTTAAACTGGCTTAAGTCAATATTATCGCCAATCCTCACATTTAAAACAATTTCCAAATCTGGCCCTGACACTTCAGCTGAGTCAGCCGACGAACCCTTTTCCTGACTGGCGTTTTCGCTATTGTTCTCAATTCTATCTTGGCTAGTGTTCTGATCAGTGCTTTGGCTTGCATTAGAAGCTTGTTGGCTGTCTGCAACTTCAAGTTCCTTGCTCAAAAACTGTAACCTGTCTTGTATAGGTAAAGCGCGAGGGTCTTGAGGGTCTATTACGCGGGAAACCAATTCAAAGCCAGTGTAAGCCCGTTCAAACTGCTCGTCTAACATGTACCCTTCTGCCGTTAAAATTAGCGCAGTCAAATTTTGAGGCTGCAGTGTTAACGCATTTTTTAATATTCTAATAGAGCGCGAATAGTCACCCGGCTGACCATTTTGCTGTAAGGCACCTGCATAACTAATCATATTGCCGATTGAATTAGGATCTAAGTTATATGACTTTTCAAATGCGTCAATTGCGCCTTTAACATCACCTAAAATATGCAAATTTCGACCAAGTAACATCCAACCTATTGCTTTTGGATCCGTTTGCAGTTTGGTACGCAAGCCTAATGATAAATCGCGTAGCTCTTCACTTGTAGGTGTGCTAGTTCTGTCCTCTACTACCTTTTTTGATAAAGCTGGAAAGCGTTCTAACGCGTCTTCCCAATGCACTAGCTTTTCTTGTTGTCCGTAAAACCAATAGCCCGTGAATGTCGTTATTACTAATAAAACAAGTGCCGTAAACGTATAACGCTGAATGTTGGTCGCTTTATTAGAGTCTTCTGACAATTGCGCTGTTTTTTGACTCTCAGCGTTTTGTTGACTTAGCTGTTGGCTCGATTGTTGGCCTAGCTCTTGGCTTTGCTGTTGATTCAGTTCTTGATTCTGCTCTTCACGAAGTTCATCGGTGGCCGTTAGTTTTAGCTCTTTTAACGCATCATTGTATTGCTGCTGGCTAAATTGGCCTTTTTCTAACTCTGCATTTAATTCCTGCAAGCGAGTTCGGTACCAGTTAGATTTTAGCCCTTTGTTAGTATTGGCTTGTGAAAACTTAAAAAATGGCACCACCACAAATACGCAAGCAATTGCGATCATTAATACAGCTAAAGCCCAAAATGTAGAAATACTTAAAGTCATGTTTTATTTCTTCTCTTCACCAGATTCTAGTAGTGCATTTAGCTCGGCATCGAGCTTTTCCATTTCATCGTCATTAATCTTTTTTTGCTCTTGTTCAGCATGACCTGCATATTCTTGATCAGCATCTTCCTGAACTCGATTAACATTTTGCGAACGTCTTATAAGCACGATAATGCCAAACAAAACAAATGCGCCAGGTAAAATCCACAACATACTGGTCGCAATAGTCATTGGCGGTTGATAATGAGCAAACTGACCATAACGGTCCACCATATAATCAATAACTTGCTGTCTAGAGTAACCTTCATCTAACAAGGCTTTTGTTTTAACTCGCATGTCCCGTGCAATCACCGCATTGCTATCGGCGATGTTTTGGTTCTGACATTTAGGACAACGCAATTCCATCACCAACTCTTGGTAAGCAGATTTTTGTGCGTCATCTTTAAACTTGATGATTTCACCTGAGGTGGAAAATGCCCATGCCTGAGTCGAAGTTAGTGTGGTTAAAGCAATTACTAAAACAAAACTTCCAGCTAACAAAAATAGCCCTTTTGCTGAGCTAAAAAGTAAATCTGAACTTGAAAGTGAGTTTGAATCGTTAGTTGATGTTGCCAACTCTTTTGAGGTCTTAAACTTAGCAATCATTGTGATACCTCATTCCATATTGGCGCAATTTTATCTCGCCAAATACGCTCGTTAATATCTCCCATGTGATGAAAACGAATAACGCCGTTTGCATCAACAACAAAAGATTCAGGCGCGCCACTAATGCCCAAATTAAGAGACAAAGTTCGGTCTAAATCCAGAATATTGTACTCATAAGGGTTACCTAATTGTCCCAACATGTTACGAACATCCACTCTTATTTCGTTAACATCTGCGAACTCACCAAACGCAGGCGCATGATTTTGGTCGTAGTAAACGCCAACAATTCTTACACCGTATTCGTTACGGAGTTTTGTAAGATAAGGAAGTTCGTACTTACAGGTTGTGCACCAAGTTCCCCAAACATTAAGAATGACGGGCTTTCCTATTAATGTTTGTTTGTTATGAATTTGAGATTCATTGTATAAATCAGGTAACGAAAACTCAGGTACCGGTTTGTTGATTAAAGCTGACTCGCGTTCATTTGGATTACTGAACAACCCTTTTAACAAAAAGACACACAGCACAGCAAATATCGCCAGCGGCAAAAAAGCTAATCTTTTTGAGGACTTATTTGCGCTCATGCGTTTGCTCCAGCTTGTTTAGATAATTTAACACCGCGATAACGTCTATCGAACAGTGTTAAGAAACCACCAAGCGCCACTAATATACCGCCTAACCATAACCAACGAACGTAAGGCTTAACATAAATACGAATAGCCCATGAATCATCTGGTAATAGCTCTCCTAATGACACATACAAGTCTCGAGTAAAGCCATCATCAATAGCTGCTTCTGTCATGGTATTGCGCTGCACTGGGTAATAGCGCTTTTCCGCCAGTAACTCCGCTTCTAAATAGTTACCTTTGTACACTGAAATGTCGGCAGCCCAACCGTTGTAATTTGAACCGTTTACATCTTTAATTGCATTAAACTGGTAGGTATATCCCATTAACTCCGCTGAATCGCCTGGCCAAAGTTTTACGTCTTTTTCTTGCGTATATTGCGAGGTTAAACCGGCACCAGCAATTACAAACGCAATACCAATGTGCCCTAGTCCCATCGCATAATGACTTAACGGAACCTTCGAAACGCCTAGTTTACTCGCTGTTTTTCGATATTCTAAAGCCGTAAACAAGGTGACCCATAACCCTAGTGTTGCGCCAAGTGCAGCGTAAAACTTAACTTCGCCAAATTCTAATTTAAGCCAAACTACTGACAGTAAAATAGAAATTACGCCAACCACGGCAGGCATGGTTAAAAATTTATTCAGCTTGTCTTGTTTCCATCTTACAAATGGGGCAATACCTAATAGCAACGCAAAAGGTACCGTTAAATAAGTAAACATTTGATTAAAGAATGGCGCGCCAATAGAGATAGAACCTAAGCCAATTTCTTTATGAACCAGTGGTAACAAAGTACCTAACAATACAATGATAGTGGCGGCTACCAACAATACGTTATTAGCCCAAAGCATGGTTTCTCTTGAAAAAGTAGAGAACTTACCAACACTTTTAATGGCGCCTGAACGCAATGCGTACAAGGTTAGACTTCCGCCAATCACCAAGGCCAACAGAATAAGAATAAACACACCGCGCGATGGGTCGGTAGCAAACGCGTGAACCGATACAATAACACCCGAGCGCACTAAAAACGTGCCCAATAAGCTCAGAGAAAAACCAGCGATTGCTAAAAATACCGTCCAGCTTTTAAAGGCATTTCGTTTTTCTGATACGGCTAAACTGTGCAGTAATGCAGTGGCCACTAACCAAGGCATGAAGGAAGCATTTTCAACTGGATCCCAAAACCACCAGCCGCCCCAGCCCAACTCGGAATATGCCCACCAGCTACCAATTGTGATGCCTAATGTTAAAAAGGCCCACGCCGCTGCGGTCCAAGGTCTTGACCATTTAGCCCAAGTTGAATCTAACTTGCCACTTAAAAGCGCGGCAATCGCAAAGGCGAAGCTAATAGATAAACCAACATAACCCATATATAAAAGCGGCGGGTGAATGATCATCCCTACGTCTTGCAGCAATGGGTTTAAGTCGCGCCCATCTACTGGGAAATAAGGTAAAGTGCGATCGAAGGGATTAGAAGCGGTAATGATGTACGCGTAAAAACCAACACAAATCCAACCAAGAACCATAAGCACACGAGTGCGCATTTCTGGTGGTAAAGACTTAGACTTTAAAACAACGGCAAAAGCCCAACCAGACTGCATCACAAGCCAAAGCAAGAATGAGCCTTCGTGGCTACCAAAACTAGCAGCGAACTTATACTGAATAGGCAATAGTGAATTCGAGTTTTCCGCTACGTTTAAAACCGTAAAGTCATCCGTTAAAAACGAATAAACTAAACATGCAAAGGAAAATAAGGTGAAGCTAAACAAACCTACCGTGAGGTTTGGAGCAAGTTGCATAAGTTTAAGGTTATTAGTTCGTAAACCAATTAACGGAAAAATAGACAACAATAGGCTGAAAGCGAACGCTATAAATAGCGCAAAATTACCAAGTTCTGGGATCATACTTCGTCTTTTCTTATACTAAACATTAAATGAGTTTGCCTAAATATCAGCGGCAAAATTGTATCATAGCGAAAACAGCTTGCCTATTTGCTATCGCGGCTCTAGCATGGTTTTTATTATGGAATCAAAAACTTTCCCTATTACGTCAACACAAGCGAACACAAAATCTGACACAAGTACGAGTCAGCAGGCGTCTGTGCTTTTCAAACAACTTGCAGATAAAGCTGGTCATGTAAGTCACCAAGTCCAACAACAATCACTCGTTGTGCCTGACAAATTAAAAGCCGAGTTATCACTTTGGTTAACGAGTAAACCAGCGCCCACGATTGAAAGCATGCCAGCTGCTATAAAGAATTGGCTAGTCCCTGCGTTAAATCAACTGCAAGCTCAGCAAGGTCTTAGTTCTTTAACTCTGTCGCAATGGTTGCCACTTATTACGAAAATGCAGTTGCTTAATTCCGCGCCTAATGCACAAACAGCCGCAGCACTTGCACAAACAGCAGCGCTTGCCAATAACTCTACTCTTTTACGGATATCTTGGTTAATTGGTTCATCAAGCTTGGCCAGTAAAAGTAGCTCTGTGAGTCAAGTAAACCAAGCTATGGTCGGCGGGTTACTCAAATTGCTTATCCCAATATCAATGCAAGACAAAGCCAGCTTAATTATTCGCGAACAATCGCAGTCGCTGCAACAATCTCAGCAAGCAGAGCAGGCTAAACAAACCAACGAACAAGCTCAGTTAACCGCAGCACAAGAGCAAGACCAGAATAGAGTTAACGAACGAAGTTCATCAAGCACAGGACAGTCCGATACTCCAGGTAATAACCAAGCACTGTCTTTCAGCCTGACGTTTGATTTGGATGATACAGGGTTGCTTGTTATCGACATCAATCTTAACGCACTAAACTTACAATCAATATGCACTTGCAGCAATACGCCTTTGCTTCAAAAGGTAGAGAAGTATTGGCCCATGTTACAAGAGCGGCTTTCTAAGTTTGGATTTAGCGTGAAAAATGAAAGTATAATGGATGAAAATTTAGCGTTAGCGCCTGAGCACAAAGGAACACGCTTGATCGACATAAAAGTTTAAAACCTGAAGTCTAAACTATTAATTTTGAGCCTTAAATTTTGAACCTTGAACCTTGAATTTTGAATTTTGAATTTTGAATTTTGAATTTTGAATTTTGAATTTTGAATTTTGAATTTTGAACCTAGCAAAACAAAAAAGGCACACCTTGTGAACAATAGCGATAACAAATCAACGGATACAAACTTTGAGCTTGGTGCTTTATCGTTGCTATATGATGGTAAAAACGCACCAAATGTTGCTATTAAAGGCTATCACCTACTTGCGCAAGAAATATTAGACCATGCTAAGCAAAACGATCTTCTGGTGCATCAAGATCCAGAGCTATTTAAGCGCCTAGAGCATCTTGAAAAAGGTCAATCAATTCCTCCTAATTTATACGTTGTAATAGCAGAGCTAATTGCATTTAGTTATGTACTAAGGGGGGAATTTCCAGATAGTTGGAAATAAGGCTTTTTTCAGCTAACTTGGTCGTTTAGAATAACGGCATAAGATCTTTAATGGAATATCAAAAACATGACGCTATTGCGCCTAGTATCGGCAATCTCCCTTTTCTCAGTAAGTACACTCATACCAACCCTTTCTTTTGCGGGTGAATCTGGAGTTTCTGGTTACTTACCACTAAACCAAAATACATTGTTAGAATCGCATGTAAATAGAATAATGATTGCAGCGGAATTAGGTGCGGTTAAACGTCCTTATGCCATCAATACCATTAAAAAGGCAGTGGCAAAAGTATGTCACCGTGAGCAACGTGGCCAGCCTGCTATTCAAAAAGGCTGTTTAGAAATAAACAAATACCTCAAGCAAACCGATAAAAAGCTATACATCAATCACGCAAGCCTAGATCTTAGAATTAAAGAGCAAACAGGCCTTTATGCTTCGCAACCAGAAATGACACTAAAAAATCAGCGCGGTGAAGCGTTTAACTCTAGCTGGTCTGTGCAAGCTCAAGGCGTATTTAACGTTAACAACTACTTAATGTTAAGCGGTGGTGCAAAAGCATGGAAAGGTGATTCTAATTTAGAAGACACATATGTTTCTATTGGCCTACCACAAGCACAGCTAGATATTGGCTATAAGCCTCATTGGTTATCCCCATTCAAACAATCAGCCATGTTACTGAGTACGCACGCGCCGACATTTGCCAATATATCGCTATCAAACAACACCCCACTGACAAGCTGGAATATAAACTACGAATTGTTTGCCGGTGAATTGTCTGAAACCAACAACATTTCATTCGGTGGAAAACTCACCTCTGGTAAACCACTACTTACCGGTCTTCATGTTTCCGCGTCCCCTTTTGATGGTTTTACCTTAGCGGTAAACCGTATTTTTCAATCGGGTGGCGACGAGCGCGGAACGCCAAGTTTAAAAGAAATATTTGAAGCCTTTATTGATCCAAGTGGCTCTGACAATACCAACGTAGACTTAAATTCCGATGAAGAATTTGGCAACCAAGCCGCCTCTATCGTCTCCCGTTTTGACTTTATTGGTTCAGTGCCATTCTCTGTTTATTTTGAATACGCTGGTGAAGATACTAGCCGTGGTACCAACTATCGCTTAGGCAATAGCTCAATTTCCGCAGGTGTCGATTTACCTATCGTATTTAAAACGCTTTCTATTAACTACGAATACAGCCAGTGGCAAAATGCATGGTACGCGCATCACGTATACAGGGACGGGCTACAAAATGACGCTAGCTTAATTGGCCACTTTGCTGCAGAGCAACGTTTAAGAACCGCGTCAATCGCTGGCGATGCAATTGGTTCAACTCATCACAACATTACCGTTGGCTGGCAAATAGCCCCTCAAGACAGGCTTGTATTTAACTTTAATCAAACTAAAAACGAACCATTATCGTCGTTTGATTATGTTACTGGCCGCCAGCTAGAGCTTACTTGGTACAGTCATATTGATGAATTCCCAGCCACGCTTACCTTCCTTACTGGTAAAAATACCCTTGCAGAAAAACATACTGGCTTAACCTTAAGCGTTGCTTGGTAGCTCAATTTACATTGTTTTAGGACTTATAATGAAAAAATCATCTTTACAGTGTGCAATTGCCGCTACTTTATTAACAACGTCTTTTTATAACCAGGCAATCGATTTAAATAGCGATGAAAAACTGAATGCGCGTTTTGATATTGGTGCGAGTTTTTTACAACTTAAAGTCATTGAAGATCATGACGGCCCGTCAGTGAACTACGGCAGTGTTAAAACCTCGCCAATTATTGGTTATGGTATTAACAAAAAGGTAAGCGCTAATAGTTTAGTAGGTACAAAAATAGAACTTCAACGAATTGAAGGCAGCCTATTAACAACATTTAGAGCTATCGATTATCGCTATATTTTAGATGAGCAATGGCAAATCGGTGCATTTATTGGTGCAGCGCGATACGACTATCGTTCGCCAGCTTATGGTTACACTGTTGGATTCGGTGGTTTTTACCAACCTAAAGGCTGGAAAAACTGGTCTATTGGCACAGAAATGCAATTAATGGACAAAATCGCCCGTGATAAAATTCATCCAGACGACCTACCAGCTAGTACCGGCCCAGATACATTTACCAACATGATTGGACTGGCCGTTACTTTGTCTTATAACTTTTAACGAGTTATTTCTAACTTGCAAAAAATGTAAGCGAGCAGACGTTAGCCTGCTTGCTCTGACTGAAAGTCCTCAGGTTTTTCATCAAAGGCCTTTGATGCTTCCAATGACATGGCCAATTCTCTTTCCAACTCTCGGTTCTTTTGTCCCCAAACTAGGTCGCATATTTCGTCTGTAGGTTTAAAGGCCGTTGGCGCTTCTAACAACAAGTGGCGTATCATAATTTGGTCGCTATCACGACATGCCTCATTTAACCTATCAAGCAGCTCTTCCAATACAGGCCAAGGCAACATCACTTCCTGCGCGGTCATAATGCGCTCGTGAGACGTTCCAGCTACATTATCCCCTATCAATAACTCTTCATACAGTTTCTCGCCAGGTCGCAAGCCTGTGCACTTAATTTCAATGTCCCCATTTATATTGTTTTGGTCTTTCACTTCTAAACCACTAAAACGGATCATCTTTTTAGCTAAGTCCACAATCTTAACGGATTCACCCATATCTAAAACAAAAACATCACCGCCCTTCGCCATTGCGCCAGCTTGAATAACCAACTGAGATGCCTCCGGAATCGTCATAAAGTACCGAGTGATATCCATATGAGTAATGGTCACTGGTCCACCATTTCGAATTTGTTTTCTAAATAATGGTACTACAGAGCCTGATGAGCCAAGTACATTGCCAAAACGAACCATACAAAAGGTAGTATCACTTTTTTGCTTAGCGAGCGCTTGTAACGTCAACTCAGCCATTCTCTTTGTTGCTCCCATCACATTAGTTGGGCGCACTGCTTTATCGGTAGAAATCAGCACAAAAGTAGCAACTTTATACTTAACCGCCGATGTCGCCATTGCGAGAGTACCAAACACATTGTTACGAACGCCCTGAGTAACATTATGCTCAACAATAGGCACGTGTTTATAAGCCGCCGCGTGATAAATAGTATCAATACTAAAAGTGGATAGAATAGACTCAACACGCCTTTTATCCTGCACACTGCCAATTAAGGAAATTACTTCTACATTGTCTAAACCTAAGCCTTTTAACTCAGTATCAATGGCGTATAAGGAAAACTCGTTTAGTTCAAAAAGTAATAGTTGGGCTGGTTGTTGTTTAATAATTTGACGACACAACTCTGAGCCAATTGAGCCACCAGCACCAGATACCAAAACTACCTTATCTTTAATATTCTTGGCCATTAATTCTGGTTTCGGTAAAACAGGGTTTCGCCCTAACAGATCATCAATTTCAACTTCCTTAAACTGCTCTAATGCCGCGTTGCCATTTACTAGATCAGAAATAGCAGGGATTGTCAGTACCTTTATTGGTAAAGGCTCAAGAAAATTAAGCACGTTTCTTCTCTCATCATTAGAGATGCTAGGCAAGGCGAGTAAAACATGATGAACAGCTCTTTTTTCAATGAGTTGAGGTAACTCTTCTCTACTGTATACCTGAATGCCTTGAATGATGGTATCTCGTTTATTTTCATCATCATCTATAAAGCCAGCAACTGAGTTTTCTAACCCGTGAGTTAATGCTGTTGCCAGTTGTCGCCCGGCAGCGCCAGCGCCGTATATAATTACTGTTTGTTTTTCACGTAGTGATTTTTCTGCCAAGAAAGCACGTGCAATCATTCGTATGCCGCCCACTAGCAAGATAAAAAAGCCAGCAAAAATAAACGGCACCGTTCTGGGGATCATTATTTTTAAATAGAAGGAAAAGCTAATTGTTGCAAACAAGGCAACCATCGCCGCTAAGGTTATAGACCAAAACACTTGATTGTTGAGGTAACGAAGCATAGAGCGATAAAGCCCTAGACGAATCAAAACAAGTAATGAAACCGATAACACGAGTGAAAAAATATACCAATGTGCGGGATCATAAATAACTGAAACGTCGTCCCAACGAGCGGCAAGCGCGGCAAAAAAAGCAATACCGATTAACATACTATCAACAATAATCGCAATAATGGTTTTAGATGCGCGCGATATATCAAATAAACTAAAGTTTTTATTCATTGTTTTTCTTATTGTTATTATTATTTTTCTTATTCTTATAATTCTTTAAGCTATTAATGTCCTATGAGGCATCTCATCAGACAAACATCATTGCTAGCCGACTCGGTCGCCCTGACCACTTCCCGTTACTGTTTGAATGATATACACAAAATACGACTTGAGGGATAACTCATTTATCATCTCAGCATCAATTTTGGCCAAACGTTCTGGCGTCGACATATCAATATCATTAACTTGGCCTTTTCCTGTAATGCCAGGTCTCACACTGTAAACGCCATGTTTATCACGGGCATTGGTAAGCTCAAGTTGGTTGTCCAAACCTGGACGCGGTCCAACTAAACTCATTTCACCTTTTAGTACGTTCCAAAGTTGAGGAAGTTCATCTAATTTGGTTTTACGAAGGAAACCACCTAAAGGCGTAATTGCTGATGCACTGGCTAAATGACTGGCAACAGACTTAGTATTCACCGACATAGTTCTAAATTTAACTAACGTAAACGGCTTTTTATTTCGACCAACTCGTTGTTGAAAAAACAACGGTGAGCCAGTATCAAACAAACCCACCAAATAAATAACCAGCAATATAGGAAAACCTAAAACCAGACCCATTAAAGAAAACAAAATATCAAGAATTCGTAACATGTTATCGCTCACTTTTTAAATACTGTGTGATTAATTCAGCCGTGTTCCCACTTGGCTTCCAATCTGTGTTTTTTAAGGTATGTGAAATATCCACTTCAGCGTCACCCACCAGACGGCTGATAACATCTTGTTTGTTCAGCAACCTGCCGGCAAGTTTAAATACGCTGGTAGGCACTGGTAATAAAATACTTTTACTGTTCGTTCCTGCCCTCATCGCCTTGAGCAAATCAGTAGTGGAAATTGTTTGACCATCAGATACGTTGTAAACACCGGCTCTATTCTGCTCAATAAGATATTGAATAAGCCCAACTAAGTTTTGTACTGATAAAAAGCTACGTTTATTCTTAATTAATCCAAATGGTAGAGGTATGTGCTTTTTTAAGACTTTAGTTAAACTGGCAATATTCCCTTTTACTCCGCTACCATAAACAATAGACGGCCTTAAAATACTCACCACCATATCAGTATTAAGAGCTTGCAACCCTTTTTCAGCAGCCTGTTTTGATTTTCCATAAGCATCATCGGCGGTTTCAGCTTTTATACTACTCATAAACACAAACTGACTTACCTTAGCTTCGGCTGCTTGGCGAGCCAAATGTAATGTGGCCAAGGTGTTCACCATAGTAAAATCATTGTTTTGCTCTGCCAATGAATCAGAGTTCAGTGCCGTAGCAATCGCCGCGCAATGAATAACTACATCAACATCTTGCAGGACTTGTTGCCACTGAGTTTGATCGGTTAAATTCCCCACGGCAATGAGCGTTAACTTCGGCGATAACTTCGGTGATAACAAGGGAGATTCAGTATTCAAGGGTAAGGTTCTTACCGCCGCGATTACCTCATAATCGCCAACAAGATCAGCAAAATAATTGACAACGTGGCTACCCACAAAGCCGCTCGCTCCGGTAATTAATATTCGTTTCACTGTTCTAATTCCAACATCTTATAAATCGTCAAATGACGTTGCACAACCGCTTTAACATTAAAAGTATTCAAGGCAAACTCTCTGCCCTTAATACCCATTTGTTTACGTTTACTTTCATTCAAAGCTAAGTCACAAATAGCACCAAGCAGTGCCGATGAATCTTTAGGCTCAATAATCAACGCCGTTTCATTAGGGATCACAGCTTCAATGCAACCAGGGTTATTCGTCGTGATCACGGCTCTACCGCAAGCAGCGGCTTCAATTAGAACCTTAGGTAAACCTTCACCATAATAAGAAGGCAATACCACCACATGGCTATTTTGAAAAATATCAGACACATCTGAACGCGAACCCAATACGGTAATAAAATTAGACTGTTGCCAGCTTTCAAATTCTGCAGGTGTGACGCTGGTCGGATTTTCTAAATCAGGACCACCTACTAATACAAACTCTACTTTAGTCTCAAATCCCACTTCCATTTTGGCGTGCGAATCGGAGTATGAACGTGCGGCGTCCACAAAGTCATAAACGCCCTTATCTTTAAGTAAACGAGCGGCCATAACTACTTTTACATCACCAGTTGGTGGCTCAACATAGTTAAACTCGTTTAAGTCAACGCCGGAGCCTTTAATCATTTCTGCTACATCCAATGGCGTCTTTAATACCTTCAATAAGGTTTCTCTATCTACTGGATTTTGGAAAATTATTTTTTTATTCTTATGGCTAAAAGCAGCACGATATAACAACTCAACTAAACGACGTTTAACTTGTTGCGATTTAGAAGAAAAAACTAAACCTAAACCTGAAATAGCAAATACGATAGCCGGTATCTTTACAAATTTTGATACTAAACCAGTATACAAACCTGGTTTGATGGTGACGGTGTGAACTAAGCTTGGTTTCAGTCGTTTAATCAAACGTGCCAACACCCACATACACTTAAATTCATTTAAAGGATTCACACCTGAACGCGAAAATGGAACGTTATGGCAGGTAATACCCAGCTTAGTAAGCTCTGGAAATAAGCCAGTATTTAAGCAGGCAAGATGCACATCATAACCCTGCTTTATTGCCTCTACAGCGATAGGAAGACGGTGAGATTTGAAAAACCAATCTACATTAACTACAAATAATAATGTTTTCATTTAGATACTGCCTAATGCTCAAGCCTAACCTTTTTGGTCAGGTACAACCACAACAACACTAACTTACCAGTATTCAATGCATACATATATACTACAACGCCATTAAATTCGAAAAAGTAAATGAGCGCCGGACACGTTATTAGTGCAACAACCAAAATACCTAAATTGAGCTTAACTAAATAGTTAGAACCGCCCTGTTGTATAGCTGTTTGCTCTAAAAATGAAACCAAGGCCCAAATTGCAATATAACCCACAAACCAAGGTAACCAATGAGAATGCTGAGATATAGACTCATCAAAAATAATTTCTATAAGAGGCTGGTGAATAAAATAAGAGATAACTAAGCCCAAAAGTCCCACTAACAACAACAAGGACAGTTTCTTTTTAACTTTTAATAAACTGAGCGTTTCATTTTCATTGCTAATACTACTTTGAAATACAGACATAGTGATGACATGTGCCAGCAATACAAAATAACTCATGGTGCCAAACACTGCGAGGGCCTCTAGCCCAACAAAGTGTTCTAAAGATAACCTTGGTACGGTACCCACTAATGCAACAACGGCAGACTGTAAACCTACGCTTTTTAATATGGTTAAAAATGAATGTCTTACTGGTACAGAATTTAGGCTCAACTCCTTTTTTTGTGGCACAGCCACACTTAGAATAAATACAGTGAAGATGGTTAAAAACCAAATAACTAAAATTTCTACGTCACTTATATAAAACGTAGCAAAAGCCATTAATACAAGGCTTAAAACTATACATAAAAAAGTAACGTGAATACGGCCTCTTCGTGTTTCTTGGGCAAGTTTGGTATCTACCCCAACTTCAAACAACTTGAGTGCAACAACAAGTAGAAAAATAGCAGAGGGGAAATAAACAAACGCAATAGCAACAAAAGCAGAAGTTGCGGCGAGCTGCATTAGCCTAATGTTAACCAGCGTTGGCCAATCACCGTATAAGTTTTGCGTCCCGTAGTTTTTAAAGTGCCCTGTGAAAAACATAAAAACAGGCGACAAAATACTTATATAAAGGAAATAAAGCCCTATTCCCTCCACGCCTTCATTGTTCAAAACAAACTTGATGACTAACCACTGAATCAATACCAAAGAAATAGATTGAATAAAAATTTTAGGAAACATACTTCTGACCACTCTTTTGGGTATTCACTTGCCCGTTGCGACTGCTAAATGCAAAATAAAAAAACATAATAAACAAGAAGGGTTGGAAGGCCTGTTTATAACGCAGGGCACTACCTGGATTAAAAAAGCCTAGTGGATATTGCGCAAAGAAAAACAACACAACGCCGCCAAACAACATGAAAAAGGTGTGTACGTACATGCCTTTAGGTGCAGCAACAGACTTGAGCAACAATACCGCAAATATAAATAACGTTGCTATACCCTCAAAGAAAAACGGCAGCAAGGTTATTTTATCAGCAGCCTCGTTAAAAGTAGGGCCAACAAAGGCGATGAGCATTCCATTTAAAGCATCGAGTAAAAAGTCGTCCACCGTTTGCCATACTCGGCCTACTCGAGTTAACTCTCCTGTTGCAGAAAAGTTTCGGTGGAAGGTTTGAAGGTAGCTAGCTAACTCTTGTTCAAATATATACAGCAGCGCAATAAAGGACGCTATACCCAATAAACTAATAGTTAAGGTTATAAGTAATTTTTTTACGCGAAGATTATAAGTTGATGAATAAAAGGCAAACCAAAACACAGCAGGGGCATACAGAGGCTTAAAAAAGCTAATGAGTGCAAAGGTAATCAACAACATTATTTTTTCTTTAACGTTCCAAGTCTCTCCATTTAAACGTTTGATAAGTAAAAACGCCAACACGCCAAAAAATAAGTTTAATACCGCTTCTTTAGAATGAATAGAGGTCCACATTAACGTGGAAGGAAAGCACAAACAGACCAATAAACCAAACCACTGCGAGTTAGTAAGAACTAGTTGTTTGGTACCTAAGTAGATACCGTAAAAGCCTATCAACATGAACGGAAAATTTGCAATAACGTTATAACCTACCAGACTGGAAAACAGTTTACCGGTTATAGACATTATGAAAGCAGTGGAGGTCCAAGTTTCTCTAAATAAGAAATAACCTCTGAGGTAGTCTTGAGTATCGCCCAACTTAGTAATACTGCCAATTACGTACCACGATATGAAACAAAAGATGACTTTTGCGATTAGTAGTAAAACAAGAAAGTTACGTCGGGTCATTTGGGCTTGTTTGCCGTGCTTATTATTATAATTATTGTTAGCAATGTTTAATATACAGGGACGTACATGAACAAAAAAGTAAAAAAGCGATTAAATTTTCTGTTGGCTGTAATTTAACGTGTGGCTATTTAACGAATGACTAATTAACGAGTGTCTAATTTCGCATAAAAGTCATGAACTCGTTGACATAAAACCAAAGCTTCCGATTGAGGTAACTGATTAATACCGCCAGCTCCTGCTCGTCCACCACCACTATCAAACTGAGAGCACAAATCTCCTGCGCCTACTCTATTGTTAAGAGGCGCTCTCAAACTAACGAGGTAGTGTTCAGAGTCAACAATAGTAAAAACCAAATGGGCACGCTCTGGTGTTCCATTAGCTAACTGATTGCCATAAGTACCACTAATTCGTCGGCTCCATGGCATATCAGGCATAACAGAAGCATGTAAATGCTCAGATTCAAATATTATCTCGGACTGTTTTGCCTGCGACATATCAGCTTCAAATTTACTTTTTAATAAATGATATGGCGAAGACAGATCTTCAATGCACTCAAAGGGGCTTTGATAACGTAAAAGAAGCGTAAATAGCTCTGCCGGATGATAGGCCAAATCACCTATCTCAGCACCGTAACCATTGTAGTTAATAAGCATACCTAGCGTTTTTAATTGATCAGATTGTAAATTGCTGAGGCTAGCGGCTTTACATAGACTATCCGCGATAGAAACCAAGTTGTCACCATAAGCACCGCAAATAGCCCAGTGGTGAAAAGCACCATCAATCAGCTTATCTACAATTAAAGCTGTGCAAGTATCCGACGACAAATCAATATGTGCTTGGAGGTTGCCTTTTGCTAACTCATTGTCCGACTCTAAATGAGCATCAGCACGATGATGATCTATGTAAAGTACATTTGCGCCAGTTTTCAATACTTGCTTTAACGCAGAACTGTTTTTCTCCATTGAAATATCCAGCACTGTAACCACTGAGTTGCTGTTAAGAGTATCGATGGGGATTTTCTGCAACAAAGATATGTCACGCTTTACACCTGTAATTAGCGTTGGCTCATTAGGTGTTTTGATTGACGACTCTACTGACGAACGCATTGATAATGCAGAATCACCTGAACTCTTCGCGGCTAAACGTAACTGCAACAGAGCCAAAATGCCGTCGGCATCGCCATTAAATACGTCGTAATTCATTTTGCTGAAACAATGCCCATATTGAGTAAAAGAGTAACTATGTGTTGCGCACACACCTCAATAGTTTCAAATCCTGGTTCGCCGGTTTTTATATGAATTTCTGGATTTTCTGGTGGTTCGTACAGGGAATCAATACCCGTAAAGTTTTTGATCTCACCTTTTCTGGCTTTTTTATATAAACCTTTCGGATCACGCGCTTCGCAAACGTGCAAAGGCGTATCCACAAACACTTCTATAAATTGCCCTTCTGGCAATTGTGATCTCACCATTTTTCGGTCTGAACTAAAAGGAGAAATAAAGGCAGTAGATATAATTAAACCCGCGTCTATAAAAAGCTTGCTCACTTCTCCAATGCGTCGAATGTTTTCGACTCTGTCTATGTCGGAAAATGTTAAGTCGCCATTAAGCCCATGGCGGATATTGTCGCCGTCTAACAAATAAGTATGGCAGTTTTGTTCAAACAATAATGCGTCTACGGCATTTGCTAAGGTTGATTTACCAGAGCCACTTAAGCCCGTATACCATAACAAAACCGGACGGTGGCCATTAAATTGCTGCCGCTGCAGGTGCGAAACCTTCTGAGGGTGCCAACTCACGTTCATGATGCCAATGCTCTTTTTTATATAACAAACCTATATGTACCTTAGATTTACAGATATTTAAAGCCATTGCCAATTTAAGGTCATAATTATTTCATGAAGTCATTCTATTATATTGTTATAGTGCAGTTGGAATATTGTTAATGTCATCATGAATTTTGGTGCCAATTGTCGTACTAATAGTGTTGTAGTGAAGAACTAACTTCAGCAACCTGTTGGCTAAATACAAAGGGTAAACGCGCATTATCAGTATCCAATAACATTGAATTAAAGGACATTTAGGAGATTTCAATGACAAACCAAACAAAATCGTTATCAAAAGTAAAAAAAGCTATTATTCCAGTGGCCGGTTTAGGCACTCGCATGCTTCCTGCGTCTAAAGCAATCCCAAAGGAAATGCTACCAATAGCCGACAAGCCAATTATCCAGTACGTGGTTAATGAAATAATCGCGGCGGGAATTAAAGAAATAATCTTAGTGACTCACTCGTCTAAAAACAGCATAGAAAACCATTTTGACAAAAGCTTTGAGCTTGAGTCCATTCTTGAAAAACGTGTAAAAAGACAATTACTTGATGAAGTTCAGGCCATTTGCCCAAAAGACGTAACTATTATGCATGTACGTCAAGGTGAAGCTAAAGGCTTAGGCCATGCAGTAGCATGTGCGCGTCCACTAGTTGGTAACCACCCTTTTGCCGTGGTACTGCCAGACGTTATGATTAATGACTACGACAGCAATTTAAAGCAAGACAACCTAGCGGAAATGATCAGTCTTTATAATGAAACGCGAGCTAGCCAAATCATGGTTGACGCTGTTCCAAATGAAGACGTGAATAAATATGGTATTGCAGACGTAGATGGCGTAAAAATCAAAGCGGGCGAATCAAAAGCCATGGTAAGCATGGTAGAAAAGCCAAATGTTGAAGACGCACCATCTAATTTAGCAGTAGTAGGACGTTATGTTCTATCTGGTGATATTTGGGACATTCTTGAAAAAACCCCTGTAGGCGCAGGCGATGAAATTCAGCTTACCGATGCCATAGCTACGCTAATGGATTGGGAACAAGTAAACGCTTATGTAATGAAAGGCAGCTATCATGACTGTGGCGACAAACTTGGTTACATGAAAGCCTTTGTTGAATACAGTAAACGCCACCCTCTTTTGGGCGAAGCCTTTAGCGACTATCTTAATGGCAAATAAGTTTAAAAAAGTAAGATTAGAAAACTAGTCCTTTTCTTTAAAAATAATGAGAAAGCCTGAGCGTGAAAACGACTTGGGCTTTTTTTGTGCTTAGTTAAAACGGAAATACAATAGGGATCATAATGGACGCCATGGCCAAATAAACCAAAGATATTGGCCAACCAAAACGAACAAACTCTTTTAAAGAATAACTGCCCGCGTTATATACCATCAAATTTGTCTGATACCCATAAGGGCTAACAAAGCTGCCACTAGCACCAAAAGCTACCGCCATAATAAAGGGCACAATATCAACACCAAAACCAACGGCAATTGAATACGCTAACGGAAACATCAAGGCAGCCGCTGCGTTGTTGGTGATCAGCTCCGTGAGCACCATAGTCACCAGCAATACAAAAGCAAAAGCCCACCATACATGAAGGCCTGACAATGATGTTTCAATAATTTCAGCAAGGTGTCCACTCAAACCAACATTGTCCAATGAGGTCGCTAAGGTGAGTGCGCTCACTACTATTATCCAAAGCTCTAATGGGAATCGTCGCTTTATTTCATTTAAGTCTAAACAATTGGTGGCAACCAACACCGCAAGATAAAAAATAAAACTGGTTAGTAAGCTAATGGGGCTAAATATTGATATCAGTACAGCACCAATAAACCCCCATAATGCTAACTTCTCTCGCCAGCCTGAGAGTGCATTTTCAAGTTGCATGTCATTCAATAAAAAGAAATTTTTGGTGATGTTTTGTCGTTTATTAAAGTCAGCACCTACAGCCAGTACTAAAAAGTCACCGGACTTAATTCTAATTTCACCCAACTTACCGGATAAGCGCCCACCGTCTCTTCTTATGGCGACCACGGCAGCATCAAACCGTGATCTAAAACCGCTGCTTTTTATTGAACGTCCTATCACTGCACTGCCAGGTTTAATAACCACTTCCGTCAAATTGTCTCGTAATTCGCCATTTACTTCAGCATACAAAGACAAACCTTCAAATTGCTGCAGCACACTTACTTTTGTTACATCCCCTGAAAAAATAAGTCGATCGTTGGGTAAAATAACCTCCGCAGGAGACACAGGTGAAATCAATCGTCCACTTCTTACAATCTCTACTAAAAACAGCTGATCAATATTTCTAAGGCCATTGGCTTCAACGGTTTTTTCAATTAGCGGTGACTCGGCTTCCACTGTCGCTTCTAAAAAATAGATAGGACTGTCTGTGTCCTCAGATATCTTTCCCTTCAGTCTCACCATTCGAATCATAACAACAACTAGGCACACCAGCGATATACTTAAGCCCACCACAAAAAAGTCAAAAAACTGGAAACCCTTGTAACCTTTTTCTATTAACATTGAGTTAACTATTAAGTTGGTAGAAGTACCAATAAGTGTGAGTGTGCCTCCCAAGATGGCGGCGTAGGAAACTGGTAACAATAATTGATTGGCGGGGATTAGCTTATTCGATTTAATTGGGTTAATTAGTGTTGCCACCACGGCTGTATTATTCAAAAATGCCGAGGCAAAAAAAGTAGATAATAGCGTTTTCAAATTTGTGGCGATAACCGTAGGCCCTATTAACAGCTGGGCCAAACGTCTAATGTAGCTAGTACGTTCTAATACAAAAGCGCAAATCACTAATAGTATAAGAGTAATTAAACCTGGGTTTACCGCATTCACCAACAACTCTTGAGTTGATACAAAGCTAAACCCTAAACAAGTTAAGCTAGCAACGCCAAAAACCTTCTCTGGGCTGTCCTGAAACTTAACAAGTCCTATTAACGTACATGCAAAAATGACCAGTACGAGTATTTCATTCATAGATTACGCTCATTATTCGTTAAAGCTTAGAAATGTCTCTCGATTCCCAATGTGGAAAATGCCTTCTTACCAATGCGTTAAATTCTAGTTCAAACTCTGAAAATTGATGTTCGCTTTCTGTTGTTCTGTTCAGTGCATTTACCATACCTGCTGCCACTGTGGCATTTGTCATTCGGTCGATAACAATAAAAGCACCTGTTGTTTTATTCTGTTTATAAGCGTCCACTGCTACCCTATGGTTTAGCGACAACTGAGCCTGACCTATTTCGTTTAATTCAAGACGTAAAGCGTCCTGTTTTTCTAAATTGTTTATATTAACTTTATGATCTAATGCCCAAAACGAACCACTCACCACCTTAGATGCAAATTTAAAGTCATACTGCTTTTTTGGGATCATCGCCGTTTCCGACATCCAAATAACGTCAACGTTAAGCTTGTTCGAAACCAAGGCTAATTGATTACTATGAACTAATAAATCGCCTCTGCCGATATCAACTTCACCCTCTAATACCAGAGTCACCGCTTGGCCTGCCTCAGCTTCTGACAACTCGCCATCAAAGGTGACTATTGTTTTTACTGTTGAGGTTTTTCCGCTTGGCTGCACCGCGATTTCATCGCCCACTCTAATTGAGCCAGACGCAATAGTTCCAGCAAATCCTCTAAAGTTGCTATCCGCTCGATTTACATATTGCACAGGAAATCGGAAATGGCTGTTATAAGCTCCTTTAAAAATGGGCACACTTTCTAAACACTGTATTAACGTTGGCCCATGATACCAAGGGCAAGAGTTTGAACGATGAACCACGTTGTCACCGTGAATGGCTGAAACAGGTAAATAGGTGATATTCGTAAAATCAAACTGCTCGGCAAGTGCTTTATAGTCTGCCACTAAATTATTAAATACCGACTCACAGAACTGCACTTGATCCATCTTATTGACCACCACAATAATATGTTTAATGCCAAGCAACGAAGCGATAAAACTGTGACGATTGGTTTGTGGCTGCAAGCCTTTATTGGCATCAATCAAAATAACCGCCGCTTGAGCCGTTGAGGCTGCGGTGGCCATATTCCTGGTATATTGTTCGTGCCCTGGTGAGTCTGCAATAATAAACTTACGCTTTGACGTCGCAAAATACCGGTAGGCCACGTCAATAGTAATGCCTTGTTCACGTTCCGACTGCAAACCATCCACAATCAGAGACAGGTCTACCGCTTGATCAGTTGAATTATATCGTTTGGAGTCTTGTTCTAAGGTATCGATTTGATCTTTAAAAATGGCATTTGAGTCCAGCAATAACCGGCCTATTAACGTGCTTTTTCCGTCATCCACTGAGCCACAGGTAATAAAGCGCAATAACGACTTATGCTGGTGCGCATCTAAATAGCCTTTTATGTTGTTTTTAATAAACTCTTGGCTAATAGCGTCATTTTCATTACTCACTAAAAATACCCCTCAGACTTTTTCTTTTCCATAGACCCAGCCTGATCATGATCGATAAGCCTGCCCTGTCGTTCTGAGAAATGGCTTAATAAAATTTCTTTTACTAATTCGGGAATTGTTGTGGCCGTTGATTCTGTTGCCGCCGTTAAGGGATAACACCCAAGTGTTCTAAATCGAACCATTTTATGTTCAACCACATCTTCCTTGGCAACAGGAAAACGTTCATCGTCTACCATCAACAGAGTATTTTCTTTTTTTACTACTGGTCTTGAGGCCGCAAAATACAAAGGCACCACGTCTATCTTTTCAGATTCTATATATTGCCAAATATCCAACTCTGTCCAATTAGACAAAGGAAAAACACGAATGCTCTCACCTTCTCTTACTTTGCCGTTATATATATTCCACAGTTCTGGTCGCTGGTTTTTAGGATCCCAGCCATGATTTGCATTTCTGAATGAGTAAATTCGTTCCTTCGCTCGACTGCGCTCTTCGTCTCTTCTTGCACCGCCAATGGCCGCATCGTAACCGCCGGCCTCTAGTGCTTGCTTTAAAGCTTGAGTCTTCATAATGTCGGTATGAACAGCGCTGCCATGCTTAAATGGGTTAATACTTTGCTTTATACCATCAGGGTTGCAATGCACGATTAAATCTAGATTATATTTCTCAACAGTTTCATCGCGAAACTTAATGAGATCTTTAAACTTCCATCCGGTATCTATGTGAAGCAGTGAAAAAGGAATTTTTGCTGGGAAAAAGGCTTTGCGAGCCAAATGCAGTAAAACCGCGGAATCTTTGCCCACGGAGTACATCATCACAGGATTAGTAAACTCCGCCATCACCTCTCTTAATATATGAATAGATTCAGCTTCTAAATCTTTTAAGTGAGAGTGCTGGTTATGGGTCATCAAGGTTCCGTCTGGCTATTTTAATTTGAATTGGTGTTTACGCGTATGCTACGTAAATCCTTTAAATATAGTGACAAATCTGCTGTTTTTATACAACAAATAAAAAACTGATAGATTAGACCAAGTACGAGGGTAAATAGAGCATCACTAGGTGTGATGCCCTCATATAAGTTCCATTTAATCTTAGTTTAGTAGGCGTTTTTATTAATGAATCCCTTAAATACTGTACCTATTATGATTTTAACATCGAACCATAGTGACCAATTACGAATATATTCTAAGTCATATTCAATACGCTTTTCCATTTTCTCTAACGTATCGGTTTCACCCCGCCAACCATTTATCTGTGCCCAACCAGTTATACCCGGTTTTACTTTATGACGTAACATATAGCCTTCTATAAGTTTACGATATTCCTCATTGTGGGCTACAGCATGAGGCCTTGGGCCTACTATCGACATTTGGCCGGTAATAACATTAAAAAACTGTGGTAGCTCATCCAAAGATGTTCGTCTGATAAAGCTTCCTATTGGTGTAAGTCTCGAGTCATTTTTTGTAGCTTGAGTAACTGTAGCGCCGTCTTCCATCACCTTCATTGAGCGGAATTTCCAAACTTTAATCGGTTTACCATCAATACCGTATCTATTTTGCTTAAATAGGATAGGCCCTTTAGAAGTAAACTTAACGGCGAGGCCTATTGCCAACAAAAATGGGGATATCATGACAAGAATGATTGATGCAAATACAACATCCTCAATACGCTTGATAATCCCATTGCTACCATCTATCGGAGAGTCATAGATACTTATTGTTGGAATACCGCTAATCACGTCACTTCGGCTATGTAATAAATTAAAAGTAAAAATATCAGGTACTAGATAAACCGAAGCTGTAGTATCCGCTAACTCTTTCATTAGCCACTTTAAACGCTCTTCGGCTCGCATTGGTAAAGCAAGATAAACGCGGTCTATACCACCTGCTTTACAGTCGGCAACTAACTGGATCAAGTTACCTTTCACCTGTTCTGGGTGTCGTGGTTTAGCTGAGTCATCGTAAAAGCCTTTAAAAACCAATCCTAATGATGGTGACTCTTGCATTTTGTAAGCTAACTTATGACCCAGATCACCAGCACCTGCTATCACCACTGTACGGGTATTATGACCATTTTGCCTAAGTTTTCTTAACGCTAATCTTAAAACCAGTCGATATAAGATAAGAAAAAAACCAGCTAACATAAACCAAATCAACTGCATTTGTTGAGATTTCAAATAGTCAGTAAACACAAAGCTTACCGACAAAAACATAATGCTTGCGGTTATAAACCAATGTACAAAAGCTTTTTTTAGCTCTTTGAATACAGATAAGCCGCGCCAGGATATATAAAGGTTGTCTAACTCACTAGTAAAATGAAAAAGGAAAACTGCAATAACTGCAGCTGTTGTCTGTTCTAGCTTCCACGTAAAGCCCAAATAAAGAACTGCTGCCAATAATGATCCTACAATAACAATGATATCAATAACTCTTTGCATCAAAGAAACAAAGGTTTGATTATTGTGTAATATACCGCTTTGACTAAACTTCATTATTAACCCTTTGGCTCAGCTTTTTTTGCAAATTTCTCTTTTAACAACAGAACCGCAAATTTTGAATTGGTTACTAAATAGCGCATAAACATTCTCCTTGGTTCCTGTAACACTCTATATAACCACTCAAGTCCATACTTTTGCATCCAAACCGGCGCACGCTTTACCTTACCTGCAACAACGTCAAAAGTACCACCAACGCCCATCACAAAGTTTACACCTAATTGATCTTGCCATTTGTTAATAAAGTTTTCTTTTTTAGGAGAAGTAATAGCAACAAATAACAACTTTGCTCCAGATTCCCTAATTTTTGCAACAACCGCTTCCTCATCATCCCAAAAATAACCGTTATTTATTCCCGCCACTTTTAGATTAGGGTAAAGTTTTTCTACATTCTTTTGAGTCTGCTCTACTACTTCTTGAGTGGCACCAAGCAAGAATACTGGAAAGGCTTCATCTTGGCTCATAGCAAGCAATTCATGAAATAGGTCAACGCCAGCGACTCTTTCAGGAATATCATGGCCACAGAACTTAGCGCCCAACACAACACCTTGACCATCAATATTTATTAGATCACAAGCCTGTACAGACTCATGTAATACTTTGTCTGATTGCATATTAACTAGTTTAGCCACATTAACAACAACGTGTTGAAAAAATTTTTCCTTTTCAATACTTGCCTTTATTAATGCCACCGTTTCTTTCATCGATACTGCATTCATTCTACTGTTTAGAAACGATATTTCTTTCATTTAACTGTTACTGTCCGTTTTAAAGTTTAAATAATAGGCAAAAGAGTAATAAACCCAAGCTTGAGTCCATCGAGTGTAGTTTACCTTATTTAATTGCTGTTTAGTTTTTTGATAAGCAAATCGATTCTCTTTCTGCAAATACAAAGTAAAAAAAGACTTTTCAATTATCCGTTCCGCTAACTCCTGTCTTGCTTTGGTTGGAGCTATTTTTAACAGTGTAATTATAGCTTGGCTAACCGAGTGCATATCTAGCGGGTAGGTGCTGTTATGGTAATAATTGGCTACGCCGTCTTCAGTGAAAAACGTTCTTTCATAATAGTCCATGCCATTTTCAATGCTATTATTAAAATCGTCTATACCTAGTGACTTTCGGATGATATCCAAAGCTTCCAAATTATACCCAGTATGAAAACCATCAATAAATTGATGATGAGGCATAGCCCCATAAACCCATGAACCATCGTCTGCCTGCTGGTTTACCGACTTCTTCGCTACCTTTTTCGCTATCTCTTTAAGGGTTGTATTGTTCGTTGCTTTTCCAACAACAGCTAACCATGCAGCTCCCCACAAACTGGCGTTGTGAACAAACGCAATTTCACCCGGAATATAGGCAATATAATCACCTTCTCTATTAGAGTTGCTATACAGGTGCTTTTGAATAAATAGTGCCGAATCAAATGCGGCAGCCTCAAATTCATTTCCATTCGGTATAGCCTTTGAAAGCTCATATAATGCCTGCGCGACATATATGGTAGTAATAACGTTAGGTTTCCCTTTAGGGACATAAAACGCCTTTGCCTTCCAATCAAAATGATAGCCCCAACAACTATGGTCCCATACCGACTTGTCACATTGTTGCGTTAACAACCAACGACCTAAAGACTCTGCTTCATCTAAATAATGAGTGTCTTTGGTTCGGTGAAAGTCATTTAGTAAGCCCAAAATAAACAAACCAATCCCTTTAGGATTTCGTTTTTTAGGGACCAAAAACAGCGGTCTAAAGTTGACTGGTGAACGTTTAAAAAACTGTGTCCATGCCAAGCCTAAAATGGATTTTTTTAGTGCTGGGCTCCAATCAATAAATTTTGAGTTTAATCCATCAAATGGATCATTACCTGCGAAGTTATCTTTTTTAACCTGTTTTAAAAGGTCTTGATTAAATTGTTCTACTTCCATAAATTACAAATTAGATATTAATAGTTGGTACTTACCATTAGCGTGACGTGTTACTTCGTTTACGATCTCTAACACTATTTCTGCTCTATTCAAACACCCTTTTTGAATTGTGCTCAATAACTGCAGTTTAACTTTCTCATTGAAAGTAGGACCAGGAACAATAAGAACTTTTAAAACACCTTTCGTATCTTGCTTATACTGAAGCTCTTCGATATGGCAATACAAATCTGAGTGCAGATTAAGCGCTGTTGTAGTTATAAAACTATTATCTTTTAGATATATTTTCTCACCATTCCACCGCCCAAGAATTTTAGAAACCGAAAGTCCACTAAAACCACAACTACAAGAACTTTTTCCTTTTACTGCAAAGTCTCCAGTTTTATAGCGTATTAAGGGCATTTGCCTATTATAGTTCGTTGAGCCAATCAACTCCCCTACCAGCCCCTCTTCTTCAACTGTATTACCACTTTCGTCAACTAACTCGGGGTACCCATAAGATGAATAAAAATGATAAGAATGGCTCTCTTCGCACCAAGCGCCTAGAATCAGTTTTTCACTATGACCATAAAAATTAAGGTGTTTTACGCCTTCTAACTTAGCAAAAAGCAGGTTTTGATGAGGATATAGGTTTTCTGAAGACGTAATTATTCCCTTCATAAAGCTATAATCCAATTTATGTGTTAGCAAGAAATTCACAAACCTTTCAGCATTGGATGTATAACCATGAAAAAACTTAATTCGTAACTTTTTCATCGTATTATATATTTTAAATAAATAGTCATCGTTGTGTCTAAACCCGTCAAAAACAACTTCCTTTGTTATTGGGTTCACTAAATGGGTCTTACTCCCCAATTTATCATTGCGTTGTACCGCCCGTATATCATTATCCCATCCAATTTTGTGCCAAATAGCGTGCAAAGCGCCTAACTCATTTCGATAGCGAGTCTTTGGCAAATATATAGACAAAGGTCTACCACTAGTTCCACCAGTTGTACAAAGGTCAGTATTTTCAGTATCTCCATTAAACAGAGTATCCGTATTTTTAATTACTATTTCTTTATCAATAAAGTTTACATATCGTTTAAAATCTTCTTCGCTTTTAACCGTTGGATAATCCAGAGCTTTATAAAAACAATTTTTCTCCAAGGTTAAATTAGCGAAATTTATAAATTCAGAAGTTTGACTATCAAAAAACTCCTCTCGTATTTTTTTGTATTCCTTGCCATAAATTAGCGATGGAAAGGCATTCAGCTTCATTAAATATAAATTAAACCTGACTGGAAGTTTGCTTATTAACTCTAATATTAACTTTTTATTCATGGTGCACTTATGTTGATAAATAAATTGATGTTAGTTTTCGGGTATAAACCGATTCAGAAAATTTTAGGTTTGTGTATGTGAGCCCGGATTTACTTAAGTCAGAATACAATCTTTCACTATCTAATATTTTTCTGACTGCTCTCTCTAATTCATCTAAGTCTCCCGGATGAGCTAAAAGACCAGTTTGACCATTTACAATAACATCTGCTAAACCACCCACATTATAAGCTACCACAGGGACACCGGATAGACTAGCTTCCAACGCTGCCAATCCAAATGACTCAAAATAACTTGGTGATAATAGTAATGTGGACTTCTCTAGCACAGCTTTCTTTTCAAGCTCATTGACCCAGCCTAAATACTTACAGTTGGATTCAATAGACTTATACTCTTCTGAACGCAACAAGCCCTCTTCGTCAATCCCAGCGATATAGTAAGTTAAATTATACCCCCCTTCAATCAAGGCTTTTGCAACATTACAAAAGTCTAAAAAGCCTTTATTTCTGCTAATTCTACCCATATACAATAGGCTAGCGCCGGCTTTAGGGAGTACACGGCTTTTGTCATTGGCGTTCATCAGAGAGTAATTGTGGATTAATGTTATATTTGTCAATTCCACAACAGTCGAGAAAAAGTTAAAAAAGTACTGAGAGACTACAATAACTCTTTTTGAATTAATCAAAACATGTTTTATAAAAAGTTTGTTTAAATATTTTGATTTCTTATAGAATATTTCAAAACCCCCACCATGAATATGAAATATATATTTGAATCTAAATAATCTACAAAGTAATACAAATAAGGATTTACGATAAAAACTGGCATTGCTTGCACAGTGAATATGAATAAGGTCTGGTTTATATGATAAAAACAAGTAAACGAGCTTTACTAATGCTAGAAACAAAATATAAATTTTTTTAAGTTTAGAAGCATCTTTGTATGTATATAAAAAGCGTATGTCTACCTTGCCAGCGAAAATACTTGGATAGCCTGATAACTGCTTCGCCACACCACCATTCGAATTTATATCCGGCCCAATAACAACTATTTTTTTTCTCACATTACAACCCTTTGCATTTTTTAAACTGTAAAGGTTGTTGTAGTTTTCTTGCTGGAATTTGAAAAAACATTCCATTTTTATTGCACTCGACCTTATAACCTATGGGTAATTCAATGTTTCTATCAAGTAATATTGTTATTTCTGTATTTTCCCCAATCAAATAATTGAGCAGTTTTGAGGAGCCTGTGAACACAATTACTAATTCGTTATCTGTTTCAAGCAACTTGGTATTTCTTCTCATCATGATGTAACAATAAACCTCTGTTGCAGTCGCATACCAAATACTCATATCACTTATATAGTCCAAAATAGTTTGTATTTGTGGTTTATCTGAAACAACATTAGGGTACTGGATAACCCCATCAGTCCTCAAGGGAGAAGTGTGTTCTTGAAGTGTTATAATACCCTGATTTTGATATATTTTTGATATTTTTCTTTTTATAGAGCCATGAAAAAAACTTCTGTAATTAGAAGTTAGGTATTTCTTAAGTGGAACATTAAATATTTGCTCCAAACCGTACCTAGAACAATCCACATTAGATGGGAAATAAAAGACAGAATCTATTAGCTCTCCATCAGGGCGTGCCAATTCATTCTCGTCCCACTTATCAAACCACCACGCAATATTGTTTTCAACTAATGAGTTGTGCCCATAACTACCGCTTTCGTACCCACAGAATTTCCCTCCACGGATAGTCCTCCCTAGTGCCTTTGATACTATCGAAAGCCCTTTTTGTGTCGTTTCTGTTGCTTCCTCTAAACTCTCAAAAGCCGACCACTCCTGCACAAACTGACGGTTCGGCAATAGCGTACCATGGGTCAGACCATGATAGGCGATTTCATGACCTTTACTTTCTATATATTTTATAAAATCAGGAAACGCCCCAACATCACAACTGCGTGCATAGTCATAATCTCCGGAGGACTGAATAGTTCGAACGCCTGCCACTAAAAAAAATGTAAACCTTAAACCCGAACATCTAGCAACAAAATGCTCCTCTAGAAAACTAAAAAGCCCATCTTTTTCGGTCGTTTTCCCTCCCCAGTCTCCACCTTCCCTAGAAAAGTAAATATTAGCCAAGTCATCGACCATAAACAACAATGGACTTCTGAACCCTCTAGACCATTTTGAAATTTTAATCATTCTAATGCCTAATCTCTATTTTTGTTTGTAACAGTTCACTCGAAACATTTTCAAAGAACATAAATGAGGTATAGTAAATAAGCCCAACAGATTTAAAACCAACTTTCTTTATAATGTGAATAGATCCTAGATTTTCAACTAGAGACGCAATAAAAACTTCACCTTTAGACTGCCCTGAAATGATGGATAAAGCATAAAAATACAACTTCCTATTGCGGTGACTGGTTTTCGTATAACAGTTGTATATATAAAGGCTGCCTTTAGGAAAACAAAAAGTACGCCTCACTTCGCCTGCATACATATGTTTATTTGTAAAACAAGAAAAATGTACAATTATGCTATTTTCAACAAACAGTAAGATTTGACTCCCTTTTTCAATTTCTTTTTCGACGATACCCAAACAGTAACAATTTTTAAGCTGAAGGCTTTGTAACTCCGATTGTGTGCTAACAACCTTAGCATTTAAGCCGTTTGGTAATAAAACCTCCGATTTACCACCTTCAATCTCAAAAATCTCGAGACAAACATTGGAATTCAATCTCTTTCTAATACGATAAAAGAGTTTTTTTAAAATTTTAAGCCTCATTTTTAAACGGCCTATTTTTGAACAAAGAAAAACACAGTAATAGAACTCGCTTTAATAACCCTTTATTTGTCGCACAGAAAGACATATTTAAGTACTCGTCTGTCAAGAAATAACGCTTGTAAGCCTCTGCGCCCCGTAACATGTCAAACTCATTGAAACCAAGTGACTTATAATGTTCCACAATGCTAAATAGTAACATCATACCAACTGAGTGTTTTTGGTACTCTTTGTCAAAGCTAGGGATATAATAATATACTTTTGAGTTTTTCTTAAAACCAAAGTGGCAGGCTACGACCTTTCCATCAATTTCCATATATGAAAACTCAACAAACTGCTCAAAACCGTTTTCAAATAATTTCCTATAGAAACTTTGTTGCTTGGGGGTATTAAAGCCAATATTTGGAAACTTATTCTTGTGGAATTCCACTAACTTAAACCACTGCCCACCTAAACCTTTAACACCGTCTTGATGATTAAACTTAATCACATGATTTTTCTTAAGTTTTTTCAACCTACGCTCAACATCTTTGGCCTGCTTGTTTGGTATCTCACTGAAATTATCAAATTTAAGTCGAGGGGTTGTTACATTTTGATAGTATAACTTATACCCCTGCATATCTTTAAGGTGCCTTAACAACAACCTACAGTTACGCTCACCGCTAGATAGGTTATCGATCTTCACAAAATCCACTTCATTATATAGTTGTGAAATAGATTTCGAAATTTTCGCAATTACTTTAACACGACTTACACCGCCACTAATAATTACGTCCACATAATCAGAATACTTATTGTTTAGGGCCGTCAACACCTTAATTCTCTTCCAAAGAAATCTATATTCCACAACCTGAAGAGGAAGAGCTCCAATTAGAGCCTCACCATCAAATATGCAAATCAATCTCACGTCTAAACAACCGCTTTCCCATTGAGACTTGAGCCAGACATACTCTGAAAATACAGATGTCTCCCCAGAAATGTCGGCCCATTGACTTTCGAGCTTCTCAAAATCTATAAGACTAGTTATTATTACTGCTTGCATATTTATAAAAACCTTTTACCTTTTGACGTAAATAAACGACTCTCGCAAAACTAGCAAGAGAAAGAACTAGAATGTACCATTCCATTGTAACACCTACTTTTCTGCTAATTAACACAGAAAGTACAACAAAAAATAACGAGTATGCCATATTCGAAGATACGTTGTATTTTTGCTTTGAAGCAAAGAAAAGCAAAAGCCCCTCTGGAACAGAAAACGATGGGGCTAACGTAAAAAGAAACACTCCTAGTAGCAGAAAGTTATTTGATACGAACGGGTTAACTGCACCTAGATTTAGGTAAACTAAACTAGTAATCACTATGATTGAAAATACTCCAGAAATTAAGAATACAATCTTCACCACGTTTCTAAACTTCTCAAGAATAATCTTTGTATTTCCCTTTGAATTAATCGCATTAGATAAATCGGGAGAATAGTAGTTGCTCAACCCTCTAGAAAACAATGTAAAAAACCCAAAAACAGACATCAACATAGCAACCTTATTTGCATTTTCCACCCCCCAATAAAAGTCAATAACTTTAGGGAAAATCGCTATAATCCCTGTACTGACCAATATATTAAACGTATAGAGTGCCACTGTGCCATTCAAAAACATTGGAATGTCTATCCGGGAGTTTTTATACAGTTCAAATATTACAAAATATCCTCCAATAATTAATACGCTACCCAAAGGCGCAAAAAGAAAATATTTTTCTATTGTAAATATAAATATTGGTAAAACGAAGTTAAGTAATAGCAGCGTATCAAATGCTATAAGCCTGTAATAGCATTTAGTTGCTAAAAGAAACATCCTTATCTGTTGATAAACAGAAATTGACATTACAAATAAAATAACACCAAATTTATAATCACTATTAAGCAAAGGAAACATATGTGCAGCAATCAACCAAATAACCAATGTCAAAAAAGAGATACCTAGAGAACTTAATATTGCAGTACATAGTATTTCAATTCGTTTTTCAGTTTTATTAGCCGGCACTTCTTTTAATATTAATGCATTAATGCCTGATGATGAAAAAATACACAGAAAATAAATAAGCGCAAACTCTACAGCATAAACACCGCCGCCAACGCTACCCCAAACGGCCGTTGCTGCTACTAAAGAAAGCAGCTTATGCAAACCTGGCATCCCTGTAGCTATAAGAGCTAAAAACTTAGCATTCATTTCTATTTAATACCGTAAAAAACAACGCTAAAAAAATCACACCCACCCCAGAGTATAGAAAATGCCCACCAAAAAATGAAACAACAAAAATTGCTAACAAAAATGAAACGTTTATCGGCCTATTCGGACCTTTCTTTAAAAATTGATTTTTTCTCAACACCTCAAAAACTAAAACACAATAAATACTGGTTAACACCCCACCAGCAGTGAATATGAGGTCAAAAAAATCCATTTCCACACTATACCTACCAAAAGGGTAGCCTCCTAAAATCAAACTTTGCGGATGCTGAGCAATAAAACCGCTCCATACCTGCTCTAACTTATAATCTCTTCCTGACAACAACAATGTAAGCCAATTCCCGCTGGCGCTATTTGAAAGTTGAAATTTGAAATATGCGATACTACCATCTACTAATAATGCTAATGGAGAAAGGTTTAAATAGAAAATATAAATACTAATAAAAAATACACTGAGGAAAGCGGGAGCATGAAAAACAAAAGCTTTTAACCCAAACCGTTTATAGGCAATCGCAGTTAATAGTATAACATTCATTAATATCGCCGACTTAGTTCCAGTCATAAGGCTTCCTACAATTACTAAACATAGAAAAAAAAGAGATATTAAGCTTTGTTTTTTTAAATGAACCGTACAAGCCCAGAATAATGCAATCAAAAAAAAGCTAGCAGTTTCATTTCCAGCGGATATTATACCTTTAAAGCCAAATCGCTCGGTTTCCCCATAGTTGCTTAAGTACTCGATGGAAAACACTGCACCGATTATAACGGCACTAACGTAACAGAAAATAACAACCATGCTTACTTTGTATACTTTCATCTTACGATGGAGACTAAGGCTAGAAAAAAAACAACAATAGATTGGCAGTGAAAATATTTTTATTAAAAAAATAATATTTTCACTAAACTCCACCTCGCTGATAGTTCCAGTCAAAAGATTAAAGAACGAAATAAAAGTTCCAAATAAAATAGCTAAAATAGCAGTGAAAATAATCTGGATATTCTCTTTCGTTTTTAAAGCCCCCAAAAGCACAACAAACAAAAAGACTGCCCGAATAAATATTGAGTAACGTCCACCTGCGCCGTACACATTTATAAAATCAAATAAAGGTATAATTGCAAACAAAAACAATGCAATTCCATAAATTAGTCCTTTTGACACTAACTTACCTTGTCTTTTAAAATGCCTACAGTGTCAACTACATACAATTTATCAAACCCTATAGAGTAGAACTCTTTGTGCTTGACCAAAATCACGGATAAGTCAGCTTCCGATTTTGCTTCTTCAATACTTAATAACACCAAACCTTCAGTTATAACTTTTCCTATATTGGGTTCTACAGCAATAGTTTTACCTTTGTTTATTTTTAATATACGTTTTGCAATGCTCAAAGCAGGGCTTTCTCTAAGATCATCAATATCTGGCTTAAACGTCAGGCCATAACATGCTATCGTAACATCTTTTGCTGTTTTCTCTGGGTTGGCAATCAAGAAGTCTGCAATCGCTAATTTCACCTTGTTAATTACCCATTCAGGCTTCATGTCATTAACTTTACGAGCTGTATGAATCAGCTGAGCCTCCTCTGGTGTTTCGCTTACAATAAACCATGGATCAACTGCTATGCAATGGCCTCCAACTCCCGGGCCAGGCTGTAGAATATTAATGCGTGGATGACGATTAGCTAGTGATATCAATTCCCATACGTCAATGTCTAACTTGTCGCAAATAATAGATAGCTCATTTGCAAAGGCTATCTGTACGTCACGACAAGAGTTTTCTGTAAGCTTTGCCATTTCTGCAGTTCTTGCATTAGTAACAACACATTCACCTTCAACAAATGTTTTGTACAACTCTATTGAGCGTTCCGAACACTTAGGTGTCATTCCGCCTATAACCCGGTCATTCTCAACCAATTCACGAACAACATGCCCAGGTAAAACTCGTTCAGGACAGTGTGCTACATTAATATCTGGGTTTACACTATCATCTTGCGGAAATGAAAGATCTGTTCTTGATTCTTTTAGCCATCCAGACATTTTTTCTGTTGCGCCTACTGGAGAAGTCGACTCTAAAATAACTAAATCACCTTTTTTTAGAACCGGCGCTATAGACTTAGCAGCCGCCTCAATATAACAAAGATCTGGCTCTGGAATTTCACTATTGTTGGCTTTAAAAGGTGTGGGCACTGCAATTAAAAAGGCATCTGCTGGTTCTGGTGTTAATGTTGCTTTTAAATAACCTTCCGTAACGGCAGCATGAACGACCATATCTAATTCAGGTTCTACAATATGAATCTCTCCACGGTTAATGGTATCTACCGCGTGTGAGTTAACATCAACACCTATTACTTTTTTCCTACGTGATGCAAACATGGCTGCGGTTGGCAAACCGATATAACCTAAACCGATAACTGATACCGTTTCAAAAGACACTGGCATTTCCTTTATAAATATATTTATTAACTTTGTGATGAGCTTATTTAGCTAATATGTCACAAATTCTTTGACAAGCTTGACCGTCACCATAAGGGTTGTGGGCAAAGCTCATTTCTTGGTAAGAATTAGCGTTGTTTAACAAACTAGATACTTCAGAGGTAATTTTTTCTACACCTGTTCCGACTAATTTCACGGTGCCAGCTTCAACTGCTTCTGGTCGCTCTGTTGTATCACGCATGACTAATACTGGCTTACCTAAACTTGGCGCTTCCTCTTGAATGCCACCAGAGTCGGTTAGGATTATGCTTGAGCGATTCATTAAATAAACAAACGGCAAATACTGTTGCGGTTCAATCAAATAAACATTGTTTAAATTAGCTAGCAGTCGATTTACAGGCTCTTGTACCTTTGGATTTAAATGAACAGGATAACAAAACATAACATCAGGGTACTGCAACGCAAGTTTGCTAATAGACTCACAAATTCGTTCAAAACCGCCACCAAAGCTTTCTCTTCTGTGGCCTGTAACAAGTACCAAACGTTTGTTATTATTCAAAAAACCAAAGTTTTTTTCCATAGATAGCTTCAGTCTTGAATCAATTTCGACCTTTTCTTTAACCATTAACAAAGCATCAATCACAGTATTACCTGTTACAAAGATGTTGCTAGAGTCAAAGTTTTCTTTTAACAGGTTTTGTTTGGAGGTTTCCGTTGGGGCAAAGTGGTATTTCGTTATTGCACCGGTTAATTTCCGGTTTGCCTCTTCAGGCCAAGGCGAATAAATATCGCCCGTTCGTAGACCTGCTTCAACATGACCAACTGATATTTGCTCATAATATGATGCTAAACTAGCAGCAAACGTAGTTGCTGTATCGCCATGAACTAATACAACATCAGGCTTAAACTCTTGAAGTACTGGAGTTAACTCCAATAAGATTCGGCTTGTTACTTCCGGTAACGTTTGACCTGCTTTCATTAAATTCAAGTCGTAATCAGGCACGATATCAAACAACGCTAATACCTGGTCTAACATCTCTCTATGTTGTGCTGTCACACAAACTTTAGCTTCTATTCGGGAGTCCGACTCTAATGCCTTTACTAGCGGAGCCATTTTAATAGCTTCAGGGCGAGTTCCGAATACCGTTAATATTTTTTTCATTTTAAACTTCTTTTGAATTTCTAAATGCTGAGATTAAAACTAATAAAGCCCCAAGCATACCGCCTAGAATAAAACTGACTATTACTATAATCGCGCGTTTGGGTTTGGACTTTTCTTTAGGCTCTGAAACTTTTGCTGGTATCAGTGTTTTAAGCAAATATTCATCGCTTATTTCAGTCATCATGATTTTTTGTGTGTGCGACTCTATCATGTTGTAAAACACTTCGCGCATTTGAGAATTTGCTGTAGAGTTAATCTTATCTTCGATAAAACTTATACTATCGAGCGCTTGTTTTTTATCTTGTGCTCTAAAGTATTCATTAATATCGTTTTTTAGTTTATTTGCCATTTCATATGCAACATATGGAGAAAAGTGATTTACTGATATATTAAAAATACCGAGTTCATCATCAAAACTAATAGAAAAAAAATCTTTTTTGATAGCTTTATAAGTTTCAAAGCTCGTTGGCTCCAACGACTCTAAATCAGAAGAAAATAATCCTGAGTCCTGCACCCACTGATTTTTATCTTTATCAAACTTATTAATATCAAACTTCAACTGATTAGTAGATGCATCCCAACCGTTAGCAGCCATGAAGGTGGTTTTTAAATTATACTTTTCAACAAACGTTTCTACATACGGCCAACTATTCATCAACTCTACTGCGTGTTCAATATTGTTACCTGAATCGCCACCACCTAGATTTATACCCGCCATCGATGCTAGTCCACCATACTTAGCAGCAAGCGAAGACAAACCACCTTCACTTTCCTGTTGAGCAGGCACTAGCTTTAATGTTGACGTATAGATATTCGGTAGCGATAAAGCATATAACAAACCAAAAATTGCAATTAGTAGTGCAATAGCAATAATTTTAAACTTGCCATTCCAAATAATTGAGAGTAGACGGCCCAAGTCAATTTCATCTTCGTCAGTCTCGTAGTTCCCATAAGCTACCGTGCACTGACTACTGTATATTAGTGCGTTTTCAATTCGTTCCAACCTTTGAGCCGCCGTTAGCTGTTTTGCTTCATCCAATGAACTTTCAGCTTTTTTATTTGAATCAAAATCGGTGTCTTTTGACATCGTATTTCCTACCTAATTAATTATAACCACTTGGGTTTTTACTTTGCCAACGCCAAGTATCTCTTAGCATTTCTTTCATTCCAAACTCCGCTTTCCAGCCAAGTTCTTTCTCAGACTTTTCTGGATTTGCCCAACACTCGGCAATATCACCTCGTCGTCGTGCTACTATTTCATAAGGTACTTTTTGGCCGGTTTCTTGTTCAAATGTTTTAACCATTTCCAACACTGAATAACCTTGGCCGGTGCCCAAGTTATGAATTAAAACACCATTACCATTATTAATTTTTTCTAGGGCCTTTAAGTGGCCTTTAGCCAAGTCAACTACGTGAATATAGTCACGAACGCCAGTACCATCTGGCGTATTATAGTCATTGCCAAATACACTCAGCTTTTCTAACTCACCCGCTGCTACCTTAGCGATAAACGGCATTAAGTTATTTGGTATCCCTTTAGGGTCCTCACCTATTAATCCAGAAGCATGTGCGCCTATAGGATTAAAGTAGCGTAATATGGATACGCTCCATTTATTATTAGACGCTGCTAAGTCTTGAAGGATGTGCTCCATCATTAGCTTGCTTTGCCCATAAGGGTTGGTTGCCGATGTTGGAAAATCTTCAGTAATGGGAACCGAAGCGGGATCACCATAAACCGTTGCCGATGAACTAAAAACAAACTGACGTATGCCCGCTTTCTCCAGCTCTTCTAATAGTACCAGCGTACCAGTAACGTTGTTTTGATAATAAGTTAGGGGGATTTGAGTAGATTCACCTACCGCTTTTAATGCAGCAAAGTGAATAACTGACTTAATGTTGTTATGCTCAGTGAAAACTTGCTGCAGCAATGTGCGGTCTCGAATGTCACCTTCGTAAAAATGAAAACCCTTCCCTGTAATCTCTTTCACTCGCGCTAAACTTTCTATTGAGGAATTGCACAAGTTATCAATAACAACAACTTGGTAGTCTGTTTTATTGTCTGACAATAATTCTACTATAGTATGGGAGCCTATGTAACCGGCGCCTCCCGTTACTAGTACTGTTTGCTTATTCATTAATCACTCCCAAATAAATCACGAGTGTAAACCTTGTCTGCAATATCTAACAACTCATCTACCATGCGATTTGCAACAATCACGTCACACTTCTGCTTAAACTCGTTCAAATTTTTCACTACACGTGAACGATAAAACTCGTCTTCTTCTAAAACAGGCTCGTATACAACTACTTCAATGCCTTTGGCTTTTATGCGTTTCATAATGCCTTGGATTGCTGAAGCTCTAAAGTTGTCTGACCCGGTTTTCATGATTAAACGGTACATGCCAACACGCTTCGGATTGCGTCGAATGATGGCGTCGGCAATAAAATCTTTACGGGTAGTATTGGCATCAACAATGGCGCGTATTAGGTTTTGAGGTACGGCATTAAAATTGGCTAACAATTGCTTAGTATCTTTAGGCAAGCAATAGCCACCATAACCAAAAGATGGATTATTATAGTGATCGCCAATACGAGGGTCTAAACTCACCCCTTGGATAATTTGTTTGGTATCTAATCCATTGATTTCTGCGTAGCTGTCTAGCTCGTTAAAATAAGCAACACGCATGGCTAAGTAAGTATTTGAAAATAACTTAATGGCTTCCGCTTCCGTGGAATCAGTAAATAAAACATCGATATCTTGTTTTATAGCACCTTGCTCTAACAAGCCTGCAAATACTTTGGCTCTTTCTGATTGCTCACCAACGATAACGCGGCTTGGGTATAAATTGTCATGTAAGGCTTTACCTTCACGTAAAAATTCCGGAGAAAATAAAATATTGTCGCAGTTAAGTTCTTCACTAATTTGTGAAGTGTAGCCTACCGGAACCGTAGATTTTATTACCATGACGGCATTAGGGTTAATGGCCATTACTTGTTTGATTACAGCTTCCACCGATGACGTATTAAAATAGTTAGTTTCTACGTCGTAATCCGTTGGTGTGGCTATCACCACAAAGTCTGCATTTTTGTATGCTGTTTCTGCATCTAAAGTAGCAGAAAAAGAAAGTGGCTTATTAGCTAAAAAATCACTGATTTCGGCATCAACTATGGTGGATTTTTTATTATTTAGTAATTCTACTTTTTCGGCAATTATGTCAACCGCAGTTACATTATTATGCTGCGCTAATAGCATCGCATTAGATAAGCCAACGTAACCAGTGCCGGCAATTGCAATATTGTATTTTTTAGCCATTACTTCCCTACTCCATAAAATGATTTATACCAAGCCACAAACTTAGTGACACCTGTGGTTAAATCAACGCTTGGTTTATAATCTACCGCTTCAAATAAGTCTGCGGTATCCGCCCAGGTTTTGTATACATCGCCTGGTTGCATTGGTTTCATATTTTTTGTGGCGGTAATACCGATAGCCGTTTCAATAGTTTGTACAAAATCTAATAGCTGAACCGGATTACCATTACCAATATTGTACAAACAATAAGGTGCAGAGCTGTTTTTTACACTGCCACTTTCTGGCGTCCAGTTTTCAGTTGAGCTCGGTATTTTACCTGCAACTCTGATTATGCCTTCAACGATGTCATCAATATAAGTGAAATCGCGGCTTAAGTTGCCATTGTTGTATATATCGATGGACTCGCCGTCGATAATTTTTTTTGTAAATTTGAATGGTGCCATATCCGGACGGCCCCATGGACCATACACAGTAAAAAAGCGTAAACCTGAGGTTGGCAAGTTATACAAATGAGAATAAGTATGGCTCATTAACTCGTTGGCTTTTTTGGTGGCGGCGTATAAGGAAATAGGATGATCTACACTGTCATCGCAGCTAAAAGGGGTTTTAGTATTTAAGCCATACACAGAACTAGAAGATGCATAAACAAGATGCTTAACCTTAGTTTGCCTGCACCCTTCTAACACCGTTAGATGACCTACTAAGTTAGCATCAGCGTATGCCATTGGGTTGTCTATTGAATAACGAACCCCAGCTTGGGCCGCCAAGTGGATAACAATATCAAATTGATGCTCTGCAAATAGAGTTGCCATACCCTCACGGTCAGCTAGGTCTAATTTAACAAAAGAAAACTCTTGAATTGGCGCAAGCTCTTTTAGTCTTGCTAACTTTAAAGCAGGGTCGTAATAGGCATTAAGATTATCAAGGCCAATAATTTCATGACCTTGATTAGCCAATGCTCGGACAACATGAAAACCAATAAAACCAGCGGCACCTGTTACTAAATATTTCATTGCATTAATCCCTTGTCCTAACCGTGCTTATTTTAAATTAGATTACAAACGCCCTAAAGCGGCTAAACCTACGGTTAACTGATAGAAAATAGACGTCGATTTTTCCCATAAGGTTAGCTTGTCGGTATAGTTTGCATCTAACGGCACCACTACTGTATCACCAGGATGAACCACAGTATCGTTACCACCCAACCAAGAATAGTCAGGGATGTCCACTAGGCCATTGGCGCGGATAATGTAAACTCTATCGCCATCAGCTTGCTGACGAAAGCCACCACTTGAGCGTAAATAGTCATCTAACTTCCAGTTGTCATTATAAATATGAGACGTCGCTACCTGCACTTCGCCAATAACGTTTACTTCACGGCGGTACGTAGGCACCATTAAACTGTCACCGTTCTCAAGCTGAATGTCATATTGATTAGAAGTGTCTATGACTTTGTCTAAGTCAATTACTAAACGTCCAACACCTTCTACTGTAGTAAGTTGGTCTACCAGGGTTTGAACTTCACCTACGGCAATGTTTGCATAAGAAGACGAGATAGACTTAAAGGCTAACTCTTTGCTCAAGTTGCGCGCTAAGTCGCGAGCTTGCTTTTGCTCTAACTCTTTAAGTGATTCACGAGTGAAAAATGCCGCGTCCGGCGACGCAAATTTAGTTAAGCCGCCTGCACGTTTAATAACGTCTGCTAGGCCTTCACCTTCACGAATAGTATAAGTACCAGGGAATACCACTTCACCCGTCAAGGTGATTTTTGATTCTTTTTGCCAATTAGCTTGCTGGAATACGTTAACCACGTCTTTTGGTGTCACTTGAAGGTTTTGAGAGTTGTCGCCGTTTAGTGCGTTTTTAAGTGAAAAGCGAATATGTGTTTTTTCAGAGTCAGTAGAATTAAACTGTGTTCTAGAGATTTCACCTATTTCTAAATTAGCTGACTCTTGCACGCCACCAGCAGCAGCGACTAGTTCTAACACCGTCGCATTTTTTGAAATTGGATAAACCCCAGGGAAGTTTACCTGACCGTTAATTTCAGCGGTTGGTACATATTGGCCCGGTAAAACGTTTGCCTCAATCAGCTTAATAATAGGCAAAACAAGTTCTTGCCTTGTTAATGTTTTGGTTTTTAGTAACGCTTCTTGTTGTGCTTGAAAATCGCCCGTTTTTAATTCGTAAATATAATTAAAGCCTTCGTTTTCTGTAATGACTTCTTTACGCTTAGCTAACCACTGCTTTTTAAAGGCATCAATTGATTGTGAGCTTGTTTCGTTGGCCAAGTTAATCTTTTCATTAGTCGACAGGTTTTTAACTTCTCTAAGCTTAGCCTGAGTATTTTTATCACTATTTAGGTTGTTAACTAAAAACTCTGCTTCGTCGTAACGATTAAAAAACAAGACTAAATCATTGGCGTTTAAATCAATTTGAGAGCCAGAAAGAACTGCTTTAGGTGCAAAGTGTTGAATACTAATACTGCCAGTTTCATCTTCAGATACTACCAGTGCGTAACTCATATCGGTTGACTGTGTTAAATCATCAGCGCTGCTTATAAGATCACTTAAGCTCATGCCTTCGTAAAACCCATGGCTGCTTGGTCTAGATACAGCACCACCTACATGAACCACTTTGCTGAACTGTTGTGAAATTGGTAATACGCGCACTACATCGCCCGCTTTTAGTGCGTGGCGATTGTTTGCTTGCTGCTTGCGCTTATCAGTTAAATCAATGCGCTTAACGGCACGTTGGTAGTTTTCATCTAACGTGGTAACCAATACATTTTTAGGATAGGCCAGCGAGGTTAACCCGCCAGCTAGTTTTATTGCGCTGCGAATATCGTCTGAGCTTTTTACTTCATAAATAGCTGGGCGTCTAACTTCACCGTATATTTTTACTTGTGATTGTACTGAGTTTACAAATACCACATCACCCTGTTGTAAACGCTGATCTGAAGTAACATCGCCTTGTGTAAACAATTTGTATAAATCTAAGGTTGAAACGTGCTTGCCTGCTCGTTTAAGTTGAATATCACGAAGTGAACCGACTTCCGTTGGACCACCACTAATAAAAATGGCGTTGGTCATGGTAGACAAGCTTGATAATTGATAAGCACCTGGCTTTTGTACATCACCAACCACATAAACTTGAATTGAGCGTAAGCCAGCAATAGAAACCGATGACTTAATACCTATCATGCTTACTTCAATTACATCAGCAATACGTTGCTTTACTTCTTGATAAGTTAAACCTGCTACCGTTAGAGGCTGCAGTTCAGCAAAAGTAATTTTACCTTCATTATCAATAGTCACTTGTTCCGTTGATGACTCTTTGCCATATAACGCAATTTCTAATGAATCACCAGGGCCTACAATATAATCCGCTGGTACGGCAGTGCTTTCACCCGGTATGAAGGACGTTTGCATGTCTTTAAACATGTCGTAACCAAAAGGTTTTAATTCGTTAAGGTTGTTTTTATCTACTTTTTTCGATTCTTTTAGTAAAGCAGCACCAAATGCATCGCTGCCGGTGTCATTAACGTATTGCTGTTCAGGAGCAGGTTGAGTTTGCTGATTGTTTTGGTTGCCACCAAGATTTCCAAAGCTGTTGATGTCAATGCCAAACTGTTTGGCTAATGCTTCCTGCTGTGACTTAGGCAGTTTTTTAAACTGTTCTATTTGGGCAGCCGATGGCGTGGTGGTAATTTGCGCAGTTGCGCTTGGGGAAATAAAAGCAGCAGAAGACAACATTGTTGTTAATAATGCGGCCGCAGTCGTTGTTTTTAACGTGCGTTTACTGCAAAAACGTTTACTGCAAAATAAAGAAGCGAACCCTTTAGAAAAGGCCTTATACATAAAAATTTCCTCAACCGAACTATTTAAGCATGTGCGGTGAAGTCATTCATGCGTAGTCCTTCACCTTAAAATCGACGTTGAATAATACAGCATGTGATTATTAGATGCATTAGTTTTGTTCGCTCTTATGGTCTCCTGCTTTGATTTTAACCGCTTTGTAAAACACACTGCCTAAATAACAAAAAACCAGCCGAAGCTGGTTTTTCTTTAAATTAACTCGGTAGCAGGAACAATGATTACTCTGCTACCTTCACACCTTAAAATTAGATGTGTTTCTCTTGTGTACCTTCATGGTCACCAACAACAGACATTTCTTCTTCTAGCTTAGACTCTAGGTCATCCGCTGATTGGAAATCTTCTGCGCCGTGCATCCAGTCTACAAGCTTGTCGCTTAATAACCATAAGCAAATGCCGCCTAAGAACGCCATAACCGCAACGCCACCAAATGTAGATAGTGGACCAGCGTCACCAACTAACTGACCAATAGCCGCTGCAGCATAGTTACCTAAACCAGAGAACAAGAACCACATACCCATTAGTAATGAAGTATATTTAAGTGGTGCTAAACGAGAAACCATTGATAGGCCGATTGGCGATAAACAAAGTTCACCCATTGTGTGGAAGATGTACGCCATTACTAACCAGATAACGTGTGCTTTCATGTTGGCGTCGTCACCAATTTGAAGTGCTGCACCTACCATTGAGATAAAGCCGAGACCTAAGAAGAACATACCCAAGGCAAATTTCTTAGGCGAGTTAGGCTCTGCAGCTCCCATTTTTAACCACATAGCAGCAAACATTGGTGCCATAATGATAATGAAAATTGGGTTAACAGACTGTAACCATGACGCAGGCATTTCCCAACCAAAGAATACTAGGTCAGTTTTGTATTTTGCGAATAAGTTCATTGAACCAGCAGCTTGCTCAAAGCCTGCCCAGAAAATGATAGTGAAGAATGACATGATTAAAATTACTTTAACGCGGTCACGCTCTTCAGGTGTTAATGGTTTGTTTGCAACGGCATCTTTACCAGAAGTTTGTTTTGCAGATGGCTCAACACCAACGTTACCAAGGTATTTGTTAGATAGAGCTAACTGAAGTAACACACCTAGTAACATACCAACACCCGCTACTAAGAAGCCGTATTGATAGTCAAATTTCTCACCAACTGTACCAACAACAAAGTAACCTAAGATAGAACCAGTATTGATACCCATGTAGAAGATAGTAAATGCTGCGTCACGACGTTTGTCGCCTTCAACATACAAATCACCAACCATGGTAGAGATATTAGGTTTGAAGAAACCGTTACCAACAATAAGAAGCGCTAGGCCTAACCATAGGAATGTTTGTTCCATGCCAGCAATGTACTCGTGTGGAGTACCTAAAGCGAATTGACCAAACATCATTACGATGCCGCCAAAGATAATAGATTTACGTTGACCCCAAACGTTGTCAGCCATCCAACCACCAAGTACTGGTGTTACATAAACTAACATCGCATAAGTACCAAGAATACCTAGTGCTTTCTTTTGAAGTTCAGTTTGGTATAAATCGTCAGCGCCAGCGGCCGCCGCATCAATACCAAAGTAAGCCATGTCCCAACCCATTGCGGTTGCAGTTGCAAGGCTTGATAAATAAAGGACGAAGATACCACGCATACCGTAGTAACTCATGCGCTCCCACATTTCCGTTCCGAATAGCAGGAAGAGGCCCTTAGGATGGCCTAACATCTCCCCTGCTGATGCAGATTTATTCATAATTTACCCTTTTTTATTTTTATAATATTTATATATTATTTTTATATTAAAAATTTAACCTCAAGATTTATACAGTCATCAACGCTAGGTTGCAAGGCTATAGCGGTACATTGCATAAATATGAGACAAACTGTTTATCGATTGAGCATTGACGTGGATTGTATTTTTAATTTATTCAACTTTTGAAAGTTTACTTCGCTTGCGCTTTTGTTCATGTCGTTAAAGTTATAGTTACCCAACGCCAAGTTTGTGGAAAACACGGAGTTGTCCATTATATAAGCGGTATCAATGTAGCTCGCCACCACTAAGCCGTCTCGGTCTGGCCTTTCATTAAACAATGAAAAGCCACTTGCGTAATCACTTACTGGATTTTTACAAGCCAAAACATCCGCCATAATAGTCGGCACTAAATCTACATGACCAGTTAGCTGATTTGTTGATTTAATTAATGATTTACCCTGTGATACCAATGCTTGCTTTAGTTTTGCACCTTGATGAATAACCATAGGTACGGCAACTTGGGCACGACTAAAGTTATTGCCATGTCCCCAAAAGCCAATTTTGTTATCATCAAACTCTTCGCCATGATCAGACGTGATCACTGTTAGTGTATTCTCAGCGTATTGCGATTCCGCTACGCTCGACCAAATTTGACCAAATAAGTCATCAATGTAGTGCACGGAGTTTTTATAACGATTAACTAGCGGACCCGGTTCCATTCCAGGATTAAATACAAAGCGCTCTGGGTTTTGTTCAACCGGTGTAAACTTTTCAAAACGATTTGGATAGTTATAAGCATGATGCGACGAGGTTAAAAACACGAGTTTAAACCATGGCTTGTTTGATTTGTTACCTGCCCGTATATCTTGAATAACTCGTTCCGTTACTACGGCATCATTTACGTCAACGTCTGCATCCATTGGATTAAAAAATTGCGACTCATCTAATTGGCCAAATAACATGGTTTGCAATGAGAATGGCTCTAAGTTAGACGAGGTGTAAACACCAATGTCATAACCTAAGTTTTCTAACTGTTTTATAAACGCACTTCTGTTGGCCATAGGTGCACTTTCTGCAAATGGGCGATAGGTTGGGTTTAGACCATAAAGCAATGAAAACATGCCATTGACGGTAACGCTGCCGCCGCTAAGGTGATTATTAAACTGGCTGCTATTAGGCAGTTCGCTTATGGCGTGTATTTTTGGTGTCACATCTGCATTTAATGCATCCTGTCGCCAACTTTCTGCAACAAAAATTAAGATGTTTGGACGAAGCCCAACAACCTCACCCATAGACTGACTTTTAGAGCCACCTTTAGAATCACTACTAGAATCAACGTTAGAATCACTACTAGAATCAACCTCAGAATCACTCTTAGAGCCAGCAGCAGATCTATCACGGGGTTCAACCTGACACTGAAGTTCAGATTTAGGGTATTTGAACAGTCCACCTTTACTACTGTCATTTACTAAGTTGGATAACAAGGCTTGTTCTTCGTGGTTAATTTTTGGAAATACCGACGGCCATTTAGCTTGTAGCTTTGCCATCAAGCTGCCTGATGTAATAGGTGCATAATATGGCAAATATGGCGTGTATTTAGTAACGGCATTCACTTTATATTCAAAACCAACAATATGAATAAGCTGACTTATTAAAAACAAGCCAAACATTATGCCATTAACTTTTAAAGGCTTGAGCCGCGGTGCTTTTTTTATTAAATAAATAACAACCAGGGCATTTATTGCAAAAACTAAAGCGGCAACCACAATTGATGCCAACACCATTCCAATAGAAATGCCAACGCCTTTAAAGTCATTAATTAGCATATTAAAAAACATTAAGTCGCCGTGAAAACGGTAAACTCGGAATAAGAAAAAGTCAGCGATAAGTGCCAAATCAATTAACGTTTTGCCCGCCACTAGTACCCAAATGGTCTGTTTAAACCATAACAGTGGCTGCAGTAACGTGGTGATAAACAAAAGTATAACGAAGTAATAAAGCGGAGTCAGTGAAGCGTAAATGCCACCCCAAATACTTGATGGCCAGCCTGCTAAACCAGTAAAACCGATGAGCAGTAAAAAGCTAAAGGCAAAGCTCACTAACAGAAACTTATAGCTAAGCGAACCGTTCTTTTTTATATCAAAAAAATCCATTTATATTTACTACTTTATGATGTGTGCAATCCAAACAATACCGGCAATAACCAGTGACAAAGTTACAGCGGCGCTACCTAAATCTTTAGCTCGCCCTGACAATTCGTGACGTTCTAAACCTACTCGGTCCACAACAGCTTCAATCGCTGAATTTAAGAGCTCAACAATCAAAACTAAAATCATCACTACTATTAGCGATACAAAGTCCATTAAAGACTCTGAGATGAACCAGGCAAGTGGGGATAATAAAACAAACAGTAGTAACTCCTGCCTAAAAGCAGCTTCATGCTTAAATGCAGCTTTGAATCCTAGTATTGAACAATAGGTAGCTTTGAAAATGCGGCGAAAGCCTTGACCATTAGGCTTGTCTAACGGCGCTTGATTTGCACTCATGAGTAACGTTCTACTTCTATGGTTTGTTTATTGGCGACCTAAAATATCATATTTTCTAAGTTCAGGTATCTGATTTTGCAGTCTGGCTTCTGTTCGGTCTAAACTTTCAAAACGCTCACAAAACTTAGCGGCCTGTCCTGCAAGTCTATTGGCATTAAAAGCGAGTGACTTTTCAACACTGGCGCTTAGCTTTTCAACGCTTTCGTTAACATCGTAAACTTGCCCTTCTACTAGTCCCTCACTTTGACGATAGGCTTCGCCCATTGCGCCAAGCATTACGCGCATTGAGTCGGTAACTACGTTAGAAATTTGACCTGACAATTTGTCGGTAAAAAAGTCATCCAATTCATTTAAACCTTGAGGTGCGATGTAAAAATTGTCACCACTACGAGCAAAACGTTTAAGTAATCCAAATCGCAATTCCATAAAGTGATCTTCAATTTCCGCGGCGGCATCGGTTCCTGCAAACCCTTTAATTACTTTATTAAGCGCATCAAAGCCTATGTCTAAACTGTCCATCGCAATGGCAACAATTTCCGGTAACTCTTTGCGAAGTCCCATACTAAACTCTTGCAACATGTAACGTTCTTGGTCCGTCAGCGTAATTAACTCGCCTCTTATAAATAACTCAGCGTCATTGTTAATTTGCATTTGAGTGCGGCCCATTTCCATTATGCGAATATGATCTGGGGAAATTAATAAACCAAATTTAAGGCGAATAGGACACTGTTCAGCCTGTGCCTGAGAGGAAAAAACAGAACTTAATAATAAAATGAATGTTAAAAATAAAACTTTTGTAGGCAAAACGGCAACCATTTATTGATGCGAAAATCAGACGCAATTAGACATGATGATTAGTCTGTGAGCAAGCCGAAATAAAATCAATGTTATTCAGCGTACCTGACCATTCGTACATAGAAATCACTATTTTTATTGTTGCTGTCTATTCGGCCATTATAAAAACCCATTGCCCACGCTTCGTCTTTTTTGGTTGCGTTTGTATTTGGCGTTGATGACCAGTAGTTTTGTGCTGGCGCACTATTGAATATTGTTAAGTTTGTCGCTGGGTCAACACAGGCTCGCTCTACAATTGAAACCAGCTCTTTTATATTGGGCACACGCCAGTCATCATAATTGCCAGCTTGATAACTAGACGACGCTTGCAGCGCTTCTTGCCAGGTCAACCTTAACGCTTCACCTGTGCAGGTTTCTGTTGTGCCATTCCATGTTTGGCCTACAACACACCTTGCCCATGCTAAACCCGTTGTTGAGTCAATCACCATTTCTTGGCTAATGTCTTCTGTAATAAAGTTATCAGTTGGCGAGGTTGTGCTTGTCCCAGGACATTCTTGAGCAACAGCGTTTGTGCAAAAAAGCATTGAGCTAATAATGACTGAGCTAGCAATAATGGACGCTTTAAGTTTTTTCATAAAACGGAGATCCTATTTTTCAAATCTATCTTAACGATTATTTTCATGGGTTTCTTACTAAACGAATGTACGCACCTTTTGAAACACTGATTGCTGAGTCATCTCCCGTTCTGAGGTCTATAACCCACTGCAATGATTCATTTTCGCCTTCAATATTAATTTCTGATACCCAATAAAATAAGTGGTTTAACGTTGCCGCATCCGGTGAGTTCGGGAAAAAATCTGTAGGAAATAGATTGGACTGATCTAGTTCGCCATAATCCAGTATTTGGATCAATTCTAGGTATGTTGGCAAGCGCCAGTTTGCGCCGCCACAAAAGGTAGAGTCGTTCACCTCTTCAATAAAGGTTTCGCTGCCACAACTGCCTACATTTGAACAAGTTGTTTGTCCTGGCAAGGTGTCGTCAATGCTGTAATAGTTTTCAACACCGTGAAGCTCACTATATTGTGGGCTGGCGTTATCTACTTTTACTTCCCATACTAAGCCAGTAAAGTTGTCTCTTACGCAACTAAATACTAAAGAGTCACTTGGCAATTCATCGCCATTGATATCAAATTTTGTAAAATCAAAGGTTTTGTCGCCTGAGCCGCTTTTATCTATAGCGTCTCTTACTGAGTCTCGCCCAGTGTCGGCGTCTTGATTTGGGTAGTCTACGTTGTTGCACGGTACTACGTCGGTTGCGCCATAACATTCAATAACGCCTGAGTCATGTAAGCTACCTAAGTTCAACGGGTTAACGGTAATGTTTACGGTGTCTGATTCGCTATTACTGGCATTGTCGATGACCGTTACTTGGAAGGTTAACAATTCCGTGGAGTCTACGTTTGGCGCAAAAAATTCAGCAACACATTGGTCTGCATTGGTTATGCTTACACTCAAACCCGTAAGCTGTTCCCACTCACACGACAATACATTGTCGATAGATACACTGTCTGACGCATCTAAAATGACTTTGGTGAATTCATCAACTATTTGATCTTGTCCAGCTGTGGCTACCGTGCCCTCTGCTGCTGCAATTTGGATATCTATTGTATTGGTAGCACTCAAACCGTAGTTGTCGGTCACCTGCAACTCAAATTTGTAATTTGTAATTTGAGTAACGTAAGGCGCTTGAAATGTGATTTCACTTAACGTGGCGGGTGATAATAATTGAAGGGACGGATTTTCATCTATTTGAGTCCACTGGTAATAGCGAATTTCACCATCAGGGTCACTGCTATCTTCAGCCGACAATGAAATAACTTCAAATGTTTCATATGGCGCCACTGCGTCGGTATTATTGGTGATACGCGCAATTGGGTCTTCGTTTACGTTAGTTACTGAAATATTTATTTCGTCTTCAACACGTTGCCCATCTTCTGTGGTGTAGGTTACTTTTACGATGATTACGCTGTCGATGTAGATGGTTGGTGCGACAAGTGTAATTTCTAGCGCAGGATCAACGGGAAAGTCTTCAATGGTTGGGCCTTGAACTTGCGTCCATACTGCAGAGCCCGTTTCAGGATAAACTGACGCCGTTAAGGCAAATGTTTGCCCCTCTAATACCGTTATGTCGGAGCCTATGTTTACACTTGCTAGATTGTTTCCAGAGGGATCACTTGATTCGCTGCCAGAACAACCAGATAAGATAGCTAAAATAAACAGAGTAATTACAAACACTGGGCTTTTCATATTAAATATGCACCTACACTACAAAAGGTTGAGACATCACAACTTAAGCTCAAGTTAAGTTCAAGTTAAGAACAAAGCAAATTCTAAGCCATTTAAGCGAAAATGAAAAAAGGCCCTTTCAGGCCTTTTAATTCTTTATTCTTTCTTTTAACAGCTTGGTTTTTATCAACCTAGCTTGGCTAGCTTACTCTGCAGAATCGTCTTCTGTTTTGTATTTTGCTGCTGTTTCAGAAATTAGTGGTTGAAGTTCACCTTTTTGGAACATCTCCATGATGATGTCACAACCACCAACTAATTCGCCGTCTACCCATAATTGTGGGAATGTTGGCCATTCAGCATAACCAGGAAGTTCTGCACGAATATCTGGGTTTTGAAGGATATCAACGTACGCAAACGGTTCGCCAACTTGCATTAATGCTTGAGAGGCTTGAGAAGAAAAACCACAAGATGGCAATTTAGGGCTACCTTTCATGTAGATCAGAATTGGGTTCTCTGTGATTTGTTTTTTAATTTTATCAATGGTTTCCATTGCTACCTCTTCTTTATGGTAAATTTTTACACGACGACTAGACTTATGTCTGATCTTAAAAATAAAATGCGTCGTTTTATAACTTTAGACTTGAAAAACAAACTTTAAGTCATATTTATTAATGATTAAATAAAATGAAAGATATAAAACGATACTTGAGTAAATTACTCAACTTTTATAATCTTATCAGCAAACATAAACAAAGCCAACGGAGACAACCATTATGGCATTCGAATTACCAGCTCTACCTTATGCAAAAGATGCATTAGAACCACACATTTCAGCTGAGACTTTAGACTTTCACCACGGTAAGCACCACAATACTTACGTAGTAAAGTTGAACGGCCTAATCGGTGGTACTGAGTTTGAAGGTAAGTCTTTAGAAGACATCGTTAAGACTTCTGAAGGTGGTGTATTCAACAACGCTGCTCAAATCTGGAACCACACTTTCTACTGGAACTCTATGAGTCCAAATGGCGGTGGCGCTCCTACTGGTGCACTTGCTGACGCTATCAATGCAAAATGGGGTTCTTTTGAAGATTTCCAAGCTGCATTTAACGACAAAGCGGTTAACAACTTTGGTTCTAGCTGGACTTGGTTAGTTAAACTAGCTGACGGTTCTTTAGACATCGTTAACACGTCAAACGCGGGCACTCCAATTACTGAAGCAGGTGTTACACCTCTTATGACAGTAGACCTTTGGGAACACGCTTACTACATTGACTACCGTAACGTTCGTCCTGAATACTTAAAAGGTTTCTGGGCACTAGTAAACTGGGACTTTGCAGGTAAAAACTTCGCATAATCCCATTTTTATGAAGAATAGGCTTTAAAGCTATTCTTTCATAAATATAAAGCGCTGAGTTTATTGTGAACTTAGCGTTTTTTTTTGCGTATAATACCCTTCATATTGTTTAAATTAGGCCAAAGGAACTCCTCCTATGTCAAATGCGGTTGTATCAGAAAAGTTAATTAAAGAGCTTTTACTTGCGTCAGGTAATCAAGGCAAAGTAAATGAATTGAAAGAGATTTTAAGCCCTTTTGGTTTTAATGTTGTACCGCAAAAGCATTATAACGTTGAAGAGGTTCCTGAAACTGGCACTACATTTGTCGAAAATGCGATTATTAAAGCAAGGCACGCCGCAAAAGTAACAGGTTTACCTTGTGTTGCTGATGACTCTGGCCTAGAAGTAGCCGCTTTAAATGGCGCACCGGGTATTTACTCTTCAAGATTTGCTGGCGAAGGCGCAACAGACGGCACTAACATTGATAAGTTGCTTTCTGCCTTAGAAGGCAAACCGGCAAGCGAACGTAAGGCTCGATTTGTATGCGTTATTGTATTTATGCGTCACGCTGACGATCCTTGCCCTATTATTTGTGAGGGTTACTGGAACGGCGTAATTGCTACGGAACGTTCAGGTGACAGCGGTTTTGGGTATGATCCGGTATTTTATCAACCACAATTAGACAAGTGCGCCGCTCAATTGACGCCTGCTGAAAAGCATTCTATTAGCCATCGTGGCCAGGCTTTAAAACAGCTTGTTGCTAAATTTAAAGAGCTGGGTATTTAAATTGTCATTACCTTCGACTTCAATATCGACATCACTATCGACACCTGCCTTGCCGCCGCTTTCTTTGTATGTTCATATCCCTTGGTGCGTTCAAAAGTGTCCTTATTGCGATTTTAACTCGCATGCTTTAAAAGGCGGTATTCCAGAAACTGAGTACGTTGCGCATTTGTTAGATGATTTAACCGCTGACTTACAATACGTTCAGGGCCGTAGAATTAGTACCATCTTTTTTGGTGGTGGCACACCAAGCTTGTTATCAGAACAGGCCATGGCGACATTGTTAAAAGGCATTGAAGAGCGTGTGCCCTTTGCTGACGATATTGAAATTACATTAGAAGCGAATCCAGGTACGTTAGAAACGAATAAATTTGAAGGCTTTGCCAAAGCCGGTGTCAATCGTATTTCCATTGGCGTGCAAAGTTTTGAACTCGAGAAGCTGGTTCAATTAGGCCGTATTCACAACAGTGAAGAAGCCTTAAAGGCAGCTGGCTTTGCTCATGATTCAGTATCGACCTTTAATTTAGACTTGATGCATGGATTACCGAATCAGTCATTAGAGCAAGCCTTAGCCGACGTTAAGCAGGCTATCGCGTTAAATCCTTTTCATATTTCTTGGTATCAACTAACCATTGAACCAAACACTCTTTTTCACTCTAAACCTCCGGTTTTACCAGAAGACGATACCTTGTGGGACATTCAGCAACATGGTCACGAACTATTGACCGAAGCTGGCTATGAGCAGTATGAGATTTCAGCTTACTCAAAACCAGATCATCAATGTCGTCATAACCTCAATTACTGGAAGTTCGGTGATTATTTGGGAATTGGTTGTGGCGCGCATGGCAAAATCACCGTGCAAACGGACGGGGTTGAGTCAACCCAAGCCGCACCTCAAATAAGCGCACAAATTAAAGTAATTAGAACTGAAAAAGTAAAACACCCTAAAGGTTATATGGACTTCACAAAGCCATATACATACAAGTCTTGGCGAGTCGAAGCCGACGATTTGCCTTTTGAATATTTTATGAATCGTTTACGCTTGAAGTCTGCATTCAGCATGGAAGAATTTGAGCAACGCACTGGTTTGCCTAAAGCTACGCAACTGGCGACCTTGAACAAAGCGATAGAGCTAGGGCTACTTGAGGAAACGGATAGTGACTGCTACAAAACAACAACTAAAGGCTTAAGGTACTATAACAACCTCGTGGATTTGTTTTTGTAAAAAACTCCAAATAAAAACAAATAACAAAAGAAAGAAAGAACAAAAAAGCGACCTTATCGGTCGCTTTTTTATTAATGTTATTAAGCTAGCCCTGAAAGTCAGCTACTTCTTCTGAGCTGCGCGAGCTGCTTCTTTTTGCTGGCGCTTCTCTTCTTGGCGAGCTGCAATCGCTTCTTTTGCATCTGAACCAATGTGTTCTTCGCCTCTGGCTTTAGCTAAGTCAATTTGCTTTTGACGCTCAGCAAAACGAGCTCGTTGCTCATCGGTTACTTTGTCAAAACAATGTGGACAGCTAATGCCTTTTTCGTATTGCTCAGACTTCATTTCGTCTTCTGTGATAGGCATACGACAAGCGTGACATTGGTCATACTGACCTTTGTTCAAGTCGTGATCAACGGCTACGCGATTGTCAAAAACAAAACACTCACCTTCCCACATGGTTTCTTCTTTTGGTACTTCTTCTAGGTACTTAAGAATTCCGCCTTCAAGGTGATACACTTCTTCAAAACCTTGCTCTTTCATGTAAGCAGTTGATTTTTCACAACGAATACCGCCAGTACAGAACATGGCTACTTTTTTCTGCTTTTTAGGATCCATGTTTTTAGCAACATAGTCTGGGAATTCACGGAAGGTTTCAGTATTTGGATTTACCGCACCTTCGAAGGTACCAATCTTAACTTCATAATCATTTCTTGTATCGACCAATACCACGTCAGGGTCTGAAATTAATGCATTCCAGTCTTTTGGTTTAACGTAAGTACCAACAACTTCACGTGGGTCAATGCCCTGTACGCCCATCGTCACAATTTCTTTTTTAAGTTTTACTTTAGAGCGATAAAACGGCATTTCTGCATCAAAGCTTTCTTTGCTTGAGATATCGGCTAAACGAGGATCGTTACGTAACCAGTTTAATACGGTATCAATACCTTCGCGGTTGCCCGCTACTGTACCGTTAATACCTTCTTCGGCTAACAACAGCGTACCTTTAACGCCATTGTTTTCCATTACTGTTTGTAATGGTTCACGTAATTCTTGGAAATTTTCTAAGCGCACAAATTTATACATTGCGCAGACTACTACTTGCGACATACTAAGGTCCTCTTTGCCCCCCGAATCGTAAATCCGGAGCATTGTGGAAAAATTAATTGGATATAAAACGAGCGCGGATTATACGGATAAAACGCGAGTGTGACAAACGCCAGATAAAAAAAATCCAAACCGCTATGACACGATTTGGATTTTACTTGTTTCAGATCAAACTTTGGCTAATGCCTTAATCTGACCGAGCAGTTTTTTTCATTAACTAGTCTAGCTTATCCGTGGCAATTTTGTAGCGCGGATCTTCATTAACGTTAATTTCAACAAACTTTTGTGCTTTAACTAATAGCGTACGGCACTCTGGGCTAATGTGACGGATATGTAATTTCTTACCCGCTTTCTGATATTTATCAGCTAAGCCATCAAGCGCATCAATACCAGAGCTGTCCCAAATGCGAGAACCTTCAAATTCGATAACAACGTCTGATGGGTCATTTTCCACATCAAATAAGTTACGGAAATAAGAAACTGAACCAAAGAATAGCGGTCCGTCTAGCTCGTACACTTTCCAGCCTTCGTCGTCTATACGTGTTTTAGCGCTTATGTGAGATGCATGTTTCCAAGCAAATACTAAAGCAGACACAATCACGCCTACGATAACCGCAATAGCTAAGTCGGCAATAACTGTTACGCCTGTTACTAATAACAGTACAAAACCGTCTTCTTTGTTAGCACCTCTAAGAATTCGTAAAGAAGCCCATTCAAACGTGCCTATTACTACCATGAACATAACACCAACTAACGCTGCTAGTGGGATCATTTCAATCCATGGTGCTAAGAAGAGAATAAACGCTAGTAGAACGATAGCAGCTGTAATACCTGACAAACGACCGCGTCCACCAGAGTTAATGTTGATCATTGACTGACCAATCATGGCACAACCACCCATACCGCCGAAGAAACCATTAACGCCGTTGGCAACGCCTTGGCCAATACATTCTTTGTTTGAACTACCGCGTGTATCGGTTAATTCGTCAATTAACGTTAGTGTTAACAAAGATTCAATTAAACCAACAAGTGCCAAAATAATGGCTGTAGGCAAAATGATGTACAGAGTTTGTAAATTAAACTCAACCATAGGAATAGCAAAACTTGGCAACTCACCCGCTAAGGTTGCTGTGGCTTTTTCTGCTTCAGGTAACATGTCACGAACAAAGTCGATAACCGTTCTTGAGTCTAAATCCATACCATGAACAATACCCGTCACCGTTAAGATAGCGACTAAAGACGCTGGCACGGCTGTAGTGATTTTTGGTAAGAAGTGAATAATCGCCATTGTTAAAACAACTAAGCCAAGCATGATGTATAGAGCTGTTCCTGACATCCACTCGCTGTTACCTAAAGCATCTAGTACTTTAAACTGCCCCATTTGAGCAAGAAAGATAACGATAGCTAGACCGTTTACAAATCCGAGCATTACTGGGTATGGCACTAGACGAATGAATTTGCCTAGCTTAAAGACCCCAGCCAGTATTTGCAGTATGCCGGCCAGTATGACCGCAGCAAAGAGGTATTGAACACCATGTTGGGCAACAAGTGCCACCATAACCACTGCCATTGCGCCCGTTGCACCAGATATCATACCTGGGCGGCCACCAATTGCAGAAGTAATAAGGCCCATCATAAAGGCGGCATATAAACCAACCATTGGGTCTACCCCTGCTACGAAAGCAAAGGCGACGGCTTCTGGAACCAATGCAAGCGCAACGGTAATACCAGACAACACGTCATTTTTTACGTTTGAATCACTTTTCGTGATCAGGTTAAACATGACAACTCCGTTTTTGAGCGAATTTTTAGGCGCGAGAGTCTATCAAATTCAGCTTAAGTGTTCATTAATTAAGTCAATTTATATTAGTTCAATCTTCAAATTTTGGTGCTTTAAATCGCTTCCTAGTTGTATGAAATCGTAATCACTGAGATTGACAGCTAACTTGTTCTGACTTGTTCAATTGATAGTCATAAATATTTAACTTTTTAGAACGCTATTTCTTGCGTATTTTTAACTTTTGGATTATTTGTTGATCCGAACAATAAAGCCACATCATTAACACTTGTCGGTTTTAAGTTTTAAGTTTTAAGTTTTGTAACATCCTTTTATTAACATTTAGTTTTAACTGCGGAAAGCAAATGAACACTGAAACAACTCCATCTTTAAATCAGCTGGGCTGGCGGCCTTACTTTCAACAACAACTTTCACTTGAAGAGTTTGAACAGTATCAGATAGGTCGAATCTCTGAACAGCATAGAAACAGTAATGTTTTATTAACGGAAAAAGGCCAGCTGAGTTTAGTCTCAACACCTAGCGACGTGCCTGTTTGTGTTGGTGATTGGGTGTTATATGACACCAATAATAGATTGGTAAGAGTATTGGAGAGACAATCCTTGTTTCAGCGAAAAGCTGCGGGAACAAAAGTAAATAGTCAATTAATTGCTGCCAACGTGGACCGACTTTTTATTGTTAGCTCTCTTAACTCGGATTTCAGTTTAAATCGTATTGAACGATATTTAGCAATAGCAAAAGAAGCTGAAGTAGAGCCGATTATTATTCTTACTAAAGCGGATCAGTGCACCGATATTGATACGCCTGTTGAGCAAGTTCAAAAGCTAAATCCACTGATAATTGTGCATGCAATTAATGCATTAGACTCAAATGATTTAAAGCAGCTAGAACCATATTGTAAAGTTGGAAAAACCTTAGCTTTGTTAGGTTCATCCGGTGTTGGTAAGTCAACATTGATAAATGGTTTGATGGGAATTAATGCTCAAGCAACCGCTGAAATTAGAGAAAGCGATGGCAAAGGACGACATACTACTACGGCGCGTTCGCTAAAATGGTTACCCGCCGGCGGTATTTTTATCGATACACCAGGAATGCGCGAACTGCAGTTGGTTGATTGTGAAACAGGTGTGAATGAAACTTTTAGCGAAATTATAAACCTGGCTAAAAAATGCCGCTTTAGTGATTGTTCTCATAATAGTGAGCCCGGCTGTGCCGTTCAAAAAGCCATTGAAAATGGCCAGCTAGAACTCCGTCGTTTACAAAGCTTTAATAAGTTGCATCGAGAGCAAGAGTTGAATAGCGCAACTATTGCTGAGAAACGCTCAAAAGATAAAAGTTTAGGCAAAATGATCCACCGAGTGCAGGCTGAGTCTCGGCAAATGAAAAACAAAAGTTTTGAGTTTTGAGTTTTGAGTTTTGAAGTTTTGAGTTTTGAAGTTTTGAAGTTTTGAAGTTTTGAAGTTTTGAAGTTTTGAAAAAAGTGGGTTGTTTGGCTTTACTGAACAACCCCACCTCCATGGCGAAAGTCATTCTGGATTAGATCCTAGTAGTAAAGCCAACAACCAAAGTCGTGCGCTAAATTGTTTAGTTACCTTAACGAAGCTGCAGTATTGCCTGCGTAATCGTTGAGTTAACTTCTAGTGCTCTTGAGTTTGCCTGGTAATTACGCTGTGCGGTAATTAGATCAACAAGCTCTGTCGTTAAGTTTGTATTTGATTGCTCAAGTGTACCTGAACGAATCTGACCAAAGGTACCTGAATCAGCTTCACCCGCTAATGGTGAGCCAGACTCCTGGCTTTCCGTCCAAGACGTATTACCAATCTGAGTTAAACCTTGATCGTTAGCAAAACGAACTAGTGAAATTTTAGTAACTGGAACCGAATCACCGTTTGAATACTTAGCTTCGATTAAACCATCAGTACCAATAGTTACACCCGTTAATCGACCAACAGTTTTACCATCTTGGCTTAAAGCTGACACTTCAAATGGCGCTGAGAACTGCTTTAAGTTCGTCATATTAATGTTAATACGTTGATCCGGATCAGCACCGTTAGTTATTGCTCCGGCACCGTCATATGGAGCAACTGGAGGTGGAGCAATCGTTGTTGCTGCAGTCGTTTCACCTAAACGTTCTGTTTGTGGGTATGGAAAAGTTGAGTCTACAACTGCACCCGCACTATCAAACTGTAATAACATACCGCGCTGTCCAGTACGTGACTCAAAAGTTACGCCGGTAGCACCTAATACATTATCATTTTGTAAATCAACAGGAACCGTATTGCCCTGCTCATCCGTCACTGTTGCATACATAATCCAACTGTTTGCGTTGTTCTGTTCCGCCGCAGGAACCGCTGCTAAACCACCAACAAAACCATCCGTTGCCGATGTTCCATCTGCCGTTGCCGCTGCATCTACGTTCGTTGGCGAAGCTGCCTTCACATAGTAAACAGAAGCGATTCGACTATTACCTAACGAGTCATAAATAACCGTTGAAGTAGAAGACGTAAAGGTATTTGTATCGGTTGGATCAAACGTTGTTGGGTCAATTGGAAATTCGTTACTGTCTAAGTTAAACGACATATCAATTTGACTTGTTTGTTGAGGTGCGCCGGCAGTATCAGGAACTTCAATCGGGTTTGTCGTACTTAAACTAACAGACTTAACTGAACCATCATCATTTACTGGGAAGCCCTGCAAGAAACTGCCGTTTGAATCTACAATGTAGTTCTCGGAATTTAGTTTAAAAGCTCCGGCACGAGTGTAAGTAATATCTCGGCTTAACAAATCATTTGTCATGGCAAAAAAGCCACCACCTGAAATTGCCATGTCTAGCGAGTTTGATGTGAATAACAGGCTACCCTGACCAAACTGCTGTGCGACGTCATTAACCAAAACACCTTCACCATTCGCCGTTTTAGCGTTAGTAAAAATGGATGAAGAATATACATCCGCAAATTCTGCGCGAGACTCTTTAAACCCATACGTATTAACGTTGGCAATGTTGTTCGCGGTTACATCTAAATCTTTTTGCGCTGCTTTTAAACCACTAAGGGCGATATTAAAAGACATAGGATTCTCCTATTTTACTAATCTATTCACCAACCGCTAAAACATCAGCAAGTCGGATTGAGCCTAAACCTTGAATGTTTAATTCAAGACCTGTGCCATTTTGGCCTAAAGTTACAGAACTTACGTTGCCGTAACTTAATACAGGCATACTTTCCGCTTCTGCTGCGCCAGAAGGTAAGCCTGTTACACTAATTTCATATTGACCTGCTGGCCATGTTTCGCCATCTGGTCCTTTACCGTCCCAAGAAAAATCCATCATGCCGGCACTTTGATTGCCGTATGGGATAACCATGGCCGCACCATTTTCATGTTTAATTTCAACTAACACGTTTTGGGTGGAGCTTTGTAACGGAACTTGTCCACTCACCCCAGAGCCATCAGAATAGGCAACAGGGCTAGCGGTTAGAATATTTCGGCCAACTAAAGAAGAAGCTTCTAACGCTTGATTTGACGTCATTGATGCTGTCAGCTGACTCATTTGGTCACCCAAGTCAGAAATACCTTCAGCCATAGTGAACTGAGTCATTTGAGCAATCATGTCTTCATTGGTTGTCGGGTTCATTGGGTCTTGCATCGACAATTGCGTAGTAAGCAATTTGAAAAAGTCTTCTTTACCCAACTCACCGTTAACTTCTGTGGTTGTTACGGCATCATCTTGCCAACGTAAATTGTCAACGGCAGGATTTGAAATAGTATTATTAATCATTATTTATTTTCCTATCGTTGGCCCATTTGCAATGTTTTACTCAACATAGTTTTGGCAGCGTCGGCAATTTGAACATTGGTTTCATAAGAACGAGATGCAGAAATCATGTTAGCCATTTCTTCAACTACATTTACATTTGGCTTGTAAACATAGCCGTCTTTGTCAGCAAGCGGATGATTTGGGCTGTATTCAACTTTAAGCGGAGCATCACTTTCTACAATGCCAAGTACATTGACGCCTGCAGATTGATCGCTCAGTGCTTTACTCATTTCTGCTTGAAAAACAGGATGACGCGCACGGTAAGTCTCATCGACACTGCTTGAAACGGTATTTGCGTTGGCAATGTTACTAGCTGTGGTATTCAAGCGAACAGACTGCGCGCTCATGCCAGACCCAGAAACATTAAATATGTTATATAAACTCATGATTACTGCCCTCCACTTAATGCTTTATTAAGTGCCTGAATTTTTCCATTTAAGAAGCGTAAGCTTGTTTGGTATTCCATGGTATTTTGCATAAATTGGTTTCGCTCCATTTGCACGTCTACGCTGTTACCGTCTCCGGTATCAGGCTGCATTGGATTACGAAATTTTCCGCTTGTATTAATATCGATGGATAAGTCGTAGTGCTTTTCATGAGTTTTACTCATTGAGTAGCCAGACTTTTTTTGGGCATTCGCTAAAGCATCTGCAAAATCGATGTCTTTTGCTTTATAACCAGGAGTGTCTGCATTTGCGATATTACTCGCCAACACCTCAGCTCTTTCAGAACGAACTAAAAGTGCGTGTTGATGTATACCAAATGCTTTATCAAGACTAATTGCCATAAGTGCTCCACCAGCGGAAATTCTATATGACAAAAGAAATGCAAAAAAAAGGCCAAATTTTATTGGCGCTTATTTTTTCTTGTAAATGATACCCGGATTACACCTTATCATTTCAAACTTATCACTTAAGCCTGACATGGATTCTGATGCACCTAAGATAAGGAAACCGTTAGGATTTAATTGGTCGGCAAACTTGTTAATAATTTGCGATTTTATTTCTGGCGAGAAATAGATTAAAACATTACGACAAAAAATAATGTCGAATTTACCCATCAAACTATAGTTGTCTAATAAGTTCATGTGTCTGTAATTTACAATGCGGCGAATATCTGCCTTAACTTTCATCATGCCATTTCCGCTGTCTTCAAAAAACGCTTTACGCCTTTCATCCGACAAGCCTCTAGACAGAGCCAAGTTGTCATATTCCGCATTTTTACAAAGGTCCAGCATCGTATTGCTAATATCCGTGCCTACTACAGAAAAGTTGCTGCGACTCTTTTGTTTAGTCTTGTACTCTGTAATTGTCATAGCAATCGAATACGGCTCCTGACCTGAAGAGCTCGCAGCGGACCAAATTTTTACGCCTCTGCCTGAATCTAACTCAGGAAAGATTTTATTCTTCAACAGTTCAAATGGATAGGTATCTCTAAACCATAACGTTTCATTCGTTGTCATGGCATCTACCACTGCAGAGCGCAGTTGACGCTCTGTTGGTTTTAACGTTCTGTTAACTAACTCAGTTAAAGATTCAATATCAAAACGGGTCATAAGTGGCGACAGCCTACTCTTAACCAAATACATTTTGTTATCACCCAATACTATACCGCACTGCTGTTCCAAAAAGTCACAAAAAGTACGGTATTCATTATCAGCTAAATTTTTATTTCCCACTATTAAACACTCTAGTTCGTTTCCTCAATGTTTAATCTGCATGCAGCCATTTCTGAACTGCACCAGCTAATTCATCTGGGTTAAATTTCGCAATAAAATCGTCTGCTCCCACTTTTTCTACCATCGCGTGGTTGAATACTCCACTGAGCGATGTGTGTAAAATCACATGTAAATCAGTAAGTTTGGGTCTAGATTTTACTTCAGCTGTAAGCGTATAACCATCCATTTCTGGCATTTCAACGTCCGAAATGAGCAAGCCAATTTTTTCAGTGACTGAGTTTTTACAGTCTCCTCCAATTTCAACTAAATAGTCCAACGCTTCTTTTCCGTTCTTTTTCGCAACAATTGGTAGGCCAACAGCTTCTAATGCGCGTTTTACCTGATTCCTTGCAACTGAAGAATCATCAACAATAAGAATGGTCCTATCGCCCAACTCTTCTTTCATTTCTTCAGAATCCGAAATCAATCCGTCACTTACTTTAGTACTTGACGGTGCGATTTCTTCTAGAATTTTTTCAACATCTAAAATTTCTATCAATTCTTTATCAATCTCTGTTACGGCGGTTAAATAGTTGCTGCGCCCTGAACCTTGCGGCGGTGGCATAACCGATTCCCAGTTGAGATTCACAATACGCTCAACTGAATCTACTAAGAAGCCTTGAATGGTTCGGTTATACTCTGTGATGATGATAAAGCTGTTTTCTACATCGGAAATAGAACGACCACCAGTAGCAAGTCCCATATCAATAACCGATATAGTTTGCCCACGGATATGCGCAATACCCTTAACAAACGAGTTTAGTCTTGGCATCGAAGTTAAAGGCGGACATTGCAATACTTCTCGCACTTTAAATACGTTGATTCCGTAGCGTTGACGTCCTTTCAACTTAAATAATAATAACTCCAGTCTGTTCTGACCGACTAATTGGGTTCTTTGATTGACTGAGTCAAGAATACCCGCCATAAATTTTTCTCCAAAACTAGGAACGATACTTGCTATCTAGTACTTATAAACTGTTATCGATAATTACCGTCAATAAACCGGCGTTTTCGAAATTCAATAATTTCATATCTTTAACTATAAGTTACAGCATAGTAAAAAGGCGATTAATATGTTGAAAAATTTGTTAATAATTCTTCTATTTAATATAACTTTAAATTTTGTCGTATTTCCGGTATCGGCTAAAAGCGCTAATTCTTTAGCCCATGATGCTCTTTTAAAACAAGTTTCTGAATTTGTTCAGGGCCAAGTAAACCCGAACAATACGCCAAACATTACCGTTAAAGCAATGCCTCTTGATAGCCGAATACGGATTTCGCACTGTCAATCTGAATTACAGTTTGACATGCCCAGTAGACAGCGCTTTACTCGACACTTCCCCATAAAAGCTAGCTGCTTTGATGAAGGCGCGTCTTGGAAAGCTTATGTCCAAGTAAGAGTATACGAATACATAGAAACTATAGTCACAACTACTCATATTGCAAAAGGTGAAGTGATTTCATCGGATATGATTGAAACTGCGTTGGTTGATAGAAATAAAGTTAGAGCTAAATCTACTGACTCAATGAGCAATATTGTTGGTGGACGAGCGATGAGAAATATCACAAGGGGTTTTCAAGTTTCTGGTAGCGACGTGTGTTTAGTGTGCAAAGGCGATAGCGTCGCAATTATTGCAGACTATAATAACCTAACGATAAAAACCTCTGGTACAGCACTAGAAAATGGTTCCTTTGGCCAATCTATTCAAGTCCAGAACAACTCCTCTGAACGTATAGTTAAAGGCGTAATTGGGGACCTTAGACAAATATTTATAAAACTGTAAAAAATGTTAAAGTATTGGGCACAGATGCCGATACCAATGACAGAGAAATTTTATAGTTCGGGTGATTTATGGTAAATAACGTAAATAACAAATCAGTAAGCGGAAATAACAATTCTGTTTATCAGTCTCAAAATCAAAAACTTGAGCAAGCGAAGCAGGATTCTGTCGCTAAGTCGTCGCAACAATCTAGCAGTTCTAAATCTGCTGAAAAAGACTCAGTGGCGCTAACACCGCAAGCAAAACAATTAAAAGATTTGCAGAAGAGAATTTCAGAGTCTGAGAGTTTTGATCGCAAAAAAATTGATGACATTAAAAAAGCCATTGCCGGTGGCGAATATAAGATTAACTATGACAAGCTAGCGGAAAAGCTGTCAGCTTTTGAGTTTGATTTATAAAATGACAAATGAGCAAACTAACATGAGTTCAATTGATGCGTTGCTAAATACACAGCTAAATACATTGAACCAGCTAAAATCTTTACTCGATAAAGAACTAGACGCTGTTAAAAACAGAAATGGTAGTGTGCTTGTAGAAATGTCGAAAGATAAAGAAAAATTGTTAGTCGCCATTCAACAGAATGATCAACAAATTAGTAGCCATCCAGAGGCCGCTAGTATTGAAGTTAGTGATACTCAAAATTCTGTAAAAAGTTCGATCACTGAGCTTTTAGAAGAGTGTCAAACTCAGAATGAAGTTATTTATTTAACAGCAAAACAAAACGAAGTAGTTATTGAGCAAGTTAAGCAGTTATTAATTGGTGGTAGTAAGAATACAACTTATGATGCATACGGTCAGAAACGTTCTGGACCAAGCTTAACTAAAGGTATAAAAGCTTAACGGCTTAACCTCCTAAAGGCTTAAAAAGGTATAAAGACTTCACTTTATACCTCCGTTGCGAATCCTTCAGCGTTAGAACTTCCTAATTTTCTCTACGTAGTGCCTTACTTTTAATACGTCTAAGCGTTCTCTATTTGCATCCAATACATTTGCACCAAACTCATCGGCAATCTTTTTCGCCGCATTGTGCATCATATTAAATGTCTGTAGAGCTTCACCAGCGTTTGGCAATGTCATAAAGATACTCAAACCTCTCGTGGTAACCTGCTCCATATTGTCTATATCAAAGGTTCCAGGGTTATACATATTAGCTAAACTAAATAATATTTCGCCATGCCCAGAGCTTTGTTCGTGACGATGGAAAAAGTCCATTTCACCAAACTTAAAGCCGAGCGTTAATAAAATAGGTAGTAGTTTGGCGCCGTCTATAGCTTCACCTTCAGGTTTGTCTACGTATAAGATAAGCACTTCGCTTTTTTCTGGCTCAGCTGGTGTGCTTGGCTTAGACGCGGCGTTTGATTCAAAAGCAAAGTTTTCACTCGTTGACGATTCATTGCCTGATAATTCATGAGCGGATATACCATGAACAGCGGAGTCACTAAACGAAGGTTCAGTGCGTTCAGAGTCAACAGCAGAAAAGCTTGGCATATCGTCATTTAACAATACGCCTTGATTTTCATTATATGTTTCACGCTCACAAGCAGCTTCAACTTGTGGCTCTACTTCTATATTTGTAAGGTGCTCTTTGTTTTCCTGATAAATAGAATCAACGTCCACATCTACAACGGGTAAACCTTGGCTCTCGCCGCTACTGGCTAGTGTATTAAAGTCCATTTCCATTTGCTTTATTTTAAGCGACTGTATTTCTAACTCTTCATCATTTAATACAATTTCTTCAGGCTCTGCATCTTGGGCCTGTAGCTTTCGTTCTTCATTAACGTTTTTACGCACTGTCCAAATACCATGAAGCACCACGGCACCGATAGCCAATGATCCTAATAAAATAAGTGCTAACCTAAGTTCTTCTGCCATGTTAATTAAAAACCTTTTTTACGTTCCATTGCACTAAACGGCATCTGCCATTTCTACTGCTTGTTGAATATCCACTGCGACCAATCGAGAAACCCCAGGCTCTTGCATTGTTACACCTGTTAGGTGAGTCGCCATTTCCATTGCTACTTTATTATGACTTATATAAATAAACTGTACCGATTCCGACATTTCGTTCACCAGTTTACAGAATCGTCCCACATTTGCATCATCAAGAGGGGCATCAACTTCATCTAGCATACAAAAAGGCGCTGGATTTAGCTTAAATATAGAAAACACCAATGATAATGCGGTCAGCGCTTTTTCGCCACCACTAAGCAAGTGAATTGTCGAGTTTTTCTTACCTGGAGGTCGAGCCATGATAGAAACCCCAGTTTCGAGTAAATCTTCGCCTGTTAGTTCCAAATAAGCCGCCCCGCCACCAAATACTTTGGGGAATAAAGTTTGTAAGCCTTCGTTTACCTTATCAAATGTTTCTTTAAATTTACTACGTGATTCTCGATCAATCTTTCGAATTGCTGACTCTAACGTTTCTAAAGCGTTATTTAAATCGGTGTACTGCTCGTCTAAATAGCCTTTTCGCTCAGCTTGAACATCATATTCGTCAATAGCCGCTAAATTTATTGCTCCTAAACGCTGAATAGAGTTCGACGCTTTCTCAAGGTTGTCACTCCACAGTGACTCTTCAGCTTCCTCTGGCATATTCTCTAACAATGGCTTTAATGCTTGTTCCTGATCTTTTAGTGATTCCAGCATGTTCTGAGCTCGGATCCTTGCCCCTTCAGCGTCCATTTTAATATCGGATATTGCGTCGCGCATCTTATCTAGTTTAGCTATTACTCCAGACTGACCAGACTCTAACTCTTTAATTTCTTCATCAACCTGGGCTGCTAAGCCATGCAACGCTTGTAGTTTCTCTTCCGCTTCTAGCTTCTGTACCAGCGCTTGCTCAAGTTGCTCATTAAGTAAATCATTATCAGCCTCATTTTGGCTAGTGTTGGCAATGTCTTTTTGACGTTGTTTTAACTGCGTAATTTGCTGATTAGCTCGTTGTATATTTTGTTGTAAATTTGTTTTGGTATCTTGCAAAGACTGTAGCTTTAACGACGCTTGATGAGAGTCTTGTTTTACGCTTTCCAACGCCATTTTCGCATTTGCAACTTGGTTTTGAAGTTCGGTCTTTTGGCTTTCAGTTGATTCCGCCGCCGTTTGCACTTCTATTTCCTGCTCTTGTGCCATCAATTGCTCTTCAAGTAGCACCTCTATGGACAAGTTTGACTCTTCAATTTGCAATTCCGTTTCTACAATTTGGCTCTGCAATTTGCTTTGCTGCTGTTTCGTTTGTGTTGCCTGTTGTTGAGCAAATTTTGATTCTAGTTCTAATTTTTGTAACGCTTGCTTTTCTAGCTCAAGTTTTGCTTTTACTGCCTGATAATGGGCTTGCGAATCTTTTGTTTCGGTTAGCGTATGCTCTAAAATATTTTGCTTATCAAAAACCTGTAATTCAATATCTGCTAGTGAATTCTTTATTGTTTCTATTTCGGCTAACCGTTTTAACGCACTGGAATCGCCCTTTCCTAATGGACCACCTAGTCCGGTCCAGTTTTCACCAATTAATTGCCCTGATGGCAATATAACCGCCGCCCAGGTTTTATTATTAAGTAATTGATTTGCCTGCTCTAACGATGTTGCGATAGCGACTCTATTAAACCATAGCGGTGCTTGACCATCGCGGATCACCGACATCACACTTCCTGGTTGCACTGCTACATTTTTGCTGTCACTTACATATTGACCGGACTTTGCCAGCTCATGACTAGGCAACGAGTCAATTAACATCACCTCACCTTGATGACTAAGAAGCTGCTCCACTGCATTTTGCCACTGCGTGGCTACTTTAAGTTGAGCTAATAACAAACCTTTTGTTGGTAACTCTTTATTATTAGAACCTGATTCGTTACTCGAGAGTTCACGTCGCCACTGTTCAAGCTGCTCTAGTTTTATCTGTAAATGTTCTTGTCGGCGAATGGTCTGTTGTAAATTGTTTTCTGCTTCTTGACGACTTTGTTGATGCTGATCGTCTTTTAGTGCGGCTTCTGCGTATTGCTCTGACAACAAGTTAATAGAGCTTTTTAATTCATCGAGTTGGTTTTCTTGCTCCAACACTTGGCTATCTAGGTCGTGACTAGATAAGTCATGCAATTCTATTTTTAAACCACTTAGTTTTTGATTATTTTTAGACAGTTCCAGTTGCTGATGATGCAACCTTGTATCTATTATTTTTATCGCTTGCTGTGCCTTTGCGAGTGCTTGGACGCCAGTGTTTACGCCTTGTTGATAACGCTCGTACTGTTGCTCAAGATCAAAGAGGTTTTGCTCTGCTTGGGCTAGTTTTTCATGCAGTAACTCTTGCTCTGGCTCAAACGAAAGGAGTTGTTCGCTTATTTCATCAAAGGACGTTTGCTCAACAACTAGGTGCTGTTGGCTTTCCGTTAAACTGGTTTCAATTTGATTGAGCTGCTCTTGATAACGTGATTTATTTTGCTGTTCAAAAACAATTTGCTGTTCCAATTTTGTAATTGTATTACCGGCCTGAAAAACAAGCTGTTGGCTCTTTTGAATTTGATCAGTGAGCTCTTGAAGTTGTTCTTTTTTGGTTAACAACCCAAGTTCACCACCTCGTTGCTGCGCTACAAATGCTTCTAATTCTGTTTCTTTAAGACGCTGCTGCTGAGTATGAAAGTTAAATTGCTCGTTATATTTATGCCACTTTAACGCAGCTAGCTCTGCTTTATACTGTCGTTCTTGTTTTTTTAACTCTTTAAAACGCCTTGCCGTGGCCGCTTGTTTTTTTAATTTGTCTAGTTGTGTACCAAGTTCTTCGCGCACATCTGCAAGTCGTTCTAGGTTTTCTCTGGTGTGACGAATACGGGTTTCCGTTTCTTTACGGCGCTCTTTATACTTTGATATGCCTGCGGCTTCTTCTAAAAATACACGTAGCTCTTGAGGTTTGGACTCTATAAGTCTTGAAATCATGCCCTGTTCAATGATGGCGTAACTTCGAGGTCCTAAACCTGTACCTAGAAAAATATCGGTAATATCACGACGTCGGCACTTTGTGCCATTAAGAAAATAGGTTGAAATCGCTTCTTTTGTTACCGAGCGCTTTATTGATATTTCGCTTCGGTCCGCCAGTTGGCCTTGTAACTTGCCCTCTGTATTGTCAAAAACTAACTCAACACTGGCTTGAGATACAGGTTTGCGATTAGTTGAGCCATTAAAAATAACGTCGGTCATGGCATCACCGCGAAGGTTTTTTGCCGAGCTCTCACCAAGCACCCAGCGAACCGCATCGATTACATTGGATTTACCACAGCCATTAGGTCCAACAATAGCCGTCATCTGTTGAGGAAAAGGGACGGTTGTCGCATCAACAAATGACTTGAATCCAACGAGTTTTATATGTTTTAAGCGCATTTAAAATTGATACTTGATTATAGTTATTTTTATAGGGCTAAACGATAGCAAATTTTGTTGTAATTTGTAACAACTGGCGGCTTGCTTAGTAGGCAAACAACTTTATACTTAAGACTTTGTAAAATAAAGTTTGTTTGAGGTTTTTTTTGATGACAGTTGGTGACGGTGTTAGTTATTTTTTTCGTGGCTTTGGTTTATTAAAGACTAAAGGTTTGAAACGCTTCATATTAATACCTTTGATAGTCAATTTTATTTTGTTTCTCAGCGGTTTCTATTATTTGTTTGATGTTTTAGGGACCAACATAGCTTGGTTGCATGAACAAATTCCAGATTGGTTAAGCTGGTTAGAGTTTATTATTTATCCTTTTGTTATTTTGCTGATGGTTTTACTGTTTGGTATGTTTTTTACCACGGTTGCCAATTGGATTGCCGCACCATTTAATGGTGTACTTGCTGAACGAGTTGAAATGCATTTAACTGGTCAGGCTCCGCGTCAAGATTCCTTAGCAGCTTTAATAAAAGCAACACCACACACGTTAAAACGAGAATGGAAAAAGCTTGTTTATTTTTTGCCTAGAATGGTTGGCTTTTTTCTAATTGGGTGGTTTTTCCCAATTATTGGACAGTTAATTTGGTTTGCCTTTATTGCTTGGGTTTTAGCAATTCAATATTGCGATTACGCCTTTGATAACAATCGCTATAGTTTTGACTTTATGCGATATATTTTAAGTCAAAATAAGAGTGCTTGTTTTGGTTTTGGCGCTACAGTTTCTGTGTTGACAACCTTACCCTTCATTAATCTATTTGTGATGCCTGCAGCTATTTGTGGTGCGACTATAATGTGGGTCGAAAACTTAGAAGAACAAACTAGAAACCAAAGCCTATCACAGCAATAATAAGTTCAATTAGCTGAGTGCTCTGAACAGTTTATAGCGTTAAAAATTGCGTTGCCTGATTCGGTTAATGTCTGTATTTTAGTCTCCAATAATTTTTAATATGGACTTTTAACCGATATGGGTTCGTTTACTAAAACTGAATTAACTAATATTAGTGCCAAGGATGAGCGAAATTTCTCGCTAGTACTGATCTTAGGATTTCTTTTTATACCTGTAGCCGTGGCTGCCCTTGCCTATCTATTCTTTACTTATGGCGTTGTTTCTCCAAATCAAATTGGTCAAATTGGCGAGTTTTTTGGGGGCTGGTTATCGCCTTTGTTTGGGCTGTTTGTTGCAATACTGTTAATTTTTACTATTCGATTTCAAATACAACAAACCCGATTACTTCGACTTGCCATTGATAAATCAGCTCAGGTACAAAATAAACTGGCCGACTCTAATCATGAACTGCTTAACCGTTCGCATACCAATTTTGAGCTGGAGTCTAGCGCAAAAGCTTTGATTAGCTTGGTTGAACAAGCAGACAAAATCCTAAATACCAAAGTAAACATTTATGTCGACATAATTAACTTTGATAACAAACTACCGCATGAAACTCGCTTGTTTAATGTCATAGACTCTTGGAAGCAAGATATTGAACATAACAAGTCCTTAACAATTAAGTTTCGACACGATAGAGACGCTAAAGTTATCGCTAAATATTTGCATAATATTCATCATGAAATTTACATTTGTCAGTCTTTAATTAAAAACAAAGGTTGGGTATATATTTCACCTTATGTTAAGTCTATAACCGAACATGTTGAAGCCGTAGCCACGTTAAACTATGTTGGATTAATTACAGATGCAGAGCTGTGGAAAATCAAATGTGCTGTTCATAATGTGCTAGAGAAGTTGGTCAGCGGCAAGTTGGGCGATGTAATACTTGATAGTGAAATCATTGGTGCGTTAATGAAAGACAAAATTGAGACCCTATTTAATGAACTCCCGACGCCAGAGGACTATCAAGAAGAGGCTGAAAAGCGATTTAGCCCAGCCATCATTAGCTAAAATTAGCTAGTGATGGCTAGTTAAAGGTAAAAAACTTAGGTGTAGAGTTTTAGGTGTAAATTCTTAGGTGTAGATTTTTAAGCGTAAATACTTAGTGTTAGAATTATTTTTCATGCACTGCTTACCTACACTTTCATTCAAAAATCTTCCCAAATACGCTACATACAGATATTACTGCAGGAAAAGTAAGCGAAATTCGATTTTTTGAGTCGTACATGCTACCCTCGTCGCCAATTAAATTTTAGTTATAAACATTAGAACTCTAATAATAAAGGTGTCCCTTGATTAGTTTTACATTTTTATCAATTTTACTGTATTTCATATTGATGCTTGCGATTGGCTTTTATGCAATGCGTACATCAACGTCTGACAATAGCGAGTATTTACTTGGTGGGCGTAATGTTAGTCCAAAGGTAACGGCGTTATCTGCTGGTGCATCGGACATGAGCGGCTGGATGTTAATGGGTTTGCCTGGCGCCGCCTTTATAAATGGTTTAGACAGCGTTTGGTTAGCATTAGGTTTACTAATTGGTGCCTACGTAAATTACATCTTAGTTGCTCCTAGGCTACGTGTTTATACAGAAGTAGCTGACGACTCCTTAACTATTCCTGAGTTCTTTTCTAAACGTTTCTCATTAAACAACAGTTCAGTTCGAATCATCGCTTCCTTAGTTATCATCCTGTTTTTCACACTTTATACTTCTTCGGGCTTAGTTGCAGGTGGTAAGTTATTTGAAAGCGGTTTTGATCTTGGTTACGAAACCGGTGTACTAATTACCGTTTCAGTTGTCATTTTATACACAGTATTAGGTGGCTTTTTAGCGGTAAGTTTAACGGACTTTGTGCAAGGCTGTATCATGTTTATCGCCCTTGCTATGGTGCCACTATTTGCCATGGGTCAACTTGATAATTTATCTGGCATTACCTCTATGATAACGAGTGATTTTGTCACAGAAGTCGCCAGCAAAGATGCACTAGGATGGATTGGTGTACTAAGTTTAATGACTTGGGGTCTTGGTTACTTTGGTCAGCCTCACATTATTGTCCGATTTATGGCAATCAACTCTCATAAAGATGTAAAAACTGCAAAAAATATTGGTATGTCGTGGATGACAGTAACTATTATTGGCGCTGTGTTAACAGGCATCGTAGGATTGCATTATACCCAGCAGTACAATGTTGCGATTGACGATCCGGAAACCATTTTTGTATTACTATCACAAATCCTCTTCCACCCTCTTATTGCGGGTTGGTTATTAGCTGCAATTCTTGCTGCGATTATGAGTACGGTTTCATCACAATTATTGGTTTCATCTAGTTCATTAGTTGAAGACTGCTACCGAATTTTCATCCACAAAGAAGCCTCTGACAAAGAGTTACTATTCGCCAGTCGTTTATGTGTTGTGTTGGTTGCCGCTGTTGCTACCGGTGTTGCCTTTAATTCTGATAGCGGAGTTTTAGATATCGTATCTAGTGCGTGGGCAGGATTTGGTGCGGCGTTTGGCCCAGTGGTGTTATTTGCGTTACTTTGGAAGCGAATGACTAACCAAGGTGCCATTGCGGGTGTATTAGCGGGCGCAATTACGGTAATATTCTGGAAACACGCCCCTGTATTAGCCAATGGCGATGCTTTAGGCTCAGTATTTTATGAGTTGTTACCAGGATTCATCGTTTCATCTATTGCGATATACGCAGTGAGTTTAATGACTGATGAGCCAAGCGAAAAGACCTTGAGTCAATTCGACAAAACTCAAAGCATCATTAACGAATAAGACATAAGTAAAAAGATTGTAGGTAGGGTTTAATTTGGAAAAGTACGAAGAGTTACTTGTAGCTATTAGGCGCGTCATTCGCGCCATTGATTTACGCTCAAAAAAACTAAGTAAAGATGTTGGCATTACTGGCCCTCAACTTTTAGTTATTCAAGAGTTGGGCGCTGATCCTGGCATTACTGCTAAACAAGTATCAGATATTGTAAACCTGAGCCAAGCAACGGTGACAAGTATTCTAGACCGCCTGGAAAGTAAAGGTATGGTAGAGCGAGTTAGAAGTGAGTCTGACCGTAGACGTATAGCTTTATATTTAACTGACTTAGGTAAAAGCACACTTAAAAGTGCACCAAGATCAATGGAAGATAGCTTTATCGATAAGTTTAGTACGCTAGAAGATTGGGAGCAGTCTCTTTTACTCTCAAGCGTTCAGCGTGTTGCAAACATGATGGATGCGAATGACTTAGATGCTGCACCTATTTTAAACATTGGTGATATTACACCAAAATAAAATAGATACTTTCATCTCTAATTAAACCGACTTTATTGTCGGTTTTTTTTCGCCTAGGTTTTACTCTTTCCGTCACTCCCTTCTTTAAATCTACATGACTACCTATTCATTTTAACCTGACCTCACGGCGATATTAATAACCGAGTAAAGCAACGAAATAGCGATACAGCATGGCTTTAAAGGGAAGTTAAAGGCTAATTTATACTAATAACTATAAAGAGGCGTGATAGTAACTATAAGCAGTTAAAATATGATTAGTACAATAATGATTAGACTTCTAATTATTTATCCGTATACTTTACAACCTGATTCGAGCAATAGGATATACGTAATGAATACAAATTCTTGGAATGACTGGAACCGAATAGTTCTTAAAGTAGGCAGCGCGTTAATCGCTCCTAGTGGGAACGGTTGCAGTGCACACCAATTATTTCCAATCGCCCAGTTTATTATTGAATGTAGAAAGCAAGGTAAGCAGGTTGTGCTAGTTTCTTCGGGTTCAGTGGCGGCAGGACGTCACGTTTTTTCAAACCCTGACAACCCTTCGCTAGCATTAAAGAAAGCCATGGCAGCTGCTGGCCAGTCTGAAATGGTATCGACATGGGATCGTTTATTTGATTTCCATACTGCACAAATATTACTAACACATGGTGATTTACGCGACCAAGAGCGTTATCACAGTATTCGTGACACAATCATGACGTCTTTAGAACACGGTGTTATGCCGATTGTTAACGAAAATGACACGGTCACAACCGACGGTTTAAAAGTTGGCGACAATGACAACTTATCTGCAATGGTGGCAGCCGCGGCTGGAGCAGACGCCTTAATCATGTGTTCTGACATTAATGGTCTTTATAACAAGAACCCTAAAATACATGAAGATGCGGAATTACTTAGTGTTGTAAGTGAAATAACTGAAAACATCAAAGAAATGGCTGGAGGCGCTATTAGTTCAACCGGAACTGGCGGTATGTTAACTAAGCTCCAAGCTGCGGAAAAAGCAACGGCTCATGGCATTACAACTTACATTGTTAATGGATTTGAAGCAGAAACTTTCTCAAAATTAGTTCGAGGTGAAAACCCTGGAACCGTGTTTACACCTTATAAAAATCCAATGCAGGATGACTTGCATTGGTTGACTCATACAACAAGAGCGCAAGGCGAAATTATTGTAGATCAACGCGGTGCAGTATGTGTACTTGACGATGAAAAGACGCTATCTAGTGACCAATTAGTTGATGTAAAAGGCAACTTTAATATTGGTGATACCGTTTTAGTTAAGACTGAGAATGGTAACCGAGTCGCAAAAGGCGTTGCCAATTATAGTAGTTGCTTAATGTCTTATATTTCTGACCAGCATGAGCCTAACGAAACTGCGTTTCCAACTATTGAGTCACTTATCGAAGATAAGAACATTGCCGTATTAAAGGAGGCCTAATGAGCTATATTAAAACAATTTCACAAGCTGCAAAATCTGCGTCAAAAAAATTAGCGATTTTGTCAGAGCAAGAAAAAAACGCTGTACTACTAGCTATGGCTAAAAATATCAAAGAAGCGCAACCAGCTATTTTAGAGGCAAATAAAATTGACCTTAAGAATGCAGCTGATATGGAACTTGAAGCTTCGTTTGTTGATCGCTTAACGTTAAATTCAGAACGTATTGATGACATGGTAACTGGCATTAAAGAGATTGTTGCTCTTGATGATCCAATTGGTAGCAGAAAAGCCGTCACCACTAGACCTAACGGTTTAGAAATAGAGAAAATGCGTATTCCACTCGGCGTTATTTGTATGATTTATGAATCTCGACCAAACGTAACAGCTGATGCCGGCGCATTGTGTTTCAAGTCTGGTAATGGTGTAGTGCTTAGAGGCGGTAAAGAAGCATTAAATTCAAGTTTGGCTATTGCTGCTGCGATGCACAAGGCACTAGAGGAGCATAACCTACCTAAAGAACTTGTAGCGGTTATTGACGACCCTGCTAGAGAATTAGTACTAGAGTTAATTTCTCAGGTGGACAGCATTGATTTAGTTATTCCTCGCGGTGGTGAAGGCTTAATTAAATTTGTTAGTGATAACAGTAAAATACCAGTCATTCAGCACTTTAAAGGTGTTTGTCACTTATACGTTGATAAAGATGCCGACTTTGAAAAAGCATTACGAATATTAGAGAACGGTAAAACTCAGCGAACAGGTGTTTGTAATGCGCTTGAAGGTTTACTAGTGCATGCTGATATCGCTGAAGACTTTTTGCCAATAGCAGCTAAAATGTTGCAAGAAAAAGGCGTGAAAGTGAATGCTTGTCAGCGCTCACATGGTTTTTTCCTTAGCCCTATTCTTTTACCTTACTCTGATTTTGGACAAGAGTATTTAAGTCTTGAGATAGCCATCAGAACGGTAGATAGCTTTGAGCAAGCCCTTGACCATATTGATGAGTTTGGTAGCCACCATACGGAAGTTATTTGTACTGAGAATGAAAAAACGGCGCAAATGTTCCAACTTGCCGTGGATGCATCGGTTGTTATGGTTAACGCAAGCTCACGATTCTCTGACGGCTCTCAGCTAGGCCTTGGTGCTGAAATAGGAATTGCGACAACAAAACTGCATGCCTACGGCCCTATGGGTTTAGAGTCTTTAACTGCAGAAAAATTTGTAGTTACAGGTGAAGGCCAGGTTAGATAACGTTACTACTGTATCCAAATAGGGAAACTTTATACTTATTAGGTATGTATAATTTGGGCGAATGTGAACTTGAACCAAGCGCCTAGAACAACCTTTTTTTACATTTAAAAGCCTCTTTTGAGGCTTTTTTTTATTTGATTCACTGTTTTTTAAGCAAATTCTCTAGTGTCGTCTACACTTTCATTGTATTTAACAACAATGAGACAGGGTACTATGAAAAAAGTATTGCAACTTGGTTTTCCAATTGGGCTTATAGCCTTATCCACCGCTAGTTTTAATGCCAATGCCGACATTCGCTTCAATGGATTTGCGTCGATAGTTGCGGGACAAACTCTTAGCGATAACGAGAGTTACCTTGGTTATGATAATGACCTTTCATTCAAAAATGAGTCAATTTTTGCTCTTCAAGCAATGAGTGATTTAGGTGATGGTCTTTCAGCAACTGCACAAATTGTTGCTCAAGGTAACGAAAACTTTGATACGAAGTTTTCTTGGGCATATATCTCATATGAAGCAAGCGACTACACAACAGTAAGAGCTGGACGACTTCGTATTCCTTTTTATCTATATTCAGATTATTTAGATGTTGGTTATGCATACCCTTGGGTAAGACCAGCAGGTGCTATGTATAGTCTGCCATTCAATAACTACGACGGCGTTAGTGTTGTACACAATAAACTAATTGGCGAGTGGGACTTCTCATTCAACTTTATGTTTGGTGAGCTTTCCGACACGTTCTTCAAAACAACCTCTCCAACAGATGGTTCATTGAACAATATGTACGGCTTAGCTACAAGCTTTAGCAGAGAGTGGTTTAGCGGCTACTTTACCTATATATCTGGTGAAATTAACATTCCAGTGGCGGGCATTGAGTCATTTGCTAGCCTTGCACAAGCTCTAGGTGCGTCGCAATCTGCCGCTGATGAGCTTCGTATTGATGGTGATACAGGTACATTTATAGGTGCCGGCTTTAATATTGATTATGAAAATTGGTCAATTATTGCAGAGTACTCTGAAAGCAATACAGACGACTCAATTCTGCAAGAAGCAGACAAAGGTGGCTATATTAGTTTTGGTTATCGTGTAAATGAAAAAACGATGCCTTTTGTTATGTTTGAAAGCTTTGAAACGCCTGCGAATTCAAGTATTGCAGCGGCAATGCCTGGCACCGTAATTCCTGCTTTAGGTACTGCATATGATGGCATTCCAGTAAACATTGCTACTCAAGCAATAGTAAATGCTACAAACCGTGATGAATACACGGCAACATCAGTAGGTGTACGTTATAACTTCCACCCAAGTGCTGCCTTTAAGGTTCAATACACAACACTTGATGACGACTACAACGATGCTTGGGATGCTGATTCTATTGCATTTGCTGTTGACGTTGTATTTTAAGGAGGTTGTATGAAAAAATCGACAATTGCGTTAGTGCTTGCTTTATTTAGCTCAAATGTTTTGGCTGTTAATGTAGTAGTACACCCGTCGAATGCAGATGCACTTGATAAAACGGCCATCTCTAGAATATTCTTAGGTAAAGCAAAGTCCTTTCCAGGTGGCGGAGCAGTAACACCTATTGATCAAGCTGAGGGTTCAGCCGTAACCAATGAGTTTAACGATAAAGTTTTAAGTCGCTCTGGTAGCCAACTTAAAGCTTACTGGTCAAAACTTGTATTTACTGGAAAAGGCACACCACCTAAAAAGGTAGATAATGATGCTGCGGTAATTGATATGGTTTCAAAAAACCCTGATATGATTGGCTATATTCAAGGTGATGGCGGCGGCGCGGTAAAGGTAGTTGCTAGCTTTTAACTTTTAGTGATGCCATAAAATATATAGAACAGGGATGTTTTATATTGTCTAACTTTGAAAAACTATATTTTAAGTCTCCACTCTTCTACTCTGTATTCTGAAAGCCCTCTTTTCAAACCCAATATAAAGCTGTCCTCTATGTGTATATTCTATAATTAATAATCTACATTTACTTGCAAATCCAATGGTTTTGCTGGAATAACAAATCCCTGATACCCATCAAAATTGTATTTCCTTAACTTCTCGAGTTGCATTTCATTCTCTACGTGCGTTGCTATAACTTTTATATCTAAATTGTGGATTGTCGTGCACAAAGAGTCTACAAAGTAAGCGTCATCATCATTTTTTAACACCATTTCAGTATAAATATGATCAACTTTGACATAGTCCGGGTGAACTGACTTTAAGTATGAGAGAGATTCAAAATTTCTGCCGACTCTATCGATGCCGTATTTGAAATTCAATTCATTTAAACACTCGCAAAGAGTGTTTACATTATCCATGTCGTTTAACACTGAGTCTTCATTAAACTCAAAGACAATTTTGTCTTTACTCTCAAAATTGTCTTTCACTTTATTGCAAAGCCACATAATAAACTGATAATTTTTCATTGCTGACTTTGAGATATTGAGCGCCAGTACCTGAGTTTCACTACCTTTAGCGTACTCAAACGCTTTTTCAATAATATTTTTATCAAAATCTGAACCTAATTTATGCTCATTCATAACAGATATAAATGTTCCCAAAGTTACATTTTTGAAACCTTCAATATGAACTTGAGTAAATACCTCAAAGTGCTCAGGCTTAATACTATTATAAAGAAAGACTGGCTGGTGGCGGAACGACAAGTGTGACTCAGATATTGCAAGTTCCAATGCCTCTTTAATCTCACTTCGAGTGTGTATATGTCCGCAGTTTGGTTCAATCTCTACCACAGAAACACCACTGGCTGACTCCTTTGCCGCACTGAGTGTTTGGTCAAGTAAAGCGACTATGCTTTCTTTATCCGCTTTGTGGGAAACCTTTACACCCGCCGCAGCATATATATTTTTATTATCGAACAACTCTTGAATTTCAACCGTTGAAAAATAAGTACCGAGCTGCTTTAGTTTTAACTCAACGTCCCTTTTATCGCTTTCCTGAACGATTAATATAAAGTCTCTCTCCGAGGTGCGTGTTTTTATAACCGTCTCATCATTATCAAATATAGTATTTATATAGTGGCCAATAACCACCATCAACTCATCCCTCTTTTGCCAACCATGTGATTTCCGCATTTCTTCAATACTTGCTATTTGAATTAGAACTAAAACCCCGTTTCCTGACTCTTTTAACCAAGCATCCAACCTTCGGTTAAAGTAGTTTCTATTGCCAAAGCCTGTAACTGGCTCAACATAAGCGGCCTGTTCTAGTTTACTATGTAGTTTCGCCTTTTCTTCAAACTGTTCTTTTAGTTTGTCCGTCATCTGATTAACAGCAACCGTTACATCCCTGAGTTCTTTGGTAGTTGGTACCGGTAAAGGGTCTCCAAAGTAATGAGACTGAATTTGTTTTGCCTTCTCTTGTATTCTAACCAAAGGTCTTAAAACAAAGTTAATGGCATAGGAACAAACAAATATTACAAAAAGCCCTAAACCTCCTAACCAAATAATCGTCTGTATAAATGACGTCCATAATTGCTTATATGCAAACCCAGGATGACCAACAATTTTAATTTTCCCAACTTGATACCAACCTGAAGTGATCTCATTTTCAATAAATGGCGGCGAAAGTATGTCTAGATCTAAAAACCATTGTGGAACACCATCAACAACAACTTCCATCTCTTTAGTTATGATCTCATTCGTGTCGAACTTGGTAATTGATATTTTTTTATAGTAACCACCATCAAAATAGGCGTTGAGCGTTGCATCTATCATTACATTGTCACCGGACTCCAAATGAGGAGCTACAGCTCTGGTCAAAGACGATGACATATTTTCCAAATCAGACTCAAGTTGGTTCGTTAAATATTCTTTTGTTGAGTCAAATTGCAACCACAAAACTCCCATTAAGTTTATACAAAACGTGAGTATTATTACGGCAACAATTTCTTTAAATAATGTCATATTTCACCTTATTCATCGGACATGAACTGTTCCATGCTGTAACGATTTGATAGATTATCCCAGTCGGCCATACGAGCGCTCGAACTGGCTGTTTTACCCTTACCTTTTTGCTTGTTCAGCCACAATTTTTGACCATTAAAAGAAACTATTAAAACTAGATCTTTTCTTTTGTAGGCAGGTTTTATTTCGCCGTCTATGTTGTCCAAGATTAACGGCATTGATGTTTTTGTGGGGTAATAAGCGAGTACCATATGAAACTGGTTTAACGTTAAAGACTTTACATAACCTAGGCGTAACTTCTCCATAGGTATTCCAAGTTCAAGTAGCGTAAAATATTTGGCAACAGCAAAGTCTTCACAATCTCCACCTCGAATGCCAATAAACTCAAGTGGTGTTGCCCAATAATCCTCTTTTCCCCAAAGTCTTATGTCATCAACAAACTCAAAGTAATTAAAGAATCGATTAACTAACTTTAACTTTTCCTGCTCAGGCAGTTGTTGCTTATTGTCAATCATTGCTCTCCAAGCAATAATTCTCTTAACAGCATCTTCATCATATTTTTCTCGAGTAAAAGCTACCAACTTGTCCATATCTAATTTAGGACTGGAGAGGGTTATTAGTGAAAATAGCACCAGAAAAGCAGCCGCTGCACTTTTCATCCTGTTGGTCATGTTAGCTAGTTGCCTTTACCAACCAGACTCCTGAGCTTCCTTTATTGCCTCAGCTTCTGATAATTCAGGTACTACTTCTTCAGGTTTATTTTCCATCATAAAAATATGCCACCTTTGTTTACTGGCCATTTCTAAGGTTTCCGCTACTAATGTCACTTTTCGATTTAAAGCATTCGCATCTAGCAGATCTAATTCTTTGGTTTTCTCGACCTTAAGAGTTTCTGATAAAACAATCTCAACTCTGCGGTTTAGGTTGTTTGCATACTCCGACACTTCGTTTACGACGGGACTTAACTCCCCTTTCCCATAGGACTCTAAGGAGCTAGGATCAATGTTAAACTCACTCACAAGCATATTCACAACAGAGTTTGCTCTACGTGCACTGAGGCTTAAGTTATAGCTTTCATTTCCCACTAAACTTGCATGGCCAACAACCTTTATTTTTTTTGCGTTATAGGTATTAATAAAAGCCGCAACTTCTTTAACTTGAGGTAGATAAATCTCGGCTATTTTTGACGAGTTGACGTTAAATCGAACGGTAATATTTTTCTTTATTTCTTTTGTTTCAAAAACAGGACAACCTTTACTATCTACTACGACTTCATAACCAGAGTTTCCACACTGATCTAAATCATCAGCTACGCCATCATGGTCTTTGTCATTTTCTACTTTTGACTCATAATTTTGAGCGTTTCCATCGACAGCAAGCTTATCTCCATCTATTAATTGAGTGCTAATTTTACTCAGTGGTAACCCTGTTCTTTCTTGAACAAAATCAGCTACGATTTTCATTCGCTTTTTAGCCATGACTTCATTCAGAAGCATGTCACCATCTTTTGAGGTGTAACCCATAACAATGAAATTCCATTGTTTATTCACGGCTAATTCACGGAAGTAATTCGTTAGTTCTTGTTTTTGTACATTTGACAGTTCTACACTCCGTTGCTGAAACTCAATATCTTTAACTAAATCCGACAGCTTTTCCTCTTCAACCTCACAACCGTCATTTGTCACTTCGTGTGACATAGGTGTTTCAACACACGCTTCACGTTCTGCGATTACACCATCTCCGTCTTCATCAATTAGCTTGGCTTTTGCCTTATCATTTAATGTTCCCCAACGATCAATTGTGCTAGATTCGCACCCCACTAAAAAAGAACACAGAAAAATAGTGACTATTAATACTTTATGAGCATGGTTTTTCATTTTAATCTCCAAGCGTCTGAAAGTCGTTAACATCTATTCTTAAACTAGACAGCAGAACACCCATCGCATTATAAATTCTATAGTGGGCAACGAGTGCGACTTGCTCGGCACTTACATAGTTCTTTCTTGCCTCAAACAGTTCATTTTCTGTATCTAGTAAGTCAAGTAAGGTTCTTCTTCCCAATGTGAATTGCTTTTTGTGGGCTTGCAATGTGGTGTAACTAAACTCAACGTGTTGTTGCAAGTACGTTAATTGCTCCTGAACAAATTGAAAGCTACTCCATGCGAACTCTGCGCCTTCTATCACCTGAAATTCAGCTGATGTCCTCAAGTTTAAAGCTTGCTCTCTTTGATAAATTCCTTTTTTCTTTAGCTCTTGGTCAGCAAAGCCATTAAACAAGTTATATGTCACATTTAGGCTTATTTTTGACTCGTCTACATAGTTATCGCCATTATTGTTATATTCGTTTTTTGAATGGCTTAAATTTAAAGATACTTTAGGGTAGTAACTTCCTTTGTTTCCATCTAGTTGTGCTTGTGCGGCTTTGATGTCAGAAATTGATGACAATATAGTTGGATGCTTTTCTCTGGCTTTAACTAATAATTCATTTTTAGAGCGAGGTAGCATAGATTTGTCTGGGTAAGGCATAACTAAAGCATCTGGCACTTCTCCAACTAATCTAAAATAAGCAGCCTTGGCATCTTGCAACTGATTTTTTGACGCTAACAAGTTTGCATTGGCTCTAGCTAGTCGTCCTCCAGCTTGTGACAGGTCTGATTTTGACCCAAGACCACTGTTGGTTCTCTCTTCAATTTGTCCATATATTTCTTTATGTGACGCCAAGTTTCGTTCCGCCAACTCTATTATTTTTTCTGCACTTAAATAGCTTGAATAAGCTTTTACAACATCTAAAGCTGTATTTTCAGCGCTTGATATTAGTGTATAGAACTCTGCTTTGGCTTCAGCTTTTGTTCTTTTTACATTTTCTTGCGTGAAGAATCCGTCAAAAAGAATTTGCTCTATGGATATACCATAACTTACGGGCTCAAACTCTTCGTCTTCACTGCCTAATCTACTTTGGACATTGTCCCGCTCTCCAATGCCAGCATTGGCATATAAGTCTGCAGTAGGGTAGTAACCGGACTTCGCTATCTCTATATCTTGCTCCATACTTTTAAATTGGTAGAACAAAGCCCGTACCTCAGGGTGGATCTCTAAGGCCTTTGCTACTGCTTGTTCCAAAGATTTCGCTTGAGTTGAAAAACCCAGTAATAAGGCAGCATTAACAATAATAAATTTGATTACGATTTTTAATTTCATATATTTACGACTACCTTTTACTTTTCTCTTAATGAATTATGTTTAGCTCTCACAATCGGCTTTAGTAAATAATCTAAAACTGTTTTCTTGCCGGTGATAACGTCAACGTTTGCTGTCATGCCTGGAATAATCGGTAACGGATTGTTATTACTGTCTAAATAGCTTTCTGAAGTCCTTACTTTAATGTAGTAGTAACTTTCGTCTTTTTCATCTTTAATTGTGTCTGCACTAATGTGTTCAACATTCCCTTGAAGGCCGCCATATATTGCAAAATCGTAAGCACTTAACTTAATAATGGCATCCAATCCAGGTCTTAAAAACGCGATATCTTTAGGTGCTATTTTGGCCTCAATCAGCAGGCTGTCTTCTAAGGGGACAATTTCTAATAAGTCCATCCCTGGTTGAATGACTCCGCCTACTGTATTTATCTTAATCATTTTTATTGTGCCATCGACTGGTGAGGTCACCGTTGTTCGTTCTAGCCTGTCTTGCAGTGAGATTAAAACTTCCTCTATCCCATTGAACTTTTCTTGTGCTTCTACTAGCTCTTCTTGAGATTCGTTGCGAAATTGTGAAAAAATTTCGGTCCGCTTATTAGACGCCTCTTGAATTTCAGCAAGTAACTTGGGGATCATTAATTTAGCCCCCTCTAACTCGCCTTTTACGTCATTTCCTGCACGTTGTAGTTTGATAACTTCAACCTCAGAGACCACGCCATTTCTCGCCAACGGTACTGTGATTGCAATCTCCTTTTTTACTAGTTCATAGCTTCTGTTTAAATATGAAACTTTAGAGTTGAGCTCTTCAAGGCTGGCTTTTTTTTGGTTAACTTGTTGATCTATAACTCTGCTTCTATCTAATAGCGCTGCTAATTTTTCTTTGTAAACGGAGTGTTGCTGTGCCCGAATTTCTTTTGGGATGCTAAGAGAAGTGAGTTTTATTGACAGACTGTTTGACTTGGCTAACAGTGTTTTCAGTTCATCGACTGACATTACATTTACGTTTTCAATTTCTAACTTTAATCGGCCAATTCTTGCTAGCAAACTATCGCGCTGAGTAGCTTGCTCCCTGTATTCGGATAAAAACTTAGTGCTGTCAATACTGAGTAGGGTTTCTCCTGCCGTTACACGCTGACCTTCTTGAACTAAAATTTCTTTTAAAATGCCGCCTTCGAGGTTTTGAATTACTTGCACCTGTTGCGAAGGAATCACTTTGCCCACGCCAACGGTAACTTCATCAATTTCTGCAAAGCCTGCCCAAGTAACGCCCAATATAATTGTCAATACAACTAGATAGAGCACGTACCTAGGTTTCTTCGCACTGGCTAATAGCAAAGCAGCGTTAATATCATCTATATATTTTAGTTCTTTTTGTTTGATATCAGATGAAAGCATTACACCTCCTTACTCGTCGCATTTTTTAATTTGTCCAAAACAATATTTTTTGGTCCATCTGCCACTATGCGCCCTTGTTCAATAACTATGACGCGATCGACTAAGTCCAGCATGCTAAATTTATGAGTAATTAATATGAATGTTTTTTCTTGGACCAATGAAGCTAAATGAGATTTTAGTTTTTGTTCGGTATAGCTATCCATATTACTAGAAGGTTCATCTAGCACTAAAACCGGAGGGTTGAATAAAAGAGCTCGTGCTAGCGCCACGGCTTGCCTTTGACCACCTGACAAATATGCTCCCCGCTCTCCAACCTGTCTATCAAGGCCACTACTCTCAGCATCTGTGAAGTTAGTCACTCCTGCATGACGAGCTGCTCTGAGTACTAATTCATCATCCACATGCGGTACGCCCAAAGTAATATTGTCTCTTATTGACCCATAAAACAGGTTTATATCTTGAGGTAAACATCCGATTTTTTGTCTTAAGTCCGCTGGATTAATCTGATTTATGTCTATGTTATCAACTTTTATATTGCCCTCTTTTAACTTGTACATTCCCAACAATACTTTTTCGATTGATGACTTTCCTGCGCCAATGCGACCAATAATTGCTACTTTTTCCTTAGGGTTTAACGTAAACGAAATGTTATGCAATACGTTATGATCACTATTGGGATAACTAAAACTGACGTGATTAAATCGCACGGCACCATCTAAAAATGGCCTATGTAAATATTTATCATAACTTTCACTTGGCATTGCCATAATTTCGTCAAGGGTTTTGAATGCAGACTCCGCTTGGTTATAACGGGTTGCAAGCAACGCTACACTGCTAAAAGGCCCAAGTGCTCTGCTTGTTAACATGACACATGCTATAAGTGCTCCCATGCTAATGTTGCCATCCATTATTTGGTATACACCAACAACTATGATAACAACCGATGTAAACTGATTAAGAAAGGTAGTGACGCTTGATACTGAAGATGTATAACGCTTTATTTGGATGTTCCAGGCTGCGATATGCCCAACTAAAGCTTCCCACTTGCTTTGAAATTGACTTTCTGCACCATTAATTTTAATGGTTTCCGCACCGGTTAGGGTCTCTATTAGATGGGCATTTTTTTGCATTGAAAACCGAGCGCCCTTTTCAACTTCCAATCTAATTCGCTTTTTCATCCAAAGTGAATAAGCAAGTACTATTACAATCATTGCAATAGGTATAAAGGCCATAGGGCCCGCTACTATGAATATAATGAAAAGAATAATTAAAGCGAATGGCACGTCTACCAGTGCTGCGATTGTTGCAGACGTAATAAACTCTCGAATTGAGTCAAACTCTTGTACGTTTCTCGCAAATGCTCCAACTGATTGAGGCCGGCTTGCCAACTCTAGATTTATAACTTTAGAAAAGACTTCAGAAGATAACAAAACATCTGATTTTTTTGCGGCCAACTCCAATAAATAAGCACGAGTTTCTTTTAAAAAGAAATCAAGCGTAAGGACTATCAACATGCCAATTGCTAATACCCAGAGTGTATCAAATGCTAAATTTGGAACAACGCGATCATAAACATTCATGACAAATAAAGGTTGGGCAATCGCAAATAAATTAATAAAAAAAGATGCTATCAAAACATCACGATACAAAGGCGATGACTTCTTGATGACTGACCAAAACCAATGCCCCTCAGCTTTAGTTAGTGTTTCCGTACTTCTACCGTCAAAGCGATGCATTTTACGTACAAAAAAACAAAACCCGCTATAGAGTTCAACAAGCTCTGAAAGCTCAATTGTATCTTCACCGCCGTTAGATTCTGGCCACACTACGGTTGCACTGTCTTCACCTTTTGATAAAAGTACACAAGCTTTACCATCTTTCAAAATTAGAATAGTAGGCAACAGAAGATCTGGAATATCATCTAAATGCTTTTTAGATAAATGAGCGTCTAAGCCGGCCCTAGCGGCTGAACGTGTTACCAATTTTACTGTTAATTTTCCATCTTCTAACGGCAACCCAGCGGTTAAAGCATGAGTGGAGAATGGCTTTGCGAAGTGTTTCGCCATAAATATAATACAATTCAAAAGAGCATCGTCTTTTTCTTGCAAAAGCTCTAGCTCCTCAACGACCTGCTTCTTTTCTACCATTCACACCTCAACCCTGATCAATGTTATGACCTCGAGCGTTAATTAGATTTAAAAGTCTTTAGTTGTTGTTTGATCAAAGAGCGACTTTATAATGTCTTCACTTCCATAAAGTCCCATTAAGTCGACTCCTTTCAGTGTAATTTCAGAATCTGTCTGACCGTTAGAGTTTGCGTCTACAGAAATTTTTGTATCGCTTCCATCTGATGAGACCTTTAGGTAACTACTTAAAGGGTCATTGCTACTGCTATTTTCAACTTGAAGTAGATCACTAAGGTCAAACTTCTCCAAAGCTTCATCTATATTCACTTCGTTGCTCAGATCGTTAATCACAAAGTTATTTACATCTCCCGTATCAGCAGAAACAAATTTGAAAATCTCGGCTTGGTCATTAATAGATATAGATTCATTTGGAGTAACTAAGTTAATAACTTTAGTCGATAAATTAGAATCTGCATTAACATTTGAAGTCTCGCTATCTACCTCCGAATAATTACTGACCGATGCGAGATTACTGGCTATGTTTTCATCTATTGAGGAGACAGCGTCGGCAACGTCGTTAACATTTAAAGTAACCAAAACCCCTGCACTAAAATCTATTCCATTGTCACTCAGCTCTATACCAATTTGCGCATACGCTAGACCAAATTGATCAGGCTCGGGTGTAAATATTAATAGCCCGGCATTAATATCGACTATCGATATCTCTGCCCCTAATGCGACTGCAATTCCGTTTAGTGTTAACAAACCATTAACTGGCAACACCGTGATTTTAACAACCGCTAACAAATCATTTTCGGTGTCGGTATAAAGAAAATCTCCTGCTGAGAAAATATGGGTAGAGTCTTCGTTCAGGCTAATAGAAGTTGCCAATGCAACTATCGGATCGTTCACTGGTTGAACATCTACATTGACGGTAGCTGTTTCCGTTACGCCACCTGAAGTAACTGTATATTCGAAACTATCTGGCCCTGCATAATTTAAATCGGGCGTGTATAAGATTGTCCCATCTATGTTAACAACGACAATTCCATGATTAGGTAAACTCGAAATTGTGACTATTGGTAGTACGTTTTCAAAACTATCATTGGCCAATACATTAAATATTGTGGGAGTGTCTTCGTTTATGCTGATGTTATTATCTGTAATATCAACCACAGGCCTAACGGTTATACTAAACGTTTGACTGATGGTTAAGCCTAAAGGGGTTGTCGCTTCAAGAGTGATATTTTCTGAGCCGTTCCAATCAGCGAGTATCGGAGTAATTGTTGCGATTCCGAACGCATCCACATTAACAATTAAATTAGTTGAGCCAAGAACTGTGACGCTTAAAGAGTTTCCAGTTAACAATATATCAGCGAAACTGTTGGACACATCCAATGTATATGGCCCTGAGTCTTCATCCATAATTACAGGAGCAATTGCAACAGGCGCTTCCGCGGTACCCGTAACGTTGATTGTAACCGTTGTTTGACTACCATCACTTAACGTTAAAACAATAACATCTTGCTGAATCTCACCATTTTCCAATGCTTGAGCATTATCATTTAGAACATAAGTCCATGCCCCTAATGCATCTATCGTAAGGTCACCAAAATTACCCGCCACTGTGCAGGCTATAAAAGCTAACGTATCATTATCTATATCACTAGCGGTTAAAACTCCAGTTACCGTGTCTAGAGTATCCTCTATTACAGAGCCAACTCCTAAACTAATAATAGGAGCGTCATCTTTACCTAGTACATTGATGGCAAGCTCCATAGTGTTACCATCGTTCAATGGTATATTAAATAATTCGTTGCCAATTTCCCCCTCTTTAAGAACTTGCGCACCAGCGTGTAATGTATAATCCCAAGTTCCATCCAAAGCTAAGATTAGAGTGCCATACAAGCCTGTCAAAGTTACTGCAACAACTGCTAAACTTCCATTGCTTGGATCGTTAACCTCAACTTCACCGGTTAGGTTGGGTAGAATATCTTCAACCAGTGTTGAAACTGCAGTTCCTACCACAGGCACATCTAACGTACCGGTTACAGAAAGTTGAATGCTTGCAAAGCTGCCATCACTCAGCGGCAACGAGAATACTTCGAGCTGAGTTTCATCAACGCCTAATAAATTGGCCCCGGCACGTACAATAAAGTTCCAAGCTCCACTTGCATCAATAATTAAAGTTCCATATTCCCCTGTGATTTCGGTAGCAACATATAAAATACTACCATCTCCAGCGTTCGGGTCTGGTAGTTCGCCAGCCACTGTATATAGTGCGTCTGTAATTACTGTGCCCAGTGCAGTTGTTAAACTGTTTATTCCATCTACTGTAATACCCAGTACCGAATTTACTAGACCAAGAACACTCAACGTAAGTGCGCTGTCATAAGAGCCTATAACATCTACCGAAACTTGAGTTGTTGAACCATCACTAAGTGTGACCATAAACACTTCGGTACCCGTTTCTCCTGCTTTCAGGAATTGCGCTGATGTGTTTACGCTATAAGTCCAACTACCACCGGCGCTCAATATGAATGTTCCAAATAGTCCATTAACAGTCTGAGGCTCAAAAGTTAAACCTAAGTTGTCGCTATCAGTGGCAGTTAACAATCCGCTTAAGGCTCCTACTGCATCTTCCGATATGCTTCCCGAACCTGAACTCACTATAGGTGAATCATCGGTACCATTAACTGTAAGGGTAATATTGGTCGTGCTGCCATCATTGAGAGTGATTAAGAACACATCATTCTGTTGCTCACCAGCTCCGAGCAATTGTGCGTTTGCATTTAGCGTATATACCCACAATCCATTCACATCAATTGACAAATCACCATACAATCCGGCAATTGTGCCACTGACAAATAATAAACCGGAGTTATCCGGGTCCGTCGCCTCTAATTTACCAGCCAGTACGGTTTGTAAATCTTCTGTTAGTTCACCAACGCCCGTGCTGATCACCGGTAGGTCGTCGGTGCCTGTGACGGTAATGGTGACTGATGTGGTGCTGCCGTCATTCAAGGTGATAGTAATGACATCGGTGCCCGTTTCACCTTGCGCTAGTACTTCCGCGTTGGCATTTAAGGAGTAACTCCAAACGCCGTTGGCATCCACCGTTAAGTCACCGTAGGTACCATTTATGGTGCCGGCGACAA
>NZ_BAAAFQ010000004.1:0-966519 GCF_039523615.1 Psychrosphaera haliotis | reverse complement strand
TTGCACGTTGTGCGAGGGGTTTTTTATTGCCTCCGTTTTATATTTATCCTTGGCGGCTCGCTAACGCTCTAGATTGCTCGTTCCCGACGCAATCAACCGACTGCATCCATGCAGTCGACCGCCAGGCTCCTACCTTTACTTTTCTATGATCTATCTGATGTTATACTCGTAATAATAGATGGAACAAATAGCGTGAAGAACTTTAAGAGCGTTATGAATTTTAAGGCAGCGTAAATGATCGACTTTTCAGCACTGAACAGAGACAACAATCTATATGCTTTAGAAGGCTTACCTTTAATCACGGTATACGATGACAATTTTTTTGTTAGGAATGACTATGATGTGCTTTCTATTGGCCAACGAAAATACGTTATTTCGTTTTTTGAATCCCTTGGTTTTACGCAAAAGACAGGTAAAACTCTAGTTAAGGGGAGTGTGACTATTCACATACCTAAACCAAATTCCAACTTAGCGGTCTCTTCTTTCGATACTAAATTCTTAGAGTCAGATAGTAAAAACTATTATTGTGTGACCCCTACCATGTTTGCAGAAGCCCTATTTTATAAATTAAAAGATACTAACTATATAGATACTCGAAAGGTCATTCGTCGGTTAATTAAGAAATGTCCTTATAACATTGAGTGGTTGAGAGACATTAGCTATCACACAGAAATTGAATCAATTACTAAAAAAACATACGAAGATTTAACAACGTATCAGCAATTTATAGTTAAGAAACGATATAAAGATAAGAAAGCGTTATAGCATATTTGTTATAAAAATTGATAACGAAAAAAAGTTAATGGGGATATTCATGGTTAAGAACATCAACGGACAGATAATATTATTACTAATTGCCACTATCACGCCTAATCTGTACGCGGAAAGCGGCCCTGCAACTACTATCAGTGCTGATGAGAGTTTACATAAGATTGTTTCAGATATTTCGCCAAATCGTATTGAAAAAGATATTGAAAAGCTTGTTAGTTTTGGAACTCGACATACCCTCTCCGACACTACATCTGATACACGAGGAATAGGCGCGGCCCGTCGTTGGATAAAAGCTGAATTTGACTTGATTTCCGCAAATTGTGGCGGATGTTTAGAAGTATTTTACCAGTCAGAAACAATAAAGGGAACGAAACGAATTCCGAAAGCTACCGAAGTGGTTAGTGTGATAGCGATTCAGAGGGGGTCAACTGATCCTGGCCGGTATGTATTAATGTCTGGCGATATTGATTCGAGGGTAAGCGATGTAATGGACTATACATCAGACGCTCCAGGCGCTAATGATAATGCGTCTGGTGTTGCCGGGACATTAGAAGTCGCACGAGTATTAAGCCAATACAAATTTAATGGCAGTATCGTATACGCAGCCTTAGCAGGTGAAGAGCAAGGTTTATTTGGCGGAAGAATCTTAGCAGAACATGCTCAGAAAAATAATTGGCGTCTTAAAGCCGTCCTTAACAACGATATGATTGGCAACATTGAAGGTGTAAACGGTGTAATTAACAATACTACGGCGCGAATATTTGCCGAAGGAACACGTCAAAATGAAACGTCGAAAGAAGCAAATTTACGTCGTTTTACAGGCGGAGAAGTTGATTCGCCTAGTCGTAACCTAGCAAGATATATCGATTTAATGGCTCATCGATATATACCAAACTTGGACACTATGGTCATTTATAGACTAGATCGATTCCGACGAGGTGGGCATCACCGCCCATTTAATGACTTAGGTTACCCTGGTATTAGAATCATGGAAACCAATGAGAATTACAACCGACAGCATCAAGATCTTAGAGTCGAAAACGGAATAGAATACGGCGACACCATTGACGGTGTAGACTTTGAGTATGCTGCAAAATTAACATCATTAAATGCGGTATCGTTGGCTTCAATGGCATGGGCGCCAACTCCACCAAGCCAAGTTAAAATAGCAGGGGCTGTTTTACCAGACACCACACTTAGTTGGGCTGCAATAAATAAACAGCAAAACCCACAGCTTTTAGGATACAAAATTTACTGGCGTTACACTGATGCGCCACAGTGGCAATTTAGTCGCTTTGTAGGAGACGTAACAGAGTTTACCTTAGAGAATGTTGTAATAGATAACTACTTTTTTGGCGTTGCAAGCGTTAGTAAAGATGGCACTGAGAGTCCTGTTGTTTTCCCAGGTGCTGCTGGCGATTTTGGTGAATAACTGCGACATTGAGCACCTTTCAGCGGTGCTCCTGCTTTTTCTTTACCTATTCACAATGCTATAATTTGGCTTTCGTTTTTACCCATTTTCATTGCGTAATAATTGAAAACACATGATCAAGTAACCTGAGTTATTTAACTGAACCTATCCGCTATAATAAAAGAGTCTGTATGAATACTGATAAACGTAAATTAGACCGCCGCTTCTGCGTTGCTCCTATGCTTGATTGGACCGATCGCCATTGCCGTTACTTTTATCGAACAATGTCTAAACACTCAGTGTTATATACCGAGATGGTTACAACTGGCGCTATTATTCACGGCAAAAATGACTTTCTTAAGTTTAATACCGAAGAGCAACCGGTAGCCTTGCAGCTAGGTGGCAGTGATCCGGAAGCGTTGGCACACTGTGCCAAACTAGCTGAAGAGAGAGGTTACGACGAAGTAAACTTAAACGTAGGTTGTCCATCAGACCGTGTTCAAAATGGTATGTTTGGCGCCTGTTTAATGGCAAAACCTGAATTAGTTGCAGAATGCGTTGCCGCAATGAAAGCAGTGACAACCATCCCAATTACAGTGAAGTCTCGTATTGGCATTGATGATCAAGATAGTTTTGAATTTTTATTAGACTTTGTTACCAAAGTTAAAGCAGCAGGCTGTGAAACGTTTATCATACATGCACGAAAAGCTTGGCTTACAGGCCTTAGCCCAAAAGAAAACCGCGATATACCGCCACTTGACTACGACCGTGTATATAAAATTAAAGAGATGTTTCCTGAACTGGAAATTATCATCAACGGTGGTGTAAAAACCTTAGATGAAAGTCTAGAGCACCTGAAACACGTTGATGGTGTAATGATGGGTCGAGAGGTTTACCAAAACCCTTATATCATGGCCGATGTTGATGACGTTATTTACCAGGATGATCATGAAAAGATCTCACGTTCTGGTGTTTTAGAAAAAATGTCTGACTACATTACTAAACATGAAATTAATGAGGGTCGTGCATGGCATGTTTTACGCCATATGATGGGACTTTATTTAGGTTTACCAGGCGCTAAAATTTGGCGTCGATATTTAAGTGAAAATGCCGTGAAAACGGATAAAAAAGGCAAAGAGTTAATAGTAGAAGCTACAGAGTTTTTTCGAGAAAGAGGAATTGACTAAAAAGTGGTTAAATTTACCATTGAGTTGTTTTAGTTAAACGATAAAATTTTTACGTTTGCACTTACAAACTATAAAAGGCCTATTTAATAAGGGCCTTTTTTTATTTTAAGCTTGGCACAACCTTTGTAACACTATCTCCGACTAAACAAAAAACACTAGGAGAAAGTCATGCAATCATTAGTTCTATTAAGCAGCCTTGTATTAAACACACCAGTATCAATTAGCAATCTGTCTGATACTCAAGATTTACAAAACTTAGTTAATGAACAAGTTACCACTGTTCAAAAACACGTGAGTTATAAAGCGAAGCAGTCAATTTTAAGCAACGATCTTTTTCAGGTGCAACAATTGATGAAGCTTGCAAAACAAACAGTGAATTCAACTGATTTGATGAGTGAATAATTATGGTAAGTTCTTTTACCTTATTTGTTGTTTCATTCTTGCCAGTTATTAGCCTTGGAGTAGTTTACGCAATTGTAAACGCAGTGCGCTCCTCAGAATGGTTAGCTGGGTTAGCGGTATTAATCAATAAGCAAATTAGAATGTAGTCAATTTGCTTAAAGTGTTAGTAAAAAAGCGTTAATAGATAATCTCTTTCCAAATCCAAATCCAAATCCAAATCCAAATCCAAATCCAAATCAAACCTCAGGCTCTGTTTTATCTCGAAAGGGCAAGGTTTATAACGTCTAAAATATCAGGCACCAGTTTCAGATACCTGTCGCTTCAAAATATGACATTTAGCACCAAGGGAAACCGTTGAATTTTCATTGGCCCATCCTTCTTGAATTTTTACTGGCTAAATTGTTCAACTATTCGTCAAATTAGCCACAATCTTAAATGTGTCCTTTCCGACTTTCTTTGTGGATTGTTAAATATCAATAAAATACAACAGCTTACATGTGTTGTGGTAATGGCACGTAGTTTGGAAGTAACTAATACAGAAAGAACGTGCAGAAAAGAACATTGCTAAAAGAGGTATTGCGAAAAGAGCATTACCCAATTGGTATTTGAAAATAAAATAGTGCGAATTAAGTCGTGCTTAATCTAAATAAAAACAGAGAAAAGTTAGGAGAAACAAATGGGCGTATTAAATAGATTTGTAGATGTTATGAACGCGAACCTGAATGCAGCATTAGATAAAGCTGAAAAGCCAGAGCATATGTTACGACTCATAGCTCAAGATATGGAAGAAGCTCTGGTTGAAGCTCGCACTCACGCTGCTAGCTTAATTGCTGAGAAAAAGCATATTGGCCGTGATTTGGAAACCTTAGTTAAAGAGCAAAACGACTGGCAAGCAAAAGCTGAGTTAGCTTTATCAAAAAACAGAGAAGATTTAGCCCGCGATGCCCTAGTTCAGAAAGAACAAAACAGCAAAACAGTAGCGGCAATTGAAAAGCAAATCGCTTCTATAGACAAAGATTTGGAAACTATCTCTACTGATACTGCAGCACTTAACAAGAAATTGTCGGAAGTAAAAGGGAAGATAAATAGCACAGACCGAAGATTGGAAAATGCTGAAGTTAGAAAGCGTTCTCAACAGGTTATGGACACAAATAAAGTTGACGCGGTTACACAAAGGTATGAGCAATTGCAACGCAAAGTAGATGACCTAGAAAGCCAAGCAGACGCATATGATGTTACATCTAGAAATTTACATGATGAGTTTAGAAAGCTAGAGGTGGAGTCTAAAGTAGATGAGCAATTAGCTGAACTAAAGAAAAAAGTAGCCAATAGTTAGGGGATAATTATGAAAAACGAATATATAGGCAACCCAATTACCAAAGACGCTTTGAATAGAAAATTGACAGGGGTTTGTGCGGGAACTGCTAAACACTTTAACTTACCTGTTTGGGGGGTACGAGCTGCCACTGTAGTGTTTGGATTATTTTACCCTGGAGCTGCAATCTTTGGTTATTTCCTAGCGTCAATATTGATGCCCACTAAAAAATATTATTAGAGAAGGAGTCGAATCATGGCGACATTTTTGAAAGTTGGACTCGCATTGCTTGGTATCTTACTGATACTAAGTATGCTACCTACCTACTACGTTAACGTTGAAGGTTTAAGCCACTGGTCTAATGTAGGTGGCGTTACTGAAAATCTAATCGGTTTTGCTGTAGTGCTACTTATCTTTTTTGGATTAGCGGTAGCCTTAATTAGTCTTTTTGCAGGTTTGTTTGTTGTCTTCGCTATGATTGTTGGGGCGATTGTACTTGCAGGTCTATCAGCTGTTTGGCCACTAATACTATTTGGTATAATTGGCTACTTGATATTTTTTAGAAAGCGCAAAAATACATAAAAATAAATATGCGATCAATGAGTTGCATAATGTATGATTCCTATTGGTTTAAGTCCTTTAGGTAACAAAGCATGAAAATTTTAGTATTAATATTTAGTTTGGTTGTTTTTAGTAGCACTGCTTTTGCTGATTTATCTATTTCAGCATCTGAAGCAACGGTTAGAGCGCCAATACCAGGCATGAAAAATACCGTGGGTTATTTCCAGCTGACAAATATGGGTAACAAAGATGTCATTTTAGTTTCTGCTAAAAGCAGTGCCTCAGAAGTATTAGAATTTCACAATCATGATATGAACAACGGTGTAATGCGTATGTATCAAGAAATGGAAGTGAAAATACCAGCAGGTGATACCATTGTTTTTGAGTCAGGCGGATTGCATTTAATGTTTCTTAAAGTTGAGCCTGAGCTTAACAGTGCTAAGCTTGTAGATGTGCTATTTACAACAAAGTCTGGCGAGTCTTTTACAGTTCCTTTTAAAGTTCATAAGCTTAAAGTTAAACACCATCATTAATAGAAGGTTATCAAAATGAAGAAATGGTTAATGGCCGGCCTCGGGGCCATCGTTGTAATTTCAATCGTGTTAGCACAATATTGGAGTTTTATGCCTGACGTTTTTTCTGTTGAGGAGCGTTCATTAGCAAAAGCAAAAGAGCTAAATACGACCCCAGTAACAGGTTTTACAACAACACACACCCTAATTGAAGTGACTAATGTTTTATTGAATAAACCTGGTGGTTATTTATCAAATGACATTACGCCGCCTAGCTTATTCTTAGATAATATTCCTGCTTTTGAGTTTGGCGCATTGGAAATGAGTCGTGATCTCGCCCTTGCTCTGAGACGAGACTTTAGTCGCTCACAATCTCAATCTGTTGAAAACCCATACTTAAAAGTAGCCCAACCACAATTTAGTATCGATCATACCTCTTGGGCGTTACCAAGTGCAGAGTCGTCTTACACTATGGCGGTGGAAGCATTAGAAAAATATAGAGATTCACTAAGTGATAAACAGCAAGGTTCGGCACAGTTTTATGCTCGAGCTGACAATCTGAAAGATTGGCTTAATGAAGTTGAGAAGCGCATGGGTAGCTTGAGCCAACGGTTAAGCGCGAGTGTTGGTCAAGATAGAATTAATATCGATTTAGCAGGGGAAACTGGAGCAATTCAATCAACCCAGACTGCAAAAAGCCAAATGGTACAAACCAGTTGGTGGAAAATAGATGACGTATTTTATGAAGCCAAAGGCGCAAGTTGGGCCCTTTTACACTTTTTGAAAGCGGTTGAAATTGACTTCGCCAGCACATTGCAGAAAAAGAATGCACAAACGAGTTTGAAGCAAATTATTAGAGAGTTAGAAGCGACGCAGCATACTATTTGGAGCCCTATGGTTTTAAACGGAAGTGGCTTCGGGGTTTTAGCAAATCATTCTCTCGTCATGGCAAATTATATATCGCGCGCTAATGCAGCTATCATAGATCTTAAGACGTTATTAACGCAGGGGTAATTTAGGCATGAAACCACTTTTAAAGTTTGCGCTATTTGTAGGGATGTTGTTTTGGGTGTCGCCATTGTTAGCTAAAGGACCGTTTACGTTCACAATTGGTGCCGATCAATGGAAACAAGATGATCCTGCAACATATGGTGTCGCTAACGATAACCTACTAGCATTTTCTGGACAAAGTGAAACAAATAGACAGTATGAATTGTCTATCACGCATAAATTGCCAATACTTCCTAATGTAAGGCTTAGTACGTCTAGCAATGAGCAGACCGGTACAAACACACTAGCGCAAACTTATGTTTTAGGTGGTGAAGCTTATAGTGTTGCGAGCCAACTATCTTCGGTACATAAAACTAAAGCGTTTGATTTACTGCTTTCGTATCCAGTTTTTGATGTGAGTATACTAAAAATGGATCTCGGTTTGCTAACACGTTATCAAGAGCTTGATATTGCCACGTCTAAAGCTGGAGACACGCAACAGTCTCAAGTAGACTCAGACAAAATTGTACCTATGGTGCATGTAAATATTCAAAGTGGTGTGCCACTGCTAGGCTTTTTTGTTTTTGCTGAGTTTAATAAAGGCGATAGCAATCATTTATATCAAAGTGGTATCGGTTATACATTTGATAATAACCTTATACCAGATGTAGATCTTAAGTTAGGTTACCGTAAAGAAAGCGTTGATTTCTCATTGAGTGATGGCGTGATTTTTAATCAAGACTTAGATACTACCTTTGCTGGTATGCGAATTCGTTTCTAAACGACTTCGATATTATGCTTTAGTGGTAACGTCATAGTTGCCGTTAAGTAGATCGCCAAAATCCCTTAGTAAATAATTTATAAAGTCAGAATCGTTTGGTGGATTAACTAGGCGACTCAATTCATAGCCCGATGGCGTCAGTTTGTAATACGTAAATACCACATCTTTTTGTTTAACGACCACATCAAAAGACTGCTTATTTTGACTCAACTTTAATGTGTCTTTTGAGTTGTAAGGGGCAGACTCTATTTCTTGTTGATGAATAAGCCCAAGTTCAGCTAGTGAAATTAAATGAGTATAGGAGAGCCCAAATTGATTTAAGTTAAGGCTGACTTTACCTGAGCTTGAAAAAATATTAATTAAAGTGGGCTTTTTATATAAACCAGTTAATAATCTTCCTGAATTCTCGTCGTTAAACCGACACATTAACCTTACCGCTTTATAAAATATTTTAGCTTCTTTGGTGCCAAGTTCTGAAAGTGTTTTTAAACTTCGGTATGAAAAAGACCCTTGTTGAACTAGTTCTACGGATAGGATTTTTGACCAGAGTTCGTGCATGCTAGGTGTGTAACAGTTCTTTGCAAGGTTAGTAAATTTCATTACCCAATCTAAATCGAGTTTGTCTATTAAGACGTCCCCTTTAACATGATCTAACGCTAAGCTAAAAATTTGCTCTAAATTATACTGCTGGCGTGCTTCGTTGATTTGGCTGCGCTTATTAATTCGCTGATTAATTGTCGAATCTTCGTCCCTAATTAATACCTGCTCATCATTTTTTAGATGATTTATCACTCTTTTTTCATCTATACCTTCATCGGTCGTAATTTCAAAATCGATGCCGGTTAATTGCTTAACGAGGTTTAAATATTTGGTTCTTGAGTCAACAGGGTTATTCATTTTATTTAGGGTCACTTAGAAACTAATTACTCATACTCTTTAAATCTTTAGTGAATGTCAAAGTAAAGGCAATAAATACCTCAAGTTTACGTGCAAAAATCACTTTTGTTTCTACACTTAAGTTAGATTGGATTAATTTGTGTATTTAAAAATAGTTGAGGAAGTTTGCGGTCAATGCCAACTCAAAAAGTTATACAACAGGAAGGTTTTCTTTTTTCGGGACAGTCAGTTACTGATGTTGAAGATGGGAATGAACAGGCAAACCTAGATTCATGGAAAGTACTCATTGTTGATGATGAGCCTGAAATTCATCAAGTAACGACGATGGCGTTATCTGGTGTAAAAATAGCAGGTAAAACACTGTCGTTTTTGCACGCCTATTCGGCAGAAGAAGCATACAAGGCATTGCAAACTGAAGAAAAAGTAGCTGTGGTTATCCTCGATGTTGTAATGGAAAGTGATGATGCTGGACTTGTATTAGTTAAGTCGATTAGAGAGGACTTGGGCTTACGTGATATAAGAATTATTTTAAGAACTGGCCAACCAGGTTATGCGCCAGAAGAAAAAGTAATTAGTCAGTTTGAAATTAATGACTACATTATGAAAACAGAAACAACGCGCAGTAAACTTTATACCAGTTTGTGTGCAGCAATCCGTTCTTATCAGCAATTATGTCTCATAAGTGAAGCTCGCGACTTTCTTCAACGTCTAACCGTTATGAACAGTTCGCTTATTGCGCAGAAGAATTTTGCATCCTTTGTCCGCTGTTTAGTACATAACTCTCTAGAGTTATTTAAGTCGGGTGGGCCTGGAGTGTTTCTATTGAATCAATCTAAACTCGTAAGTGATAGATCTAGTTATAAAATTGAATACAGCACTGAAGAGATGTACGCCTTTAAAGGCCGTTTGTATGAGGAAGTACTGCCACAGGAAATTGTTATAAAGTTAAAACAAGCAATCTTAAGCGAAAGCTCATTTACAGTGGGCAACGATTTAATTTTATTCATTCCCTCAAAGTCATGCTCAGGTGTTTTAATCTTATTTGATGCTTACCCAAACATTGTTCGCCCAGAATTAATTCAATCCTTCACATCAAACATTGCCTCCGACCTAGACAATTCTTTGCTGTTAAAACAAGTAAGCGACATTGCTTATTTAGATGGATTAACCAATTTACCTAATAGAACTAAATTTATAGAAACGTTAGATAAAATAGGCGATTTAGGACCATGTGGTGAAGTTGTTGCCTTAGTTGATATAGAACATTTTTCTGATATCAATGACGGTTTAGGTCAAGACTCAGGGAATTATTTACTTCAGAGTGTTGCAGAACGTCTTTGTAGTCAGTTAGATAAAAACGTCACTGTGTATCGTGTTGCTGCTGATGTTTTTGGTTTAATAGGTTCAAGCAACTCATTAGAGTCGGAAAAAATTTTAGCGTCGTTTGATCTTCCGTTAAAGGCGGGAGAGCATCTTATACCAATAAATGCTCGTGTAGGAATTACAAAAAATCCCGATAGAAAAATAAGCGGTTTAGCCATTATTAAGCAAACAAATATTGCTTTAAATAGAGCTAAAAAAGACGTACAAAACAGGGCCAACTATTACGCTGCTGAAATGGAAGACGAAACAGCATGGCGTTTAGAGATGATACGAAAGTTAACAGATGATTTTTATGATCAAAAATTACAGGTGTGGTATCAGCCTCAATTGGATTTGCAAAAAAACAAGATTATAGGTGCGGAAGCCCTGCTTAGGTGGCCAAATGGAACCGGTGGTTTTCATTCGCCACTCACCTTTATCCCGCTTGCGGAATATACCGGATTAATTGTTGATATTGGTAGCTGGGTTTTGGAGCAAGCCTGTATTCAGGTTAATCGTATGACGGAACAAGGTTTTAAAGATCATCGCATTGCAGTCAATGTTTCTATGCCCCAATTTAAAAATACAATGTTTGTAGAAACCGTAGCAAGCGTGACCAAAAAGTACCATGTTGATCCTAAAAATATTGAGTTAGAAATTACTGAAAGTGTGGTTATGGACGATACAACGGTGGTTATTACCGCGCTAGAGAAGTTACGTCGGTTAGGTTATACAGTAGCAATTGATGACTTTGGAACTGGCTTTTCATCACTTAGCTATCTTCACAAACTACCAATTAATCGACTAAAAGTAGACCGTGAGTTTATTAAAGATATTGGATTTGGAGGTGATGGAATTTTGGCTGAGAGTATTATTAATTTGGGTCAAAAATTAGGCTTAGAGGTAATAGCAGAGGGTATTGAAACTGAAGAGCAGCAAGAGTTTGTAAAACGTTTAGGCTGTCATGAGTCTCAAGGTTATTACCATGCTAAACCTATGCCTGCTGATGAACTCGAGGTGTTTTTACGAGAGTTCAACAGCAAACATAATTAACAATACAAAGGTATGCCTTTATTTAGCTAATAAGCGGTTTTAGATATTTAGCAGTGAAAGACTCTTTTACTTCACAAACTTCTTCTGGTGTTCCTGCTGCAACGATAGTTCCGCCGCCAGAACCACCTTCAGGCCCTAAGTCAATAATATAGTCAGCGGTTTTAACCACATCTAAGTTATGCTCAATGATCACAATAGTATTGCCATGATCACGAAGACGGTGGATAACCGTCAGCAGTTGCTCAATATCATGGAAGTGAAGGCCTGTTGTAGGCTCATCTAGAATATAGAGCGTTTGGCCGGTATCGCGTTTAGATAGTTCTTTTGCAAGTTTAACCCGTTGAGCCTCACCGCCCGATAACGTTGTTGCCGATTGACCAAGCCTTATATAACTCAGACCAACATCCATTAGTGTTTGTAGCTTTCTTGAAATAGCAGGAATAGCGTCAAAAAACTCTCGAGCATCTTCTACCGTCATTTCAAGAACTTGATTAATGTTTTTGCCTTTATACATAACTTCTAACGTTTCACGGTTATAACGTTTACTACCACAAACATCACAAGGAACGTAAACGTCTGGTAAGAAGTGCATTTCAACTTTGATTAAGCCGTCACCTTGGCAAGCTTCACATCTGCCGCCTTTCACATTAAAACTAAATCGACCGGCTTTATAACCCCTAGCTCGAGCTTCTTGAGTACCAGCAAACAAATCACGGATATTGGTAAATATGCCAGTGTAAGTTGCTGGGTTTGAGCGAGGCGTTCGACCAATTGGACTTTGGTCAATATCAATAACCTTATCAAGCAACTCAATACCAGTAATTTCTTTATATGGAGCTGGCTCCGATAGAGTGGCCTTGTTTAACTCACGGTGAGCAATTGGGAATAAAGTACCATTAATAAGTGTAGATTTACCTGAGCCTGATACACCAGTCACACAGGTCATTAATCCAATAGGAATATCTATTGATACATCTTGTAAGTTATTACCTGTCGCGCCTTTTAAAGACAACCATTGGTCTGTCACTGGTACACGTTGTTTAGGTACAGCAATTTGACGAACGCCTGATAGGAATTGCCCTGTCACTGAATTTGGATTGTTCTTAACTTCGTCAGGCGTACCTTTGGCAATGATTTCACCACCATGTACACCAGCTCCTGGGCCAATATCGATTACGTAATCCGCCGCTCTTATTGCATCTTCGTCATGCTCTACAACAATAACAGTATTACCTAAATCCCTTAAGTGAATAAGAGTTTGTAATAGACGGTCATTGTCACGCTGGTGGAGGCCAATCGACGGCTCATCTAGAACGTACATAACACCAACTAAACCAGCACCAATTTGGCTAGCTAGGCGAATTCGTTGGGCTTCGCCGCCAGATAATGTTTCGGCGCTTCGAGAAAGTGATAAATAGGTTAATCCTACATTCACTAGGAAACCTAATCGTTCACGAATTTCTTTTAGAATTTTTTCTGCTATTTGTGCTTTTTGGCCACTTAGGTTTAAGTCTTCAAAAAACTGGCTAGCTTCACCAATAGACATTTGTGTGATAGTTGGCAAATTGGTGTTTGTCACAAAAACGTGACGAGCTTCTTCACGAAGACGACTACCATCACAGCTAGGGCAAGGTTGAGTGCTAATATACTTGGTTAGCTCTTCTCTTACTGTGTTTGATTCAGTCTCTTTGTAACGGCGCTCCATGTTAGGCAAGATACCTTCAAATGGATGGTTTCGAACCACTACGTCGCCACGGTCATTCATGTATTTGAATTCAATACTTTGCTTACCGCTACCATTTAAAATAACGTGACGGTGCTCTGCTGGTAAGTCGTTAAATGGCTGACTTAAATCAATGTCGTAATGCTCTGCCAGGGACTTAAGCATTTGGAAATAATAGAAATTGCGTTTATCCCAGCCTCTAATCGCGCCGCCGGTCAAACTCAATTCATTGTTTATTATGACTTTATCTGAATCAAAATATTGTTTAACGCCTAAGCCATCACATGTTGAACACGCCCCTGCTGGATTGTTAAACGAGAAAAGTCTAGGTTCTAACTCTTGCATTGAATAACCACAAACTGGACAGGCAAAGTTTGCGCTAAAAGTTAACGGCTCATGATCACCTTCCATAAAGGCAACATTAACAATACCGCCACTTAAATCTAACGAAGTCTCAATTGACTCAGCAAGACGCTGCTGGATATCTTCACGAACTTTTAAGCGGTCCACAACCACTTCAATAGTATGCTTTTTGTGAAGCTCTAATTCTGGAGGATCTGATAAATCACAAACCTCGCCATCAATTCTGGCCCTGATAAAACCTTGAGCAGATAAATTTTCGAGAGTTTTAACGTGCTCACCTTTACGGTCTCTTACAACCGGAGCAAGGATCATGATTTTTGAGCTCTCTGGCAACGCTAAAACACGGTCGACCATTTGGGATACGGTTTGTGCTTCAAGTGGTTCGCCATGCGTTGGGCAAGTTGGTGTACCTACTCGCGCATAAAGGAGACGAAGGTAATCATAAATTTCAGTAATAGTACCAACGGTAGAACGTGGATTATGTGATGTAGACTTTTGTTCAATAGAAATTGCTGGGGAAAGCCCTTCAATATGATCAACATCAGGTTTTTCCATGAGTGATAGAAACTGACGAGCATACGCTGAAAGCGATTCAACGTACCTGCGCTGACCTTCGGCATAGAGAGTATCAAATGCAAGTGAGGATTTACCTGAGCCTGACAGGCCAGTGATTACAATAAGTTTATCGCGAGGGATCTCAATATCTATGTTTTTCAAATTGTGGGTACGGGCACCACGAACTTCAATCTTGTCCATATTCACTTCTTACCTATTTATCAGATCAGACAGTATGACACTAAACCGGCCAACGCGTAAATAAAACACTGTATGAATAAAATGAACAACGCGATCAATAATAGTTTAAATTAAATCTGGTCAAAAATGCTCCATCCGGTTAAAATGCGACCCGTAGCTGTCACGTTATTTTACACTTTTTATAAATTGCGCTTGTAATCACTTTAAAAACAAGGGTTTGCAAACTGGTCTGATGATTGCTGCATCAAGGTTATTAGGAAAAGTATTTTTTTATTAGTTCGATACTATCGGGCTTTAACGGAAGAAGTTATGTTGAAAATAATTACTGCCATTACGGCATTGGCTTTTGTTGCTTCGGCAAGCGCAAGCCCTACAAGTACAACTTGGACATTCAATAATTCAGACTTTAACTCTGAAACTGATGTTCTAGTTGCAGGTACAAATTTGAGCTCAGGCAGTGATTACCACTCTATTGCAATGACAAACAATGGCATTGCAATGACAATGACAGCTTGGTCTGACTCAGCGCCTATAGACACGAATAGTTCAGATACAGATAGATATGATGGCAACGTTGTGTCGGCTGAGCTTTACTACTGGGGTGGAAACAGCGGATTTGGTGTAGTAAACAACGATGAAAGCTCAAGCAATAGCCCAGAGCACGCAATTGATAACTACAGTGCTGCGGGTGCACAATGGTCTGATCAAGACATGGTTTTATTGTCTTTCAGCCAAACGGTTACATTAGAGCAAATCAATATTGGTTGGCAGAACACGCATGGCAATGGTAATGACACATTGGACTTTGGCGTAGTAGCAATCAGCAATACGCAAAGAAATGCGATGGGTAGTGGTGCGGCTTGGAGTGATATTTACTCGTTGGCTGACATGTATAAAAATACTACACCTCAAGCAAACAGTAATAATGGTGTTGACCAGTATTACGCATTAAACGGCGTTACAGGTGAATCTCAACATTGGTTAGTTGGCCTATATAATGAAATGGCGAACTGCGACTATGATTCTTTCAAACTGTTGGGTGTTACAGCTAAATTAGCCTCTGGTTCTGATGCTGTAGTAGACGTACCAGAGCCAACATCTATCGCTTTGTTTGCAGTAGGTTTAGGTTTAATGTATAGAAACAGAAAGAAACAAGGCCAGTTTAAACTAAACGTTTAACACCAATTTCTTTAAAATTTAATCCTTAAAAAAGGTGGCTTTTGCCATCTTTTTTGTTTTTAATTCCTTATTATCTCTCTTGTTACAGGTCTTCTCATGTTTTGTAGATTTCTATTAATCATAATCGCCGCTACTTCCTTAAGCTTTGCTCCAAAGGCACTATCAGCCAATAGTTTTTATGAGCAAGCTGTACAAGCATTTAATGATGGTAATTATGAAGCTAGCTATATTTATTTGAAGAATGCACTAGAGCAGCAACCAAGAAACCTTCCATCAAAAATATTAATGGGTAAAATCCTTTTACATAAAGCTTTGTTCCCACAAGCAATAAAAGAGTTTGAAGAAGCGTTACTTTATAATGCAGATATCAACCTTATTATTGCTGACTATGCGTCAGCATTGAATTTCTCTAAACGTTACAAAGATGTATTAAATATTGCCAACGGTCACCGTTTATCTAAAACAGGCAAGTATGACTATTTGTTAGCTAAAGCGGTCGCCTATCAAAATCTAAACCTTACTGAACTTGCCCGAACCGCTTATGAAGAAGCATTAACGTTATCTAAAAATAACTTAAGGGTGTTAAATAGTTACGCTTCTTTTGAACTTTGGCAAGGCAATCTAGATGAAGCAGAGAGATTAGCATTAGAGGCATTGGGTAAGGCTTCTCAAGATCACAGAACCTTACATTTACTTGGTCAGATAGAAGGGTTTAAAAACAATTGGCCTAAAGCAATTGAGTATTATCAAACTGCGCTTGAGCAGTTATCAACGGACCCTGTTGTAAAGCGTTCTTTGGTTCAGGCTTACATACAAACCGACCAAATCGATAAGGCTAAAAGTTTAGTAGATGAAATATTAACAGAGACCCCGAACGATCCCCATATCATGCTAATGTCTAGTTGGTTGCTTTCTATTGATAAGCAAGACAAACAGTCTGGACAAATGCTGGAAGCGTTATCAAACACCACGTCATTACTGGAAGAAGAGCAATATGCAAACGATCCTTCGCTGATATTCGTTACGGCTATTTCTTCTTATTTGCTAGGTAATATGGAGCAAGCCTCTAAAGATTTAACTCGTTATTTAGCAGTAGTGCCAAATGATACAAAAGCATTGTCCATGCTGTCAGACATTTATATAAGAGACGGCAACAGCCAAGACGCAGAAATTTTGCTTTCACGGTACGAGAGTAATGTGCTCAAAGATGAGAGCCTAGCTTTAAAGTTAGTGGATTTATATGGCATTAACGGTAAGCGTTTTGATGCTGAGCGATTGCTTTATAAAATGCAAGATGAGTACCCAGACAATGTAGATGTTACCTTAAAGCTCGTTAATATTTTGAGAAAGGCAGGTCGTGTTTTAGAAGCTAATAAGCTCTTGCAAAAAATGAATCCGACAGGGGCGGGCAATAAAACCAAGTTACTGTTATCCAAAGGGTTGATGGATTTACAAAGCGGTGATATTGCTGGAGCCGAGCAAATAATTACAGAGTTATTGGCTGAAGCACCGGAAAATAAAAATCTTTTAAACTTCAAAGTAGCCGTATTAATTAAAAAGAAAGAAGCGGTAGCTGCGCAGTCGCTAGCCGAGCGTATTCTCGAATCAAACCCGAACTTTTTTGAAGCTAAATTTAACCTAGCAACGGCACTAAAAATGCAAAATAAGCTAGAGCTTGCACTTTCTTTGCTTAGGAATCTAAACGAACAGCAACCACTTAACGAAGACGTAAAACTAATGCTTGCTCAAACTTATTATCTACAGGGTAATTATGAGTTGGCTATTCCCATCTTAGAAACGATATCGATGCAAGCGTCAGGGGCGAAGAGTAAGGAGTTATTACTCGATATATTCATTGCGCAAAACGATTACCAAGAAGCACTACGTATAATAAAGCACCTAACAGAAATGGACTTGTATAACGCAGGTTACCTATTTAAATATGTAAATATATTAACAAAATTGGATAGAGTGTCTGAGGCAAAATATCAGCTAGGAATATTGTTTGGCTTAGCAGAAAACAATGCGCCAATGTTATTTCAAATAGCAAGGCTTCAGCGTGGCATCAAGGATTATGATGCAGCAAGCAAAACCTTGGCGAAATTAAAGAAACTCATACCGAGTAATTTGCGAGTTAAAATTGAAGATGCTCGTTTGTTGATGGCCCAAGGGCAACTGAGCAAAGGTGAAAAAATAGCGGCTTCATTGTTGGCGCAACTTCCAAAAGAAGCTAACGTTCTGCTATTGATGGGCGATGTTCATATGTCTAGAGACAGACTTCCCGAAGCTTTTAATTCTTATTGGCAGGTATTAGAAATTGATCCTCAATTTAATATTGCGTTGATGAATTTATATCAACTCGCAAACCAAGGTGTGAACGTTGAAAAAGTAACAAGCAAGTTAGAGTCGCTGGCTAATGAATATGAAAATGATGTGTGGCGTCAAAGATTGTTAGCAGATCATTACATGAATCAGTATCAGTACGACATGGCTTTACCTATCTATCAGCAATTATTACAAAACCCAGGTTTTGCTAAAGACGCGAATTTGATAAATAACCTCGCCAATATTTATGTTGGAACTGACGCAACTAAAGCGTTAGAGTTTTCAAAACAGTCGATGGCAATTAACAGTGAAAATCCAGCTATTATTGACACTATGGGATGGGTTTATTTTCAACTAGGCCGATATGATGAGTCATTACAAACGTTGCGAAATGCTTATGCAATGGATTCATCGAACCCTACGATTCGTTATCATTTAGCAAATACGTTATTTAAGTTAAATAGAAAAAATGAAGCGAAGCGAGAGTTACGTTTTGCTATAGATAATGCGGAAAATGAACGCTGGCAAACTGAGGCAAAAGAGCTCTTAGCTGCCTTAGAGTAAAAGACGTATTATAAAGTCGAAACTAAATGCAATGTAGGCTTATTTAAATGCCCGTTTATTAGTATACTACGCGGTTCATTTAATCTATTGGCTTAAATTGTAATTTATTCATCTTACTATGCATTCAGATAAACTAAATACATTAGAAAAAAGAACCGCAGTATCGTTAGCATCCGTTTTTGCTATCCGTATGCTTGGGCTCTTTATGCTTATGCCTATTATGGCAATTTATGGACAATCCTTAGAAGGTGTTTCCCCTTTATGGATTGGTTTAGCAATAGGTGCTTACGGATTAACGCAAGCGGCTTTCCAAATCCCAATGGGATGGTTGTCAGACAAATACGGTCGTCGACGAATCATTGTTTTAGGCTTAGTAATATTTGCCATTGGTAGTGTTATAGCGGGTCTTGCAGAAGATATTGTGACGGTCACTATTGGTCGTGCCATTCAAGGCATGGGCGCAATTGCCAGTGCGGTATTAGCATTAGCTGCAGATGTAACGAGAGAAGAGCAGCGTCCAAAAGTGATGGCCGTTATTGGTATGTGTATCGGCTTGAGTTTTTCCGTTGCTTTAGTTTTAGGTCCAATGGTTGCAGAGTCATTTGGATTATCTGGTGTGTTTTATCTCACGGCTGTTTTAGCCATTGTAGGCATTGTTGTTGTGCTTACGTTAGTGCCGAACTCTGTGACAAAAGCAAAGTCAGGTGAGATTACCGCCTCATCATCACAATTATTTACCATGATGTGTAATCGACAATTGCTTAGGTTGGATTTTGGCGTATTAGTACTTCATTTAATGATGACGTCTATGTTTATCGCCATACCAGTGTTATTTTCTAATAGTGGTTTTTTGGTTTCTGATCATTGGGTAGCTTATCTACCTATTTTGCTACTTTCCTTTGTATTTATGGTTCCAATGCTCATTATTGCAGCCAAAAAAGGTCAGGAGAAACAGTTCTTTCTCGTTGCAATTGTCATGCTAATTATGGCGTCTGTTGGTTTGGCAATTCAAACCGATTTTACAACTATAATCGCAATGTTATTCGTGTTCTTTATAGGCTTTAACTTTTTAGAAGCAAGCCTACCAGCTCACGTATCTCGTATATCGCCGGCCGGACAAAAAGGCACGGCCATGGGTGTGTATTCAAGTAGTCAATTTTTAGGTGCTTTTTTTGGTGGCATAACAGGTGGTTATGTTGCAGAAACCTTCGGCTTTAGTTATTTGTTTGCGAGTAACGCAGCCCTTGCGTTATTATGGTTTGTTTTTGCATCAGGTATGGTTTTACCAATTAGCTCCAAGCGTGTTTCTATACCTTTTGAGTTTAGTAATACCGCCAACGCAGAGCGACTTATAGAACAAATTTGCCAATGCGCTGGTGTTGTTGAAGCGACGCTAGTAGAAGATGAAAATAGAATTTATTTGAAAGTTGATAAACAGTCTTACGACCAAGTAAGTGTTGATCAGCTGGTTACCAATTTTAATTAGTTTGCAGGAGAATTATTATGGCTCGTGGGGTCAATAAAGTTATTTTGATAGGAACACTAGGTTCAGATCCAGAAGTCAGATATATGCCAAATGGCAATGCAGTTGCCAATATTAGCCTAGCAACTAATGAATCTTGGAAAGACAAAAACACAGGTCAAATGCAAGAGAAGACTGAATGGCACAGAGTTGTGGTATTTGGAAAACTTGCAGAAGTGGCGGGTGAATATTTACGTAAAGGATCTCAAGTTTATTTTGAAGGTAAATTGCAAACACGTAAATGGCAAGATCAAGCAAGTGGCCAAGACAAATATACAACAGAAGTTGTTGTAGATTTTGGCGGTCAAATGCAAATGCTTGGTGGTCGTAGTGACAATGCCGGCTCAGCACCAAGTGCTGGTGGCTATCAGAAGCCAGCCGCAGCTCCTGGTGGATTTGCACAGCCTAATCAAGGTATGAACCAAGGCATGAATCAAGGTATGGGTCAGCAGCAAGCACCACAGTCGTCTGCACCAGCTAACCAACCTTATCAAGCTCAGCAACAGCAAGGTAACTACGGCGGTCAACAAGGCCAACAGTCGAACCAAGGTATGCAACAGCGCCAAGCGCCTGCAGCTCCTAGTCAAGCACCAGCTCCAAGCATGGATTTTGATGACGACATCCCGTTCTGAGGAATACATAAATAAAAAATGTAGATTTAAAATATTAAGGGCTTGTTTTTACAAGCCCTTTTTTATTTCCTTTGAAAAATCTATTGATAATGTTTGTCCTAGGTACTATACATAAGTAAAGTGTAGATAAAGAGGTGTTCAATGTCACAAATTCGAGATTTGATTTTTGGAAATGGTGAACGATATCCAATCTTAATGGGGGAAGATGGATTACCCAGTTATTGGGTAACATTATACGTTACTGAAAAGCTAAGAACATCACACACTCAATCTGCAATATCCAATTCACTTGGTCATCTGATTCATCTAAAGCTATGGGAAAACATAAATGGTCGGGATCTTATTTCTGAGTTTGAACAAGGTAGCTTGTTGACTGACGAAGATGTTTATTCAATCCGTGATCATTGCACATTAGATACAAGAAGTTTGAAGAAATGGCTAAAAACATCAGAGAAGAATGTAGTTAAATTTGCCTCAGCATCGACAGCTAGCGTTGTACCGATACAAAAGGTGTCTAATGATCATGCTGCAAATCGGATAGCTCAGGTCGCTTCCTACTTAGAATTTTTGGCAAGAACAATTCTTAAAGCAAAGCTAATCGAAGAAGCGGTTTCAAATAATATTAAAGCCATGAAAAAGTTATTGTTAGCGAATAAACCCAAAGGTAGTAGTGGTAAAGGACTTACTGCTGATCCAAACACTAAAGCTCCACCGCCTAAAGCATTTGACCGAATTTTAAGTATCGTAAAAGAAACCTCGCCAGATAACCCATTTAAGGGGGATGAAGTTAAATATCGAAACGCTGTGATATTTGAGGTGATGGACGCAACAGGGATGCGTGCAGGAGAGATACTGGCCTTACAGATCCAAGATATTGATTTTCAAAAAGGAACAGTGTCTGTTGTTCGTAGACATGATGCTATAGAAGATCCCCGTAAAAAGCAGCCTGTGGCGAAAACCAATGAACGTACAATTCCTGTTGATAAAGCCATTACAAACAGGCTGCGTGAATACATCATGGACAGAAGAGCCAAAATACCTACTGCTAGAAAGCATCCATATGTTTTTGTAACGCATAAGCATGGTAAGTATCACGGTAAGCCAATATCGAATAGTACCTTTGTCAATCGGATACTTAAGCCTGCGGTTGCAATCCATCCAGAAATGCTTGAAGAAATTACCCGTCACGGCTTCCGCCACAATTTCAACTATAAGCTTTCAAAGAAGATTGACGCAGTTAATAAAGCCGCCAAGGAAAATCCCAAAATTAAGCCAATTAATGAAAAGAAAGAAATTCAGATCCGTAAAGAGCTGAATGGATGGAGTTCAGATAAAACTGCCGAGACATATAACTTGAGACACATCCGAGAAGAAGCTGATCGAGTGATGCGAGAGGACATGGATCACTGGACTAACCGAGCTAAGAAGGACAAGTAGTATGCAATTAAAGAAAAATAAGGCTCTAGTCAGCCAGTACACAACGAAAAGTGGTTATCCGTTTTATTTTTCGGATATTGAGTGGAGGCTAGATGGTTCAACCGTAATTAATTTCCAGCGTTTGACCGTTATTGAACCAGAAACAGAAGAAGGTTTTAGAAAAGCTTTGTGCCGCTACGCTGAAGAACTCTCGGCTATGCATACTTTTAATATGTTTAATCGCTTCAATGCTTACATGAAGGCTACAAAAGAAGGCAAGCTGTCATTACAAGGGTTAACAAATTATCGAGCGTCATTTGATTCAAATAGCGAGTATAAGCTAGGAGCACTCAAGGGGTTATTATTGGCTTGGCATGAGTGGGGATTCAATGGTGTCAGCAAGGAAATTGCAGATTACTTAGAAGAGTTAACTTTAAAAGGAAATCCAAAAGGTAATGCCGTAAAAGGCGCTTGCCCATATTCAGGCCCTTTAACGCATAACGAACTGGGAGCCTTGATTGACTGGGCATCAAATGCATTTACGAAAGAAATCCTTAATTTAAAAGAATATGTTGGCTTTATGGCGTTAGTCTTAACTGGTCGCAGATATGTTCAAATTCGCTCCTTACGCTCAGTTGATTTAGTTGTTAGAGAAGACTCAAACGGTAATGACTATGTTATCAATTGCCCTAGAGCAAAACAGTGTGGTGTAGGCTTTAGAGAACAATTTACCCCACTACCAATAAATGAAGATTTATATCTTCTACTTCATAATCAGCGTAACCAATCAATTCAATATGTTGAATCTTGCTTGGGACTAAAGTTGTCGGCTTCTCAACGTGAGCAAATCCCCATTTTTATAGAAGAAACAAGAATCAACAAGTTATCAAGTGTCGAGGACTTAGAAACAAGGCTTTCAAATACTCCAGATTATTTACATATGGCTGCCGATTCGGCATCTGAATTATTACGAGGTGTGTCTGTTAAAAACACTGCCTGTTCAGAGCGAACAGGTGATTACATTAACTTTACTGCTTCTCGCTTTAGATATACCAAAGGCACAAATTTAGCTCGAAGAGGAATAAGTGGTGTTGCATTAGCTGCTGCACTAGATCATACAGACACGCAAAACATTGGTGTGTATACCGAAAATACAGAAGAAACTGCCAAGCAAATTGATGAAGTGATGGCACCCTTGCTGGCACCACTTGCTCAAGCCTTCTCAGGGAAACTTATTGCTTCAGAGCGTGATGCTGTTAGAGCAAATGATCCTAATAGTCGAGTTAAAAATGGCAAGTCTGGTAATGTTGGTAACTGCGGGACTTACGCTTTTTGTGCCTCTGGTTATAGAGCTTGCTATACATGTTCAAGTTTTGAACCTTGGATTGAAGGGCCTCATGAAGAAGTTCTCAATGAAATATTGGCTGAACGAGAAAAGCAAAAAGAGATAGGAATCTCAATTAATGTCATCCAGTCCACAGATCGACTTTTATTAGCGGTTCAACAAGTAATTGTTATGTGTAAACAAGAGCAATCTACAAAGGAGTGCGCAAATGGCTGATATTATTCATTTCCAACCAAAGCATGAGATAAGCGCTAAGCAAAATTTAGATAGCTTTATTGAGCATTGTAAAAACCAATTAACACTCTATGATGATCAAGGTGGATGGCAAAGTAACAACTGGCAGCATAAGCAGAAAAACCGTTCAATAGCGATGACTTTTTCTAAGTACAGAGCAAAGTCAAACCCTGCGAATTTTGATTCTTTGGATGAACCGTTTTTGTCTTTTGCAAAAGCTTATATCCGTTATAACCAAAGTATCAAAGCAGTATCCAGTGTAACAAATAAAATGGTCGCATTGCGTATGTTACATGATGCTTTAGTTGAAGTGCATGGTGTTGCAGACGTTTTGAAAACTGATGGCTTAGTGATTGGCGAACTAGAAACAATCACTAAGCAGAGAGTTACTAATAAAGATCGAAGAAATAAGATCGGCTATCAAATAGAGATTTTGCTTGAGTTTATTCGGAACAAACGATTCGCACCTGCTCTTCAATCGTGGACAAACCCGTGGCCTAAAGTGGGAGCTAAAGCTGAGCGAACAGATGAAGAATCACGAAAATGGCAAGACACTCGTTGCCCTAGTATGCACCAGATGCTTGCCTTAGCTGATTGCTTTGCTAAGGCAGAAAACTTGGAAGATAAATATTGGTCAAGTGTCATTACATTATTGATGTTTGCTCCTGGTCGAGCAGGAGAGCTGGTAGAACTAACTGTTGATTGTTTGCATCGTGGTGAAAATGGTGCGCTTGGCGTGAGGTGGTATGCAGAAAAAGGTTTTGGTCACACGATCAAATGGGTTCCAGAAGCACTAGAGCAAACAGTAATAGAAGCACATAGCAGATTAATGGAGATAGGAAAACCTGCAAGAGAAGCAGCAAAGCATGCTTTCGATAATCCCAGTATGTTCATGCGCCATGCTGAGTGTTGTACATCTGATGACTTTGCAGAAAATAAACCATTAAATGCCTATCAATTTGCCCATGCAATGAGTTTCACGCATGACTCTATTACTAGAATGAAAGATAAAACGAGTCAATTCAGTAGTATAACTGCATGGAATATGGTTGGTGGTAAAAACACAAAGTGGGTTCAAAAAATAATAGCTTCAGGTGAGCCTACTTATGAAGAGTTAGCGAGTTTTGTTGCTTCGGAGTATCAAACTCAAAACTGGCCTAATCTACCTTCTATCCAACGTCCTGTTTGGGAATCCTTAGTATTGGTAAGAGATCGTGAGTTTCACAGCGACTTTAAGGTTAGGGCATTTTCATGGCGATTACCAAGCGTAAATGAATTGAATGCCCAACTTGCCTTGCGAGATAAGCTTAAAAATCCACCTAAAACCTTATTCCAGCGCATGGGCTATGTAGATGAAGATGGTACTGATATTCGTCTAACATCACACCAAATACGAGTATGGCTATCAACTAATGCTGAGCGTGGTGGTATGGATGCGTGGCAGCTTGCAAGATGGGCTGGCCGTACTCGAATAAATGGCAATCGCCATTATGATTTACGCACACAAGATGAGCGTGAGCAGCAAGCCAGAAGCATCCTTGAATATAATGAAAGGCCAACAGCATTAGAAGCAATTAAACTGAATTTGCCTGTTAGCTATAAAGATTTAGGTGTAAATCGAATTGGTATAGCAGATGTTACTGAATATGGTATGTGTGTTCATGATTATGCAATGTCACCTTGTACAAAAGGTGGGGAATGCATGACATGTAAAGAGCATGTGTGCATTAAAGGTATGCCTGAAACACTAGAGCGTATAATTCGACTTGAGAAACAGGTTGAATCTCAATTCAACAAGGCAACTGAAGATGAAGTTGACTGTGTTTTTGGCGCAGATAGATGGGTTTCTCATTTAGGTTGGAAACTGGCTCATATTCGCACACAACGTGGGCGGCTCGAATCCGAAGATACACCAGAAGGTGCGATCTTATGGATTCCACCAGAACATGATCCTAGCCCTGTAAGAAGAGCACTTGAACAAAATGATTTAGATATAACCGCAAGTAAACATGATCTTGTTGAAGAATCTGAAGTCGCAATGTTATTGGGGATCGCAAATGCCTAAAAAAATTATTACTGAGAAAACACTTCCGCTAGCACTTCACGAACTTGATAAATGGTCAGGAAAATTAACATGGAATAGTTTTGCTGAGCAGCTTGCAAAGGTGCTTGGAGAAGAAAAGATTAGTAGGCATACACTGCTTTCCTACCCTGCTTTAGTAGAAGCATTCAACGATAGAAAAGGCAGCCTTAAAGATTCAGTAAAAGATGAAGAAAAAGACATAACGCTTGATTTTGCTAAACAGCAAATAGGAACGCTTGAAGCTAAAGTTGAACGTTTAGAAAAGCAAAACGAAAAATTGCTAGAGCAGTTTGTCCGTTGGCAACATAACGCTTATATGATGCCTAATGTTGATATGAAGCTTTTAAACAAACAGCTTGATAAGCCTTTACCTGAGGTTGATAGGAGATGATCAAAGGGAAAAACGGGCAACAGATTGCTCAAGAAAATATTAAGCTAGTACAAGCTTGGGTTGATGAGCGCAACGCAGCTAGGGATTGGCATGAGTACGAATATAGCGGCAAAATAAACCGTAGAGTATTAGCTGAAGAACTTGGCTTCGCTAAGTCAGTGTGTACACAAAACAAGGCTGTAAGATCGCTTATTGAAGAAGCAGATAGTTATTGGTTTCGTAAAATTGATGAGGATAAAAAATCTCATGAATCTGCAAGAGAAAGAGCTGAAAAGCAATCTGGTATGGTGTCAGTGAGCAACAATGCACTGTCACAACGGATTGCAGAATTAGAAGCTGAAAATAGGCAGCTTCAACGTGAACTGACCAAGTTTAAAAAGCAGCAAATGTTAATTCAATCTGGCGCAGCAGGATTCAAATTATGAATGAAGTTGTCCATCTACGCCAAATTATTCAAGTTAAAAAGCAACGAGCAAACTCTTACACAACAGTTGATCTTATCAATACTGATGGTTCCATCAAAAAACGAGATAAAACAACAGTTGTTAAGTTTCCAGAGCACGCCAAAGATACGGCTACAGCAGGTAGCTTATGGGAAGTCTCAGGTAAAGAACGCCTTAATCATTTTACCATAAATGACTTTCCTTTAAGTGAATACACCATTGATGCGGCAAACATTAAATTTTTAAGGCCATCAGGAAGAATTTTATCTCGCTGGATAAGCAATAACATCAAAGGTATCGGCAGTGTTATTGCAAACTGACTTGTTCGACTTAAAAAACTAGCGCACCTTATTGAAACACAGGACACAGAAGCACTGCTAAACATCGCTGGTATGACAGAAAACCGTGTTAAAGACCTATTCGACAGTTGGCCTAGCGAGGCTCTTTTTAACACGATTAACTGGCTTGAAGAACAGAACTTACCACTAGGTTTTGGCGAAAAACTAGTAACAATATTCGGTGAAGAGGCCATAGATAAAGTTAAAGAGCATCCATTTCTGTTAGTGGCAATGGGAGCGTCATTCGAACAGGTATCACAATTGGCGTTAAAGCTAGGTTTTACCTTGGAAGATGAAGTCGTTGTTGCTGGTATAGCTCAATATGCTGCTATTAACCATGCAAACAAAACAGGCTCAACGGTGATCTCAAATGATGAACTTCACAGTGAATATGCCAAGCTCATGAAGTCGAATGCGCCAGAAAATGTTGGTCATATAGCTTGCGAACAAGGGTTGTTAGTACAGATGAGTGAAGGTTATCAAGTCTATGGAAAAGCCTTGATGGAAGCTGCTGTTGCTCAATTCATTGTCGATGCACATCAAAGAGAAGCTGGTGCAGGTTGCTTATTAGCTGGTTGGGAAATTGGCTTGTCAAGGGAATTAGTGCAAGAAGCATTAACTGATTATGAAAGCAAATTAGAGTTTAATCTGACTGATGATCAGCGAGACGCTATTATTGGTGCAGTGCTATCTCCTGTGTGCGGTATATCAGGTGGTGCAGGTACTGGTAAAACAACCATACTTAAAGCCGTTTTAGGAGTTTATGAACGAGTTGCAGAGGGATTGCAATGTTACCAAGTGGCATTAGCAGGCCGTGCAGCGCAACGTATGGCGGAAAGCACCGAAAGACCAGCCAAGACCATTGCAAAGTTTATTAGTGAGCACCTAGGTGATAATAAGCCCAAGTTACCTGAACAAATATTAGTAGTCATTGATGAATCATCAATGGTTGATCTCTTGTCGATGTATAGACTCATCGGTTTACTTCCTGATGCATCAAGAGTGATATTTGTAGGCGATACAGCTCAGTTACCGCCAGTAGGTAATGGATTAGTATTCCACACTTTGACAGATACCCAAATACCACTTTTTAACTTAACGCAGGTTAAGCGGCAGAGCGAAGAAAGTGACATACACAGGTTTTCAACCGCTGTTCGAAACAGATTGCTTCAGTTCCCGCAGAATACTAAAAACACCTTGAAAGAAAGTAGTGATTGCTCGATTGAAACAAGCCCAACCATCAGCAGGCTAATAGCACTCTGGCGTGAATCAGGAGGTATTAAACAAAGCATAGTCTTATCACCAGTAAGGAAAGGCCAATTTGGAGTTGATAACCTAAATACAGAGCTACAAGCAGCAGTTGGCAAAGAAAGACAAGCAATATATTTCCAAGACTCATCAAGAAGATGGATTGCTTGGATTACATCAACAGGTTCACGTTTATTGAAAGGTGATCCTGTATTAGTCATCGTAAATAACTACGATGACGATGCAGATCTTAGAAATGGTGACTTAGGGTTTATTGTTGAAGTGTTTGACCAACCTGATGAAGATGGTGTTGTTGCCGTTATTGAAGTAAACAATATTTTGATTAATGTCACTGCTGAGCTATTGGAAAAGTTGCACCTTGGGTATGCAATTACGATCCATAAATCACAAGGTTCTCAATGGCCTAACTGTTTTGTTATGTTGCCTAACGAGGCTGAGCAAATGATTGATCAGACTTTGCTTTATACTGCATCTACTCGCCCTAGTGAAAGGCTAGTATTAATGGGCAATGAAAGGATTATTGAAAAAGCAATTATTGTTGGTTCTAAGGCATTAAGTAGAATGACCTATCTTAATGAAAGAATTTGTTCAGCCCGTGCATTAAAGTAATCTTCATTGGCAAAGGTTGCTTACTGCAACTGAACTGTAAAACTCACTATTCGCTATGTGAAATCAATGACATATTATTGCTAGTTATATATACTGATTTATATGAAAAATGTGCCTAAAAATTATAAAAGGGAACTGGTATGAAAAAAATTTTGTCATTAATAGCTATAGGAATTAGCGCTCTATTGTCAGGCTGTGCAAGCAACCAGTATGCTGTAACTTATAATTCAGATCCAGAGGGTGCTCAGTTGTATTGTGGTGGTGTGGCTAAAGGATATACACCTGTTAAATTTTACTTTACGTTAGATGAAGAAACCAAAAAGCGTGGATACCTTAATACTGTGCCTTGTAGCGTTAAGTGGGTCAGTGGAGCTACTGCTCAAGCGAATAGGCAATTCAGTTTAACGCAGTTTCCTAATGGAGTTATTAATACTGTACCTAGACCCAACGTTGGTGGGTATTCTCAAGACGCTGAGTTTGCGTTGAAAGTTAAAAATATGAAGGCAAATCAACAATCAGCCGCTGCTGCTCAACAAAGTTCTAACAATAGCTCGTATCAGAATAATAATACTGTTCAATGTCAGAAAATGGGTGAGTTTATAAATGTAGAGATAAAAACGTTCCAAGGCATGGTTTGTCCTTTGGGCTGGTTAAAGAAGTATTAATTTTTGATGAGTAAATTGTGGAATTAGAACCTAAGCTACAAGCTTTAATTGAGCATAAGGGACAAGTTGAGTGCGGTGATACAGCATTACTGTATTCATCTACATATATTCGACAGTTGACCGATCATATAAGTGGCACTTGTAATCTCGCTAATCATGAAATCGAAGCAAAAGTAGACTACTTAGCTGGCTGTCTAACAATTACGCTTGATCACCCATTAGAGGAGCTTGAGTTTTTAAGAGTTCGAATTTGTGAAGGTCAAAAGTTTGGTAACGTTGACGATTTGTCGTATATCAAGCGAACTACAGATACTTTTCCTAAAGCTGGTAGGTTAAACCAAATAGGGCAAGCATTGTTCTATGCTTCTGTAGCTGTTAAACAAGATGACACCGCATTACGTGTTGTATTGTCTGAAGCAGGGGCAAAAGAGCTAGATCGTCTCAACGTACTTCGCTCCCATCAAGTAACTGGAAGCGACTTAAATTTACAGGTTATTGGAATATGGGATCAAATTAGGCGTAATGAAAAGCCATATTATTTGAAGGAAGATACTTTTGATTATTACAAAATGTCGAGAGAATATATGGTTCAAAAGTTTGACCCTAAATTGCTTTTAGCCTATGAGTTAACAGATCGTTTCTTTGCAGATATTTTATCTCGTGAAGGTCGTGAGCGCTTGTATCAAGTGACATCAGCTCTTAGTCATGTATTTTTGAGTGGCAATAGTGATGGTGTTCTATATTCATCTGTAAAAGCGAAAGGAGAGCCTGTGGTAGCTTTAACTCCCCAAGCCGTTGATGATAAATTAGATCACCTGTTTGCTACTGATGTTGCTATTGAGAAGTCTTTTGGCTATGAATTCTTTCAGTTTAAAACATTGGCTAAAACAGCTAGTATCGGTAGACAATCAGGTAAACTAGAATGGTAAATAAACGTGACTTTTAGTTTGTTTAGTTGGGTGAAAATGTTGAGTAAAGGTAGTTTAAAGCCCTTTAAATGCTTTTAATTAACAAAATCTAGTGATTGCGTATAAAAAAATCAGTAACTTGGTTGTCAATGCTTTAATTATAAAGGCTTTTTTGTTTACTCACTCACTCTTGTTTTATGTGTTTATTACCGTTCTAACTTTCCAACTTTTAAGTTGTAAAGGTAAAATTATTCAAGACCCTGTTTATACAGGTTTTTTTATTGCCTTTTGGAAAACTTAACAAAACTGTAACATTAGTGGTAAATGTAGCCTGATTGTCATGTGGTAGGGAAATTTTTTTAAACTTAGACAAGTGGTTAGCGATAACTTCTATTAACTAGGGGTATATTAGTCTATGTGGTCTGTCCACTTAAATAGGAACTAGGGTTGATCATAGTTACATCTCGCAGTACATTGAGTTAACTGAAGAATAATAAGTATATGGAAATGCAACTAACCAAAGTGCTCTATCGCGGTTTGCTAAGCTCTGCTGGTTACATTATTTTAGCTCTACTTGTAATAGTAAATATAACGTTTTACAAATTTCTTGAGAGTGATTACCAGTCGGCAACTAAAGCCCACAACAAAGCATTCAGCGTCATTACTGCGCACGCTGATGAAAGTCAGGTCAAAGCTTATGTAAGCAAGCTTTCTACAGAAACTCGCCTCGTAAAAAATTGGAATATAATCGATAAATCCAACAAGATCGGAAGTGAAGAAGCGATTTTCCTTGCCAAATCCCCATCTGTATACCTCTTTGAATCCGAACAGCAGTACCTTTTAGTAACACATGCTACTTTCTTAGCGTTAAATATGAAGTCACTAATAATATTTAACTTTTTATTTGCAGTAACTTGTTTACTGAGTATTACCTTAACTCAACGACGTCTATTCAAGTATTGGCGTGTGCTTATTCAGTTGGAAACATGGGCAAGTCGCCAAGCTAAAGATGATAACTTTAAGTTCTTTATTACTACTGAGGATTTCCACTTAGTAAATACAGTTAGAAGGCTTAATCAACAGCGTATTCAAGCCAAAAAAGGCGGTCAGGAAATTGACCATATGATTCGAAGTCAAACGTTTTTAGATAAATTGACCGGTCTGGGTAATAGGCGATATTTTGATAATAGATTAGAGGCTCTGTTACAAGAAGAGGGCGATGTAAACGGTGCAGTCTTTTTTATTCACTTTGCTCCTTTAGACAAGTTAAGAACATTGCAGGGAAAAAGAGCAACCAGTCATTACGTAAAAAATTACGCAAGTTTATTAACGCCTTATTTAGATGATATCCAGCAATCAATTGTTGCTAGGCTTAGTTATAGTGAATTTGCCATTTTAATACCTTACGGAGACCAAACACTAGTCGAGAAAATTGCATCAGAATTGGTAGACAAAAGCGAGCGGTTTGCCTTACCCAATAACCTTGATCAAGGACGTGCTTGTTACATTGGGGTTAAGATGTTTAACCAAACTGAAACGCCTTTTCATATTCTGGCTGAAGCCGACCTGGCGTTGCGCGCTGCACAGTTGCAGGGTCCTTCAAGTTGGTTTATGTATGAATCAAATAACTTACCAATATCTGAGGTAAAGGGATCTGTTCGCTGGCGAATAGCGTTAAATAAAGCGTTAGAACAAAATAATTTTCTATTGGATTTAAAACCAGTATTAGACTTTAACGGTAACGTTATGCAGTACGAAGCTAACGTGAAGATGATAGATGAAGAAGAGAAGCTAATAAGCTCCAATATATTTATGCCAATGGCACGAAAATCCGGGGTGATAAAAGAAATAGACAAAGTAGCTCTGAGCCTAGTTACAGAGGAACTAAAACACCAAGACTCTTCAAAAATTTCAGTAAAAATTCATATAGACAGCTTATTAGATCGCGACTTTGACCTTTGGTTAGTAAAGTTTTTAAAAAAACATGTGAAAAACATGCCTCGGGTTATTTTAGAAATCTCTGAATTTGATTTAACACATAATGTCAAAAAGGTAAGACAGCTGTTAAAAATAGTTAAACGTTACAAAGGAAATGTGATGGTAAGTCAAGTCGGCTTGTATGTTGTAGACTTAGGGTACTTAAATCATATAGAAGTTGATAGTTTAAAGCTCCATCACAGCATCACGGGCTTAGTTTTAAATAACTCGGACAATCAACTATTTATTAGAAGCCTTGTAGGTGTTGCCAATGCCCAAAAGCAGCAAGTTATTGCGACAGGTCTTGACTCTGAAATGCAAATAGAACGACTAAAAAAGTTAGGCGTTGATGCTTACCAAAGAAATTAATAGCGGTTCCCACTGTTTGTTATCTAATAAGTTGCGTTGTATGAAGCCCTCAAGTCCTTGTAAGCCACCAGTGTGGATAGCTAAAACAACGTCGTCATCTGTCAAGCCTAGTAAGTGCCTTTGATTACAAAGTGCGTAAAACATTTTTCCAGAATATATGGGTTCGATGGGTATACCTGTTTGCTTGAAAAAATCTAAACAAAAATCGATTAGGTCATCATTAAATTTTGCATAACCACCAAATAATGCACCTGTATGTATTATCGACGTTTTATTGATTCGACTCGATATGCTATTAAGTATGGGAGTGTCGTTTACGGCTGCAACTCCAATCAGGGGCATGTTAGGCATAGCAGATATTAAGCCATTTATCGTTCCACCAGATCCAATGGGGGTGGCGATATAGCGATAACCTTCCTGTAGTAAACATTCGTTTGCCAATTCTTTTATACCAGGCTCACTTAAATCGTTAGAGCCGCCCTCAGGTACAAAAAAGTAGTTTGGGTATTGCTGCTGTAATTGGATAATAAATTCAGGGTCTTGTCGATCTTTGTACTCTAGTCGGCTTAACGGAACTAGTTTCATACCGTTGTCTTTAGCTTTTGCCAGTGTTGGGTTCATGGGATCAATTTTGTGGGTGCGAATAAACCCAATCGTTTTTAACCCAGCTCTTTTACCTGCGCTTGCTGTAGCGGCAATATGATTTGAATAAGCGCCGCCAAATGTTGCAATACCTTCTTTTTTGTTGCTAAGTGCAAATTCAATATTAAACTTTAACTTACGCCATTTATTGCCTGATATGAGAGGATCGATTAGATCGTCCCGTTTAACCATTAATTTAACTTTAGGTCCATGTTCAACCTGATATTCAATCAGATCTATTTTTGAGCGTGTGTAATTGTTAAAAAAAGCAACATTCATAAGGTTTTGCAGTTGAATTGTCTATGGGTATCAGGATACATTAGTCGATCATAAAGAAGTATTAAAAAAATAATAATGAGTTCAACTTTGCTGACTTCGATTTTAGATACATTCAAAAAGAATAAAGAGCACTTTAGTGTGGGGATTTCTATTCTTCCCGATAAAGTCCAGCTTGTAAAACTTCAAGAAAAACAAAACCAAGTGATCTGCACTGGTTTTGATGTCATCACCACTGCAAACGATGAGCAAGTGGTTGCGGCTTTAGAAGCTATGATAAATAAACATAACTTAACTAGCGCAAGCACAACTATTGTTTTACCGGCTAATAAAGTTGAAAGCACACAGTTAGATACTTCTGAAGTGCCAGATAGAGAAGTTACTGCAACCTTGCCCTGGAAAGTTAAAGACTTAATCAATATTCCGCCGCAAGATATGATTTGTGACTATATTGATATGCCTCTACAGCCAACGGGCCAGCAAGCTAAAACGCAGATTATTGCCGTCACCAGATCCTATATAGAAAAAGTTATCCAACCTTTTCATGACGCAAAAGCTAAAATTTCAGCGCTAACCACTGAACAATTTGCCATTGCCAAATTGCAAACTTCTGAAGATGCCGCGCAGTTAATTTTTATTCAGCATAAAAAATCGGATGCCATTTTACTTATCGTTAAAAATCAGCAAATTGCTTTTGCTAGGAAAATCCGAAATACAGCTGCGATTATCGACATGACCCCAGAACAGTTGCAAATGGGTGGCAGTGATCAAGTTGCAATAGAGATACAACGCTCTATCGATTATTTTGAAAGCCAGTTAAAACAACCACCGATAAAAAATGCCTACTTGGCAATGGAAGGCAACAACTCTGAGTTGCTTATAGATGCATTAAATCAGGTCTTGCCAGTGAAAACTAAGGTAATTCCGTTAGATAATCTTGATTCGCCAAATGGGCTAGACTCTAGTTTTATTTCAGCGGTAGGCGCTGCGTTATATTTGCAGCCAGTGAGTATAAAAAAGGAGCCAGTTAGTGAAAACTAATATTAATTTTTATACCGATGATTTAAAGCCAAAGGTTTATTATTTAACTCTTACCAATGCCGCCATCGTAGCCGGAGTCCTGCTTTTATTAATGTTGTTATGGTTTGCTCAAGTTAGTTATAAAATTAACCATATCAGTGAAAACAAAAAGCGTAATCAAACTGAATTAGCATCAGCCAATGAAGAGTTACAAAATTACCAGCAGGCGCTCGTTAAGCATAATAATAACGACAAGTTTATGGAAGTGAAGAGTCAGTTAGAGCGTGAAGTCGCTGCAAAAAGTGCGTTGCTTTCACTTGTTACTGCTCATACTGCAAAAGAGTCCATCGACTACTCTGTGGTTATGCAAGAACTGACAGAGCACCATGATCATAATATTTGGTTAACAGACTTCCGCTTTAATAAAAATAATGTTGATTTTCATGGGTACTCATTAGAGTCTAGATCCGTAACTCGTTGGATGTCTTATTTACAAGCTACAAAGAGCTTTACTGGCAGGGAGTTTAGTTTATTAAATATTTCTGCGATAAATGATGAGGTTCTAGAGTTTAGAGCGGCTACTAAGTCGAATGCAGTAACTCAGGAGGTTGGTTTATGAGTCAATGGAGCACATGGAATGAGAAGTTCATTGCATTAACGCAGCGAGAAAAAGTTATTGTCGCAGCAGCGATAGTCTTCTTAGTAACCTATGGTTTCTTCTTCTTAGCAATTAAACCAGCGTTATTAGAACAATCTAAGTTGACTAAGTCGCAAGCAAAAATTGAAAAGCAAGTTAGCATGGTGCGTGACCAAATCAGCGATATTCAAGTTGCTTTGCGCAAAGACCCTAATGAATTGCTCAAGCAAGAAATTAATCAAGTTAAGTCTCAGTTAAAGGAAGTTGAATCTAAACTTACCAGTGTAATGGCAGAATATGTCGCGCCAGAGCAAATGGTTAGAGAGTTAACACGATTACTAGAAACTGAACGCCAAATTCGAGTAACGGGACTTTCAGCTCAACCACCTGAACTCATTAAGGGAGAGATTCCTGAAGGTGAAGAAGTGGAGTTGCCAGAGTTATACAGCCATGAGTTTGAATTGATTGTTGATGGTGAGTACTTCCCATTGATGAATTTTGTAAAAACGATTGTGGCTAGAAACAAACAGTTTTCAGTTGAAGATTTAAAATATGAAGTGAGCGAGCATCCTAAAGCTCAATTAACATTAACGTTAGTGACAATAGGAGACAGCAAAAATGTTATTAGACTTTAAGCCATCATCTCTAATTGTTGGACTGTGTTTTATTCTCGCTTCAATGCCAATATTGGCCGATAAAATTCATGATCCAACGTTACCAAAGATCAATTTAAACCTACCAGACAACGGTGCTATGCCAGCCACTTCAAACGAAAACCTTTCGTTGCAGGGAATAGTAAACAAAAAAGGCACCAAAATGGCGATTATGTCCGGTCAGCTTCACCAATTAGGTGATGTTGTAAACGGATTTAAAATTAGCCAAATAAATAATAATAATATTGTTCTGCTGAAGTCAGGCTCTCAAAAAAGACTATATGTATATGAAAAGTAAAATGAATCAAATTAAACCTTTGTTAGCCTCTTGTATAGCGACGGCAGTACTTGCTGGTTGTAGCTTAACGGGCAATCCGCAAAAATCAGATGAAGTACATCAAGTTTTTAATGAAAAGCCAGACACCGTTAATGAACAAGCAAGTCTTGCTATTCCTGACTCGGTAAGTGCTGATTTAATGATGCCAACGTCAGCGCCAATTGATGTTGGAGCAATTGAAGACCGATTTAACGTTGCCGCGAATGGCGTGCCAGTAAAACCTTTTTTACAAGGGTTAGTGGCTGACTCACCATATAGCGTCGCGTTTCATCCAAATGCACAGGGCAGTATTAGTCTAGACTTAAAAGACGTTACTATTCATGAGGTTGTTGAGGTTCTTTCTAGCCTTTATCCGTTAGATATTCAATTTAGAGGTAAGGTAATTCAGGTTTACCCAGCCACTATAAAAACGGAAACAATAGCGCTTAATTATTTGATGCTTAAACGTTTTGGTATGACATCAACTAACATTAACTCTGGTGGCATCGTTCAACAAAACGGACAAAACGGAAATAGTAACAGTAATAACAATAGTAATAGCTTTGGCAATCAACAAGGCAGTTTCGGAAACCAACAGAATGGCCAAAATGGCTTTGGTAACTCATCAAGTATGGGTCAAGGCAACGGATCTAATATTCAAACCAGTTCTGAAAGTGATTTTTGGAGCGAGTTAGAAGACACGTTAAAAATGATCATGCGCTCTACGGATGAATCTATTGCCAATGTAGTGGTTAGCCCGCAGTCTGGATTAATTACGGTGCGAGGCTTAACGTCAGATATTCAAGCGGTAAAAGACTTTGTTAAGCGTTCAGAGCAAAGCTTAACTCGCCAAGTAATTTTAGAAGCAAAAATTGTTGAAGTTGCACTAGATGATGATTATCAGCAAGGCATTAATTGGCAAAATGTAATGGCCAATAATGGTGGAACTAACTTCACCTTTAATTCAACGGCTGGAAGTTTTGGTAATGAATTAAGTGCAGCATTAGGCGGGTTAACTAGCTTAAGCTTCAATAATACTGATTTTTCTGGTGTTGTTAACTTACTAAAAACTCAGGGTAATGTTCAGGTTCTGTCGTCACCACGTGTTACTGCGACTAACAATCAAAAGGCGGTTCTAAAAGCGGGTACTGATGAGTACTTTGTCACTGATGTTTCAAATACAACAGTAACTGGTACAGCGACGTCAAGTACGCCTGAAATTAACCTAGAGCCGTTTTTCTCTGGTATTGCATTAGATGTTACTCCACAAATTAGTGAGCAAGGTGAAGTCATTTTGCATGTTCATCCGTCGGTTACCGAAATTGATGAGCAACAAAAAGTAGTTACGTTAAACGAAGAGCAATATGTACTGCCATTAGCGCAAAGCAATATTCGTGAGTCGGATACGGTTATTCGTGCGAAAAGCGGTGAGATTGTGGTTATTGGTGGCTTAATGCAAACAATGACATCTAATGGTGAGTCTAAGGTTCCGTTTTTAGGTAGCATTCCAATTCTTGGTAACTTATTTAAATCTAAGCAAGATACTGAAAAGAAAAAAGAACTTGTTATTTTAATCAAACCTACAGTAGTAGGAACAGGTACTTGGCAAGAGCAAATGAAACGCAGCGCCGATATTTTAAAACGCTGGTATGGTGATGAGTAAGTATGTACCTGTACCACTTTGGGCTTAGAGAACTTCCATTTTCTTTAACTCCAAACACTAGCTTTTATTTGCCGTTGCAGAGTCACTCGGAAGCGATGCAGGTTCTGTTAACAGCGTTAAAAACTGGTGAAGGTTTTATAAAGGTAACAGGCGAAGTAGGGACAGGAAAAACCTTGCTTTGCCGAAAGTTACTTAATGAAATACCCGATGCTTTTGAAGTTGCGTACATCCCAAACCCTGCACTAAGTCCAGAAGAAATGAGATACGCACTGGCCAGTGAATTAGGTATTAAGGGGTTAACTCGAATAAACCAGCAACAACTGAGTCAAAAAATCCAGTTAAAGCTGCTCGAGTTTAATCAACAAGGTAAGGGCGTTGTGCTCATAATAGATGAAGCTCAGACTATACCTTGGGAAACCTTTGAAGCATTGCGGTTATTCACAAATTTAGAAACTGAGTCACGTAAACTGATTCAAGTAGTGCTGTTTGGGCAGCCTGAACTCGACAAAATGTTGAGCTCACATCGTTTAAGGCAGCTCAGACAACGAATTACCTTTTCTTACCAGCTTAGAGGGTTGTCAAAAGAAGAGTTAAAAGAGTATGTTTTGCATAGGATGTCGGTAGCGGGTTATAACGATCCTGGTTTATTTGATAACGCGTCCTTATCCGCGCTGCATAAGTACAGCAAGGGCATTCCAAGGTTAGTGAATGTAATGTGTCATAAAGCATTAATGCTTGTTTATGGGGAAGGTCAAACGGCCATACATAAAAAGCACATCGCGTTAGCGGCCAGTGATACTGACTCAATAGAGGCGGTTGGTATTAATATTAAAGCTATTGTGGCCGCGTTGTTGTTAATGGCTTTAACAATCGCGATAACCTTAGTAGTAGTGGACATGCCCACAGTAAAGGAGTGGATACAGTGAGCGTTATCAATAAAATGCTAAAAGATTTAGACAACCGTCAGGACTCTTCAAGCCTGCAGGACAGCGCTGTGCCAAGAGCAACAACTTCTCAAACATCGTCAAATCCTTTAAATAAAGCACTCATTTTGTTGTTGGTTATTATTGTATGTTTACTAGCGATAATTAGTTGGAAAATGGTAGATGGTACAAGTAACCTAGCGCCGGTAGAAAAATACATTGATGGCGTTGCCGTTATTGACCAAGTAGAGTCTCCTGAAACAGAATTATTGAGCCAGAAAACAAGCGTAGAACCAACTGAAGAATCTGGGGTTGTAGGTTTAACAACTCCTGAACCTGCATTTACAGAAGAGTTAGAGCCTGAACCTCCGTTGTTAGATTTACCACTTTCAGCTGAATCTTCTCCAGTAGGGCAGTCTCCAGCACAACAGTCTCCGGCAGAGCTATCTCCAACAAAGCAGTTATCTGCAGAAGAACCAGCGGCTGAACTTGATACTCTGCCTAAAGTCGACGCCCAGGCTAAATTAGCTAACCAACCTGAAACAGACAGCCAACCTGAAGTCGGTCGTAAACCAGCAGTTAAAGCTGAGACGGTTAAAACTCCAGAGCCTACCTTCGTTATTCAAAAAACGTCTTCTGAGCTAACACCAGAGCAGCGCGTTGAGAAACTATTAACCAAAGCAAAAACATCCTATGACCGCGGTTATGTAACGGAAGCTATTGAGCAATTAACACGAATTTTAGCGATATCTGACAGTAACGTTGAAGCTCGCAATCTTCTAGCGGCCGCATGGTATGGTCGCGGTGAGGGCAATAAAGCGGTCGCCATTATTAACGATGGTTTGCAGCGATACCCGTTAATCGAAGAGTGGCGTGTCACGGCAGCAAAAATCTTCTTTAAAGACAACAATCCAGCGGGAGCCTTTTCTTACCTTGATGTGAACTTAGAGAGTGCTAGCAAAGAATTTTATACCTTAAAAGGCAATTTAGCTCGAGAGCTTAAGTACTATGTCAAAGCGGAAGCTGCGTATTTACAGCTAACTCGATTGGAACCATTTATTGGAAATTGGTGGTTAGGCCTTGCTATTGCTCAAGACAGCCAAGCAAAAAAACAACAAGCAGTGCAGAGTTATAAAAAAGTATTAGACGTTGGCGGTGTATCGGCTCAATCAATAACATTTTCCCAACAAAGAATAGACGTTTTACAAGGGTAATCATGGCGGCTCCAAAATTAAAGAAACGATTAGGTGACCTTTTAGTAGATGAAGATATCATCACTATTGATCAGCTCATGTCGGCATTATCAGCGCAAAAAGAGACTGGTCGTAAACTAGGTTCGGTACTGATTGATTCAGGTTTTATATCAGAAGAACAGCTATTACGATTTTTAGCGCAGCAGCTTAACTTACGCTTTATCAATATTGCGAATATGCAAATCGATCCTAAGTTAGCGTCAGAGCTATCCGAGGTACACGCAAGAAGATTAAGAGCGCTTGTGCTAGATAGCACTGAAGATAGTGTAACCATTGGTATGTCAGACCCAGCTGATCTTTCAGCTATTGAGCAGCTATCAAACCAGTTTGGAAATAAATCAATTGAAATTGTAGCGGTAAGAGAGAGCCAATTGCTTATTGCGTTTGACTCTTTATACCGCAGAACTAAAGAAATTGAACAATTTGCCCATCAGCTTCAAGCTGAATATGAAGAGAGTGCCGATTTTGACTTCGCTACTATTGATGGCGATGACGAGGGCGACACAGTTGTTGCTAAGTTACTTCAGTCATTGTTTGAAGATGCAGTACAAGTAAGAGCGTCTGATATTCACATTGAGCCAGATAAAAAGAGTTTACGAATTCGTACTCGTGTTGATGGTGTGCTTCAAGAAAGCATATTAAACGAAGTTAACATTGCACCGGCCTTAGTACTTCGTTTAAAACTTGTTGCAGGATTGGATATATCTGAAAAGCGTTTGCCTCAAGATGGTCGTTTTCACATTAAAGTTAAAGGGCACGAGATAGATGTTCGTGTGTCTACTATGCCAATTCAGCATGGTGAGTCAGTTGTAATGCGTCTGTTAGACCAGTCCGCAGGCTTGTTGAGCCTAGAAGCGACAGGTATGCCTCCGCATATTTTAATGAAAGTTCGCAAGTTAGTGAAAAGTCCAAATGGAATGTTTTTGGTAACAGGCCCAACAGGTTCAGGTAAAACAACAACTTTGTATGGTTGCCTAAGTGAATTAAACAACGCAGAAAGTAAAATTATTACGGTAGAAGATCCAGTTGAATATCAGTTACCGCGAATAAACCAAGTACAAATAAATACAAAAATAAATCTTTCGTTTTCTTCGGTATTAAGAACTGCACTTCGTCAAGATCCAGACGTTATTATGGTGGGTGAGATTCGAGACCAAGAAACAGCAGAAATTGGCCTAAGAGCTGCCTTGACCGGCCATATGGTTCTATCAACCTTGCATACCAACGATGCTATATCAACGGCGCTTCGTTTAATTGACATGGGAGCGGCCCCTTATTTAGTGGCCAGCTCATTGCGCGCGGTACTGGCTCAGAGATTAGTTCGTAGGGTATGTGACGTTTGTAAAACGGAATACAAACCTGATCCGCAGGAGTTAACGTGGATATCAAATATAGCTCGTAAAGACATGAGTGGTGCAACATTTAGTCATGGTACAGGTTGTCAAACTTGTAACAACACTGGTTACAAAGGTCGAGTGGGTATCTATGAGTTACTAGAAATGACGAACGAAAACTTGATATCAGCATTACGAAACGGAGATACAGAAGCCTTTTCTGCTGCTGCTAAGGCACTTCCTGGTTATCAAACTTTAGGGCAGGCTGCACTGGATTATGCTGAGCAAGGTGTAACTAGTGTGAAAGAAGTATTAAGAATTTCGGAAGTGGTTGCTGACACAGCAACATATTAAGGTTGGATTAGACAATGCCATTTTTCTTGTACGAAGCTAAAGATGCCAAAGGCAAAAATATTCGAGGCCAAGTTGAAGCCAACAACGAAGGTGCGGCTGCCGATTTGTTGGTGGCTCGTCAAGAATATCCAACTAAGATAACGCTCACGGAAGATAAGGGCCAGAACACTCCCTTGTTTGAAGATTTATTTGATCGCGTTACCACGCAGCACTTGGTGGTGTTTTCAAGACAAATGTACTCTCTAACAAAAGCTGGGATACCTATGATTAGGGCAATTCTTGGCTTGGCCGACAGTTCTACCAGTAAAGTACTAGGCAATGCGTTACAAGATGTAGCACAGCAGTTAGAACGAGGCCGTTCACTGTCTGCAGCCATGGCATCGCACCCTAAAATTTTTCCAAGACTTTCCATTAGTATTGTTCATGTTGGTGAAAATACCGGTCGTTTAGAAGACGCGTTTTTACAACTTGCTGAGTACTTTGAGCGCGATGAAGAAACAAGAAAACGAATAAAGTCAGCCATGCGATACCCAACAACGGTATTAGTTGTCATTGTTATAGCGATGTTTGTTCTGAACTTGCTGGTTATTCCTACCTTCGCAAACATGTTCTCAAAGTTAGGTGCAGACTTACCTTTGGCCACTAAAATATTAATTGGCACATCAAACTTCTTTGTGAACTATTGGCAGTGGTTATTTATCTTTATTATTGGTGCCGTATTGATATTCAATAGCTGGAGAAAATCAGTAGCAGGCAAGTTAAAGTGGGATAAACTTAAGTTATCCATCCCTTTTGTCGGCTCAATTATCGAGCGTAGTTTGTTAGGTCGTTACACCCGAAGCTTTTCTATGATTCTTGAGTCTGGTGTTCCTATGACTTCAGGTTTGTCTTTAGTTGCAGAAGCTGTAGATAACAAGTTTATGGAACAGCAAATTAAAGAAATGCGCAGGAATATTGAAAAAGGGGACTCACTGCTAAGGGTATCAGTGACGAGCAACCTGTTTTCTCCGTTAGTGTTACAAATGGTTGCGGTTGGTGAAGAGACGGGCCGAGTAGATGAGTTGCTCAAAGAGGCTGCGGACTATTATGAGCGTGAAGTAGATTTTGATTTGAAAAGTTTGACGGCCAAAATTGAGCCCATTCTTATAGGGTTTGTCGCAATTATGGTTGGTGTATTAGCGTTGGGTATATTTACCCCAATGTGGGACATGATGTCGGCGTTCAAAGGGTAACTAGTGGAGCCTATTCGGAAAAAAGAAGAGTCACTAACTGAACACTGGTTTTTCCGAGTGCTGATTGGCTTAACGGTGATAGCGGTTTTGTTTTTTGCCGCTAGCCGTTATTTATCCGATGTGTTTGACGATGTTGGTGAATATAAAGTGTCACTGTTGTCAGATCGGTTTGTAAAGTCGGCAACACATATGCACCAGCAATGGGCGGCAATGGGCAAACCAAAGCAGCTAAAGCTTGATTATTATGAAGAAGTAACGCGCTCAATAGAAATTAACGTGCACATGAATAAAAAGGGTTGGCCGTTAAGTGTAAACAGCGGCTCAAAAGGATTAGATTGCGAACAACTATGGCAGTATTTCGCAGAAAACAATGCCGACCAACAAGAGGCTTTGTTGGTAGAGATAGTTCAAGAGCGAGCGAAGTGCCTTTACTACTGGGAAGGTGATGGCATTAAACAAAAAGTGCTTGAATATGATGTAGATGTGGGGCGAATGAAACAAAATCATTAATTTTCTGCTTTATTTACCGATAAAGTAGGATAAATGTTTTAACAACACAAATTTTTATATAGACTAAATTTAAATTTTTACTGAGGTTTTAAAAAATGAAAAGACAACAAGGTTTTACGTTAATCGAGCTAGTAATCGTCGTGATTATTCTTGGCTTTTTAGGTGCAGCAGCTGTACCTCGTTTATTAGATGTAACAGACGACGCTCGTGATGCTTCAGTAGAAGGTGTTGCTGGTGGTTTTGCAAGTGCAGTTGGTCTAGTAAGAGCCGAGTGGGAATTAGCAGGTCGTCCTAGTGGCAATACCAACATTAACTATGATGGTTTTGCAATTGACGTAACGGATTCTGGTTACCCAGCAGGTAACAGCAATGAAGCTACAGCATCAGCAATGACAGCAACAAGCTGTGAATTTGTCTTCCAAAGCCTATTCCAGTCTGCGCCAACAACGGTAATTGCAGACGGTGCAAACTCATATGACGGCGAACGTTATGTTGTTCGTTTTTCTGGTAACGATGAGTGTCAGTATGTTCTTGCTCAAGGTTTAGAGTCAGGCGACACAGTACCAGCAAACTATGTGAACAATGGAGCGACAACTGCTGATCGTCAAGGTTTTGAATACAATGCCGATAACGGTCAAATCACAGTTTTCAAAAACTAGTAGGTATTTACTATGAAAAAGAATCAACAAGGTTTTACATTAATCGAATTGATTATTGTAATTGTTATCTTAGGTATTCTGGCGGTAACCGCTTCGCCTAAGTTTCTAGATTTACAAGGTGATGCCAAAGCATCAACAGTTCAAGGATTGTCAGCGTCACTAAAAAGTGCCTCTAACATTGTCTATTCAAAAGCATTAGTGCAAGGCAAGGCAAATGCGGCATCAAGTGCGACAACTAACCCAGCAATTGCTGTGGTTTATGGTTACCCTGCGGCAAATACGATGGCAGCGATTCTAGACATCACTCAGGTAGCAGCGACACCAGATGAAATTACTGATGAGTCAGTAGACTGGGAAGTGGCAACCGTTACAGCTGATAAAAAGTCTCGAATTTACCCAGCAGGCTCTTATGATGGAGCTACGTCAGCCTTTAGTGACGACACGGCGTGTTATGTAGAGTACACAGAAGCGTTTGTCGCTACTGGGCAAACAGAGGTAACACCAGCAGCAGTTACATTAGCAACAACAGGCTGTTAATAAGTATCATGTGTTGTTTGTCGAGGTGGATTAGTCCGCCTCGGCTTTATACAAGAGGTAACGATATTGAAGGGAGAGTTGAAGGGTCTACAAAAAACTAACACTAGTCATACTCGCGGTTTTACACTTATAGAGTTGATTGTTGTTATTCTTTTAATTGCTGTTTTAGGCGTGACGGCTTTACCTAAGCTTCAAGGTACCTCTGATTACACATTAACATCCCAGCGTGACCAGCTGATTTCTCTATTGCGCACCGTTCAAATGCGTGCAATGCAAAATACTCAAAAAGAAACCAACACCTGCCATCGCATTATTTTCCAGTCAGATAAAATAGGCTTAAACGCTCAAAATACCTCAGGTGCTAATATTGGTGGGTGCGGAAGTGGGTTAATAAATGTTAGTAACAATCAAACCTCAGACTTTTTAATTATCGAAGACCTATCACCCTACACAGTAACTAATCGCCAAGGTTCACCGATAACTGAGATGAACTTTGATAGCTGGGGGCAAACCGAATTGAAAGTTGGTAATTGTGCTAAACCTGGCTGTAAAATCACCTTGGATACAGGTTACGCAGTATGCATAAACGGACAGGGGTACATTAATGCCTGTCAATAAACTACATGCTAAAGGATTTACATTAATCGAACTGATTGTCGGTATTGTTGCCCTCTCGGGCGCTTTGTTAATTTTAACGGGTGTGCTCATACCTCAAGCTGAAAAAAGCACAAACCCATGGTTTCAAGTGCGTTCTGCCGAGTTAGCGCAATCAATAATGAACGAAATTAATGCCCGCCGTTTTGATGAAAACTCACCAACGTCAGGTGAGCTTGCTCGATGCGATGAGAGTGGTGGAAACGCCTGTATAGCCGACTTGCCAGCTTGCCCTGGAACAGGTCCTTATCCTTGGGTTGAAGAGACTAGTCGTGACTTATATGACGATATTGATGACTTTCATTGTTTAAACGTTACAGGTGATCAAATTACCAACATTGAGAATGGCAGCCTACAAGACATATATAGAGACTTTTCAGTGGAAGTGTTTGTGACCTATGCCGGTGCTGATTTAGGATTAGCTAACAAACGAGCTAAAAAGATTTTGGTCAGTGTAACGCCACCTAAAGGCTCTACAATAAGTTACTCTAGTTACAGGACTAATTACTAATGAGCGAAACTAGTCCTAGCTTTAATCAAAAAGGCTTTACGCTTGTAGAGCTGGTATTGGTCGTGGTTATTTTAGGCATATTAGCTATCGCCACCTCTAAGTTTATTATTTTTGGTACTGAGATTTATATTCAAGCAACGGATCGCCAGCACGTTCTTAGTAAAAGTCGTTTTGTTGTTGAAAGATTAACAAGAGAGTTACGAGCCAGCGTGCCAAATAGTGTTCGAGTTTCCGCCGATAAAAGTTGTATTAATTTTATTCCAATCAAAGCCTCTGGTGCATACCGAGATGACGTGGATGCAGTCCAGCCACCTATGTCACCAAAAGTAGGTAAAGAAATAGATATTGTAAGTTGGTCTGGCACCTATGACCCTAGTGACAGGTTTTATATTTACCCACAAAGCTCTAGAGACATTTACCTTACTGATACTCAGTGGGCGTCAATTTCTTCTATAGCGGAAACCCCAAGCAATCCTAATTATCGAGTTACATTTACACGGGACAATACGTTCCCTTACTCTTCGCCAAATAAACGTTTTTATACTGCGCGAACGTCAGTTTATTACTGCTTAACAAACAATACGATTTATCGCTATGAGCAACCTTCAATTTCTGGCTTCTTTTATACTTCTAATATTGTTGCAGCTTTTGGGGACATAATGGCCGAAGGTCTGACTAATGAGTTGGCTTCTGAACCGCCATTTAATTATAGGCCTGGTGCGTTATATCGAAATTCGGTGGTAAATCTATATTTTGAGTTCGCTGCCAACTTAGACGAAAATATGTTTTTTAATCAAGAGGTTCATATTCCAAATGTACCTTAAAAAAAGCTCTACCTTACAGCCAACGAGTCTAGCCAATCAAGCGGGTAGCAGCTTAATTGTTGCGGTTTTTTTAGTCGTGGTTTTTGCTATTTTGAGCTTAGGAATTACGCAAACAATTTCTTCAAGTAACGATCAAAGTATCAATGAAATTTTAGGCACTAGAGCCTTGTTGGCAGCCGATAGCGGAAATGATTTTGTTCTGCAGCAGCTTTTCCCAATAAACAGTAACGTATCCAATTGCCAAGCTTCACAACAGTTGTATTTTAATGTCGATGGTCTGTTGCATTGCAACGTAGTGATGCAGTGTTCTGAAGAAATAATTTTAAATTCGAGCTACTTTCAAGTAGTCAGTACCGGTGTTTGTAAAGCAGGGCTGCAGGGCAGTAACTCTAATAAACTTATCTTAGACGCAACCTGTTTGGCTAATGAAGTGTGCGTGAGCAGAACCATTGAAGTAGAGGCAAAAAAGCATGAGTAGTAACTTAGTAAAGCCCTCAAAAATCGGTTCTTTCGCTTTTTCCTTAATAGCGCTGTCTTTAGTTTCCAATATTAAATCTGTTAGTGCTGGTGAAGGTTTAGAAGACGCTGTGGTCACTGGCGTCCAATTTGAATACAACAACTCTACATGGGCAGCTGCAAACTTAATTGATAATGATGAACGAAGTCGATGGCTTAGTCGTTATCAAACCAATGATATTAATATTTTATTAGACTCCACTGGCGATCCGCGCTGTTTTGAAGGTTTAAGTTTAAAAAACTATACAAACAGTGGTCGAAACATCAAAGAGTTTGCCTTATTAACAACCTCAGATGATGCGTTGGCCGCAGACTTTGGTACGGCAGGCTGGATACCTATAGTAGCTGATGAAAATCCTACCGGATTAATCAATTATCTAAGCTGGGCACAGGGCGCGCGAGTCGTTAGTGTTGATTCTGAATATAATTCTACGACTTATGCAGGGTCCAACGTAAACGATGGCGATACTAATTCGCGATGGTTTTCGAGAAATGGCCGAAATATCATTGAATACAATTTTGATACAGATTGGAATGGCTCAACAGGCGATGGCATTACCATTGATGAGTTGGAAGTTTACAATTATGGAGCGGATGATAGATCGGTTCGTGAATTTCAAATTGAATACAGCAACGATGGAACAACCTGGCAGCGTTTAGAGGTGCCAACGTCAATGAGTGGCGATCCCGAGTACATTTACTCAAGAGATATTGATGGTGGTGTACTGGGATTAGTCGACAGTGCTTATAACAATGCTTACTGGTCGGGCGATCATATTAACGATGGCGACCAAAATACACTTTGGCTAAGTCGTAAAGGCCACAACACTTTTGAATTTACCTTTGACCCAGACCGCAGCGGCGTTTCGGGTGCAGATGGTGACTTCAATGACTTGTTTAACCTAAACCAAATTAGAGTTCGAAATTATGGCGGTACCGATGACCGCTCGCTTCGTCAGTTTCAAGTCGCGGTAAAAACCGTTGCCAATCCCGAGTGGCATAAAATAACTGTACCAGGTGCCGTCGTAGGTGAAGCAAATTATAACTTCGCCATGTCTCATCAAGGTGGCGTATTGTCAGAAATCAGTAGTGAGTTAAATACCACTACCTATGGTGCGGATAATATTCATGACGGTGATGAGAATACCTATTGGTTGGCTAGAAACCAAACCGCCAAACTTGGCTTTCAGTTTGATCCCAACGAAGACGGTACTTTAGGCTCTGCTGAAGACTTGTTCACTTTTGAACAGTTTTATTTGGTGAATTATGGAAACGACGACAGGTCGATCAAAGAATTTCAAATTGAAGTAACTACCGCGTCTAATAGTAATTGGCAATTAGTTAACGTGCCGGGAGCAGCCATTGGCGATGCGAACTTTAACTTTGCATTGGTTAATAACGGAGCCAATTTAACTGCCGTTGGTAACGAGTACAATAACAGCACATGGGCTGCGGCCAATATTCACGACGGTAACTCAACAACACTTTGGTTGAGTCGCAATACCAATAACTATCTTACATTTGAGTTTGATGTTGATCAGGACGGTGTGGCTGGCACACAAGATGACTATTTTACGTTTGATAGATTTTCAATTTTAAATTACGGCAACGATGACCGCTCAATATTTGAATTCCAGTTAGAGGTTTTAACAGCGAGTTCGGCTGGAGTTTGGCAAACCATAAAAGTGCCAGGAGCTGCCGTTGGCGACGCTAACTTTAACTTTGCGCTGGACAATAACGGTGCCGAGCTAAGCTACGTAGAGTCTGAGTATAACAATACCAATTGGGCCGCTAAAAACCTGATTGACGGAGATTTTAAAACCTTGTGGTTGAGTCGTAAGGCCAATGCCAAATTGGATTTTATTTTTGATGGTAATGGCAACGGAGTTCCACAAGAGGCTAGCGATGCCTTTACTGCGGAACGGATTTATCTTAGAAACTATGGCAATGATGATCGCTCAATAAAACAATTCCAAATGGCCTATAAAACAGCGGCAAGTGCTAGCTGGCAGTATATTCAAGTGCCGGGCAGTGCAGCTGGTTTACCAAACTATAACTTTTCTTTGCCAGCTCATGGTGGCGAAGTCACGCGAGTGGACTCTGAATATAACAATACTAGCTGGGGCGCTCAGAATATTCATGATGGCAATTACGCAACACGTTGGTTAAGCAGAAAACAGGACAATGAAATTGAGTTCAGTTTTGATACGAATAAAGATGGTATCAATGGCGATGTTATAAACATAGATACGGTTGAGCTAACCAATTATGGCGTGGATGATCGTTCCGTTGCTACGTTCAAAATTCAATATCAACAATCCAGCAATGTTTGGCAAGACGCAATGTTACCTGACGGTACGATTGTCTTAACATCTGCAATGAGTAACGACGTACAAACTTGGTCAATTGCTCCAATTTCAAATGTAACGGCGGTACGATTTGTATCACTGACTAACCATGGTGACCCTCAATATACCGGCGTAAGAGAAATTAGCTTTATTGGTGATACGGTAGGACCTATTTACTCTTTTGAAGCTCAAATGAGCAGTGCTGGAGAGTTTTTTGAGTTAGACAGCAACAACCTACCTACTGGAGTAATAGAGTACAGACTTGAAACCGTCACAAATTATGGCGACCCAAATTATACTGGCGCAAGAGATTTTAAATTACTTGGTAAATCAGTTGCCGAAACAACCATATTTACGGCGGAACAAATTGCTGAAGAGCAAGTATTTACAATAGATGCCAATGACGTGCCTACCGATGTTATTGGTGTAAGGCTCAGAACAATAAGTAACCATGGTGATACAAACTATATTGGCGCACGAGAGTTTAAAATACTGGGCGACGCAGTCACAGAAACTACCATATTTAATGCACTTGAGAATAGAGATGGTCAGTTATTTACTTTAGATGCCGACGATATTGTCAGCGATGTTACGGGAGTCCGGTTGGTAACCATAAACAATCATGGTGATAGAAACTATATTGGTGCTCGTCAGTTTGAGATTCATGGTAGCTCAGTAACCGAAAGCAAGACATTTACAGCGCAAATGGGGGTTGATATTGAGTCTTTTTATATTGACCCAGAAGACGTGCCCCTTAATGTAACGGACGCAAAGTTTATAACAATTAATAATTACGGAGATCGTAACTATATTGGAGCTCGTGAGTTTGAATTGCTTGGTCCTTCGGTTACTTCCGCGCATTCTTTTTACTTGCCAGAAAGTAAAGGCCCACACCAAATTGTTTTAGACGCAGAAGACAGAGTAACGGGTGCTGTGGGTTTAAAACTCATCACTATCAATAACCATGGCGATAGAACTTATACAGGTTTAACTGAACTTAGGGTGTTAGGTACGCCAGTTACACCAAGTTATATATTTGAAGGCGAGAATATTACTAGTCTTCAAACGTTCAACTTTGACTCAATAAATGCGAAATACTTACGTTTGCATACCATGACAAGCTTTGGTGATAGAAGCTATATAGCTGCGGCTGAACTTTCGTTAATAGAGGGCAACTGCGCTGCAGGCGAATGGCGTTTGGATGAGTTCAGTTGGGATGGTTCTGCAGGTGAAGTTAAAGACAGTTCGGGCTCTGACTTTAATGGTAAGGCCCATGGTTTTGCGAACGGCACAGGAGCCAATACTGCTTTTGAAGATGCCGCAATTGTGGGTTCACCAGGCACGTGCCATTACGGTACCTTTGATGGTGAGGACGATTACTTAGAAGTTGAAGATAGGGACAGTTTAGATAATACATCCCAGTTAACGCTTTCTGCTTGGTTTAAGGCTGATTCATTTTCACAAACCAACGGCACTAATGCTCGCGGTATCATGTCGAAAAGGCCAAACTTTTCGAGCAATATTTCTTACGGTATTTTCTTTTTAAATGGCCAAGGTGGAAAGCTATACATAGATATTGATACTCAAAACGATCGTTTTGCTACGCAAAAAGTGTTTAATACTGAGCAATGGTATCATTTAGCCGTTGTTTTTGATGGTACGTTAGCTAGAAACGAGAGAGTAAGTGTTTATGTAGATGGCGTATTAGAAGGTAAGTATCCAGAGTCGAGTACGTTAATACCAAATACGGATTCCAATTTTTATATCGGTAACTTGTATACCGGCACTAGTATTTTAAAAGTATTTGACGGTGCTATTGACGAAGTAAATGTAATCCCATTTGCCTACTCTCAAAGCCAAGTAAATAGACTGATGAGAAAGGCTAGACCTTGTGTTGCAGGATTAGATCATATTGAAATAGTCCATACTGGAAATGGTGTTTCCTGTGCAGCACACTCTGTAAACTTGAGAGCGTGTGCGAATTCGGACTGCAGCGTACTGTATAGCGGCAATGATATTGAGTTTACTCTCAAAAAGGATGTTTCTGGCGTTCAGTCAAATTTAGGAACTTACACCATTAACGGCTCAACAGGAGTTCTAAATGACGCTCAATTTACTGAAACTAATGTGGGCAACTTTACCTTAACGGGCGAGTCGTCGATAGCAACTGACATTCAGTGTTCCAATACAGCTACCGGCGATAACTCTTGTGATTACAACGTCGCTTCAAGTGGCTTTATTGTAACCTCGGGCAATAATAACAATGCGCAATCATGTAGCGCTAATTCGTTTACAATTCAAGCGGTGAAGTCGCCAGATACTGGCGTTGGCGGAGCTTGTGTACCTGCTTATTCTAATGGCAACTTCCCTCTCACTTTTAGTTACAATTATGTAGCTCCAGATGCTGGTTCAGTGCTAAATAACGCCGCGGCAAATATCCAGGGGCAAGATCATATTGCAACACAAGTGGGCACTCCGGTTAGTGTGCCTTTTGATAATAATGCCCAAGCGCAAATCAACGTAAACTATGCCGAGGCAGGCCAAATTTCAATCCAAGTTAATGACGCTGATGGAAACTTATCTAGCACGTCAGCAACACTGGGCTTCATTCCTGCAAAACTATCGGCACAATGGGCTGATGGCGATTCAAACAATGTTGCAGCTATTGAAGAACAAGTAATTATATCGGGGCAGTGTGCCGATGGAACTGTTCTGCAAAATTACGTACCGTCAGGCAAATATTCTGTAGAAGCCAACCGTACAATGCCTTCCGATGCAGAAATTTTATCGGTTGCTCCATCAATAACACCAAATGACCTAGAAACCTTACTGATTGCAAACAGTACAAACGTTGCTCCTAATTCAGGTGCTGCGGCCGTTGATATATCAGGCAGTGCCAATACTGCCATATTAAATGTGAATTACGATGAGTCTGCCAGACTTCAGATGTCGTTCACAGACACTGGTTATTTAGGGCAAAGCATAAGCACAGACACCCAACTTGAAGGCTTTTTTGCCATAAGTTATTACCAAGCATCAGTAAATACACCTTCCCTTGCAGGTTCTTGTAATGCTTCCAATTATATAGGCCAAGAGTTTGGTTGGGACATTGCGCCGATAATTACCCTAACGGCTAAAAATGCGATAAATGAAACTACAGAGTTTGCAGATGTTTTAAATTATTGGCAGCAAAATTTAACGACTATTAGTACTGAGATGGTTAGCAATACCTATCTCGACAACAATGTAAATATCAATAACTCAATCACAATTAATAATACTAATTTGTCGGTTTCAGAAATTGATACAGATAAAGTAGACGGTTTACGCAGTTATGAGTTGTTAAATCAGCAACTAAAGTATTCAAAAACTAGCTCACCTGATGTTCCATTTGATTCAGACATTAATTTAACAATAACGGCCAATGCCTTTTTGGATAATTTTGGCGTAGGTATAAAGACGGTAAATACAGACACTTCATATCAGACGGTTCAAATTGATAATATCCAGGGCACAAAGCAGCAGTATGCTCGCATGAAGGTTGATAATGCTTACGGCTCTGAACTGCAAGACTTACCTTGGCGAGCGGAGTTGCAAGTTTTTACTAATAGTCAAAATTGGCAGCGAAACAACGATGACAATTGCACTGTATTTACCCAAGATGCAATTACAATTGATGGCCTAAATGAATTTGATGTAGCAAACAATGGACCTAAGTATACGTTAGATACAACTAATGCAACCACTGAGCTGGGCGGTTTTGATAGCAAGTCCACTGTTACGGCCAATAACGGGTTTATTGTATTGCCGTTTAAAAGTCCAGGTAGTTTAAATATTGGCAGCTTTAATATAGATGTTGAATTAGAAACCGAAAATGGATTTTTGCGCTGGGACTGGGATGCTGATGCGACTGTTACCTTCACTGACGTTGATGGCGACGGTATAGGCGATGCACTTGATTTAAACCTACCAACAACCCAAGTTACCTTTGGCCGGTTTAGTGGTAATGAAAGAATAATTTATAAAAGAGAGCGAAAACGAGTAAAAATTGAAAATTAAAATCGGTTTTTGTAATTTAATCACCTAATTTTCAATTTGTTTGCTCTAGGCTCTTGCCCAGTGAATAACCGTTAGGTAAAGTTAGTGGTTATTATCTTGATGAAGTTCTTAAAGGAAGTAAAAGCGCCATGTTTAAAAATCTGCGCGGCATGTTTTCAAATGATTTGTCTATCGATTTAGGTACGGCAAACACTCTTATTTATGTTAAAGACCAAGGAATTGTTCTTAATGAACCTTCAGTAGTTGCTATTCGTCAAGAACGAGCTGGTGGCCCTAAAAGCGTAGCGTCAGTTGGTGGTGAAGCGAAAAGAATGCTAGGCCGTACGCCTGGTAATATCAAAGCAATTCGTCCAATGAAAGATGGTGTAATTGCAGACTTCTACGTTACTGAAAAAATGTTACAGCACTTTATTAAACAAGTGCATAGCAACAACTTCTTACGTCCGAGCCCTCGAGTTCTAGTTTGTGTTCCTTGTGGAGCCACACAGGTTGAGCAAAGAGCTATTCGTGAATCTGCACTAGGTGCGGGAGCAAGAGAAGTATTTTTAATTGAAGAGCCGATGGCCGCTGCAATTGGTGCCGGCTTACCTGTATCAGAAGCAACGGGTTCAATGGTTGTTGATATTGGTGGTGGTACAACTGAAGTAGCAATTATCTCGTTAAATGGTGTGGTTTACTCTTCATCAGTACGTATTGGTGGTGACCGCTTTGATGAAGCGATTATTAACTACGTGCGTCGTAACTTTGGTAGCTTAATTGGTGAAGCAACGGCTGAGCGAATTAAACAAGAAATTGGTTTTGCTTACCCGTCGCAAGATGTAAAAGAGTTGGAAGTACGTGGCCGTAACTTAGCTGAAGGTGTTCCTCGCTCGTTTACTCTGAACTCAAATGAGATTTTAGAAGCGCTTCAAGAGCCGCTTTCTGGGATTGTTAGCGCGGTTATGGTTGCGTTAGAGCAATCTCCTCCTGAGCTAGCGTCTGACATTTCAGAGCGCGGCATGGTATTAACTGGCGGTGGTGCATTACTAAAAGATCTTGATCGCTTGTTGATGGAAGAAACGGGGATTCCAGTAATTATTGCTGACGATCCGCTTACCTGTGTTGCTCGAGGTGGTGGTAAAGCGTTAGAAATGATTGATGTTCATGGCGGAGATGTATTTAGCTACGACTAATAGTCTGGTTAGGTAATTAAAGCTTGAACAATAACGGCAGTTTCGACTGCCGTTTTGCTGACAATCCGTTTAATATTAGGTAACCGTATGAATCCCATTTTTGGCGCAGGACCTGCCCTAACACTAAGATTTGCAATAGTTTTTGTATTAAGCATTGTTGCAATGACAGTTGATGTTTATACGGATAGTTCAAAACAAATTAGAAATACTCTCAGTAGTGTTGTTGCTCCTATTCAATATATTGCGGACTTACCGCAACAAAGTATCGATAGCCTTTCAAAGTACGCGGCACGTAAACAGTTTATTTTAGACGAAAATACTCGTCTAAAGAATTTACAACTCATCCAAAACGAAAAGCTGCAACGCTATCAAATGTTGCTTAACGAAAACGCTAAGCTAAGAGCGCTGCTCGATACAAACGCGCGTATTGAAGCAAAAAAAGTCGTAGCTGAAATAATGGCGGTAGCCAATCACCCATTTTCACACAATGTATTAATAGACAAAGGTCAGTCTGCGGATGTGTTTGCTGGGCAACCTGTTATAGATGAGCTCGGTGTAGTTGGTCAGGTAATATCAACGGGCAATAATACCGCCCGAGTTATTTTGTTAACGGATCAAACCCACGCGATACCAGTGCGCAATCTAAGAAACGATATAAGAGCAATTGTAAGTGGTACCGGTGATATTAACCGCATGGTGCTTAATAATGTGCCCCACGACACTGATATTAAAGTGGGCGACAAATTAATTACGTCGGGCCTAGGTGGGTTATTCCCAGATGGTTACCCGGTGGCAGTGGTTAAAGAGGTAAAAAACGATCCTTCAAAACCATTTCTAATTGTGAGTGCATCCCCAGTGGCACAGGTTAATAGACTCAGGCACGTTCTTTTACTGTGGCCTGATAAAAAGGATCTTGAATAGTGGCTCGAATTACAAAGTCTTCATGGTGGTTCATTGGAATTACTCTTTTTATTGCGCTTATTTTAAGCATTATGCCGCTACCTTTAGAATTAAAAGCATTTCGCCCAGACTGGTTAGCGTTGGTATTAATATATTGGACCATGGCATTACCGCACCGTGTTAATGTTGGCGTAGCTTGGATATTAGGTTTTGCATTGGATATTTTACTCGGCACTATTTTGGGCGTTCACGCCCTTGCTATGTCCTTAGTTATTTATATCTCGGCTAATAACTTTCAAAAATTAAGAAACTTTTCTATCTGGCAACAGGCGTCTATTATTTTTATATTTTTGATTCTTTACCATTTTGTTATTTTTTGGACTAATCGATTTTTGATTGATGTTAGTTTTTCCATTGAGTATTTGTATCCAGCACTTACTAGTAGCCTCTTTTGGCTATGGTTGTTTCCTGTTCTTCGTGGTTACAGAAGACGCTTTAAAATACGATGAGGCTTTATGAAAATTATACTCGCTAGTCAGTCTCCAAGAAGAAAACAATTACTCGGTTACTTAGTTCCAAGTTTTGAGCAACAAAGTGCCGATATCGATGAGTCCGTTTTAGATAACGAAGATCCTCAACATTACGTTGAGCGACTTGCAAATCAAAAAGCCGTTGCCATATTTAATAAGATCATCAGCCCTGAAGACTCATTGGTTATTGGTTCAGATACGACAGTGGTTAACAATGGCGAGATATTAGGTAAACCAGAAAGCCTGGAAGAATGCATAAGCATGTTAATGGCGTTATCAGGCAAAGAACATCAAGTAATGACGGCCTATAGTGTAGTTACTAAAGCTAAAACAGTGACTAAAACGGTAATTACAAGCGTGCTATTTGCAACAGTAACCGAGCAGCAAGTTATTGACTATTGGCATACCGGAGAGCCACAAGATAAGGCCGGTTCTTATGCCATACAAGGTATAGGTGGCAAATTTGTTACTTCTATAAATGGTAGTGTGAGTGCGGTTGTCGGATTACCACTCGTTGAATTAGACGCGACATTGAAGGAATTTAAGTAGTATGAGTGTAGAGTTACTAGTTAACGTTACTCCAAGTGAAACAAGAGTTGCAGCGGTTGAGAATGGCATGTTGCAAGAACTTCACGTTGAGCGTCAAAGTGCGAGCGGAATTGTTGGCAACATCTACTTAGGCAAAGTAAGTAGAGTCTTGCCTGGTATGCAAGCCGCGTTTGTTGATATAGGGATGGAAAAAGCCGCATTTTTGCACGCATCCGACATCATTACTTATGACGATGAAAAAGATCAGATTACCTCCAATAGCAATACCGCAAGAGACATTAAAGAGTTAGTTCGTGAAGGACAGAAAATTATCGTTCAGGTAGTTAAAGACCCACTAGGCACAAAAGGTGCGAGACTGACGACGGATATTACGTTGCCTTCTCGATACTTAGTATTTATGCCAGACTCAAAACATGTTGGTATTTCACAGCGAATAGAAAATGACAGAGAACGAAGCCGTTTAAAATCCATAGTTGAAGAGCATTACGAAGAAGGTGAAGGCGCCTTTATCGTGCGCACTGCGGCTGAAGGCGCAGGCAAAGAGGAATTGGCACAAGATGCTTTATTCTTAAAAAAACTGTGGCAAAAAATTATAAAGAAAAAGAAAAAAACGCGTAATCAAGCCGTTTTATACGAAGACTTAAGCCTAGCGTTTAGAGTGATCCGAGACTTTATTACCGACGAACTTGAGCGTGTTCGAATTGACTCTAAATTGATGTATGGCGAACTTACCGCATTTACTGAAGAGTTTATGCCAGAGATGACGTCTAAGCTAGAGTATTACCCTGGTGAGCGTCCAATCTTTGATTTGTTTGATGTAGAAGCTGAAATTAAGCGCGCATTAGACAAAAAGGTAGAGTTAAAATCCGGCGGCTATTTGGTTATTGACCAAACGGAAGCAATGACCACAATAGATATAAATACTGGTGCTTTTGTGGGACACCGAAGCTTAGAAGACACTATATTTAATACCAATAGTGAGGCAACACAAGCCATTGCTCGTCAATTAAGGTTGCGTAATCTAGGTGGCATCATCATTATCGACTTTATTGATATGGACAGTACTGACCATCAACGTCGAGTCCTACACAGTTTGGAGCTGGCTTTGAGTAAAGACAAAGTCAAAACTAAGATCAATGGTTTCTCAAGTTTAGGCTTAGTTGAAATGACGAGAAAGCGCACACGAGAAAGTTTAGAGCACGTTTTATGTGGCACCTGTCCAGCTTGTAAAGGTCGAGGTTATGTAAAAACGGTAGAAACTATTTGTGCCGAATTATTGCGTGAAATTGTTCGTGTAAACCGAGCTTATAAAGCCGATCAATTTATTGTTTATGCTTCACCTGCCGTGGCTGAATCGCTAATAAACGATGAATATCATAACCTAGCAGAGCTTGAAGTATTTATTGGTAAACAAATTAAAGTCAAAACGGAACCTATGTATAATCAGGACCAGTTTGACGTAGTAATGATGTAGTAGGGTTTCAAAAGGTCATGAAAGAGTTTTCAACCATATTAGAAAATGAAGAAGCAACGGTTGCAATGGGCAATCATATTGCGCAGTCTTTGTCGCAGGGCATGACCATATTTCTTCATGGTGATTTAGGTGCGGGTAAAACCACATTAAGTCGAGGCATTATTCAAGGCTTAGGTCACAATGGTCGAGTAAAGTCGCCAACTTATACTTTGGTAGAACCTTATGAGCTTGAGAATATAAGTGCATATCACTTTGACCTTTACCGTTTGGCGGACCCAGAAGAGCTTGAATTTATGGGCTTTCGTGATTATTTTAATGACAAAGCGCTATGTTTAATTGAGTGGCCAGAAAAGGGCCAAGCCTTTTTACCTAAGGCAGACCTTGAGTTATATTTGACATATGCCGACGAACAGCGTGAAATAAGGCTTCAAGCCTTATCGGAAATAGGCGAGCAGACTGTTTTAAAAATAGAGTCCAAGTATTAATAAGTGGTTATGAGGTTAAATTTTTACAGTGTCTAAACTAATACATTCGTTAGTTATTTTTTGCCTACTTTTACTAGCACCTCAAAGTGTTGCTGGTGAAAAGATTGATGGTATTCGTATTTGGCCAGCGCCGGATTCAACTCGAGTGGTTTTAGACTTATCAGGACCTGCAGAATACACCTACTTTGAACTTAAAAATCCTCAACGTCTGGTTATTGATCTAAAAAACACAAAGTTGTCTACGTCATTAGATGGTCTTGCCGATGATGCCAAAGTATTAACAAATGTCCGAAAAAGCACACCAAAAAGTAAAGGTTCAACACGTCTTGTTTTAGACCTTTCACAGAATGTAAACCCAATGCTATTTGCATTAGTTCCTGCGGGGCCTTACGGTCACCGACTAGTGGTTGACCTTTTTAATGCTGAAGAGAAAGTTCAACAGGCTAAGCGTAAAATTGAAACAGACCGAGACATTGTCATTGCTATTGATGCTGGTCATGGCGGTGAAGACCCAGGCTCTATTGGTCGCGCAGGCACTTATGAAAAACATGTCACGTTAAAGCTAGCTAAGAAAATAGAGAGTCTCATCAATAAAGAAAACGGTATGCGAGCTATTATGACTCGTACCGGTGATTATTATATTGATCTTAATAAACGAACAAAAAAAGCACGAGATGCGAAAGCCGATTTATTAATCTCTGTGCATGCAGATGCCTTCACTTCGCCAGGCCCAAATGGCGCTTCGGTTTGGGTTCAAAGTAACAGAAGAGCAACCACTGAAGTCGGTCGTTCGTTAGAAAGACGAGAAGAGTACGGCCAGCTGCTTGGTGGTGTATCGGAAGCGTTAAAAGATACAAATACAGAAAAGTATTTAGCCAGAACCTTTATAGATTTATCAATGGACCATTCTCGCGACCAAGGCTTCACAGTTGCAAATACTGTATTAGGCGAGCTAAAAAAGATTACAAAACTTCATCAACGCAAGCCTCAGTCGGCAAGTTTAGGTGTCTTAAAGTCACCTGATATTCCGTCCATATTAGTGGAAGGTGGTTTTATCTCTAACCCTAGAGAAGAAAAAATGCTGACCAACGCATGGCAGCAAAACCGTCTTGCTAAAGCTATTGTTAACGCTGTAAAAACGCATTTTAAAAAACGTCCACCTGATGGCACTCGATACGCCAAGCTTCATAAAGTGTTAAAGCACAAGGTAAGAAGTGGCGAGTCATTGTCACTTGTGGCGCAAAATTATAAAGTTAGCGTTTCTTCCATTAAAGCTGCCAATCGACTTAAAAATGACATGATCAAAGTTGGTCAGGTCCTTTCCATTCCTCAGTCATAAGTCAGCCAATGACAATTAAAATATTACCGCCACAATTGGCAAACCAAATCGCCGCCGGTGAAGTGGTAGAGCGTCCCGCGTCGGTAGTGAAAGAATTGGTTGAGAATGCACTTGATGCCGGTGCCACAAAAGTCGAGATCGATATTGAGCGCGGTGGCCATAAAAAAATCTTAATAAAAGATGATGGCAAAGGCATTCAAAAAGACCAGTTAGCGCTAGCGTTATCTCGACATGCAACCAGTAAAATTACCAATATATCTGACTTAGAAGCTATTTTAAGCTTAGGCTTCCGAGGTGAAGCATTAGCCTCAATAAGCTCTGTAGCAAGACTAACCATGACATCTAAGCCTGAGTCTCAAAGCGAAGCCTGGTCTGCGATTGCAGAAGGGTTAGATATGGAGGTTGATGTTAAGCCTGCTGCGCATCCAAATGGCACCACAGTTGAAGTTTTAGATTTATTTTTTAATACGCCAGCCCGCCGAAAGTTTTTACGAGCCGAAAAAACAGAATTTAGTCATATTGAAAGCCTGATTCGTCGAATCGCCATGAGCAGACCAGACGTCAGTTTTGTACTTCAACACAATAACAAAGTCGTTAAGCGCTATCGAGCTCAGTCTCAAACGGAAGATAAGGTCGCTCAGCAGTCAGCTCGAATAGCCGAAGTGATTAATACACAGTTTGTCGAGCAGTCGAGTATTAGAACCGCTCAATATGACAATATTTCCATATCCATTTGGGCAAAGTCACCAAGTGAATGTAAGTCGGTAAATCCTGCGCAATACTCTTTTGTAAATGGTCGAATGATGAGGGACAAGCTGATTCAGCATGCCATTCGTCAGGCATATTCAAGCTCATTAAATTCAGAACAACAACCGGAATATGTTTTATTTGTTGAACTGCCAGCTAACGAGGTTGATGTAAATGTTCATCCAGCTAAACACGAAGTGCGCTTTCATCATTCAAGATTACTGCATGACTTAATTGTTGGAACTATTCAAGAAGGTTTAACTGACTTTCATCAAGTACAACAAACGGCACCAGAGTGGCTAGCGGAACCACAAGCTTTAAACACTGTTATTGCAAACGAAAAACCTAAAACGCTGAGTGAAAAGGCAGGGACAAGCTACAGCAACCCCTCTACATTCTCCGGTTTAAAACCAAAGCAACACTCAGTGGAATCGGTAAATCCATCACTATTTGAAGATGTTTCTTCTGCATTATTGAACGCCCCGCATGCCGAATACAAAAAACCATTAAGTGATAAAGTAGGTATAGACTCGTCGAACCAAACTAAACCAACATCACAGGTTAAGAGTGTTAGTGACGCTAGCAGTGATTTCAGTATCCTTTTTACTCAACTGAGACACGCTTTAATACAATATCAAAATGAACATTGGGTAATAGATCTGTCGGAGTTATTTGATTCTAACTCTCACTCGCACTCTACAAGCTCATTAACGACGGAACAGTTGAAGCCAGCTCCATTACTTGTGCCTATCAGAATTAAACTAACTGAGTCAGAACTCACTAAATTTAAGGCCTATGAGCAAGAAATATTAGCCAGTGGATTTGATACTAAAATTCATCAAAACTATTTGATTATAAAGCAAGTGCCAACGTTTGTTCGAAGTAGAAGTAATAGCCAATATTTGCCTGAGCTATTTAGCGAGTTACTTAAACGTGACAAACTTACCACTGGAATAATTACTAATATCTTAAATCAAACAGACAGTATTCCATTAGAACAGGCGCAAATACTCAAACAATTGCATATACTTAAACAAAGTAGCGACTTTTCGATAAAATGGTCTTTAGTGGCAAAACCTGTAGACCTGCAGCAATTATTTAAAACGCTTTAACCGTTTAAACGACAACCTTCAGAGAAACCTTGATCAATGTTTGAAAACGAAAATAAAACCGTAATTTCTATTATGGGCCCAACAGCATCAGGAAAAACTGATTTAGCGATGCAGCTGGCCGATTTAATCAATGGTGACTTGATAAGTGTCGACTCCGCTCTTATATACAAGGGCATGGATATTGGGACCGCAAAACCAACGCCAGATGAGCTATCAAAATATCCGCATCAACTTATTAGCTTTTTAGATCCAGCTGAAGTTTATTCCGCTGCTGATTTTAGAAAAGATGCGTTAAAGGCTATCGAAAAAAGCTTCAATAAGGGGAAAACCCCTATATTAGTTGGCGGTACCATGATGTATTTTAAGGCTTTAGTTGAAGGGATATCTGATTTACCGGAAGCCAACAGTGAAATAAGAACACAAATAGAAACGTTGGCAAACGATAAAGGTTGGCAACATGTTCATGACTTATTAGCTGAAGTTGATCCGGTAGCAGCAAAACGAATTCATCCAAACGATCCGCAAAGAATCAATCGGGCATACGAAGTGTACCTGATAAGTGGAAAGTCGATGACTGAGTTAATGTCTCAGGAAAAACAGCCGATACCTTATAATATCAAGCAGTTCGCTTTTATGTGTGATGATAAAACTGAGCTACACAAAAGAATAGAGCAACGTTTTGATATTATGTTAGAGCAAGGGTTTAAAGGGGAAGTGGAAAGTTTAATCCAAAGACCTGACTTGCATTTAGATTTACCGTCAATACGAGCCGTAGGATATCGCCAAATGTGGCAGCATCTAAAAGGTGAGCTTGACTGGAATGAAATGGTTTTTCGTGGTGTTGTAGCCACAAGGCAGTTGGCAAAAAGGCAGCTTACGTGGTTACGAAGTTGGCCTAACGTGATGTACCTAGAAGTAGGAAAACAAAAAGAAAACTTGCAACGGATAATAAACTCGCTAAGCTAGTCTTAGACAAAGTTGTATTATCGTTAATGTGCAAAGGTTTACCTAACAAAAACAATAAATAATAAAACTAAAAGAAGGAACATTGACAATGGCCAAGGGGCAGTCCTTACAAGACCCGTTTTTAAATGCATTACGTCGTGAACGAATCCCAGTTTCGATCTATTTAGTGAACGGTATAAAATTACAAGGTCAGGTTGAATCATTTGATCAGTTTGTCATTTTGTTAAAAAATACATTGAGTCAAATGGTTTATAAGCATGCAATCTCAACAATAGTGCCTGCGCGACCATTCCAGACCAACCCGCATTACGCTGGTAATGAAGAACCAGAACAATAATTATTATTTTCAATAATTATTAAACTAATTTTGAAAGGGAATACGTATAAACGTATTTCCTTTTTTGCATTTTAACTGTGCAAAATTAATCAACCCCAACCCAGGATAAACATTTGTTTGATAGATATGAAGTCGGCGAACAGGCCGTTTTAGTACACGTTAATTTTTCTGCTGAAAATGACAGAGAAGACATCGAAGAACTTGGATTATTAGTATCCTCTGCAGGCGTTTCTACGCTTGCTGTAATCACAACAAGCAGACACTCCCCAGACGCAAAATATTATGTAGGTACCGGCAAAGCTCAGGAAATAGCAGATGCGGTGCAAGCCGAAGGCGCAGACATTGTAATATTTAATCACTCTTTATCGCCTTCTCAAGAGCGTAACTTAGAAGCGCTGTTTCAGTGTAGAGTATTAGACAGAACTGGTCTTATTCTTGATATCTTTGCCCAGCGAGCAAGAACTCATGAAGGTAAGTTACAAGTTGAGCTTGCACAGTTGAAACATATCTCTACCCGATTAATCAGAGGTTGGACTCATTTAGAGCGCCAAAAAGGTGGTATTGGTTTACGAGGTCCAGGTGAAACTCAGTTAGAGACAGATAGACGTTTATTACGAGCTCGAATTTCTCACATACTTTCTCGACTAGAAAAAGTATCTAAGCAGCGTGAACAAGGTCGTCGCTCTCGCAAAAAAGCGGAAGTACCAACGGTATCGTTAGTTGGGTATACCAACGCCGGTAAATCAACATTGTTTAATGCACTAACAAATGCTGATGTGTATGCGGCTGATCAATTGTTTGCTACGTTAGACCCAACATTAAGAAAAATAGATTTAGCGGATGTTGGCGAGACAATTCTTGCAGATACGGTTGGTTTTATTCGTCACTTACCACATGACTTGGTCGCGGCGTTTAAAGCAACGTTAACGGAAACGAGAGAAGCAGACCTTCAACTTCATGTGATTGATGTTGCTGACCCTAGACGTAGTGACAATATCTTCCAAGTTGAAGAAGTGTTAAGGGAGATTGAAGCGGACGATATTCCTCAATTACTTGTATTTAACAAAATTGATTTATTAAAAGACGCTGAGCCACACATTGAGCGAAACGATGAAGGCAAGCCGGTATCCGTTTGGTTAACTGCTCAAAAAGCCCAAGGCCTAGAGCTTGTTCAACAAGCAATGTCAGAGTTGCTTGGTCTTGCAATGTGGGATGTAGAGCTTATTCTACCGCCACAAGAGGGTAAACTAAGAGCAGAGTTGTATCAGCTCAACGGAATCTTGGATGAGAAAATAGACGAAAATGGTCATTTTGTTTTAAGCGTGCGTATTAGCAAAATAGACCAACAACGTTTAAATAAACAAATGGGCTATGGCATTGAAAAATGGCAAAGTAGCCACTAAATAGACAGACAGTGCAGTTTGTTTGCAGTATTGACTCAATTTCATAGAGTTATGCAAACGACTTTGCTAAATTAAACAGTAACTTTTCTGAATGAAACTGGAGTAACTTATGGCCTGGAATGAGCCGGGAAATAATAATAACGATCCGTGGAAAAATCGCGGCGGCAAAGATCAGGGGCCACCTGACTTGGACGAGTTATTTAAAGATTTAGGCAATCGATTTAATGGTTTATTTGGCGGCAAGCCGAGTAAAGAAGGTAAAGGACCTGGCGGCATTGGTATTTCTATAGTACTTGTTGTTGCATTTGTTATTTGGTTCTTATCGGGTTGGTATACATTACGCGAAGCAGAAAGCGGTGTGGTATTGAGATTTGGTGAATACACTGAATTAAAAGAGCCAGGTCTTCGTTTTAACCCAACGTTTATTGACAAGGTTATTCCAGTTGATATTCAAACGGTTCGTACAATTCCAGCATCAGGTTTCATGTTGACTCAAGATGAGAACGTGGTTCAAGTTGAAATGGAAGTACAGTACCGAGTACTAGATCCAAAGAACTATTTATTCTCTGTTCCAGATCCAACAAACAGCTTACGTCAGGCGACTGACAGTGCATTGCGTTCGGTTATTGGTAACTCTCGAATGGATGACATTTTAACGTCTGGTCGTGAAATTGTACGTCAAAGCACGCGTGAAGAATTGGAAGCAATTATTGAACCTTACAAATTAGGTTTAGCAATTGTTGATGTTAACTTCAAAGACGCACGTCCTCCTGAGCAAGTTAAAGATGCGTTTGATGATGCTATCGCTGCTCGAGAAGATGAAGTTCGTTATGTGAACGAAGCAAAAGCTTACGCAAGTGAAGTTGAGCCTCGTGCCCGTGGTCAAGTTAACCGTATGGTTCAAGAAGCGACAGCTTACAAACAAGGCAAGATCTTAGCGTCACAAGGTCAAGTAGCTAAGTTTGACCAACTACTGCCTGAATATAAAGCAGCGCCAGAAGTAACGCGCCAACGTTTATATTTAGAAACGATGGAACAAGTATTATCAAATACATCAAAAGTGTTAGTTGATACTAAAGGTAATGGCAACATGATGTACTTACCTCTAGACAAAATCATGCAGCAGCAAGGTGTTTTACCAGCCACAGGTCAACGCCCAGCAACAGATTACAATACAGGCTCAGGTCAAACGACACAGCCGACACAAAGCAATCGCCCAAGTCGTGGTGACCGCTTTAATGATGGGAGAAACTAAGCATGAAAACATTTAGTATGATTTTAATCGTCGTGTTTGCATTCATGACGTTCTCCTCGCTATTCGTTGTTAACGAAGGCCAAAGAAGTATTGTAATACAGTTTGGTAAAGTTAAACGTGATGACGCTGGTGCGCCAGTTGTTAACGAACCAGGTTTGCACTTTAAACTTCCTTTAGTTGAAAAAGTAAAAACCCTTGATGCTCGTATTCAAACACTTGATGGTGAGCCAGATCGCTTTGTAACAGTAGAGAAAAAAGACTTAATAGTTGACTCATTTGTTAAATGGCGCATATCTGACTTTGCTAAGTTCTATCTATCAACTGGTGGCAACAAGCTAAACGCTGAAACGCTATTAGAACAGAAAGTTAATAACGGTCTTCGTACTGCTTTTGGTTCTAGAACCATTAAAGAGATTGTTTCTGGCGAGCGCCAAGAGTTAATGCAGCAAGCTATTCAAGCTGCAAAAAGCTCAAGCGACTTAGGTATTGAAGTATTAGATGTTCGAGTGAAGCAAATTAACTTACCAGTAAGGGTAAGTAATTCAATCTTCGAACGTATGCGTACCGAACGTCAAGAAGTAGCGAAAGCTCACCGTTCAGAAGGTCGTGAGAAAGCGGAAATCATTCGTGCAGATGTTGATGCAAGAATTACCGTTATGCTTGCTGAAGCTGAGCGTGAAGCCCAAACTCTTCGTGGTGAAGGTGACGCATTGGCTGCTAAAGTATACGCAGATGCATTTAACAAGAACCCAGAGTTCTTCGCATTTGTTCGTAGTTTAGAAGCGTACAAAAATAGCTTTAATAGCAAAAATGATATTTTGGTTATTCAACCAGACAGCGACTTCTTCCGTTACATGAAGAGTACGTCAGGTAAATAATCTTTCTTTAATTAGATAAAATATAAAGGGCTCTTAGGGGCCCTTTGTTGTTTTAGAGGTGCAATATGGATATCGATTGGTTTGTGGTTATCGCGATGGTTTTGATAGTAGAAGGCATGATGCCACTGCTGTTTCCCAAAACATGGCGAAGTTACATTCAAAAATTATCTAAGGAACCGATTGGGGTAATTCGCCAAGTTGGTCTAGTGTTATTCACTATTGGGCTTCTTTTGCTTTGGTTTCGATAGATATTTTTAATCGTTAAAACAGGCATCTAGCAGTTTTTATTCTAATTTTTCGATAAAGCGGGTGATCTTTACACCACTTTTTTGGTAGAATCCCCGCCTAATTTTTTCTGAGTGAATTAAATATGGGCAAAAACGTTGTTGTTTTAGGCACCCAATGGGGTGACGAAGGTAAAGGTAAGGTTGTAGACCTGCTGACAGATAAGGCTTCTTATGTGGTCCGCTATCAAGGTGGTCACAATGCTGGCCATACTCTAGTTATCAACGGTGAAAAAACCGTTCTTCACTTAATACCATCTGGCGTATTGCGCGATGGCGTTAAATGTATCATTGGTAATGGCGTTGTTCTATCTCCAGAAGCGTTATTAAAAGAAATGAAGATGCTTGAAGATCGAGGCGTTCCAGTAAAAGAACGTTTATTAATCTCTGAAGCATGTCCGTTAATTCTTCCTTACCACATTGCATTAGACCAAGCTCGTGAAATCAAGCGTGGCAATAAAGCAATTGGTACTACCGGTCGTGGTATCGGTCCTGCGTATGAAGATAAAGTGGCTCGTCGCGGTTTACGCGTAGGTGACTTATTCAATCCTGAATTATTCGCAGAAAAATTAAAAGAAGTTTTAGAATTCCACAACTTTGCACTAGTAAACTACTACGGTGTTGAAGCGGTAGATTTCGACAAAACATACAATGACGCAATGGCTGTAGCAGATATGCTAAAAGCAATGGTTGTTGATGTAACAGACTTACTTGATAAGACTCGTCTTGCTGGCGAATCAATCTTATTTGAAGGTGCACAGGGCACGCTACTTGATATTGACCACGGTACATATCCGTATGTAACTTCGTCTAACACGACTGCTGGTGGCGTTGCCACTGGTGCTGGTTTTGGTCCTTGTCATATCGATTACGTTCTAGGTATCGTAAAAGCTTACACAACTCGTGTTGGTTCGGGTCCTTTCCCAACTGAATTAAACGATGAAGTAGGCCATCACTTAGGTACTAAAGGCCATGAGTTTGGTGCAACTACAGGACGTGAGCGTCGTTGTGGTTGGTTTGATGCTGTAGCAATGAAACGCGCAGTACAATTAAACTCAATTACTGGTTTTTGTTTAACTAAGCTAGACGTTCTAGACGGTCTTGAAGAAATCAAGATTTGTACTGGTTACGAATTAGCGGACGGTTCAATTGTAGATGTACCACCTATGGCAGCAGAAGGTTATGCAAGTGCAAAACCTATTTATGAATCTGTACCTGGATGGTCTGAAAACTCTTTTGGTGTTACTGAGTTTGATAAGCTTCCTAAGGCTGCTCAGTCTTACATTAAACGCTTAGAAGAGATTACAGGTATCCCAATGGATATTATCTCTACTGGTCCAGACCGTAGCGAAACATTCATTTTGAGAAACCCGTTCTCAGAATAAATACAAAAAGCACTAAATAATTAGTTACACTTTTTTAGTGCTAATTTCCTTCTTAAAAAGCTGTCATTCGACGGCTTTTTTTGTATGCTGAACGCTAATAATAAAAATAATATTAGATAGTAGGAATAAGCATGTTTAGTAGTAAAAAAATAGCTGGAGCAATTCTAGCAACTGGCCTTTTGAGTGCTTGTGGTGGAGGCTCAGACAGTGTTGAGCAGGTTGAGCTTACAGATGCTGGGTATGCATATTGTTCGGCGCCCGACGCCAATGAAAAACTCTACTCTTATATGAAAAATTGGTATTTTTGGTATGCAGAGTTACCAACAGAGTTTTCCCCAGAGGCTTATCCAGATACTGCCTCTGCACTTGATGCAATGAGAGTTACTAACGACAGATTTAGCTTTTCCATGTCAACTGAAGAATATGATGACTACGTAAACTCGGTCTTTTTTGGTTATGGATTTTCTCATAGTGTTAATGAAACCGAAGATGGCTTATTGATCCGTTACGTATATGAAGCGGGCACGCCAGCTCAAAATGGTTTGCGCAGAGGCGATACCATTACTGAGATCAATGGTAAGCCAATGTCTGAAATTATTGCAGAAGTAAATGCCGGCTCAAAAACGCTTGGTGATTTTTTTGGCCCAAATGAAGACGGGTACTCAATTGATATTAAGTTTGAAAAGCCAAACGGTGATTTAAAAGAAGCGACCATTACAAAAGGTAGTATCACAGCAAATACGGTACTGGCTAAAGAAGTAAAACAGGTTACTTTAGATGAAGAAGAAAAAAAGGTAGGTTACTTAGTCTTTAACTCTTTTGATTCTGTATCTGAAGAAGAGCTGAACACCGCATTTGATTCATTTTCATCAGATGGTATTGACGAGCTAGTTTTAGATTTACGTTATAATGGTGGTGGTTTAATTCGTGTGGCGAACCAGTTAAGTAGTCAAATTGCAGGTGATGCAGTCATTGACGAAACCTTTGTTCAATATCGCTACAACAATAAACAAAGTGCCAACAACCAAACCGTTCCGTTCAGTTTGAGACAAGGCGTTGAGAAAATGAACCTTGACCGAGTGGTTGTTTTGACATCTGAAGGCAGTTGTTCATCAAGTGAACTTGTCATTAACTCACTTAAGCCATTCATCGAAGTGGTTACCATAGGTAATCAAACTTGTGGCAAACCAGTGGGTATGAGCCCTACCGAAATATGTGATGACGTTGTATTTGCTATTAACTTTGACTCGGTAAACGCAGCCGGCGAAGGTGAGTACTACGATGGATTAGAAGTAGACTGCCAAGTTGACGAAGTGGTTACAGGTGATTGGGGTGTTGATACAGACCCTATGTACGCTGAAGGAATTAATTACCTTAAAACAGGTTCATGTAGTAACAACGTTCAAAAGTTTGCACCAGTTAGCGCGCAAAGCACTAATAAAGTGCAAAAAGCTACACATAAAATTGATTGGACAAAAGGCCCAATAAAGGCACAAAACCTTTTATAATGGCCTAGTAATTGCTTTGGAACTGAGTACTAGTATTCAGTTCCATTGTTTTTCTTGAAGGTTATTATGAAAGTATTTAATTATCTGCTCGTTACACTTTCCTCCCTAGCTCTACTGGCTTGTACGCTTTTTAGTGCAGGTTTATATGCAGTAAATGATGAACCTCTACAAGCGGTGCAAATATACACACAAGATGAATTGCTTGATTTAATAAAACAAAACAAACACTTAGATAGGGTTAAAGCAGATAGGTGCCAGCTAACTCGAGACATTGAAGACAGAGCTGTAAAGCTTCACTTGCCAAGTTATGAGTTTTTATATGGCGACATGTTAGCTTGGGGGGTATGTGTAGATCAAAATGCTGAACTCGGTATGTATTATATTCGCGAGTCGGCAAAACAAGGCCTTGTTGCGGCCATCGAACAACTTGGGCGTTACTACCACGTTGGACGTTTTGTTCAAAAAGACTCAGAAAAGGCATACACCTATATTTTGCGCGCCGCAGAACTGGGTAATTTACAAGCCCAATTGCGCTTAATTGATTTGCAACTTGCAGGTGTTGGCAGCCCTTATGATTTTGAAAACGCATACCGTTGGCTTCATCACGCCATTATTGCCGATGAGAAATTACATAGCAAAGCCACTAGGCAATTGAAAAAACTAGAAAAACTGATGCACCCTAAATCAGTAAAAGCCGCAAAAGCTCAATGAGTTAGTTATTAAATACACAAATATCATCATATTTAATAAAAGTTTCGAACATTAATTTGCTCAGTTGGTATACTAATGAGGACGGCGCAAACGCGGCGTCTTTTATTACAACTGAAAAAAGTGAACATTAATGCCAAAAAAAGACCCGAATTATGCTCGGGAGAAAGAAAAGTATTCTACCCCTATTGCCAGCCGCGAATTTATCCTCGACGCGATTAAGCAGGCCGATAAGCCCCTAACATTTAATGAATTAATCAAAGTTTGTTCTATTTCCGATGAAGAACTCATTGTCGCACTTAAGCGCCGATTACGAGCGATGGAAAATGCCGGACAACTTATCTTTAATAAATTTAAGAAATACGCCATTCCTGACGAGAAAGAAATCGTTAAAGGAAAAGTATTAGGCCATAGGGACGGATTTGGTTTTCTTCAGCCAGACGGCAAAGTATCCGGTAAAAATGACTGGTACATCAGTCACAGCCAAATGCGTGGCTTACTGCACGGTGACTACGTATTAGCGCAGCCAATTGGCGAATACAAAGGTAAAACTGAAGCTCGAATCACAAATATTATTGAAGGTCGTTCTGCACCTATCATTGGCCGCTATTTCGTGGAAATGGGCGTTGCCGTTGTGATCCCAGACGACAGTCGAATTAAACAAGAGATCTTGATTGAGAAAGGTCAAGAGAATGGTGCTCGTCACGGTCAAATGGTGATTGTTGACCTTATTGAGCGACCGAGTAAACGCAGCAATGCCATAGGTAAAATCTCTGAAGTGTTAGGTGACCATATGGCGCCAGGCATGGAAGTTGATATTGCACTTCGAAACCACGATATCCCTTTCCAGTGGTCAGCAAGCATTGATAAATACGTTTCTAAATTGTCTTCTGAAGTATTAGAGAAAGATAAAGCGGGCCGAGTTGATCTTAGAGAAATGCCACTCATTACCATTGATGGTGAAGACTCAAGAGATTTTGATGATGCCGTTTTCTGTAAGCCTAAATCAACAGGCGGTTGGACACTCTATGTTGCCATTGCCGATGTTTCCCATTACGTAAAACATAACTCAGATTTAGACAAAGAAGCTATTGAACGAGGAAATTCAGTTTATTTCCCATCAAAAGTAATTCCAATGCTACCAGAAGCACTATCCAATGGATTATGTTCATTAAACCCGCAAACAGACAGGTTATGTCTAGTGGCTGAGATGGATATTGATGCGTCAGGTAAATTAAAAGAGCACACCTTTTACGAAGCAGTGATGCACTCACATGCTCGCCTAACTTACACTAAAGTTTCAGCAATGCTGAAGGGTGACAAAGAACTTCAAGAACGTTATCAGCATGTATGGCCTCACGTTCAAGATTTAAATAATCTTTATAAAGCGCTTAAGTTGGTTCGTGCCGAACGCGGTGCATTTGAGTTTGATACTATCGAACCTAAGTTCATCTTTAATGCACAGCAAAAGATTGACCACGTTGAAGTGGTTGAACGAAATGACGCGCATAAAATTATTGAAGAATGCATGATCATGGCAAACGTGGCTGCCGCTCAATTTATTGAAGGCAATGATGGCCATGCTTTATTCCGCGTACATGACAAACCAGACCCTAGCAAGTTAGCAACATTCAGAGCATTTTTAAGTGAGTTGGGTGGCGAACTGACCTTTAGTGATGAGCCAACACCTAAAGAGTTAAGCAGTCAGGTTAATCAGTATTTATCGCGTCCAGATGGTGAGTTAATTCAAACCATGATGATTAGGAGTATGCGCCAAGCCGTATATCAACCAGATAATATTGGTCACTTTGGATTGGCACTTGAAGGTTATGCGCATTTCACCTCGCCTATTCGTCGCTATCCAGACTTAATTGTTCATCGCGCAATTAAAGCCATAGTGAAGAAAAAAGGTCAGAGCACTTCAGGCCATTATGCTTATACAGAAGATGAACTAGAACAACTTGGTGAGCAGTGTTCAATGACTGAACGCCGTGCCGACGACGCGACAAGAGACGTGGAGTCATGGCTTAAGTGTGAGTTTATGCAAGACCATATCGATAGAGAGTACGAGGGCGTTATTGCCTCTGTAACTTCTTTTGGATTATTTGTTCGCTTGGTAGATTTGCATATAGAAGGTTTAGTTCACATTACCGCGTTAGGTAAAGATTACTTTAACTTTAGCCCTGAAAGAAACGCCTTAATTGGTGAAAATAGCCGACAGGTATATCGCTTAGGTGATGCCATTGAAGTCAAAGTTGTGTCTGTGAATCTAGAAGATAAGCAGATTGATTTTGAATTAGTAGGTGTCAGCGGCGGTAAACGCAGAAGTACAAATACTGGTTCTAGTCGTTCTAAAAAGCCAAGTGTGCGAGAACAGTTAAAGAGTGGCAAGTTAACGTCAAAATCAAAGTCTGAAAAGGAAGGTTCGGATTCTAAGGGTAAGCGTAAAGAAAAATCGAAACCAAGTGCTAAGCGTAAGCCTAAAAAAGATGAAACAGCGGCTAAGGGAAAACGCAAACCTAAGAAAAAACCTAAGTCTAGAGCGGCAAAACGTATTGCCAAGAAAAAAAGTGATTAGAGAAAGATATGAGTTCTGAAATAGCCTATGGCATCCATTCTTTAACGGCCATCATTGAACACGAGCCGGAAAGAATTATTGAGTTATTTGTCCTTAAAGGACGAGAAGACGATCGTATGAAACCGATTTTAGAGCAAGCTTATTCATTAGGCTTCTCGGTACAGTACACGTCAAGAAAAACACTAGACGATAAATGTGATGGTGAGCAACACCAAGGTGTTGTAGCAAGAGTTCGCCCAGCTAAACAGCGTGATGAAGGTGATTTAAAGCAATGGCTTCAAAGCGTTGAGAATAGAGATAAGCCTCCATTCTTATTAGTTTTAGATGGTGTAACTGATCCTCACAATTTAGGTGCAGTTTTACGCACAGCAGACGCTGCTGGCATCGACGGTGTTATTGTCCCTAAAGACAGATCTGCAAAGCTAAATGGCACGGCTAGAAAAGTAGCCTGTGGTGCTGCCGAAGTCATGCCACTGTTTGTTGTTACTAACTTGGCAAGAAGCTTAAAAATACTGCAAGACAACAACGTTTGGATTATTGGTACTGCCGGCGAAGCAACGGCTGATGTTTTTGAAATGAAATTCTCAGGACCATTAGCCATTGTTATGGGCGCTGAAGGTACAGGAATGCGCAGGTTAACGCGTGAAAACTGTGATGAATTAGTCAAAATCCCTATGGCTGGTTCAGTTTCTAGTTTAAATGTGTCTGTAGCAACAGGTGTCATTTTGTATGAAGCGGTTCGCCAAAGAACTCGATAATTTGCAATTAAATATGCTCAACCTTGGTCTATAATAATAGTCAAAGATTGAGCACTTATTTAGGGTCGTATTTTGAAGTTATCTAAACTCTTTTCCACACTCATTTTATTGTTTTTATTTATTTCAGTTCAAGTATCAGCAGATGATCCTGAAGTTGAATTAGATGAAGATGGCAATCCAATTGTAAAATTAGACGAAGCGCCTGAATGGGTGTTAGTCGATGGACAAGGCGATACAGTTTCATCAGCAACCTTAGCTGAAAAACCTTACGTACTTCATTTTTGGGCGACATGGTGTCCCTACTGTAAACGCTTTCAGCCTGGTTTGGACTATATAGCGGCAGATTATATTGAAAGTGGCATTCCTACTTATGCGGTTAGTTGGTGGGAAAATCCAGGCGCGAAACCAGTCAAAGAAATGGAAAGCAGAGGTTTAATGTTTCCCGTTTTATTGGAAGGTGATGCCGTAGCAAAAGCCTTTGGCGTAATTGGCACACCAACGACAATTTTTGTTAGCCATGAAGGCGAGATAATCTATAGACATACCGGCTTTGATCCAAACGATCCAGAGTTGAGAGTAGCTTACGAGCAGCTAAAAGCGGACTTTGAAGCCCCCAAAAAACCCGAGTCTGAAGACGGTGAAGATGATGATTCAGAGTAACTTCAATAAAACCGTTCAAATTTCCTTCAATTAACTTGTGTAACGCGCAAAAATCCTTATAATTGCGCGCCCAAATCAGCTATTACTAATTTTGTTCCTTGCCTTTGTTCAAGTTTGGCTGAGCTTGTCGATGAGGCTACTAATCCATAAGGAATCTAACGATGCGTCATTACGAAATCGTTTTTATGGTTCACCCTGACCAGAGTGAACAAGTTACTGGTATGATCGAGCGTTATACTGGTTCTATCACTGAAGCAAATGGTACTATCCACCGTCTTGAAGACTGGGGTCGTCGCCAACTAGCTTATCCAATTGAGAAACTTCACAAAGCGCACTATGTTCTTATGAACGTTGAAGCAACTAGCGAAGTTATTGCTGAATTAGAAGAGACTTTCCGTTACAACGATGCTGTTTTACGTAGCTTGACTATCCGTAAAGACGCTGCTGTTACTGAAGCTTCTCCTTTAGTAAAAGAAGAGAAAAAAGAACAAGCTGCTTAATTTAGGGAGTTAGCTTAGGTGTTTAATCAGTTGGTTTTAACCGGCCAAGTTTGCAAGTCACCCAAGTTTACAACCAGCCCTGCAGGTGTGATTCATGGTCAGTTTTCAATTGAACATAAATCAATACAACAGGAAGATGGATTTAATCGCAATGCGTATGTCCGGCTTCATGTAGTAACTTGTGGTGAGCAACAGCAGCAGTTAATCAAAAATTTTATTGTAGGTGATGAAGTTCAAGTGTCTGGTTTTTTAAACCGACATGAAAGCAAAAACGGCCAAGCCATTATTGCCATTCACGCCCAACATATAGAAAGACTCAATTAGGAGAATACTAATGGCACGTTATTTCAGACGTCGTAAAGTATGCCGTTTCAAAGCAGATGGCGTAAAAGAGATCGATTATAAAGATCTAGCAACTCTACGTAACTATGTTACAGAGAGCGGTAAAATTGTACCTAGCCGTATTACTGGCACAAGTGCAAAGTATCAACGCCAACTAGCTCGTGCAATCAAACGCGCGCGTTTCTTAGCATTGCTACCATACACAGACTTACATCAATAAGATTGGTAATTAAGAGGTTTAATACTTATGAACGTAATCCTTTTAGACAAAGTTGCCAACTTAGGTTCACTTGGTGACAATGTTAACGTTAAATCGGGTTTTGCTCGTAACTTCCTTTTCCCACAAGGAAAAGCAGTTCCAGCAAACAAAGCAAATTTAGAAATGTTCGAAGCACGTCGCGCTGAATTAGAAGCGAAAGTTGCTGAAGAACTAGCTGCTGCACAAGCACGCGCTGAGAAACTTAACGCATTAGCAGCAATCACTATTGCTTCTAAAGCTGGTGACGAAGGCAAATTGTTTGGTTCAATTGGCACACGTGACATCGCTATCGCGATCACTGAAGCTGGTGTTGAAGTAGCTAAAGCTGAAGTTAAAATGCCTGAAGGTGCAATCCGTGAAATCGGTGAATTTGAACTTGCAGTTCAATTGCACGCAGAAGTAATGGCCAACGTTAAAGTTGCAGTTATTGCTGAAGCATAATTAGAAAGATTTATCTTTTTAATACAAAACACCGCCTAGTGCGGTGTTTTTTTTTGCCTGTTTAAACCTTTTTTGGTTTGATGGTTACTAAAGCTATAACAAACAAAAATAATGATAAATATATAGTGAGCATAGGACCGTGACTGGAAATGTAATTCAACCTGCAGCGTTTAAGCAACGTCAAAACAATGCTGATGATGAGCAAGGTTGGATAGAGCAATTAAAGCAGGGCAAACAAACTGCGTTAAAGCCACTTTACGACAAGTATGGCAAACGGGTTTATGCGCTGTGTTACAGGCTCTCTGGTGACGCGGAATTAGCGGAAGACATATGCCAAGAAGTGTTTGTGCAGGTTTGGAAAAAAATCGGAAACTTCCAAGGTGATAGTCAATTTAGCACTTGGCTTTATTCTGTTACGAGTTTCCAAGCGATAAATTATATGCGTAAACAAAAACGTTGGTGGCAAAGTTGGTTTGTTGATAAAGACAGCACGTCAGGTGAAGCCATGGTTGACGCTATTCCAACAAATGACGAGCAACATGATTTTGCTTTATTTAGAAGTGGGTTGGACAAACACATCGCCAATTTACCGGAGCAAGCTCGTATTGTATTTGTTTTGTTTGCCATTGAAGGCTGGCGTCATGAAGAAATATCAAAAGAATTAAATATTGCGGTAGGGTCGAGCAAAGCTCAGTATCACAGAGCGAAAAAGCTATTAAAAGAGGCCTTAACGTTAGAAGAACAAAATAAAGGAGTGGTTGCCTAATGAATCATTCAATCAATGAACAAGCACTTGATCACGCTCTTGAGCAAGCAATCAACGACTTACCTAAAGAGTTAGAACCGAGTCGCGATCTTTGGGCTGGTATAGAGCAAGCCGTAGCTAAAACTGAGCAAGAACACGCAAAGCCTACGATTTACTCAAATTGGAAAAGTATAGCAGCAGCATTTTTACCGATTGCTTTTTTAGCGGGCTTTTACATTAATGGCTCCAATCCAAATACAGACACCATGCCATGGTTAGAGCCCGTAACGGCTAGTTATGAGCTGCAAAAACAACAGCTTTTAAAAAGAGTGAGTGACCAGCCTCAAATAACAAATAACTGGCAACAGTCTTTAAAAGAGTTAGAGCAGGCTGAGCAATCACTAAAGCAAGCATTGAAGTCGCAGCCTGGTGACCCAGCATTGATGAAAATGTTAACGCATGTATATCAACGACAGCTCGATATTATTGCGAAAAGTCACCAACCTAAATATATTCAAATTTAACAGAGTAGGAATAATTGTAATGAATTTAACTAAGAGTCTACTGAAATTTAGCTTATTAAGCGTAATTGCTTTTTCTTCTGCAACTTTGTGGGCAGGCGAAAAAATAGATGAAACACTTACCGCAAAAGCGGATGGTCGAGTGTCCATTGATGTTATGACGGGTGTTGTCACTATTAAAAGTTGGGACAAAAACGAAGTAAGAGTGGTAGGTGAATTAGATGACCAAGCTGACGGTTATCAATTTGAAAGCAACAACAATAGGGTCATTTTTAAAGTGGAAATGCCAGAACAACGCTGGGGTAACTGGAAAGATTCTAGTGCTGCACTTACGTTTTATGTCCCTAAGCAAAGTGACCTAAGGTTTGAAGGGGTAAATGTTTCAATTGACGTAGAAGGCATCGTTGGCAGCTCACGTATTAATACCGTTAACGGAAATATTAGCGCATCGGGCCTTAAAAAGAGAATTAACCTTGAAACCGTCAATGGCCGAATTAAAAGCCGAGATTTAGATGGTGATATCACGTTAAGTACTGTTAATGGCAAAGTTGATGACAAAAACAGCCAAGGCGAAATGGAAGTCAGCACAGTAAACGGCGATATTAATATTGAAACTACCGCTCAAGATTTGTCTATCGACAACGTGAATGGCGATATGAACTTAATGTTAAGAGGAGTTCCTGACGCTGAAATTAACACTGTTAATGGCGATGTGAAACTAGATTATAGCTACGATAAAAAAGGCAAAGTTTATATTTCTACGGTGGGTGGAGAAGTTGATCTTTATGTTCCAGCAAGTATTTCTGGTAGGTTTCAAATAGAGACACATACTGGTGGCGATATCGTAAATAAACTAACAAGCAAGCAGTCAAAGAAAAACAGATATGGACCGGGTGAATCACTAGAATTTGAAACCGCAGGTGCACTTATAAAGTTTGATATGAATACAGTGAATGGTGATATTAGTATTCTTAAAAAAGACTAATTGGTAATAAAGCCTCTGTTATTTACAAACAAAGCTGATACAAAAGATAAATAAACCACGAGACCAAAAATCTTGTGGTTTATTGTTATTGCGGTTAGTTACTATTACCCATAAAATGTCAGTTCATTACATTTTCAAATGTACTCAAATATTTAAATATTAGGTCTGGCAATACATGGCAAAGTCTTCTTATAAACCAAGTAGAGAGCAAAAAGAGCAAGTTGAATCTCTAAAGTTACCACCACATTCAATTGAGGCGGAACAATCTGTACTTGGTGGTCTGATGCTAGACAATAATGCATGGGATCGGGTAGCTGAAAAAGTTGTTAAAGACGACTTTTATTTACGTCAGCACAAAGCCATTTTTAACGCCATGGCGGGGTTAGTATTACAAAATAACCCTATCGACTTGATTACGGTTTCCGAAGCATTAGAAAAAGACAAATTATTAGAAGGTGTTGGTGGTTTTGCTTACTTAGGTGAAATAGCGAAAAACACACCAAGTGCTGCAAACATTGTTGCTTATGCCGAGATTGTAAGGGAACGAGCTGTAGTAAGAGAGTTAATAGGCACGGCAAATGAAGTTGCTGACGCATGTTACAATCCCGAAGGCCGAAGCAGTGAAGAGCTGTTAGATTTTGCAGAGTCAAAGGTATTCAAAATTGCTGAGCAACGAGAGAACGCCAATGAAGGTCCAAAAGACCTAAATTCTATTTTGAGCTCTACCGTTGACCGAATTGAAGAGTTAATGCGCAGTGATAACAACGGTATAACGGGCTTAACGAGTGGTTTCTCTGACCTCGACAAAATGACCAGTGGTTTTCAAAACTCAGACCTTATTATTGTTGCCGCTCGTCCATCAATGGGTAAAACAACGTTCGCCATGAACTTGGTGGAGACTGCCGCGCTAACATCTGACTACCCAGCATTAGTATTCAGCTTAGAGATGCCAGCCGATTCAATCATGATGAGAATGCTTGCCTCATTAGGTCGTATTGATCAAACTAAAGTAAGAACCGGTAACTTAGACGATGACGATTGGGCTCGCTTAGCAAGTACGCTAGGGATAATGCAGGAAAGCGGTAAGCTATACATAGATGACTCATCTGGTCTTACGCCAACTGAAGTGAGATCTCGCGCAAGACGTATTGCTAGAGAGCACGGTGGTTTGTCCATGATCATGATTGATTATCTTCAGCTAATGCGCTCTCCAGAGTATAAAGACAACCGTACATTAGAAATCGCCGATATCTCCGCGTCATTAAAAGCACTGGCAAAAGAATTAAACATTCCTATTATTGCACTAGCTCAGCTTAACCGTGGACTAGAACAACGTGCAGACAAACGTCCGGTAAACTCAGATTTAAGGGAATCAGGCTCAATTGAGCAAGATGCTGACTTAATAATGTTTATCTACAGAGACGAGGTTTATCACGAAGACTCGGCCGACAAAGGTACCGCGGAAATTATTATTGGTAAGCACCGTAACGGTCCTATAGGTCGTATTAGACTAACCACCCAACTTCATTATTCAAGATTTGATAACTACGCTGGTAATGCCATCATCGAGGATTAATCCAAAAACATGAAAATTGCAGTTGCTGAAATAAATTTAGAAGCGTTACAACATAATTTACTCGTTGTTAAGCGTAATGCCCCAAACAGTAAAATTTTGGCAATGTTAAAAGCAAATGCATATGGCCACGGCACCACTGAAATTGCAAAAAGCCTCCATCAAGCCGACGCCTTTGGTGTTGCCAGACTTTCCGAAGCTGTGGCACTAAGAGCGGCGGGTATTACCAAACCAATAGTTTTGCTTGAAGGCTTTTTTGAAGCTGATGAATTACAAATTATTTCTAACCTTGGTTTAGATACGGTTCTTCATACTGAGCAACAGTTTGATGATTTTATGGCGGCCGACATACCGCGCTCGGTGAGAGTTTGGTTAAAGGTTGATACCGGCATGCATCGATTGGGTTTACCTCCTGAAACGTTTCCTGCAATAAGAGAAAAAATATCTAGGCACAAGAATATCTTAGGTGAGCCTATTTTAATGAGCCACTTTGGTTGCGCCGACGATGTCACACACTCGTTAAATGATTATCAATTTTCGGTATTTGAAGAGCTACAAAATCACCATAAAGGTGAATGCTCTTTTGCAAACTCGGCTGCCATTTTATCTTTTAAAAATAGCCATCATCAATGGGTTCGCCCAGGCATCATGCTTTATGGCGTATCGCCAGTGAATAATACAAGCGCCTCAGATTATGAATTAAAACCAGTGATGACACTAAAGTCGAGCATCATTGCGATTCGGGAAGTAAAAAAAGGGCAAAGTGTTGGATATGGCGCCACTTGGGTTGCAAAAGAAGACACGCGTTTAGCTGTGATCGCCATAGGATATGGCGATGGTTATCCTAGGAATGCAGAAAACGGCACTCCTATTTTAGTTAACGGCGTAAAATATCCATTATCAGGAAGAGTTTCAATGGATATGATCTCAATTGATATTGGTAATGAAAAAACAATAAAAGTGGGCGACGAAGCAATTCTTTGGGGTGAAAATTTGCCTTTAGAAACAATTGCAGACTATGCTAAAACAGTCCCTTATGAATTGTTATGTGGAGTTACAGGGCGAGTAGAAAAACGCTTCTCTCGAGTACAAAATGAATTTAACAATAGATCATGAACAACTTCTAAACTCATTAACAATTGGCATAATTGTATTTAATAACGAGTTTAAAATAGAATATGCAAATCAAACCTGTATTAACTGGCTTGGTCTCACTAGTGATCTTGAAACCTCTAACCTTATCACCGACCCGTTTTGGACTATTGTAGATAAACACGGAGACTTACTGGCTACAGAAGAGTTTCCCGCTGTTGTTGTTGCTCGAACACAAAAGCCACTGTGCAATTATGAAATTGGGGTTCTTAATCACACAACAAACGTTTACTCATGGTTTTTATGTAACGCGTACATAGAAAAGAGCCGGAAAACGCAGTTAGATAATTACGTTCTCACGTTTACAAACATCTCTGACCAAAAAGAAATTATCCCATTTAAAGACATTGTCGCAAAAGCGAATGATGCCGTCATCATTAGTCAGGCTGTCGATACTAAAGGTGCTGGGCCAGAAATTGTATACGTTAATGAAGCATTTACTAAATTAACCGGGTATAGCAGTACGGAAGTCATAGGCAAAACTCCCTCCATACTTAGTGGTGAAAAAACCAGCCCGATCACCACTAAAAAAATAATGGATCATCTAACTCAGTTTTTACCTGTTAGAGAGGAAGTCATCAATTACAAAAAAGATGGCAAACCTTACTGGGTCGACCTAAATATTGTTCCACTCAAAAATAGTAAAGGTATTGTTACTCATTATGCCTCGATTGAACGTGATATTACGGAAATTAAAGATAAAACACTCAACTTAGAAAAGTTAGCGAAAACAGACACCCTGACTGAGGCTTTGAATCGCAGAGGATTAAACTCTGACGGCTGTAAAGCTATTGAGTCGGCATACGAGTCTGGACGTTCTTTTATTCTAGCAATGATGGATATTGATCATTTTAAAACTATTAATGACACTTTTGGACATGATGTTGGAGATGTTGTACTCAAACACTTAACTGATTTATTAAAAGAAAATTTGCGAGCTAGAGATATAGTAGCTCGCATTGGAGGTGAAGAGTTTGTCATTATTTTAGAAGGTGATCCACCGCCTATTTTAATCAAAAAAGTTGAATTTTTGAGACAAATAATTGAAGACAGTGCTTTCAGTGTTAGCTCTGATATTGAATTTAAGCTTACCTGCAGCTTTGGCATAGCACAAAGCGACTTCACCACAAGAACCATCAATGAGTTATTAAAACAAGCTGATATAGCGCTCTATAAATCTAAATCGAATGGCCGTAATCAAGTAACCGTTTACAGTCCAAGTTAACCTTGGCATTATCTTAATTCAGTAAAATAAAACGACGTACTCAATAGTGCCCCTTACCTCTTATATAACAGACTCGTTATGAACAAATTTATAGCACCAGAATACTTATTTGACGGCAATCGTTTAATTCAAAATTCAGTATTAGAAATTCAAAACGGTCGTGTTTATGAGATACATCACAATGCCTTGCTATCTGACTTTCCAACGGCAATATCCTTGAATGGTATTCTTTCACCTGGTTTTATAGATTTACAGGTTAATGGTGGGGGCGCGGTTTTATTTAACGATGACCCTAGTATTCATGGCTTGCAGCGTATTGTGAATGCTCACAATGTTAGTGGTACATCTCATATTCTACCAACAGTTATTACCGACAAAATTGAAGTTATGAAACAAGCTGCGGATAGTGTTTCCGCTGCTATAGAGCAAGGTTTGGCTGGTGTCTTAGGTATTCACTTTGAAGGTCCTCATATCAGTGAGCCTAAAAAGGGCGTGCATCCAGAAGTGTCTATTCGAACACTAGGTGATGCAGAGAAAAAGTTATATTCAAGATCCGACATTGGTATCAAGCTAATAACACTAGATCCCGATGCCGTCTCGTTAGAGGATATTAAGTACTTAATTGCCAACAATTGTATTGTTTCCGTTGGTCATACTAATGCATCGTACGTATCCATTAAAGCTGCGATAGATGCTGGGGCGAGTGGTTTTACTCATTTGTATAATGCAATGTCTCCGCTTACCGGAAGAGAGCCAGGTGCGGTAGGTGCGGCACTAAATAGCGAGCGTGTTTATGCTGGTATAATTTTAGATGGTTTTCATGTTGATTATGTTTCTGCAAAGTTAGCTTGGAAAATAAAAAATCAGCTAACCAATAGCTCCGCATTTCCCGATAGCTCAGAAAAGAAGACAGGTAAGTTGTACTTAGTCTCTGATGCTATGTCCTCTATAGGCAGTGACCAAACGAGTTTTAATTTATTTAATCAAACGGTATCTGTGTGCAATGGCAAGCTAACAAACGAATCCGGCACGCTAGCTGGCGCTCACTTAAACCTTCTTATGGCTGTTCAAAATACAAAACAACATTTAAATATTTCAAATGAAGCGTGTTTAAAAATGGCAATAACCTACCCAGCTGAATTTATAGGTATAGATGCAAATAAGTTCGCAGTAGTTAAAGGCAGTGAAGCAAACTTTATTCAGTTGGATGAATACTTGAACTTAATTCAACACCATACGTATTAGTGAAAAATGAACTTACTTTAGGTTTGTTGGTCATGTAAGTAGGGCTTTTTGTAAATAGGAATTACAAATGAAATTATTATCACCTAACATCGCTGTATTTTTACTTCTTTTTCTTTCTTCAAATACTGCTGCGACAGCTATATCAACTCACTCAGTAATGAAAAAACTCAATGATGCACTAAGTGAACTTGGTGAAGCTGTACCGGTATCAGGGCATGTAGTTGTGTCATTTAATAAGGTTGAAGGTGACGGTAAAAAAAGCAAAGAGAAATCAGGCCAAGTCGCGTTGATGGTTAGAGAGGATATGAACGGATTAACGACGTCATACTCAACGAACGTTTTGAAAAACATGAAGCAGGAGTCCGCGGCTAAATTAAAAGATGAAGATGCTTCAACACCGACTATTGATGCTATTAACGACTTTAGCATGAGTAATATTAATAACTTACTGTCGCCAATCGATTCACTTAATCAGCTTTTAAAGTCGGCAACATTGATCAGAGTTGAGAACTTAAAAGAACAAGTTGAAGGAGCTTCAAAGTTACACTTTACATTGCCTGTTGAAGCAATTATTACTAATAAGCGAACACGTGAATATGTAGACAAATTTGATGGAGAAATGACATTAACAGTTAAAGCTGATGGCACACCTATTGAATTACTGGCTAACTATAATGGCAGTGGAAGGGCTTATGTTGTTTTTTCCGTTAAAGCCGCAGGTACGCGACTACAAAGGTTTGATGTTGTTGGTAATAGGTTGGTAATGACAATGCGAGAGAGCTTTAGTAGTTACGACTCAACCTTTGGCAAAGGCGAAAATTCGGAAGTTCACCTATTTACACCAAAGGTCGTTGGTTTACCTAACAAGGATCACTTTACTAATACATCAAAAGATACTTCAATATAAGCTTTGCCATGTTCAGAAGTGAAAGGAATGATTAGCGTTGAGCTTTCACATTGGTGACTAATAGTATGGTTTTTACCAGACACGATAGTAGGTGTTGCCATATTAAAATCGTATCCTTTATCACCTAACATGTTTTTGGCGCCGCCGGTTACCATATTGGTAATTTCACCTACCATATCGGTAACTTCTTCATTTATTGTATCTGGGCGTTCCCCAAGCATTTTTTCCATAATAGATAATGCTAATGACTCTTCAAAAGTAACAGAAAGTGAGCCTTTAGTTTGAGGACTTGCCATACCTATAATGCCGGATACATCGCCTCTAGATACCTCTTCTTTTTTCATGGATGGTTTACCAGGCTCAAGCTTGGTCATTGCCATGGTCTCTAACACGTTCATTAGTGAGCTAAGAAAAGGATTAATAAACTCTACATTCATAGTAAAAAGGTTCTTTTAGTTAATTATGGGGTAAGGGTTAACCCTATAAACTTAGCTGTTAAGAACCAAAAAAGCTACCGGAATCGTTACGAATTTTTACTAGAATACATCTCTGCATCTGCTTTGATTAATAAATCATCAGGCTCTGTGCCGTGGTCAGGGTATATTGCGGAACCAATACTGATGCCAATGTTGATATTGTCACCCGAGAATTGAAATGGCTGGGAAATAGCACTAAATATTTTATTTCGAATCGCATTTATTGTGACTAATGAGGCCCTGTCAGTGATCAGAATGATAAATTCATCGCCGCCGTAACGAGCAATAATGTCTTCTTCACGAATTTCATGTTTCAAGCGCTGAGCGACTTGGCTCAATATACGATCACCTACTGCATGACCATATTTGTCATTAACGCTTTTAAACCCATCTAAGTCACAAAATAAAATAGCGTAGCGGTCCGTGTGACGATTAGCGTTCTGGCTTAACTCGTTTAGCTTATTGGTTAAAAATAATCGATTTGGAATATTGGTTAATGCATCTGTGTTAGCTGATTTGGCGAGTAGAGTTTCGGCTCTTTTAAACTTTGTTACGTCTTTTGCAATGACAATAATACCCACTACTTCCTGATGTTCTTCACTGAAATGAGGCAAATAGGTGATATACAGAAAGCTTTCGTCGTTGTTACCTTTTGGTTTTACCCAAGATTTATAATTTATAGGGAGGGCAGAAGTAAGGCATTTGTTTAAATTGGGCAGAATTTTATCTTCGTAAGTTACTGGCTCAAAAATATCTTGTGGGCTTTTATTAATTAACGACTGAGCTTTATGTCCATAAAACTGAGCGTAACTATTACTCACATATTGGTATTTTTGGTTTTTGTCGATGTAAGCAAACAAATCAAGACTGTTTTTGAGAACAGTGTTGAAAATTTCCTGCATAAAGTTGAAAGAATCCGTATTCATAATTGCACAATTACTCCATGTATGTGTCCCCATTCTATGGATATTTACTTGAATTGCTATAACAAGGTGTAAAAAAAATGAGCTATTTTTATTAAATACACTCATTCTGTTCTTGTTTCGTGTATAATCCCGCGCCAGATAGAATCCAGTTGATCTTTAGTCGACATAATACCCTTTTTTGAGGAAGAATTGATGAGCTCAAATGCCCATAAAGGCCTGAGAAACGTAGCTATCATAGCTCACGTTGACCACGGTAAAACAACGCTTGTAGACAAACTACTAGCACAATCAGGTACGTTAGATGCGCGTACTGACCATGACGAACGTGTTATGGACTCGAATGACATCGAAAAAGAACGTGGTATCACTATTCTTGCTAAAAACACTGCAATCAACTGGAACGACTACCGTGTAAACATCGTAGACACTCCAGGACACGCGGATTTCGGTGGTGAAGTTGAACGTGTTATGTCAATGGTTGACTCTGTATTGCTTATCGTTGATGCGCAAGAAGGTCCTATGCCTCAAACGCGTTTCGTTACACAAAAAGCGTTTGCTCAAGGTCTTAAGCCAATTCTAGTTATCAACAAAATTGATAAGCCAGGCGCTCGTCCTGATTGGGTTATGGATCAAGTATTTGACCTATTTGATAACCTTGGCGCAACTGACGAACAGTTAGACTTCCAAGTTGTTTATGCTTCTGCACTTAACGGTTGGGCTTCTCATGAAGAAGGCGAAACTGGTACAGACATGACACCATTATTTGAAACAATCATTGACCAAGTGCCACCTCCGGCAGCTGACGTTGATGGTCCGTTCCAAATGCAGATTTCTCAGTTAGATTACAGCTCATACCTTGGTGTTATCGGTATCGGTCGTATTACTCGTGGTACTGTTAAGCCTAACCAACAAGTAACTATCCAAACTGCTGCTGGTACAATCCATAACGGTAAAGTAGGTAAAGTATTTGGTTACTTAGGCCTAGACCGCTACGAAGCAGAAGATGCAAGTGCCGGTGATATCATCGCGATTACTGGTCTTGGCGAATTAAAAATCTCTGACACTATTTGTTGTCCATCTGAAGTTGAAGGTCTTCCTTTACTTTCAGTTGACGAGCCTACAGTAACAATGACGTTCCAAGTAAACACGTCTCCGTTTGCTGGTAAAGAAGGTAAGTTTGTTACTTCACGTAACATCAAAGAGCGTTTGGACAAAGAATTAGTTCACAACGTTGCACTACGTGTTCAACAACTTGACGATGCTGATAAATTCAAAGTATCAGGCCGTGGTGAATTACACTTAGGTATCCTAATTGAAAACATGCGTCGTGAAGGCTTCGAATTAGCAGTATCACGTCCAGAAGTTATCATGCGTGACGTTGATGGCGAAAAACAAGAACCATACGAAACGGTTACGATTGATGTTGAAGAACAGCATCAAGGCGCGATCATGGAGAAAATGGGTCTTCGTAAAGCTGAACTTACTGACATGGCACCAGATGGTAAAGGCCGTATCCGTATGGACTTCATCATGCCTAGCCGTGGTTTAATTGGCTTCCAAACTGAATTCATGACATTAACGTCTGGTTCTGGTTTGATTTACCATACATTCTACGAATATGGTCCACATAAAGGCGGTGAAATCGGTCAACGTATGAACGGTGTATTGATTGCAAACGCGACGGGTAAAGCCCTAACAAACGCAATCTTCAATCTACAGTCTCGTGGCCGTATGATGATTGGACACGCAACTGACATCTATGAAGGTCAGGTTGTTGGTATTCATAGCCGTGATAACGACTTAACAGTAAACGTACTTAAAGGTAAGCAATTAACTAACGTACGTTCATCTGGTACAGACGAAGCGCAAACACTAACTCCACACATTGTAATGACTCTAGAGCAAGCTTTAGAATTTATCGATGATGACGAATTAGTAGAAGTAACGCCTGAAAGCATTCGTATCCGTAAGAAATTCTTATCGGAAAACGAACGTAAGCGTGCATCACGTTCAAAGCCTAACGATATTTAATCGTTAGCAATAAGTGGCTACCTAACGTGGTCACTTCAGTTGTTCGTTATAAAGATTAAATCCTCAACTTAGTTGGGGATTTTTTTTACGCATAAAAAAGCCTCACTTTCGATAACTGTTCATAATAAGTTAGACTAAAGCTACTCAAACAAGTAAAGAGGTAGCTATATGTTTGGTTCAAAATGTAAACCTTCGATAAAATTCACAACACTTGCTCTGTCTTCTATTTTTTTTATTGCAGCGTGTGGGGGAAGTGACGATGACTCTCTTGTCGAAATTAAGGAAAATGCAACTTTCACTTTAGCCCTAAGTGATGCGCCAGTGGACAATCTCTCAGAGGTTGTTGTTTGTTTTAATGCCGTTCAACTTAAGAGCAGTGGTGAGGATCAAAACGCGTCTGTTGGTGATGACGACGAAATGTTGCCACCGAATGATATGTGCCTTGATGGTACTGGCAATGTGATTGCAAATACGGTTGGCATTAATCTACTCTCATATCAAGGAAGTGAATCTATTGCGTTAGTTGACGGACTAGAAATTGACGCCGGTGAATACTCACAGCTACGTTTACAGATCAGTGAAGGCTCTTTTGGTACTTTGGTCGATACAGGTGAAAAAGTATCAATATCCGTTCCATCGAATGAACTTAAGTTAGATGGTTTCACTGCAGCTGTTGGTGGTACAGTAGATTTAACTCTAGAGTTTGATCTTAAAAAGGCAATGACAAACCCAGTAGGACAAGAGGGATACTTCCTAAAACCAAGAGGAGTTAGGTTAGTAGATAACTTACTAGTCGGTCACATTGAAGGTACCGTTGCAGAAGCCTTGCTAACTAATAATGAATGCTCGCCATTAACGAATGTTGCCACTAGCCCAGCTACTGTTTATCTTTATGCTGGTACTGATGTTGCCGAAGAAGACATGGCTGACGTTGATGGATCAGAAACTATGCAACCATTAACAAGTGTTGCGGTTTCGTATAACGAAACGGACGTAAGTTATGACTTTGAAGTTGGCTTTATACCAGAGGGGAGTTACACAATTGCACTGACTTGTGATACAGATGACAACCCAGAAAGTGATGAAGACATTTCGTTTATTAGCTTTCAAAACGTCGATGTGGCGGCAGGTTCTACACCTGTTGAAGTGACAATAAGCGAGCAGTAAAAAAGGCTGCAGTCATGAAGTTACCCCCAATAGTTGGACATGCCAATTACTGGGGGCTTTTTAGATTAACGCAAAGTCCAAGCACGGAACTTACGTCCCTTAAGCTTACCGTTTTCAATTTTCTTAACAGCTTTTTTAGCTACTTCTTTTTTAACAGCAACGTAGGCCCACATGTCATGAAGTTGGATTTTACCTACTTCACTTCCGTCTATGCCACCGTCGCCAGTAAGGCAACCTAGAATGTCACCAGCACGTACTTTTTGTTTCTTGCCGCCATCGATACGAATCGTTTTCATCGCAGCCACAGGTACAGTCTTACCTAATACCGCTTCACTTGGTAATGCTTCAGGTGTAATGGTACGGCTTAAATAGTCTTCAATTAGACCCATTTTATAACCGTCTTTTTTACCAACTAAACTACACGCGCGACCATTTTGACCAGCACGGCCAGTACGACCAATTCGGTGAATGTGAGTTTCAGTATCGTGTGCTAACTGATAGTTGATTACTAAATCTAAGTCTTCAATGTCTAAACCACGAGCCGCCACGTCTGTCGCTACTAATACAGAGCCACTTTTATTAGAGAATTGAACTAATACCTGATCACGCTCGCGTTGTTCTAGGTCACCATGCAGTGCTAAAACATCGAATCCCATATCCCATAACTCATCGGCAACATCTTGTGTTTCGCGTTTGGTATTACAGAAAATGACACATGACTCTGGCTGAAACTCCATAACCAATAATTGAGTTGCCAACAAACGGTGTTCATTGTCATCAATTTCATAAAAGCTTTGTTTAATCGTTTCTTTATTATGATTCGACTCAACTTTAATTGAAGTTGGATCAATCATGATTTTATTAGCAATACCTGCCACTTCGTCGCCGTATGTAGCACTGAATAGCAATGTTTGGCGTTGTTTAGGAGCGGCATCAATTACTGCGTCCATAGATGATTGGAAACCCATCTCAAGCATTCTGTCAGCTTCGTCTAAAACTAGCGTCTTTAATTCTGATAAATCTAAACGTTTTTTAGATAGGTGATCTTCAATGCGTCCTGGCGTGCCAACAATAATATGAGCGCCATGCTCCAAAGAGCCAATTTGTGGACCCATAGGAGAACCACCGCATAAAGTAAGCACTTTAATGTTGTGAATGCCACGGGCTAATGTACGAATTTCTTTTGCTACCTGGTCGGCTAACTCGCGAGTAGGACACAACACCATTGCTTGGATTCTAAAACGTTTTACATCTAATGCTTGCAGTAAACCAAGAGAAAAAGCGGCAGTTTTACCTGAGCCCGTTTTAGCTTGTGCTATAACGTCTTTACCCTCAACAATAAGAGGTAAAGATTCAGCCTGAATAGGCGTCATTTCTGTATAAGTTAGCGATTCTAAAGTGTTTAATAACTCAGGCTTTAGCCCAAGTGTGGAAAATGAAGATTGACTCAAAATGGATTCTCAAAATAATGGAAGGATTTACCAGCGCATTCTAGCACTGATCAATAATAATTTCTCACCTTTGTTCGAAAAAACAGCAGTTGATTAGTTGATAATTACATATCGTTTTTGAGATTGTTAAAAGCCCTTGAGCTCCACTTCTGTAATGATTTTAAAGGGCTGAAACAGAAATGGCCCATAATCATCCGGTAAATGAAAATAGACCATTTTAATAAATTTATCTTAGCAATATTTAGGTTATAGTTTTGTTACCTTATACCCTTTGTCTTTTAGCTGCTCGATTACACTATCTTCACCAACCAGGTGGGCTGCACCAACTAAGACAAACTCTTGATCGTCGTCATTAAAAAGTGCTTCAATCTTTGGCACCCAATCAAGGTTCCTATCTGTCATCATTGCCTTAAAACTACTAGGAAATTGCTCTTTCATTTGCACTAAAGCCAACTCATTGATGGCGCTTTCATCACCAACTCTCCATGCTTTAATGAGCTTTTTCAACAACGGAACTATTTCCCCTGCCTCTGCTAAGTTATGTTTAATAGCGTACTCTTCGTTACCAATGCCCATATTCGCAAGCATATTAATTTGAAAGTCTAACGTTTCTAGGTATTCAATAGACTTATTGTCTTGGTTAGCAAGCTGTGAAAAGTACATATCAACACCCGCTCCAGCCATGCCTGCTTTTTGAGTTTCTATGTTTAAAATCATTGAAGAGATAAATCCGGGCTTAAATTTATTTAACTTTTCAAATTCAATACCAACGGCAGAAAAGTATTGTTTAAGACTTTCATTCGTTTGCTCTGACAGATGTTGGCTCAATGTTTCACCATCTGCATAGGCCATAGCTTTAAGCATTGCCATTTGACCCGCTTGATCATCAGGCGTAGGAAGCTTAGTTTCTAATACTATGCTGTCAGCAGCCTGGTACGTATCAGTAAACACACTTGGTAATGGGTACTCTGTAATTGGAAGTAGGTGTACAGTGCCACCAATATGAACCACATCTTCACCTTTTTTAACCTCCCAAACAGTGTTTGAAAAAGAAGAAAATGATGTTGCTAAAACACTTGCTAATACAGTGGCTTTTAAACTTTTTTTAATTAGATTTTTCATTTTTATTTACCTTTCAATTATTCAATTATTCAATTATTCAATTATTCAATTATTCAATTATTCAATTATTCAATTATTCAGTTATTCAGTTATTCAGTTATTAGTAGCTCGAGAAGTCACCAATCTTGGCCAAAACTCTTGTCGCCATCACATCATTAACCTTGTTAATTTCTTGGTTGAGTTGCTTATCAATGCGCGCATTTGATATCGCCATCACTTTATTAGATAACTGGCTGTACGAAGTACTTGGGCTACTTGGAGAAAGTGCAGTAGCAGATGCTTGTGCCGTTTCAGAAAGAGATAAAGCAATTACGCAAGTAAGTAGAGCTAGTTGATTTTTGTTTAAGCTTTTCATTTTTAAATCCTTATTGGCTAAACCAATCTATTTTGTTAATTAAAATACAGCAAAAAAATATCTGCATTTCGAATCAACTGAGATGAGTGTTCGTTTGCAGTGGGGACAAGATTAGAGATGAAAAGTGAATATGTCGCTTATGGAACTCTTAACAATAAATTCATAAGGGTTTATTTTTTGTTATTTTGTTATGTTATTGAAAAGTAGTAATTTAGCGATCAAATATTATTGTTGGTATTAGGTTTTCATAAGGTTTCAAGATTGAACGTTGTTGTGCAAATAATGTTCTTGCTATCTAGTTTATGAATTTGTAACCTGTCGGTGTAAAAATAATAAAAAATGGAAGTTAATAATGGTGTTTGAATTTGGTGCGTGGCGATATAATGCTGAAAAAAGTGAAATTCAGTGTGAGGGCACCGTTAGGGAATTAGAGCCACTTATTGAAAAACTATTAAACTACTTCATCTCGAATAGTAATAAAATCATTTCTCGCCAAGAGCTAATTGACCATGTTTGGCAGCATGCCTATGTTGATGACAACTCAATCAATCGAGCTATTTCAGAGCTTAGAAAGCAACTAAAGCTTCCCGATTCTAATCACATATATATAAAAACACATTATCGAAAAGGCTATAGTCTGACGTATGTTCCTGTTCAAGTTCAGGCTAGTACCAGTACTAATCAAGCTGGTACCATTCAAACGAATACCATACAAGCCAATAGCACAGGTGCCACAAGCGACAATGTTAGTAATGATAATGCTACGAACGACAACACAATCAACAGCATTGATGAAGTAACCACATCAAAGGACAGTTTATCTCAAGATACTCAATACTCTAAAGACCAAGACCAAGACACTCAGAGCAATCCCGGAAGTGAAAAGACAAATACGGCAAAATTTAATATAAAAGCGATCGCAGCGGCCATTTTATTACTAGTGGTCTTCTATTTTGTTTACGCGTCTTATGCGTTGTCGAACTCCGCCGATGATGTTGCAAGTAGCCAAGCTGCAGGCAATTATGATGTCCATCAAGATAACAGCATAGAAAGAGATATAGAGATCAATTCACTGCCCGCAAGTTGGCTGATTGGCGCGGAATCCAGACCAATTGTTTCCCCTGATGGCTCAATGTTTTCCTATTTAAACAAGTCAGACGAGGGTACAAAGAGTTTTGTTGGTAGTTTAGTGGGTAACACGAATACGCAGTTAGAATATAAAAATTTCGATATATATGTTATTTCCTGGCAAGTAGAGTCGTCTAATTTAATCGCATACGTACGTGACAGCAAAGCATCCACCTGCCACATTGGGCTTTTTGATGCTAGTGCTTTTCCTGTAGTCGATTTTGTAAAAAATTTAATGCCTTGTCCTTTAAATCCTTTTTATAAAATGGAGTTAGATAAACTAGGGCAGAATTTATATTATTCTCGCAAAGGCGACAATGCCACTGACCTGTTACTGTGGGACATAGAAGCTCAACAATCTCGCATGTTTTTATCATCAAATGATTTGTACAAAGGTATTCGCCAATTTGGAATATCGCCAGATGGCCAAAAGATGTTTTACCTTAAAGAAGAGCACACAAAACCAACTAATGTTTATATCTATGACTTTCAGTCAAAAGAAAGCAAAAAAGTCTTCGAGTTTCCAAAATTTACAATACTCAAGAACGTGAACTGGTATACCGACAGCAACTCTTTAATCTGGCCTTCGGATTCAGGTTTAACAACGTTAGATTTAGATACCGGATTAACAACACACTTAAACATTACAAACGGCGAGCCAATTAATAATTTATCGCCTATTAATAAAACACAGGCCCTTACCGTTAGCAGGGCCGAATCAAAAAGTAGTATTTCTATTTATGATATGGCGCTTAACCTTATTGAAGACAGGAAGTTTCAAGCTGATGGACAAAGCTTTTTCCCACGCTTTTTTAATGATCAGCTTATGTTTGTCTCTAATCGAAGTGGATCCTATCAGTATTGGCTGGCGGGTGAAGAGCTATCGCAAATAACCACATATGATAAAGAATATAGCAGGATCATTTATCCTCCTCGAATAGCTAATGACGGAAGTTTTTACTTACTGCAAGCAGAGTATGAACTTTACCTTGTTGAAGCAGACACGGGCATAAAAAGAAAAATTGAATATAAAGATGAACATTTCATAAACAGCGCAGCTATTGGCCCTGATAAAAGAAAAATCTACACGGTAATTTCAGTTAATGAAAAAACCCAGGTATGGGAATACGATTTAATCTCAAATAATATCAAAATGCTCGTACCTGCAAATGCAATTCATATGCTAAACGATCCGAGTGGTAACGTTTATTACACAACTGGCACCAGACTTGTTGGGCTGACGACTTCGGTAGACTTAGAAATAGAAGCCGACATTAATATTTATCACTCGCTAATGAGCTTAAGCAACCGCTACTTCTATGTTTACGATAGAAAAAACGCTCAGTTGGTGCGAACCGAATTAACAACAGGTGAAACGTCGTACATAGACATGCCGCAAAAAATTGCAGGTTTTGCCGTAAATAAAGACGATACACAGATAGCAATAACAACGGCGACGCAAACAGATACACAAATTAACCGAACAAGCTGGAAATAACAAAAACCAAATGGATAGATTATGAAAACTAAACTAGCACTTACCTTAGCCTCTGCAATGGTTTTAGTCGCTTGCGGAAAAGTAGACTTTGCCGTAACGGACAGTAAAAATGCCGATGCCGTTGTTAAAAAGATGAAACAGGACGCACAACAAGAGATAACACAAGCTGAAGCGCCAAACAGTTTTGAGTTGCCTTATGAGTCGTTTACTTTAGACAACGGGTTAAAAGTCATTCTGCATCAAGACAAGTCGGATCCTATCGTTGCCATTTCTACTATCGTTCATGTTGGTTCTAGTCGTGAAAAGCCTGGGCGAACGGGGTTTGCTCACTTTTTTGAACATATGTCATTTAATGACTCTGAGAATGTGCCAAAAGGTGCCAACCGTAAAATGATCCCAGAATTAGGTGGCTCTCGAAATGGCGGTACTTGGAGCGACGGTACTATCTATTACGAAGTTGTGCCAAAAGATGCCTTTGATAAGTTGCTTTGGATAGATTCAGATCGCCTTGGTTATATGATTAATACCGTTGATAAAGGCACGTTAGAGCGTGAAAAGCAGGTTGTTAAAAACGAAAAACGCCAGCGCGTAGATAATCGTCCTTATGGCCATGTTGGTCATGTTGTTAAAAAAGCACTTTATCCAAAAGATCATCCTTACAACTGGACGGTAATTGGTGACTTAGAAGACTTACAAGCTGCAACCCTAGCGGATGTACGCGAATTTTATGACCAATTTTATGTACCGTCGAATGCCACTATGGTTATTGCTGGTGATATTGAAATTGAAGAAACTAAAGCAAAAGTAAAGCAATGGTTTGGTGAAATAAAAGCAGGTAAGCCAGTTGGTAAAATGTCGCCGCAACCTGTTACCTTAACGGAAACTAAGAAGCTCTATCATTTAGATAACTTTGCGAAAATCCCAGAAATTCGCTTAACGTTCCCTACGGTAGAGAGCTACCACAAAGACGCTTACGCACTTGATGCTTTGGGCGAAATTTTATCATCAGGCAAACAAGCTCCGCTATATAAAACCATTGTTGAAGAGAAAAAGTTAGCGCCAGGTGTTTATGCGTGGAACAGCTCGGAAGAAATTGCCGGCACATTTACCTTGTTGGTTCGCGGTAATGCAGGAACAAAGCTAGATACGGTTTATCAAGCGATTGAAGAAGCACTAGATAACTTTGAGAAAAATGGCTTTAGCGAAGCACAGTTAACAAAGATAAAAGCGGAACAAGAAACGTCGTTTTTCTATGAAATTGAGAGTGTTTTGGACAAAGCACAAAAGCTTGGTCAGTATAATGAATTTGCAGGATCGCCTGAATTTATTAAACAAGACATTAAAAACATAACGTCAGTTACCGTTGAAGATGTGAAACGTGTATTCAAAAAATACATTAAAAACAAACCAAGCATCATTACGAGCTTCGTGCCAAAAGATCAAAAAGAGTTGGTCGTTTCAGGCTCAGTAAAAGCCAACGTTGTTGAAGAAGTGATTGAACAAGGCAAAGAGCAACAGTTTGTTGAGAATGACGCCATTAAGTTTGAGAAAACGCCAACTAAATTTGATCGTAGCGAACCAGCACTTACTGAACTCCCTACCTTAACGACGCCAGATGTGTGGCAAACAACTCAAAGTAATGGCTTAACGGTTTATGGCATAGAGCAAAACGAACTGCCAATTGTAAACTTTAACTTAGTTATTGAAGGTGGTCAGCAACTGGACTTGGGCAATAAACTTGGCACAGCATCGCTCATGGCCCAGCTAATGAATGAAGGCACGCAAAACAAAACTCCGCAGGAACTGGAAGAAGCCATTGGTCTGTTAGGCGCGAGCTTAAGAGTTTCAAGCAACCTAGAAACTGTGACGATATCTGGCAGTTCATTGGCGAAAAACTTTGATGCGACCATTGCGTTGTTATCTGAAATGTTAATGTCGCCACGTTGGCAAGAAAGTGAGTTTGACCGTTTAAAATCAACACGCTTAACTCGCATAAACCAAGGTAAGGGCGATGCAAGCACCATCGCTAGAAACGCATTTTATAAAAAGCTTTATACAGAATCTCATGTTGCGGGCAGTCCAGTTGGCGGCACTGAAAAAACTGTCAGTAATATTTCATTAGAAGATGTTAAACAGTATTACCAACAAAACATTACGCCAAAAATGGCGACGTTTAATGTGGTGGGTGACGTAACTGAAAAACAAGTGAGCAAAGCGTTAGCAAGATTAAACAAGTGGCAAGGTGAAGCGGTGGAGCTACCTCAGCAACCAATGGTATCTCAGCGTAAGAAGCCAACCTTGTACTTTATAGACGTACCGGGTGCCAAACAGTCCGTTATTATGGCAGGTAAACCTGTAGTAAGTGGTAACAGCGCGGAGTTCCATCCTATTCAGGTAGCGAACAACCGCCTAGGCGGTGGAATGAGTGCAAGACTGGCACAAACGCTTCGTATACAAAAAGGTTACACGTACGGCGCGTATTCTTATATTCGTGGCGCAGGCTATCAATCTCCATTTATTGCATCTTCGCAGGTTCGTACCAATGTTACGTTGGAGTCTTTAGAGATATTTAAAGACCTTATTAGTAATTACAAAGAGACCTACAAAGAGGAAGATTTAGCCGTTACTCAAAATATGATCATTAAAGGTAACTCACGTAAGTTTGAAACCTTAGATCAGCTTTTAGGTATGTTAACTGAAATGAGTCGTTTTGACCGTGAAGCTAATTTTATTGAGCAACAGCAAGATTACGTTAAATCACTTGAGTTAAAAGCCGTTCATAACGTAATAGACAAGCATTTTAATGAACAACAAATGATTTATGTTGTTGCGGGAGATGCAGAAACTCAGTTAGCTAGAATGAAAGAGTTTGGTTACGGAGAGCCGGTTGTATTAGATATTGAAGGTAATCCGGTTAAGTAAAAACCGGATTACCTAGACTTAGCGGTGTTAGTATCGCTAAGAGTAATGTTTGATACAAAGTTAACTCTGATAAAAAAGGTGATGTTTTAATAAACATCACCTTTTTTATCAGCTATTGTGCATGATCACGAAATTACTAGATGCTGCTAGATTTCTGTTTTGCTTTAAACGTATTGGCATTCGCTTCTAGCCGGAATAGTAAAGCTGAATCTATATTAAACTCCTTTTCTAGTTTAGAGGCCATATCGACCGTTAAAGCGGCACCACAAAAAAGTCTAGTTAATGTGCTAGCTGAGCAATTGAGCTTCTTAGATGCTGATAATGCACTTAGTTTATGTTTTAAAAAATAGTCTTTAATATATTTGCCCGCAGGCTCAGGAGGTTTATTACTTAATGATTCTCTAAGCTCTCTAATACTATTGTAACTTTCCATATTCAATCTCCAAAATCTAAAGGAACTACGTCCAAAATATTAGCTCTATTTTGAAATATATTGTTATAAAGTGTCAATAAAAAAGCCCGTAAAACATGGCTTTACGGGCTTTTCTGTACCAATTGAAACTTAATGAGTTTCTATGAAACTACATGATGTTGTTTACATCATGCCGAGCGAGTCAATCTGCAAGCCTTATTCCTATTGACATTCAATGGTTTATGAACACAATACTGTCTACATTGTTGGCTACAAATTGCAGCAAGGTAGAGGTAAATGAGTAATAAAGCAGACACAAAACATCTAAAGTTACGCGGGAATATTTGGTGGTATCAACGTCGAGTTCCTAAACATCTAAGTAACCATTATCCAAATCAATCTTTCATACAAATCAGTCTTGATACTGGTGATATTCGTGAAGCGAAAAAGAAACGTAATGTGCTTAATGGTGAGCTTGAACGAAAGTCTTTAAGCATGACCACAAATACTGAAGGGCAAAAGTTCAGGGAACTTGTACGAGAAATGGATAGAGACCGCAAGAATTATCCTCAAGAGTGGGATATGGGAATTTATCCAGATTTACTCAAAGAACAAGGGCGGGAGCTAGAGCTTGAGGCTTACATGACTGTAAATGGGAGACAGGACTTCAGCCGCAAGTATCGACTAACACTTTCTGAAGGTTTCCAGATGTGGCTTGAGGATATTGGCCATACTAAGACAGATGAGCACATCAAGAAGATTGAAAAGGCCATCAAAGAGTTTGGGACATATTGCTTCAAGCATTTTGATTGGATTGACTCACCTGACATTGCACTTGAAGATATTGAGAGAAAGATGGTGTATGCCTTTATTAAACATTTAGGTAAGACACTGAAAAAGTCTACTGTACAAGCCACTATCAGCCGTATTAATACAATTTGGATGTACTTAGAACGGGTTGATGAATTGGAAGGAAAGAACCCGTTTAAAGACCACATATACTCAAGTGCAGAAGCTGACCAATCAGAAAAACGAGAAGCATTCACTGTAGCTGAAATGAAGGCAATCCGCTCACATGAGTGGGAGAAGCCTGTTTATAAGTTGCTGGTGGACTTAGGTATATACACTGGCTGTCGTATAAGTGAAATATGTAACGTCAAGAAGAAACACGTTGTTCAAGACGACGGCATTGTTGCAATGAATATTGAAAAGGGTAAGACGAAAGCTGCTACCAGAACCGTACCACTTCCAGATGCACTTGGTCATAGGTTGTTGGAGCATATCAATGACAAAGGCGAAGATGATTACGTGATTGGCATTGCTTCAAAGACAGCAAGTAGAACCTTCTCAAACTTCAAGACAAGGCACATCTCAACAAGCAAGCTAAAAAGCTTTCATTCATTTAGGCATATGTACATTACCGCAATGGAGCGAGCAGGTGTTGAAGAAAACATTACGGCTCAGGTTGTTGGACACGAGCGAGGCAAAACGATGTCTTATGGGTACTACTCGAAAGGCCATGAGTTGAAGAAGCTGAAAGAAGCTGTCGATAGGGCGTTGGAGCATTTGGTGGCTTAGAGTTGATTAAACTGTTCGGCAAGATTATTCATGAATTCAGCTCGCTCAGTTTGTTGGTTTTTCTCGATAAAAACAATTAAGTCAATAAGACAGCTTATGTAGTCGTTTTCATCTTTAATGCGCAGGTTGTCGGGAATTATTTGACAGTTAGCAATTGTCTCTTGGTCGCCTGCGAATTCGCCAGCCCATGTGAAAATGTTTTGTAATTCGTATGCCATTCTAGTAGCAAACTCTGGCCCACTTAGGTGAAATGCGGTGTTTGTACTGGGAGAGTTAGCACCTTTTAGTTTAAGCCCTGTGTCCTTCAATAAACTGGAAAAGTGAAGCTGCACGGTTTGTGATAAAGTTTCTATCGTATGTATTTTACTATCTTCACAAGAGCAGTTAAGTTCAAGGAAAGCCTCTTTTTCCGTTTTAATATTTTGTATTATCGCTTCTAGATTTAATTTAGTTTGTGCGCTTGGGGTGATATCGAAATTGTGAACACTAGCCTTTGGGAAAACTGTCTTATAGAGCTCAGGAATATTACCTATTTCTAACAGGTTTTCATCTCGATTTTTTTGTTCAAGCCTTTCTAATATATGCTGTTTGAATGCCTCTCTGTGATCGAAGTAGTGCTTAAATGACTTTACCGCTTCAGCTTGTTGATTGGCGTATAGTCTTTGAGCTGACCCATGGAACCTTCCTATAGCAACAGTAAATGGGATACAAAGCGCAAATATCGTAACTGGGACCTTTAAGGAATTTACAATAATAAGCGGGTTAGTGAATATTAAGTTAGGATTGAACTCTGTACTGAAAAGGCCAACCCATAGAGCAAGAAAGCTGAAGAAAAAAATAGGTATCCAAAATATTCCGTGTTCATGTAACTCAAGGTCGTGTTTTATAGAAAGCCTAGATGAAATTAATTTTTGTTTTGTTTCGACACTAAGGAGATGGCTCAATAGTGCCCATAAAGTTAGGCAAAAAACGGAGAGCGTCATTAAGTCCCCAGATGCAATAAAGTAATTTAGAATAATCAATAAAACTATCACTACAATGGGTTTAAGTACTTGCTTCATTTACTAATCCTCATAATTCGCATTGACTTCAATGTTTACTCCGAAAGACGCGCCAGCACATCCACCAGTGATATCTTTGACCCTGCCTGTCACTTTTTTCCCACCGTCTATTTCACCTGCTAGGCGACAAGAAATAGAGTTGGCGATATATCCTATGTGATACTTAGTGTTCTTAAAGAACCCTTTGTGTACTATCCATGCGCCAATGGCATCGGGGCTATACTGATTGTTAGGCTCACGTACTAAAAACACTCGCTGTCCTACTTTGACATATTTACGTATTACTTGCTGTCGGTTAGTGCCGTTGGGGCAGTCATATGTTACACCTGCCAATTTTGTGTTGAATGTACCCATACTAAATCCATGTAGTTAAGCTTTCAGCTATCGTAATGCACAGATTACCTAGAGTCTACAGTGATTTAGTTAAGGTTTTCTCAGCTACCTCAAAAAAGTTTCACTACAAAAATCTGAGAGGCCAATTCGACAATGAAGAAGCCTCAACTCCCCCCATAGGGTGCCTTTACGCCCCACAGGAAGATCGCTAAGACAATCTTCAAGACAACCAAATACATTCACCTTAACAAGCCACAAAGAAACCTCTCAGGCTTTTCTAGTGGTGCGTTTATATAACTCCCTGACTTGAGAAGAACAAAGTCGCCCTCGAAACAACTAATCGTTCACAAAAGTAAAAGATTGTGAACTTTACGCTTGACCGTTCAAAAACCGTTCACTAATATAGTGTTCACTAAAGTTTAAGATGTTTTTGAACAGCTAGGAGTGAACATGGCTAAAGAACTTATTGGTTACGCACGAGTATCAACTACAGGGCAGAAGTTAGACGTTCAGTTGGACGCATTGACAGCACAAGGCTGCACCAAGATTTACCAAGAGAAACGCTCAGGTAAGACAGCAGACCGTCCAGAGCTGGAGAAGATGCTTGATTATGTGCGTGAAGGTGAAGCAATAGTTGTGACTAAGTTAGACCGCTTAGGTCGCTCAGTGGCAGACCTAGCGAATATCTCTAAGTTACTTGAAGACAAAGGTGTAGGTCTAATCGTCCTTGACCAAGGTATTGATACAACTACACCTCATGGAAAGCTTATGTTCCATATGATTGCTGCTGTCGCTGAGTTCGAGTTGTCATTACGCTATGAAAGACAGATGGAAGGAATCGCTAAGGCAAAGGAACAGGGCGTAAAGTTTGGCCGTAAGAAGACTATAGACCGTGAGCGAGTTCACCAGCTACGTGAAGAAGGTCTAAGTTTAGGCAAGATTGCTGCTGAGGTTGGCTGTAGTAAAGCTGCTGTTCATAAAGTTTTGGCTGAGTATATAGCACAGTAATTAGTTGCACTATCACATACACCTAATCAGTAGTTTTAATTAAGGCGATCTCTAAGGCTCCCTGAGATCGTCTTTAAGCTCACTAGTACATTCATATTCGATTAATGCAGAAATCCGCTCAGGCGATCTCTCAGATCGTTTTACGGCTATTTATGACCTTGGTTTTGCCTTTGAGTAGTGCTTCAGTCATTCACCCATAAAATCACCACTCTTTGTAGCCCTTGTAAATAAAGGCTTAGCGACTCCCTGACTTTCGGAAGAATAAAGCTGAGTTGGTCAGGTCGAAGTCTGCTCTCGCTGGCCTAAGGCGCTTGAGAATCCAGTGTTTAGTGACTCCCTGACTTTTGGAAGAAGGAAAGTCTGAGTTAGTCAGGTCGAAGTTTACTCTCGTTAGCCGAAGGAGCTTGAGATTACAGTGTTTAGTGACTCCCTGACACAAGAGAAGGAAAGTCTGAGTTAGTCCAGTAATTGAAGACTACGAACCCTATACAACATTAACACCTAGCAGAATTGGGGGAGCTGCTAATTGGTGGTTGTATTTGGGTAGGGGGACTTTAAGTTAATCATTAAGACTTCTTTAAGTCTGTCATTTACTAATTTAATTAAGATTTATTAATAAGTAATAAGACTATTAGATTAACTATAAGACTACTTAAAGACCTCTGTTATCTAATCAATACAAGATAAATTCATTAGGTCTAAAAGTTTAACTTTAAGACAGACCTAATGTTGTATCCGTTATCCAGTATTCACTTGTATTCATGTATGAGTGATTGCCTTGATGAAGTTTGTTTACTCGATTCCTCCAAAGCCTATGGACTTGTGCCCACCTCCTGCACTTGTCCTAGGCAACCTTAACCAACAACAAGTAACTCAATAAGAAGGCTTTCAGTGGCTAACAGTCCACGCTAAGAGCCTTGTTCTTGGCTTATTTGTTTTCGAAAAAGCCCATGACTTAGTTCGGGTCTTCATCTGTAAGCCCCTGCTTTGTAACAAAAACACCATTAACTACCTGACAGGCGTTCGACTTATCGACTCTGTATCAGGCCTGTTTCAAATCAAAAAAACCATAAGGAGAACTTAATGAAAAACTACAAGACACTGACTAACCCTCAGGTACGTGTGAACCTCAACACCTTGAACCTATTACTCATTCAACAAGAGCAATTTAAGCGACAAGCTGAAAGCTCACGCAAGGTCGGTGCATCAACAATTATCAATGAATGTATTGCTAAACAACTATCACGATAACAACGAAAAGGAGAAACGTATGATTAAACAAAATGAAACTATCAAAGAACTAAAAGACCGCCTTTGTGCTTTAGAGGCTATCTGCAAGGACTTATTGGCCAGTGCATACAACAGCGCAGCGCAAGGACAAATTAAGTTTGATGATTACCGAATTAAATACACACAAGCAGCTGTTGAACAACGTGAAGCTGAAGCAAAGGCTAAGCAGCTTAGAGTCAACCTAAATACCGCTAAGACTGACTTCAGAGACATCGCCAAGTCCAAATACTGGTCACTTGTATTCATGACTGAGAAGCAACGAGAGCAGGAGCTTGATGAAATCTGGAGCACTATCACGGGAGACATTGAGTTACCTGAAGATACTAAGCGACCTCAACACGTAGTTAATGAACCAACAGAAGAGCAGCTCATAGGCAGACGTTCAGAGTTAAGGAACTCAATTGATAGGGTTAATGGAGTTCAGTTAACACAAACGATTAACCACTGTGAGCAGTCCCTAAAAGATTACGTTAAGAGAGTCGAAACAGCTCGTGACAAGCACATAGCAGGTCTTAAGTTTAATCACAGTTACACCGAGAATGAACGGCAGGAACTTATTGCCAGCAAGAAAGCTGACGCTGAGATAAGCATTAGTAGCCATACTCAGGAAATGAAGCGACAAATCGACTCAGCAAAGGGCTGCTTATCGCGACTAGAAGCGGACAAAGCTGAACTTAAGAAGGTAAACAAAGCATTAGGTAAATTATTAGAGAAGCAATAGGAGGAACAAGCCAATGAGTAAACAACTATCACGCTTAATCTTTACTGATGGTGCAGCACCTAACAACCAGAACGGCTGTGTTCGAGGTGGATTAGGTGTTGTTGTACTTAACCACCAAGGAGAAGTCTTAGAGACCTATAAGGCTCGTGTTGAACCGACTTTTAATGAATTCACGACAACAAATGTACGTTGTGAAATGTTAGCAGTCATCAAGGCTCTCGAACTTGCAGAGCCTGAAGACATTATCCACACAGACAACAATATGATTGCTCAGGGCTACAACGAGTGGCTTGAAGGTTGGAAGTTGAAAGGCTGGAAGGGTGCTAAAAAGAAGCCAGTAGCTAACCAAGACCTATGGCAGCGAATCGACAAGTTGAAGCTAGAGAAGCCGCTAGTTGTCATTAAGTGGGTTAAAGGTCATAGCGGTATCTATGGCAATGAACTTGCGGATAACTTAGCGACAGAAGCTGCTGCTTAATCTAACTCCCGCGGTCATCCAGTGAAAGTTTTAAGATTGGCATATCAATTAAAGTTGTTAGCTTAATCTACTAAATTTTGGTTCTCTGGTGATCGTGGAAGATTACTGATACTGTTTTAGATTAGTACATAATAACCTCAATTTAATTACTGCTCATTTAGAACAGGCAACGAACTGATTCTTCGTTCTGCCAAGCGTCCAACCAATTAATCACATTGAACAGAGTAACTATTTATGTCGCAACAACAAGATTTCGATTCCAAGTTATTAAAAGTAATCATTAAAAAAAGTGATGACGAACCCTTTAATGAGTATCTGAACCGAGTCCAGCCGCACTTAACTAATTTTCCGGAAGAAGTGATTCGGGAGTGGTTATACAGACATGATAATTTTATCCAAAGGTTCGGCCATCATGACCTAGTCCATTGGAGCTTTGAAGAGGCAAAATTTACTACTCAGGAGATCTTAGACATTAAGTTGTTTCCGAGTAAGCTAGACCATGTGATTAATGCTGGTAACAATATTTGGCGTCATCCTATGATAAAGGATTATGAACCTGCCTTATCGTTGCGTCAGAAGGGGACTTTCCCAAGTCCAATAATAATATTTGAAGATGCCGGAAATTATTATGATTTTACAGGAGAGAATTACTTAGTGCCTTTTCATCTTGCCGAAGGGCATAAACGCTATGGGCAGTTGAAAGCAATAGTTGATTACCCAAAACGCTGCCAACTTGTAAAGCCACTTTTGGATAGCCATAATGTCTACCTTTTAAAGATGAATGGACAAGTATAACAAATTAATCGACGACCAAATTAGAGTTTTCTCAATAAAGTAAATTGAACCATCAGATTTTTAGAAACATCAATAGGTTTTGTTTCTTTGATGTCATCATTCACCCACGCTATCGCCTTCACTAGGCTATGACTTACCTGAGTGTTTTTTTAATTAGACTTATCACATAGTCTAAATCATGGCCTTTCACCGGTTGAATTTCGACATCTCCGTTGTAGTCATCTATGACTTTTCCAACTAAATCATCAGGCTCAGGCTTTAACGAATTACTAAAATCTGTTCTTTCACCACCTTCCATGATGCCAGACTCTGTTACGAAAATTTGAGAAAACTCTCTGCGACACTTGTACATTTTCTATTTTCCTTCATAAGCGTAAAAAAGGCGCGGAGTGTTATCCCAACGCCTTCTTCAAGAGTGTTTTTAAGCCTACTTTACTGTCTACATTTATGTATATTTTTCTGTATACAATTGTTGTAACACCTTGATTTTAAAAGCTTAAAAATGGTAACAGATGATTACATCATGCCGCCCATTCCACCCATACCGCCCATGCCGCCCATATCAGGCATTGCAGGACCAGCTGATGCGTCTTGAGGTGCATCCGTTACCATTGCTTCTGTGGTGATCATAAGACCCGCAACTGATGCTGCAAACTGTAGTGCGCTACGAGTTACTTTAGTTGGGTCTAGAATACCTTCTTCAACTAAGTCGCTGTAAGTGCTGTTTGCTGCGTTGTAACCGTAGTTGCCTTCGCCTTCTTTAACTTTGTTTACAACCACTGATGCTTCATCACCAGAGTTGAACGCGATTTGACGAAGCGGTGCTTCCATTGCGCGTAACGCAATTTTGATACCGTGAGTTTGGTCTTCGTTGTCGCCTTTAAGCTCTGCAAGTTTAGCTGCAACACGAACAAGTGCTGTACCACCACCGGCAACAATACCTTCCTGAACCGCAGCGCGAGTAGCATGTAATGCATCGTCAACACGGTCTTTTTTCTCTTTCATTTCCATTTCTGTTGCTGCGCCAACTTTAATAACCGCAACACCGCCAGAAAGCTTAGCTAAACGCTCTTGAAGCTTTTCTTTGTCGTAATCAGAAGAGGACTCTTCAATTTGCGCTTTGATTTGTGCAACACGGCCATCAATGCCTTCTTGCTCACCAGCACCATCAATAATAGTTGTATCATCTTTAGTGATAACAACACGTTTGGCCGTACCTAGGTCTTCAAGTTGTGCTTTTTCTAATTCCATGCCGATTTCTTCAGAAATCACAGTGGCACCAGTTAATACCGCAATGTCTTGTAACATTGCTTTACGACGGTCACCAAAACCTGGCGCTTTAACAGCAGACGCTTTAACAATACCGCGCATGTTGTTAACAACTAACGTTGCTAGGGCTTCACTTTCTAGGTCTTCAGCAATAATTAGTAGTGGCTTACCGGCTTTAGCAACGGCTTCCAGTGTAGGAAGTAGCTCACGGATATTGCCCACTTTTTTGTCAACTAAAAGAATGAACGGGTTATCTAGTTCAACCGAACCATTTTCTTGGTTAGTGATGAAATATGGAGATAGGTAACCACGGTCAAACTGCATACCTTCAACAACGTCAAGTTCAGTTTCTAATGCTTGACCTTCTTCAACAGTGATAACACCTTCTTGGCCAACACGTTCCATTGCTTCAGCAATGATGTCACCAATTTCTTTGTCAGAGTTTGCAGAGATAGTACCTACCTGTGCAATCGCTTTTGAATCTGAACATGGTACAGATAACTCTTTAAGCTCTTCAATTGCCGCTTTTACTGCTTTGTCGATACCGCGCTTAAGATCCATTGGGTTCATATCTGCGGCAACGGCTTTAATGCCTTCGTTGATAATAGCTTGAGCTAAAACTGTTGCAGTTGTAGTACCGTCACCGGCTTCGTCATTGGCTTTAGAAGCAACTTCTTTCACCATTTGAGCGCCCATGTTTTCAAACTTGTCTTCAAGTTCAATTTCTTTAGCTACAGATACACCATCTTTAGTGATAGCTGGACCACCAAATGATTTGTCTAATACTACGTTACGACCTTTAGGACCTAACGTTACTTTTACTGCGTCTGCTAAAACGTTTACGCCTGCTAACATTTTTTTGCGAGCGTCATTTCCAAATCTTACGTCTTTTGCTGCCATAATCTTAAACTCCTATTATTCAACGATTGCCAAGATGTCTGACTCAGACATGATTAATACTTCTTCGCCATCAAGCTTTTCAGTTTTTACGCCGTAGCCATCGCTAAAGATAACCGTGTCGCCAACTTTTACATCTAACGGACGAACGTCGCCATTTTCTAAAATACGACCGTTGCCCACAGCAATAACTTCACCGCGAGTAGATTTTTCAGCTGCAGAGCCCGTTAGTACGATGCCGCCGGCTGATTTTGTTTCTTGTTCGTTACGTTTAACGATTAAACGATCATGTAGAGGACGAATGCTCATTTGTCATTATCTCCAAGTTTATGGTTGTAATAGGTTTTAAAGTCCCTGTTTTAGGGTTGGGAGGCTTTAAAACAAACTAAAAATTAGTTGTTGGCGAATATATGAGGGTGGGTTTAAAAAACCCAAGTGAAAAATTGAAAAAAATAACGAAAAATTAGGGAATAATAGGGGTTATGTAAGTCAGACGGTTCACGCGCTTTTAGTTTTGCTTTAAAGGCTGCGAGGTTTCTATTTTAGCTTTTGAGATTTGTCAGATAACAATGTAACTAATTCCTGCAAATCATACTTGCCACAGGCTTCAACAACTTCAATTGTTTCCAAGAAGTCTAACTTTCGTTCTCCGCTTTCGTATTTAGAAACATAACTTTGTGGTTTCCCTAAGCTACTGGCGAGTTGTGTCTGGGTTTGACCTGAGACTTCTCTAATTTCTTTTAAATAGGTTCGAAAGCGTGAGTTTTTTTCACACCAGAGTTTGTTCATGGGCGAACAGTAGGTGCGTGTAGCGAATATCCCATTTTGGGATAAAAATGTTTGCCTTCATGAAAGTTGTAGAATAAGGTGGATTTGTTGTTTCTGTTTGGGTGTTGGAACTTTGGCTAGATGCAACAAAAAAGGGCCTTTTTAGGCCCTTTTCTCTTAACGACTCAGACAAGGTTTTGCTGGCGTTTATTCCTTTCTCTTGTATTCGCCATCAATAGTTGTTGGCTGCTGAGGGTTTTCATCAATATAACCCTGCTGGCTATTTGAACTTGAATCCCCCGTATCTTGATGAGTGTTTTGATCCATTTCATTCTCAAAAGTTCGACCTGTTGACTGTTTTGAGAACCCACCTTGACCAAACCCTGATGCATTAAAACCAGCGCCGCGCACTTGCACTCTATGGCCTACTTGCAAATAAACGGCTTTTCTAAATGGTGGTGTAAGCAGAAGCAAACCAAAAATATCAGTCATAAAACCAGGTGTTATCAATAGTACACCCGAAATTAAAATACATATGCCGTCAAACATTGCTTGGGCAGGAAGTGAACCAGTTGCCAACTCTTGCTGTATCTTAGTCCACGTTTGTACACCTTGTTGCTTAACTAACCTAGTGCCTAGAATAGCGGTGGCGATAATGATGATGAACGTCCAGCCACTACCAATAATGCTGCCTACTTCAAGTAGGATCATTAATTCAATTAATGGAATGATGATAAAAATAAAAAACAGTGGCATATTTTTCCTAATAAAAATTCAATATTAACCCTAGTTAAGTATGGGACAATACGACGGTATTCAAGTAAAGTTGAACAATAGTATGTAACCAGTTGTTAATTTTTTCTTAAGGTTTACGTAATACATTGAACGAGATAATAAAATGACCGTTAAATTAATTTTAGTCACTAGTCCGGATTTACCCACTGCCCATTCTTTAGCTGAGGGCTTACTCGATAAAGATTTGGTGGCGTGCGTCAATTTAATTCCATCAGTGGTTTCCCTTTATAAATGGGAAGGAAAACTAGAACAAAATATAGAAGTTCAAATGTTTTTAAAAACAAGTGAAAGAAATATCGCGGCAATCGAGTCTTATGTAAACGAACATCATCCATACGAAGTACCTGAGTTTCTGGTTATTGATGTAAATCACGGCAATCGTGACTATTTAAATTGGGTACAAGAAATGACATCACAAGGTAACAAATAAATGCTTAACACACGTAGTACCATTACAAATTGGATTTTTGCTTTTACCCTCGCCAGTTTGTCTTTATTTACCAGCGTTAGTCACGCTGCAATTACGGCGGATCCACTAAAAGGCTTGTTTGGCCAACAAACTGAATACTTACCAGTTGACGAAGCCTTTTTGTTCGACTTTAAGCAGGTTGATAACAAGGTTGTTTTAGACTGGACCCTTGCCGACGGTTACTATTTATACAAGGATAAGTTTCAGTTCCAAGCAGACAACAGCACAATTGCCGAAACGGTTAAGCAAGACGGTACTCAAATTGAAGATGAGTTTTTTGGGGTGGTGGATGTTTACTTCTTTCAATCAAAAATAGACGTTAGCTTCAGCGAAATAGCTGAAAACGGCTATTTGAATATAAGATATCAAGGTTGTGCTGAAGCAGGCTTTTGTTACAACCCAACCGTTAAACGTATTCCTTTATCGGCAATTTCTGCTGACGAGATTGCCGCATTAAAAGCAGCTAGCAGCACTGGCAACAACGCTGCCACGCAAACATCAGACTCGGTTTCATCACCGGGTTTATCAACAACAAACGAATCAGTTTCAACAGCAAATACTTCTCAACAAAACTCACTAGCAGACTCATTAGCGAATGAGAGTTTGTTATGGACGTTACTTATTTTCTTCGGTTTGGGTGTAGGTTTGGCCTTCACGCCTTGTGTATTCCCAATGTTCCCAATTTTATCCAGCATCATTGCTGGGCAAAGTAATATGACCGTTAAAAAAGGTTTATGGCTTGCGTTCATTTATGTGCAAGGTATGGCAATAACGTATTCACTATTGGGATTAGTTGTTGCTAGCATGGGCGTACAGTTCCAAGCTGCTCTGCAACATCCTGCTGTTTTAATTACGGTGTCTGTCATTTTTGTATTGCTCGCTGGGGCGATGTTCGGCTGGTATAACCTTCAGTTACCTCAGTCTTGGACCAACAAATTAACTCAAGTGAGTAACAATCAAAAGTCAGGCAATTTAGTGGGCGTGTTTGTAATGGGCTTATTAAGTGGTCTTATTGCTTCGCCTTGTACCACGGCTCCGTTAACAGGCGCATTGCTATACGTTGCGCAAACGGGTGACTTACTCATTGGTTTTGTCACCTTGTACGTGCTTAGTTTAGGCATGGGCTTACCTTTATTACTTATCGGTGCATCAGGTGGTAAATTACTTCCTAAAGCGGGTAACTGGATGAATGTAGTTAAGAATCTGTTTGGCTTTATTTTGTTAGCTATTCCTCTCATTCTATTAGAACGATTTGTTGATTTAGAATGGGTACTATTACTAGCGGGTATTTTACTAATCGTAATAGCCGGCTATTTCCATAGCCAGTATTTAGGTCAAGCGTCTAACACGGCAAAAAGCGGCTTTTGGGTAGTCTCTTTATTTAGCTTCTTGCTGGGTTTTGTTTTAATCATTAAACCAATATTACCTACTCCAGTGGCATCAGCATCAGCAGAGTCACATGAAGTTGAGTTTATAAAAGTGTCGAACATGAGCGAAATAAAACAGCAAATTGCTCAAGCAAATGCAGCAGGTAAGCCAGTGATGTTAGACCTTTACGCTGACTGGTGTGTGGCATGTAAAGAGTTTGAAGCGTTTACGTTTTCAGATAAAAGCGTGCAAGACAAAATGGCAGACTTTGTTCTTTTACAAATCGACATGACCGCCAACAACGATGCAGATATAGAAGTGCTTACTGAATACGATATCTTAGGTTTGCCAACTATTCTGTTTTTTAATACTAGTGGTGGAGAGTTAACAACTCAACGCGTCACTGGCTATATGAATGCAACCACATTTTTGGCGCACTTAAAAAGCATTTAGCTGGTTCGCTAAATAAAACTCAATATAAATGAGATTGTCTAAAACCATGAAGCCCTGCTTTTATTGATTAAAGTGGGGCTTTTTTCTGCCCACAGGGCACTCCAAATAGAACTATTTTGGTTAATAGGCGTCTAATTCGTTACTTGAATTCTTCCAACTTGCTTTGTAAAACGCTTCAAACAAAGGCCTACAAGCCCATCAGCTCGGCTAACGTCGGTCATTAGACCAGTATTTTGCTGTTAATTGTGTTTATTTCTCTATAATGGCTTTTAATTCTTCCGGAACTGTAGTTTTATATGGTTTTCACCATAAAAGTTAGTCAGATCTCGAGAAGAGGTAGAAATGAGTATAGAAGGCGACAAGATGTCAACAATTGGAACAGTTTTAGTGATCAATGGCCCTAACTTAAATATGTTAGGTAGCAGAGAAACAAACATTTACGGCAATGCTACGTTAAACGACATTGTTGCGTCACTAACGCATGAAGCGTCAAAGGAACTGGTTGCCATTTCGCATGTACAGTCAAATCACGAAGGTGTATTGGTAGATGCAATTCAGCAAGCGCAGGGGAAAGTTGATTTTATCATTATTAATCCCGCCGCTTTCACGCATACCAGTGTTGCCATCAGAGATGCGCTATTAGCAGTGGATATTCCATTTATCGAAGTTCACTTATCTAACGTACATGCACGAGAGCCTTTTAGACAACATTCCTACTTATCAGATATAGCGGTTGGTGTGATTTGCGGCTTAGGTCCGCAGGGATATCAATACGCGCTTAACCAAGCGGTTAAGACGATTACTAACAATAAATAAATTTTAAAGATTAATAGGTGAAAAAATGGACATTCGTAAAATAAGAACACTGATCGACATGGTGAAAGAGTCTGGCGTTGGCGAAATTGAAATCACTCAAGGTGATGAGTCAATCCGTATCTCTGGTACACCTGTGCAAGTAGCAGCGCCAATGCATTATGCTCCTGCGCCAGCACAAGCTCCTCAGGCAGCACCAGCAGCAGCTCCGGCGGCAGCAGCACCTGAAGCAGCTCCAGTTGCATCAGGTCATCAGGTTGTTTCTCCAATGGTAGGTACTTTCTACCGTGCATCATCACCTTCTTCTCCTTCATTTGTTGAAGTAGGCCAGTCAGTTCAAGTTGGCGATACACTTTGTATTATTGAAGCAATGAAAATGATGAACCAAATTGAATCAGACAAAGCGGGTGTTGTTAAAGCAATCCTTGTTGATAACGAAGACCCAGTAGAATTTGAACAACCACTATTCATCATTGAATAATAAGGGCTGATCATGATTGATAAAGTTGTCATCGCGAATCGCGGTGAGATTGCCCTACGTATTTTGCGTGCCTGTAAAGAATTAGGCATCAAAACCGTTGCGGTACACTCAACAGCGGACAGAAACTTAAAGCACGTTCTTCTTGCAGACGAAACCATTTGTATTGGTAAGCCATCTGCGATGGATAGTTATCTTAATATTCCTAGAATTATTGCAGCGGCTGAAGTAACAGATGCCGTGGCTATTCACCCTGGTTATGGTTTTTTAGCAGAAAATGCTGACTTTGCTGACCAAGTTGAGCAAAGTGGTTTGATATTCATTGGGCCAACGGGCGATACCATTCGTCTAATGGGCGATAAAGTTTCTGCCATTGAAGCAATGAAAAAAGCAGGCGTGCCTTGTGTACCTGGTTCAGACGGTGAATTAGGCGACGATGCCGATACCAACAGAGCCATTGCACGCAGAATTGGTTACCCACTAATTGTTAAAGCAGCAGGCGGCGGCGGCGGTCGTGGTATGCGCGTGGTTCGAAAAGAAGAAGATTTAGTTGAATCTATTAAGATGACTAAAGCGGAAGCGGGTGCAGCCTTTAATAATGACGTTGTTTACATGGAAAAATTCCTAGAAAACCCACGTCATATTGAAGTACAAGTTTTGGCTGATGGCCAAGGCAATGCAATCCATTTAGGTGAGCGTGACTGTTCAATGCAGCGTCGTCACCAAAAAGTTGTTGAAGAAGCGCCAGCACCAGGTATTACACCTGAACTTCGTAAGTTTATAGGTGGTCGCTGTGTTAGAGCTTGTATTGAAATTGGTTATCGCGGTGCGGGTACGTTTGAATTCTTGTATGAAAACGGTGAATTTTACTTTATCGAAATGAATACTCGTATTCAGGTAGAGCATCCAGTAACAGAAATGGTAACGGGCGTAGACTTAATTAAAGAGCAATTACGCATTGCTGCAGGTCAACCGTTGTCATTTACGCAAGATGATATTCAAATTCGTGGTCATGCCATTGAATGTCGTATTAATGCAGAAGATCCTGAAACCTTCATTCCTTGTGCAGGTGAAATCAAACGATTCCACTCACCAGGCGGTTTAGGCGTTCGTTGGGACTCTCACATTTATACAAATTATAAAGTGCCACCAAACTATGACTCAATGATTGGTAAGCTAATTACTTACGGTGAAAACCGCGGTATTGCTATCAAGCGTATGGAACACGCACTTAATGAATTGCTAATTGACGGTATTAAAACAAACGTACCTCTGCAGCAAGACATCATGGCCGATGAGCACTTCCAAAATGGTGGAACTAATATCCACTATTTAGAAAAGAAATTAGGGATGAGCTAAGGCTTGTAACTGATTGTAGTTGTTTTAAAAAGTCAGTTTTAAAACACAAAGTCTAAAAAAATCACTAGTAAAAGCCGGGCATTTGCTCGGTTTTTTTATTTCTTTAACTATAATTAAATCATCACTAGCGAAAGTTGGAGATGTATAAATGGCAGAGTTCGGGTTAACCACACCCGTCACAGTGGGCATAGAACAAACCCGCGTTCAAAGGTCAAACAATGTCGGACGCACTGATTCCGCCAACGTAATAGATCGTGCCACACAAATACCAACCGCCGCTAACTTAGACAACCAACAAAGCATCTCCGCTGGCCAACAAGCCGCAGCAGCACAACCGCCCGTCCACATAGCCAAAGAGCAAATACGAGTCACAAGTACGTTAGGGAAAGGGGATATTAGAGGTAATTTATCGCCAGCAAGAGCTGCTGAAATTTATGAGGCGATAGCTAAGCTTTTGTAGAAATGTAGAAATGTAGAAATGTAGAAATGTAGAAATGTAGAAATGTAAAAGAAAGAACAAACAAGCAACCGCAAAATTCTGCTTGTTTTAAATTACTTAACGACTGGGGTTAAATATTAAGGACGAGTGCCTGTTGGGCGATTTTCTAATCTACCAAGACCCTCTAGACCACCTCTAAACATGTCTTTTAATGCAGAGATAAATAACTCTTCGTAAACTAAAATAATAGCGCCTACCCAAATTCCACCCGTTACTTGAGATACTTCTTTATTTGATAATGTTTTCATTTTTATTTCCTTATCGACATATGTCGGTAGTTAAGTTTGCCATTATTGGCGAGGTTAAAAGCAACTTGCTGTTCCGTTCAAGTCAAAACAAGCTGCCATTGTTATACCTGCACTACATTGCAGGGCTAGGTATTTGACTAAAAGTGAATAGAATTATTAATGCTAATGCATTAAGTAAACTCGAATAAAAGATGTTTGTTGGTAAAGATCGATGCTTCATGTACAAAGCAAATAGCACTATTCCTATAATAAAATGCATTATTGGTGAGCCAAACGTAAACATCTTAATAGACGTTGTACCAAGAGCAGAGAACAGTCCTATTACTACTACAGGCGCAGATAGTGCTTCGCCAATACGAACTGTAACTGTCCGCGTTAGAAACTCTTCTATGATTGGTGCAGCGAGAATTAACCAAAATACATAACCGGTCATTCCAAACTGAGTAATTCCCCTTTGTACTTCTGAAAAGTAATCTATCGATCTAGTATCGAAGAGCTGCATTGTTGCCAAAGCCAATGAAAACGTGGTTAATGTTGCAATAATTGTTGCAACAATATAGCTCCATTGAACAACGGGTTTTAGGCCTAATAATTTTTCCATAAAACTGATCCTTTAAAATATAAATTCATATGTATACTGTACGGACCAACAATTGTTGGTAAGTTAAGTGCAATGAAAATTGCGGTTAATTGCCGGCTTGCGTGTTCCGTTCAAGTCTATGCAAGCTGGCCTCTCTCCAATTCCAATAGCTCTGTAAGCATATAAATTAGTCCTCGCCAGGCTAAAAATCCGGGTAAGTTAAAATCTAACTTTGGTTGCGTTTGTATATAAAGCAGCAACTCTTTCGCATCTATGAATGAGTATTTGTGACCCTTATCAAAATGCTCGGCAACATAAGACTGGGTAACAGGAACAAAATAAATCAGTAACTTTTTATTTGAGAAAATTACCGTGTGAACCGAACTATCTTTGGCTTCAAAAAGCCAGGCAGCACAATCTTCATAGTGATTCGATAGCTCTAAAACCTGGTCTAATTTTCTTTTGGATAAGAAAATAGCAAGTGATTGCCTGATATTGTTGTTTTGAAAAAGAGCATTAAAATAGACTTTTCTCAGCCCTATGATGGCCCACTTTGTAATAATACTAGACGGGGTGTAGTGTTGATTTTCAGACGTTATTGCCGAGTTAAGTAATTTGTATGATGCCGACCCTTGCTGTTTTATATCCGATAAACTCTGAGTAATAAACTTAGCAATATCTAACTCAGAAGGATTGTGCTGATATAGCTTTATTAAGCCAGATGTTAACTCGGCTCTTGCTAAGGTATTCAGTGGTAACTCATCTGGACTAACTCCTAACACTGATACCACATAGTACTCTAAGTATTTGTTGTAAATAGCATAAAAATATTGAGATAACTCAGAGGTTTCGATTTTAGTGTTGTTAAATGAGTTGTAGTAACAAACCCATCTTAAGAACAAGGAAAGTGCTACGTCCTTTTGTTCATTTAACGACGAAGACGTAAAACTGTTCTCCGCAAAGTCGTTGTGAAAGCTAGAGGCATTATTGTTTTGCCATCGACCTTCAATGCTTAGTGCATCATTGTTTATGTTGCCATGGGTAATACGGTGTACAAAACAAAATGCAAACTGCTGAGCACAATTCGCTAACGATCTATTTATAAATAAAACAAAACGTTCATGTGATTGGAAGTACTGATTGATCTCTAAAAATGACTGCTTTATTTTAAATGCTTCAAGCCTTCTATCAGCTGCAGACATAGATTCTTGTTCCGCGTTTTTCATGAATCGTTTTATACTTAAAGATGTTTCTTTTACCTTTACTGCCAAGTGATTTTGATAACCACTTTGGTTAGAACCCTCAGCCAAACTCATCGGTTTATTGAGGTGCTGAATTGATTTTATTTTTACGCTACCAATAGGTAATACTTGATGAAACACAGATGAATAAATTGAGTCTAATATAGCGTCTAGCAAAGTATCTTTGACTTTCACTTTAGGTAAGTCGCCTATGCCATTAAGTTGGTAAGTTAATACCTTCTGACAAGGTAAAGACTCAACACCTAAAGTAGCTATATTTCCATCCTCAAAAAATTGCGTTTCCATGACTATTCCTAAAGTGCTAAGTGATTTTTAGTTAATTGAATTAGGAGCGACAGCATGACCACTCCTTCTTCTAGTTTGGAACATTTTTATAACTGCTTTAATGTTCCGAACACTATTAACAATAGAACAAAATATTCAATAATCACCTGAACTTAGGTCCAGATTCTGCAATTCTTATTTGTTTTATGTCACTTTGTTCCATCAGGTTTATTTGTTTAATAAGATCAATCTTATTTTTCACCTTCAACTTCTGATAGATGTTTCCACAATGAAACTTAACCGTCCTAATGCAAATATACAGTTTGTCTGCGATTTCCTTTTGGCTCCTACCTTGAATGATATGCGAGTAAACTTCCTTTTCTCGCTTTGAAAGATGATCTGGGTTAATCAATAACATCATTTTTTTCCTTGTTTTTATTGGGTGTTGGATTTGGTTAAAAGTAATCTCGTGAAACATCTTTGAGTAACGTTGGTGTTAGCTCAATTACACGATCGGCTTGTTTTATCGTCTCAACTCTATGAGCAATAAAAAGGGTGGTAATCTCAAGGGCACTTAGCCTTTGGTTTATCATTTGTTCGGTGGCAACATCTAAATTCGACGTAGCCTCATCTAAAAATAAAATACTGGGTTGTCGGTATAGGGCTCTAGCCAATAAAATTCGTTGCGTCTGTCCACCAGATAGAGCACCGCCCATTTCACCAATGTATGAGTCGTAACCCATTGGCATAGCTAAGATATCCTGATGAATTGATGCAATATCAGCGGACTCTTTAACTCTTTTCATATCTATTTTTGAGGAGAAGTTGGCAATGTTTTCAGCAATCGAGCCAGTTAACAGTTGGTCGTTTTGCATCACAGCTGCGGTAGACGTTCTAAAAGCTCTTAAACCAACTTTTTCTAATGGGTCTCCGTTAAATAAAACATGTCCTTCGGAGTGTTTTAGTAAGCCGATGACGACTTTCATAAAAGTAGATTTACCTAAGCCAGACTTTCCAACAATGGCGATGGATTCTCCCTGTTTAATAGACAAACTTAGGTTAGAAAAAAGAAACGCATTCGCTTGCGGATATTTAAACGCCAATTGGCATATTTCCACAGGGCCTTGGATATTAGAAGTGTGGTTTATTGACTTTGGAAGCTCTGTATTTTTCTTTGAAAGCGCGATATCTGAAATTCTAGAAAAGTGTAAGCTCAGCATTTTGAAGTCGACGTAAGTATCTATTAACGCCGAAAAACGGCTAGTGACTTGTGTTTTATAGGAAATAAACGCCATTAGCATTCCTAGTGTGAAGGCCGGTGACGTTGAGCCATCTATAATTAAGCTTGCTCCTAAATAAATGATAACCACGTTTTCTATGCCAAATAGAAAACCATTTATAAGTCCAAAATGAAGCTGCAGCTTTTCAACTTTTACTCTGTTATTTAAAGCGGATACAAACTTATTTAACCATTGGCTTGTTCGACTAGGCTCTAGTGCCATTAGTTTTATGCTTTGTATGCCTCTTATTGTCTCCATAAAGTGCGCCTGTTCGGTGGCTGATGATCGAATTACATCTTCCGATACTCTTTTAAAAGGTGAATACCAAACCAACCTCAAAACAAGATAAAGTATGATAACTACGACGGACACAGTGGCTAAAGTTGGTTCGTATAAGTAAAGAACAATCAGAGTCAGCGTCGCCATTATTCCATCGATACATGCTTCGACAAATTGATGCGCCAACATTCTTTTTATTTGCTCAATTGAGCCGAATCTCGACACGATGTCAGCAACATGGCGTGCTTCAAAGTAAGAAAGGGGAAGTCTTATCAGATGATTAAAAAGTAGTTCGGTAAATTGTCTTCCTAAGCTTGTCCCTAAGTGAATAATTAAGTGCCCGCGTAAAAGTGAGAATAGATGTTTGAAAGTGACAACAAAAGCGAACGCAGACGCTAAAACAACTAACAAGTTACTGTCGTAGCTTACTAAAACGTCATCAATAACAGTCTGCATATAATAGGGCATGGCTAATACAAAAACTTGTAACATAAGGGACAAAACAAAGAGCTGTACGAAGCTCGTCTTTAAGCCTTTGAAAGTAATGTTGAGATCTCGAAATGCAATGACAGGTTTTCGTTCTTTTTCTATAAACGAAGTGTTAGGTGAAAGCTCTAGAGCGACGCCGGTGAAGTGTTTGGCGAGTTCATCAATGCTATATTTTACTTTTCCTTTTGCGGGATCAAAAATAATCGCTTCTTGTTTTGTTACTTTATAAAGAACAACAAAGTGATTTAAATCCCAGTGCAAAATACAAGGTAGAGAAAGTTGAGTTAGCTCCGCAATATCTAACTTTAATGGCCTAGAGTTAAAACCAATGTCTGACGATATATCAATTATCTGCTGTAAATTAAGCCCTTTTAATGACTGAGGGAATTGTTCTCTAAGACTATATAAAGAATGATTTATCTTGTAATGCGATGCAACCATGGCAATGGATGCTAAACCACATTCAGCGGCTTCAGCTTGCAGTATCAGTTTCACTATTTTAATGCTCCAATAATAGGCGCAAACAGCCACTCTGCTAAGGTGCGTTTTGAAATAATAATATCTGCAGAAAAGAGCATACCTGCCTGAAGATTTATCTCTTGGTCATTTACTTTTATAAACTGTTTATCAAGCTTGGCAATTGACTTGTAAACTGGCTCTGATAGTGAGAGTACTCGGTGACTTTTATTACCAGGCAAAACGTTGCTAGAAATAGACGTAAGAGAAGCGGAAATGGGACCATATTTTTGATATGGAAACGCGTCGAGTTTAATAATTATATTTTGCTTTGGTGAAACAAAACCAATAGCTCGGGTAGGAATAAAGAGCCTAGCAATGAGCTTGTCATTGTCTGGGATAATGCTCATCACATATTCATTCTGTGATATTGGCATTCCAACTTTTAGGTTTAAACTTGATACAACGCCATTACTCTGTGCAACAACAACAATTGAACTGGTGACTTGCTGCTGAGTAATTTCCTCTTCAATTCCAAGAAGCTGAGCCTCTAATTCAAATAAATAGTCGTTGTTAGTGCTTGAGTACTCAAGTTCATTGTTATGAAGTGACGCCAGTGTGCTCTCTAAATCTAGTGTCGAAAAACGGTTGTTACTTACTTTATATTTAACCGACAGCCACTTTTCAATTGCATGGTTTTCACTGGTTTTAGTTGTTAATTGTTTCTTTCTTAATTCTTTTTGTCTATTAGCTTCCGCTTCCGACAAAGCTAACTCTTGCCTTAAAAGCATAGCCTCAGCTTTAAGTAGTAGTAATTTTTGCTCTACACCGGCTATTTTACTGTTATTAGAACTTACGTAGTTTTTAAGCGAAGTGTTCTTGTTCAAAATCAACTGGCCAAGTATCTCTCTTTTCCTATTTAGATGCGCAAGCCTGACATGATTATGGCTTAAGCCTGGAACGATTGAAGTGTCATTAATGACTTGAAATAGTGGATCACCTTTGGATACATATGAGCCTTCTTCAACATAAAGGTGTTTTATTACGCCTGACCTAGGAGATCGAGTTTCAGAAATGCCAGTACTTGGTTCTAATAGGCCTGTGACAGTTTCTTTTTGGTTGTACTCGCCAACTGTTAAAAATATACCTATACAGAAGAATAATGATACAAAGAGATAGAACACAGTATTATTTCTCACGCTTTGCGTTAGTGAGACTTCTCCCCACAAATAACTGTGCTGGTGTTCAATTGCTTGCTTGCGAAACAAAGCCATTACTCATCCTTGAATGGCATCAAATCTAGTCCAACGAGATCGTTATAATTGATGCTTAAGTCCGTTTAATTGGCATCGAGTATTACCGTTTGATTAAATTTTGTAAACGCTTATTGGTACAGAAAAATTTGAAAAAATATTTTATTTGTTAGGTAGTTATGAGGTGAAAAGGTACAGGTAACCGTATGTAACCTACTACCCGAGTAGAAAATTTTGCTGTGCACTACGTAAAAATAGCTGTTCGTTTTTTTCAACAACTGGACTGTCCTGATCCGATACCCACTGATAAAAAACGTTTCTATGAACTCTTGCTCGCAAGCCTCTATTTAGCTCAACATAGAGTTTAGGTTCAGCGTTCTCATCATCGCTTGTTTCATTAATTAATGGGTGTAGGTCGCCAAGTACAACTTGCTGTCCAATGTTGCTGGTGACGAGTATTGCATCGCCTTCGTTAGTATTTTTGATTTCCCACTCTGTAATAACAAAGGGCGCATCTTCTACTTTAATCCGAATTTTTTCCGCGGGGGTTTTTAAGAAGTATTCGTTGTTTTCTTTTAATAAAACTGACGCAAATAATTTCACCAATTTAATACGGCCAATAGGCGAGCCCATATAAAACCAACGGCCATCTTTTTTAATTTCCATGTCGATATCACCACAAAACGGCGGGTTCCATTTTTCAAAGGGAGGTGACTGACTAAGATCATCAAGTTGTTGAGTGAGTTTTTGTAAGTCCATGCTGGTGGCTTAATTTTAAAATGATAAACTAACTTTAGTATACGTAGGTAATACGGTTTATTCACTATCTAAACTTTCATTCAATATCTAAGTTTCTGTTCATTGTTAAGTGTTAAGTGTTAAGTGTTAAGTGTTAAGTTTGATTTTGACCTTACATCGTCGAGTTTAGGTTTTGTAAATGAGAACCATACCTTTTATTATTTTTGATAACGAGGAAACCAAACTGGTGGCTAAATTTACTTACTCATTGGAAAAGGCCGATGAGACAAACATTACGCATATTAGTATTTCGCCAGAGCCTGACTGGGATGACTTTAATGAATTTGCAGCTCAGTTTATTGCCGACATAGGGGCAGAAGTGCGCGCGGAAGACTACGGAATGGACAGACATCAAGTTGATTACGAACTAAACGGCGAGCGATATTTACTTCACTATGAACATTATTCACAGTCAGTTTGGACTGAGCCTCAGTAATCCCAGACACCTTATTAATCCCAGAAACCTCATTAACCTAAGTAGCCTCAGAAACCCCAAATTCGGTCATCAAAAGGCACAAAAAAAAGCGGCTAATTTAATAAGCCGCTTGATTATCTTTTTTACCAGTTACCAGTTACCAGTTACCAGTTACCAGTTACCAGTTACCAGTTACCAGTTACCAGTTACCAGTTACCAGTTACCAGTTACTGGGGTGGTGTTTATTTTTGTTCAGCAAACGCGCGCTTTACAAAGTTTGGCAAAGCCTGTGACGCTACATGCATATCTTCGTTGTAATATTGCAATGCTTTATCTGTTGCGAGTGCCTTCGCGTCGTCGCTTCTAAAGCCAGTAAACTCACCAGACTTTTTAGCTAATGTGCCACTCCACCAACCCGATGGATAAATCATTTGTGGAAAGTTAACGTGTTGTAACGCACTAAAACCAACATCTAACATAGCCTGACGCATGTCTAATAGTAGCGGCAAGTGAAGAAGTGGTGACTCACTTTGCTGAACAAAAATACCGTCAGTGCGCAGGGCACGTAAACAGTTCTTATAAAAGGCATGGTTAAATAAACCTTCGCCAGGTCCAACTGGGTCAGTACTATCTACAATAATAATATCGATAGAGTTATCAGCGGCTTCCGCCATGTACTTAATGCCATCATCAAACATGATGTGAGCACGAGGGTCACTGTTTGATTCGCATAGCTCAGGGAAAAACTCTTCAGCCATGTCGGTAACTACTTTGTCGATATCAATTTGATGTACCGTTTCTACACCTTTATGACGAAGCACTTCACGTAAAGTGCCGCAATCACCGCCACCAATAATGACAACATTTTTTGGATTAGCGTGGGAAAACATAGCCGGGTGGCTCATCATCTCGTGATACAAGAAGTTTTCACGACTGGATACCATAGTACAGCCATCTAACATCATTAGGTTGCCAAACTCTTCAGTTTCAAAAATTTCTACTAACTGAAAGTCAGACTGTTTGCTGGCCAATTTACGTTTGATTTTTAAACCAATCGCTGCGCCGTTATTAATTTCGTTGCACCATTCGTCATTCATTAACGACGGTGTAGATGTATGCTGATTGCTCACTCATGTCTCCAAAACAATTAAAAGCGAATATTTACGACATTATTTTCGTTGATTATTGCCATTAGCGCAATTTTTACTTTTTGATTGCAGCTAAATATAGGCTAAAATGCCCAATCTATTTTACGTCGAGCCTTTGCTTTATTGATTCGACCGTGAGCTCTGTTTATCGAGGATACTTAATGGCTAATCCAGCAGTGCAGTTTGCAAAAAAAACATACAACGTTAAGCGTTGGAGTGAAGGCTATGTTGATATTAATGACAGCGGTGAGCTGTGTGTTAATCCCCTAAGCAAACCTGGCGCAACAACGATCAACTTAGCAACATTGGCTGATCAGTTAAAAGACGAAGGCTTAACCTTGCCTATTCTTGTTCGCTTTACTGATATTTTGACGCATCGAGCAAGCTCATTAGTTAGCGCCTTTACTAAAGCGAAAAAAGAACGCGACTATCAAGGCAAGTACACTGCGGTTTATCCTATTAAAGTAAACCAGCAGTTTTCAGTGGTTAAAAAGCTAGTTTCACATCCGTCTAACAAAGTAGGTTTAGAGGCCGGCAGTAAGCCAGAGTTAATGGCGATTTTAGGGGTTTCTGAAAAACCACTAACCATTGTTTGTAACGGCTACAAAGACAGTGAATTTTTACGTTTGGCCTGTATTGGCCAGGCATTAGGCCACAAGGTCCACGTTGTTATTGAAAAAATGACAGAAGTGGAAGCGCTAATCGAAGCGGCACAAAGCATAGGCGCTATGCCAACAATTGGTATTCGTATTCGCTTAAATTCAATTGGTAAAGGCAAGTGGCAAAATACCGGTGGCGAAAAGGGTAAATTTGGTTTGTCTGCCAATCAAGTATTGCAAGTTGTTGAAAGCCTAACGTTAGCTGGAAAAGTTGAACACCTTAACTTAGTTCATTTTCATATTGGTTCTCAAATTGCCAATATTCGTGATATTCACAATGCCATTCGTGAATGCGCTCGTCATTACGTTGAATTAAGACAGTTGGGCGTGCCAATTACCATTATTGATGTGGGTGGTGGTTTAGGTGTGGATTATGAAGGTACAGGCTCAAGAAGTGCCTGTTCAATGAATTACACAATGGCGGAATACGCTAAAAATGTCATTAATCCAATAGTTGAAGCCTGTGAGCAATTTGATTTACCTCACCCAGACATTATTACTGAATCTGGCCGAGCGATGACGGCGCATCACGCTATGTTGATTACAGATGTTATTGATGTAGAAAAAGCACCGGTACCAGATGTGGTTAGCGAGCCATCGGAAGATTGCCCAGCGATTATTTCAGAGCTTTGGCGTTCTTATTCTATGATCGACAAACGCCACGCGTTAGAGTCGTTTCATGATGCTGTTCATTTGTTTGCAGATGCCCACCAACAGTATGTTGTTGGTTTAATTAGCCTTACGCATTGGGCAAAAGTAGAACAGCTGTATTTTAAAATATTAAGTATGGTACGAGAGGAGTTAGACCCTCGTTCTCGTTCACACCGTGAAGTGTTAGATGAAATAAACGAAAAACTGGCTGATAAGTTATTTGTTAACTTCTCGTTATTTCAATCTTTACCAGATGTTTGGGGAATAGAGCAGTTGTTCCCAGTCATGCCAATTAAATACTTAGATAAGCCGTTGGTAAACCGCGCAATAATACAAGACATCACCTGTGATTCTGACGGCCAGATACGTCAATACGTTGATGGTGCGGGTATTGAAAGTACATTACCATTGCCGCCTTATACTAATAATAACGACTACCTAATTGGTATGTTTATGGTTGGCGCGTATCAAGAAATTCTTGGCGACTTACATAACTTATTTGGCGATACAGACTCAGTACACGTTGAGTTAAACCCTGATAATGAAAAAGGGTATGAATTTTCACAATCTTTAAAAGGTGAAAATGTAGCGGATGTATTGCAACATGTTCAATTTGATAGTGAAAAGCTGATGAGCAGTTATGAGCAACAAATTGAGAATGCCAGTATTGATGCTGAACAAGCACAGCAATTTATTGAAGAACTACAAGCCGGGTTATCTGGTTACACTTATTTTGAAGACTAGTTGAGGGAATAATGATTAGAGCGTTTTTGTCATTTTTATTATATTGCGTAAATACTGTTTTTTGGTTTATTCCAATTATTTTACTAGCAGTGTTTAAGCTCATTCCAATTTTCGCAGTAAGACGGTTTATTTCTATTGGCCTAGATTTTTGTGCAAGCAGTTGGGTATCTGTTAATACTGGTATTCAAAAGCTATTTGGTGACTATAAAATCCATATCAGTGGGCAAACCACACTGTCTGAAAAAGAGTGGTATTTGGTTTTAGCGAATCATCAGTCATGGACTGATATATTAATTCTTCAACGTGTATTTAACGGCAAAGTGCCGTTTTTAAAGTTTTTCTTAAAGCAAGAATTATTGTATGTTCCTGTATTAGGGTTAGCTTGGTGGGCGTTAGACTTTCCATTCATGCGTCGCTACAAAAAAAGCTTTTTAGCTAAATATCCACACCTTAAAGGCAAGGACTTAGAAACAACTAAAAAAGCCTGTGAGCGGTTTAAGTATAAGCCTGTGTCGGTAATGAACTTTATTGAAGGTACGCGTTTCACACCAGAAAAGCATGCTATTCAAAATAGCCCATTCACGAGTTTACTAAAGCCTAAAGCTGGTGGTGTAGGTTTTGTTTTAACCGTTATGGGTGAACAGCTTCATAAGGTAATTGATGTTACAATCTATTATCCAGGGAAAAAAATCCCTACCTTTTATCACTTTCTGTCTGGCCGACTTAAAGACGTGTATTTACACGTAAACCTTCATGACATTACAAAAGATTTGATTGGTGATTATGCCAACGATGCGGAATACAAAAAGAGACTGCATCAGTGGATCAATGTTGTTTGGACAGAAAAAGAAAAAACCATGTTACAGCTAAAGCAGCAATCAGAAGTAACGCAGTAAGGATTTAATATGTTGTCATTTTTACCAGGATGGATCTTAATTTTCATCACAATTCCGCTATTTTTTGGTATCACCATAGTACTAGGCGGCTCTATATTTTTATTTGGTTTGGTAAAGTTTTTTATACCATTAAAACCTGTTTCTTTAGCCGTAGCTTTTATTAATAATTTCTTATTTCGTGGTTGGGCGTTGTGTAACTTATTAGCAATAAACTTCACAAACCCAGTTAAATGGGAAATAGAGTCGGACGATAATTTTAATAAGAAAAGTTGGTACTTACTAATTTGTAATCATGTAAGTTGGGTAGATATTTTAGTCTTAGCTCAAGTTGCATTACATCAATTACCAACACCTCGTTTTTTCTTAAAAAATGAACTTAAATGGGTGCCGTTTATTGGTATGGCTTGTTGGGCGATGGACATGCCGTTCATGAAACGCTTTAGCAGCAGTTATTTGAAAAAACACCCTGAGAAAAAAGGCCAAGATATTGAAAGTACCAAAGCTTCTTGCGCTAAATTTAAATACATTCCAACAACCATCATTAACTTTGTAGAAGGCACTCGTTTTTCTAAAAGTAAGCACGTAAGCAGTGGTAGCGATTTTGATAACTTATTGCCACCTAAAGCTGGTGGAATTGCATTTACGTTAGCGGCTATGGGTCACCTGTTTTCTGGTGTATTAAACGTTACATTAAACTATCCAGACAATGCTGTGCCTGGCCAAGATATGCTGTTGGGTAAATTAAAGCGTGTACAAGTTAAAGTAGAAGTACACGAAGTTAGCGACGAAATTGTTGGTGATTACTTTAATGACGATGCATTTAAAGCTCGTTTTCAAGGCTGGTTAAATGATGTTTGGGTAAAAAAAGACAAACTTATTGCCAAGTTAAATAATCAATAATCAAGAGTTAATAATTAACAGGTTGAAGTTTGAAGTCTCAATGTAAAACCTCAACGGCAAAACTTTAGCTATGAAACCTTAATTTAAAACCTCAACTCTGAAACCTCAACTCTGAATACGCGTTGGGGTTTTTTATTGTCTAATTCCTTTGATAAAACCACATTTAACTATATAACTAGAGTCGTTCAGAGGATTCAGCTTAGTAATATTTACAGAGCCCAACATGTCAGCTTGTTGGCTAAAGCTAAACTTAAAATATAAGTTAATCCAAGGTTCATCTCTTTCAATAAATAAGTAAGTAGAGTCTAGTATTGACCAGTTTCCTTTCGCATCGTCACCGCCTGAATATTGATACGACCATTCACCAGACTGTTTAACGGAAAGTGACGCGTCTTGCTCACAGTCATGGGTAACGTAGTCACCAATTATTTTGTCGCTAATAGATTGTGTAGCGGGTTTAAAACCAGTAGGAAGCAAGTAAAGACCAATCGAGTCTTTGGTATACCAGTGATTTGAGTTGGCCAACATATCAACCTGAACAACATTATAGTCATGCTTTTTAATGGTGGATATTACGTCATTTACTGATTCTGAATTTTTAAGAAAGGGCGAGTAAATAATCGTGGATTGTAAGTTGTCGCCAGGGAAATCGACTTTATTTGTCACAACTTCAAACCCTGCAGTGTTTAGATCAGTGACAATTTTTTGCTGTGCCTCTTTCTCAAGATACTTTACATTTAAGTGGATAGTTGTTGGCGTTGTACAAGCTAAAAGCAGAGTAGAGATAATCAATACAGCAACAAGTTTCACGGTAAATCCTTTATTAATATGAAATGTTCAGCAAAAAAAGAAAGCCACTTACTCGTATAAGTGGCTTAGATTACCAAATCTATCATGTGCTTATTAATCGTGCGAATTAAAATGCATAGTTAACATTAATCGATAGGCTCCTCCCTGGTTGCGTGTATTGTTCGTAGGTTGCTTGCTCTGACTGGCCAGCAATACTCTGATAATCAACATATTCTTTGTCTAGCAAATTACTAATACCCATAGATACTCGCCATTGGTCTAATTCAACTTGGCTGTACCAATCAAGTACGCCATAACCATTGCTTTGCGCTGTCTTTTCACCTTCACCGTTTGTTTCTACGTCGGTCATTGCCTTTGCGGCTCTTAATGCCAAAGTATGCTGCCAGTTGTCTTGGTAGTGAGTGACTAATAGGCTTCCTGATAACGGTGAAATAGAGGTTAATGCATTGCCTGTTTCATCATTTTTACCGCTGGTATCAGCTAAGTTCAGCTTGGCCGACCATTGGTCATTCATCCAATAAGATGCCGAAAGCTCCCAGCCATCAATCGAAACAGAATCAATATTCTGGTACTGATAAAACGCTTTATTAACTCCAGGGATATAGGTTGGTTCAGTTTTTACAATTTGAGTATTAATAAAGTTTTCAAAACTAGAGTCAAAGAAGGCTAGGCTAACTTTCACATCATCAGTATTAATTTTCATGCCTACTTCTATTGACTCACTTTCCTCTGCTTCTAAGTCAGCATTCGGTAATATTTGATAAAACGGTTCAACGCCATGGCTTTGGTACGCTTGATCATGAGGTGGAATTTTAAAACCTTGCATGTACTGAGCGTATAAATTAACGGCATTGTTTAGCTTAAAGGTTGCGGCTAATTTTGGTGAGATAGCTTGTTCATCTACATCTTTAAATTCAGAACCATCATATACGGCATTATCTTTTGCCGACATTTGGTAGCTGTCAAAACGCAATGCAGCAATTAATGAAATTGGACTATCTGAAAAGTTTATTTGATCTTGTACATATACCCCAATAAGGTCAGTGTCTGCGCCAGGAAAGGCTTTTTGTTGTTGGTCAGTAAAGTCCACCGTGCCGTCCGCTAAAACACGTGTTTTGTATCTAGGACGTTCCGTATTGTATTGGTCAAACTCGATGCCGTAGGTCAAACTATGGTTTGATCCTGAAGTTTCAATAGTTTTGTCAAACTGTGCTTGAAGCCCCCATATATCTTGCTCAAAGCGGTAGTCGTTAAAATCAGTATAACCACGAGTGCTTGCTCTACTTTGGTCGCTACCTTGTTCGTATTGGCTTACATAACCTAAAAGTCTGACCTGATCATAGAATGATGTTTCTAAAGAAGAAAAGTACTCAGCTGATATTGCCGTAGAGGTATTTTTGTCTGTCGTTGTATCAAGATTTACAGAATTAGTTTGCTCATAAGTTTGTTCATAGCGGTCAAAAACGAATTTTATATTTGAATTTGACGTTAATTCATTTTCGGTTTTAAGTAAGATTGATAAAGCGTCACTGTCGAAGCCAGGAATTGTCTCTGCAAAGTTTTGAGTCTCTTCACCTTTTCTTGAAGTAAGGGCGGCACTTGTTTTCCAATCATTTAAATCGGCAGCGACAGTTGTTCCTAACTTAAGTTGTTTATTGCTTGAGTCATAACCAATGTTTAAGTCAGCATAAAAATCGTTTGAGGCAAGTAAAGCGCTAGGATCTTTTGTCGTGATCACAACAATTCCGGCCAACGCATCGGAACCATATAAAGAAGAGGCTGCTCCTTTTGCAACTTCAACTTGTGCAACAGAGTCAGTATCAAAATAACCACGACCTACGAGAAAACCGCCGCCGCCAGCATAACCATCATTTACACGACGTCCGTCTTTTACATAAACAAGTCGGTTACCGCCCATGCCTCGAACATTCAAGGTTTGTGCTTCGCCTGATTGTCCAGTAGCCGTAATCGAAGGATCATATTTGAATAGGTTTCCTAAGTCGGTAAATACAAACTTTTCGATATCACTTGCATCGACCACTGACACGCTCGCTGGTACATCACCTAAAGACTGCTCACTCCTTGTTGCTGAAACAACAATAGTGTCACCCTCAAATTCCTTACTAGGTGCGTCAGTATTAGCACTTACCGTACCAGAGAGTGATGCAACAACGGCTAAAGATACTGCAGAAACGTGAGAAGTTATTTTGTTCATTATTTTCCTTGTTGAGAATGATTATCATTTGCGATTGAGGTAAGGCTAAACCACTTTCAAATCAAAAACAAGATCAAATACAAATGAGAATGATTTGCATTTGTGTTATTTAAGTTTTATTCTTTTCGAAAATAATGGAGGAATGAAATGAAAGCGGCAATTGTAAAAACAATATTAATAAGTGTTTGGGCACTATCAGCTTTGAACGCACAGGGCTCTGAATCAAAAAGGATTATTACCGCTGGCGGAACTATTACTGAAATAGTTTTTGCTTTAAATAGCGGCGACGAAGTTGTTGCCATCGATTCATCAAGCAATTATCCAGCAGAGGCATTAACAAAACCTGTAGTTGGGTATTACCGTGATTTAGCCGCAGAAGGGGTATTGTCTTTACAGCCAACGGAAATGTTAGTTTTGGAAGGAGCAGGTAGAAAAGAGGCCTTAACACTCATTAAGCAAGCGGGTGTAACTGTGACTCAATTTAAAAAGCCCGTTGATATTGAGTCGCTTTTTAACCTCATAAAAGAGCTGGGTAAGCGTTTGGGCAAACCTCTTAAATCTGAAAAAATGATCAGTGATATTCAGGCCTCACTAGATGTTTTAAATATGACTCAGGGTAAAAGCCTTAATTCAACCAACAAGTCATTAACCGCAGTGTCATTGTTGTCCTTAAGTGACCGAGGTGCTGTAGTTGCAGGCTTAGAAACAGTACCTACTTTCCTGTTTAACTCATTAGGAATTACTAACCCAGTTGACAGTCATAAAGGTTTTAAACCAGTAGGTTTAGAGTCATTGGTGCTGATGAAACCTGATTTTCTATTAGTGCCAAGTCATGTAGCGGCGTCAATGGGCGGGAAAAGTGAGATTTGTAAGCATCCAAGTTTGTCACTTCTGACAGCTTCGCAATCGTGTAATGTTTTAGTACTTGATAGCTTGCTCAGTTTAGCAATTACACCGCGAATAGCTCAGTCATTAACAGCGATTGAAAACTTTACTCGAGAGTTGTAATGGAAAACGTAGCTCAATTTTACTCTGCCCAACAGAGATTGTTTGTAACAGCAATGTTAAGTAGTGGTGCACTTATTTTGCTAGGCGCATTGTTATCTTTAGGCTTTGGACCCGCAGGCTGGGACTGGCAACTAGCGATAGCTTGGCTGCACCCTAGTTCGTTTGAACAATTCACCAACCTACAAATTAATATTGTTACCGAGATTCGACTTCCCAGATTTTGTTTGGCCATGCTAGTTGGTTTGGTATTGGCGCAAACCGGTACGGCAACACAAGCCTTGTGCAGAAACCCCTTAGCAGATCCCTCAATTATAGGCGTTACGGCAGGAGCTGCTGTGGCTGCGGTAATGATGATTGGTGTTGGTTATCAGTACAATATTGATGTGGCGTTTTGGTTACCTATAGCTTCCTTTATAGGCGCACTTTCTGTAACAGCTTTGGTGGCAATGCTTTCAACAAGAGGTGGTGCAATTAATGTAACCAATTTAATTTTGGTGGGTGTTGCTCTAAACGCGTTGGCATTTGCGGTTATTGGCCTCGTTAGTTTTTATGCAGATGATAGCGCGTTAAGGCTTATTAATTATTGGACTATGGGCTCTTTGGCTGGCGCTACTTGGTCTACGTTGTTTAACGCTCTGCCGCTTATGTTAATTAGTATCGTTGGGCTGTATTCATTAAACAAAAAGTTGAACGTGTTATTACTTGGAGAATCAGAAGCTAAATATTTGGGTTTGGATGTATCCAAGTTAAAGCATAAAACCGTCATCTTTACTGCTATTGGAGTTGGAGCGACAGTATCAATGACGGGTATGATTGGTTTTATAGGCTTAATTGTTCCTCATATTAGTCGCATGATTGTCGGCCCTAAAATTACCTATGTGATGCCGTTAAGTATGGCTATTGGCGCAGCAGGATTATTGTTAGCGGATTGGGCTGCTCGAAACGTCGTATCACCAGCGGAATTACCTATTGGAATTATAACCGCCCTCATAGGTGCACCATTCTTTCTATATCTACTTATTCAGCAAAGGAGCAAACATGCTTAAGATTAGTGATCTTTCTGTGGATATTGGCAAGCGTACACTTATCAAAAATATTTCCGCTGAAGCTGAAGCGGGGCATCTCATTGCTATTATCGGAGAAAACGGTGCCGGAAAGTCCACTTTATTGAATAGCCTAGCAGGGGAAATAAAATATAAAGGCGATGTGCATTTTGAGCCTCTAAACGCTAACAAAGTAAATATCAAAAACGCCAGTTTGGAATGGTTGGCTCAACACCGAGCAGTGATGACTCAAAAACACCAGATCCCTTTTGCTTTTGGTTTAGTGGATATTGTTGCGATGGGACGATTTCATAAAGCGGAGCCGAAAAGTCGACAGCTGAGCAAAGTATCTCAGTATTTGTCTTATGTAGAGCTGGATACTCATTTAGACCGAAATACCAGCCAGCTTTCTGGTGGAGAGTTGCAACGTTTACAGTTTGCTAGGTGCTTATCCCAACTTGATGCACTTGAAGGACAATCTACTAAGAAGTTGATGTTACTTGATGAACCTACCTCTGCATTAGACGTGCGACATCAGCATCGACTATTAAAACTAGTTAAAAAATTCACCTCTGCGGGCAATACCGCAATTGTGGTTTTACATGATTTGAACTTGGTAAGTACTTACGCTGATCAAGTCTGGTTATTGGACCAACAAACACTGCAACACACCGGAACACCGGAATCGGTACTTACTGAAGAGCGATTGACCAAGGCATATAAAACATCAATGCGTGTTATTCAGCACCCTGATTCACGTACCCCAATTATTTTTTCTGAATTTACGGAGCACTAACAATGAGAGAACAAGCTTTAAGCGAAGCAAAACAATTAGTCAGATATGCAACGTCTGGTGTGTTATCAACAATATCAAAGAATATGGCTGGCTATCCTTTTGGCTCGGTAACTCCGTTTATGTTAGATAGCGAAGGTAACGCATATTTCTATATTAGTGATATTGCCCAGCATTCAAAAAATATGGCTCAAGACTCAAAAGTCAGTTTAACGGTATTTGTAGCAGCGGCGGAAGGCGACCAAAACGAAAATGCCCGCGCAACGCTAGTGGGAGATTGTCACAAAGTAACCAATACCAAACAGAAAGAAATGATTAAACAGTTTGTTACTCACTTCCCTGAATCTAAAAGTTATGAAAAGGCACATGACTTTGCTATTTGGAAATTAGAAGTAAAGCGTGTTCGTTATATTGGTGGTTTTGGCAAGATTTTTTGGTTAGAGCAAAATGAATGGGTCGGTAGTTCTAAACCTTGGACCGAAGAGCAAGAGTTGCAAGTTGTGGAGCACATGAATGAAGATCACCAAGTGGCGATGATTGATATTCTTAATTCTATGGGTGTAAGCGTAAACAACCACATTCAAATGTTGTCGGTACATACCGAAGGTTGTTATATCAAAGCTGATGAACGACTGGTTTTTGTCACGTTTAGAAGAGAGTGCAGGGCAATGGGTGACATTCGAGTTGAGCTTGTGAAGCTAACTAAATTGGCTAGGAAAAGCGCGTAGGAAAAAGTCCTAAAGTATCAATGAAAAAGGGCATCGAATGCCCTTTATTAATTATCCTGAAAGAAGTTTGAACCTATTTTAGGACGGAATACTTTCTTAAAACTCTTTTAATAGTATTTCTAGATCAGTATCAATTTGCTGCTCAAGGTCTTTTTCAGCTTGCCAGCGCTTTGAGTCCATTTCAAAGATTTCTTTTTTACTGAATTTTTTTCTAGCTTCATGAGTAGGCATATCTTTGACTACGTCATACAAGCCTGCAAAACCAGGATAAATAGTTTTGTAATCTTTTGGCTCTTGTTGAGCTGAGTTGTAGTGATCTAATAAAACCCAGATTCTCAATACACCTTCAGAATACTCACACTGTTTGGCGTGCATCGCTTTGGCAATGTGAGAGATACTGTCAGTTAAATAGGTTAGCTTTTTCTTTTGCTCTTCTAGCTGTGCTTCTTTTTGGGCTTTAACTTTCCACAAAAGTTGGCCGGCATAAAATGCCAGGCCTGCAACAACTAAAACAGCTAGAGCGATTATTGCGTACCACATAGTTAATTATTTCTCGTCTTTTAATAAGTCGTCCCACTCAGAAGCGCCAAGGTTTTCTAGAGCATCAAGCTCATTATTTTCCTCTTCTTCATCTGAATCTGGGTCAATGCCTAGGATTTCAAGTAGCTCGTCTAGTCTTTCCATCTGCTTGTTAAAGTATTTGGCTTCTTTTCCTGATAACAACTCACCGTCTTGAACTCGCTCTACAAGAGCAATTAAGCGCTCATCCGCTTCAATGTTGTTTAACTCTTGTTGCGGAGTTAATTCTTCAGGTTCTGCTTTTGTTAACTTAGCAGAAGGTTTCGACTTTGAATGATCAATCTTTTTAGGCTCTTTTACTGTCGGCTTATCTTGTGGCAATAAACTGATTGGTTTTTTACTGCCCAATTTTGGATTCGTGTTTTTGTCTTGATTTTGAGGAGTGCTTACAACGTTTTCCTCAATAAGGCTATTTCTGTTGCCAGACGGTTGGCCTTTAGGCTTCTTGCTGCGGCGTGGTTGCTTAGTATCAGCAGGACGAGATTCTTGTTTTCTGGTGCCAATGCTACCGATTTTTCTGCTCTTTTTTTGACGAGTCATGGAGTCCCCACGTTAAGGATAAATAGATGAAAGAAGTTTGGATTGCGGATTCTACTGACTTGCCAAATTTTAGGCAATAAAAAAGGCGACAGTGTGACCGCTATCGCCTCTAATTCTAGCAAGTGTTCAAATAAAAATCTGACACTTCTCCTATTTTATTTCGAAATCCTTCCGAACGCACGACACCTTGTCTTGTCACTAATGCTAATTATCCGTATTTTTTTTATTTAACATTCCATGTATGTATTTATATTTTTATTGACCTTCACTGGTACTTTTTTGGTTCATCCGTGTTTGCCAACTGGGCAATTCTAATAATACTACTACCACTCCCACTTCCTTGGGGCTAATCCGTTTTGTTATCCGTTACGTGGCAACGGGGTATAATTTACCTGACCTGATCGATTACTCAAGCATTAATTAACATTTTTTTACATATGTATAGTGGTTAAAAAGTGAACTCTTTATTAAACAATAACTTAGTAAATATACGGTTGTATATTTAAGAAATAGCTTATAGAAAGAATGGTCAATGTCTTACAATTTTATAGGGATTTTCTTATAAGAAGGAATGTTTAACTAGGTTATTACGGCAAAAACCTTTATTTAGATCAGGCAAAACCTTACTAAAAAGGTGATTTAAAACAGGGTTTGGATATCAAAGACATAAAAAAAGCACCCGTAGGTGCTTTTTTAACAGTAAAAGACTAGTGAAGACCAGCCATATACTTGGAGATAATGTCGATTTCTTTGTCTGTAAGTTTCACTGCAATGTCTTGCATCATGCCATTCATGTCGTTGGCACGTTCACCTGAACGGAAAAGTTCAAGTTGAGATTTGATATACTCTGGGTGCTGGAAAGAAACTTTTGGGAAACCAGCTAAGCTTTGACCAACGCCTCTTGGCCCATGACATGCCTGACATGCTGGAATACCACGTTCCATATCACCGCCGCGATATAACGCTTGTCCAGCCGGAATTACGTCTTCCGGAGTTGAACCTGCTGTCATCGTTTGCGAAGCAAAATAGGCAGACAAGTCTTTCATGTCTTGATCAGAAAGAGGCATAACCATACCGCCCATAACGGCGTTCATACGGCCTTCTTTACCACCTGTTTCCATAGCAAGTTTAAATTCTTTTAATTGCTTATATATATAACCAGCGTGCTGGCCTGCAATTTTTGGGTACATGGCAATAGTGGCGTTCCCATCAGGGCCATGACAAGCTGCGCAGGTTGCTGATTTAGTTTTACCTGCTTCAACATCGCCGTCTGTAGCTTGAGCTGAACCGATGAGTCCGAATAGCATAGTAAGTGATAATGCAATATTTCTCATATTAGTATCTCTATTATTTAAGTTATTCTAAATCCTTTGGCTATGAAGCAGTTCACGCAAAGAGTATAATTAGCCATATTCTACACCAAATGCCACAATGTGAAAGATTCTTCGACGTTATATTTGATACAAGTTGTTGAATTTCTAACGTTCAGTTTCACAGCGAGAGGATTATCCGTGTCAAAATCGATTATTAATTACAGAAAAGCTTCATTTTTTACGTCTGCACCAGACATTCGTCGCCTTCCACCAGATACTGGTTATGAAGTTGCGTTCGCTGGAAGATCCAATGCAGGTAAATCTAGTTCGTTAAATACATTAACGCAACAAACTGGTTTAGCAAGAACGAGTAAAACACCAGGTCGTACTCAGTTAATCAACGTGTTTAATCTTGAGGAAGAAGACCGTCGTTTAATTGATTTACCAGGATATGGTTTTGCAAAAGTACCATTGCAAATGAAACTTAAATGGCAAAAGTCATTAAATGAATACCTTGAAAAGCGTGAGTGCCTTAAGGGTCTTGTAGTTTTAATGGATATTCGTCACCCAATGAAGGAGCTGGATCAGAACCTTATTTATTGGGCAGTAGAAGTAGGGCTACCAATATTAGTCTTGTTAACTAAGGCTGATAAATATAAGTCAGGTAAACAAAAAGCAGAATTATTAAAAATTCGTGAAGCTTCTTTAGCCTTCCAGGGCGATGTGACTGTTGAGCTATTTTCATCGCTGAAAAAGCAAGGCATTGTGCAGTTATCTCGTATGTTGGATAAGTGGTTAAATGCAGCTGAACTTGTTGAGCCTCAAGCTGGCGAAATTGAAGGCGAAGCAGCCAATGATCAAACAACTGCGGATGCAATTGAAGTTTCAGATCAATCTGCAGCTAGTGAGCCAGACCAAGACACGCCAAAAGCGGACTAATTTAAAATTAGTTTTAATATGCAGTGATTTTAAAGAAAGAGCGGAAACGCTCTTTTTTTGTAACTAATTTACGGCAAAAAAAAACCGACGCTCAAAGAGCATCGGTCATAGCGAAAGGGGAGAGGCTATTAAATGTCAAATATCAACAGGGTCAACTCATTCGAGAGACATAACTATAATAACCATTCAGATTCGAAAGTAAAGTATATACTCTAATTTTTTTAAAAGTTTTTTAGTTATATATAATAAGGCTTTGCAAGGGTGTTGTTTAAATAGTGTACAAAAGTTAATGCAAACAGAGAGTTAGCTTTTTGTAGCGGAAGTAATAATTAGCGGCTTGTTTAACAAATATTAATATTTATAGCCGAGTTTACCTATTGAGCACCAATATTTGAAAGTGGATTTACGTTTTTGTAAATTAATTACAGTTTAAATGACAAAAAAGCGTGAATGGTTTAAATACCTTTCACGCTTTTTTATGCAATTAACTAATGTGCCTCGTCCCAATTGTCACCTTGATCTGCTTCAGCAGTGAGTGGCACGTCTAAATCCGCAGCATTTTCCATTTCACTTATTAAGTGAGGCAATATTGAATCTAATTTGTCTGCGCTAATTTCAAAAACGAGTTCATCGTGCACCTGCATAACCATAGTTACGTCATCTGCAGCATTTTCAACAATCCATTTATCAACCGCCATCATTGCTCTTTTAATTACGTCGGCAGCCGTTCCTTGCATTGGCGCATTAATAGCTGCGCGTTCAGCGGCCTTTTTGCGCATATTGTTTCTAGCACTAATGTCAGGTAGATACAGTCTGCGACCAAATACGGTTTCAACATAGCCATTGCTTAACGCGTTTTGTCTGGTGGTCTCCATGTATTCCATTACACCAGGAAAACGTTCAAAGTATTTATTGATGTAATCTTGAGCTTGTCCTCTGGCAATATCTAACTGATTTGCTAAACCAAATGCAGACATACCGTAAATAAGCCCAAAGTTAACGGCTTTAGCAGCTCGGCGTTGCTCCGTAGTGACTTCTTCAAATGGTGTCGCAAATACTTCAGACGCTGTTGTTTTATGGATATCTAAATTGTTTGCAAATGCGTCAAGCAAGGCTTTATCGCCACTTAAATGTGCCATGATCCTCAATTCAATTTGAGAATAATCAATCGCAACAATCTTTTTACCTTCAGGCGCGATAAAAGCTTGGCGAATTCGACGGCCATTCTCATTTCGAATTGGAATGTTTTGTAAATTTGGGTCCGTTGAGCTTAATCTACCAGTGGCCGCAACGGCTTGATGGTAAGACGTATGCACGCGACCAGTTGCAGACTTAATCATTGTTGGTAGTTTATCTGTGTAAGTGGACTTCAACTTACTTAAACCACGATACTCAATAATGAGTTTTGGCAATTCATATTTATGGGCCAGCTCTTGAAGCACATCTTCTGCAGTAGAAGGCGCACCTTTTGGTGTTTTCTTAATAACTGGAAGTTCTAATTTGTTAAATAAGATTTCTTGTAGTTGCTTTGGAGAGCCCAAATTAAATACTTCGCCAGCAACTTCATGAGCCTGTTGCTCCAATGATTGAAGCTTGCCAGCAAACTCTGCACTTAAGTCGTGAAGGTGGTCGGCATTAATAAGCACACCGTTTTGTTCTACTTTTGACAAAATAGGCATCAGTGGCAATTCAATATCACTAAATATAGAGTTTAGTTTCGGCTCTTTTCTAAGTTGTTCTGTAAAGTATTGGTACAAACGTAACGTAATGTCTGCATCTTCAGAAGCGTAAGGCGAAGCTTGCTCCAACGGAACCTTATTAAAGGTGATTTGTTTTGCGCCTTTACCTGCAATCTCTTCAAATGAAATACATTTATGACCCAAATATTTAAGCGCTAAGCTATCCATATCGTGTCGAGTAGAGGTACTGTTAAAAACATAAGACTGCAACATAGTATCGCCAACAATACCGTTGATAACCATATTGTATTTCGCTAACACATTAATGTCGTACTTTAAGTTCTGACCTACTTTGCTAATGGTTTTATCAGCTAACATCTCTGATAAGCTCGCAGAAATGTCTTCTAGTGAAATTTGCTCAGGTGCATCTTCATAATCATGTGCTAAAGGCACGTAAGCCGCTTGAATTTTTCCATTTAATTCATAAGCAAATGAAAACCCAACAAGCTGTGCTTCCATATAATCAAGCGATGTTGTTTCGGTATCAAAAGCAATTAAACCCGCTTCTTTTATTTCGGTTAGGCTTTGTTGCCATTCGTCCATAGTAAACAAAGTTTTGTATTGGCTATGATCAACCGTAATTGAAGCAACCGGTTCTGACTCTTCAGTTTCAGTCGATTCAGCTTGGCTTGTAGGTTTGCCTTTAGTAGGTGCTGACGCTTTTGGTGCATCGTCACCGGATAAAATTTCTTTTAACCAACGTTTAAATTCACACTCTTTAAATAGCTCAGCAAGTTGCTCTTTATTAGGCTGTTCTAAATGCATTAGTTCGTCACTAATACCGTGCTCTACGTCTAGTTTAATCGTGGCTAATTCGTACGAAAGTAATAACTGGTCTTTATGTTCTTCAAGCTTTTTAGACATGGTTTTTGAACCACGGAAGCCAAGACCTGCTACTTTATCAAGATTTTCATAAATAGATTTTATGCTGCCCAAACCTTGAATTAATGCCACCGCTGTTTTTTCACCAACACCAGGTACGCCAGGAATGTTATCTACTTTGTCGCCCATTAAAGCTAAGTAATCAATTATTAACTCTGGCGGAATTCCAAATTTACCTACCACGCCATCGGGATCCATAACTGTATTTGTCATGGTATTGATCAATGTGACATGAGGGTTAACCAACTGGGCCATATCTTTATCGCCAGTACTAATTAAAACGTCATTGCCTTTTTTTGATTGCTCATCCGCTATCGTGCCAATTACATCATCAGCTTCAACGCCTTCAATAGCGATTAATGGTAAGCCCATCGCTTTAATGATTTTGTGTAAAGGTTCTATTTGATAACGTAAGTCATCTGGCATAGGAGGTCGGTTAGCTTTGTATTCACTGTACATTTCATTTCTGAAAGTTGGGCCTTTGGCATCAAAGATCACGATCATTCTTTCAGGTGAATATTGCTTCACAAGACTTTTAAGCATGTTAACTACGCCGTAGATGGCGCCAGTGGCTTCGCCTCTTGAATTGGTAAGGTGCGGTGGAGAGTGATAGGCACGAAATAAGTACGAAGAGCCGTCAACTAATACCAGAGGCTTATAAGCTGATGATAAGTCTTGTTTTGTCATGTGGATTATTTCCGAGTCGCTTTGGATAAATAGGTGAATAAGAATGCCATAAAGATTGCAAAGTCGCCATATATATGAGGTGTGCAGAAAGTCAGCAAGTGTTAATAACTATCACTTCCTGTGGATAACTTAGTTGATAAGTACAATAAGCCTTGGCAAACAGTTTGTTAATAAACTTATTGGCCAACAGGAACATTATCTTGAAAAACTATGCAGTGTTCCGCTTTTTATTATTATTGTTCTACAGCGAATACCAGAGAAAAATAGAAGGCATTCAGAAAGCTCAAAATCGATCAACTTCGAGCGGATTGTTAATTTACACGCGAATATTAAATTGATCCAGTAAATTTAAGAAAAAAACTGATCTTTTTTTAGGATCCTTTCTTATTGTTCACATAGTGCCCTAATTTACTTAGGCTGCATGCAAACTAGTGCGATCATTTTAGTACAAATAGAAAGATCACTGCTATATTTTTAATGTTAAATTTGAATTCTATCTAAAATTTATAGTGATTTACTAAGGTTATATATTGCAAGGGCTTAATCAATAGGTAGAATGTGCATAGTATAAAATTCTATCCCAAGAAGGTGAATTAAAAATGATCAAAATGCTTTTGACCATAGTGACAGTATTTGCAGTAATGACAGCAAACGCGTCAACTGATAAAAAAACTGAAATTGAAAAACGTCTTATGCCGGTTGGCCAAGTATATATTGCAGGTGCGGAACCTGTTGCTGCTAAACCAAGTGGCCCTCGTTCAGGCGAACAGGTTTATCAAAGTGCATGTGCTGCATGTCATGGTGCAGGTATTATGGGCGCGCCTAAAATGGGTGACGCTGGCGCATGGTCACCTCGTGTTGCTCAAGGTATGGAAGTATTAGCAAAACACGCTATCAACGGTTTTAATGCAATGCCTGCTAAAGGTGGTTGTGTTGCGTGTTCAGACGATGAAATAAAGTTAGCAATCACCTATATGGTTGATGGCTCTAAATAACAAATAAACTTTACTGATGAGTTATTAATAACTCGCTGTTAAATTATTTGATTAAAGGCTCCTATATAGGAGCCTTTTTTGTGTCTGCACTTAAGTCAGTGCAGGGTGGAATATGTATTTTAATCGCACCAGTGAATGAGATTACTTTTTAAGTAGAGCCCTAAGGTTGGCAATGTTCGCTTTATTCTTTTCTTTTCTTACAGCTTCTGGAACTACTTGGCCTAGTTTCTCCCAGCGAAGATCTTTTTGATCAAGCTCTTCAATAAATCGAGACGGCTCCGTCATTATTGTTTCGCCATACTGTCTACGCTCTTTTGCATAGGTTAAAAATAAGCGTTGTTGTGCGCGGGTTATTCCAACGTAAGCCAGTCGACGTTCTTCCTCTATATTGTCTTCATCAATGCTTGACTGATGTGGCAACAAACCTTCTTCCATGCCCACCATAAATACGTATGGATATTCCAAACCTTTGGAGGCATGCATAGTCATAAGCTGAACTTGATTGTTTGCCTCTTCTTCTTCGTTGCGTTCCATCATGTCGCGAAGTGTCAGTTTGCTCACAACTTCCGCTAAAGTAAGTGGCTCGTGTTCGTCATCACCGTCGAGCATTTGTGTTACCCAACTATACAGTTCACTCACATTTTTCATGCGCATTTCAGCAGCTTTAGGCGACGAGCTAGTTTCAAACAACCAGTCTTCGTAATGAATGCCTTTCATAAGATCTTTAACTGCTTCTTTTGGGTCGCTACGCAAAACCTGGTCACTCAATTCAACAAACCAGCGAGTGAAATACTGAATCGCACTTTTTGATGGTCCATTAATCATACCTAAAAAGGCATTATCAAAGGCCGCTTCAAATAAACTGCAATGTCTGTCGTTTGAGAGTAATCCCAGTTTTTCTAATGTTGCTGGGCCAATTTGGCGACGCGGCGTATTAATGATCCGTAAAAAGGCATTGTCATCATCTTGGTTAACTAACAGGCGCAAGTAAGCCATGATGTCTTTAATTTCGGCTCTAGAAAAAAAGCTCGTACCGCCACTAATTTTGTAGGGAATTCGGTTAGAGGTAAGCATTTTCTCAAAAATACGTGCTTGGTGATTACCACGATACAAAATAGCGTAATCGCCATAATTTGTTTTATTGGTAAAACGGTGGCCAATGATTTCAGCAATAACGCGTTCTGCTTCATTGTCTTCGTTTTTAGTTTGAATAATGCGAATTGGCTCGCCGTATTCCATATTGGTTTTCAACTTTTTATCAAACACGTGGGGGTTTTTATCAATTAGCACGTTTGCCGCGTGCAATACACAACCAACGGAACGGTAATTCTGTTCTAGTTTGATCAAGTTTAAATTTGGAAAGTCTTTGCTTAAAAGAACCAAGTTTTGAGGTCTTGCGCCACGCCAAGAATATATAGACTGATCGTCGTCTCCAACTACAGTGAAGTGGGCACGCTTACCAACCAAAGACTTTACCAATTCGTACTGGCTGGTATTGGTATCTTGATATTCATCAACCAGTAAATAGCGTATTTTATCTTGCCACCTTGCTCTTACTTCATCGTTGTTTTTGAATAACAGGGTAGGGATTAGAATCAAATCATCAAAGTCTAACGCGTTGTACGCTCTTAATTGATTTTGATAGCGCATGTAAAGTTCACTATAAAGCGCGTTTTCTGAGTCCGTTGCTTCGGCCATGGCCTGTTTAGGCAATATAAGATCGTTTTTCCAACTGGAAATGCGATTGATCAGCTGGTAAATACTTTCTTTGTCTTCTTTTAACTCTGGCTCTGTGAGTTCTTTTAATAATGAAAAGCAGTCTTGGTCGTCAAATAACGAGAAATTTTGCTTAAAACCAAGAGTTTTTATTTCTTTTTTGATGACGTCTAAACCTAAAGTATGGAACGTCGAAATTCTTAAGCCTTTTATCTTACTCTTATCCATTGAAGAGGCGATTCGCTCACGCATTTCTTTTGCGGCTTTATTGGTAAACGTAACGGCAGCAATGTGTTTTGCACTATAACCATGCTGCTCAATGAGGTGAGTAATTTTATTGATAATGACACGAGTTTTACCCGAACCAGCACCGGCTAATACTAAGCACGGTCCGTTCACATATTTAACAGCAGAGTCTTGTTCGGGGTTTAAACGCATTAATTTGGTCACCTTGTAGTTAAGGGCGCAATCATACCAAAGTAAAGCCTACTTTCGCATTAGAGAATTCTAGGGAAAGAATAATAAATTTTAGCTTATGTAGTGATGAATAAATCGACTACAATATAGTGGATTAAACGCTGTCATCTATGAAAAGAGGATTTATCATGAAAAAATCAGCAGTATCTTTGGCCATTACTTTAGGCTTATTCAGCACGTCCGCGCTAGCAGTGGACAGTTTTATACAATCAGCAAGGAACCTTGGCAGCGGTGGTGCAGGTCTTACATATGCACATTGGTCTTCAGCGGCTAATTATAACCCTGCGTTATTGGGCACAGCGGTAGGCACTGACAATGATTTTTTCCTTGTTTTAAATGGCACAGGACGCGTTGCCGATACAAAAGATGATGGCGATAGTTTAGATCTTTTTGAAAGCCTGGAAGACGAAGTGAATAACTTTGAAGACTTGGACGATTCAGACTTACTAGAAGGTGATCCTCAAAATCTACAAAATACCATTAACACCGCCAACCGCATTGTTAACGATTTTGAACAATTAGACGGTGCTGGTTTGCAAGGCAGTTTTGGTGTAAACCTTGGTTTTGGGATGGCATTTGAGCGTGTAGCAGTTTCATTTAATGCAATGGCGAAGTTTGATGTAGGTGGCACGGGGGATATTTCTTCTAGCGATATTAACTTATTGCGCCGATATACAGGTTTAGGCCAGACGCTTCTTAGCGACGTTCGTCCTTTATACGACGAAGCTACTCGTTTAGAAGCTCGTTATGACCAACTTCAATCAGACCTAGAGCAACTGGAAAACAGCGGCACTGCGACACAAGATGACATAGATGAAGCTCAAAGGATAGCGGATCAAGCAGAAGTGGACTTTAATGCCGCAGAAGTCCTAGCAGAAGACGCTAAAGTTCTACAAACGACGATACAAAACGATTATGGCGATATTTTTGATCAAGACACGCAAACCATCGTCTTTGACGAAGATACATTAGAATCTAAAGCACGCTTTGCCGCGATTGGTTGGGCGGAAGCTGGCGTAACACTAGCTTCAAATTGGCAGTTAGACTCAGAAAAGAAACTGAGTGTTGGTGCAACCGTTAAAACGGTTCGTTTAGAGTTTTTTGATTATCAATCAGCATCGTCTGATTTTGATGAAGACGATATTGATGGCGATGAGTACCGCAGTTCAAAAGATTTTGTAACCGCTGACTTAGGTGCAATTTTATCTATGGACTCAATGGATAAGTGGCGTATTGGCGTTACCGTTAAAAATATTGTTGGTGAAGACATTGAGTCACGTCAAGAATCACTTAAAGTAGGGCAAGAGTCGCTTATATACGAAGTTGATACTCAAGTTAGAATTGGAACAAGTTATAATCACGGCTGGATTCGTTTAGCTGCGGATTTAGACTTAACTGAATCTAAAGGACCACAGTTTGCCAATGGCGAGCAATTTTTCCGTGGTAGTCAGTATGGTAGTGTTGGTGCAGTAATAAATGCTTATGACTTTTTAGAGTTAAGAGCGGGCTACCGTCACAATTTTGCTGATAAAGTTGGTAATTCAACAACAGATGAAAGTGATGGCCTAATTACGGTTGGTGCTGGTGTTTACCTAGGCGGCGTTCAATTTGATTTAGGCTTACAAGCATCGCCTGAATTAGATGACGTAGGCGGCGGTTTACAAGCAATGATCACTTGGTAAATTAAATGCGTAAAACAAGCTAAGTATTTATAAAAGACTTAGTGTGTTTCACAATTAAAGGTCAGCAATGCTGGCCTTTTTTATTCCAGCAATTACAATAAGCCAAGCTAAATAATTAAGGGTTAAAGATGATTGACGCTAAAAAAATAGAGCAGTTTGCTTCACAAGTTGCAGATTCATTACCTGCAGGTGTTAAGACGATGGCGGACAACGCAGAAGAAAAAGTAAAAACGATTCTACAAAATAAATTGTCGCAGTTAGATGTTGTTAGTAGAGAAGAGTTTGATGTTCAAACCCAAGTATTGGCAAGAACACGAGCTAAGTTAGATTTATTAGAAAAAGAAGTGTCTGAATTAAAAGCGTTATTGGAAAGTAAAAAAGGCGCAGAGACAGAGTAAGTATATTTTAGGTTGATTTGCTTGTTTTTAATGAAGATGAAAGTGGTGTTGTTAAAAGACCACTTTGTTTTTGCCTGTTTCTTTTGCCGTATATAATTTTTGATCTGCAAGTATAAGTAAACTATCTAACTTATCTTTTTTATCTTGGCACACGCCAATACTAACAGTGCAAGTGATGATTTCACAGCCTACATTAATTTTAGTTTTTTCTAATTCCTGCCTAAAACTTTCTAGCATTTTGACCGCTTTTTCGAGTTCCAAGTCATGAAAATAAACACTGAATTCCTCACCACCTAATCTCGCTGCAAGGTACTTAGGTTCAAAGTGTAACTGGATTAAACTAGAAATAGTTTTTAAAACAATATCGCCAGCGTCATGGCCATAATTGTCATTAATGGACTTGAAATCATCAATATCCATCATCGCGACTGTACTTGTATCCAAACTATCCATAATTGGTTGGGCGCTATTAAAGTAATAACGGCGATTAGCCAAATCAGTCAAATAGTCAGTGTTAGCTTGTTTTCTAATTATATCAATACTTTGAACATACTCTATATTTTGTATAACTCGGCAATAAAACTCCTCCAAACAAAATGGTTTTTGTAAAAAGTCGTTGGCGCCATTTTTTATAAATTTAGCCGTAAGAGATTGAGAGCTATTTGCAGAGATGCCAATAATGCTTACATCATCTTTTGTATGGGTCGCTCTAATTTGATTACAAAGTTCAATGCCATCCATGTGTGGCATTTCTTTATCAGTAATAACCAGCTTAATATCTGGATTGTTTTTAAGAACATTAAGAGCGGATTTACCTGAGTTTGCTAACAATACATCAAAATTATGACGGAGTAATAAGCCTCGAACATAGGCTCGAGCACTACTAGCGTCGTCAACGACAAGGACTTTTACATTGTTATTGGTCTGAAGTTTTTTTAACAACGAGAGGAGGTAATGAAAGGCTTGTTTACTTTCTTTTGTAATATAATCAATAACAGGTAATTCGAGGATGTGCTCACGTATTTTGTCATCTAGCATACCCGTCATTACTATGCTTGGAACTTTTGCGTCTAGAATAAAATCTATGGCTTCGCCGTTTGGCGCATCGGGTAAGCTGTAGTCGATAATAGCGCAGAAAAAATCATCAAATTGGCTTGATAAAGCTTTTACTTCACTAAATGTCATCGCTATAACTGGTTCAAGTCCCGCTTTAATAGCTATGTTCTTGTGCAGCGCCACAATGGGTAAACTGTCCTCAACAATAAGAACTTTTTTCATGAACCTCTACTTTATTATTTTTTAATAAGACTGTTATTTAACGTGAAATACTTCAACGACGAACTTAAAGTATTGTTTATATAATCGAATATATCAACCTTAGGCATTACCATAAAGTTGTTTTTCTCCTAACCAACGAGCAATTAATGAGTTAATTTTTTCTGGTTGTGACAATAATAAATCCTGTGCTACCAATATAGCTTGTTCACATAATATTGCGTCTCGTTCTAAGTCTGCGACCTTAAAAGCCGCGACTCCTGTTTGGCGTGTGCCTAGGATTTCGCCCGCGCCTCTTATTTCTAAATCTTTTTCTGAAATAACAAAGCCGTCGTTAGAGTCTCTCAAAACAGCTAAACGTTGCTGTGCAGTATGAGACAACGGTGAATGATAAAGTAAAACACAATGAGACTGTAAAGCACCTCGGCCAACACGTCCTCGGAGTTGATGCAATTGGGCTAAACCAAGTCGTTCTGGGTTTTCTATGATCATAAGACTGGCATTAGGAACATCAACGCCTACTTCTATAACGGTAGTCGCAACCAGCAAATTAACATCACCATTCTTAAACGCTTGCATAACAGCCTGTTTTTCATCGGCCTTCATGCGGCCATGCACCAAGCCTATCGTTAGCTCTGGTAATAGCTCTTTCAATTCTACGGCGGCATCTTCAGCTGCCTGGCATTGTAATGCTTCGCTCTCTTCTACAAGCGTGCAAACCCAGTAGGCTTGCTGGCCCGTAGTAAGGCAAACGTGTTCAACGCGTTCAATTACTTTATCCCGTTTAGTATCTGGTATTACAACGGTCGTTATAGGTGTTCTACCTGGTGGTAACTCATCAATAATGGAGCAATCTAAGTCAGCGTAGGCTGTCATTGCTAAGGTTCTAGGAATAGGCGTTGCCGTCATTACCAGTTGGTGCGGATACATCACTGTACCTTGAGTATGAATAGCGCCTTTGTTTCTTAATGACAGCCTTTGATGCACGCCAAAGCGGTGCTGTTCATCAATAATGATTAAGGCGAGTTTTGAAAACTCTACTTGGTCTTGAAAAATGGCGTGAGTACCTACGACCATTTGTGCTGAGCCATCGCCAATTACTTCTAATGCCGCTCGTTTTTCTGCTACTTTTGACTTACCGGCTAACCAGGCGACGTTAATCCCTAGTGGTTCAAACCAAGCCTTAAAACTGTGGGCATGTTGCTCTGCTAATATTTCAGTGGGTGCCATTAAAGCCACTTGATAACCTTGGGCTATAACGGTTAATGCCGACAAAGCGGCCACTAAAGTTTTACCAGAGCCTACATCACCTTGCACTAGTCGCATCATTGGCAATGGCTTTGCAAGGTCGTTGGTAATATCTGCAACAACCCGTTGTTGAGCACTAGTAGGCGAAAAAGGAAGTGAACTTAAAAACTGATCTACATAGTCGTTTTCTTTTGGAAATGGCACTGCTGACACTTGCTGAGTGTCTTTTTTTAGGTGCAACATACTTGATTGGTATGCGCATAACTCTTCAAACGCTAAACGTTGCTGGGCCGGATGAGTCCCCAGTTCCAGCAATGACACGTCAGTATCAATGGGCGGGCGATGACAAATTTGCAGCGCCTTAACTAGTGAATAGCTATTTGGTAGTCTTTCAAAGGGGATCAGCTCTTCAACCCTATACTTTTCTAATCGAGACAGGGCTTGTTCAGTAATACTTCTAAGGGAAGCTTGCTTTACGCCTTCAGTAGTTGGATAAACGGGCGTTAAAGACTCGTCTACATTTATGTCGTCAGGGCCGTCGATTTTAACGTAATCAGGGTGAAGAATTTCTGGTCCAAATTTGCCGCCTCTGATCTCACCAAAACACTTTATCCAAGTGCCATCTTCTAATGAGTTTTTTTGGGCTGCGGAAAAGTTAAAAAAACGTAACGTCATGCCGCCAGTCGAATCGCCAATTTTAACGACTAACATGCGTTTTCGGCCAAACTGGATATTGCAAGATGTGACTTGCCCTACCACTGCCACATGGGTGCCAACTACGGTATTTGCGATTGGGTAAATACGGCTGCGATCTTCATAGCGCAAAGGTAGGTGAAACAGGGCATCTTCAATATTATGAATGCCAAGTTTTGTTAGTTTTTCTGCGACTTTAGGGCCAACACCTTTAAGTGTGGTAATTGGCACTGAAGATAAGGACGTTAGCGCCATGTTATTCCATTAGTTACATTTATCGGCAATAGAGTTTGGTTCAAACTCAAATGTCTGATCCGTATGCGTAAAATCAACACGACGTGACTTTTTACCCGCAGGTAATAGATTATATTTATCTTTTAATTCTGTATACCAAGATTTTGGTGCATCAATCTGGCCGTCTTCATCCAACGGTGGATAAGGAGTTTCTGTTCTTACACATAACTCGGCATAAATTGGGTGCCCGCCTTCAAATAACATTTGATGACGTATTTTTTCGCTAATTACTGGTTTGTCGTACATACCAGCCACTAAGCGTTGGCGCTGCGCTTCATACATAATTAACGCACCAGCGACACTCACATTTAATGACTCAACCATACCAAACATTGGTACTACAACATGATGGTCAGCTAGCTCTAGTGCTTCATCTGAAATACCGTCACGTTCTTGGCCCAAAATAAGTGCAGTAGGTTTTGTATAATCAATTTCGCGAAAGTCTTTAGCTCTATCAGATAGATTAGTGGCTAAGACTTGCATACCTTGCGCTTTAAACTGTTTTATTGCTGTTGCCGTATCAGGCTGTTCAGTCACTTTTACCCACTTTTGACTGCCCGAAGCACGACCACCAGATAACCAACGGCTTTCAGTCGTGTATATCGCATGGATATTATGAATACCAATGGCGTCAGCAGTTCTTATAATGGCTGATAAGTTATGAGTCTTATGGACTTGTTCCATACAAACCGTTAAATCAGGCTGACGTTTGTCGAGTATTTCAGTAATACGTTTAAAGCGTTCCGGTGTCATGTTTGTTCCTAATAATGCTTAAACGTCAGATAGCTCTAAAATACCATCAATTTCAATTTGCACGCCTTTAGGCAACGCTGAAACTTGAACTGCAGCTCTTGCTGGGAATGGTTCGGCCACATACTTCGCCATAATTTCATTTACTTTGGCGAACTGACCAAGATCAGTTAGGAAAATATTGAGCTTCACGGCATCTTCAATTGAGCCGCCAGAGGCCTCACAAACTGCAGTCAGGTTTTTAAAAACTTGCTCTGCTTGCGCTTCAAAATCTTCTGAGACAACTTCCATGGTTTCTGGAACCAGTGGAATTTGACCAGAAAGGTAAACCGTGGTGCCTACTTTAATCGCTTGATTATAAGTGCCAATAGCGGCAGGTGCCGCATCTGTGTTAATAACAATACGTGTCATGGTGAAATCCTGTTGACTGAACTACTTGCGGCTTATCCGTTGGACGTCCGGCATAGTTCTTAATTTTTTTATAACTCGTGCTAAATGAACTCGGTTTTTAACCGTCACATCAGCCGTAATAGCATATATATTTGATTCTTTTTCTTCTGTAAATATATGTTCTACGTTGGAGTTACTCTTTGAGATTAAGTGCGTTACTTTTGCAAGTGCACCTTGATGATTGATCAATTCTATTTTTAAAGTAGTTACGTACTCTCTATCGGAAGCGTCGTCCCATTTAACTTTAAAGAATTTAGCGGCGTCTTTTTCCCAGTTACGACAGTTAGGACAGTCTTCTCTGTGAATAGTTAAGCCTTTACCTTGTGAAACGTGAGCAACAATTTCATCACCAGGTATTGGGTGACAACACTTGCTATAAGTAACCAACATACCTTTTGCACCTGCAATAGGTGTATGATCTACTTTGTCTGCATGCTCTTTATCAGAATTAAGTAAGCGGTTACTTATGGTCAATCCCATTAAGTTACCTAAGCCAATTTCCCTATATAGATCTTCAATGGTATTTAAATTGAAATCGGCCAAAAGCTTAATCATATCTTCTGGTTCTACTTGTTCAATTTGTGTTTCACCTAATGCTGACTTTAATAGTCGACGACCAAGGTTTATGGCCTCATTGGCACGCTGATGTTTTAGGTAGTTTCTAATACCAAGTCTGGCTTTGGCCGTGACCACAAAGTTTAGCCAGTTGGCGTTAGGCTTCACATTAGGCGAAGTAATAATTTCTACCGTCTGACCTGTATCTAATGGTCGACTTAAAGGGTGTGGTTTGCGATCAACCTTAGCACCAACACAAGTATTGCCAACGTCGGTATGAACTGAATAAGCAAAATCTACAGGTGTTGCACCCATTGGTAATTCATGAATTTTTCCATCTGGGGTAAATACATAAATTTCTTCTGGGAACATTTCCGTTTTAACGTTTTCTATAAATTCAAATGACGAACCTGCACTTTGTTGTAGCTCAAGTAAGGTTTGCATCCATTGACGTGCACGTTGTTGTGCCGTGTTACCAGTTTTATCGCCAGCACCTTTGTATGCCCAGTGGGCTGCAATCCCTTTGTCCGCCAAATCGTCCATTTCTTTGGTACGAATTTGGATTTCAATTGGAATACCATGAGGACCAATAAGAGACGTATGCAGAGACTGATAGCCATTCGATTTTGGAATAGCAATATAATCTTTAAATCTGGTTTCAATTGGCTTGTAAAGGTTGTGCATTACGCCAAACACTCGATAACACGTGTCTATGTCATCAACCATTATTCTAAAGGCGTAGATATCCATAACTTCGTTAAACATTAGCTCTTTGTTTAACATTTTTCTGTAGATACTAAATAAGTGCTTTTCACGGCCTTTAACATCACCAGGAATACCTACTTCTGCTAGGCGAGTTTCAATTTCTGACTGGATGTTATGAATGATTTCTTTACGGTTACCACGAGCTTGCTTTACTGCATTTTCTAGGGCTCTAGAACGCATTGGATAAAGCGCTTCAAAGCCTAAATTTTCTAGTTCGTTTTTAAATTCGTGGATACCAAGTCGATTGGCAATTGGGGCGTATATTTCTAAGGTTTCTTTGGCAATACGACGTTTCTTATCTGGTCGTAAAGCCCCAAGTGTTCGCATGTTGTGGGTTCGGTCAGCAAGCTTTATTAGAATAACGCGAATATCCTGCGTCATGGCCATAACCATTTTGCGGAAGTTTTCAGCTTGGAATTCTTTTTTGTCTTTAAAGTGAAGCTTATCGAGTTTTGATACACCTTCAACTAAGTCAGCAATGGTATCGCCAAACTCATCGGCTAAATCTTTTTTAGAAACAGGCGTGTCTTCAATAACGTCATGCATTAAAGCAGCAGATAATGTTTCATGATCTAGCTTCATATTTGCAAGTAAAACAGTCACAGCGACAGGGTGAGTAATATAAGGATCACCACTTGATCGCATTTGGCCATCATGGGCGTCACGCGCAACTACATAGGCACGTTGCACAATAGCAACTTGCTCTGGCGGCAAATAGGCCGAAATTTGTTGTTTTAAACCTTCAAATAAATACACCGAACGACTCAGTAAAAAACGATTAGATAGGAATTGAGTATAAACTAAAGAAAATTAGGAAGGAAAGCCAACACGTTAAAAAAACATGTTGGCTATAAAGAAATTGCTCGTTTGTTACTTATTCGTTACCAACGATTGCAGCAACGGCTGCCATTTCTTCTGCTTCACGAACTGTTTCAGCTTCGTTATCTTGGCGATCCATTACGTCGTTGGTGATTAAACCAGCTTCAATTTCGCGAAGTGCAGTAACAGTTGGCTTATCATTGCCAGCGTCAACAAGAGGCTCTTTACCTTGAGTTGCTAATTGACGTGCACGACGAGCAGCAACCAAAATTAAATCAAAACGATTTCCTACTTTTTCAACAGCGTCTTCAACAGTTACGCGAGCCATTCAGTATCTCCAATGAGGCAAAAAAATATTAAGGGGCGTAATATTACACCAAGGTTAGCTTTTAGCCAATAGCTGAGTGAGCAGTTGACTGTTTTTACTGTACTGATTCTTTGTTTTTAAGCGATGAGTTAGCACTATTTTTTCAAAGTTATTAAGTGTTTCTTCAAAATCATCATTAATTAACAAAAAGTCATATTCATTATAGTGAGACATTTCACTTTGTGCCTGTGACATGCGTTTAGCAATAACTTCGGCACTGTCTTGGCCACGTTTGTTCAAACGACTTTCTAATTCTTCTCTAGAAGGAGGCAAAATAAATAGAGTAATGATGTCCGGGCGAATTTCACGCATTTGTTGCGCACCTTGCCAGTCGATATCTAAAAATACATCAATGCCTTGATCTAGCTGATCCTGAATCGCCTGTTTAGAAGTGCCGTAATAATTACCAAACACTTCTGCCCATTCATAAAAGCCGTCTTTTGATATTAAATCTTTAAAGGCTTCAACGTTCGTAAAGTGATAATGAACTTCATTTTCTTCGCCCGGTCTAGGCTGGCGAGTGGTGTGTGACACCGATACTTTCATATCGTTATGACGTTCTAATAACGCTGAAATTAAACTGGACTTTCCGGCACCACTTGGTGACGAAACAACAAATAAATTACCTTGCATAGTGTTCGCTACTTCAACTTTTTTGAATGATGTTTTTCTAATTAAGCATAGTTTAACACATCAATAATCTGACACGCTCGATTAATGTTTTAATTTTATTTCGTCTACACTCATAAATACTTAGAGCGGAGGAATTATATGTTAGGCGTTATTTTCACTAATTTAATTGAAATGATGGAACAAGAGGTAGGTTTAGAGTTAACAGAAACAGTACTCGAAGAAGCAAACCTAGAGTCTAAAGCAATTTATACCTCAGTTGGCTTTTATTCTCCGGGTGAAGTTGTCGCTATTGTTACGACACTCTCTGCTCATACTGGCATTCCTGTGGGTGAATTAGTCGAGAGCTTTGGCGTCTATTTATTTCTTAAATTAGCTGAGTATCATCCCCAGGCTGTGCGAGGAAAAAAATCGGTGATAGAAGTGTTGTCGATTCTAGACTCAAACATTCACGTGGAAGTCCAAAAGCTTTACCCTGACGCTCAATTACCAGACTTCAAGACAATTGAAGAATCACCAACTCATATAAAAATGAGGTATATCTCAGAAAATAGCTTAGAACCACTAGCAAAGGGACTAATTATTGGTGGGGCCACTTACTTTAACGAAGAGGTGGAAATTGTCATATCAAGTGAAGACACTGGCACGAGTATTATAGAGGTTAGAAAGCTTTCCTAACCTCTCAATAGCATGACGGATGGTTTTATTGATTAAATTTATAAACCTTGCCGTCTTTCATTACAAAGTTGACGTTTCTCATTAGTGCTATATTTTTAAGCGGGTTGCCTTTGACGGCCACAATATCAGCAAGTTTATTCTTTTCAATAGTGCCTACCTCGTCAAGGATGTTGAGAAGTTTAGCACCATGAAACGTCGCGCTTCTAATTGCATCAATAGGCTTCATGCCTGCTCTAACCATAAGCTCAAATTCCAAACCATTATCGCCGTGAGCTGAAACGCCGGAGTCAGTACCAAACGCAATGTTAACGCCAGCTAAATAAGCCCGGCCAAATGTTTTTTCAATGAGTGGTCCTATTGCCGCCGCTTTAGGTCTTACTAGCGCAGGAAAAAAGCCGTCAATTTTTGCCTTTTCTGCGACCCAATTTCCAGCCATTACCGTTGGCACATAGTAGGTATTATGCTTTTTCATTAATTTAAATATTTCATCGTCCATGAATGTGCCATGTTCAATAGAATCTACACCAGCTTCAATGGCGCGCTTCATGCCTTCTTTACCGTGCGCATGAACGGCAACCGTCATGCCATAATCTTTTGCTGTTTCAACAATGGCTTCAAGTTCATCGGTCATAAACTGTGGGTTCTGACCGCTTTTTGCTACACTAAGTACACCGCCTGTTGCGGTAATTTTTATTAAGTCAGCACCATCTTTGTAACGTTGTCTTACGGCTTTTCGTGCTTCTGCAATGCCATTGATCACGCCTTCTTTAGGGCCTGGATCTCCGGTAATACTCATCGCTCGACCATTGGTAGGATCAGCGTGTCCGCCAGTAGTGGCAATAGATTTTGCTGCAGTGTAAATTCTCGGTCCGTTAATCATTCCACTATTTACGGCTTTTTTTAGCGCCACAGTCACGTTGTAACTATCGCCTAAATTTCTAACAGTTGTGAAGCCAGCATCTAGAGTCTTTTGAGCGTAAACCACACCTTTTAATGCATAGTCAGCTTCATTAAGTTTAAAACCTTCAAGATAGCTTGCTAATCCATTATGCTGAGAGCTAATGTGAGTGTGCATGTCCATTAAACCTGGCATGACGGTGTAGTCTTTTAAATCAATGACGGTGTCTGCGTTTGACGGCGTTTTATAACCGCTTTCAATGGCTTTTATTTTATTGCCATCAATGACTACCGTGACTTCTGTTTTGACATTGGAATTGTTCGCTTTAATTAAGCGTCCAGCATGTATCAATGTATCAGCGGCTACATTTTCTGTAACCAAGGCGAAAGCCAATAAACAAACGGTCTGCGAAATTCTCATGATATGTCCTTATTTTTAGACTAACGCCCATAAAAGAGCTGATAACCAACGAGTTATAATTAGATGTAATCTAGCAGACTCGGCTGTCCAAAAAAAGAACATTTTCTGTGTGTGGAATTTGTATAAATATCAATGAACTAATACTGGTCGAGCCGCTGTACCGATATTGAAATTTGTAAAACGGCAATCATTTCCTACTATTAAAGTTAACGTATTCTTTTAGCGAAACTTTATGATAAAAACCGTTCGCCTCTCATTAAAAACTGTTTTAATAATATTGTCTGTGACATTTTTACTATGTTTGTTTTCCATTTCTTTAGTCGTTAAAGCCGAGCCAAGCAAAGCGCAAGTTGCAGCAGACAAAATAGACTATTTTGAAATGAGTTTAGAAGAGCTATTGAACATTAAAGTAAGCGTAAGTGCTGGCACAGAATCGAGGCAAAACTTTGTACCATCCTCAGTCACCATTATTAGCCAAAGTGATATTGAATTAGTGAATGGACGGTCCTTAAGTGACCTTCTTAATATTTATGTACCTGGGTATTTTAAAGCAGAAGACAAAGACGACACTATCGCTTCATTTAGAGGTCTCGCGCCTGACAACAACAGTAAGGTTCTGTTACTCATTGATGGTGTGAGAATAAATGCTGACTGGTTTTGGGGCCCTGCGGATAGTGTATTAAACGGGATTGGTTTGGATTATATAGAGCGAATTGAAGTTATTCGTGGTCCAGGCAGTGTCACTCTTGGTCAGGGCGCACAAATGGGCGTAATTAATGTTATCACCAAGCTAGTGGAAGAAAGTGAAGTAAACATTGCGGCTGGAGAGGCAGGATGGCAATCAGTTAGCGGCATGACAGGCCTAAAACACAATGGCCTTAATTATCAATTTATTGGTTCCGCACAAGCGCTAGACGGTTTTTCGTTACCGCACAATGGTTGGGCAAATGAGGTTATGGAAGGTGACTCTTCACACCCTTCAGTTGCGGCAGATCGAGGCACAAAGTTGAACAATGCTGAGTCAATTAGAATGCTAGCTAGGGTATCTGATTTTGACTGGACCCTTTGGTTTCAGCACCATCAACAAAAAAGAGACTTGTACAACTGGACCAAAGATAGAGACCAAGTTGAGCAACGCTTGTCTATTATTGCGGGCGATATTTATTATCCATTAAATAATGAACTCACGATAAAGTTATTAGCAAATTTTCAAAATGATGATTATGCACTATACGACCGGTATTCCGGGCAAACAACGGCAGGGGCTAATGAACAACGTACTTTTGCTCAAGCTAGGCTCTATACACGGGAGAATAATCAAGGGATAAGTTGGTTATTGGCGGCTGAGCTGGAGCATATAAAAACGGGTAGTAAAAATTGGCAAGGCGATAATTTTATTGTTAACAAAACATCGGACTTGTCGGACAATGTGAACAAAACCAACACATGGCTCTTTCCTAGTAGCTACACCAATAAAGCCATACTAGGCGAAATAAATGCTATTTGGTCTTCATCGTGGCAGGCGAACCTTAGTTTTCGAAATGACTATAACCACAACTGGGGTAAGCAATTTACGCCTCGAATGAGTTTGACATATCAACGTGATCCTAGCAGCAATGTATACCGCCTTACTTATCAACGAGGTTTTAACGGTCCGCCCGGGGTTCACTACACGGGTGGCTTTTTAGGCGATGGTTTATTATCTGAAAATAACCTGATGTATTTAGAAAGCTCCGGCATGACATCTTCTACTACTGGGCTAGCGGTGACCAATGCGGAGTCACCACGTGCTGAAACAATTCGTAGTTTTGAATTTTCAGTTAAAGGGGTGGTAGATAAATACCTAAGTTATGAAGTCACTGCCTTTTCCAATGAAATCAACAATTACATACTCACCTTATCAACTCGTAATGGCACACCCGGTGCAGCTATTGGCTCTGATTTTGTTGGTAATTGGGGAGGCGTTTTTTATTATGCGAATCAACCTGGGGTACTTAAGATTAGAGGGCTAGAAGCATTAGCTAACTGGAAGCGAAATAATTGGCGGCATCAAATATCCTATAGCACACACGACGTTGTTAGTGCCGATGGGTTTGAGTTAGGAATGAAGTCACCGGTTGCAGGATCAGAAAACAATTTAAAAGCTAATGGCTTACCTGAAGGTATTTTCCGGTATCAAGGATTTTGGCGAGCAAGTGACGAGGTGAGTTTATCTTATCAGCATGTCATTCTGAGCAGCTGGTGGGCGCCTTGGACTAATTCAAAAGAGTCTGGATTAGATTGGGGAAACCTTTCTGCAAAGTGGGCCTACAATAAAAACCTAAATTTCGTTTTTGCCATCAATAATGTTTGGGATGAAGACAAGCTCTATCCTATCCGAGCAAGAGGTAAGGGCAATGAAACTCCAGGTACGCCATCATTAGAGCCTAGGAATATGACTTTTTCCATGCGCTATAAGTTTTAACTTTAAAGGAAGTTAGAGAGTAAAAAAAAGGTGCTAATCAAGAATTGAAAAGCACCTAATATTTATATAGTTAACGGATTAAACTATAGGCCTTGTTTATTTGCTTGGCGCATAGTCGTAGCTAGCTTGGATACCCAGTGGAATATCTAACCCCCAATAAGCTAACAAAAACAGTGTCCATGCAATTAAGAAACAAACAGAGAACGGTAACATCATGGCGGTTAGCGTACCTATTCCGGCATTTTTAACATAGCGTTGGCAAAATACCACCACTAATGGGAAGTACGGCATTAAAGGAGTAATGATATTAGTACTCGAGTCGCCAATACGATAAGCCGCCTGTGCTAAATCTGGCGAAATACCTAACTGCATTAACATTGGTATAAATATAGGCGCTAACAGAGCCCACTTTGCCGATGCTGAACCAACAAATAAGTTAATAAATCCGGTTAGGAAAATAATGCCCGCAATGGTTACGCCACCAGGTAACGCAAGCGCTTTTAAGAATCCAGCGCCTTTGACCGCTAGTAATATACCTAAGTTAGATTGCCCAAAAGCATAAATAAACTGTGCAATAAAAAACATGATGACCAAATAATAGCCCATGCCAGACATTGCTTTACTCATCCCCTCAATAAACTGTTTACTGTTTTTGATGCTACCAATAGCCACGCCGTAGACTAAGCCCGGTATTAAAAACAATAGGAATATTAATGGCACAATTGACTTCATTAAAGGTGCAGTGAAAGAGGTTAATGAACCATCTTCTGCTCGCCATGGAGATGTCTCATAAGACGCTGTAACCAAAAGCACCACAAAACTAGCAACAATAGACGCTAGTGCAAAACGTAATGCTTTGCGTTCTTTGTCCGTAAGAGGATCCATAGTAGGTAAATCAGATAGGTCACCGTCTAACTTATTTGCTTGCAGCTTAGGCTCCACGATTTTATCGGTTATAAACCAACCTAAACCGGTAATTAAAATAGAGGAGACAGTAGTGAAGAAGTAATTATTTAATGGGTTTAACGTAATTGTAGGATCCAATAACTGAGCGCCGGCCTGCGATATACCTTGCAACATTGGGTCTAAAGCAGAAGGAACAAAGTTAGCAGAAAAGCCACCGGATACACCGGCAAATGCAGCTGCAATACCAGCTAATGGGTGACGGCCTGCCGCATAAAAGATAACACCACCAAGAGGTATTACTAATACATAACCAGCATCCACGGCGGAGTGACTAACTATACCAATAAGAATAATCATTGGCGTTAAAAGCCATTTAGCTGTGACTGACAATAAAGCTCTTAAGCCAGCATTGATAAATCCAGAGTATTCAGCAACGCCTATACCTAGCATTGCTACTAATACAACGCCAACGGGATGGAAGTGTGAAAAGTTGGTCACGATAGAAGAGAAAAACTGGGTCATTGCATCCCCAGCAAGCTGATTATTGATAACCAGATCTTGGCCAGAGCGAGGGTCTATTACGTTAAAATCGATTCCCGAAAGCGCCCAAGATAAAACCCAAACTATTGCCAGTAAAGAGATAAATAATGCAGCGGGATCTGGTAATTTATTACCCCAGATCTCTACTTTATTTAAAATTCGCTGCATTACCGAAGTTGATGCGTTGTCCATTTTAAAACCTTATTGTAATTGTTATGTCCAAAAAACAAGCTACGATAATTTAATCAAAAATTACAGAACTTTGAACAAATTTATTACAGGAATTAAAAATACTAGACTAATTCATCGCCTTAAAGGCTTCTGAGTATCCATTAAGGGTAAAAGGTAAGGTGACTTGCTTTTTGGTGTTGTTGTCAAAATAAACAATGCGTAGCGCTCTGCCACTTTCAAACTCAGACTGCAATTGCTCATCAACTAAAACGTTGGTTTGACAAACTCTTGCGTCACAACCCAATATTTTTACTCGGGTGTCTTTATTATTATCAACCTTTATTCCAATACCTGCGCTCTGAAGGGCATTTTTACTTAACTTAATAGTTAACATGGTTCTGTCATTTTGAATGCGAGTAATATTTAAAGATCCAACAATGCCAGATTTTTTGCCATTTGATGCAATTAAAGACTGATTAATGAAACAAGGCTTTTTATCACAAATTAACTGCCAATTTCCGAACCCACGTGGTTGAGAATCGTTTGCTTGGTTGCTTGCAAATGCAAAGTTGCTAAAGCTTAGAATAGCGATAAGTAGGGGAGTGATGAATGTGTACTTCATATTTAATCCATTAAAAAAGGGGACAAGCCCCTTTATACTTCAATTTAGTCTCGCAACCAAGTAACTCATAAGGAATTACTTGGCGAAATAAACTATATGTAGCTTATGCGATGCATTTCTTTTTACGACGTGACATCGCAACAATTCCACCTAATGCTAATAGCATTAAAGCTAAACCGTTTGGTTCGCTTACATCGTTAACTTCTTGTGCAATTGCTACTTGGCGAATAGATTGTTGTTGAGGTTGGCCTGAGCCATTATCAACAAATGAAACACCCGTTACAAAAGCAGTTGGGTCAGTAGGATCAAGCATACCAGTAATATCAATACCCATGATTCTAAACGCAGATACACCATCCGGACCAAAGAAGTATTCAACGCCACCAGTTAATAGGTCGCCTTGACGTATCCAGTCTCCATTTGCATCTAATAACCATAGATCAAATAAGTTATCGTCAAAACCAGTCGGTAAAATAACTGACGCAAAGTTTTCACCATTGTCTACATAGTAGTCATAACCAATAGCCACTTCAGGGTCTATAAATACAACTTCTTCTGGACCTACGATTATTTCAAACGCCCAACCAGGAAGATCCGAGTCGTTTTCAATTGGCATAAATGGGTCATCAGCGGTACCAGTACCTGTACTACCAGTTGGAGTTGGTGCACTAAAACCAGGATCTTGAAGTTCACCGTTGCGATATTCAAAACGCCAAACGCCAGCTTCTCCGCCTTCAACATTTGTAGTATTAGCTAACTCATTTACATCTGGTGTACCTGAGCCTGGTAAGTGAACGATACTAGAAATATCATTAGCATCAGGCACAATACCCGCAAATGCAACTGTATCGCCAGCGCCGCCATTTAAACCATTCCAAGAAAGCTCACCATATCTGAATTCAACATCAAAATCCGATACTAAAGGTAGGTCCTGTGGACCTATACCGCCCAATCCACCCGAGTTGCCCGGTATTGGCATACCGCTACGATCTATAACAACCATTTGAAAAGTGTTTCTGGCATCGCTGTCACCCATAGCTTGAGCTACGTTAGACCAAGTTATAGCTGTTGTAGTTCTGTCATCGCTCATGCCCATATAAATAGAGCCGCAATCATTACAGAATGTATCAATTGAACTTAAAAAAGGTGTAAACGCAGCATCAAAATTTGCAACACCCCAACCAAACCCATTGCTTGCTTCTATTAAACCAACTGATCCATTTACACCAATATTAAAATGGCTGTATTCAGTGCCATTCATCAAATAGTTACCTAGAAATTGGTGCGTATAAGCATAACCGCCATATGGACCATGAACTTCGCTGCCAAAGTCTTCAGAAATATTGGCATCTAAACCTACGTGGTTAAAACCTGTAAGAATAGGATCAGCAGTTGCTAACATTGGCGAGGCACCAATAATTAAACCTGCAAGTAAGGAAAGCGATTGTTTTTTCATTATGAAAATCCCTTTAGTAAATGTGATTGTTTGAATTTGTCTGGTATCACCTGAGCAAATTTTAGGCCACAGATATTAAGGATCAGGATTTGATTGTAAGTTGTTGTTTTTAATGTGGTTTGGTCATGCTTTTTTTGTTCAAAAGAAGCATGACAAATAAAAGTGTAAATATTTCAGACACTTGCTGTTTGTTTTTTGTTCAAGTTGTAAAGGTTTTAAACAGAACGAGTTTTAGACAATAAAAAAGCCTTCCGAGGAAGGCTTAGAAAATAGGTAAACTAATTAGATTTGGGTGATTAAAGCCCTAATACTTGCTTGCCTTGTTTGAAGGTAATATCCACAGGGATGTTGGCTTTAGTCAATTTAGCTAAATCAGCCTGAAGGTCTGCGTTAATTAGTCCTTTTTCGGCTACTAATTTCGCAACACCGTCATAATCGCCATCACCTTGTAGCTTTAAGATAATATTAGATAAGCCGTCAATTGCCGTTTTCATTTTTTCAATGTCTACGCTGTAAAAGCCTTGTTCGTCACGGCTGAATGCGCCTTGTTCTTTAAAGTAGTTAAAACGAACCATGTTTGCTTTACCGTGAGCTGAACTCGCACCAAAACGAACTGAACGGAAAATGCCCGCCATGAAGGTAGTGTAATAATCTTCAAGTGTTCCCTCATCAATAGCGCCTTTTTCAAGTAATTGACGAATCATGTACAAACCTAAAATGTCTGCTTTGCCTTCTTCAAGTGCTGAAGCATGTTCTTTTAACGCGCCACGTACAGTTTGACCTGTACCAATAACTTGTTTGATGCCTAATCCGTGGGCAACTTCATGGAACATGGTATTTGCAAAAAACGCCGTAAACGTTATGTTTTTACGTTGTTCAGGAACAATCAGTTGCTCTGCAATAGGTACTAATATGTGATCAAACTTAGCTTGCATAGCATTTTTCAACTGCAGGCGACGGGTGCCTTTTTTAAGCTGAACTTCTTCATCATTTGGTAAGTTAATCGCAATTGTTTTACTGCCGGCATTTGAATGGCCCGCGTAATAAATAACGTCATAGGCGTTTAAGTCTGCATCAGATCCTGGCGTTTCAGCTTTGTATTTGGCAGGTACAGGTAAACCTTGCTGTAATTCTGGTAAGTAAGCTGCGTATTTTGCTAATCGCTCGCTCCAGCTCATGTCTTTAACAAGAACATAAGATTCAAATGCGGCACGATAACCAAACAGCTGATCTTCATAAGTTTCAATAGGGCCAATGACAACATCAATTGGGTTGTTCTTCATATCCATCCAAGCAAAATCTGAAGCTTGATACTCGTCAGTAACAAGCGCTTCTGCACGCATGGTTAGGTAATTTTTGAATTCTTCATCTTCTGCATAAGAAGCTGCTGTTATTAACAACGAAGCCGCGCGACGCATTTCACCTTGATACTCTTGATGATAAGGAGCAATTTCAAGCTTACCTTTTTTGTTGCGCTCAATAATTGAATATAAACCATCTTTGTCGGCTAACTTAAGCTTTTCAAATTCAGCTTTGCTCATATCCGCAGGGTAAAACTCAGCTCCAGGGAATTTTTCAGCGTAACCCGATAAAAATGGCTTGTCGCCGTTTAGTCTGTCCCAAGGCCCATAGTTAATTTGAGCAAAGGCACGAACCTTTGGATCTTTAATTTTGTCTAAAAACGAGGCTTTATCTTCACCAAATGCCTGCATCCAAAATAAGTCATCCATAATTTCAGATGCGTCAATTAGAACGCCTAGCATTTCTTGCTGCTTTTTGCTCAAGTGGCTTAAGTCGGCAGTTAATTCAACCGGATGATAAATATCTAGTCGTGATTTTTCGCCAATGTATTCAACAGTTAATGGCGAGCCTAACGCATCGGTTTTTTGTTCTGGTGCTTTAGAACAAGCAACTAAAAAGCTAGCGGCAATGGCCGTTAATGCAAAGTGCTTTAATTTAAATTTCATGTGAGCCCCTTCGGTAGGTAATTTTTGTTGTTTGACGAAGTAAAGTCAGTGAGGTGTTTTTAGCATTTATAGTGAGAGTTTGCATTATTTTCATTAAGCAAATTGTGGAACCGCTTATATTTCAGGCATAAAAAAAGGAACCGAAGTTCCTTTTCTGTTAATAACGTTAAATTACGCTGCTTTTAGTTTTCTTTTGCGTTGTAATGCAATAAAACCACAACCAACCAATAACAGCATTAGTGGGTTAGGCTCATCAACATTGGTAGCATCAGGAACAAACTCAGTAAGAGCTACTTGGCGAACTTGTTGATTACCAGCATCAACGAATGATAGACCAGTAACAAACGCATTAGGGTCAGTAGGGTCAACCATATTTGACGTATCAATACCTAAAATACGGAATTGAGAAACACCATCAGGTCCAAAGAAGTGGCGGAAGTTTGCATCTAAGAACTGAGAAAATTCCCAGCCGTTTGCACCCATTAACCAAAGCTCGTAGTTAGCATTAAAACCGTCAGGTAAAATAACTGACGCAAAGTTAGAGCCGCTATCAACAAAGTAGTCGTAACCAACGGCAACGTCAGGGTCGATAAATACGATTTCGTCAAAATCAACATCAAAGTCAAATGCCCAACCATCTTCACCTTCAGAAATTGGCATAATTGGATTTTCAGGAGTTACGCCCGGCTCTAAGAACTGACCGTCACGGAATGAAAAGCTCCAAATACCTTCTTCGCCAGTATTTGATGTATTTGCTAAATCAACTACGTCAACCGTCAATGAACCCGGCAAAGAATATGAAGTTGGCGTTTCCTCTTCTTCAAGAACAGGCGTTTCCTCTAATACAGGCGTTTCCTCTAAAATAGGTGCTTGCTCTGACCTAGTTTCTACTTGCGTAACTTCTGTTGCTTGAGGTAATTGAGTGCTCTGTGGAAAATTAGGCGGCCCACATACTTCTACAGGACACTCTTCGCAGTCACCGCCTGGACATTCACAATCGCCGTCTGGACAGTCGTCAATGAAACCGTTACCAGCGCCAAATCCTGCTTGTGCACGATCATCCCAATCTAAAGTTTCATAACGAAACTCTAGGTCAAAGTCACCCGCTGTACCAGTATCGGCTGAACGATCAATCAAAACTGCTTGGAAAGTATTTCGCTCACCTGACTCAGAGTTACCGTATTCAGCAACTTCGTGCCAAGTAACCGCTACAACACCTTCAGCCGGAGCACCTATGTATATGTTTCCACATTCGCCAGTTGAAGAGCTATCACTTTCTGAAAACTCATCACCGCAGGTGATGTCCACATCGCCCCAGAATGGCGCAATTATAGGAAGAGTTGCTTGGTCAAAAGAAGACCCTTCAAAGTCATCGAATCCGCCAACAAAACTTAAGTTTCCGTTTGTATTTACAAAAAACGACTCATAAGTTTCACCAAAAAAGTTAACAAAAAACGGTAAGTTCAACTCATTACTAGAACCATCGTCAACCATCGGTGTAGCTACTTCACCGAGTCCATTTTCACCACCCATACCAGTTAAAATTACATCCGCTTTAACTTGCAGTGATAAAACAAAAAATACTACTACTGTGGTTAGTAGTGTTTTTAACATTTTCATTATTATTATGTCCTTGTTTGTACAAATAACTATTTATCTTTAAAGTTACACTTCGATAAGCAATATCAGCGCCAAATGGCAATCCCTTGACTACACTGGTGTGTTAAAAACAAACAGATTTATGTGTAAAAATATTGGACACATTTAAGACCTTTATTTCTTCAATAATATCTCCATATATATTTGAAAGATCTGAGTTTTATTTAAGGGTCTAAAGAAAGTTGTTCTACTATTTGAGCAATCGATAAAATTTTTTAATTGGAGCTATGATGGCGGCAGAGAAAACGCATTTAGAGATCTGTAACCTTACCAAAGGTCAATATCCAGAAATTAAGACTTTAATGGATCGTGCTTATCCAGACCTTGGAGGTGCATGGCCGTCACATACTATTTTTAGATTGATAGATCAGTTCCCAGAAGGGCAAATTGGCATTGTTGATGATGGCGTATTAGTGGGCATCGCGCTCAGCGTTCAAGTTGACTATGCGCGCTTTTCCAATCCGCACACTTACGAAGATATTGTTGATGGTCATGACCGTGTTTTTTCTGACGAAGAAGGAGACGCGCTGTACGGATTAGATGTAGTGATATCGCCAACTCACCGAGGAATGAGGTTAGGACGACGCTTATATGATGCAAGAAAAGAGCTGTGTAGACAGTACAACTTGAGGGCTATTTTAGCGGGTGGTCGAATTCCGCTGTATCACAATTACAGCAGTGAAATGTCACCAACGGAATATATTGAAAAAGTCGATCATAAAGAGTTGTACGACCCTATCTTAAGCTTTCAATTATCAAACGACTTCCAAGTAAAACGACTATTAAAAAAATATCTACCTGAAGATCAAGGCTCTGTTGGTTATGCTACTTTATTAGAGTGGAACAACATCATGTTTGAACCTACCGATACCGTAATAGAATCTACAAAATCTATTGTGCGAGTGGGTGCGGTGCAATGGCAAATGCGTTGCGTAGAATCAGTAGAAGAATTGCTCAAACAAGTTGAGTACTTTGTAGATACGGTTTCTGACTACCAAAGCGACTTTATCTTGTTTCCAGAGTTTTTTAATGCGCCACTAATGGGCCTTACGGAACAAAGCAACCAAACAGAAGCGATTCGGTATTTAGCTGAGTTTACCGAAACCTTTAAAAACGCTATGTCGCGCATGGCCGTAGAATATAACGCTAATATAATTACCGGTTCAATGCCACTGGCCGAAGACGACAAAATTTATAATGTCAGTTACCTCTGTCATCGCAGCGGAAAAATAGACGAGCAACGAAAAATTCATATAACACCGCATGAACAAAACGACTGGGTTATCCAAGGTGGCGATAAAATCGCAGTATTTGAAACGGATGCAGGACGAGTAGGAATACAAATTTGTTATGACGTTGAATTTCCGGAGTTGTCGCGAATATTAGCCAAACAAGGCCTAGATATTCTGTTTGTACCATTTTGGACAGACACCAAAAACAGTTACCTTAGAGTTAGACATTGCGCTCAAGCTCGAGCCATCGAAAATGAGTGTTATGTAGTGATTGCAGGCTCAGTGGGTAATTTACCTGAAGTGGAAAGTTTAGATGTTCAGTATTCGCAGTCAGCGGTATTAACCCCTTCAGACTTTTCATTCCCGCACGATGCGACGCTAAACGAAGCAACGCCAAATACTGAGATGTTACTGTTCAGCGACTTAGATATGGATAAATTAAAAATTCTTCATAGCGAAGGTACAGTTCGGAACCTCAAAGACAGACGCGAAGACTTGTACAAAGTGGAGCTGGTTAAATAGCCTAGTTAACTTAACTTTTTTTGGTGGTGAATTCGCTGATGTATTTGCCACCTTTAATCTCTGCAATAACGCGCAGTTTTTGTGTGTCGCCCGCTTTAGTAAGTTGCTGGTTCAAGGTAGTTTTATGCTTCCAGTAAAACGCATTGTTGTCTTGTAGAAGAGGGTACTCGGTCACTACATTATTGTCGTCAACGGTAAATAACGTAGCGGAATCTAACGCAAAGGTTGAATTTACATAAGTTTCGCCGTTTTTGTCGTACACATTTAGCTGTAAGTCGCCTGACTCTAATATGCACATTTGCTCAATCACATCGCAAGGGCCTTGTTGCTGCAATACAATAACTTTGTCTTTAGCCGCTTGGTTTTCCACCCACATGTCAGACAATATATACCCGCCTAATATTAAGATTGGAGCCACGTATAACGCCATTTTGGTGTGTTTATTCATATTTTAACCTCGTTATTATGCTTGAATTGTAAACGGGAATAATTAGTAAATATAGAAATAAAAAAAGGCTTCCCAAATGTAGAGTCAAATGGGAAGCCAAAGGGTAAAAACACATGTTTAGTGTGCGTGCGCTTTTCCAGCTCCATGAGGGACACGGAAGTTATCTACCATGTCTTGGATTTCTTGTGGTGCAGGTCCGGTAAACTTAAGCATGATAAATGCAACGGTAAAGTTCACGATAGCGCCTACAGCACCAAAGGCATTAGGCGAAATGCCTAAGAACCAATTTTCTTCTAATCCACCTAAAAATGAAGTGCCTGGTATAAACATGAATCCTTTATGTTGGAATACATACAGCATAGTTACACCTAGACCTGCACACATGCCTGCTACGGCAGCAGTGCCACTCATCTTTTTAGAGAATATACCCATCATTAATGCCGGGAATAAACTCGATGCGGCTAAACCAAAGGCCAACGCAACGGTACCGGCAGCAAAGCCTGGTGGATTTAACCCCAGCCAACCTGCGACAATAATGGAAATGGTCATCACGACTCGTCCGGCCATGAGCTCGTCTTTTTCAGAAATGTTAGGTGTTAACACCCCTTTCATTAAGTCATGGGAAACCGAGGAGGATATCGCTAGCAATAAGCCTGCAGCGGTTGATAGTGCAGCTGCAATACCACCTGCGGCAACCAGTGCAATAACCCAGTTAGGTAGATTTGCAATAGCAGGGTTTGCCAATACCATAATGTCACGATCAACCTTGGTCATTTCATTAGTTTCAGCATTTGCTGTGTATTGGATTTTGCCATCGCCATTTTTATCTTCGAACTGCAATAAACCTGTTTTTTCCCAGTCTTTAAACCATTGAGGACGCTCAGCATACTCTAAGTTTTGACCAGCAACTGGCTCTACCGTGTTCATAAGGTTAAGGCGAGCCATTGCGCCAACAGCAGGTGCTACTGTGTATAGCAGAGCAATAAATACTAACGCGTAACCTGCAGATGAACGTGCTGCTTTTACAGAAGGCACAGTAAAGAATCGCATAATTACGTGCGGTAAACCGGCTGTACCAATCATTAGAGATAAGGTGTACGCGAACATGTTTAATGTGCCGCCCATATTATCCGTGGTGTATTCTTTAAAGCCTAAATCAGTGACCACTAAATCAAGCTTGTCTAATAAATACATGCCACTGCCATCGGCCAAGGTACTACCTAAACCTAGCTGCGGAATTGGATTGCCAGTGAGTTGCAATGAAATAAACACGGCAGGAATAGTGTAAGCAAAAATCAGTACACAGTATTGTGCAATTTGCGTGTAGGTAATGCCTTTCATGCCACCAAGCACGGCATAAACCCAAACAACGGCCATACCTATGTATAAGCCAAGGTCGTAATCAACTTCTAAGAAGCGAGAGAAAGCAACGCCAACGCCTTTCATTTGACCAATGATATAAGTAAGCGACGCTACAATTAAACAAACAACAGCAACAATGCGTGCGGTTCTTGAATAGTAACGGTCAGCAATAAACTCTGGTACGGTAAACTTACCGTGTTTTCTCATGTAGGGTGCAAGCAGCATGGCTAATAAGACATAACCACCCGTCCAACCCATTAAGAATACCGAACCGCCGTATCCTAAAAAGGCAATTAAGCCAGCCATAGATATAAATGACGCAGCACTCATCCAGTCAGCACCAATTGCCATGCCGTTTTGAAGTGGAGTTACGCCGCCGCCAGCTACATAAAAGTCACTAGTAGAACCCGCGCGAGCCCACCATGCAATTGCGAAATAAAGGGCAAAAGACCCAAAAACCGCAATGTAGGTATAGAGTTTTAATTCTTCCATTATTCGTCCTCCACCTTGTATTTGGCATCAAGTTTATTCATTTGCCTTGTATACCAAAAAACTAAACCAACAAATGTGTAAATAGATCCTTGTTGTGCAAACCAAAATCCAAGTTTGTAACCACCAAGTCTAAATTCGTTGAGTTGTTCAACCAGCAAAATGCCAAATCCATATGAGACAACAAACCATATGATGAGGCATATAAATATTAAGCGCAGATTTTCCTGCCAATATGTTGTTTTATGTTCCACGACATGCTCCAAATTAATCTTTGTTAAACAAAGTTAGAATTTGTACATCAACCGTCGCCCACCCAATTGCTGTTTGACATCTAATCGATATACAAATGACTGAGCCTAAGTTAGCAAGAAGGGGTTCAACAACGGTATTAAACTTTAGTCTAAGGTGGTCAGATATTCGTTGCCATTTGCTCGCAAAGCGCCTAAAACAGTAGGCTAAAGAACAAAAATAATTTCAAAGGGACAGACATGAGTGTTGATCTTAGCGAACAAATTGACTTTATTGGGCAAATTCCCCCCTTTGATCAGTTACCAAAAACCGCCCTTGTTTCCTTGGTTTCACTCTTCTCTATAAATTATTTAAGGCAGCACGACAGCTTACAAACTGCGTTTTCAAGCGCACGGCAAAGCGGTGTTTTTGTGGTGGTCCGAAAAGGCATAGTCCAACAAAAAGTAAAAGACGCTATTCGTTCTAAATATGGCGAAGGCGATGTGATCGTCATCAATAATGTGGACTTTTCTAATCAGCAAAAAAGCTGGCTGGTGGACGAAGATGCTTTAGTTTACAGCGTGCCTTTGAACGAAATGAAGATGGCCTTGGCCGATTACCCAGACATTATTTCGCACTGGTTAAAAGATCCTAATCAACGTATCCACGACTCCGTTGCGATACAACAGATTAACGAATTGAGCGCGTCGCCTTTAAATAGCATGACGGTTGAAGAATTTGCTCATACGCCTGCCGCCACCATCGACCATTTGGAGTCTATACAGTCAGCGGCCATTAAAATGACAGAGCTGGGTTACTCAAGTTTAGTGATCACTAAGCAAGACGCCCATGTAGGCATCATTACCGACAAAGACATTCGCTCAAGAGCCGTTGCTGCAGGTTTAGAATTAACCACGTCGGTTAATAAAATCATGACCACAGATATGCTAACCATTGAAGCCGAACAAATAGCCTTTGATGGTTTGTTAACCATGATAGAACAGGGCATACATCATCTGCCTGTAACTAAATCTGGTAAGTTATACGGTATGTTAACGCTAACTGACTTAATGCATAAAGAAGGGCAAAATGCCGCGCATTTAACCAGTGCAATCCGTAAAGCAACGTCGGTTTCTGAGTTAGCTCGAATTGGTCAAATGTTGCCTCAACTGCAGGTTAATTTAACTAAGCTTGGTATTGCAGCGGCCCCCATCGCTAAAAGTATTAGTGCCTTGTCGAGAGGCATCACCACACGTTTAATTCAATTGGCGGAGCAGAAACTGGGTTCGCCATCCGTGCCGTTTGCATGGTTGTGTGCGGGATCTTTAGCGCGCAGTGAGCAATTGGCCTTTTCCGATCAAGACAATGCCATTGTATATAGTGATGACGCCACTGAAGCAGACAAGCAGTGGTTTGCTGAGCTGGCGGACTATGTTTGTGATGGCTTAAACGAATGTGGGTTTATTTATTGCCCAGGGAATATTATGGCGAGTAATCCCAACTGGTGCCAAAGAGCCAAACAGTGGCAACAATATTTTGAAAAGTGGGTATCGTCGCCAAGTCCTCAAGCCTTGTTAAATAGCAGCGTATTTTTTGATTTAGACGTAGTTTATGGTGACAAAACATTGCTGCTGAATATAAAACACCGCATATTAAAAATGACTCAGCAGAGCACACTGTTTATTGCACATTTGAGCCGCAACGCCATTGGCAATAAACCGCCTCTAGGTTTTTTCAGAGACTTTGTTCTTATTTCTTCAGGTGAAAACAAATCCACCATGGACTTAAAGCACAACGCCATCGCGCCTATTGTTGATTTAGCTCGCATTTACGCCTTAGCATTAGGCATTGAAGAAAACTCCACTCTTGATCGGCTACAGGCTGCAAAAGGCAGTCACATATTGTCAAAACAAGCAGGGCGAAGCCTGATAGCGGCATACGAATTTCTTATTCAGTTGCGTTTAGAACTCAACGCATTGCAAATACAACAGCAGAAAAAACCAAGTAACTTTTTGTCGCCCAAAGACATATCAAGATTGCAGCGAAGTCATTTGAAGGACGCATTTAGGGTTATTAAAGAGTTACAAGATTCAAGGCAAGTGGTGTATTAGTGATGAATTTGAAGAACTTTTTTACGCCGCAAAAACAAAAGTTTGAACAACAGAGGCAAGTGCTAAACGAGCAGTTTAAAGACATGTTGGCTCACACGTTACCCGACGAAGACTTAGCTGATCTAGAAACCGATATTTATGCGGGCATCAGGGCGTATTTATCAACACCGCTACCAGACTTATCTACGTCATTAATGGAATTGCCAATGGTGGCGGTAGATTTTGAAACAACGGGGCTAGATGCAAATCGCAATAAGCTACTCAGTGTTGGCTGTGTAAACATGTTAGGCAATCAAATTAAACTGGCACAACGATATCACCAAGTTATTGATGTTGAACAACAGTTAGAACATGATAATGTTTGTATTCATCAAATTACGGAGCAAGAAAGCCAGCAGGGAGAAAGCTTAGAGCTCGTTGTAAACGACCTGTTATTAAAGTTAGCTGGTAAAGTAATGTTGGTGCATTTTAATAAAATAGAACGTTACTTTTTAACAAAAGCTTGTTTGCATTTATACGGCATTAAACCGCCGTTTGTCATGGTTGATACCTTGTTATTAGCGAATCAGTCACTGCGTAAAAAAGGCTTTATTATTGAACCGCGAGACCTAACGTTAAAAAATCTTCGACAGCGTTTTTATTTACCAAACCATACAGCGCATAACGCTCTAGGCGATGCGATAGCGACAGCGGAGCTTTATTTAGCAATGATGTCTCAACGCGATTTAACGTCATTAACCTTAAAGGATGTAATATGACTTTTGCTATATTTGCTGCTTCCATTGTTTACGTTGGCATCATGTTTATGCTGGCCAGATGGGGCGACAAAGGTGGCGCGTTATCGCAAAAAGTAACGCATCACCCAGTCATTTATAGTTTAGCCTTAGGTATTTATTGCACCAGTTGGACCTACTTTGGCGCGGTTGGAACCGCTTCAACTCAAGGTTGGCAGTTTCTTCCTATTTTATTAGGGCCAATTTTATTGTTCACCTTTGGTTATCCTATTTTGGCAAAACTGGTCACGGTGAGTAAAAAGCAGAATGTTACTTCCGTTGCCGACTTCATATCGTCACGTTACGGCAAACGCCAACAAACGGCGCTTATTGTCACTATCATTGCAACGCTCGCTATTATTCCTTATATAGCGCTGCAGCTAAAAGCCATTAACGCCAGCTTTAGTGCGTTTTCCGTTATTTCTAATATCGAATCCGAGCAAGCGACTTCTGCATTAGTGGCGACGTTTGTTATTGCGCTATTTGCGATTTTGTATGGCGCCAGAAAAGCCGACGTAACGGAATATCGCTCTGGATTAATATTTGCCATCGCCTTTGAATCCATTTTTAAGTTAATTGGCTTAGTTATTTCTGCAGTTATCGCCTACATGTTATTAACGGACTCCACGATAAGTAACACAACAACTAACACAATAAACACCACACTAAATCCAGAAATAGTAACCTCGCAGTGGCAGTGGTCAACCATGATCACAACCGACTTTTTAGTACAAACCTTTATGGCTGCTGCCGCCATTTTGTGTTTACCACGACAGTTCCACGTCATGGTGGTGGACAACTCAGATAAACGAAATTTAAACACGGCACGTTGGTTATTCCCGCTGTATTTATTGCTAACGATTATTGCCATTGTGCCTATTGCCACCGCAGGGAATCACTTTTTAGCAAATAGTGGTGTTAGTAGAGACATTTTTACCATGCAATTACCGCTATTTGCAGGTAATGAATGGGCAACATTGTTGGTATTTATTGGTGGTATTTCTGCCGCCAGTGCCATGATCATTGTGGCCACGTTGACGTTAAGTACGATGATCACCAATGACGTATTTATGCCGTTAGTTTTAAAACGTGAACAACAAAAAATATTGGCTGAGGGTAAATACCAACACCGTATTGTTCAGTTACGACAAGTCACCATTGGCGCTATTCTATTTTTGTCTTTTGCTTATTATTTTGTTTGGGCCAAAGAAACCTCGTTACACAACATAGGTCTCATCGCCTTTTCTTTAGTAATCCAATTGTTACCGCCAATTTTAGGTGGCTTATATTGGCGAAAAGGCCATGCAAACGGAGTTTACGCTGGACTCTTAATGGGCTTTTTAAGTTGGTTAATGTTCCTGTTGATGCCGCTCGCTTCTTCTTATGATGCAGGTAGTCACAGTTCGGTTATTAGCCAAGGTGTGATCATCTCTTTAATTGCCAATTCGCTGGGTTATTACTTATTTTCAATATTCGCCAATGAACGTTTAATCGATAAAATTCAAGCGACGGCGTTTGTTCATCCAAATAAACGAGCTGATTTGTCAGCTCAAAAACTTCGTCATACGCAAGCCAAAGTAAAAGACTTAAACGACTTATTGATGACCTTTTTAGGCAATGAGCGCAGCGATCAGTTGTTGCTGGAATATGAACAGGAAAACAAGCTAACGTTGGATGATAACGATGAACTTACGCATCAGTTTGTGAATTACTGCGAACGTATGCTTGGTGGTGTGTTAGGTGCCTCGTCTGCGCAATCATTAGTTAACATTGTATTGTCGGGCAAGCAGCTAGATGTAGAAGACGTGGTTAACTTTTTTGATGACACCACTCAAGCTTTAAAAAATAACCAAGCCATATTATTTAGCTCGTTAGAAAATCTAAGCCAAGGCATTAGCGTGGTGGACAACGACTTAAATTTGGTAGCGTGGAATAAACGTTATTTGGAGTTATTTGATTACCCTGATCATATGGTGCAAGTAGGCTTGCCAATAGAGCAACTCATTCGGTTTAACGCTGAGCGCGGTGAATGTGGTTATGGCGAAGTGGATGAGCTGGTTAGCAAACGTTTGTCGCATTTAAAAAGCGGCCAAAGCCATACCTTTATTAGACGCCGTGCCGACGGTAAGGTTATAGAAATGGTGGGCAATCCATTACCAAATGGAGGATTTGTTACCAGTTTTAACGACATTACCGGCTTTATAGAAACGGAAAAAGCACTTAAAGACGCCAACATTAATTTAACGGATACGGTGCAGCGACGTGTTAATGAAATTAGTGAGATATCCGTAGAGCTGAAAAAAGCCAAACAAGAAGCTGATGAAGCCAATGCCTCTAAAACTCGATTTTTAGCGCTCGCCAGCCACGATGTATTACAACCTTTAAATGCCGCCCGTTTGTACTTGTCGTCATTAAGTGAAGACGCGTTAAACCAAGAACAACACGGTACGTTAAACAAAGTGGATCAGTCGCTGTCGGCAATGGAAGACTTACTATCAACGCTGTTGGAAATTTCGAAACTAGAACAAGGCGCGCTTAAACCAAGCTTTAGTCACTTTAAATTAAGCACAGTATTAAAGCCGCTATGTGATGAGATTTCGGCACAATGCGCTGACAAACAATTGGAGTTTGTGCAACATTGGCAAGATGTGACGGTTCACAGTGATGCCACTTATTTACGTCGAATATTACAAAACTTTTTATCGAACGCGGTGAAGTATACCGGCTCAGGTAAGGTTTTAATTGGCTTACGAAAAGCCGGCCAAGGTATAAGAATAGAAGTATGGGACACAGGTGAGGGCATTTCATCGTCTGAACACAGCCGTGTATTTGACGCCTTTTACCGCACGCATACTGGTAGCGCCAAAGGTTTAGGGCTTGGACTTAGTGTGGTGGAAAGAATGAGTTCACAACTTAAGTCGCCAATAAAAATGCAATCTACGGTTGGTAAAGGTTCGTGTTTTGGCGTTACTGTGCCGCTTGGATCAGAAAGTTTAACCACGCAAATCAATCAATTTGAGCAATTAGAATCGAGTCAATTTAATCAACTTAACGTTATTTGCATTGACGATGAAATTCAAAATCTAGACGCCACTAAAACCTTACTCGAGAAATGGCAATGCCAGTGTTTGTGTTTTTCTAGTGTTGAGCAAGTAAGTGACTTTTTAGCCAGTTGCGCACCAGATAGCACAAACCCAAGCTGTACTAAGCCCGATGTATTGCTGGTGGATTATCAGCTAGTGCCATCAAACATAACCGGCTTAGAGCTTATTCAGTCAATTCGTTCACACTTTCAAGATGCCATTCCAGCTGCATTAGTGACAGCCATGAAAGACGAAGAGTTAAAAGCGCAGTGCGATGCATTTGGGGTGAGATACATGTTAAAACCATTAAAACCAGCGCCATTAAAGTCGTGGTTAAAAAGCCTTATTCAAAAAGCACAACGGGACGCAGAATAACTGTGTAGCAAGCTGTATTTAAACAAACCTGTATAGTCAGAGATAGGTATGTATAAATAGGTATGCAGGTAAAAAGCTACGCAGCCTCAACAGGGGTTAGTTGGAGTTTCTCAGCAAGCAATACCGCCTGAGTGCGGCTGTTAATTCCAAGCTTGCGGAATATTGCGGTAATGTGAGCTTTGATGGTGGCTTCCGTTACCTGCAACTCGTAGGCAATTTGTTTGTTCAGCAAACCTTCGTGCAATAAATAAAGCACTTTGTATTGTTGTGGCGTGAGTTCAGCAACTCTATTGGCTAAATCAAGATCGTCCTTGCTTAGCGCTTTAATTTTCCCAGCCATGCCTTCTGGTAACCAGCTATCGCCTTCTAAAATACAGTTAATAGCATTAGCAATTTGCGCCGACGGTGATGACTTAGGAATAAATCCCATGGCACCAAAGCCCATTACTTTTGAAATCACATCAAGCTGTTCAGAGCCAGAAATAACGGCGACAGGAATGTCAGGGAAGTCTTCGCGGATACGAATAATGCCGTACAGATCACCACTGCCCGGCATGTGTAAGTCTAATAGCACCAAATCAAGATCAGGGTTTTGATCAATTTGTTGAATGGTAGATTCTAACGAATCCGACTCGGCCACTTCTAAGTCAGCAAATTGCAAACGCAAGGCACCAATAAGTGCCTCACGAAATAAAGGGTGATCATCTGCAATTAAAAAGTGAGCCATAAGTGCGCCGAATCTAAGCAAAAGCTGCTATTTATTTAGTCTATTTTCAATGATGTTATCAACAACACTCGGATCTGCCAAGGTGGAAATATCACCTAATTGATCGTGCTCATTTGCAGCTACCTTACGTAAGATACGACGCATAATTTTACCAGAACGCGTTTTTGGCAAGCCAGGTGACCACTGAATCATGTCTGGCGTGGCAATTGGGCTTAAGTCATGGCGAACCCAATCACGCACCGACTTAGTCAGTTCAGGCGTTATTTCAGTACCCGATATAGGCGTTAAATAAACATAAATGCCTTGGCCTTTAATGTCGTGCGGATATCCCACAACGGCAGCCTCAGCTACTTTTTCATGTGCCACTAACGAGCTTTCAATTTCAGCAGTACCTAAACGGTGACCAGATACATTTAACACGTCATCTACGCGGCCAGTAATCCAGTAATACCCATCGGCATCACGTTTACAGCCGTCGCCGGTGAAATACACATTGTCGTAAGCTGAAAAGTAAGTTTGACCAAAACGCTCGTGATCGCCATGAATAGAACGAGCTTGTCCAGGCCACGAATCTTTAATGATAAGATTACCTTCGGCTTCGCCTTCTAATTCATTGCCGTCGCTATCGACGAGTGCGGGTTGCACACCAAAAAACGGCAGAGTCGCTGAGCCCGGTTTTAAATCAGTCGTACCAGCAAGCGGCGTGATCATCGCGCCACCCGTTTCCGTTTGCCACCAAGTATCAACAATCTGACACTTCTTCTCGCCTACTTTTTCGTAATACCATTGCCATGCTTCAGGGTTTATTGGCTCGCCAACGGTACCAAGTAATCTTAGTGAGTCGCGTGTTGAATCTTGTGCGGCTAAATCGCCTTTACACATTAAGGCTCTAATAGCGGTAGGCGCGGTATACAAAATACTAATTTGATGTTTATCAATAATTTGACCAATTCTACGTTCGTCTGGGTACGTAGGAACGCCCTCAAACATAACCGTTGTTGCGCCATTGGCTAGTGGCCCGTAAACAATATAAGTATGACCGGTAATCCAACCAACATCGGCGGCACACCAATACACTTCACCTGGGGTGTAATTAAATATCTTTTGGTGGGTCATTGACGCCCACACTAAATAACCGCCAGAAGTGTGAACTAAGCCTTTTGGTTTACCTGTAGAGCCCGAGGTGTAAAGCACAAATAAAGGATCTTCAGCATTCATTTCTTCTGGCTCACAAGTCATGGCGCAGTTTGAAACTAAGTCATGCCACCATACTTGTGTGTTTGCTAGCGGATTTATTGGCGCACCGTTGTTAAATACCACAGTGTGCTTAATGCAATTAACGTCTTCACGCTCAAGCGCTTCTTCAACGTTTTCCTTAAGTGGTAATGGCTTTCCACCACGTTTGTTTACATCGGCGGTGATAACAACGCTAGCACCACAATCTATAATTCTGTCGGCAATAGCGTTTGGAGAAAAACCTGCAAAAACAACTGAATGCACAGCGCCAATTCGAGCACAGGCTAACATGGCATAGGCAGCTTGAGGCACCATTGGCATATAAATAATGACACGGTCGCCTTTTTTAACGCCGAGTTTTTTCAGGCCATTGGCCAGCTTACAAACTTCGTCGTGCAATTCTTGATAACTCACACGTTTATCCACACCAGGAGAGTCGCCTTCCCAAATAATGGCGGTGTCTTTAGCGCGAGTTGGCAGGTGACGGTCAATACAGTTTGCACTGACATTTAACGTACCGTCTTCAAACCATTTAACGGAAACGTTGTCTTTTTTAAATGAGGTGTTTTTTACTTTGGTATATGGCTTCATCCAATCAAGGCGCAAACCTTGTTCGCCCCAAAACTCATTTGGGTGATTGATAGAAGATTGATAAAGCACTTTGTACTCTTCCATTGAAAGTGCGTTGTCGTGTTTATATTCGAAATCCGCAACGGGATACAAGCTAGCAGTCATGTCAATTACCTTTGTTTAAACTATCACCTAAATTCATCGTAACCGTTTTAAAGGTTTAGGTCTAAAAAAGGTATTAGACCATAGTCGAATAGACTAAAGACTAATTGTGTCTTTATATAGCCATAACATACTGTGATGCAGTAAAGAGGAGGCAAGTGAGTGTTGGGTCTTGCTCCTCAAAATAATAAATAAACTTGGGGAAGGAAGATGAAAAACACAAACAAACTACTTTTGGTGTCAATGTTAGGGTTAGGACTTGGTTGCAGCACAGCAGCAAACGCGGCCTTTGAAGTTGACTTAGGCGACGATCAAAAAATTAAGTTTGGCGGCTTTATAAAAATCGACGGCCGGTATGTAGACGGCGATGTAGGTTACCGAGACTTTTGGATTGGTTCGGGTTCTGTTTTACCAGAAGACGCTTCACAGTTTAAAATGTTTGCCAACGAATCAAGAATTAATACCACTTACACCAACGGCGACGTAACCGGTTTTATTGAAATGGACTTTTACGGCGGTGGCGGTAATGAAATAATTTCTAATTCATCTCACCCTCGTTTACGCCATGCGTTTATTAAATACAAAGACGTATTGATTGGCCAAACGTGGACCACTTTTATGAATACCTCAGCACTTGCTGAAACAGCAGACTTTGCAGGCCCAATGGTGGGTGAAGCCTTTGTGCGAAATAACCAGGTTCGTTATACCAATGGCAACTGGCAATTTGCATTAGAAAACCCAGAAAGCTACGGCGGTAATCCAAACGAAGATGCAATGCCAGATGTGGTGGCTAAATATAACCTCAAAGGTGACTGGGGTAATGTGTCAGTGGCGGGTTTATTTAGACAGCTAAATACGGAAATGAACAACAGTGAAAGCGCCTTTGGTGTATCAGTAGCAGGTAAAATTAAAACCACAGGCAAAGACGATTTCCGCTTCCAAATTCACACAGGTAATGTAGGACGTTATGTAGGTGTAACGGCTGCTAAAGACCTAGTAGGCGAAGAAGTTGAAGAGTCCACAAGTTACATGGTGGCTTACCGTCATTTCTGGAACGACGACACGCGTAGTTCAGCATTTTACGGCAACATTACCACTGAAGAGTCAGATGCTGATCGCAGTCATTGGGGTGTAAACGTATTTAAAAACTACACGCCTAAATTAGCACTTGGAGTTGAAGTAGGAAGCTTTGAAATGGCAGATCAAAACGCTGAATCCATGTACCTGCAATTCAGCGCCAAGTACTCGTTATAGCCGTTAGAGTAGCTATTTAAAGTGGTTGTTATGTTCGTTGTTACATTAAGTTAAACAGCGGCATATCAAATGCCACAAACAACAAAGTTCTATTTTCACTTTCTGAATCGGCGCTAAATTTAGCGCCTTTTTGGTAAGCCACACCTAATACTAATGGCCACTTTTGCAATCCATAACTAATGGAAATCGACGGCGCAAAAATCTCATCCACTTCAAAGTCTTGTTCAATGCCATTTAGCTTTAAGTTGATTGGATAACCAAAATCAAAGGGCGATACCATTAGGCTTACGGCTCCTTCATTAAGGCCCAGCCAATCTTTGTCAAAGGTGTATTCCAAACCAACTGGCACATAAAAACCATTGTTGTGATTTTTACTATTAGCCTCATCAATCGTTGCTGATTGAGTATTATAAGCGGCACCAAAATAGGAGGTGACCATTAAGTGGGAGTGCGAGTCTCGCTTTTGCCAAAAACCAGTTTGAGGCAAGGCGAAGGTCGATAAGATACCTTTAACTTCATCGGCGGTATTCGCGTCACTCAATAAAGCAAAAAACTGAATATGTTTTGAGAGCTTCCACAGAGCTTGATTATGAGCGTCAGTATTTATGTTAGCGCTGTTTCCATGTTGTACCGCCCACCATTTTTTAATTAAAGCCAAGGCTTGTTGTGCTAACTCTGAGGTGGAAGGTCTGGTGCCGTCGGCCTTTGCTTGTATCGACTTGATATTTTTGTATAACTGCTGAATAGGCTTGATCATATTTTTGTAGTCAGCCAGTAATTTTGCAAACTCACCGCTGTTGGGCAATACGGCTATGTCATTTTGTAAATAAAGAGCCGGGTCAAAATTAGTTGGCAAACTATACAGGGTGGTTAATTGCGAAACAAAATCGTCAACGTTGCCACAAGAAGCTGGATTTTTGGTATTGGCAATCTTACAAATTGCCTGCCATGCCTTATCTGTAGAAGGATATTGAGTGAGTAGCTGGGTTGAAGGTCGTAAATCTGCTTTGTGCTTTTTCACATGTTCTAGCCAGACTTGCAGGCGACTAGGCAATGAAGTTAACCCTTTAATTTTGTTTTCAAACTGTAGGTAATTAAAGCGAGGAAGATCACATATTTGGCCATTGGCGTTGGGTGTATAGTCTTCAAATACTTTTAATGTTGCTATTAGGTCTTCAAAGGGCTGGTAAAACGCTTTCTGTATTTTAGTTGAATTAGCGTCGGCATCTAACATGCTTAACGTAAGCGGAGTATAAGCCGTCGCCCCATTTTTAGTGGTATATTTTAGCTCTAATTGTTGCATGATATTTATCACCGTATTGGCGATAGGCACCTGCTTTTTGCCAAATCCCACTTTGTCTTCAATCTCTTTGGCAAAGCTTCGAACCAATAAAGTCTCCATGTCATTTTGCATGGCGTTTTGCCACTGGGCTTTAGAGCTGATGAATATTTTTAACGTGCCTTGTTGGTAGCTGTTTAGTGTTTCGTAGGTGGTGGGGAAATAACACTGTAAATTTTCATTTTCGCGAATGCTTTGCTCGTATAAATATAAGGCCGTACCTTGAGCTCGTTCTATTAAAAAGTCGGTGACGCCGTTAATACGGGCGCTGTAATTTTTATCAGAGCTGGTGGCTGAAATTGAGGAAAACGAAGTAAAGGCACTTAATAATAAAAGTGCCGACAACAATAGCGTGTTTAGTTTAGATGCGAATGTAACGAGTGCCTCTCGTTTTAGGTGTGCTGAGCGCATAACAATGTCCTTATTGAGCGATTAAAAAGCAAAGCGAGAAAGTTAGCATACAGGGGTGGTCAAAAAATGCACTAAATGCTTTTGGGGTTGATCTTTTGTGGCGGGGCGCTAGTATCCTCTGAATCTGAATCTGAATCTGAATCTGAATCTGAATCTGAATCTGAATCTGAATCTGAATCTGAATTATTCGTCGCAAGAATTATTCATCACAAAACACAGAGTTCTAGCCATGAACTTCAGTTATGAACTTTACCAATGAACTCTAGTAAGGAACCATTATGAAACACTTTATCATCGCAGCACTTTTGCTTTTCACTTCGGCTCACGCTCAATCGTCTTATACATTAGTTCCTGAAAAATCTAAGTTGGTATTCACTTCAATTAAAAGTAGCTCTGTTATTGAAGCTCACGAATTTAAGTCTTTGTCAGGCGAGATAAACGAACAAGGTTTAGCAAGTGTCACTATTGACTTAGCGAGCGTAGAAACGGGCATTGATATTCGTAACGAACGTATGAAGTCGATGTTATTTCATGTAGAAAAATACGCGCAAGCATTAGTACAAACAGAAGTTTCTTTATCTGCGCTTAAAAACTTAAAGGTAGGCGAATCATTTCACCGTCATGTGCCTGTATCCGTTGAGCTTCATGGTCAAAAACAAGACTTAGTCGCTCACTCAGATGTTGTTAAAACAAGTGAAAGCACAGTGACTATCTACAGCACTAAGCCAGTATTAGTGAATGCTGCAGAGTTTGACTTAGTTAAAGGCATTGCTGCATTGCAAAAAATTGCTGGCTTACCGTCAATCGCAACATCAGTTCCGGTTACGTTTAAACTTGTATTTAAATTAGATTAATACAGCTTTAAACAAGCGTTTACTTAACCCAGTTATTCGCTTGTTTCACAAACTCCAGTAGCACCTTCACGTTTTGTTGCTGCTGGTTTTTTAAGTGATCTTTCATCACAGGAAATAGCGCACTCTTTTTATCAAATTTAGTGTGCCAAATTTCGCCCCAGGCTTTTTCATCATCACGGTTACAACTGGTTAAGTTTTTCTCATCAAAGCAGTCCCAATAAGCCTTATCAGCCACTTGCGAATAACCGTCATTACCGCGCTTACCGTTTAACGCAAAGTTAGTGGCTTCAATGTAGGCTGTGGTTACGCCGCTACAAGCAAACGGAGAATGATCAGACCAAGCGCCTGTTTCACCTTCAGGGTAACCTTTGTATTCTTGATGCAGTAAATGAGGCGTGTCTGGATATAGTTGTTTTGAAACCGTTCTAATACCTTCACGCAGCTCAGTGCCACTTACGTAGTTGGTTTCTTTAATGTAATCACAGCGGTAAGGTTTTGAATGTGCGCTGTGCACGTACAATTTGTCGCCGCCAATAATCGTATCTAAGTTGATCATGCCTATCATGTTGCTGGTATCGTTGCTGTTTACATAAGCTACTGAACCTTGCAAACCGCGCTCTTCCGCACCAAAAGCAATTAAGCGAACTGTGTAAGGTAACGTTGCGCCATCACTTAGCAAGTTTGCTAATGACAACATTGCCGCCACACCTGAACCATTATCAATTAACCCTTGTGAGCCAGACTTCACACCAACAGAGTCGTAATGCGCAGCAACCACTAATAGCTTGTCCGACTGACCTTTAATATCAATAGACAAGTTTTGCGAGTTGTAGGTTTTAGAACGGCGCTTGTAACTAAATGGCTGCATTGTGACGTCATAACCCGCCTTTTTCCATTCCGAGGCAATCCACTCTGCGGTTTGTTTCTCTTGTTCAGAACCACCCACGCGATCAGCTTTAATCTCAATGTAGTCGGCTACTTTTACAAATTCAGTCCATGCCGAACCTTCTACCGCACTCTTTGCTGAGTTCTCAGTTGAAATGGCTGCAGTATTCTTTGCTGAATTCTCTGCTGAATTGGCTGCCGCACTTAAAACAAGTGAAACTGACAACATGACCGAACGTTTAATAAAATTCACATCAACTCCAAGATTATTATCTAGCTTTTTGATAAAGCTGGTAAAAAGGTTTGTTAAGCAAAACTTAATAAATTGTAACCTTTATTTTATGTTTAGGAAGTGAAAACACTCTGTTTTAAACTCGTGTATCCTTAAGTTCAGCACAGGGAGTAACGCGCTACCATTAACAAGGTGAGGTTATTTTTAAAAGCAGTACTAATATAAAGGCTGTTTGTTATCTATTGCCTCAATCTATTACAATCAAGCTAGGTTCAAATTTTATTTAAAATTGCCCAGAAAACCCTCGAAAGCATTAAGGTCAGTGCTTTTAGGTAAACTTTCACTTCACTCCGTAGGCATTTTTATTTATAGTACTGTGCCTTAAGCAACGTCATTTTATTTATGAATCATTGCAACGCAACAGACCAAAAAAACTCACTAAGCCAATGTGAGTTACAAGACCTTCACGAAATGATCGCCATTCAAGGCGGTGTATTAAAATCCCATCAAGTTGTATCGTTAATGCAACAACATGCTGTTTCTTTTGAGCAAATAAAAAAGCTGCTGTTACCGGTTTGTGAATTTTTTGCTATCGCGCCTATTTCCAAATTTCACGCAGGGGCCATTGCCCAAGGCGAACTCAAGCAAAACGATTTTAGCCAAAGCCAGACTAGCCAAAACCACCTTAGTCAAGAAGCTGTAGCGAACCTTTATTTTGGGGCGAATTTAGAATTTGCAGGCCAGGCACTAAACTTAACCGTACACGCAGAACAAGCCGCAATAAACAACGCTTGGCATCATGGCGAATCAAAAATTACCGCGATGATCATAAACGCTGCACCTTGTGGATTTTGCCGACAGTTTATTAATGAAGTCAGAGACGCGCGTTTAATGCCAATGAACATTGCAGGTAAAGACGTCAGCTTAGATGACTTATTGCCAGACCCGTTTTCGCCAGAAGTATTAGGCAGCAATGTGATGCTGTTTGATAACATTAGTAACGGTATTGTTTTTGACGCAATTGATAAAGACCTACTGCGCGCCGTAAATTCGTCGTATGCGCCTTACACTCAAAACCCAAGTGCGGTAATGATTGAATGCGATGGCGGAACGAAGTTTATTGGCCGATATGCTGAAAACTGCGCTTACAATCCAAGCTTGTCGCCACTGCAAAGTGCTTTAAGTTTAATGGCTCTGCACGGTTTAAACCCAAACAAACACCCAATTAAACGCATTACTTTAGCGGAAGTAAAAGGCCAAGCTAACCAACTAGGTGCTACAAAAAACGTGTTAACGAGCTTGCCTCAAGGTATTGAATTTGTTCATTTGTTAGGTGAAAAAGCATAAAAATTTGTTTATAGTCCAGTGAGTATTTGCCGTTTTAGCAATTTAACGGCAGCATTTAACAGCAATATCTAATAGCACAAAAACAAGGATGTTATGAATACTCATACTAATGACAACGCAGTAAAGTCACTGCCTGTTTTTCAAATACTAAAAAATAGTTTCCGTTTACCTTTTGAAAATGCAGCCCTAATTTTACGTTTGGGCTGGCCATATTTATTAGTGTCTATGTTAATTACCGTCTTATCGGTAACTAACGAAAACGGCTTTTTAAATTTCTTTTCATTCATACTTATGACGGCCGCCAGTGTATTAGCTGGTGTGGCTTGCCATCGAATATTTTTGTGTCCGAAAGATGAAGTAACGCAATTATCAACGTTCCGTTGGGGAAAGTCTGAAGCAGACTTTTTTGTGGCCGGCCTAAAACTAACTTTTGCACTTATAGTGGGTACTATTTTAGCCGTTGGTTTAGGGGCATTGGTGACAAATATTGCAAGTATTGAATTACCAACAACCGAATACTTAGGCTTTAATGTGCTGGTTTGGGCAGGAATATTTGTGTTTGGTTACGTGTTTTCAAGAATCAGCTTTATTTTGCCAGGTGCAGCAGTTGGGCGTTACTTTAACTTTAATACTTCTTGGGCGGCCACCAAACCATATGCATTGCCACTGTACTTTGTGGTTTTCCTTGTACCAATGGCTTTAACTACAATATTTACAACACTCCTTTCAGTATTAGAAGGTTCAGCTTTAACCCCGTTAGGGTATGAATTATTAATTGCACTTGTATCTTTAGTGGGCGCAGTAATTGAGTTATGTATATTGTCAAAGTCTTTTGAATGGGTAACTAATCAAATGCCAGAAGAGCGCGCAGAGCTAGCTGTTGATGAGCAAGGTTCTAATCAAGCAGAATAGCTTGGTAAATATAAAGTTGGTCATGGTAACTAAGGGAAGTTATGAGTAACGAGTTTTATAATTTGAATGCACAGGAAGTCTCAGCGCAGTATTTAAGCAAGAGCTTTGAACAAGTGCATCAAAATTGGATTCATTTGTTACCTGCCACACTTAATAAACCAAATGCGCGAATTCTTGATGTAGGCGGTGGCTCTGGCCGAGACGCCAAGTATTTTGCCAAGCAATTGCAGACCATTCATGATAGTAAAAACATTAGTGACTCTAGTGAAAGTAAAGGCCAGGTGTTTGCTATTGAACCTGCCAAAGAGTTAGCTAAATGGGGCGAACAAACTACTAAAGGCCTAGGCGTTAAATGGTTGCAAGATACATTGCCGGCATTGGAAAACACTACCAAACTCGAAATCAGCTTCGATCTTATTTTACTGAGCGCCGTGTGGATGCACATACCACCGAGTGACCGCGCTCGCGCTTTCAGAAAACTCACCAATTTACTAAAGCCTGGCGGCCAACTAGTGATCTCTTTGCGCCATGGTCATACTGACGAAGAACGAAAAAACCGCAATATGTTTGATGTCAGCGCCGACGAACTAAAAAGGCTCGCCAGTGAACATGGCTTGTTTGTAAAACTTGAAACCGAACTAGACAAAGATCAACTAGGCCGTGGACATGTGAGCTGGCAAACCGTGGTTTTGGGAATGCCAGATGATGGTACGGGAGCTTTTCCATTTATTCGTCATGTCGCGATTAATGACGGAAAGTCAGCGACTCATAAACTGGCGTTAATGCGTGTTTTGTTGAGAATCGCAGACGGTCATTCAGGCGCTGTATTACGAAGAGAGTCATCGTCTGATGGTGATCGAGTCATATTACCCGCTGGTTTAGTTGCTTTGTATTGGTGTCACCAATACAAAGACTTAATAGATTTACATGGGCTTTTTCAAACGCCAGCTAAAAGCCCCAATATGGGTTTTATGAAAGCTGATGGCTGGCATAAATTAACTCACAGACTCGCATCTGACTACCGGATAGGAAACTTATTCACAGGAGAAGATGCACAAGCTCTGTTTAAAACTTTGTCGGCGGCCTTACAAAATATAAAGAATATGCCTTGTAAGTATATTACCTTTCCTAATACTTCAACACCTGTATTTGAAGTGGAAAGCAAAGCTGTAAAAGCTAAAGATAGCTTGTTTCTTGATTTACCGTCTCTTGAACAATGGGGCGAGTTTTCAATGCCAGAATCCACTTGGTTAGCATTCAATCGTTATGCTTGCTGGATTGAGCCTGTTCTTGTTAGTGAATGGGTAAAAACAATGGCCAGTTACAAAGGCAATAAAGAATACTCTCAACCTGCGGCTCAATATCAGCTTTTCAAAGCATTAGAATGGTTAGAGCCTAAACGAACTACAATAGAAGTTCGCCAGCGTGTTGACGTTTTAAAACGTGAAAATAAAGTTGAATGTGTATGGTCAGCAAAAGAAATAAGACAAAAGTTTGATATTGACCATAGCATGCCTTTTTCAAGGTGGCCGAATAATGACTTGTGGAACCTAGTGCCGAGTGACAGTAAGGTTAATAGTGAGAAGCGAGATCGTTTACCAACGGAACAAAAATTAAAGGCCTCGAAAGATAGAATTCAAAGCTGGTGGAAAAACGCTTGGCTTGATGACAATAAAACCGAAGAGCAACGCTTTTTTGCGGAAGCTAATATAGCCTTACCTGGATTAGACTCGGATAACACATCAATCGATGACTTATTTGAAGCACTAGTGATGCAAAGAAGCCGATTAAAAGAAATGCAACAGTTGCGAGAGTGGTAAGGTTTAAGCTTACCTCCACAAACTAACGCTTCACCCGATATAACTCAAACGTGGCCGTTTGCAGTACTTGTCCCTTGTGATACGAATACATGTGGCCGATTATTATATTCTTGTTTTGTTGATGCAATATAATTTGGTTTGCAAAAGTTTTGTGGCTTGTTGAAATGCGCGTGAAGGTATTAGAAGTGGCAATGTCACTGTCTTTAAAATACGTTTCGATAGTGGCATTAGAACCGCCGTTTAGCATAAATACAAACTCTGAACGCTGGTTTGGTTGGGCGTTTAATACCACCATTTGCTTTTGAGTTCCGTCGTTGTAAGTCCCAACCCAAAAACCGTACAAACCCTTTTGAGTATATTTGTCCAAGGCTTGAATGGTTGGTCCGTATCGCTTCATAAATTCGCGCGTGGTGGAGTTACCTTCTTTCTTATCTAATTGATATGTTTCTGTGAGTGTTGGCTTTTCATCTACGCTAATAATGCTCAGTACTTTAAATGAATTAGTAAGGTGAGGGGATATTATGATTTTATATTTTTCATTGGTTTTACGAGGGTCGTTAAGGCTTAAGGTACACTCTGCTGATGTACAAGTAATATCGCTGTTAGTAAAAGGTATTCGTTTTATATAACGCATCGCACTTGCCATCTTCGCAATATAAAACGCGTGCTGGCCGTCATCTTTCACATCTAAGATATTATAATTCATTCCAACTTGGTCGCTAATTCCTTCCCACAAACCTGTTGTCAGCTTTATTGGTTTTTCGTCGGCTAATACCGAAGGCGACAAAAGTGCAAAACACATCAAACTAACAAACAAACTCTTCATGGGGTTCCTTTTCACAAAACTAAGTTTTTGTGGCGGTTTAAATTTTAATTAATACAATACTTTGTGCAAATAATAAACTAAAGTGGCGCATTATAAATACAAGCCCAAGAATACTAACGTAAGGATACACCCCAATGAACAATTATCTCAAATTAGCGCAAGTGCTACTTTTTAGCTCTGTGGTAGCGGCCTGTGGTGGCGGTGGTGACTCGTCAAGTTCTGGCAGTGAGTCTGGTGGCAGTTCAGGCGGCGGCTCAAACAGTGGCGGTTCTGGCGGCTCAAGTTCTCGACTAGTTTGGGGTGCTGCTCTGCCAACGACTAGTTTTGCCTATTATTCTTCTCCTGCGTTAAGCGCAGACGAGCAAACAATTTATGTAGGCACTGCAAAAAATGTTAGAAATGCATCAGCGGGTAACGACGTTATGGCTGCGTATGACCGAAATGGCAATGTTAAATGGCAGTACACCTTACCTAATGCTGAAGAAGTTCGCTCGAGTCCAGTGGTGCATAAAGGCAATATCTACTTTACTGTTGATAAGCGTACCGCCGAATTTAATAAAAGCTATCGTGACCTAGTGGCGCTAAGCAGTGCGGGAAATGAAATTTGGCGAAAACGTGTATCTGAATACGGAAGCCAAACTGGTTCTGGTTTGACTAAAGTGGTGGCAACGGGTGATCAAATTATTTACACGGGTTTGGATGTTTTAGTTTTTAATGCGGATTCGGGCGATAAACTTTTTGAACGTTTATGTAACTGTAGTGGCCGCCAAGATCGTTTTGTAAACGGTGCGCTAAATAACAACGGTGAGCTAGTTTATTACGATGAAGGTAGATTACTTAAGTTAAACTTAACCACCTATGAAGTCTCCGGTGAGTTTGATGATATTGCTACTTTTCAGGGGGATTTAGTATTGTCTTCGCCTGCCGTTGACTCAAACAGCAATGTTTATCTAGGCTCTGAAGCTGGGATTTTATATGCGTTTAATGACAACCTAGAATTGTTATGGGACTTTAGATTAACAACGCCTAACGTAATTGAAGCGCCGCATATTCGCTCGTCGGTAGCGATTGATGAATCAAGAGAAACCTTATACTTTGGCACCAAGAGCAACGAAAACAGTGAGTTTTATGCACTAGACATGAATGACCAAAGTGTAAAATGGAAAGTGTCTATCCCAGGTGATGTATACGTTTCACCAACTATTGGCGACAACGGTAATATCTACTTTGCATCAGAAACTGATTTGCTTTATGCCTACACCCCAACCGGAACATTAGCGTGGCAATATGACCTAAAAGTGAATGTCACATGGTCATCTCCAGTTATCGACAGCTCTGGTATTTTGTATATTGGTGGCTTGTCTGAAGCTGACTTATCGTCGTCGGGTGCAACGGGTAAAGTGTTTGCTATTCAAACTGACAGCACCGGCTTAATGACAAACACATGGGCTAAAATCCATCGTGATAATCAAAATACCGGTGTGGCTAAGTAAACTTTATAGCCTAAACAAATCATGTTCTTAAGTAGGTCATGAATATAAATAAAAGGAAGTTAAATGCAGTTTTCTGACGCACAAAAAAATATGGATAGCGCTTATTTTGGCGGTGCTCCAGGCGTATTAATTTCAGGCTTAGTTTGGATTACCGCTGGACTTGTCGGTGTTTTCCATTCTGCGCAGTTCAGTATGTTAGCGCTTTTTTTTGGCGGTATGATAATACACCCTATGTCTGTGTTAATCGCAAAAAAGCTGAACCGCTCAGGTGCCCATGACACAGACAACCCGCTTGGGAAGTTGGCGTTAGAGAGTACAATAATTCTTTTTGTGGGTTTGTTTTTGGCTTTTTATGTGGCGAAGCTCAGCTTGATTTGGTTCTTTCCAATTATGCTATTGGCCATTGGTGTAAGGTATTTAGCATTCCAAACCCTATATGGAAACAAACTGTATTGGGCACTAGGCGGCTTACTGATGTTCGCCGGTATGTTGTGTATATTGCTGCGAGCACAGTTTATTTATGGTGCATTTATAGGCGGAATAACAGAAGTTGTGTTTGCGGTATTACTTTTAAAGCAGGCAAAAGCAAAAGACTAATCAAAGTCGATGCTTTGCCTGAATTCACCCTAGCGCTTTTGATTCCAGTAGGCGCTCGCATATAAGTTCTTTTTGTTGTAATCATGGTTGTCGTTTAATTGTGACTTCAATGCTTTGACTACGCTAGCTTCTGCAGCAATAAAAATAGCGGTTTCGCTTAAGTCTTTACGTTGCGTGGCGAGTGCTTGGCCAAACTCTGGCGTAAGCTTGTCTGATGTCACTATCCAATTTAATGCAATACCAGAAGGTGCTTGGATTTGTTGAATATCCGACGACGTTGGCACTTGAATCCAGGCGCTACCAATAGCATTTGTTGGCAAGTCTTCTAAGGTTGCAGCGATGGCTGGCAGTGCAGTGAGATCGCCAATAAACAAATGATCTTTTGCATTTAAGTTTGTGTGTTTGGTTTCGCCAGGCCCAGCTATTCCTAGATAATCACCAACTTTTGCGTTTTCAGCCCAGTTGCTTGCCAAACCTTTGTGATCATGGACGGCAAAGTCGAGGGTCAGTTCAAAGCGTTCTGCGTTAAAATCACGAATGGTGTAAGACCGCATCCACTTTTTAAAGCCTATGTACATGCCAAGTTTAGGCTTGCCGTCGGTTGCTTTTGGATTTGGAAAAATAGCTTTTACATGCGCGCTGTTTTTGTCGGTTGGGAAGTCTTTTAAGTCGTTTCCGCCTAAAACAATCCGTGTCATATGCGGCGACAATTTAGTTACTGACGTTACTTGTGTCATTCTCATTGTAGGTCCCATATTGTTCTCCGTTAGGTTTTATTGCTTTAAACGTTGTTTTGCATTAAAGTTGTTTCAATTAGGTTGATAAAGTCTACTATATTTGTATTGGTTGATATTGTCAACTAATTGTTGGTTAGAATGTCGGCTAAATTTCCAACTAAAACGTCGGCTAGAAAGTCCAGATAAATAATCCAGCTATAAAATTAAAACGGAGAAGTTATGGATCTCAGCGAAGCGCTATTTAAGTTAATGCATTCGGTAAGGTTTAATATTGGTCAACAGGTGAAGCAACTGAACCTAGACTTGTCGCCTATGCATTTTAAGTCTTTAAAAGTAATATCAAAAATAGACGGTTGTAATGGCCAAAAGTTAGCGGATTTTTTAGGTCGAGACAAAGCTCAAATTAATAGATTAATAAAAGAGTTGGTAAATCAGGAGTTGGTTATTAAGTCTGATGATCCAAATGATAAGCGCAGTCAGCTTTTATCTTTATCGCAGCAGGGCGAAGACATTATGAGCAAGTTTAAAGTATTGGAACGTCAAACTTTTAATAACATGGTGCAAGGCGTTGATTCGGAGCAAATAGAACAATTTATTGAGGTGGCGAACAAACTACGCAGCAATATAAGCGGTTAGTTGAGGTGATGTTAGTTGAAAAGCAGGTAACAATTAACCAACGAGTTGATGTTAATGCTAACAAACAACTAGCTAGTTATTAGTTATTAGTTATTAGTTATTAGTTATTAGTTATTTAATTGCCACCTGTTTAAAATTTATGCTATTGGTAGTCATTGTAAATGAAAAGGATTTAACCGGACTTATTTAAGGACAACTATGCATGGGATTATTAACGTTAACAGAAGCCGAAAAGTGCGCCGTATTTGACTACACCGCATTAGTACCAGGCGATATTTTAGTAAGTGATTTTAGTTTTGGACCTATCGATTATCAGCATTGGTCACTAGTATCCGATAGGCGTTGTGAGCAGGGCATTTACATGCTGATTTCCGCTACAGAGCGCACCGGTACTGTATGTGAAGAGCCCGCCCATGAAGTTATTCAATGCGCAAATACCTACAAAGCTTTACACAAGTCTCTGTGGCCTATTCCTAAAAGTCTTGAATTAGCGCGCAGCCATATTGGTAAATGGGATTATTCGGTCACCGAACGAAACTGTCAGCATTTTATCAACCTAGTTACGGGATTGGGATTAAGGTCTAGTCAGGTTTATGCCGGAATAACGTCTGGCCTTATTGGTGGCGTAGGCACGGCGCTGTTAAAAAAAGACGCTTCTTGGTTAGAGATTTTAAGTGTCACGGTAGCAGGTATTGCCAGTGGCGTTATAGCTTCAAAGGCTTTGCAACACAATAGAAAAGGGTAGTTTTAATGAGTACACGGATAACGGTTTTATTGTTTTTAGGCATCCTTATTAGTGGCGCGGTATATCTAGAGTTGTGGTGGTTGTGTGCCATGCTAGGTCTGCTGTTTGTCATTGCTATTGTCGATATAACTCAGCGCAAACATACGCTATTACGGAATTATCCGTTGTTGGGTCACATGCGCTATTTTATGGAATCAATTCGCCCTGAAATTCAGCAATACTTTGTTGAAACCAATATTAGCGGCAGACCCATTAATCGTGAATACCGAGAGTTAGTTTATCAACGTGCAAAACAAGAGTCAGATACTCGTCCTTTTGGCACTCAGTTTGATGTCTATAAAACGGGATACGAATGGATTAGTCACTCATTAAATCCGGTTCACATGGAAAACAAACACCCTAGAATTAAGTTTGGAGGACCTGACTGCGCGCAGCCTTACCTAGCTTCTCCCCTTAATATTTCCGCGATGAGTTATGGTGCCTTGAGTAAAAATGCCATTATTGCTTTGAACAAAGGCGCAAAAGCCGGCGGGTTTGCGCACAATACTGGTGAAGGTGGTTTAAGTCCGTATCATTTGAAACATGGTGCTGATGTTATTTGGCAAATAGGCACTGGTTACTTTGGTTGCCGAACGTCAGAAGGCGGTTTTGATGCCGATGAGTTTGGAAAAAAATCACGTTTAGAAGTGGTTAAAATGATAGAAATTAAGCTATCGCAAGGGGCTAAACCGGGACATGGTGGCATTTTACCTGCGCAAAAGCTTACGGCTGAAATTGCAGAAATTAGAAGTGTGCCTATGGGAGCTGATGTTGTTTCTCCAGCGGCTCATTCGGCCTTTGATTCGCCAGTTGGTTTGTTAAATTTTGTAGAACAATTACGTGAGTTATCTGGCGGTAAACCGGTTGGTTTTAAGTTATGTATTGGCATACCTCACGAGTTTTTATCTATTTGTAAGGCGATGTTAGAAACTGGGATTACACCGGACTTTATTACTGTTGATGGCTCAGAGGGTGGCACCGGGGCGGCGCCTGTTGAGTTCACTAATTCGGTAGGTATGCCACTGACCGAAGCTGTAGTTTTTGTGAATAATGCATTGGTAGGTGTTGGTGTTAGAGATAAAGTCAGGATCATTGCCTCTGCGAAGATCTTTTCAGCCTTTCACATTGCCAAAATTATGGCTTTAGGTGCAGATACTGTGAATTCAGCTCGAGGAATGATGCTGGCACTTGGCTGTATTCAGGCAAGAAGTTGCAACAACGATCAATGTCCTACGGGGATCGCCACACAAAACCCTGCACGATACAAATGGCTTGATAGCGACTTAAAAGGCGATCGGGTTTTTAATTTCCACAAAGCCACCATTCATAATTTATTGGAGTTATTAGGCGCTTGCGGCTTAAAAGAGATGACAGAGTTAAACCGAAGCCATATTAACCGACGCATCAGCGCAAATACAGTGACTACTTACGACAAAATATATCCTGAATATGCTAAAGATTGTTTGGTTGAAGAAGGGTCTTGTCCTGTAGAGCTGCAAACGGATTGGCACCGAGCAAATGCTAATGCGTGGTAAACGAAGAATTTAAATTGGAAACAAAAAGGCGCACTAGGCGCCTTAAAATTTATACTAACGGAACAACTTGCTAAGTTATTTAGCTTTAAATCGATTAACGCTGGTTTGTGTTTGATCAGTATTATGTAACTTGTGATATTGACCTAGAGGTGCTGAACTTAAAGCCATGTAATTAACTCTTTTGGCAATAGGAACATAATCAGTAGTTGTAAAAAGTACCAACAATGAGGCTGTCTTCGTAAAACCAAAGTTTTTCACCTGTTTGAATTTTATACTTTTTTTGTAATAAAAATTTACAATTTTTAATTTAGTAGGTAATCTAGCTTTTAAATCTGTAGCTTTAACTTATTTGACTAAAGTTCTGGATTAAACGTTAAACAAATTTATGGATAAAGTTGCAAATTTAAAGGTAGCTATAATGAAAATAATATCGTCTCTACTTGCTCTTGTTTTACTGTTGTCTCCGGCGTTTGCAAAAGCAGGTCTAATAGACAATGACGACTTCACAACTGATGATATATCGGGTTTAGACTGGTTGGACTTGAGCTTCACAAAAAGATTAAGTTACAACGATGTTGAAGCTTCATTGTTAAATGGTTCTTTAACAGGTTGGCGCTTTGCAACTAGCCTTGAGTTTGACGTATTGGTAGAAAACCATTTGGGTTTTGAGCCAGATAATTATTTTTCAGGACGTCAGTATGATGGCTTTGCTTCTCTTATAGGCTTTTTAGGTTCAACGTATTCTAAAATTGAAACAGTGAACGGTGCGACGGAAACGTCTTATTACGCAGTAGCTTTTGTAGACAGTACTGGTTTTGATCTTGGTCAACCTCGACAGTTTGGATATGGTCACTTAGGTGGTTACTTTAGACCGTCTTCTAACATCGCTTTTAAGCGTGATAAAGACTCTGGCGTTGGTTCTCATGCGTCACTATTAGTTAGAGACAATCCTGATTATCAAAACGTATTGGTGACAAACCCACCGGTAAACGCACCATCAGGTTCTGCAGCTAGTGTTTCTGAACCTTCAAACTTAATGCTTCTGTCAGTTGCCTTATTTGGGTTGTTAAGAGTAAAGCGAAGAAGTAAAACTGCTTAATATCCAAATCAAAAATAGATAACAAAAAAGGCGCACTAGGCGCCTTTTTTGATGGAAAATTGCTAATAGCAATTCTGACTAACTGTATAGAAGAGAGCTACACAGTTTTCTTAAATATTCAGCTTAAACACTAAGCTCTAGTATTTTTCTAGCTTTGGCTGGGTCAATGTCACCGTGTTCGCCAATAGCCGTCATGCCGTTTTTCTCTAAGTTAGCAATTAGCTTGTCTATTGCTACCTCTGTAGAGTCTCCATTTAAGTCATAGTCAGACATTTTGGTTTCAACACCCATATCTTCAAAGAAGTTAACAACCGCTTGAATTGTGTCATCAATAATATGTTCGCTGCCAACACCACCGGCGCCAGCTAAACCAAATACTCGTTGACCAAGTTGTGCAATTTTCTCTTTTTTAGATTCTGCTTGAACCTTCATTAGTGAAGGTAAAACAATCGCCAGTGTTTGAGCATGATCAAGGCCATAAATAGCCGTTAGCTCATGACCAATCATGTGAGTTGCCCAATCTTGAGGAACACCTTTACCAATTAGACCATTTAGTGCCATTGTTGCCGACCACATTACATTTGCTCGAACGTCATAGTCTTCAGGGTTTTCAAGGGCTTTAGGACCTTCAACAATAAGAGTTTGTAAAATGCCTTCAGCAAAACGGTCTTGCAGCGGTGCATTTACTGGGTACGTTAAATACTGCTCAATAACATGAACAAAGGCATCAACTGCACCATTGCTGATTTGTCTAGGTGGTAATGAGAACGTGAACTCAGGGTCTAATAGAGCAAACTGTGGTTGAACGGTTTCTGATGCGAACGCTAATTTTTGCGAAGTCTCTTTTTTAGTAACAACAGAGTTACCGTTGCTTTCAGAGCCTGTTGCCGGAAGAGTAAGCACTGCACCTATTGGTAGAGGGTTTTCGAATTTTGCACCTTTCGCTAAAATATCCCAAGGTTCACCATCAAAGTTATGCGCTGCCGCTACAAATTTTGCGCCATCGATAACACTTCCGCCGCCTACGGCTAAAATAAAGTTAACCTCGTTAGTGCGAGCAACATCTACTGCCTTAATTAAGGTTTCATAAGATGGGTTTGGCTCAACACCACTAAATTCAAAAACTTCTGCATCTTTAAGAGCGTTAACTACTTGGTCATAAATGCCGTTCTTTTTAATAGAACCGCCGCCATATAAAAATAGTACTTTTGCGTTAGCGGGTAATCTAGCGGGTACTTCAGATATTTGACCTTTGCCGAATAAAATTTCAGTTTGGTTCTTAAATGTAAAATTAAGCATCATGTTTCCTTTTTAATTGAAGGAGAAAGAAATTGGTTACCGGTAGATGGGGATGAAGTTTTTAATTTAAACCTTTTTATACGTAAAGGTACAAAAAAATAAATACAGCTCATTATTATAAACAAAGAGAGGTTCAAAAATTAACTGCGCCACAATTGACGTGGCGCCTCAATCTAGCTTAGCTACACTAAATCTTAACTAAAAAGACGTCGCATTTTGCATAGTTAACAACACCGTTTGCTGTTGAGCCTATTAGGGCTTGAATTCCTTTTTTAGAGTGAGTGCCAATGACAATTAGGTCTGCTTCTTTTTTATCTGCAACTAAACAAATTTGCTCGTAAGGTTTACCTACGTTAATAGACACTTTTTTCTGAGATATACCAAATGATTCCGTAATCTTGTCGATCAATGGTGCAGCTTCCTCTTCGAGAGTTTTTTGATAATCTTTAGGAAGTATTGAGTATGGAATAACATGAGCAACATAGAGTTTTGCGTTGTATGCTTTAGCTAACCCACACGCTTTCTCTAACACTAATTTACCTTCGTCACTCGCTTCAATGGCACATACAATCTTTTGATACATAAGACTCTCTGAATAGTTATTAATCTGATTAAACGATAGTGAAAAGACAGAGTGATGTAAAGATTGTATTGAATATTATGTGTACAAGTAATATGTTCCAGATCAAACAAATCGTCATTACTTTAAAATTACATATTGTAGGAATTAATCATGTTTCGTATCGGACTGTTCATCATATCAAACATTGCTATTTTAGCGTTGCTAGGTATCACGTTTAGGCTACTTGGTTTAGAAGGGCTTTTAGCTGAAAATGGCGTTGACTTAAATTTGCAGGCGCTATTAGTTTACGCTGCCGTATTGGGCTTTTCTGGCTCAATTATCTCTTTGTTAATTTCAAAGCCGATGGCAAAACGCTCTATGCGAGTAGAGTTGATTAAAAGCCCACAGTCGCAACAAGAGCGATGGTTAATTAGCACCGTTGAGCGCCAAGCAAAACAAATGAATATTGGCATGCCAGAAGTGGGTATTTTTCCTAGCAGAAGCCCAAATGCGTTTGCCACAGGTTGGAATCGCAATAATGCGTTAGTCGCAGTTAGCCAAGGCTTGCTAGAGCATATGACACAAGATGAGGTTGAAGCGGTGCTTGCCCATGAAGTTAGCCATGTAGCTAATGGCGATATGGTGACAATGACACTATTGCAAGGCGTAATGAATACTTTTGTGGTGTTTTTGTCACGAGTGATAGGTCATTTTGTTGACCGCGTTGTGTTTAAAGTTGAACGCGGACATGGCCCAGCATTTTGGATTGTATCGATTGTAGCTGAGCTTATTTTAGGTGTGTTGGCGATGATCATTACGATGTGGTTTTCTCGATACCGAGAGTTCAGGGCCGACGCTGGCGCAGCCTCCATTGTGGGTAAACATAAAATGATTGCGGCGCTAGAAAAGCTACAAATGGGAAACAAAGTTGCAGAAGCAAAAGTACCTGATGAAATTGCCGCATTTGCGATTAATGCTGGTCGAATACACGCTCTTTTTTCGAGTCATCCACCACTTGAAAAGCGCATTCAAGCACTAAAAGAACATGGCGCTAGAAGGGTAGATTAGTCATAACGTGTCATAACGTTACGCGGTTTTAATTGTTTGTATTTGTGCTTATAATTGGTAAAAACCAACTTATAAATTAAAGGGATTTAGTCGAAATGAATTTTTTTGTTAAAAAACTTAGCCACGTAGCAATAGTGAGCATATTTGTTTTCTTTAATGCGGTTGCTAATGCCGGTGCAATAACTGACTTAGCTGAAGATCACAAATGCATAGAAACAGTGAAAATGCTTGATGACTTCATGGGCGATGGATACGGCGCTCGTCTCGTATATGCTGTAGAAGACAGAGCTAAACAACCACTGACTTTTTATGCAGAACAAAACTTTAATGATGGTGACGTGCAATACAACATTGTTGTGACACCGACTATGGACGGCATGTGTTCGTTTGAATATACCCGTACGTGGTTTGATGACATGCCTTGCATGGCTTCAATGGCAAAAGGTTCTTTAAAAGGGTTAACGTATGTTGATTCAGTAAATAAAAATATTTCGTATTTAAGAACGATGCAGGCTTAGATTACTTTGCTACTAACATGCCAAACTCAAGCTGTATGATAGTAAAAAAAGAAGTTGGTTTTGGCCAAAACGAACAAGCTAAATAGTTTAAACTTATTATAAGTAAGACACTTTTTGAGTGTTCAGTTTTAGTGTTAGTTTGAGTTTTAGTTTTAGTGTTCAGTTTTAGTTCTACTGTAAATTATAGAATAAGTAAGCAGCGATAAACTCGCTGCTTTTTTGTTTTTTAAAACTGCTATCCAGTTTTAAAATGGAGCGTGACCATCATAGTTGCCTTCAGGCAGGCTCCATCTTTGTTTAGCTGCTTGTATGGCAGCTTCTTTAGCAGCTGGCCCAGAGCCTGGTTCCGAGCTTGTTTCAAAAGCAGAATGTAGCTGAGAATGCTGCGGTATTCTTCCGCGATCACCATACAACCAAAGCACCATATTAGAACGCTCACCACTTGTTATAGGTTGGGCTGCGTGAGCAATATTGCCTTTGTGTAACATCGCCATACCAGGCTCAAAGGTTAGTCGGTTTACGTTGCCTGTCATTGGATCGTAAAAGTCCACTTCTGAACCCGTAAATTCTTCACCAGGCTTATTCATATTAATATTCAAGGTCGCCGCTGAAGCATCGGTATGAAGACGCAATGACGTATCTACGCCGGCTTGATATTGAATTGAAAAACCAAAAGTTTGAGTATCAAATCCAGTTACCTCCGGAAATAATAAACGAGCAATAGGGCGCATGTACTGATTCATAATTTCGCGGTAAAACCTTTGGAACCCAGGCGCAGCAAGATAACCTTCCGAGCGCGGATCTAACATGGCACCGTGACGGTTTAAAACAATACCGTAAGGCGGTCGTAATGGGATTTGTGCGTCAGCCACTTTTTCTAAGTATTCACGCAATGCAACCAGCCCTTCTGGATCAAAAAACTGACATTGGAAAACACCTGGCGATACTTCTTCCCAAAGATCGTAAACAGCAGACTCTTTAGAAGGGTCTTGCCAAGCTGCAGCTACTGCTTCTCTCAGTTTGGGCGCAATGATGGCTTCGCCTAATTTTGATAATTGTTCCTGATTAGTTTGTTCCCACTCGGCCCATGCGCCTTCAAAAAGGGCACGGTTGTTGTCCCAAAAATACTGAACCGACGGAGCTCGAACTAACATTTCTTCACGGCTTGGTCTGGCAAGCTCTTGTGCACGCTGTAATTGAGATTTAGACATAACGAGCTTAACTCCTGTGTAATTGATCATTCAAATAATGTGACGACAATTTATTACACCTCGTTATATTTATAAATGAGTGTTATAGCAAAACAGAATCAACTTTATATTGATAATGGTGCATGGTTTTAATATTCACTTTTAGCAGCTGTAAACAACCATTTTTTTACAACCACAGATTTGGACGCTTAATTTTCAGCCGCATAATTTTGGCAATGGTCTCATATACATTGAGTTGTTTGTTTAAAAATAATACAAATGCCGTACATCTATAAAAACAATTTATAAATACAGTCTGTGAATGCAGTCTAAGAATAATAAGGAATTAACATGCGAGACTTAGCAACTCGATTAGTTGCCTGCAGTTTACTATTTGCTGGTGTGATAGCGAATAATGCAGCGGCGAACAGTTTAGTAACCTCGAACTCCCTGACAACAAGTGCGCTGGCAAGTACTTCAGCAACGGCCGCGCTAGCCACAGAAAAAGCAAATCCACGAGCGGACTTTATTCGTGCTAATTACACCAAGTATGAATATCAAATTCCAATGCGTGATGGCATTAAATTATTTACCTCGGTTTATATTCCAAACGACGACTCTCAGTCTTATCCAATGATGTTTCAACGCACGCCTTATCGCGTAGCGCCTTATGGCTCTGATAAGTATAAAAGAGCGTTAGGCCCAAGTGAGTCCTTTGAAAAAGACAAATTTATTTTTGTATTCCAAGATGTTCGCGGTAAGTACATGTCGGAAGGCGAATTTGTAAATATGCGTCCGCAAGATGCCTATAAACGAGGCAAAGGTGCCACTGATGACGCCACGGACACGTTTGACAGTATTGATTGGTTGGTGAAAAACATCCCGAACAATAACGGAAAAGTGGGAATGTGGGGAACGTCGTATCCTGGTTACTATACGTCGGTAGCTTCTATTAACAGTCACCCAGCGTTAAAGGCGATATCGCCACAAGCACCAATTGCTGACTGGTTTTTTGATGACTTTCACCGAAATGGCGCCTTTGTAACGCCAATGGCGTTTATCTTTTTTGATAGCTTTGATAAAAAGCGAGAAAGCCCACAAGCGCATGGTGCGAAACGCATGGATTCAGTAACGCCAGACGGTTATCAATTTTTTAAAGAGTTAGGGCCGCTTAGCAACGTTAATAAAAAGTACTTTAACGAAACGCGTCCGTTTTGGAATGAGTTGACTGAACACCCTAATTACGACGACTACTGGAAAGCGCGCGATGTATTACAGCATTTAGGCAATACTAAACCAGCTACGTTAGTGGTGGGCGGTTGGTACGATACAGAAGATTTATATGGTCCGCTGTATACGTATCAAACGATGTCTGACAACAACAATAAAGATCATATTAAGCTAGTTATGGGGCCTTGGTATCACGGTCAGTGGAACAGTCGTTCTGGCGGTTCTAAGCTAGGCGAAGCCAACTTTGGTTTTGATACAAGCAAATGGTTTCAAGAGGAAATCCAGCTGCCATTTTTTAAAGAGCACTTAAAAGGCAACGCAGCTAACAGTAAGCAAGGTAAGGCATCTAATATTGCTACCGCAACGATTTTTGAAACGGGCAGTAACCGCTGGAGAAAGTTTGATGTTTGGCCACCAAAAGAAGCGAAAGCCCAAACATTATTTTTAGGCGGGAATGAATCTCTTAGCGCCACAAAAAATGACACGGGTGCGAGTGAGTACATTAGCGATCCGAACAAGCCCGTTCCTCATTCTGCCAAAATAAGCCGTGGTTGGGACCGTCCTTACATGGTTGAAGATCAGCGTTTTGCGGCGCGTCGCCCTGACGTTTTAGTATTTGAAACCGAAGTACTTGATGATGACCTGACGTTAAGCGGTGCTATTGACCTAGACTTGTGGTTCTCAACAACACAATCAGCCGCTGATATTGTAGTGAAGCTGGTGGACGTAAAACCGGGTAAAGATGAGAACAACGACAAAGTGGACCGCGCAACGGGTAATCGTCATGAGTTGGTAAGGTGGGGCGTCATTCGTGGTCGTTTTAGAGACAGCATGAGCGATCCAAAGCCGTTTAAACCAAATACACCAACACAGGTTAAGTTTGAACTATACGACGTGCTACACACCTTTAAACGCGGCCACAAACTGCAAATTCAAATACAAAGCAGCATGTTCCCGTTTATCGACATCAATCCTCAAAAATACGTAGACAACATTTTTGACGCCAAGGAAAGCGACTTCACCCGCGCATTCCATAAAATTTATCACACTAAAAAATACCCAAGTGCGATTAAGTTTAAAACATTGGATTAAAAACCTGCCGATGACAAGGTTTTGAATTAAACCTCTGGTCTTAAAAAGCGCCGGCATCTGATTATTTATGGGTGTCGGCTTTTTTATGCGAAATGCAGTAACTTTTGTCATAAGCAGCAATTACAAAAACAATATATTTATTAGCCATTTATTTTATTTGCCCTGTACAAAAAAACCTCACACGAAATTAGTATTTCTTCAATTTATAAACTAGGTTTTATTAATCGGTTTATTTTTGTACACAATCGTGTGAAAAATCATTAGGGAATGAAGTCATGGCAAATAAAGCTAAGTCTGGTAATAAAACGACAAAACACACCATAGAGCCCACCATTTCAGACACTACATTGTCAGAAGAGTCACCGGCTAAAAGCAAAGCGTTGGTTGAGAAAACGATAAGTGATTACAACTATTTTACCGAAGATGATTTAAATAAAATCCTGAAAAATTTAGATGTTTTACGCGGACACGTATTGCCCAAGCCTATCACGGCTGAAAATGCAGAGCCGGTTGAACCCAACTTTCCATCGGTCTGTTTAATAGGACTTGGCCGCTGCGGTTCGAATATCGCCTTAGATGTTGCCACCTTAGTTCACAATGCTCGAGTGTTTTATCTTAATGATTTTCATGATGTTGAAGAAAAACACAAAGAAAAAAATCGCAAAGCCCTTAATTGGATCCAACGTAGTTTAAAGATTCAGCCAGACGAAGATTTACAACCGGTTTTTCTTATTGAACCTTTGGTTATGTTAGGTGATTTAGATAAAGATATCAGAGGCCGAATTCAGTTTTCTGCTAAAAATGGCGGGATTAATTTTCTAAACGAATACAGTAAATTAAAGATCATGGACTTGTCGGAAGTGCATGCAGGAGGGGCGGGTAACGCGCCAATTCTTGGCCAATATCTGGCTAAAGTAATATTAAACAAAGAAACCGATAAATTCAGTAACGAAGACTGGAAGTTCATTCACTCATACCTTATTGATTCGTGTGGTATTAAAGCAAACCAATCGCGTCTATATTTCTATATCTTTAGTGCTGGTGGAGGCACAGGCTCAGGAATGGCATCGGAGTTTGGTCTAGCGCAGCAGTATTCTTACATGAGTAAAACCTTCGACATTCGCACTGAGCAAGAGATGCAAGCGCATAACCAGTCGTTTGTGTTTGAGCCTATATTCACCAGCGGCATTTGTATTTTACCCAATATTACCCATCGTACCGCTGAAATGTCTGAAGCTCTTCATATTAATGCTGGCCGACTGCTTTGTAAGTATTTGTCGGAAGAGTGGAATTTCTCTTACAGTATGGATAATGATGACAGCAATTCGGAGAGTATAAAAAAACGCATTCGCCCTTGGAATGCCATGATGCTGATTTCAAATGATATTATGCGCTACGCAGAAGAAACCGACGAAGCGAGTATTAACGACAATTACAGCGGTCAGTTTATTGATGTAAACGCAATGGAAAAGCACGCTAATCAGTATATTAGTCAGCAGATTTTTAATATCCTAACAGCTCAAGCAGTAACTACTGACTACGATGAAAACTACTTTAGACGCGCGGGAATAGACATTGGTGAAACTATTCGTTTAGATGCCAACGATCTATTTATGAGCCTTGCAGGACCTATTGCTGTGGCCTACGCAGAGTCCGTAGTGAAGGTGCGCGATGCTAGTGACTCAAGACTTGGTATTCTTGATAGGAATAAAGAGGAATTAGACATCGATGACTTGTTTTTCCGTTCTATTGATTTGCCGCATTTTAATAAAGACACTACAGCCATTGAGGGCATTAGCCTTTTGCCAGTTGAGTCAAAGCGTTACCGAGCGGCACTTAAAAAATATAAAGAAAGTGGTTATGACGCAAGCCATCTAAGAGATTTACACTTCTTTAAAAACTGCTCGTCAGTGGTTTCAATTGTATCGCTTCCAAAGGATTACAAACTGTCGTACATGGATCTCAATAAGCTTAAGCACCACCTCAATAGTTTATTCCCTAACACTACACTTAAGCGATTTGCGCTGGTTATAGGCGCCTCGGCTAATTTGTCGCTTACTACCTTAGTGGCCAAAAGCCCATGTTTAAGCGATGACTTTTTAACGTTAATTGTGTCGTATATAAAACGTTGTTTTGCCAAAGAAAGCTACGGGTTTGATGATACTTTAGACAAAGCGATTGTAGAGTTTATTAAAGCGCCTGAGTTTGATGAAGCTAAACTAGAAAGCATGTTAGAAGAGTTTGAAAACCCAGCTAAAATTCTAGATACCAACTGGTTTGCTATCAAACCTATGTACGAGAAAAAGTATCGCGAGCTAATTCACGATGAAAGCAAATTCACATCAATAAACGATATTCGATTGAGCATTTCTAGCGTCAAACAGGCGATATACTACCTACGTAAAATCTATCGCCACCGTATAGGAAAAACCAACGTTATTTCACTATACAACAATGTATCTATGTCCGATGAACAGCCAGCTGAGAAAAAAGGTACGCCTAAAAAGTCGTAGGCTAGTTTAGTGAACGTGTATTAGATAGTAATAGGCTTGATAGCCGCTGGTCCCAAAAAAAGCGAACGGTCCCATTAAGATTAAAACTTAGTGGGACCTTTTTGTTATTCGATGTTTTGATAGTGACGAACTCTATAACCAACCGAAAGTACCGCCTCTAAGTTGTAATGATCTAACAACCTTTCCACTTCCCGCGAATCTTCCAGAGCAACTGTCCGGAATTTCCGGATAGTTGAAGTAGGGCCTAACTCACCTTCATCGTAAATATTATTGATATGTTCACTGATTGTTTTGCCGAATTTGCCTTCGCAGACAGTCTATATGGCCTTTGGGATTCTGTGACTTCTCTAATTATACCCTCAAGGGGTTAAACCTCCGCTTATACCTTTTGGGGTATATAATTGTAGCGCTTGACTTGTATACCTTTAGGGGTATATTAAGTAAAATAAACCCTAAAGGGTATAAATAAAAACTTAGGTTTAGGCACCGCAATGAAGCTAAATAATTCTAGAGAGTTGGCTGACTATATAAAGCTACAAAGAAACAAACAGAACCGTACTCAGACTGATGTAGCTGAGCATATAGGCCTTAAGCAAAAAACGATATCGGCTATGGAAAATGCGGCCGGAACCTCCCGCATAGACACCTTATTTAAAATTGCTCATGAGTTAGGACTTTCAATTGAGTTAACACCTAAACATGATGTCGATGAGAAGGATGAAAAGCCGAAATGGGACCAGGAGTGGTAACATGCAATTAAACGTAAGTCTCAATGGAATAAAGGTTGGAGTACTATCTAAGGATAAGAATGGTGGTTTGCACTTTTCTTATACCGATGCATGGATGGAGCGCAGTGGTGCCCGTCCGATTTCTTTATCTCTGCCAATTACCAAGAAAAACTATTCTGGCGATCTAGTTTATAATTTTTTCGATAATCTATTACCCGATAATCAAGATATTCGAAACAAAATACAAGCCCGCTTTGACGTGGAAACGGGGCACTCATTTGATCTACTAGCAGCGATTGGCAATGACTGTGTGGGAGCAATCCAGCTATCAACAGATGAACCTGAGTCAATCCAACACCTCAAGTACAACTCACTGAGAGAAAGTGAAATAGAAAAGCTATTGCAAGGATACAAACATACTCCGTTAGGTATGGACGTTGATGATGAAGATTTCCGTATTTCTATTGCAGGTGCCCAAGAAAAGACAGCGCTGTTGAATATCGAAGGACAATGGACAAAGCCAGTTGCCTCCACACCAACTAGTCATATATTAAAATTGCCAATGGGGGTTTTGCCTCAGGTGGGTATCGACCTTACAGATAGCTGTGAAAATGAGTTTATATGTTTAGAGCTTGCAAGAGCTTTTGGTTTTGACGTTGCTAATACTGAGGTTATCAAGTTTGGTCAGCAAAAAGTGCTGAGTGTCGAACGCTTTGATCGAAAGTACGCCGCGGATACATCTTGGTTGATGCGCTTGCCTCAAGAAGATTTCTGTCAGGCAATGGGCATTTCTTCCGCCAAGAAATATCAAGCCGATGGTGGCCCAGATATTTCTGATTGCCTACAGTTATTAGGTGCGTCGTCAAATGCCCAAGACAGAGAAACTTTTTTTAAGACGCAGATACTTTTCTGGTTATTAGCTGCTATTGATGGCCATGGTAAGAACTTTAGTGTGTTTTTAGAGGCAGACAACAAATACAGAATGACGCCGTTATACGACATCTTATCGGCATATCCTGTTATGTCGAAAAAAGCCTTGCAGCCACAGAAAATCAAAATGGCCATGTCATTGAAAGGGAAAAATACACAATACAAATGGAGCCGGATTCAGCCACGCCACTTCTTATCAACAGCACAACACTTCAAATATCCAATTGAGAAAGCAGCTCAGCATTACGAGTACTTTATGGACAATACAGAAAATGCCATTGCACAAGTAGAAGCGAAAATCCCAGCCGGCTTTCCAGAGTACGTGGTGGAAACGATATTTGCTGGTATTAGGAAGCAGGCCACTAAAACGTTGCGATAAAGCTTTTAGCTTGTTAAAAGCAAATTAGTTGGCGGAAACTTTAAGGGGAAGGCATTTATGAAAACTCTGCAATTAAATCTTCAATTCCTCTGTTATTTCAAGTCCAACGAGGCAAACAACAGCTATAGCATCTTTCACAGCTTTTATATCTTAGGTGATTCGGTGCTCTTTTTCGGCCGTAGAGATGCGAAAGCCCAGTATTACTGGGCTTTTAAAGAAAGTTAAGGGACAAGCTCTTTATTATTCAATGTTTTGGATCTGCTCGCGCATCTGCTCAATTAGTACCTTCAACTCTACGGCTGCGTTGGTAACATCCGCATTGATGGATTTTGAGGCGAGGGTGTTTGCTTCGCGATTAAACTCTTGCATCATAAAGTCTAAACGTCGGCCACAGGCGCCGCCTTTTTTCATGATTTTTTGAGTTTCGCTAACGTGCGACTTTAAGCGGTCTAGTTCTTCCGCTACGTCGGTTTTTTGGGCAAGGAAAATAAGTTCTTGTTCTAGGCGAGCTTCATCAATATCTACTTTTGCATCGGCTAGTTTGTTTTGAAGACGTTCTTTTTGCCATTCCATAATGGCGGGCATGTGTTGTTCAACAATAGCGGCTTGCTCAAGAATGTTTTCTAAGCGGGTATCAATCATGACTTTAAGGTTAGCACCTTCGCTGCCTCGAGCGTCAATGAAGTCTTTTACTAGACCGTCAAAACCGGCAAGTATTTGTTTTTGAACTTCGTTCATGTCGGTTTCTTCAGCTTCCATCACGCCTGGCCACTTAAGAATATCTAGAGGGTTTAATTGACCATTTGATGATTCAGCGAGTACCCAGTTTGCGCTTTCAATAAGCTGCTTGGCTAAGGTTTCATTTACCGTTAATTGGCCAACTGATGAAGCATTAGCTGTGTATTTTAGAAAGACTTCAACTTTACCGCGTTGCAACTTTTTGCGAAGGCGTTCACGTAATACAGCTTCTAACGAACGAAATTGCTCAGGAAGACGAATATAGGTTTCTAAATAACGTTGGTTAACAGATCGGATCTCCCAAACTGCATTGCCCCAATCCCCTTTAATCTCTTGTCTGGCGTACGCCGTCATACTTTGAATCACAGAACCGTCCTAAATTTTAATTTGATATCAATGTGTCATTAGTATAAACAGTAGTTAAGGGTTCTCACACAATTTTTTAAATTAGTTGAATTGTAAAGTGAACGCTGGAGGTATTGTCATTAATAAACATGTAGTCACATTTCTATTAAAAGGACTATTTTTGGCGGCAGGGCTGTGTAGCGGCCTTGCGTTGTCGAATAACTTGTTAACGGAAGCGTCAACGTCGGCTTGCCCTGTTCCTAAAAAGCTAACGTTTTCTTCTCTACGACACCCTCAAATTCAATCTGAAATACAGCCACTGCTTGAACGCGTTTATGCAAAGTTAGGCATTGAGCTGGAGTTTGTTGTGACAACGTCTTATCGAGACTTAATGCTGGTAGCCAATAACCAATTAATGGGCAGTGCGGCGTTTGCAGACGATATAATCAGTACCATGCCAGGTATTTTGGCGGTGGAGCCGCCATTGCGGAACATGTCTTATGTGCTGTTGTGCCACAAGGACTTAGCTTGTGATGAAAGCATCTTTGACGCACAGCCTAAAAATTCAATAGCCGCTTCAAATGCTATGAGTAAAACAATCTTAAATAGATTTCCACAGTTGAGTCCAAAACAAATGGTGTCAACTCGAGAAGTAATTGGTGTTTTAAGAATGCTGGAAGAAAATAGGGTGGATTACGGCATTTATCCTATTTCTGATAGGCATAATGGAGGTTTGTTAGAACTCCCTCAAAACTTAAATTACTCTATTCTCTACGACTTAAAAAGTTTTCACGTAATAAGCAGGCAAATATCTTGTCTGTTGCCTAAAATAGAAGTCGCGATGCGTGAAGAATTAAGCAAATTAAAGTAATTACTTAAATTTGTCGCTTTTTTAGACAAAAAAGGTCGCAATTGTTTGAAAAAAAGCGTATGATTCGCGCCCTTTTGAATTCCCCCACAGACAGGCTAAGCTCAATTGAACACGTTGCAACTAGGTTGCAGGCGTAAATGGTAATTGAGTGATGATGGACTACGCGTGAAGTTGGGGTAGAGATGTGAGTAAAAAAATGACAGAAAATGTAACCCCAAAGTTTGTTGACTTAGGTTTATCCCCAGCAGTTTTAGAAGCCGTTCAACACGTAGGTTATGAAACCCCTTCACCAATCCAAGCCGAATGTATTCCGCATATTTTAAATGGTCACGATATCTTAGGTATCGCACAAACAGGTACTGGTAAAACAGCCGCGTTTGCATTACCAACATTATGCCACTTGGACCCAAAAATCAATTCACCGCAAATCTTGGTTTTAGCGCCAACTCGTGAATTAGCAATCCAGGTTGCAGAAGCGTTTACCACTTATGCTGAAAAGCTAGATGGTTTCCACGTATTACCTATTTATGGTGGTCAAGACTTCCGTACTCAGCTTCGTGCTCTTAAACGTGGTGTTCACGTTATTGTTGGTACACCAGGCCGTGTTATGGACCATATGCGTCGTGAAACTTTAGACCTGTCTAACTTAAAAACGATTGTTTTAGATGAAGCTGACGAAATGTTACGCATGGGCTTCATCGATGATGTTGAGTGGATCATGGAACACGTTCCAGATGCAGCGCAAATTGCGTTATTCTCAGCAACAATGCCAGCGCCAATCTTAAAAGTGACTCAAAAGTATCTTAAAGATCCTAAAGAAGTTCGCATTAAGCCTAAATCTGCGAGCCACTCAAACATTACTCAGCAGTACTGGATTGTTAATAACAACCAGAAGCTAGACGTATTAACTCGTTTATTAGAGTTAACTGAGTTTGATGGCATGATCATCTTTACTAAGACACGTCAAAGCACGTCTGAGCTAGCGGACAAATTATCTGCACGCGGTCATGCTGCGGCAGCGCTTAACGGTGACATGAACCAATCACACCGCGAGCAGTGTATTGAATCACTTAAGTCTGGTCGTTTAGATATCATTATTGCAACAGACGTTGCGGCACGTGGTATTGACGTTGAGCGTGTAAGCCACGTAATCAACTATGACTTACCATATGACGTTGAGTCTTATGTTCACCGTGTTGGTCGTACAGGTCGTGCGGGTCGTAAAGGTAATGCAATCTTGTTTGCAACGCCACGCGAGCGCCGTTTACTTAAAACGATTGAACGTGAAACTAAACAAACAATTTTACCTTATGAGCCACCTTCAAATGAAGAAGTAACTGCATTACGCGTTGCTGCATTCAAAGAGAAAATGGCTGACGTAATTGCTGGTCAAGACTTAGACTTCTTTAACAAGCTAATTGTTGAATTTGCTGAAGAGTCTAATCAAGAACTAACTGCTGTTGCAGCTGCGTTAGCAATGATGGCTCAATCTGAAGCGCCATTAATTGTAACTGGCCGTGGTATGCCGGGTAATAACAAGTTCGACGATAGCCGTGGCGGACGTGACAGAGATCGTGGCGAAGGCCGTGGTCGTGATAGAGAACGTGGCGGACGCGGTGAAGGTCGTGAACGTGGTGGCCGTGGTGATCGTGATCCTGGTGTTAAAATGCAAGCGTACCGCATCGAAGTTGGTCGTGAGCATGGTGCATCTCCACGTGATATCGTTGGTGCAATTGCGAATGAAGCTAACTTGAGCTCTAAGTTCATTGGTAACATTAAGCTTATGCCTGGTTTCTCAGTAGTTGAACTACCTGCTGACATGCCTGCTGAAACTCAACAGAAGTTAAAGCAAACTAAAATCCGTAACCAAGTTTTAGACATCAAAGTTGACCCACGTGGCGGCGAAGGTGTTGGCGGTCGTGACGAAGGTCGTGGTCGTGGAGAGCGTGGTGGACGCGGTCGTGATGATCGTGGTGGACGTGGCGGTGAAGGCCGTGGACGCGGTGGCGAAGGTCGTGGCGGCGAAGGTCGCGGACGTGGTGCTGAAGGCCGTGGTCGTGGTGGCGAAGGTCATCGTGGTCGTCGTACAGAGAACAAACCTCGCGACTAATCACAGCGTTTAAACATTAACTATCAAAGCAGCTTTCGGGCTGCTTTGTAGTAATTACTTTTAGATGTTTCTATTTTAGTTTTTTCAAATAGAATACACTCAATAAATCCAAGCTAATCAGATTCTTATTAAGGTTTTATCTATGCGTCCAAGTGGAAGAACAACAGCCCAAATTCGTCCTGTTACAATTACTCGTAACTTTACAGCGTATGCTGAAGGGTCTGTGTTAATTGAAGTTGGTGATACTAAAGTTTTATGTAATGCGACAGTGGAAACTGGCGTTCCTCGTTTCATGAAAGGTCAAGGTAAAGGCTGGGTAACGGCAGAATACGGCATGTTACCGCGCTCAACGCATACTCGTAACCAACGTGAGGCGGCCAAAGGTAAACAGTCTGGTAGAACATTAGAAATCTCTCGTTTGATTGCTCGTTCTTTAAGAGCGGCACTTGACCTGTCTGCACTAGGTGAAAATACAATTACTGTTGATTGTGATGTTATTCAAGCAGATGGTGGTACTCGTACTGCGTCTATTACTGGTGCTTGTGTTGCGTTAGTTGACGCGATTAACTACATGCGCAAAGAAAACATCATTAAAACAAACCCGCTTAAGCACATGATTGCCGCTATTTCGGTTGGTGTTTACAAAGGTACACCAATTGCTGATTTAGAGTATTTAGAAGACTCTGAAGCTGAAACAGACATGAACGTTATCATGACTGAAGATGGTCGTTTAATTGAAGTTCAAGGTACGGCTGAAGAAGCGCCATTCACCTTTGACGAAATGAATGAAATGATGAGCCTGGCGAAAAACGCCATTGGCGAGTTAGTGGACGAACAGAAAAAAGCATTGGCGTAAGTTACTGTAGCAACATCTCATGTTGTACGTTTGATAAAGTCGCCGTTTGAATAAAATGTGCGACTTTTTTGTATCTGAATTAGAATTTACAGAGTAGCGCTTATGACTATTTTCATGAGCATTAAGTAGGAGAATGAAGTGAAAGATTATCAAAAAGAGTTTATTGAATTTGCATTAGAGAAGCAGGTTTTAAAGTTTGGTGAGTTCACCCTAAAGTCGGGTCGTACTAGCCCTTACTTTTTTAATGCTGGTTTGTTTAATACTGGCCGTGACTTAGCTCGCTTAGGGCGCTTTTATGCTGCTGCGTTGGTTGACTCTGGCATTTCCTACGATGTTTTATTTGGCCCAGCATATAAAGGCATTCCAATTGCGACCACCACAGCGGTTGCGCTTGCTGATCATCACGATCACGACACGCCATATTGTTTTAATCGCAAAGAAGCGAAAAAGCACGGTGAAGGCGGCAGCTTAGTAGGCGCTGAGCTAAAAGGTAATATCATGTTAGTGGATGACGTTATCACTGCTGGTACTGCGATTAGAGAGTCGATGACTATTATTGAACAAGCTGGCGCTGCGTTATCAGGTGTTTTAATTGCGCTTGACCGTCAAGAAAAAGGCAAAGCTGAGTTATCAGCAATTCAAGAAGTAGAACGTGACTTTGGTACCAAAGTGATTTCAATTGTGACATTGTCTGACGTAGTGAGTTTTCTACAAGACAGCGAAACGTTTGCTGAATATTTACCAAGCGTACAAGCATATCGCGCAAAATATGGAATTTAATGACGTTTTAACTGTCTTGTAAAAGGTGTTGATCAATTAATTCGCAGGGGGCGCAATGAGAACGTTATATCCGGAAATCAAAACGAACCAAACTTACATGTTAGATGTGGGTGACGGGCATCAAATTTACGTTGAAGAGTCTGGCAACCCAGATGGAATTCCTGTTATACACTGTCATGGTGGCCCGGGTGGTGGCAGTTCGCCTGCTCAACGACGATACTATGATCCTGAAAAATATAGGATCATTTTATTTGATCAACGAGGCTGCGGACAGTCAAAACCTAACTGCGCTGATGACATTACGGCAACCTGGAACAATACTACTTCGCACTTACTTAAAGACATGGAAACGATTCGTGAGAAGCTAGGCGTTAAACGCTGGGTTGTCACGGGTGGTTCTTGGGGCACAACGGTGGCATTGTTGTACGCCATAAGAAATGCCGCGGTGGTAGAAGCCATTATTTTACGCGGTGTATTTTTAGCGCGACAGCAAGACATTGACTGGTTGTTTAATCCTAATACTGGCGCAAGCCAAATCTTCCCAGAGTATTACGCTAAGTTTGTCCAAGGCGTGCCTACCGAATCAACCGCTGAAATCCTTGAGCATTATCAAGAAAAGCTAATGGGTGACAATGATTTTGAACAGTTAGCGGCAGCGAAAAAGTTTGGGGCGTGGGAAGCCAAAATGGTCCAGCTTAATTACCATCTTGATCATTACAAAGGCAGTCATCGTGAGTTACTGACTATGGCGATTTTGTACAGCCACTACTTTACCAATCACAGCTTTATTTATGAGTCGGAAATCTTAAGTGAGATATCTGCAATAAAAGCTATTCCTGGTTACATCATACATGGCAGGAACGATGTGGTTTGCAAACCAGAAGGTGCCTATACATTAAGTACGGCTTGGCCAGCGAGTATTTTAGAAATGGTGCCAGCAGCGGGTCATGCCTCGTCGGAGCCGGGTATTATTGATGGCTTAGTGAGAGCTAGCAAAAAAGTTGCTGATTTTATTAACGAAAAAAAGAAGTAAGGTAGTACATGATAGGTCTGATCCAAAGAGTAAAGCAGGCAAGTGTTGATATTGACGGAAGTACGGTAGGTGCTATTGATACAGGCTTGTTGGTTTTATTAGGCGTTGAGCAAGAAGACAATGAACAAAAAGCTAAAAAGCTAGCAGAGCGAATTAGCAAGTACCGTATTTTTAATGATGAAAACGGCAAGATGAATTTAAACGTGCAGCAAGCAGAAGGTTCTTTGCTTGTTGTTTCACAATTTACGCTTGTAGCTGATACTAAGTCTGGTAATCGACCTGGTTTCTCTCGCGGTGCCTCGCCAGAGCAGGGCAAAGCACTATACGAGTATTTTGTTGAGTGTTGTAAGTCGTTAGGCTTAACCGTTGAAACGGGTCAGTTTGGTGCCGACATGCAAGTGTCATTAGTGAATGATGGCCCAGTGACTTTTTCATTGAATGTTTAAGCGAATTTGAGTTTAGCTTGCCAGAATTACAGAATTACAAAAATAATAATTAAAACAAAAGGAAGCAGTGCAATGTGGTTATTAAAAGGGTTAACAATTCTAATTGGTGGATTGGCGCTAGCCATGAGTGGTTATTTATATCAGGTAATTGATCAAACTAGCTTTTTTAACGAAGTTGTGGAAATTCCTGCGGATCAAATTTGGATGTATCACTTAGTGGCAGCTGTTGTCATCGTTTGGTTGGTGATAAGTTTGTTTATGAAGTTGTTGCCACCGCTTTTAATCGTTGGTTTGTTAATTGTAGCCGTGGGCAGTGAAGGTATGTTTTTAGGACTTAACTTTAACGGCACTATTGTTGAGCAGTCTGAGTTTATGGAAAACTTAGAAAACAAAGCCGAAGAGCTATTAGAAAAGGCCGAAGACTTACTCGACAACTAATAGCTAACAACTAACACTGGGCCGCTCAGTATCAAATTGACTTGGCGAGGTTGTGTATTTCAATCTCGTCAGGAAAATTAAACGTTTCGATATGCTCCATTAAAGCGCCTTGCAGTTCAGGGCTTTTATAAGCCAACAAAATGTGATTTTTCATACCAGGCACGGCAAAGAGTTTTGATTTAGCATCAAAGCACTCATTAACCGTTTCAACCAATGATGTAAGTATTTCAGGCTCTGAACGCAAACAGTTGAAAACTAGCCAACCATCCTGTTTAGTTATTTTATAGCAGTCTAAAAAGAATTCAGCGCTAAAAACTTTAGTTGGTGACTCAGCGCCATGAAATAAATCAACCACCACCCAGTCATACTGCCGTTTGTCATTCACAGCTTGAGCTATAAACTCAAATGCGTCGGCCTTGATAATATTAAGATTATCGCCGCCTGGCATGTAGTTTTTAACGGTATCAATTACGTCTTGGTCGTATTCAATACTGGTGAACTCTACGGACGCTTGGGTTTGTGCAAAATAACGCTGAACCGATTGACCACCGCCACCTAGTTCTAAAACACTTGATGGTATTTTATGGTGATTGTACGGTAAGAACATGGCTAAAATATGAGGTAGAACTGGACGGTAGGGCGCCTTATTTTGGCAGGCACTTTGTATTACGCCATTTATTTCCATCCAAATATGGTGTTGATTTTGCAAGACTTCTATTCTTAATTCAGTAGACTGATAAAAATAAACCTGTTGGTTGGCTTCTGAGCTAAACTGAAATTGCGCAACATCCATAATGTTTTTTATTCTCTAATATTAAGCAAGTTAGGTGTAGAACGACAGCATAACAATAACTAGTCGTGGCGCAATAGTGAAATATTTTAGGGGAGATAATTATGTATCAAGTTGTTGCACCACAAACCGAAGCAGACTGGGAACAATATTACGAAATTCGTTGGCAGATCTTGCGTGCGCCTCTGCAGCAGCCCCGTGGTTCAGAAAAAGATGAATACGAGCAACATGCTTGGCATCGCATGGTAAAAGACGACACTGGTAAAGTGGTTGGCGTTGCTAGGCTTCATTTGGTAAACAATGAAGAAAGCCAAATTCGTTACATGGCGGTTATTGAAGATCATCGTCGAAAAGGCTTAGCAACTATGATGCTTGAGTCGTTAGAGGCCATTGCGCGGCAAGAAGGCGTTGACCGCGTTATTTTAAATGCGAGAACCTCCGCAACTAATTTTTATGAAAACCTAGGTTATCAAGTCACGGGTGATGCCCCTGAAATTTTTGGTGCTATTCCACATGTTCAAATGTGTAAACCGCTTGATAAAGTTGAAGTGATTATTCGTCATCCTCAGTGGTGTGTTGATTTGCAGAATATTTGGCATCAACAAATTCCAATAACGCAGCTAATGGGTATTCGTGTATATCAATATACTGGCGAAACCTTTGAAACTCGAGCTGCGTTAAATCCAAATATGAACTTACACGGTACTATGTTCGCTGGTAGCATTTATTCACTCGCAACGCTAACAGGCTGGGGATTGGTTCATTTGCGAATGAAAGAGAGCGATATAGAGGGCGACATCGTATTGGCCGATGCAAATGTGCATTACCACAAGCCGGTCACTGAATTACCTCGCTGTATTGCGCATTTTGAGCATTTGGAAGGCGATTTTGAACCATTAAAAAGCGGTAAAAAAGCCAGAATTAGTGTGCAAGTGGATGTTATGGATGACCAAGTCAAAGTAGCTCAGTTTAGCGGTGAGTATGTTGTGATCCCAAAAAAGAAGAAAAAGTAATATGAAACAAAGAGTCGGCATCATTGGTGGTGGTTTTATAGGTAACGCATTGGCGCAAAGCCTAAATAAAGATAAATATGATGTTACGTTGTCATATCGCTCAAACAAGCCAGAATTAGCAATTTTGGATGTTAATTATGAGTTTTGTGATGTGGACAGAGACTCCGTTACTGGAGGAGAAGCTTTATTTCAGGTTGATTCGCTAATAGTTTGCATTCCCCCTGGCTTTAAAAAAGATATGGGTGATTCTTATACACCTCGTATAAAAACTATTATTAATAAGGCCCAAAATAGCAAGGTAAAGCAGGTTGTTTTTACAAGTTCTATAGGAATTTATTCTAAAGCAGGCATTAATGACGAAAATACTGAGCTGGATCTTTCGGTCAATAAGGTGAAAGTCTTATATGACGCGGAACAAGAGGTATTAAATAGCAGGTTACAATATAAACAGGTGCTAAGATTAGGTGGTTTGATAGGCGGTAGTCGCCAGCCGGGTAATTTTAGAGTTGTGATAACTGAAGAAAACGCCAATGAGCCGGTGAATATGGTTATGCAGGAAGATGTGGTTGAAGCCATTATTGCGGTAATAGATGATGCATTTTCCCAAACGTTGTCTCAGTCAAAACATCAAGCCGTTTATAACGTTGTTGCGCCGCATCATCCAAACAAGCAAAGCTTTTATCGATATGCGAGACAGCAAGCTGACACGTTAACAACCACTGAAATTATCGGGAACCCAATCACGACAGAAGGACGTTTGGTAAAAGGTGACTTGATAACTCAAAAGCTAGACTTTAGTTACCAACACGATAACTTTTTTGAGTCATTTAGCACTAACGTTGTTTAGCGAGATATTTGTCTAATTGATTCGCAAATTGCTGTTTGTCTTTGTCGCCGTATTTAGCTTGGCCACCTGACTGCACGCCACTTGCTCGCATGGTATCCATAAAGTCACGAATGTTTAATCGCTGCTTTATGTTTGCGGTAGTATATAACTCACCTCGTGGATTTAATGCGATGGCTTTTTTGTCTATCACTTCCGACGCTAAAGGGATGTCGGCGGTAATCACTAAGTCACCTTCTTTGGCTTGCTCAACAATATAGTTGTCGGCAACATCAAATCCAGAGCTGACTTGCATGCTTTTAATAACCAACGACGGCGGCGTGGCAATGTATTGATTAGCGACCAATATAAGTTCAGTTTTGGTTCGTTCAGCGGCTTTAAATAAAATCTCTTTTACTGGCACTGGACAGGCGTCTGCATCTACCCAAATTGTCATATATTTGTCTCATTTTTTGTGGAGTGCGCAGTGTATTCTATAACTTCAAAGCTTGCAAAAGAGAGCGTGCTAATAAATGATGGAATCAATTGGCGGGAGTTAGGCATGAAATTATCTAAAATCATTCTTCAATCGGTATGGCTATTTGCCCTGCTTAGCTCATATAATTGTCATGCGTTGGTCAATCCATCAAAAGACATCAAGGATTCTATGCTCGATTTAAAGCGTGAAGCAACATTTACTCAGTTCATTAAGTCTACCATTAACCCTTTTTGGGAAAGCTATGCTGTACCTGGTCGTTTTGTTAACCGCCAAGGATTAACCATTCATTTTGTTGAAGTGGGCAATGAACATGCCGAGCACACTATTGTTATTTCGCCTGGTCGTGTTGAGGGTTATTTAAAATATAAAGAGCTGGCGTTTGATTTAGTAGAACAGGGCTATCGAGTATTTATTATTGACCATCAAGGGCAAGGTTTGTCATCACGATTATTGGTGAATCGCCACAAAGGTCACGTTAAGCACTTTGATGACTACGCCAGCGACTTTAATCAATTTATGACTGAAATTGTAGAGCCAAAAGTAGTGGGCAGCGTGTCTATTGTCGCGCACTCAATGGGCTCTGCTATTGCATTACGTTATTTACAAACACATCAACACAAAGTAAATAAAACGGTGTTTTCATCACCTATGTGGGGTTTACCGACTGGACCTATCCCTGCCCAGGTTTTAAAACCTGTGGTTAAGTCTGCCGCTTGGTTAGTAGAGTTAGTTCAACCGCAAACGCCATATTTTGTAGGAAGTATGGATTATGAGTCGGTGCCATTCGCCACAAATTCCCTTACTCACTCAGAACCTCGATATCAGTACTTTAGAGAGACCTACGAGCAAAACCCAGACCTTAAACTTGGCGGCATTACTTATAGTTGGGTGGTAGCCTCGATTAATGCGTTGGATAAAGCGTATGCGCAATTAGACCGCGTTCGCATACCTGTCATGGTGTTTCAAGCTAGTGAAGATGGCGTTATTGATAACGAAGCGCAGAACAAGTTTTGTCAGCGACTTAAAGATGTGGGCAACGAGTGTGAAACGGGTCAGCCAATTGTATTTGACGGCGCACGTCATGAAATATTTATTGAACGAGACGCCATCAGAGCTAAAGCCATCAAGCAGATGTTAGCCTTTATTAAAAGCTAAATTCAAACAGGCAAAGCTCTGAGGTATTAGTACAAGTGCTTTGCTTCACGAAACATGACCCAAGATGCAATAACATACTTGTCATCTGAGATTGGGGTAAGCCCTCGGTGAGTGTGCGTAAAATCGCATGGCGCCAATACTAGGCTACCGGCTTTTGGAGTTATTTTAGCTTGCTGGTAAAAGAATTCTGTTTCTCCACCTTCGTCAATATCATTCAAATAAAACAAGATTAACAAGCTACGTCGTAACGAACGTTGAGTGGTATCTGTTGGATGTGGGAAATGCTCTGAATGCCAATGAGGGTACCCACCTTCTTGTTTTTTATATTTCTGTATATTAAGAATGTCTAATTCATAAATTCGAGATGCAATTTGGCCAATTTGTTCGTCGGACATGTTGTTTATATTGTCGTGGCTTAAAGTGGTTATTTTTCCAGAGGCAGGGTCTTGCATTGAAGTTGATAAAGCGCCGGTGAGCAGCATTGGATGCATTCGAGCATATTGCACTAGGGCATTTAGCAACACTTGAGACAACTCATTTTGAGTGTTTTGCCAAGTTGCGTGATTATTGATGGTTAAGTCTAAACTATTCTTTTTGGTGGTATCAACGCCGTTGCCCGTTCGACCCGGATGTTTGTTTTGGTCAGACTCAAATTGTTGAATTATGTTTGTGCATTGCTCTGGGCTTAATGCTTTTTTAAATTCTAAAATGAACTGACTCATACCACTGCCTTTTATTGTTTTTATGTGACTTAGGCACGCAATGTGGCATGTTCTAACATATAATGTCAAAAATTAGGGCTTTACGCCGTTTAGATAACCATATTTTGTGAAGAGAGCTGTATGCTTAACATCGTTTTGTTCCAACCAGAAATACCCCCAAATACTGGCAATATTGTGCGCTTATGTGCCAATAGTGGGTTTCAACTTCATTTAATTGAACCACTTGGATTTGATTTAGATGAGAAAAAAGTACGTAGAGCCGGTTTGGATTACCACGAATTTACCAAAGTAAAACGTTACCCAAATTTCCAAGCTTATGTAGACGCTAATACAGATAGTCACTTATATGCCTGCACCACAAAAGGGTCTGGATACCACAGCGACGTTAGCTATAAGGCTGGCGATAGTTTAGTTTTTGGGCCTGAAACCCGCGGTTTACCAGATGATGTTTTACAAATCATTGGTAAAAGTAATTGGGTTAAAATTCCAATGCAACCAGATAGTCGCAGTATGAATTTGTCGAATGCGGTTTCTGTTTTTGTATATGAATCTTGGCGTCAGCTGGGGTATGAAGGCTCTAAATAGTTAAAAATTAACAAACTATTACAATTTACTCATAACATAAGTTGGCACTTTACTGACCTCCATCTATGCTTAATTAACGGTGTATTTGGCAAACGTACAGGATAGGTGCCTTGCAGTTTATAACTTCTCTTTCTTGTCTACTCTTTTCGTGGTCATTTATCGCGATAGGTGTTGAATTTGTTGCTCCAGTTTTAAAGGAACGGCCTGTTGTCGAACCTGAAGAAACGTTAAACATCCTTATAAACCACGATACTATTATGATGATCATTACGCTGTTTTGTGCGGCAGTTTTCATCATGGTCATGTACGGACGCTGGTTAAAAGTCAAACTTGCCTTTCAAGCAACCACTAAACAATCATTTATAGATTCCTTGCTAGCCAATACTCGAGAAGCCATTTGGATTGCTGACAAAGACCGTGAAATCGAAAAAATTAATACGGCTTACTCGGATCTCTTTGGATTAGACGAGGATGAAATTGTAGGTAAATGTTTTAAAGTTTATAACGATGAAGGTCGTAACTACGAAGTCGAAAATATTATTTGGCAAGAAGTTGTTAAAACTGGATTCTGGCATGGTGAGCTTTGGACCTACAATAAAGATAACCAACGAATATCTATAGATATGTCTGTGACTCGGGTTGCCACATCGCAAAAAGTGACGGGCCAAGTGGAAGTTAAATATGTTGGCATGATGTTCGATGTTACAGACCGTAAACATAATGAACAAGCGCTACACCAGTTAGCAACACGTGACCAGCTGACAGACTTACCCAATAGAACCTTGTTCATTGAATACATTAAACATTCTATATCAACTATACAGCCATCGTTACCGCACATAGCGGTAGCTTTTATAGACATAGACAACTTTAAAAAAGTGAATTCGAGCATAGGCTTGCTGCAAGGCGATGAAATTATTTCTATGGTGGCTACTCGGTTAGAAAAACAACTGGATAGCAGTATTTCAATAGCCCGTTTAGGCGGTGATGAATTTGCTTTATTGGTGCCAAACGTATTGTGTGGCAGTAATCCTATCGTTTATATCGAAAAGGTTATTCATGATGTTCAGCAATGTTTTAAACAAACCTTTCAAATTGCAGACCAAGAAGTTAACTTAACCACGAGCATTGGTGTCGCCATTTACCCAACACACGGCACCAAAGCTGATGCACTAATGCGCTGTGCTGACACTGCGTTAAATAGAGTGAAAATAAGCGGCCGAAATGACGCGTTGATTTTTGATCATGCCATGGATGATATTACGTCGGACGATTTAAATATAGAAAGTGAGCTAGTAGGCGCTTTAAATAACAATGAACTTTCAATTCATTATCAACCGTTATTTCACTCTAAAGAAGAGCGCATATATGGTTTTGAAGCACTGGTTAGATGGAATAGTAAAACGAGAGGCTTAGTGCCTCCAGGTCATTTTATTGAGATTGCAGAGCAGAATGGATTGATCCGACAGGTTGATTTTTTTGTTTTAAAAGAGGCATTCTCGGCAGCTCAACGTTGGTACGATAAAGGCTTAATGCGTGGCCGTATTGCCGTAAATATTTCTTCGGTTAATTTTCAGCAGGCTGAATTTGTGTGTCAAATTAAAGAGTTGGTTGCCAGTATAAATGGTAATTGTAAGCTTATTGAGCTGGAGCTAACAGAAACGGCCATGATGATTGACGCACCAACGGTGGCAAAAAACATATCTATATTAAAAAGCATGGGCTTTACTATTGCTTTGGACGACTTTGGCACTGGTTTTAGTTCGTTAGGGCACTTAAAACAATTTGATATTGATAAGGTTAAAATTGACCGGTCCTTTATCCATGAAATTGAGTTTAATGAGCAAGATAGAAATATCACTTCTGTGATTATTCAACTGGCCGGCCACTTAAATATTGACGTGGTAGGTGAGGGGGTTGAAAACGAACAGCAAGCTTATCTGTTGCATGTTATGGGTTGCCATCACTTGCAGGGTTATTTATTTAGCCGTCCGCTTCCTGAGCCGCAATTAATGGAGTATTTAAAAGAATTACCTAAAACATTGCCGAATGTTTCACAGCGCATGAATATTGGAAGGTAGATAAAATGGATGTTGTGGCATTACTGAATATTTTTTTAGGCATTAATGTAGTTGTCGCCTTTATGGTTTTAGCGCTTATCCTTTGCTTAAAAAAACACGAGTATTGGCTTGGTTTTGCATCAAATCTACTTGCGGCTTTTTATTGTTATAACGCCATTACTGGTGCTTATCAAAACGTTGACCTTTCAATTTATTTAGCTTCTTCTCTTGCCGCCGTGTTGTTTTGCGTCCCACTTATTTGGAAAGACATGCTTTTTAATATTGTTGATCATAGCTACCAATGGGGCTTTTTGATTGTCATTGTCAGTTTGTTATTACTAAATCACTTGCTACTAAATCAACTCTTAATCTATTTGTTAATGCCGGTTTTTGTTTCAACACTAATATTATTTAGGAGCATCTATCAACACGGCGCATTAGTAGCAAAGCTTGATGATATGACAGGCAAACTTGATTCCGCAAATGTGAAAAATGGTTTTGATGTGTCTACGGGCCTACCCAATAAAACGGGGTTCTCTCAACAGGTAGAAAAATGGTTATATCAAAATTCTAGTGAATCATTAGATATTATTGCTTTTAAGTTCACTCGGTTTGCGGAGTTAAACCGATTGATAGGCCACAATCATGCCGATATTGTAAAACTACAACTTATTAGTCGCCTAAAGAAAAAATTAGAAAAAGTTGCAGAAATTGTCACGTTAACAAATGAACCGCTTAGTACAGTTTTTGCCAGTGCTGGTGGCGTCGACTTTTTAATGGCGATAAAAAAAGACACGAATGTTTATGCCACTGAGCATATTATTGATTTGTTATCGAACAGCATTAGCGAGCCAATTGTAGTGGACGCTACCGCTGTAGATATTGGCGTTGATTTTGGTGTTTCCTCCTACCCAGAGCAAGGTCATGCCATTGAAAGTTTGATTGAAAATGCGTTTTTAGCATTGGAACAGTCTGATAAACAAAGTCACTCTATTTACTTTGATAACAGTCAAACCGCAAAGTTGTTGGCAAAAAAATCTATTATTAGTCAGCTCAAAAACGATTTAAATACAGATAGGTTTGTGGTTTATGTTCACCCTCAAATAGACCTTAAGTCTAAAAAGGTATTAGGCGGCGAATTGTTGGTTCGTTGGAACCGTGAAGGCGAAGGTATTGTTAGCGCAAGAGAGTTTATAGAGCTTGCAGAGCAATCGGGCATTATTTACCAATTGAATATGTGGACCATAGAAAAGGCGATTCAAGCATTAGCGATTTTGAAATCTAATGACTCACCACAAACGCTGTCGGTGAATATTTCCAACAGGGAGTTATTACAATCTCATTTAGTGGAATCAATTTTAAACTTTCTTGACGAGTATATGGTGGAGCCAAGTAAGCTTATTGTGGAGATTAAAGAGTCTGCATTTGCAGAAAACAAAACAAAAGCACTTAAAGTCACTCGATTATTAGCGCAATCAGGTATTAAAGTTGCGATTGATGACTTTGGCAAGGACTTGTCAGCGTTAGAAACATTTAGCCATTTTACGCCCTGTTACGTAAAAGTGGATTGCAAGCATATTTCTAGAGCCACAAAGGGCCATCAGTTAAATACTTATATCAATGCTATTATTGGTATGGCTAAATCTTTGAATATTCCTGTTGTAGCACAAGGGATAGAAACAGAAGAAACAGAGCTTCAATTAATAGATTTGAATTGTGAGACAGGACAAGGCTTTTTCTATAGCAAGCCTTTTGAATTGAGTGGATTTTCTGTCTGGGTTGAACAATGGCGAAGAGCACATCAACGCCACCGAAACTAAGGTTTGTTATTCCCTATCAGATAGCTGTATGTAAGCTGTGTTAGCACCTGAGCTACTTCTAGCGTTTTATGACTTGGAGGTTCATTAGCATCTGGCGCACCTTCACATAAATGCAGGTATTTATTTTGAGGTAATTGAGCCAATTGATTAACGTAAAACATAGCTTGTTCTGAGGTAAAGCCTGTAGAGCTATATGCACTTGCCGGCATGTGTTTAATACTGTCTAGGTCAAGCTCTATACCTACAGCATTTTTGTTATTATTTACATACGACTTAGCGTTTTCAACGGCATTATTAAACACAACACTGTGTTCAATAAATATTTGTTGATAGGTAATAAACGGAAAGTCTGCGTCTAATAAACCTTGAATTGTTTCCGCGTTATTCTTCTGCTCATGTAAACCAACAACACAATAATGACTTAACGAACCAGCTTCATAAGCGTATCTAAATGGATTTCCAGAATGCCTTCCTTCTGCTTTTCTAAAGTCCGCGTGAGGATCTAAATTAACGCAACCAACCGCTAAATCTGTTGCTTTATTTAAAGCCTGAATGATAGGAAATGCGTTGTTGTGACCGCCACCAATCACAATCGGTTTTAAACCTAATTTAAAAATTGGCAGAAGCAGTTCTTCGACTCGACTGTCTAATTGGGCACATAAATCTCTTAACGAACTTAGCTTGTGATCTGAAATAGTTGCAACATTACTTTGCTTTTGCAGGTCAGATACGTCTAGTTCGCCAAGTAATAGTACTGAGCCCCAGTTAAAAAACTGATTTGCTTGTTGGCTTAGCATTACCGGTAAGTATTGATGCCAAGCATTTTTAGCACCGCCTTTTCCACAGTTTGCCCTTGGGCCAATATCTTCAGGTATACCTAGAATAACAAACTCAACACCACGCTGCTGCGCAGACTCTAAGTTGTCCAAATAAGACTTTTCTTGATCTGGCACCATTATGACATCGGCCACATGGGTTTCACTTAGTCTTCTATTTTGAAAAGAGGCTAAGTCGTTAAGATTGGTATAACGTAGATAATTAGACATTATTCTATATCAAGTGGATCAGCAGATAATATGGTGCCGGTACTGTCGGCATATAAATGGTCATCAGGTAAAAATGTAACGCCAGCAAAATTAATTGCGACTTCTTCTTCTCCAGTGCCTACATCTTCTGCGCCAACCGGGATAGAGTTTAAAGCCAAAATACCTATGTTGATATCTTCAAGTGCATCAACTTCACGAACACTGCCGTTACAAACAATACCTTCCCAATTATTTTCAGCCGCTAGTTCAGCAATCTCAGCATCAATTAAACCACGACGAGTAGAGCCGCCACCATCTATAACTAAAACCTTACCTCGACCCTCTTGGCCTAACAATGTCACTATTAGAGCGTTGTCTTCAAAACACTTTACGGTTTGTACCTGACCACCAAATGAAGTGATCCCACCGTAATGTTCAAAAAGTGGGTCTAGCACATCAACTTGCTCAGCAAACGTGTCGCATAATTCAGATGTATTGTATTGCATAGTTACCCCGATGATTTAATTAGAAATCTGTTTGTTCCTAGTTTGTACACCAAGTATATAATTCATCCTCAGCATTACCAATTGTTTATAAAAAAACATGCGAAAAACCTGAGAGTCATGGTTCTGATTGCTTAAACCGGAATTGTTAGAATATTTTTCTAGAGTTTTTACTCTTTTGTTGCTTGTTGTGGTGTTATTTTTCAATTATTGGAAAAATATTGCAATAACTTGGTTTTTATCTATCTTAGTTGTGGAGGTCTTACCTCTAATAAAAAATATAATAAAAATATCAACAGGATAAAAACATGAATCAACTCAAAATGAGTGTGCTCGTGGCAAGCTTAGTTTGCTGTAACGCATATGCGAATGAAGGAATCGCATTAATACATGGAACAGGAAGCCAAACCGATGCATACAATGATTACTGGACAGGATCATTTGTGAATAAAGTGGCGAGTGGATTACCAAACTCGAATAACTACACGGTAATCAACTGCGACTTTGACCAATACATGTGGGACTCTAGAGCGTCAGGTTGTTTAGCCGAGCAACTTACCTCCTTTATCAATTCAAAAAATATCTCTCAGCTAACGCTTATTACCCATTCAAATGGTGGCAATGTAGTGCGATGGATATTATCAAACCCAACGTGGGACTCTCGTTACCCAAATATCATCAATAAAACCGTGAAGGTAATAGCGTTAGCTCCTTCAAGTGGTGGCACGCCATTGGCCGATGCAGTAGTTGCCGGTAACTCTTTTGAGCAGTCATTAGGCTGGTTGTTGGGTTATGGCAGTAACGCGGTTAAGCAACAGCAGGTATCTTGGATGGCGTCATATAATGCCAATTGGCTAAACGGTACGCCAGGGCGCCCATCGTTAAGTGCGCCCTTTGAGTCGGTGGTTGGAAGCGATGTTGAGTCTGCCATTTGGGATGGTGATAGTTATTGCGGTGGATATCAAAACCAAGTGGGACTTGAAGTAACGCAAAACTGGTTAGACTCGTGTTCAGACGGTTTCTTAAATTGCAGTTCGCAATCTTTAGCTGGCTCCGTTTGGTTTACAGATAAAAGCAAAACAAAAGGGCGCGAGCCTCTTAGTCATCAGCAAAGTCGTCGTGACTGCTTTAATCTTCCATCAATCATTAGTAGTCGAATATAGGAGCTAAATAATGAAAAAATATCTATTTATATTTGTTCCTGCGCTGCTTGTTGGTTGTGGTGATAACAATCTTCAAACTTCATCAGAGGAAGTAAGCACAAAGCCGGTAGAACAAACTGTATACCAATGGAGTTCTGTTCAAGCGAGTTCACAAGCTCAACAATTTGTTGAAAAAAGCAGTGATGAATATTGGCAAACGGTAAGTGGTAAGGAGTTAAAAAAAGGCGTATCGGTTTATCTAACAACCAATGATAATTTGATACGAGTAGCGCCTAAGGCGACTTACGACAATGGTCAGGTGTTTAAAGCGGCGGGTGTTGAAATTCAGGACTTGGAGTTGCTCGATTCAACTTCAAAAATCAAATACGACTTGTCGCCTACCGCAACGCAAAGCCAGATGAAACTTGCTGGTTTTGATGATGGAAGCGTTGCCATAAAAGGTTTAACAAATGGCCAGAATGCAATTTTGAAAACTCGCCAGCCACTAGCAGACCATGAGCTTTATTTAATTCATGTAAAAGAAAAAAATACGCCGCATGTTTTGAATATAAAGAGTGGTTTTAAAAAGTTAAACAATGATAATCGTTTGTCGTTTAATTTGGATATGCCGAGCGGAACCATTGCATCCCAAGATGTATCACTTTCGTTAATAAGTCCGGTGTCAGAACAAGTGGATGTAAGCCTCTCTAATGGCGGTGTTGAGTTTTCTCAGCCACTTGAACAACTTGGTGCTATCAATGGCTTTTATGAGTTAGACGCGCTGGTATTGGCAGATATTAACGGTAAAAAGGTGATGCGCTCGGTTAAGGTGCCTTTTACCAATGTGAAAGAAACTGCATCGTTAGGTCAGCCAAGGTTTAAGCAGGCTGCAGGCAGAGTATTGGTTGATATGCCTATTGAGGCGGACATGCCAGGGCGTTATGCCGTTAAGGCAACACTGGCTACTAGAGATGGTGATACTGTTACAAAGTTAGCGACAATTGAAGTAGCGGCGCATATTGATAGTTATGCTGACTTGTCTCTGCCGTTTAATGTGAATTTAGTGGGCGCTAAAAAAGTGTTTTTAACGGATGTGGAAGTGACCGACCAAACAAGGATGATCAAAACTTATCCCAAGCTATAAATAAGCAAAAAGGCTCAATCAACATTTGATGTGAGCCTTTTTTACTATAACGCTTAGTCTAAGAATTAGTCTGAAAACAGAGCTAAAACTTAGTGTCTAAAGTGACGCATGCCAGTAAATACCATTGCAATGCCGTGTTCGTCAGCAGCTGCAATTACTTCCTCGTCACGCATTGAGCCACCCGGTTGGATAATTGCTTTGATGCCAGCTTCAGCAGCAGCGTCAATACCGTCTCGGAATGGGAAGAATGCATCCGATGCCATTACTGACCCAGGAACTTCTAGTCCTTCGTCAGCGGCTTTTATACCAGCAATTTTTGCTGAATAAACACGACTCATTTGGCCTGCACCAACACCAACAGTCATCTCATTTTTTGCATAAACAATGGCGTTCGACTTAACAAACTTAGCCACTTTCCAGCAGAACAGCATGTCTTTTAACTGAGCTTCTGTAGGTTGCACTTTAGAAACAATTTTTAAGTCGTCTAGCGTGATCATGCCTTGGTCACGGTCTTGAACTAACAAACCACCATTAACACGTTTAATGTCAGGAGCTGTTGTTTTGCCTTTGCCGCTTAAGTCCCACTCACCACATTCTAATAAACGAACGTTCTTTTTAGCTGAAACAATTTGCACGGCTTCGGCGCTAATTTTTGGTGCGATGATAACTTCAACAAACTGACGAGAAACGATAGCTTCTGCTGTGTCAGCGTCCAATTCACGGTTGAAAGCAATGATGCCTCCAAATGCTGATGTTGGATCCGTTTTAAAGGCGCGATCGTAGGCGGCTAAGATAGAGTCATCAACTGCAACACCACATGGGTTTGCGTGTTTAACAATAACGCAGGCTGGGCGATCAAATTCTTTTACACACTCTAGTGCGGCATCAGTATCGGCAATGTTATTGTATGACAAAGCCTTACCTTGTAGTTGCTTTGCTGAAGAGATAGAGGCTTCAACATTACCTTGAGTGCCATTTTCTGTGTAGAAAGCAGCTTGCTGGTGGCTGTTTTCACCGTAACGCATTTCTAACTTTTTAGTGAATTGCATATTAACAGTACGTGAAAACTTAGAGCTCTCTACTTCGTCTTTGTTTTCTGAATAATCAGGAACCATAGTACCAAAGTAGTTTGCGATCATGCCGTCGTATTGCGCAGTGTGTTCAAAGGCTGCAATAGCAAGATCAAAACGAGTAGCTAGTTCAGTTGCACCGCTATTCGCATTTAATTCATCAGTGATTCGACCATAATCATTGGCATTCACAACAATAACCACGTCTTTATGATTTTTAGCAGCTGCACGAACCATTGTTGGGCCACCAATATCGATGTTTTCAACGGCATCTTCTAATGTGCAATCTGGATTTGCTACTGTATTGGCAAACGGGTATAGATTAACAACAACCATATCTATTGCCGATATGTTGTTTTCTGTCATTACCGCTTCATCTTGGCCACGACGAGCTAAAATACCGCCATGAATTTTTGGGTGAAGAGTTTTAACGCGACCGTCCATGATTTCTGGGTGACCAGTATGATCTGAAACTTCAATTGCGTTTACGCCGTTTTCTGTAAGTAGTTTGAATGTGCCGCCAGTTGAAAGAATCTCAACACCGTGAGAAGCCAATGTGCGCGCGAATTCTACTATACCAGTCTTGTCTGACACGCTGATTAGAGCGCGGCGAACAGGTCGTAATGTATCCATTGAGTTGTTAACCTTAATTGTTAAGTTAATGTTTAGTGAGTGTGTATTTCTATTCTTAATTTATTTTAGTGCAGAAACAAAAAAGCACCCGGTGGGGTGCTTTTTTGCGGGCTTTCCGCGGCTGAATTAGTTCATGCCGTATTTTTTTAACTTCTTGCGAAGTGTGCCACGGTTAATGCCTAGCATATTCGCAGCTCTTGTTTGGTTGCCGCGAGTATAAGTCATAATCTCTTCTAGAAGTGGCTTTTCTAACTCAGATAAAACCAAGTCGTATACTTCAGTAGAATCTTGACCATTTAACGTTTGTAAGTAGTTACGAACTGCTTTTTTAACTTCGTTACGTAACGGCTGAGGCTTGTCAGCTGTTTGGATGTGTGCATTTGTAATGAACGGAGTCTGTACGTTTTGATCAAACATTGTTTACTTCTTCTCTCTAAAATTGTTAAGACTAAAATTACTGTGTTGTGGGCAGTAATCTTCTTTTGTTTAAATTTGGTCGAAATACCCATTTAATGTTTCGATTTGAACCTCACCAGATTCAATTCCATTAAACAGTTTTCGAAATGACCTATCCGTGTCTTGATCTTCTAGGTACCACCCAACATGCTTACGTGCAATTCGGGGCCCCATCACATCGCCATATAGTTGGTGCAAATTCGCGACATGCTCCAACAATATGCTACGAACCTCTTCCTTCTCTGGTGGCGCCAGAATATGACCGGTTCGTAAAAAGTGGTCTACCTCTCTAAATATCCAAGGTCGACCTTGCGCTCCGCGTCCAATCATAAGACCGTCCGCGTTTGTAAACTCTAAAACTTCTTTAGCTTGCTGTGGAGTACGTATGTCTCCGTTCGCAATCACCGGAATGCTTATCGCTTCTTTAATTTCTCTAATAGTGTGGTATTCCGCGTTGCCTTTATACATGCAAGCACGGGTTCGACCGTGTACTGCTAAACATTGAATTCCATTCCGTTCAGCAATTTTCGCGATTTCCAAACCATTTCGATTGTCAGGATCCCAACCAGTACGGGTTTTAAGTGTTACTGGAATCTTTACTGCCCCTACCACAGACTTAACGATACTCTCGACTAATTCTGGATACTGCATTAAGGCAGACCCTGCCATCTTCTTATTTACTTTTTTGGCCGGACAACCCATATTAATATCTATAATTTGAGCGCCGTTCTTCTCATTAAATGCTGCCGCTTCCGCCATTAAGTCTGGATCCGCACCGGCAATTTGAACAGAACGTATGCCTGTTTCACCCATGTGATCCATTCGATTCAATGACTTATCTGTTTTCCAAACCTTAGGATTGGAAGACAACATTTCTGACACTGCTAACCCAGCACCCATTTTTCTACAAAGCTGTCGAAAAGGTCGATCGGTCACACCGGCCATTGGCGCAACAATTAAATTGTTGTCTAATGTGTATGGACCAATTTGCATGTTAATGGTTACCTTCTCTTAACGACTATGTTTACAGGCTGTCCCAAAAAAGGGCGGCAAGTTTACTGTTTTTTTCGACAAAATCAAAGGTTGTTTTTTAAACAAATTTTGTGTTTTTTTCGGTCTTTACTATTGACATTTAATTTTGAGTATTAACACTAAAAAAAATTGTTAGATTTGCTAAATAGTTAGTGAAAAAAGCACTAAAAAGGCCGCGGACATGTTGACAAGCGGCCTCATTATTGAGTAGAGGTACAAGGAAAAAGTTGCACCTATTAACTAAAATAAATTAGATTATTTTATTTTTCCGTTAATTCTTACCCACTCATCTTCTTGTTCAGGAGGTAAAAGCTCGGTCAACTCTTGATAAGCGTTGGCAACATCATTGGCTTGCTCGGCCAAAATACCTGAAAGTGCCACCAATGTGCCAGGTTGTCCGTAGCCACAAATGACTTCTTTGAGCTCTTTTAATGGTCCGGCTAAAATGTTGGCCACAATCACTTCAGTATCAAATTGAGGCGCGTCTTCTGGCAAATACAATTCGATTTGATCCGCCACACCATTTCTTTCTGCGTTTTCTTGGCTGGCGATGATCGCTTTAGGATCAATATCGATACCAATAGCTCGTTTGGCACCAAGTTTAAGCGCCGCAATTGCTAAAATGCCACTACCACAACCAAAGTCCAAGACCGTTTTATCGCTCAAGTCCATTGCTTCTAACCACTTTAAACACAAAGCAGTGGTGGCATGAGTACCGGTACCAAATGCGAGTCCTGGATCTAAAATTACGTTGATCGCGTCTGGGTCTGGAATGTCGCGCCAGCTTGGGCAAATCCATAAACGCTCACCAAATTTAATAGGGTGGAAGTTATCCATCCATTCGCGTTCCCAGTCTTTGTCTTCAACTTGTTCAATTTTATAGCTGAAGTCTTTATCCATATTAGGATGGTTGGCAATAGACCTTGCAACAAAGTCCATGTCGTCGGCTGCATCAAATAAACCAACGCAAGTAGAGGTTGCCCAGTAGTTAATATCGCCCGGTTTTAATTCGTATATTGCTTGTTGCTCGTTACTCGCGGTAAACGTAACGGACTGGCATCCGATATCCATCAAAAAATCACTCATCGAATCTACATGATCCGCTAAAACCGCAAATCGTATTTGCACCCAAGCCATAATTTTTCCCAAACTGTCATTCTAAAGACGCAATTTTAGTTTAATTTGGGCTAGGAAGGAATTGGCATCTGGAATAAACCTTCGCTTTTGTTCCCGCTTTATTCAATCAGCTGTTAAAATGAGGTTAATTTATTTACCCATGTTACTAATTAAGGCTTTTATATGCTGAGCTATCGCCACGGCTTCCATGCTGGCAACCACGCTGATGTGTTAAAACACACGGTTTATCAACTTGTACTTAAATACCTAGGCAAAAAAAATAAGCCTTACAGCATTATTGATACTCATGCAGGTGCTGGTGCATATCAGTTAATGGATGAGTTTGGTCAAAAAAACAAAGAGTACAACACGGGTATTGGTAAGTTATGGTCGCTTGATAGCAAAACTATGCCAGAACCTTTGCAAGACTATGTCTCAGCAGTTCGTCGCTTTAACAGTGAGTCGGAGCAAACTGATTTAAATGTTTACCCGGGCTCTCCTTGGTTCGCATTAGATGAGTTGCCGTTAGAAGGAAAAGGTTTTTTTCATGAATTACATCCGAGTGATTTTGAGTTATTGCGTACCTTTGTGCGAACAAATCGCTACCGAAAAGTAATTAAAGGTGATGGTTTTAAAGAAAGTGTTGGTTTATTTCCACCACCAAGCCGTCGCGGTGTGGCCATTATTGATCCTCCTTATGAACTAAAAGAAGATTATCATCGTGTTGTTGAATACGTAACGGCCATGACATCTCGCTTTGAGTCTGGTGTTTATATGATCTGGTATCCGGTAGTAGACCGTTACCGTATTGACGGTATGGAGCATGCACTTAAAAAATCAGGCATTAAAGATATTCAAGTATTTGAACTAAACGTGCTGCCAGATACTGATGAGCGAGGCATGACAGGCAGTGGCATGATAGTGATTAACGCGCCGTATACACTTAAGGAACAAATGTCAGAGGTTTTACTTTATTTAGACAAACAACTAGGTGAGCAGGGCAGCTCATGGAGATCTGAACAACTTGTTGAAGAGTAGTAACTTATTAATTAGACTCAGTTAAATTGAACGTTTATTACGCAAAGGAAATAACAAATGTTAAAAGGTAATTTTGTAAAAGCAGCTTCTGCAATTGCATTAACAGCAGCATTAGCAGCATGTTCTGGCAATAGCGCTAAAAGTGAATCAGAAGCATTAACGGAAGAAACCGGCAAAGTATTAGTTTCTGCAAGCAATGAAGTTATAGATGCGGCGGTTAAAAATCCGTTACGTGGCGATGCTGCGAACCGTGATATGTATCGTCACCCAGCTGAAACCCTGAAGTTTTTTGGCTTGAAGCCAGATATGACAGTGGTTGAGATTTTACCAGGCGGTGGTTGGTATACGTCTATTATCAATCCTGTTGTAACAATGAACGGTCAATTTTACGCAGCACATTTTCATCCGTATGAAGGTGCACCAGGTTACTACGCACGCTCATTAAATGGCTTTAAAGAAGAAGCTAAAACAAATGTGTTGTATAAAGGCTTAAAAATTACTGAGTTTCATCATCTAAAGGCACATGACATTGCGCCTGAAGGCTCGGCAGACATGGTACTGACCTTTAGAAACGTGCATAACTGGTACATGGGCGATGGTGATGCAGGCGTTGACGGTGCATTTAAAGCATTTAATAAGGCGCTTAAAAAAGGCGGTATTTTAGGTGTTGTTGAACACAGAATGCCTGAAAGCCAAGATCAAGTTGAGAATAAAAACTCAGGCTATATGAAGCAGTCTTATGTGATTGCAGCAGCAGAAAAAGCAGGGTTTGAATTGCTAGAAAGCAGTGAAATTAATGCTAATGCAAAAGACACAGCGGATCACCCTAAAGGTGTTTGGACGTTGCCACCTCGTTTGGCAAATGGTGATGTTGATAAAGCAAAGTATGTTGCTATTGGCGAGAGCGATCGTATGACGCTTAAGTTTGTTAAAAAGTAGCTTACTAACAAATAAACATACATTTAAATATGAGACCGGCTAATTAGCCGGTTTTTTATTGCCAGCCTACCTTCCATTGTTTGGGCTCCTTCAATTCACGCCAGTTTATCTCGTATTCGTTGTGAGTCATGGCAGCTTCAATGACACACTTAGTCACTCGTTGATCTTCATCAAACTCTACTTCGGTGATGACAAAATGCTTTTCTTTGTTTTCTATATTTACTTTGGTCCATTTACTATGGAGCAATGATTTGGGACTGACTTTATTCATTATCTATTTCACTTATTTTATTTTAAAGCGGGTGTTTATCATTATTAATGAGGGTGTGATGGCAAGAAAAAAGCCAGCAATGCTACTTTATTCGCAGAGCCGGCTTCCCGAAAGTATTTGGTTTGTTAACTTTACTAATGCTTAAAATTCAGTTCAATTTTGAGTTCGCTACTATTACCTTCAGCAGCTCCACACATCTCGTCGTAGGCTGATTGATGTACAAGGTACGCATTCTTAACCCGACATTCATTTAACGCCTCTTTTACCTGCGTCACATTTCTAAACTTTACAATGTTGTCTTGATCGTCAAACACGTAACCTTTGTGGTCGTTGTAATCTACTTCTAACAGATAATCACCCATCTCAAATGAGTGTATATTTACTTCAGGAATTTCAATGTCATTAAAGTTCAGGTGAGAAAGTCTATGTTTCATGTTTCGCTCCAAAAGGTGTAATGCTTGGTTAATTTTCCACAGACACCATTTGTATTTAGTACTTTCACAGGTAGTAACATTCTGGTGTAAAAAGGTTTACGGACGCTTTTTATAAATAGATTAATTATTCGTCAATAATTTTCACGAATGTCGTGATATACTCGCGCGCAATTTTTTAATGACCTTCTATTCAGTGGATAAAGATATGAAAATATTGGTGATTGGCGGTGGTGGCCGTGAACATGCGTTAGCGTGGAAAGCAGCTCAAAATGACATGGTTCAAACAGTATTTGTAGCGCCAGGTAATGCGGGCACTAGCTTAGAGAAGAAACTAAAAAATGTAGCAATAGGCGCTGAAGACATTGATGGCCTATTGGATTTTGCTAAACGAGAGCATATCGATTTAACGATTGTTGGCCCAGAAGCACCACTAGTACTCGGTGTTGTTGACCAATTTGAGCAAGCTGGTCTAAAAGTATTTGGACCGTCAAAAGGCGCAGCTCAGTTAGAAGGCTCTAAAGCATTCACCAAAGATTTTTTAGCTCGCCAAGCAATCCCGACAGGGGCATATCAAAACTTCACTGAAATTGAACCAGCCATTAATTATGTGCGTGAACAAGGCGCTCCAATTGTAATCAAAGCCGATGGTTTAGCAGCAGGCAAGGGCGTTATTGTTGCGATGACGTTAGAAGAAGCTGAAGATGCAATAAAAGACATGTTAGCGGGCAATGCTTTTGGCGATGCAGGCTCGAGAGTAGTCATTGAAGAGTTTTTGACAGGCGAAGAAGCTAGCTTCATTGTTATGGTTGATGGTAAAAATGTATTACCAATGGCCACAAGCCAAGATCATAAACGCGCATACAATGGCGATGCAGGTCCTAACACTGGTGGCATGGGTGCTTATTCGCCAGCGCCAGTAGTGACACAAGAAATTCATAACCGCATTATGGATGAAGTTATTTACCCAACGGTAAAAGGCATGGCAGATGAAGGGCATCCTTACACTGGATTTTTATATGCAGGATTAATGATTGATGAATCTGGTACGCCAAAAGTCATTGAATACAACTGTCGATTTGGTGATCCAGAAACACAGCCTATTATGATGCGTATGCAGTCTGACTTAGTTGATTTATGTTTCACTGCATTAGCCGGTGAGCTAGATAAAGCCATTATTGAATTTGATCCGCGTCCAGCTGTTGGTGTTGTATTGGCCGCTGCGGGTTACCCGGCAAGTTATCCTAAAGGTGATGTGATTACTGGTATTCCGGCAACGACAGACACTACAAAAACGTTTCATGCTGGTACAAAAGAAGTAAACGGTGAAGTAGTTACAAATGGTGGAAGAGTATTATGTGCAACCGCAATGGGTGACACGGTAACTTCTGCCCAACAAGCTGCTTATCAACTTGTTGAACAGATTAAATGGCAAGGCGTTGAATATCGCACTGATATCGCATTCCGTGCCATTCAACGTGAGTCTTAATTTTTAAATTAAAACTCGTATGAGAAGCCAGCTTGATATTTGATGTCCGTTTTTTCAACATCAAGTACAGGTTGGCTATCATGTTCTACCAATAAACCAAACTTAAGCGACAAGCTTTCTGTAAGCTTAGATTTAATAGCTAGACGATTGTACGCTCTAAAATCGCTAAACTTTGTAACGTCTGGCTGGTAATAAAGAGTATTTGATAGCTCAGCGCCGTTTGCTAATGGCAATGTGGTTACCCAATAAAGGCTCAATCGAGTTTGATCAAACTCAACCTTTTGACCATTTACGTTGTACTCTTCTTGTTCTTGAAAAATACCTAAGCCTGCTGTGGTTTTTTCTGAAAACTCTTTGCGGTAAGCCACACCCACTAAGTTTCTAGATTCCAATGATTTAAAATCGTCAGTATTGCTCTGTGCAAAAACTTCAAACGCTTCCGTTTTACTAAAGTAGTAATTATATCTAGCGTGTAAAAACGAGCTGTCTTCACTTTTTACATCATTGCTTTTAGCGTAGTCGCGACTTGCCATTACAAAACCAAAATGTTGGTCTCGTCTTTCTGAGTGATAAATACCGAAAGAAAAGTCTTCTTTATCAGAGTTACCGCTTTTACCCGACAAATCAATAGATAAGCTAGTGAAGCTGTGCTTATCTTGAGAGCGTTGTCTTAGTGACTCTGTTTCGTCAATGGCGGAAACGCCAGTAGAGATAAGAAGTGAAGAAAGAATTGCTGATGTAATTAACGTGTTATTAAACTTCATAACGTCCTTAGCCTGCTAAATTAGGGCGCGCAATCTATCATCATTGTTACGGTAGATACAATCCCTATCAGCCAAACTGTGCTTCGTGCAATATCCCAATTGAGCCAATAGCAGGCAAGATAGGCAACTCGGCAAGCTACAAATACAGCCGCTAATGTTGCAGTAAAGCCAGTAACATTACTGGTAGCGATAGCAAGCAAGACGGCAGGGGCAAATAACGCCAACGCTTCAAATGAGTTTTCATGTGCCGCTAAGCAACGAGCGCCAAAACCCTTTAGGCTGCGTTGTTGTTCTCTTGGATGTTTGTTGTCGTAACCTTTAGCGTCTTCTTTACCAGACTTATGCATAGCTAGCGCCAATGGAGCTTTTGCTAAATAAGGCAGCAGTGCAGCTGCAACTAGACTGTAGATTAATATTTGTAATTCGTTCATTCAATAGTCCGTATTTTGTATTCTTACGTTAAGTGTATTCATTTACTACTACCGTTATTTACTAGTGGCTTCGTTGCAAACCAAGGCTAATTTTGACTGGTCTTTGTTTACTGCAATTCTAGAAATGCCCGTTGAGCAAATAGAACTAACATCAGCTAACGTTTCCCATTCTTTTTCGCTATTGATATTCCAAGTAACTAACTGATTAGCTTTAGAAGATAATAACGTATGACTATTTAACCAGGTGTAATATTGACTACGTGGAGGCAAAGAAATCAGTTCATTTGTTTGCTTGGTATTAGCGTCAAATGCCCAAACAGTTTGTGTTTTATCGTCGCCTTTTGAATAACTAAACCAATCTTCTTTTGCATTGTATCTAATGCTACGACCAATATTTTTATCAATTTTTAATGCAGATTTAGCTTTAAATGAAGGCAAGTATTGCAGGGTCATAGGTTCGCCTAAAACAAAAGTAGTCAAATCACTGTTTTTGCCCCAAGCATGGTAACCAACAGGTTTAGCTTCTCTGTTTAACATGGCCTGCTGACCTGACTTTGTATTAACTGTCCATAATCGCTGCACTCCGTCGGGTTCAACTTTAATGATGGAGAGTTGATTGTCTTTAAGTGGCGTTTCTAAAGGGGAATACTCGCTGGTTTGTTGCGTTCGGGTTAAATTGGCATGAGACTGCGTCATAAAATTATAATAAAAAATATCAGCCTGTTGTTCGCCTTGAGTGGTAGATAACATTTTTGTGTAATACAAACCTTTACCGTCTTGGCTAAATGATGGCTGATTGTCGTAGCCTTTCCTATTTGTGATATTTTTTGCTGTTGATATATCTAACTTTTTATCGTCATTAAAATCGATTAACCAAATGTCGGTCTGTGCCACAGCAGGCAAAGCAAGAGTAAGACTAAGAGCAAATATAGATAAGCGCATGAGCGGTCCTTTTTTATTATTTTTAGCGATTTGTCCGTTAGCGCAAGACTTGACGGGTTGGTGTTATCACTTTATAACAAACCATACTCTTAACTAAGAAAAAATTCTATGTCGGTTAAACACCCAATTATTGCAGTGACAGGTTCCTCTGGCGCAGGGACAACAACAACCACAAACGCAATTACGCATATTTTCAGAAATTTGAACGTTGATGCCGCACAGTTAGAGGGCGATAGCTTCCATCGTTACGCTCGAGCTGAAATGGATGTTGAAATTCGTAAAGCGCAAGAGCAAGGCAAACATATTTCTTATTTTGGCTCAGAGGCAAATGACTTTGGCGCGCTAGAATCATTGTTCAAAAGCTATTCTGAAACGGGCACAGGAAATGTTCGTAAGTATTTGCATTCTTTTGATGAGGCTGTGCCTTACAATCAAATGCCGGGCACGTTTACGCCATGGGAAGAGTTGCGTGCAAATACCGACTGTCTTTTTTATGAAGGGTTGCACGGTGGGGCGGTAACCGAAGAGCACGATGTAGCTAAACATGTCGATTTACTAATAGGCATGGTACCCATTGTTAATTTAGAGTGGATTCAAAAGATCATTCGTGACACAAATCAGCGTGGACACAGCAGAGAAGCGGTAATGAGCTCAATAGTGCGCAGTATGGAAGACTATTTCACGCATATTACTCCGCAGTTTTCTAGAACACATATTAACTTTCAACGAGTGCCTACTGTTGATACTTCAAACCCATTTAGTGCCAAAGATATACCCACGTTAGACGAGAGCTTTGTTGTTATTCGTTTTCGTGATCTAAAAGGCGTAGATTTCCCATATTTATTACAAATGATAGACGGGTCGTTTATGTCTCGTATAAACACCTTTGTTGTCCCAGGCGGAAAAATGGGCTTAGCCTTGGAGTTGATCATGACTCCTTTAATTCAAAACCTGATTGAAAAGCGTCGCAAGCTTATTGGCCAGCTTGATTGGATAGATAATAAGAAATAACTGACAAACTAAGTTAACGCACTACACTTTGAGTGCACAAAAAGTAACGCCTGGATCATATTGGTGCGGTAAATGAACCAAAATGGTGCAAGTTGACTGTTTTAATAATTGAGAGCCAAGTAACCTGTTGAATTAAATCATTATTTTAATTGGCATGAATTTGGCTCTTGGTTCGGTATAGGACAACATACGTTGTTTGTAAAAGACAATATTTATCATCTTGGAGAGAAAAATGTCTGATTCGGTTTTAAACCTAATTAAAGAATATGAAGTTAAGTTTATTGATTTACGTTTTACCGACACAATCGGTAAAGAACAGCACGTAACTATTCCTTCGCACCAAATTGATGAAGACTTTTTTGAAGACGGTAAAATGTTTGACGGCTCTTCAATTTCAGGTTGGAAAGGCATTAACGAATCTGACATGATTTTAATGCCTGATGCAGACTCTGCGGTATTAGACCCATTTACAGAAGCTGCAACGCTTAACGTACGTTGTGACATCGTAGAGCCTACAACTATGCAAGGTTACGAGCGTGACCCACGTTCTGTTGCTCGTCGTGCAGAAGATTACATGCGTGCTGAAGGCATTGCGGACGAAGTATTTGTTGGTCCAGAGCCGGAGTTCTTCGTATTTGACGATGTTAAATTTAAAACTGATATGTCTGGTTCATCTTACAAAATTGATTCATCAGAATCAGCTTGGAACTCAGACAAGCATTATGAAGAAGGCAACATGGGACATCGTCCTATGGTTAAGGGCGGTTACTTCCCAGTTCCACCAGTTGACTCATCTCACGACTGGCGTTCAGCAACATGTTTAGTAATGGAAGAAATGGGCTTAACAGTTGAAGCGCATCACCATGAAGTTGCTACTGCAGGTCAAAATGAAATTGCAGCTTTGTATAACACGCTTGTAAAGAAAGCTGATGAAGTTCAAATTTATAAGTATGTTGTGCACAACATGGCACATGCATACGGCAAAACAGCAACGTTTATGCCTAAGCCAATCGTTGGTGACAATGGTTCTGGTATGCACGTGCATCAGTCATTACAAAAAGGTGGCGAGAACCTTTTTGCCGGTGACAAGTATGGCGGTCTTTCTGAAACTGCTCTTTACTACATTGGCGGTATCATTAAGCATGCTAAAGCAATTAACGCTTTCACAAATGCTTCTACAAACTCGTATAAGCGTTTAGTACCAGGATTTGAAGCGCCGGTAATGCTTGCTTACTCTGCACGTAACCGTTCTGCATCTATTCGTATTCCGGTAGTACCTTCGCCAAAAGCACGTCGTATTGAAGTTCGTTTCCCTGACCCTACAGGTAACCCGTACTTAGCATTTACTTCAATGTTAATGGCTGGCCTAGACGGTATTAAAAACAAAATCCACCCTGGCGATGCGATGGACAAAGACTTATATGACTTGCCTGCTGAAGAAGCAGCTGCAATTCCACAAGTTGCATCATCACTAGAAGAAGCGTTAAATGCACTTGATGCTGACCGTGAATTCTTAACAGCTGGTGGCGTTATGACTGACGACATGATTGATGCTTACATTGACCTTAAACGTCAAGAAGTAGAAAGATTAAACATGACAACTCACCCAATTGAGTTTGAGATGTACTACAGCCTTTAAGCTAAGCTGTTAATCTTTTAAGTAAAGCCCACTCATAGCAGTGGGCTTTTTTTCTGGCGTAATGCCTTAAAATTAGTTAAATTCTATTTACCTAAAAACAATATATGGTTAAAGAACATGAGGAAGTTCGTTTTGCTGCTGTTGATTTGCTTATTTGCATCTCAATCTTATGCATCAGCAAATAAAAAAGTGTATGTATGGCGCAACGCAGATGGAGTTATTGTTTTTTCGGACTCTCCAAAAGCGGACGTTAACGCCGACACAGTGGACATTAGTACAACACCAAATATTATTAAGTCAGTAGATACTAAAATTATCGAGGGCACGGAGCAGCCAGCCAAAAACAAAATTAGTATTGATATTGTTAAGCCTACCATTGACGAAACTATTCGTGACAATACGGGCTCTGTCTATATATCTGGCGCTATTAGACCTTCATTTAAACGTGGCCTGTCTGTTGTTCTTAAGCTAGACGACAAGAAGGTAAAAGGCCCGCAAAAATCCGCTGTATTCATCTTACGTGATGTGGATCGCGGAGAACATAGAATCCAATTGGAAGTATGGAACGATTCAGGCAAGGTTATTGCAGTTAGTAAGCCTGTGACCTTTTTTGTTCATCGAGCATCTGTTAATTCACCAAATTAGTGCAATTAGCTTTGAGTCAAAAAGGTTTATGACTTAGACTAAATGTCCTATGCACCATGTTGGTGCGGAGAATTACCAATTGAGCAACAACCTCTCAAACTCGCTGATTAGCGAACAAATACTAGAACAGCTAAATTTAGCGGTTGTGCTTGTTGATCGCGAGTTAAAAGTATTGTTTGCAAACCAACAAGCAGCGTCTGTTTTTGGTCACACGCGTAAAAAGCTCTTAAATCAAACTTTGCTTAGACTACCCATTAAACATACCTTTCCTGAAAACTTATTTTCTCAGTTGTGGGAGTCACAACAGTCTTTTGCTGATCATGAAGTAGAGTGGACATTCATTGATGGCCGCCATATTAGTTCAGAAGTTAACGCCGACTTGGTGATGTTGAATAATGAGCCAGCTTGTTTGTTACAGATTAGAGATAATGACAATCTAAAAAAATTAAATACCGAGAATGCACATAAGCACCATATAAGTGCGTCTAGGCATTTAATAAGAGGATTGGCGCACGAAATTAAAAACCCGTTAGGGGGCATTAGAGGCGCAGCTCAATTGTTGTCTCGTAGTTTAGATTCTGATGAGTTAAGAGAATACACTCAAATGATCATTGATCAATCTGACCGATTAAAAGAGTTGGTTGATCGCCTTTTAGGACCTAATACGCCACCAAAAAGAAGCCTTACAAACATTCACGGCATACTCGAGCGAGTTGTTAGCTTGGTGCAAATTGAGTTAAACGCGAATACAAAAATCACAAAAGACTATGATCCAAGTTTACCTGAAATTCTTGTGGATGAAGGTCAGATAGAACAAGCCTTATTGAACATTCTTCAGAACGCTGTCTATGCTGCTTCGCATGCTAATGAAGGCTCTGCAGGAAGTGTTGTGGTTCGAACCCGCTTTGAAGGCAACAAGGTTCTTCATGGTAGTTCGTACAAAAAGGTGCTCAAAATTTCCATTATTGATAACGGTACTGGCATCGCAGAAAGCATTAAGTCTACTTTGTTTTACCCGATGATCACCGATAAGCCTGAAGGAAATGGCTTAGGCCTTTCAATTTCCCAGCGCTTAATTGATCAACATAAAGGGGTTATTGAAGTAGATAGTTGGCCGGGACATACTGAATTTTCGATTTATTTACCAATCCAAGAGATGGAGCGTCACGCATGATTAAAGTTTGGGTAGTTGACGATGATAACTCTATTCGTTGGGTGTTAGAAAAAGCGTTGAGTCAAGGTGGCTTTGACGTAGAGTCATTTGCAACGGGTGAACTGATTTTACAACGATTAGAACATGATCGTCCTGAAGCCATATTCTCTGATATTAAAATGCCAAATATGGATGGCATGGAGCTATTGCAAACCATTCAGCAAAAGTACCCAGACTTGCCCGTTGTTATTATGACCGCGCATTCAGATTTAGACAGCGCCGTTAACGCATTTCAGCATGGTGCATTTGAGTATCTACCAAAGCCATTTGATATTGACGATGCCGTTGCGTTAGCCAAAAAAGCCGTTGAACACAGTAAGAATATTGCTAAGAAAAATAAGCCGGAAGATAATCAACCAGCTTCTGAAATTATTGGCGAAGCGCCTGCGATGCAGGAAGTATTTAGGGCAATTGGACGGCTTTCTCGTTCTAGTGTGAGTGTCTTAATTAATGGTCAGTCAGGTACCGGCAAAGAGTTGGTCGCACATGCGCTCCATAAACACAGTCCTCGCTCTGCTGAAACATTTGTTGCGTTAAATATGGCAGCCATTCCCAAAGACTTAATTGAGTCAGAATTATTTGGCCATGAGAAGGGGGCGTTTACCGGAGCAACCGCAACAAAAAAAGGTCGTTTTGAACAAGCAAACGGCGGCACCTTATTTTTAGATGAAATTGGCGACATGCCACTAGATGTGCAAACTCGTTTATTGCGAGTATTGGCAGAAGGACAGTTTTATCGTGTTGGTGGGCATGATCCCGTAACCGTTGATGTAAGAATAGTTGCAGCAACCCACCAGAATCTTGAAGAGCTTGTTAATGAAAACCGATTTCGTGAAGATCTTTTTCACCGTTTGAATGTAATTAGAATTCATATTCCAGCCTTAAAAGATCGTCAGCAAGACATTGCTAAATTATGTCGTCACTTTTTACATACCGCAGCGCAAGAGTTGGCGGTAGAAGTGAAAAGTATCAGTAAACCTGCCTTGTCATTTTTAGAAAGCTATCGTTGGCCTGGCAATGTAAGACAGTTAGAAAATACCTGTCGTTGGTTAACTGTGATGGCAAGCGGTAAAGAAATACTATACGACGATTTACCACCGGAAATGCTAGAAGAGAACGCTCAATCTGGATCCAGCGTCGTTATTAACTCGGAAGTTAACTCAAGCGATTGGACTCTGTTATTTGAACAGTGGGTTCAAGAGCAGTTGTCGGCAGGAAACGTTGATATTAATGCACAAGCACAAGCCGATTTTGAGCGTACGTTAATTAATAAAACGTTGGAATTTTGCAATGGTCATCGACAACTAGCAGCGAAGAAGATTGGTTGGGGACGAAACACCATCACAAGAAAAATGAAAGACCTTAATCTTAATTAGTCTTTGGTCTACCTATTGTAACTCATTGATTTAAAATAGGTTCAGGTACAGAATTTCGCCAAAACTTTGCTTTTCGGTGTGTCACTAGCTAACTTCTCTATTCAATTATGAATAGGGAATGATAATGAAAAAAACGTATATAAAAGAAACACCTGTACTTCTATTAGTGGCACTTCTAAGTCTATCAACCGCTGCAAAAGCGGAATTGATTGGTTACGACCTTTACTCCGGCAACTTGAATTCAAACCTTGGACTTACCTACTATCAAAATGATGCGCAGGGTGCGTATGCAAGCAGTCAAGATGGCTTTGGTAAATACCAAAGTGCGGGAGCTAATAGTAGTGCTGTGCCTGACGGTTTAGTTGATATGAGCGGTTGGGGTTTATTGGATAATTACGGTTTAGTAATGCCTACTGAAAATTATGCTTTTTTTGGTATTACCGATACGGTAAATAGCAGTAACCCAGCCGGTAACTCTACCGCTGAATGGGGGTTTGATATAGGTAACTTTTCTAACCTTTCGATAGATATAGATTTTGCCGCCATGGGCGATTTTGAATCAAGCGACACATATAGTTTAAGCTACGCCGTTGACGATAGCCTGTTTAGTCCGCTATTTGTTTTTACTACAGAGGGCAGTTTGTCATTGAATTACACAATGGTGAACGGCAATCAACGAATGTTAAATGACCCTTTGAGTATCCGCGGTCCTAATAGTCCATTCAGATTTAACCTTACCAATGAGTTTACTCAATATTCAGCGAATATTGGCGAACAAGGACAAACACTTAGATTGAGAATGGATGCTCGTGCCGACGGTGGTACAGAAGCGTTTGGCTTTAGCAACATTCGAATTAACGGAACTGCCCTTGCCGACGAGCCTATTACAGGGATTTCTGAAGTTAGTGAGCCTGGCACATTGGCCATTATGTCTTTATCTCTACTCGGCTTGTTTAGGCGTTATTCAGCGTAAAATCGTTTGTAAATGGCTAATGGCAAATTACAAATGGTAAATAGCAAAAGGGTGACGCCTGGTATTTAGTTTTAGGCGTCATCAATATCAAAAGAGAGCTGCTCAGACAACTCCATCATGGTCAGATAAACATTGATGAGCTTATTGATTTGACCTTGGCTGAGTGGTTCATTTGTATTTGTTGAAGCCATATCAACGTGTTGATTTCTTAGACTAATAGTTTCGTCATTACTTTTTGCCGTAACGTTGATCGTTAAATTGTCAGCAGTGGGACTAATGCTAAACGTTAAATTCCAATGTGCAGCTTTTGGACCATCAACAATCTTGAAACCATGTTCGCTGAAATATTGCTTAATTCCAGATTGATAGGCATCTTTTACAGATATAAACACAGTTTTATTACGCTCTGCCAGAAGTGCAGCGTAACGGCCTAAGTCAAAGGTGTAATAACGTTCTGTTTTTCCGGCATTTAAAAACTGAGCTTGAAGCGTTGTTGACTTGTTTATCCAACCATTGTCTATTGGCCAGCCTTTTTGTTGCAATAGCGCCGACGCCTTATCAAGGTGTTCAGTTTGTGATGCAATCCAATGGTGCTCTTTGGCTAAAGGAAACGACACAAGTTGCTGAATATTGGGCTTGTCTTCTATTGGCATTGAACCTGACACGTTTGTGCACAAGTCGTTACCTACGTTTGAGTAATCGTGCTGCAGTTGCTGACTTGACGCTTTAAACGCGGCAACAACGGGCGCCTGATTTGCAACTTCTAAGTTGAGTCCTAGTTTCAACTGTAGCTCTTCAGCCAAGGCTTGGCGTTGCGTTAGCAGTTGTTTTTCGATGAGCTGAAGCGTGTAGTTGTTTAGCGAAGATTTACTCGTGGCATTATAAAGACAAACTTTACCATCTATATTGAATGCACGTGGTTGCTCAGTTACAGAAACCGTCAATTGATTTGCCAGTCCCATTGGACTCAATATGAACAACGGTAGGCTGAACAGTAATATCGACTTTTTAATAGCGCGCACGTGCATTTCCTTTTACTTACAGTCGGTTGTCAACATAGTCTTGAGGCAAGCCAACGGATACGGCAAATACTTTTTGACTTAACGATGTTTGGTATATTTTCCCGTCTGCTTTATCTTTTATTTTTTCGGCGTTATCTGAGTCTTTCCATTTCACGATTTGTGCAATGGCACTGTTACTAGATGGCTTTACCATAGCAACAGCAATAGGCTCTACAAACCCTTGCTGGTACTGAAATAAAATCATAGTTTCGTTATTCAATATACCGGCATTTCGGCCTCTATCTAGAGTTACCTGATTGTCTTTAAAGGCAACAACTTGAGCACTTGAAGGCATTTCTATAAGTAACCTTGATAATAAAACATCGAAGGCTTTAGATGCCATTGAGTTAAATACTGCATGCACATTGTCTTGATCAGAATAATTAAAGCCTGTGTAATATTTGTTGTTTACTTCGGTATATACCAAAGATTCTTTTGAACGAACGTCTGTACCCTTAACTCTAATTTTACCTAAATTTGGATAGGCTAATTTTTCTTTTGTATATGGGTTTATCACGCTTGTACTCATTTCTACATGATACTGCGCTAAGCCGTTGTGCTCGCCATAAAATCGGTCGGCGGACTTTATTGTATCAATTTTCACCGCATAGTCTGGACGCAGTATCTTGGCACTTTTGTTGAGTTCAGCCACAGTTTTAACATCTTGTTCTTCAAACTGTTTTTGTTTCTCAAGGGCAATAGTGTCGTTGTCATTAGTCACAATTCTAAAACGATTAACGCCTGCTAATTGGTTTTCTAACATTAAGCCTAAGGTTTTGTTATTAAGTCTTGTTAAAGCGGCTGCTTCAGGCGCATATTTGCTATCAATTTTATTGTCACCAAAGTAAATTCGGATGGCTTTTTTATCGAGAGGACAAGCGTTTTTCTCAATATCAAATTCGTCATCACAAAATTGTAAACCTTGCGTATCAAAGTTAGCTGGAACTTGTATGTCTTTGTCTTCAAATTCATAAGCACTTTTAGCAATACGCATTAATGACGCTTTTGCCGTCGGAGCTGAAGCGGTGGTTTGCTCTGCTGGATATTGTATTTCTTGGCTCGCACAACCTGCGAGTGATAATGCAAGTGTTAGTGTTAGTAATCTCATGTCACTTCCTTTTCTACAATTCTTATAATCTGCTATCTACAGTGTTTACAACTTCGTATCTAAAATTTTCTGAATTTCTTTGGTTATATCTAAAACCGCTTTTTGTTCTGAAATAAAATCGTTGGCGACGTTGCTCATATGAATTCTAGCTTGAGCAAGCTCGTAACCTTTATTTGTTTTGTGAGCATTTATTAGCATAGCTATGCCCTCGAGTTTAAGCATTTCTTCGAGGTTATCTTTCAAGATTATGGCTAACTTAGCGCCTTGCAATAGCAATTCAGCTGCCAGTCTTGCATTTTCTGCTTGTATGCCTGTATTTGCTTGTTGATATTGCTTTAATTTAACGGATATTTTTTCTTTACTGTTGATATGAAGTTTGTCAAAACGAGCCGCTTCCGCCTTAAGTTCAGCGGGGCTTTTATCTTTATTGGCGACAATAAATGACATTACATCTTTATGGTTATCAACAATAGTTTGGTACTTTTTAAGTAGATTTTTTTGGTTCCTAAATATACTCAAAATTGAAACAGAAACGCTGTCAAATATAGGCGAAACAGATTCATGGCGAAACCCAACCTTTTGCATATCGGCCGTAATGCGGTCAACTCGCTGTTGTCGATCTAGCTTTTTGGCTTGCTCATTTGTTAATAGTTGATGCTTTCCAAAAGCAACATAAGACTCACCCAAAGCATTCTGTTGAATTTGCATGGCACAGCCGCTGCACAACAAGCTAATAAACAACGCACATAAAAGCGTTATGTATCGGTTGGGAATTAGGTTTGACATCTATTGTTGTTGGCTCAATGCAAGTTGATTAAAAAATGAAGCGCTAGCTTCTGTTAATACCTGCACTTCTTGCAAACCAAACTCAAAACTGGAAATAGGCCTGCGCAGTACCTGCTCATCATTGATGGTAATAACTTGCTCAGCGGTTATTGAGGTCGCAAAAAAAGGCGCTTTTTTATAAGAAGAAACCGTTGGGCCAACAATGATCATTTTGATTTTATGCTTAGCACTCTGTTTTTTTGTTAACAGTGTTTGAAACTCTTTTTGTAAAAGAGGCGCTAATCCTAAACGCTCAGAGCCACTGTCTGAACCTATTTGAATTGAAAGTTCTGCTTCTGAAATTAGAGACATAAAGAGGTTTTTGAATTGTGCTAATTCACTTTTTAAAGAAAATTGATCTTCGCCGTAAACATGAAGCAACTCAATATATTGTTCTGCGGTGTTTAGTTGAGGCCAAAGTAATAAACCATTCGCGATTATTTGCTGATCAGTTTTTTGTAAATCAATGAGGGGCGTTATTTGTAACGTTAAATAGTTTTGAATAGGAGTAAATACAGACGCTTTGTTAACTTCAATCAGCACGTAAGTTTGATTGTTTATTGTTTCGCTAGAAAGAACTTGATTACCAACAAAACTAAACTGTTCTGAGTTTAGCTGACCCAATGATTTTATACTTTGGAGCACAGTGCCGTTTGTCGTTTTTTCGTTGTAGGTTGAGGTGGTGTTTGTAACGTTAACAATCAGCCTATTTGATAATTGTTGTAAGGCATCAGCCTTTGCTGATTTTAAGTTAGGCCCACTGCCTGTTGTAATAAAAGTAGTAGCAGTATCTTTTGGTGCCGTTAAGGACCATTTAGGCGTTGTGGACGAGCAGGCAACAAGCATGAGTAAGCTAACCACTATCCATATTGTTTTGCTCATGAAACACCTGTTTAATTAGTTATTTGGTTCAAAAATAATGAGTCTAGCAAAGTTAGTCAATGCTAGACTCAAAAAGTTTCAAGACAAGTACTTAAATATGTAACGACTTGTGTTTTTAATGCAGGAGTTCAGCCAGCTTACGATGTTCCAATAACTCTTTAGCGCACTCTATGTCGGGCGCAAAATAGCGGTCTTCATCATAAAACGGCACAGCAGCTCGTAATATTGCTTTGCCTTCTTCTACCATCGCCGATGACTTGTGCGGCGCTCTGAAATCTAACCCTTGGCAAGCCGCTAACCATTCAACGGCTAAAATGGCAAACGTATTGTCAGCCATGTCTTGCAGTCTACGTGCTGCAAAGGTAGCCATAGAGACGTGATCTTCTTGGTTTGCACTAGTCGGCAAGCTATCAACTGAGGCTGGGTGTGCATAGCTTTTGTTTTCAGAAGCTAAAGCCGCAGAGGTAACTTGGGCAATCATGAAACCTGAGTTTACACCGCCGTTATCCACTAAAAATGGCGGCAACTTGCTTAGGTTCGAGTCGATTAACATGGCCATTCGACGCTCTGAAAGCGCGCCAATTTCTGATATCGCAATGGCTAAGTTATCCGCCACCATTGCTACGGGCTCGGCGTGAAAGTTGCCTCCTGAAATAATATCAGCGCCATCATCGTGTAAAAAGACTAATGGGTTGTCCGTTACCCCGTTTGCTTCAGTTTTTAAAATATCGCCAGCGTGACGAATTTGCTGTAAACATGCACCTAGTACTTGAGGTTGGCATCTTAATGAATAAGGGTCTTGGACTTTGTCACATTGAATATGACTATTGCCTACCTCTGATGAATCGCTCAATACATTTCTAAACGCTGCAGCGATATCAATTTGACCTTGCTGGCCTCGAGCTAAATGGATTCTTTCGTCAAAAGGAGAGCGAGAGCCAAGCGCTGCTTCTACCGTTGTGGCGCCAATCATAATAGATGATGCTAATAAGTCTTGTGCTAAAAAGTAACCTTTTAATGCTAACGCGGTGGAGGTTTGTGTGCCATTTAATAATGCCAAGCCTTCTTTGGGTGCTAGGTCAATCGCATTCAAACCAGCTTGTTTTATACCTTGTTCCGAATGAACAATCTCGCCATCGATTCTAACGACACCTTCACCCAATAACGGTAATACTAAGTGAGCCAGTGGCGCTAAATCGCCGGATGCGCCTACTGAGCCTTTAGCTGGAACACAAGGGTACACTTCATTATTGACCAAGCTAATTAATGCTTCGATAACCGATAATCTAATGCCAGAAAAACCGCGAGCTAGCGAGTTGATTTTAAGCACAAGCATTAATCGAATGACGTTGTCACTTAAGTACTCGCCGGTACCGGCCGCATGGGACAGCACTATTTTACGTTGCAGAATTTGCAATTCTTCTTTCGAGATTCGTGTATTGGCCAATAAACCAAAGCCAGTATTAATTCCGTAAACGACTCTGTCTTCATCGATAACTTGTTGCACGGCTTGTTGGCTTCTATTGATGGCGTCTTTGCAAGACTCATCAAGGCTAAGTTGAACTGGCGCATCGTAAATTTTGCGAAGCGTTTCAAGGTCTAACGTCCCTGGTGTAAGTATTAATTTGTTCATTATTTTACTTCCTTTGCTACCGCGTCATTTTCCAGCGACGGTAAGTTTAAACCTTGCTCTTTTGCACAATTAATTGCGATATCGTAACCAGCGTCTGCATGTCGCATTACGCCTGTTGCTGGATCATTCCAAAGTACATTAGCTAAACGTTGCTCTGCTTCTGCAGTACCGTCGGCAACAATGACCACACCTGAGTGTTGGCTAAAGCCCATACCAACCCCACCACCATGGTGCAAAGAAACCCAAGTTGCTCCCCCTGCGGTATTTAATAATGCGTTTAATAAAGGCCAGTCTGAAACAGCATCTGAGCCGTCTAACATGGCTTCGGTTTCTCTATTAGGGCTCGCCACTGAACCTGAGTCTAGGTGGTCACGGCCAATAACAACGGGAGCCGACAACTCGCCGCTTTTCACCATGTCATTAAAGGCTTTTGCGATTCGTGCGCGATCTTTTAAGCCAATCCAACAAATACGTGCTGGCAAACCTTGGAATTGAATTCGCTCTCTGGCCATATCTAACCAGTTATGCAGATGTGGGTTATCAGGGATAAGCTCTTTTACTTTGGCGTCTGTTTTATAGATGTCTTCAGGGTCACCAGATAACGCAACCCAACGGAATGGACCAATACCTTCACAAAATAATGGGCGAACATAAGCAGGCACAAAACCAGGGAAGTCAAAAGCATTGGTAACGCCTTCTTCCAAAGCCATTTGACGAATGTTATTACCGTAGTCTGTAGTTGCGGCACCTGCGGCTTGAAGGTCTAGCATCGCTTGGACTTGTTTTGCCATAGATTGCTTCGCGGCTTTAACAACAGCAGCTTCATCTTTTTTACGCATTTCTGCCGCATGTTCCATGCTCCAGCCCAGAGGCAAGTAACCGTTTAATGGGTCGTGAGCAGATGTTTGGTCGGTAACCACATCAGGGGTGATGCCGCGCTTGACCAGTTCAGGGAATATTTCTGCTGCATTGCCAAGTAAACCTACCGACACCGCTTGTTTATTTGCAACCGCTTCATCAATCATCGACAAAGCTTCATCTAATGTTGTTGCTTTTTTATCGACGTAACCTGTACGTAAACGGAAGTCGATTCGTGATTCGTCACATTCAACAACTAGTGCTGCGTATCCTGCCATTGTTGCCGCTAGTGGCTGTGCGCCACCCATTCCACCAAGACCACCAGTTAAAACCCAACGACCAGACGCGTCACCATTAAAATGTTGTTTTGCCATGGCAACAAAGGTTTCGTAGGTGCCTTGAACAATGCCCTGCGAGCCAATATAAATCCAAGAGCCAGCTGTCATTTGGCCGTACATCATAAGGCCTTGTTTATCGAGCTCGTTAAAATGCTCCCAGTTTGCCCAATGCGGTACTAAATTTGAGTTCGCAATCAATACTCTAGGGGCGTTGCTGTGAGTATTAAATACGCCAACAGGTTTACCCGACTGTACCAATAAAGTTTGGTGATCTTCCAATTGATCTAAAACTTCTACGATTTTGTCGAATGATGGCCAATCTCTTGCTGCACGACCAATACCGCCATAAACCACTAAATTCTGTGGGTGTTCTGCAACTTCTTCGTCGAGGTTGTTCATTAACATTCGTTTGGCCGCTTCCGTTAACCAAGATTTAGCGGTAATTTTATTGCCACGAGGTGCGCGAATGACGCGTGAAGAATCGAAACGTTGATTTGACATGATGTTTCCTTTGAATAGGATTTTTTAGTTTTAGTTTTAGTTTTAGTTTTAGTTTTAGTTTTAGTTTTAGTTTTAGTTTTAGTTTTAGTTTTAGTTTTAGTGCTTGCCAAAGGTCAGTTGGCCACCAAGGCGGTAGCTTGAACCTGGATATATAATTCGGGCGAAACAAACCACGTCATTTTTGCTCGACGTACGACGGATCAATTGCAAACAAGGTTCTTGATTATAAAGTTGTAACCATTCACACACTTGTTCCGTTGGGGCTACAGCTTCAATGGTATGACGCGCCTCAGTAAGAGGGGCAACCTGAGACAAGTATTCGTGAGGTGTTGTTTCGGTAAAATCTTGTGATAAGTAATCAGGTGCACTTTTAGGATTAATAAAGCGTTCTTCAACTTGTACGGCTTTGTTATTGTCAAAGTGCACGATTACAGAACGAAAAACTTCAGAGTCCACATCTACATCTAGTGCAATAGCGATGGGGGCGATGGCCTCAATCGTTTCTAATTCAATAACAGTCGCTTTATGCTGGTGGCCACGAGCTGTGATTTCATCGGCGATGTCTTTAATTTCGAACATAGAGCCCTGGCCCTTGAGCGACGCAACGTAGGTACCTGAACCTTTAGTGCGATTTAATATGCCTTGCTGGCTCAACTCCTCAACCGCTCGCCTTGCCGTCATGCGGCTCACAGCAAAATCATCCGCTAATTTATTCTCTGAGGGTACCAGTGCATTTTCTTGCCACTCGCCAGATTCAATTTTTTCCAGTATGTACTTTTTAATTTGTTCAAACTTTGCTGTCATCTTGGGCTACCATCTAGTTTTGCTGTTGGCCAATTTAGGCCTTTAATAAATTGAAACCTTAAATAAAAGGTGACACACTAAACCTGTATATACAACTTAAAATAATCCATAACCACTTAGATCGTCAAGGTTGTTTAATGAATAATTCTGAAGCGCTACCGCAAACATTTGACCTAGTTATTAAAAATATTCACTTATTAACAATGGACAAAAAAACTCATCAACAGGCCTATGGTCTTATTACTGATGCAGCGATTGCTGTATTAAACGGGGAAATTAGCTGGTTAGGTCAGGCAGCGGATTTACCTGATATACCTTGTAAAAACGTGGTGGACGGCGAAGGTCAATTCTTATCGCCAGGGCTAATTGATTGTCATACACACTTAGTATTTGCAGGCAGCAGAGCAGATGAATTCGAAAAGCGCCTAAATGGTGTTAGCTATAAAGAAATTGCTGAGCAGGGCGGTGGCATTTTAAGCACGGTTAACGCAACACGTGATGCCTCTTTTGAAGAGTTGCTGGTATTGGCTCAAAAGCGAGTGAAAACGCTGATGAGTGAAGGTGTAACCTGCATCGAAATAAAGTCTGGTTATGGTTTAAATACAGAAACAGAGGTTAAGATGTTAAAAGTAGCGCAAGCGCTTGAGCAGTCTTTTCCAGTTGAAATACGCCGAACCTTTTTAGGTGCGCATGCGGTTCCTCCAGAGTTTAAAAATAATCCCGACGGATACATTGATTACCTCATTACGGATACTTTACCGACACTTGTTGAACAAGACTTGGTCGATGCTGTTGATGGTTTTTGTGAAAATATTGGTTTTAGTATGGAGCAGATCAAAAAACTTTTTGATGCTGCAAAAAAATATAATTTGCCGGTTAAATTGCATGCAGAACAGCTAAGCGATAGTGGTGGTACGGGTTTGGTCGTCGACATGGAGGGCTTGTCTGCGGACCATGTAGAGTATTTATCTGAAAAAGATTGTATAAAACTATCCCATTCTGTAACCATTCCTGTATTATTACCAGGTGCCTTTCATTCTTTGTCTGAAACGCAGCTGCCACCAATCAAAATATTAAGGGAATTAAACGTCCCAATGGCGATAGGTAGTGATTACAACCCGGGGTCTTCGCCACTATGTTCATTAAAGCTAATGCTTAGTTTGGCCTGTACTCATTTTAAATTAACACCAGAAGAATCTTTACTTGGTGTTACTTGTAATGCAGCTAAAGCGTTGGGATTAAAAAATGTCGGTGCATTAAAAGTAGGCTATAGAGCTGATTTTTGTTTATGGGATATAAAACACCCGGCAGAACTTAGCTATACATTCGGGATAAACCCGTTAACGCGAATGTGGATTCGTGGGCAAACCTGCTTTTTATAACGAATTATTTTAACTCGTCGTCGTTTAATTATGGCGTAAATGCGAACAAAAACCTTGGTGATGTAAAAATGACAACAACTATCGACTTATCTCGTTATGGCATTAATGAGCCGACTGAAATCTTGCATAATCCGTCTTACGAGACTTTGTTTGCAGAAGAAACTAAATCTGAATTATCAGGTTACGAAAAAGGAACGGTAACTGAGCTTGGCGCGGTTAACGTAAACACTGGTGTATTTACAGGTCGTTCACCTAAAGATAAATACATTGTATTGGATGATGTTTCACGAGATACCGTTTGGTGGAATTCAGAACAAGCACCAAATGATAACAAGCCTTTAGACCCTGCGGTTTGGACTGACCTTAAAGGTTTAGTATCAAAGCAGTTATCTGGTAAGCGTTTATTTGTTGTTGATACATTTTGTGGTGCAAATGAAAAAGTTCGCTTAAAAGTACGCTTTATTACGGAAGTTGCTTGGCAGGCCCACTTTGTTAAAAACATGTTTATCCGTCCTTCTGAAGAAGAATTAGCGACTTACGGCGATCCAGACTTTGTTGTTATGAACGGCTCAAAAACGTCTAACCCAGACTTTGAAAAGCACGGCATGAACTCAGAAGTATTTACTGTATTTAACATGACTGAAAAAATGCAGATCATTGGCGGTACTTGGTACGGCGGTGAAATGAAGAAAGGTATGTTCGCGATGATGAACTACTACCTTCCTCTGCAAGGCATGGCATCAATGCACTGTTCTGCAAACGTTGGTAAAGATGGCGACACCGCTATTTTCTTCGGTTTATCTGGTACAGGTAAAACAACATTATCAACAGATCCTAAGCGTGAGCTAATTGGTGATGACGAGCATGGTTGGGATGACGATGGTATCTTTAACTTTGAAGGTGGTTGTTATGCTAAAACTATCGATTTAGATAAAGAAAGTGAGCCTGATATTTATAAAGCAATTCGTCGTGATGCATTATTAGAAAACGTAGCAGTAGATGAGAATGGCGTTATAGATTTCACAGATGGTTCTGTTACTCAAAACACACGTGTATCTTACCCTTTGCACCACATTGACAATATTGTTAAGCCGGTATCAAAAGCGGGTCACGCTAAAAAAGTTATCTTCTTATCTGCAGATGCCTTTGGTGTATTACCACCAGTGTCTAAATTAACAGATGCACAAACTAAATATCACTTCTTGTCAGGTTTTACAGCTAAATTAGCAGGAACTGAACGTGGTATTACTGAGCCTCAACCAACGTTCTCAGCGTGTTTTGGTAAAGCGTTTTTAACTCTACACCCATTACAATATGCTGAAGTTTTAGTTAAACGTATGAACGATGCTGGTGCAGAAGCTTACTTAGTAAACACAGGTTGGAATGGTTCTGGTAAACGTATCTCTATTAAAGATACTCGCGCAATCATTGACCGTATTTTAGATGGTTCAATTGAAAAAGCGCCAACTAAAAACGTGCCAATCTTCAACTTAGAAGTACCAACTGAACTTGAAGGTGTTAACCCTGCAATTTTAGACCCTCGTGATACATACGCGAATGAAGGCGAGTGGACTGAAAAAGCGGAAGACCTTGCTGGTCGTTTCATTAAGTACTTTGATCAATATACTGATTTAGAAGACGGTGCTGAACTAGTAGCCGCTGGTCCACAACTTTAATTTGAAGAGGCATGCGTAGGGTATACCTATTGCGCCATGTCTCTCGCATTATGCGTCTAACATTGTTGTGAAACCATATTAGTAAATTGAGATTTAAAGCCAGTCATAAGACTGGCTTTTTTTATGCCTGTTAAATACTTCTTTCTATAAGTATCATATTCATAAATTGAATGAGGAGTGCGCGTGCAAGGTTTATCATCAAAACGATATCGCTATAGCCTTTTAACGTTATTAATACTAACGAGTGGATTGTTTTTAATAGGTTTGTCTATGCCAATTATGACCGTGAGTAAGTTTATCTTTTTGGATAATACTTTTTCTATTTCGTCAGGCATTTACGACTTGTTTGCTGAGGGTCGATATTTTTTATTTGTGGTGATTTTGGGTTTGAGTGTTCTGCTGCCAGTTTTAAAACTAGGTGTTCTGTTTTATCTTTTACTCAGCTTTGAGAAGTTAGAATATTTGAATAAAACCAAACGATTATTAAACCTCATGCACGATTACGGTCGCTGGGCTATGCTTGATGTGATGGTTGTTGCTCTTCTGATTGTAACGGTAAAGTTAGGCGCTTTTGTCAATATTCAAACTCACAACGGTTTGTATGTGTTTGGTATTTCGGTTTTGTTAACAATGGCGGTAACCCATTTAGTGGTGCGTGCGGCCAATAAAAAAGGCGACTCAAAAGAATCGCCTTTCATATAATAAATAGGCTTATAACAAGACTGGCTTACAGCAAAGCTAGCTTACTTACTGCATAGTTGGCTAGTGCCAGTATGCAGACTCCAAACTATCTTCTCTATCTGGTAAGCCTTTAGATAACCTTGGCGAGCTTTGTGATAATACTTCAAAGCTAACACGGTTTGCATACTTACATATTTGCGCTAGTGAAGAATACGAAATAGCAGGAATAGAATGTTTGCTAGACTCAGGAACATTTAGCTTATGGAAAACATTAGCGGTAATGTCATGGATCACCGCGGCTAACGCGCCATCGCCTGCACCATTAGTATTCTTAATCTCATCTGGACCACCCATATACGGTGCAATATGCGAATATATTTTAATAGGCGTTTTACAGTTTTGCTTAAGCAAAGGTCTAGAGAACTCGTACTGGTTAAACTCAGGAATACTGCCTGGTAATAACGGATATTGGGTTTTTCTCTTGAACTCTTTGTCGGTATAACCAGCCATATAAAGACCTTGAGGACCCGCTGTACACAACACAAGATCTGCAATTTCTAGTGCTTTTTCAGCAGCTAACAAAGGATCTTTAGTGCCAACTAAGGCTTCAGCTTCTTCTTCGTTCATTGCTAAAACTTGAACATGCTTTTTAATGAAATCACGCCACCACTGTGGTTTTTCATCAATCATAAAACGTGTGCCTAAGGTTAAAACCACAGGAACTTGATGTTTATTCGCATATTCAATAGCTTGCATAGCAGCTTGATCAAGCGTGTCGCCTTCGCTACAACGAGTAAAGTAAGCACTAACTACAAATGAGGATGCGTTTTTTATTAAGTCTTCGTCAATAAACTCTGGCGTTAATTTATTCATTACGCCTGAGTCAATGGCAAAAGTACGTTCGCCGTCTTCAGTAATTAATGTAAAGGCTCTACCTATAGGGCCATCAACAGGTTGTAAGTGCTGTAAGTCAACTCGAGAGGAAGTATTGCAAAGGTAGCGATAAGCGTAGTTACCAACTTTGATATTTTCACTCATGACTCCATAGAGTACAGAGCGATCATCCGCTAATACCGAATAATTGTGCATGGTATTGCCAATGGTTCCACCTGCGTGTTGATCAACGATTAAATCGTTATCAAAAATGTGGCGATATAACTCTTCCGCCAAGTCGCTTGAAACCAATTGAGATAAACCTATTTTTAGGTCAAATTGATCAAGGAGCTCACGTGAAACATGAGCTTCAATATCAACAATGGTTTGATCCATACCAACAACGTATGGATGCTTTAACTTGCCATCCACTTTTATTTTGTTGGTAACTGGATCTTTTTTCTCTACCGGGAAATAATGTCGATGTTTACGTCTACCAGGAAATCTCATAGCTCAATTTACGCGAATAAAAATTTGGCGCGCATTGTATGACATTTTGGTTACATTATTAACCAATAGTTTATTCTATTTTGTAATAGTTCTATTGATAAAGGCCCAAATTTGCTTTTGAGTAAGCTTCAAATTCAGTGAATCCACCAATATGTGTTTGATCAACAAAGATTTGTGGAACTGTTTCAACAGGCTTGCCTGCAGACTTTTCTAAATCAGCTTTGCTGATACCTTCAGCTTGAATATCAACATATCTGTAATTGAAGTCATCACGTGACTCTTTAAGTTGATCTGCAACCTCTTTAGCACGAACACAATACGGACAACCAGGACGTCCAAAAATAACAGTAAACATAAAATCTCTCCTAAATGAATTGCATATAGTCTAGCAAAGATTGCTATTAGGTAAATTCAATAAAATCGATGACATTGATAGAATCTATTGATGTACTTTCTAACTTTGTTATTCCAAAATTTTATTAGCTAGTCAAACTATTGGTTTGTCGTTAAAAAAACATAAAGAGGCCTGTGAAACCCATAAATAAAGGGCTACAAGAACTTGTGGACTGAAAAGTCACCTATACTAGAGTGAGTTGTTTAGGAGTACTTTATGATTATTAGACCACCCAATGCTGCAGGAAATTTATATGCTTCAGACGCTGATGAATTAGTCACTGATATTGCTCAGGATTTATTAGCCATGCCTAAGGGGATTGAATTCCCTTACGCATTGGTTGTTCCTCATGCTGAGATGAAAGTTTCTGGGCGAGCTTCTGCTGCGGCGTTTAGACACCTATCAAAGTACTACCCGTACATAAATAGAGTTGTGATTATTGGCGCTGCATCAAATGGGGTTGTAGGAGCCGCGTTGCCTATCTGTGATGAATACAAAACGCCCTTAGGGCGAGTGAAGGTAACTGAACGCTATATAAATAGCTTGGCGTTGTTACCTTTTGTTCATAGGAGTGACAGGGAGCATAACAAATCCAATCGAATTGAAGCGCAGTTACCGTATTTACAAACCTGTTTGTCTGACTTTGAGATTTTACCTGTGCTTATTGGCCAAATGTCAGACCTAGATATGAACTTGTTGTTTACTAGCTTGCCTTTTAATAACCAAACCTTGACTATATTATCCGTCGATATAGATAAACATAAGCAGCGGTGCATGGATTTGCACGAACAGAGACTGTTTGAAAATTATGTAAATTATATTGAATTTGAAGAAAGAAAATTAAAGCATGCAGATAATTTTGATACTGAGCTGGCTCCGTCAGATGAATTCAGATCAAAATATCAGAGCTTTATAGTTCATTAGTGTATTTAATATTGGGTTTGGTTATGGGAATTAAAAGATTGTGACAACAGAAGAAGTGAGCTCTCCTTGTATTAGGAACTGCTGTTTAGATGAAAAGAATGTCTGTATTGGCTGTTATCGGGACATAAATGAGATAATGGCCTGGTCCAAAATGTCTAATAGCGAAAAAAAATTGACCCTTAACCGTTGTTCTACAAGGGTTAAAGAAAAAAAAGGCAATTAAATTCAATTTTGACGTTCATTTAATAAGCTTTTTGAAATTGATGTGTTATGATACGTCCCGTCTTTAACGAGACTTATTAAATTGTTTGAAAGCTTCATGTAATTATTTATACCGATGTACTCATTTTTTAGTCGATTTGAGCCACGTAATTTTAATTAGTGACACATTTGCAATTGATTAAACTCCGCAAAGATACAGCTGATACATGTGTATCAAAAAAATTGAAATTATATATATAAGGTTTACTATTATGTCTAAATCGACTGGTACAGTTAAGTGGTTTAACGAAGAGAAAGGTTACGGATTTTTAACTCAAGACAATGGCGGCAAAGATGTATTCGTACATTTCCGTGCTATCGTTGGCGAAGGTTTCAAAAGCCTTAAAGAAGGTCAAGCGGTAACTTTTGACGTTGAAGAAGGTCAAAAAGGTTTACAAGCTGCAAACGTTGAAGCTAACTAATTCAGCCTTTAATGTTTGACAAGAAGAGCGTTTTCAACGCTCTTTTTTTATGCCTGTAATTTGATAAATCGATAGAGTGGAGTATCAATAAACTTCAAAACTACTAAGCGTCTCGGGGTAACCCAATTCTCACTGCTTTGATCAAGCGTTTCAATTTTCTATTCTCTATACCCGCAGCTTCTGCTTTTTCTTTTTGTTGTTCTAACGCCCAAACTATATGCTCATCAACTAATTTACTTATTTCACCTAATTTGCTCTCAAGCTCATTTATTACAGTGATCGAAAATGGCGCGTTGCCAAGTGCCACTGCAATGTTGCGCATCCAGCACTCAAAACCTATTCGCCTAATAGGAGAGCCTTCGGTTACTTTCAAGAAATAACTTTCTTGCCACTGCCATAGTTTTAGCAAGTCTGGATTGTTTAGATCGTCTCGAGGAACAAAATCAGGTTGCTTTGATATTTGTGCCTGACGATTCCATGGGCATATTAATTGGCAATCATCACAACCATATATGCGATTGCCCATAGCCTTTCTAAAATGTTCTGGAATGGCTTTTTTAAGTTCAATAGTGAGATAGGAAATGCACTTTTTACTATCAACAACATAAGGTGCAACAATAGCCTGCGTAGGACAAATTGTTATACATGCGACACAGGAACCACATTGCTCTTTCACGGGTTGGTCGTTTGGTAATGCAACAGGTAAAAACAACTCACCTAAAAAAAACCAACTGCCGGCTTCCTCGTCTAAAACCAGTGAGTGTTTTCCTACCCAGCCAAGTCCAGCCTTTTCTGCCAATGGGCGCTCTAATACTGGAGCCGAATCAACAAAAGGTCTAAACTGCATGTCAGCATCATCAATTTCATCAGCGACTAGTTTGCCTAATTTCTTAAGCTGATTTCGTAACACTTTGTGATAATCACGCCCTAGTGCATAACGAGATATGTAGGCGGTATTAGGGTCGTCCAACGTGTCTGCAAACGCAGCATTTTCAGGTAAATAGTCCATTCTTACGCTGACAACACTGAGCGTGCCCGGTAATAATTCGTCTGGTCTACAGCGCTTTAATCCATGACGTGACATAAATTCCATATCGCCATGATAACCATTCTCCAACCACTCCAAAAAACGAGGCTCCTGTTCGCTGAGATCAATATCAGTGATCCCCACTTTTTGAAAGCCAAGTTCAGTGCCCCACTGTTTAATTTTATTGGCAAGTTGGTTGTAATCAGAACGGGCAGAGGTCATAAAAAAAGGTCAAATTGATGTTAAATGAAAACGCTACTTTACCATTTAAAGCATGTGTTGCGGAATAGTTAAAATTAGAGATTCTGTTATGGGTAAAAGTAGGCATTTTTTAGAGAATTTTGTTGATATTTACCGGAGATTTTACTGCAAAAGACGTTGAAACAGGTATGATAGTGACACTAGTAGTAAGGGCTTACCTTAGTAATAAACTCCTCGTTTTTTTAGATTGCAAAGAAACTTATTGAGAAACGGATTGTCCTAGTAATTGTGAGAGATGCGTTGTTAAAAAAGTTATTATTTAGAAGTATCAAAACCGTGTGGGCTGTATTTGCCACTGCGGTTTTAGTGCTTGCGGTAATAATTAGCCTTTTGAAGGTGACTTTGCCATATGCAGATAAGTACAAAGGTGAAATTGAGTCTTACGTACTTAACAATTTTAATGCCGATATTAACATAGGCAGCATTGGCGCGAGTTGGGAAAAGCTAGGGCCCGTCATAATTTTAAACGATGTGACCATGTCGGCCTCTGAAGAGGCACCGTTGGACATTAGCATTATGGAAACAAAAGTCAGTATCGACTTTTGGCGTTCTCTGCAAGAGCAGCGTCTTGTTACCGGCACGTTCCAGCTAAATGGTATTAACACGTATATCAACAGTAGCGTTTTTTTCAAAGTTAGACCTCAGTCTCAAGGTTCGCAATTATTTGAGGGCCTAAGTCATTTATTTTTAGCTCAAATTCAGCAGTTTCAAGTTACCGACAGTACCATTATTGTGCGTCATACCGACGGCGTGAATCAAACCTTCCAAATCGATAATCTGTCTTGGTTAAATGAGGGCAATCGACATCGTGGACAAGGTGATGTTTATATTGACGGTTTTTCTGATAACTCTCTTTCTTTTCGAATGGATTTGTATGGCCAACGCAGAAGCGAAATATTTGGTGCGATTTATTTAGAAGCTCAGCAAGTCGACATTACTCCTTGGTTAACTCAATTTATTGGTGAGCATATTGCGGTTACCTCTACTGAGGGCAACTTTAGAGTGTGGAGTGAAGTTTCAGATGGCTTGGTAAAGCAGTTTCAGGTTGAAATTGAAAATACCGGTGTTCGTTGGAATAAACAAGATGCCGAGAAAGAGCTATTCATCGATGAAGCCTCTCTAAAATGGCAACAGTCAAAAAGCGATTGGGCACTCATTGCCAATGAAATAAAGTTGAGAACGGAGCAGCAGCAGCCAAGTCCTTTTCACCTATATTTAATCCGTCGCAATAAGCAAACGGAATTAATCGCCAATGATGTAGATCTAAACACCATTACTCAGCTTTTTTCTTTATTTTCGGCAACCAAAGAAACAAGCTTGTTGGCAAATACCAATGTGAGTGGTGATGTAAATTCATTGCATATTTCTTGGCCTGATGAAGCCGATATGATGGCTTATGTCGACGTTGATAACTTTTCTTTTTTACCAGAAGTGGCGATTAACGAAGCATATTTAGGCTTAACTGACTTATCACTAAAAGGAGCCTGGAAGGGCAACGAAGGACGTTTTTTAATGACGGGCCTTAGTGGTGAATTAGACACTCAAGACACTTTTGAACAACCTATCAAGTATGACACGCTAAAAATCATTTCCGATATCAAGCTTTCGAGTGAAGGCACCGAAGTGTGGTTGCCGGAAATTAGACTTGAAAATAATGATATAAAAATTAAGGCTAATGCTCAGTATCTCAATTATGACGATGCTCATTTAAGCGTTTTTGCTGAAATAGTTGGTCCAAGCCAAGGAAAGATTCCAAATTATCTACCTAAATATTTAATTGGCGACAATACCTTATCTTATCTAAACCGATCTATTCAAAAAGGTAGAGGTGAGCTGACCCAAGTTGTTATTGATGGTGACCCGGCTGATATGCCTTTTGATTTTGAAGAGCCGAATAGACAAGGTACGTTTTTAGTGACAGCTGGTTTGAAGGATACCTTCTTTGAATTTAGTGAGGATTGGCCAGCCCTACGTAATTTAGATGCAACTTTGATTGTTAATAAAATGGATATGTATATCAACGCCCACAGTGGTGATATTAGTGATCTCAAAGTTAATAACGATGTCTTCGCCCATATAGACTTGGCCGCTCAAAGCACAGTATTAAAACTAGATATTCAGCCTGATAATTTAGAATTTAGTAAGTTTCATTCTTTGGTGAAAACAACCCCTTTAAAAGATTCAATTGGCGATGTATTTGAGTTTGTATTGCTTGAAGGTAAGGGCGATGCAAAGGTTCACTTGTCTATTCCACTTAGCGACGGGCCTGATGAATCAGGTAAAATACCGGAGTTTTTAGTTCGTGGTGATGTGCTAACTAAAAAAGCAGGTTTGCAATTACCAAGTCTAAACTTAAATATTCAGAGCTTATCGTCAGTAGTGTCTTTCGAAAACGCCGCTTTTGCTATTAAAGATGCCAGCGGACTTTGGAACAGTTTGCCAATTGATTTTAACATTACTGGTAATGACGGCAGTGCAGGTTACAAGTTAGACGGTAAAATTGATGCGAGTTGGCAGCACAGTGATGTAGCAAAACAAATAAATGGCCCTATTAGTGATTATTTTTCAGGTGAGCTCAACTCAACGATTTCCCTTAGTGTAAACATAGAAGAGGGCGACGATTACCAATATTTTGTAGATGCGAACACCGACTTAACTAAAGCAGGTTATACATTAACAGGGCCACTTCAAAAAGCCGTAGGTGAACCGTCTTCTGTTAATATTTCGGTTTTAGGTGATGCTACAAGTAATGACATTTACATTGATTTGAATGAAGACCTTAATTTTATAGGCGTCGTACCTACAAGCTCTAGTAAAATGGAACAGGCCATTTTGACAATAGGTGAGCATTTAACGCCTACCAGCGTATTGTTGCCGGATAGCGGCTTTAACATTGATATAAAACTGCCAAATATTGAATTTGATTCCACTCTTTCTTTTGTATTGGACTTAATTGATTCTTTGCCGTCTGGTGCGGGGGATTCTGAACCCGTGTTAGATTCCCCTACGTTAATTTCAGGTCAATTTGGTCGTGTTGATATTTTAGGACAGGAATGGAGCAACATTACTCTTAGCGCAAAACCAAAGAACAATGACTGGTTATTTAATCTTGTGGGCGAGGCAATAGAGGCTGAGGTGGTTGTTCCAGAACTAATAGAGTCAGAAGGAATTACGATTAATGCCGACTATTTACATATTAAAAACACGCCAATAGAAGCCGATACTGATAATGTTGAATCCACTCTCAACTCGGCCGAGTTGATTTCAGGTTTGCCTGCATTACACATCGTTTGTAAGGTTTGCACCTATAATGACAAGCCCTTAGGTCGAATTACGTTAGATACATTTACGCGTGACACCAGTTTGTTTATAGAAAAAGCGGAAATGGAATATCAACGAAATAAAGTGTCATTAGCTGGCATGTGGATTGGTAATGAAGACTCTGGCGAAACCACTATAACTGGTGATGCTTACTCTCGATACTTTGGCCCATGGATGTTGGATTGGGGCTTTAACTCCGGTATCAAACAAAGTGACTTCAAGTCTAAGTTGTCTTTGACTTGGGATGGGGCACCGCATGAATTCGAATTTGAGTCTTTAAACGGTGAGGTCACGTTTGAAATGGGCGAGGGTTACTTGTCTGAGATAAGTGACAAAGGCGCAAGGATTTTTTCTTTATTTAGCTTAAATTCACTTTACCGAAAGTTGAAGTTTGACTTTAATGATGTTTTCCAAAAAGGCTTGTTTTACAACGATATTAAAGGCTCTTTAACGGTAGAAAGTGGCGTGGTATATACAGAAAATATTAGAATGGATGGCGTTGCAGGAAACATGAATATGCGCGGCTTTACCAATCTCACGGCAAGTACATTAAATTATGACGTTACTTTTAAGCCAAAGATTACTTCAAGTATTCCTGTCATTGCCGCTTGGTTAGCGCCAGGCTCTGCAGGGTTGTCATTATTAGCGGGCATCGCCATTGATAAAATTATTGAGAAAGCGGATGTCGTTTCCGAAGTAAGACTAAAGGTGACGGGGGATCTTGCTGATCCAAAAGTCCAAGAAGTTAAGCGCTTTACTAAAACGATTGAATTGCCAAGGCCGCCACAGAAACCTATTGAGCCGGTAATACCAGAAGCTAATAAAACTGAAACGGAAGAAAAAACAAACAATGAACCCGTTTTGGAGCAAAATAACAAACCAGCGACGAACAACGTAGAGCCTTTGAACAAAGAGTCTATGAATAAAGCACCTCTGAAAAAAGAACCTTCGAACAAAGAGCCTTCGAACAAAGAGTCTATGAAAAATGACTCTTCGAATAAAGAATCTGAAGTGTCTAAAGTTGAAAACGACAAAGGTGATGGGCAATGATAAATGCTTTTGTATTACAAATGACTTCAACGCCAGGTGTTAAAGAGAATTTAGCATTTGTTAGATCAGCTTTGTTAGAGAAAAGCCGTACTTTAGGTGCTGATCTGCATGGAAGTATTGTGGTTTTACCTGAGTGTTTTGCCTGTTTTGGTGGTAAAGACAACCTAAATTTAGGTATAGCGGAAGAGACTGGCAATGGCCCAGTTCAGCTTGAACTAGCTGATATTGCGAAGGAGTTCGGAATATATTTGGTAGCGGGCTCTTTCCCTACCAAAAGCCAAAATAAAAATAAGTTTTTAGCGACATGCTTGGTATTTGACCCAAGTGGGGTTCTCATCGCTGATTATCAAAAAATACATTTGTTTGATGTTGAAGTAGACGACAACACGGGCAGTTACAGGGAGTCCGACTCAACACAGGCAGGCAATAAGTTAGTGGTATTTGATACGCCAGCAGGTAAGGTGGGTATTGCCATTTGTTATGACCTACGATTCCCGAGTTTATTTCAGGAGCTAAGATCGTTAGGCGCCAATACCATCGTATTACCAAGTGCATTTACCGAATTGACTGGTGATGCTCATTGGCTACCATTAATTCAAGCTCGAGCTATTGAAAACCAATTATATATGGTGGCCGCAAATCAAAATGGCGTTCATCAGAATGGCCGTGAAACGTTTGGCCATAGTGTCGTGGTTTCACCATGGGGCAACATTTTAGTTAATGCTGAAAGAGAAAATGGCTTATTCGGCGCGGCATTAGATATGGTAAAATTACAAGAAATTAGAAGTAAAATGCCAGTATTTGTCCATAATCAATTTAAATCTCGTTTGGTTTAAACCAGGCGACGCATCACCATAATAGGATCTATTTTGAATCAAGTTGAAGAACAATTATTAACAGCGAACGGCCTAACACAACAAAGCGTTTACGATGGCCTGTCTATGCTTTTGGAACATCAACTCGACTACGCAGACTTATATTTTCAAGGTAGCTTCCATGAGTCTTGGGTAATGGAAGACGGCATCATTAAAGATGGCAGCTATAACATTGAGCAAGGCGTAGGTATTAGAGCCGTTAGCGGCGAAAAAACAGGACTGTCTTATTCTGATCAAGTGAACTTTAATGCTATTTCTGAAGCCGCTAAAACTGCCAGAAGTATTTCAGCTGCCGGGCAAAATGCAAAACAGCAGGTATTTACTAATACGCAGCAGAAACAAATTGTTATGGCTTGTCAGCCTCTTGAAAAAATGACGAACAAAGACAAGGTGGAGTTACTTCGTAACGTTGATAGTTATATTCGTCAACAATCACCATTAGCAAAAAACATTGTGGTTAGCATGAGCGGTGTTTATGAAGAAGTGCTTGTTGCTGCCAGTGATGGTACTTGGGCAACAGATATTCGTCCTTTAATTCGTTTAAACTGTTCGGTTGTATTAGAAAAAGACGGCCGAAAAGAACGAGGCGGTGCTGGTGCTGGTGCAAGAACAGACTATAGCTACTTTATGGAATTGACTGACGGTAAATTACGTTATCAAAATGTAGCGGATGAAGCGATTCACATGGCAACGGTTAACTTAGAAGCTATTGAAGCGCCAGCGGGTACAATGCCAGTAGTCCTGGGTAATGGTTGGCCGGGCGTGTTATTACATGAAGCGGTAGGGCATGGTTTAGAAGGTGATTTTAACCGTAAAGGTTCAAGTAATTACAGCGGCAAAATTGGTGAATCTGTAGCGTCAGAGTTGTGTACTATTGTTGATGATGGCACATTAAATGGTTTACGTGGCTCATTAAATATTGATGATGAAGGTGTACCGGCGCAATACAATGTACTTATTGAAAACGGTGTATTGAAGTCTTACATGCAAGACAAAATGAATGCTCGATTAATGGGCGTGCCAGCGACAGGCAATGGCCGTCGTGAATCTTTTGCACACATGCCAATGCCGCGCATGACAAATACTTATATGTTGCCAGGACAAAGTACACCTGAAGACATTATTGCTAGCGTTGATTATGGTATTTACGCGAACAACTTTGCCGGTGGCCAAGTTGATATCACGTCAGGTAAATTTGTATTCTCGGCGTCAGAAGCTTATTTAATTGAGAACGGTAAAATTACTAAGCCAGTAAAAGGTGCCACTTTAATTGGTAATGGCCCAGATGCAATGTCGCAAGTATCAATGGTTGGTAATGACTTAGCCTTAGATAAAGGCGTTGGCGTATGTGGCAAAGATGGCCAAAGCATCCCTGTGGGCGTTGGTCAGCCAACATTAAAGCTAGATGCGATGACAGTTGGTGGTACTAACTAAGTTCTGCTTAACGACCTGCTGAAGGTGTGTGTTATCTCATGAAAAAAGCCAGCTTAGTTGCTGGCTTTTTATTATTAGTAAACTGAAACTAGTTGTACCTTATAGAAGGTTAACCACTATAGAATTTCCAGTTGTTATAGTTGATGGTGAAATTGCAGAGAAACTCAATGCTCCTGACACAGCATCATCATCAGGAGTTAAGTTATTTATAATAGTAAACGAAACAGTAGTAGTTCCTGGGACTGACGGATCAGAAGAGCCTACGGTATTCGCAATAGCAAAAGAGCCTCCGCCAACCAGCTCTCCAACTGACGAGCTTATGTTGATAGTGGTGGCCTGAGACAATACTTGGAATTGGGTATCTGACATTTCCAGTGAAAAGTCTGCTGAGCTACCACGAGGAATGCTAATTTGGCTATTTGTTGCACCGGCGTAATTGCTTTTTAATACGATGTTTGAACTATCAAGTAAACGATACAAAGCGTTAGAACTTGATGTTATCAAAACACGAGCTTTACGAACTGTTGAAAACTTAGCTGTTGCACAGCCGCTTTGGCACTGAGGACCATTAAATAGACTGTCTTCAATTGTGTAATCGCCACTATTATCTGAGTCAATAAATAGCTCACCAGAATCAAAGCTATAATTCTCATTATCATCGCGCCAAGCTTCCGGCATATCAACAAAGCCACCTGATAGTGGGCTAATACGACCTAGACCAGACTTGATTTCATTGATATTCAAAACAGAGCTATTGACGCTAGTACCATCTGCGGTGTTGTAAACATTGTTACCATCTACATCAATGAAGTATTCGTGTCCTTCAGCAGTGGCTAAAATAGTAACGCGGTGGTTATCAGGATATGGTTCTTGAGAGTTCCATACAACTGAGCAGTTACCGGCAACTGTATTGCAAGAAGGCTCTATAGCACCACCTTCAGTTGTGAAGTTGACGGTTGTGCCATCTGGGACTGGGTTGTTAAAGTTATCCGCTAAGTAAGCTCTAACTGTTACTTCGGCACCAGTAATATTTCGCGCTTCTGGGTTAATAGTTGATAGCGATAACGTTATTGAGTTTTGATCTGGCAGCCCAGTGTTTACAGAAAGTAAGTCCGACTGTGTCGCCACTGTATCGGAGTTTTCATTTGTTGTACTTGCTAACACGCGCACAACCGTCGGTACTGTTCCTGCCGATACTTTTGCACTGACTAAACCGTCATTATTTGTAATGCCAATATCAGACGCCAAAGATAATCCACCAACGTCAGTATTAAGAGTGAAATTAACCTCCTGCTGACTAAGAGGGTTTCCTAGTTGACCTTTGACTAAAAAGGTTACCGTTGAAGTTTCTTGCTTGCCTTGACCGCCAGTGCCTTTAAGTACAATAGATGATGGTGAAGCAGAAACAAACTCTACAGAACCTAAGCTTTCTGGAGATAGAGTGATCTGTTTAGTTGCAGTAAGATCAGCTGAGTTTACTCTAACAGTGGCAACAATCGTATCTTGATTGCCATTAGGACCAGCACAACTAACATCTTGGAAAGTAGACTCAGCTTTGCCATTTACTGTATTTGAAGTGGCATCTATGGTTGCATCACCATTTGTAACACAGGTGGAGCTAAATGAAATTGCAGTTGCTGAAGTAATAGGGTCAAAGTTTTCATCAACTAGTTCAACAGACAAACCTAACGTGCCACCTGCACTAATTTCTGTATTACCGTTTGCATCAGTCAGTGCCGACTTGATTTCACCTTCCGTAAAGTTACCGGCGTCGTCAAATGACCCTATTAATACCGTCGTGTTTTCATCAAGCGCATCCGCCGCAACAATTTCATAAGCAATAGTGTCAACATAAGTAATGTCATTAATAGTGGCTGAGATAGTCGCTAATGCAGCGCCTAAATCATTTTCATTGCCGCTTAGTTCAACTTCCGCCAAACCACTTGAATTAGTAAGAGCAGAGCTTGCATTCAAAGAACCGATTTCAGCAGAGAAACTAATAATTGTATTTGGTATAGCGACATTATTTTCATCAACAAGCATTACACCTAATTGTGCCGACTCGTTGGCTTTAAATCGATTAACGGCTAGGCCGTTACGTTTCAAAGTAATAGATAATTCTGGTGACGCAGCTTCAGTTGTGCTTGCGGATAGAACTTCAAACGCGGAATCAATAGATAGTGTTTCATCACCAATAGTTGTTGTTGCAGTAACCGTTACTACTCCAGCGGATATGTCAGAGGTATTTAGTGATACAGAAGTTGTGCCATCGGTTGCAGTTAGTCTAGAGGAGCTAGACAAAGTCCCGCTGTCCGTTGAAAAACTAATTTGTTGGCCGCTAATTGCAACACCACTTAAATCAACCAAAGATACTGAAACGGTAGCTAGGTTCCCTGATGTAAAGCTATTTGTCTCATTATTCAACGCATCTTTAACGGCTATGCTGAGCATTGCGTCAGTACCTGAAATGCTTTCTTCGGTAGTCACGTCATCACTGTGGCCGTTACAACCACTTAAAACTAATGTGGCTAATAACGCGATTGAAAACCACACTTTTGATAAAAGTGATCGTTGTTGATTTAAGTAATTCACTGCAAAGCTCCTAACTGCTAAGTCCGTCTTTTATATACTGAAATAACTCTTTGTAACTTTTTCCAGGCTTTTCTTTTTCTACTTCTTTTTTAGCCTGACGCGTCAACTGTCTAACTCTTTGACGTTCTAGCGTAGGTGCTTGTTCAAGAAGATCGTTAATTGCGTCATCACCATTTTTAAGTAGTGCGTCACGCAGCCTTTCTATTTTTTGCATTTGCGCATCATTGGCTTGGCCAGGAGTGGTTAACCTTTGATATTCAAGCTTTAAAGTATCAAGAGCTTCGTCTCGAAGCAACTTTGCCATGAATTGCATATGTCGGCGCAATGCATCTGGTTTTGTTGCAATCTTGTCAGCAAGCTTAAATGCATCTAGAAGTTCGTCACTCGCCGTTATTTTTTGGCGCTGCGATTTAGAAAGCTTAACGAGTTTTTCAGCAAAAATACGTAGGTCTTTTGCTTCTTGTTTAATTTCAGATTTGCTGATGTAATTTTCATCATCAGGCATTAAATAATATGGTTTTGTCATAACAATTGGGTCATTAGATTTTGATAAACGAAGATATAGATTTATGGTATGCTCAAGTGAGTAAATTAACCAGTATTTTTGAGCCTTTATGACGAATAATAGCGACATTTTTCAACAAATCAGTGAAGTGAAAACCGCAATTGCTGATTTGCTAGACATGAGCAAGCAACATGGTGCAACTTCAGCGGAAGCTGTGATTAGTAAATCGAAGGGGATTTCGGTGTCTAGTCGTTGTGAAGAACTTGAAAATATCGAGTTCAACCAGGAGGGTGCTCTTGGTATTACCGTGTATGTTGGTCAACATAAAGGTTCAGCGTCAACGGCTGATTTAAGTCATGAAGCTTTGGAAAGAACGGTCAAAGCAGCGATTGATATTGCTAAGTATACCAACGAAGATTCATTTGCTGGATTAGTAGAGTCTGAGTTAATGGCAACGGATATTCAAGACTTGGATTTATATCATCCTCATGAAATTACTCCAGAAGAAGCCATCACTTTTTGTTTAGAAGCTGAGAAGTCTGCTTTTGAAGCTGATTCTAGGATCACGAACTCAGACGGCGCGTCACTATCTTCTTATCAAGGTTTTAAAGTTTATGGCAATTCTCATGGCTTTATTGAAGGTTACCCAAGTAGTCGTCATAGTTTAAGCTGTTCTGTGATTGCAGAGTCTGGCGATGAAATGCAACGAGATTATGCTTACACCGTTGACCGAATTTTCCAAAGTATGGAAGCGGCGACAACTGTTGGTAGTAAAGCTGCAAAAGCGGCACTTGAGCGCTTAGATGCTAAAAAGTTAGATACTTGTCAGGTGCCTGTGTTATTTCATGCTGAAGTAGCGTCAACGTTATTTGGCCACCTAGTTTCTGCAATTAGTGGTGGAAGTCTGTATCGAAACTCTTCGTTTTTGATGGATAGCATAGATACTCAAATTTTACCTGAGTTTCTAACCATTGAAGAACGCCCTCATGTGCTACAAGGTTTGGCAAGTAGTCCGTTTGATTCTGAAGGTGTCGCTACGGTAGATAGAAATATCGTTGAAGCAGGCGTGTTAACCACTTATTTATTGACCGGTTATTCGGCTCGTAAAATGGGCCTTAAAACAACAGGCCATGCAGGTGGAATTCATAACTGGTACATTAGCCAAACTGATCCTGATTTAGCTGCCATGTTAAAGAAAATGGACAAAGGTTTGTTAGTAACTGAGCTTATGGGTCAAGGCGTGAACACAGTAACTGGTGATTACAGTCGTGGAGCTGCAGGGTTTTGGGTAGAAAACGGTGAAATCCAATATCCAGTATCTGAAGTAACCATTGCTGGTAATTTGTCTAATATGTTCAAACAGATTATTGCTATTGGTGGTGATGTTGAGCGTCGCGGTGCGGTTCAAACCGGCTCAGTATTAATTGAAAATATGAAGATTGCTGGTAACTAGGTTGCTTTAGCGTAAATACAATCAATTAGTACAGTGGCTATTATTGATAACAAAAAAAGGAAGCCTAGGCTTCCTTTTTTTAAGTCATTTTTTATTCAAAATTCAAAATTCAAAATTTACCACGAGGCTCTGACATTGAATCCGTTATTGGATCACTCTTGCTCGTCACCAGACTCTTTTTCTACTAAACGAATACCAGTTTTCTCAATTACGATATCGCCAGACTTGTATAAACCACCTATAGCTTTTTTGAAGGCTGCCTTGCTCATACCAAACAAGTTAGAAATGATTTCTGGCTTAGACTTGTCATGGACAGCGGCAAAACCACCTTCTTTATTCAAAAATTCCATGATGATTTTTGAGTATTTATCACGAGTCACCTTTCCGCCTTGAAGGCTAAGGTTAATTCTGTCATCTGGACGAATTCGAGTAATAAAGCCTTTTTTAGATTGGCCAAAACTAAGGCGTTGGAATACATCTTGTTTGAACAGCAAACCCCAATGGCTATGATTGATAATAGCTTTAAAGCCTAGCTCGGTGCTGTTCGCAATGATCAAGTCAACTTGTTGCTCAGGCTTAAAGGTGCCTTCATTTTCATCTTTTACAAATTTGTCTATTTTTGAAGACGCAGTAGGGCGCTGATCAAGGTCATCAAGATAAACATAAACCAAATAACGTTCGCCCACTTCCATTGGTCTGTGCTGTTCGCCATATGGAACAAGTAACTCTTTGTCTAAGCCCCAGTCTACAAAAGCACCAACACGAGTAACGTCTGTTACTTTTAAATATGCAAACTGACCAACTTCTACCTTTGGTCTTTGCGTTGTTGCAATAGGTCTATCTTCTGAATCCAAATAGACAAATACTCTTACTTCATCACCTTCTTTTGCATCTTTAGGTGCATGTTTTCTAGGAATAAGCAGTTCGTCGCCATCTCCGGCATCAACAAAAACACCAAAGTCGACGATTTTTGAGATAGGGAATGTGTTGGTTTTTCCAACTTCAATCATTTAATTTTTCCAATTTTACTAAGAAGGCACGTCTTTTTCAATGTTGCCACTACGTTAAAGTAGCAACCATGTTGCCGTGCCTAGGAATGCAAATATGCCGACAATGTCGGTCACTGTTGTCAGTATAACACTACCAGCTAAAGCTGGGTCGATGTTCATTCGTTTTAATGCAAGTGGGATCAGTACACCGGACAAACCGGCTGCAACGAGGTTCATTAACATCGCAAAAGCCAATACGCCACCAAGCATTAAATCTTGCTTCCATATCGCCACAACTCCGGCAATAAGGATGGCCCAAATAAGACCGTTTAGAAAGCCGATGGCGAGCTCTTTGCCTAGTAGCCATCTTGAGTTTGATTCGCTGACATGGCCCATTGCCATACCACGAATAACTAGCGTTAAAGTTTGACTACCGGCAACGCCACCCATGCTAGGCACGATAGTATTTAGCACGGCGAGAAAAGCTAACTCATCGAGAGTACTCTCAAATAAACTCGATACAAACGCAGCCAACAACGCGGTGAATAAGTTAACGCCTAACCAAAGCGAGCGCTTTCTGGTACTGTCTAAAACCGGTGCAAATGTATCGGCTTCATCATCAAGACCTGCCATGCTCAACATTGAGTGCTCAGCGTCTTCACGAATAATATCAACCACGTCATCAATGGTAATACGGCCTAGCAATAAGCCATTTTCGTCAATAACTGGGGCTGTCATCCAGTCATATCGTTCAAATAATGTGGCGACCTCAGACTCCTGCATCGATGCTGGGATGACCTCAAAGTCTGTTTCCATTACTTCCGAAATGAGTTTACTCGGATTAGAGGTCACTAGCGCTGATAATGACACCTCACCAATAAAGTGATCTTGCTTGTCTACAACGTACAAATAATCTGTATTTTCTGGGAGTGACTCTTTGAGGCGCAAATATCTTAGGATTACGTCAACCGTTACGTCAGGGCGAACCGTAACCGTATCGGTATTCATTAATGCGGCAGCTGAATCCTCTTCATAAGACATCACTCGTTCTGCACGCGCTTGGTCCTGTTTATCCATGCTTTTTAATACACGGCGATAAACAGCGTCTGGCATACTCCGTAAAACTTCTGAGAAGTCATCATCATCAAGGTTGGTAGCGGCTTCAGCAACACGCTCTGGCTCCATTGCTCGTAATATTGGGTTACGAACCTCTTCAGATAACTCTTCTAGAATCTCACCTTGAATGCTGCTGTCGATAAGTTGCCAAATAACAGTACGACTTTTAGGCGGTGAGGAGTGTAATAACAGAGCAATGTCATTTGCAGCCATAGAATCAAGCATATTCCGGACACGAACAAACATACCGTCACTGATAGCGGTATTTAGTTCATTAATTGGAATTGTGTATTCTTGTTCTAATAATTCAGGCATATCAAAATCAAAGGTTTCTGTTGTTTACCTTGCGCGTAAGTCTAACTTAGATTGCCATTTTATGATAGTAACTGGTTGTTTTACTGGCAAGATAAGAGGTTATTCAGACTCATCAAAGCGGTTGCTTACAAGTTCACAAATTGCGTTTAGTGCTTGTTCTTCGTCTTCGCCGTCCGCTGTGATTGTTACTTCTTTGCCTTGATTACTTGCTAACATGAGCAAAGCCATTACGCTGTCAGCACTTGCCGTTTTTTCACCTTGTTGAACTTGTACTTTGGCTTTAAATTGAAGTGCCAACTGAGCCATTTTGGTGGCAGCTCTAGCATGTAATCCAAGTTTGTTTTGGATAGTGATAGTGCGCGATAACATGACTAAGCCTTATAGCTGTTCTAAATAACGACTCATTTCACGGTGTCGAGTTTTGATATTTTTGCCGCGAGAACGGAACTGCTCAGCGAGGGTTTCTGCAATGTATACGGAGCGGTGTTTTCCACCTGTACAGCCTATAGCTATTGTTAAGTAGCTTCTATTATTGCGCTCTAAATGAGGCAACCAAGTGGACATAAAGTTATTAATTTGAAAAACAAATTTATTCACCAATGGTTGGCTGGAAAAGAAGTCTTTAACGGGTAAGTCTAATCCGGTTAAAGCGCGTAATTCAGGTTCCCAGTGCGGGTTAGGTAAAAATCGTGCATCAAAAACAAAATCAATGTCGTTTGGAACGCCGTATTTGAAACCAAAGGATTCAAAGGTTATAACCAGTTCTTTATCAGATTTACCTAATATTTTTTCTCTTACCATTTCGGTAAGTTGATGCACGTTCAAATCTGAGGTGTCTATGTACAAGTCGGCTCTAGAAGACAAGCCATCTAATAATTTACTTTCTTGGGCGATGGCATCAGGTAATGAAGCGTCGCCTTTGGTAAGAGGGTGTAGTCGTCGAGTTTCGCTATAACGACGAATAAGTACTTCATCTTTGGCATCGATATAAAGAACCGTGGTTTTTACACCTTTAGGTAAGAAGTCCAAATTATCCATTAACTCTTGTTCAGAGCTTGGTAAGTTTCGAACATCAATGCTTACAGCAACTTGTGGGTAATTTTGTGATAACGAATGCGATAGAGCAGGCAGTAAGTCTACTGGCAGATTGTCAACGCAGTAGTAACCTAAGTCTTCAAGTACTCTAAGTACTACCGTCTTCCCTGAGCCTGAACGGCCACTAACTATAAATATATGCATGATTAAGCAGCTTCAATTACGTTGTATAAGTCGTTATCTGTTTCGGCACTTCTAATTCGTTTCAGCATATCTTTGTTATCAAAGATTTCTGCAATAGACGCAAGCGTTTGAAGATGCACATCACATTGATCTTCAGGCACTAATAGTGCAAAAAATACGTCTACTGGGCGATTATCAATCGCGTCGTAATTTATTCCAGGGTGACTAACCAATAATACCGCGACTGGTTCACCTTTTGGGGTGATTTTTCCATGAGGAATGGCTACACCATTTCCTATTCCTGTACTTCCTAGTTTTTCGCGATTCATTAGACTCGCCAATATATCTGTGCAAGTTAGATCAGGTAACTTAGTACTAGCAATCTCGGCAATATGCTCTAGGATCTTTTTCTTGCTTTGGCAGTCTGCCAGCACTTTTGTGCAGTCAGGTTGCAGAAGTAACTTTACATTCATGGTTTTATTTTACTGCTATTTTCTTTTGATCTTATCTCAAAAGATGGATTAAAAGTACCGTCCTTGGCACTTTAATTTTAATGAGAGAAGTTAGTGTCGAATTAACTTTTCTTTATGCTTAATAACTTGACGATCAAGTTTATCAATTAATGAGTCAATAGCAGCATACATATCTGTATGCTCCGATGTAGCAAAGAGCTCTCCACCGTTAACATGCATGGTCGCTTCTGCTTTTTGGCTTAGCTTTTCAACGTCTAAAATCACATGGACGTTGTTAATGTGGTCAAAATGACGCTGTAACTTTGCAAATTTCGTATCAACATACTCTTTTAAAGACTCTGTTGCATCGACATGACGACAAGTTAAATTAATTTGCATATGCACTTCCTTCTTAATTGATAAAATGGGTGTATTACACCAATCGTTTTCTCTGGTTTGAAGGGGGAATGTTTAACGACTCCCGGTATTTTGCGATAGTTCTTCTGGCTACTTGGATGCCCTGTTCGGCCAGAATATCGGCAATCTTACTGTCACTTAACGGTTTTACTTGGTTTTCAGCGGCAACTAACTTTCTAATTAAAGCTCTAATTGCGGTTGATGAACATTCACCACCATTTTCGGTGCTAACGTGGCTAGAGAAGAAGTACTTTAATTCAAAGATTCCTCTGGGAGTGTGCATGAATTTTTGTGTTGTCACACGTGATATTGTGGACTCATGCATATCAACCATTTCTGCTACATCGTTTAGAACCATTGGCTTCATAGCTTCTGGACCATATTCAAAAAAGGCTTGTTGCTGCTGTACTATACAATTTGATACCTTCAATAAAGTGTCGTTTCTGCTTTCTAAACTTTTAATAAACCATTTTGCTTCTTGTAAGTGTGAACGAACAAATTGAGCATCAGAGCTATTAGTTGAAGTTTTAGACAGTGAAGCGTACTGTTCGTTCACTTTAATTTTAGGCATAGAATTGGGATTTAGCTCTACTAACCAACGACCTTTTTTCTTAATTACGCTAACATCTGGAATTACATAGTCAATTTCATCTTTAATAACTAAGCTAGCAGGGTTTGGGTTCAGAGACTGAATGAGCTCTAAGGCTTCTTTTAAGTCATTTTCTTTTAATTTTGTTTTACGGAGAATGGTACGGTAATCGCGATTAGCCAGTAGGTCGATATTCTCGGCAATTAAATCAATAGCTTCCTGTCTAAAAGGCGTATCAATACTATATTGTTGCAACTGAACAAGTAGGCATTCTTGCAAGCCTCGGGTAGCAACACCAATAGGATCAAAGTGTTGGATACGCTTTAATACGGCCTCTACTTCTTCAATTTCAACATCTTCAATATCTACAGACTCTACGATGTCTTCTGTTGATACGGTCAAAAAGCCTTTATCATCGATGGCGTCAATAATCGCGGTAGCAATGGCTAAGTCATGTTCTGAAAAAGGAGAAAGATTAAGTTGCCACTTTAGATGGTCTTGAATATCCAGCGTTGTTTCACCCTGGTAAACGGTGTCTTCGCCTTCGTAGGCTGGGCCTGAGCTAGCAGGAGCCGCACTCATGTAATCGTCCCAACTAGAGTCAGTAGGGAGCTCGTCACCTATTGTTTGTTCTTGAATGTTTTCGTTGGTATCACGTTCATCTTTGGTCCATTCAATTTCATCGTCATTTGAATTAGATGCGGCTTCATTTTCATGGCGGTCGTGATTGTCTTTAGGGAGTTCAATATGCTCAACAGAACCATGCTCCTCGTCATTTTCTAACAAGGGGTTGCTGTCCAAGGCTTCTTGGATTTCTTGTTGCAGTTCTAACGACGACAATTGCAACAAACGAATTGCTTGTTGTAATTGAGGGGTCATAGTTAACTGCTGACCCATTTTAAGTTGTAGTGTTGGTCTCATTTGATCCCAGTAAAGTACTGACTAAAATAAACTTATTTGTACTAACAAAATATCAAAGTTTGAACTGGTCACCAAGATAAACTTTCTTCACAATGTCACTTTCTAGTACCTGTGAAGGAGTTCCTTCGGCAATTAGCTCCCCATGACTTACGATATAGGCTTTTTCACAGACATCAAGTGTTTCACGGACATTATGGTCAGTAATAAGAACACCTATTCCCTTTGCAGTTAATTGTTGGATTATTTTTTTGATATCTATCACCGAGATAGGATCAACACCTGCAAAAGGTTCGTCTAAAAGAATAATTTTTGGATCTGCCGCTAAAGCACGTGCAATCTCTACCCTGCGACGTTCACCGCCAGATAAGGCCATACCAAGGCTGTCCCGTATATGATCGATATGAAACTCCGCAATAAGATCATCTAACAAGTCTGCTTGCTGGTTAGCATCAATGTCTTTGCGCATTTCTAGAACTGACATGATGTTTTGTGAAACCGTAAGCTTTTTAAATATCGAAGACTCTTGTGGAAGATAACCGATACCTTTACGAGCTCTTACGTGCATAGGCTCATGACTTAAATCGTTTTCGTCGAGTTGGATAACGCCTTTATCATTTGGTACAAGACCTACAATCATATAAAACGTGGTTGTTTTGCCTGCGCCATTAGGTCCTAGTAAACCCACAACTTGTCCGGCTTCAACCGACAGGCTTACATCTTTAACAACTTGTCTACTTTTATAAGATTTGGCTAAATGCTTGGCCACCAACTTGGTCATATTAGGTTTTCTCTACTTAGTTATTTGGCTGTGTTTTTTTTGTTTTAATAGTCGTTGTTACACGGCCACCTGTTGATTTATCGCCGTCTGCTTTAACTCGCTGAGCATTTAAATCAAAGACAATATTGCCACTTTCAACAATTGAGCTGCCTTGCTTATATTTAGCTTCGCCGTTTAGCTCCAAAACTCGATCGTTAATCATATATACAATTTCGTTAGAACTCGCTTCTAATAACTCACTGGCAGGATCGTCCTGAATAAATTTGGCCGGTTTACCTTTGGCTATTAACTTTTCTCCTACGCCATCTTTAGTGATGACAAAAAGCTCGTCCGCAGTAATAGTTAAGCTACCTTGCTGAATTTTCACGTTGCCACTAAAAAACATAGTGTTATTTTTGTAATCTAGATCTTGGTTTTCAGAGTCGATAACAAGGTCATCATTAGCGATGGCCATTTGACAGATTAGTAATAGTGAAGCTAAAAAAATAGTTAAAACCTTAGTCATCCTGATTTCCTTTTAAGATTGTTCTTACATGCTTTGTTAAAGTTACTCGCTCGGCTTTTAAATCAGCACGCAAGCCTTTGCCTTCAATAGTCGTTTTTTCGCCGCGAATAATAATAGGCTTATCGGTAACCACGAGCTGAGAGTCTAAATCAATTTCAATATACTCAGTTTCAATACTAGTCACTAGTTTATTATCATTAAGCTGGAACATAGTAACGTCATTTTCTAGTGTTAGCCGGCCATCTTGAACACTTCCCGTCATTGCCGCTAAACGCCAAAAGGGTTTGTCGTCTTGGTAAATTATAAACTCTGGCTGCTCAAAATACGTAAGTGCAAGCTGAGCATAATGTTCCATTTTCTGTGAAAAAACTTCCTGTTTTAATTTACCTTCAACATTAAACATTTCTTGATGTAAGAGTGTAGCGGTAAAGTCCGGTATTAATACAGGCTCATCACTATCATCAAATTCATTTAGTGTATTAAAAGCAGGTAACCACAGATATAAACTAATACCTATGAAAATTAAAATTATGACGAGTTTAGTTCTCATTAACTGCTCGCACCCTCAAAGTGACTGGTGATGTAGTCTTCGCCTTGTTGCGCCATAATGATTAAATCTGTTAACTCTCTTACCGCACCTTTGCCACCAGGAGTTTGCGTAACGTAATGCGATATTTCTTTTACAAAGGGATGTCCATCGGTAACTGAAACGGCAAAGCCAACTTTTTTCATAACAGGAACGTCTGGAAAATCGTCACCAATAAAGGCTACTTCATGGGCCTCTACCGATAAGTCAGCACAGAGTTGCTCAAAGCCAATGAGTTTCGTTTCCATACCTTGATAAATATGTTTCACGCCAAGGCTGTTCATTCGATTTTCTACAATTTTAGAATTTCTTCCTGTGATAACCGCAACCTGACATCCCGTGTTCATGAGTGCTTTTAATCCAAAACCGTCTTTAGTATTGAATGCTTTTAGTTCTTCGCCATTATTGCCCATATAAACAGAGCCATCGGAAAAAATACCGTCGATATCACAAATCAGAAGCTTTATTGCTTTCGCTCTATCTACAACATCGCTTGGTAAAGGTTGGTACCATTGACTAAATCTTTGCATTAGATAACTCCAGCCTTTAATAAGTCATGCATGTTTAAGGCGCCAACAGGTTTATTTTGTTCATCAACAACAAATAAACAACTGATTTTTTTAGACTCCATTAAAGTCAACGTTTCCGCGGCAAGTATGTTTGCCGTCGTCACCACTGAGCTTAACGTCATTACTTTTGTAATATTAAGGTCTGTTCTAAATTCTGCGTGATCTAACCAACGACGTAAATCACCGTCGGTAAATATTCCAATCAATTCTTGGTTTGCATTGACTACACCTGTCATCCCTAAACCTTTTGCGGACATTTCTATAATTGCTTCTTTTAATGTCGCTTTTTCGCTGACCATTGGAATTCGGTCATGGGTATGCATTATGTCCTTGTTTGTTAATAATAGTTTTCGGCCTAGCGCTCCACCTGGATGGCTAAGTGCAAAATCTTCAGCGGTGAAACCTCTTGCTTCGAGCAAGGATACCGCTAATGCGTCACCTAATACTAGACTAGCCGTAGTTGAAGCAGTAGGAGCTAAACCAAGCGGACAAGCTTCTTCTTCAACACCTGAGTATAAATGAACATTGCTGTTTTGAGCTAAAGTGGATTCAGAGTTACCTGTCATAGATATAATCACGCAACCGTAGCGTTTTAACACAGGTAATAAAGTAACAATCTCTCCTGTCTCACCACTATTTGATAATGCTAAAACAACGTCTTCTTTTGTGAACATGCCAAGGTCACCGTGGCTTGCTTCACCCGGGTGTACGTAAAATGCAGGTGTTCCTGTACTTGCTAGAGTAGCGGCAATTTTATTGGCTATGTGGCCAGACTTTCCCATGCCAGTCACAATAACGCGACCTTTACAGGCTAAAATTGCATTACATGCTGATACAAAGTCGTTGTTACAAGAGCTTGCTAAGTTTTCAATCGCTGTTTTTTCAATAGCAATTACTTTTAAGGCAGACGCTATAAGTGAATTCATTTTTACCTCATTAAATTATGCAAATAGCACAAATTGATAGCCGATAAATGCGCTTAACAAGATAGCACCTTCAATACGGTTTATTTGACGTTTTCTTTGAGCAAAGCTCATGGCCATAACCAGAAGCATTATAGTCGCGGCTATCATTACAAATATATCTCGTGATGCGGCTGATGGGTCAATTACACTAGGATTGATGACCGCTCCAATACCTAAAACAGCTAGAATATTAAAAATATTAGAACCAATGATATTGCCAATAGCCATATCATCTTCACCTTTAAGCACGCTGGCAACGCTGGCGGCGAGTTCTGGTAAGCTTGTACCAATAGCAATTATCGTAAGTCCTATTACAAGTTCGCTTATTCCAAAGTGTTGGGCAATTATGACCGCTGAGTCTACTAAAAAGTGTGAACTTAATGGCAACATTATTAGGCCCGCAACAACCCAAAATATTGCATTTTTGGTCGGTAAGTTATCAGGAATTTCACTCTCGGTTTCAGCCAGTAGGAGATCGGTTTCCCCGTCCTTTTTGCTTTTAGACAAAAAGATTAAATAACCAATAAAGCCAAAGAATAAAGCAAGTAATACAAAACCTTCTACTAACGATAAATAGTTGTCAGCCAATACCCACCAGGCCAATAATGTAAAACCGAGTAGAATTGGCATTTCTCTGTAGAGTGTTGATGAAGATACAAAAAGTGGACGCACGAGAGTTGTAACGCCAAGGACCAATAATATATTGGTTATATTTGATCCCAATGCATTGCCGACTGATGTATCCGTAGCGCCTTTTAAAGCCGCATTGGCAGAAACCATAATTTCTGGCGCTGATGATCCCATCGCAACAATAGTTAAGCCTATTATAAGCGGAGATATTCCTAAATTCTTTGCCAGCCCAGAAGCACCATAGACAAATTTGTCGGCACCCCAGACTAATACTGCGAATGACAAAAGAAGAATAATTGAAGCAATTAGCATGATAGAAAAACTTAACAAATGTTGAATAAATATTGGTGTTATTGTGGCTTTAGTCGCTTAAGAAAGCAAAATATATTGCTGTTTTGGATTATACTTAGTCAATTCTTAATCAATTTACTCGCCTGATGTAAACGTAAGTGAATATTAATAATTTTTAACATTTCAAGCGTAGCTAATTTTGTAATTAATGAATACAATGGCCAGTCTATAAAAATATCATTAATTTACGCGGAGACACGGTGACTAAAAATTTGTCTGATTCTATTCACCAACAAGAGGCGTTGGTGGAATTAAAAAACGTAACGTTTTCGCGAGGCGACCGCGTAATTTACGATGATATCTCGTTAAAATTTCCAAAAGGCAAGATCACTGCAATAATGGGCCCCAGTGGTATCGGTAAAACAACCATGCTACGTCTTATTGGTGGTCAGCTAATGCCTGACACTGGCGACATCCTTGTTGCTGGTAGTAATATTCCTAAATTATCGCGTTCAGCCCTATATAAAGTTCGCGAAAAAATGAGCATGTTATTTCAAAGTGGTGCCTTGTTTACCGATATGACGGTATTTGACAACGTGGCTTTTCCAATACGTGAACATACCACTTTGCCAGAAGATGTTGTGCGGACTATGGTATTACTTAAACTAGAAGCGGTTGGTTTACGTGGTGCCCGCGATTTAATGCCTGCAGAATTATCGGGCGGTATGGCAAGAAGAGCCGCATTAGCGCGTTCAATTGCACTAGACCCAGACTTGATTATGTTTGACGAACCCTTTGTTGGCCAAGACCCAATATCAATGGGTGTTCTAGTTCGATTAATAAGAGATTTAAATTCTTCATTAAACTTAACCAGTATTATAGTGTCACATGATGTGAAAGAAGTGATGGAAATTGCTGATTACTTATACATTATGGCGGACAAACGAGTTATTGGTCACGGTACAACTGAAGAGTTGTTAGAAAGTGACTCTGAATTAGTCCAACAATTTTTACGCGGTGAAGCCGATGGACCAGTACCATTTCACTTTGCGGCAGATTCATTGCAACAAGATATTATGATGGGATCTAAATGAAAGCCTTACAGTCGTTAGGAAAAAACACCATTGAAAAAATGGCGTCTATTGGAAGGGCAACAGCCTTATTAATAGGTGCGATTTTTGGGCGTTTTAACATATTTAAGGCGTTTCCATTATTTATTAAGCAAATATATGTAGTTGGCGTTCAATCGCTCATTATAATTTTGGTATCTGGTTTATTTATTGGCATGGTACTAGCCCTACAAGGTTATACGGTTTTAATTGATTACGGGGCAGAAGACAGCTTAGGTCCAATGGTATCACTAGCCCTGTTAAGAGAGTTAGGTCCAGTAGTGACGGCACTATTATTTGCTGGTCGTGCGGGCTCTGCGTTAACCGCTGAAATTGGTTTAATGAAAGCGACTGAACAGTTAACATCGCTTGAAATGATGGCGGTAGACCCAATTAAGCGTGTTGTTGCACCAAGATTTTGGGCTGGTGTCTTTAGCATGCCAATTCTTGCTTTACTATTTTCCTCTGTGGGAATCCTAGGCGGACACTTAGTTGGTGTTGAATGGCTTGGCGTTGATCATGGAAGCTTTTGGTCAATCATGCAAGCGAGCGTAGACTTCCAAGATGACGTTTTAAATGGCGTAATTAAAAGTGTTGTATTTGCATTTGTTGTAACTTGGATTGCATTATATAGAGGTTATGACGCGGTACCTACTTCAGAAGGAATTAGCCAAGCAACCACACAAACTGTTGTGCAAGCTTCGTTAGCCGTTCTAGGTTTAGATTTTGTATTAACTGCCGTAATGTTCGGTAGCTAATTTAAGGAAAGATGATGACATCAAAAAAAGTAGAAGTATTAGTTGGTTTTTTTGTCGCGTTAGGTATCGCTGCAATTATATTTTTGGCATTAAATGTGGCTAGCCAAGGCGTTACAGGCTCAGGCGAAACTTATCAACTGAAGGCTAAGTTTAGTAATATCGGTGGTTTAAAAGTTAGGTCAGCGGTAAAAGTAGGTGGTGTAGTGGTTGGCCGAGTTGAATCAATTCAATTGGACCCTGTTGATTATGCTCCTATTGCAACGTTAGCTATTGATGCACAATACGATAATTTTCCTGACACCAGTTCTATTGCCATTTTAACTTCTGGTTTGTTAGGTGAACAGTATCTTGGTCTTGAGCCTGGTTTCATTGATGAAACCGTCGCGATTCTCAAAGATGGAGATTACATTGAAGATACTAAGTCCGCATTAGTTTTAGAAGAGCTCATCGGACAGTTCTTATTTAATCAAGGGAGTGATAACTAAGAAATGAAGAAGTTTAATTTTATAGCGTTAAGTTTATTGGCCTTAAGCCTTTTAGTACCATCTGTAAAAGCGGTAGACAATAACAACAATCCATTTGAGTTGGTACGTAGTGTTGCTGATGCGTTGTTTTCTCGTATTACAAAAGAACAGACTGAAATCGTAAAAGATCCAGAAGTATTAAGAGTGGTTGTTGCAGAACAACTTGCCCCTGCAATTAACCATAAATATGCAGCCGCAATGGTTTTGGGTCCTTATTACAGAACCAGTACCGAGGCTCAGCGCGAGAAATTTTATGCGTCGTTTGAGAAATATTTAATTGCTACTTATGCTGGTATCTTAACTCTTTATGATGATCAGCAAGTGGTTTTTGAACCAGCTTACGCAATAGATGGTCAAAAAATAGTGGTTGTAAAAACTCGCGTTCTTGATGAAGGTAAGCCGGATATCCGTATTGATTTTAAATTACGAAAGAACTCAAAAACCGGTGAGTGGAGCGCTTACGATATGATCGCAGAGGGTGTATCTGTACTTGATAGTAAACGCGCCGAGCTACAAAATTTAATTCGTCAACAAGGTATTGAGTCTGTAACTCAATTGTTGTTAGAGAAAGCTGAAAAGCCAATAGTTAAAAAAGATTTAGGGTAATTAAACGTTATGTCGGTTAGTTTTTCGCTAGAAAACGATACATTGATTGTGGCAGGCAAATTGGACCGATTCACGTTAGGTGCTCCCGCTTGCTACCGTTTCCCAGTTACCACTGGAGACATTACTTTGGATTTATCTCAAGTAGAAAACACCGACACAGCAGGCCTAGCTTGGTTATTAAAGTTGATTGCGCACTATCAATTAAAACACCAAATATCAATAATAAATCAGCCTCAGCAATTATTAGCTTTAGCCAGTATTAGCAACGTGTTAGAGTTACTTCCTTTGAAGAATGACACACGTAGTTAGATATTTGGATTTGTGATGGATATTGAAAAGATAAAAGAAGTTCTTCTAGCTAATATAGAGCTAGACGAAGTTATTGTTAAGTCAGATGGTTCTCACTATCAAATAACAGCTGTAGGCGATGTTTTTGAGACGTTATCGCGCGTAAAGCAACAGCAACTAGTATACAAGCCTCTGTTAGCGAATATTGCAGATGGTAGTATGCACGCCGTAAGTATTAAAACTTACACGCCGGCGGCATGGCAAAAAGACAAAAAACTTCAATCACTGCTTTAGATAGAATCTCCTATGGAAAAATTGCTTATTAAAGGTGGCAATACGCTTAACGGCGAAGTCACAATCTCTGGTGCCAAAAACGCCGCACTCCCTATTCTTATTAGTTCTATCTTAACGACAGAAGTATGTCATTTCGACAATGTTCCGAATTTACGAGATATTACATTTACCTGCCAGCTGTTAGAACAGTTTGGCACTAAGGTGATCAACAACGGCCATGAAATTCAGATTGATGCTGGTAGCATTAATTCGACTGTAGCACCATACGAGCTGGTGAATAAAATGAGAGCGTCAATTCTTGTTTTAGGTCCTTTATTAGCTAGATTTGGCCACGCAGAAGTTTCATTACCTGGCGGCTGTGCCATTGGCGCACGTCCTGTTGATTTACATATTGAAGGTTTAAAAAAGCTTGGTGCTGAAATATCAGTGGAAGCGGGTTATGTAAACGCGAAAGTTGATGGCCGTTTGAAAGGCGCTCGTATTTATATGAGTACTATTAGTGTTGGCGCTACAGAAAACCTGATGATGGCGGCGACGTTAGCTGAAGGAACAACGGTTTTAGAAAACGCAGCTCGTGAGCCTGAAATTGTTGATTTAGCGGTTTGTTTGAACAAAATGGGCGCGAAAATTAGCGGTGCAGGTAGCAATAACATCACTATTGAAGGTGTTGAAAAGCTAACAGGTTGTAAACATACCATTCTTCCAGACCGAATTGAGACTGGCACATTCTTAGTTGCAGCTGCCGTTACTGGCGGTAAAGTGGTTTGTAAAAATACAGACTATCGATTAGTAGAGCCTGTTATTGAAAAGTTACTTGATGCAAATGCGCTTGTAACTTGGGATGACAATAGTATCTCTATTGATATGACGGGACGTGAGCTAAAAGCTGTTAATATTAAAACGTTACCTCATCCTGGTTTCCCAACTGACATGCAAGCTCAGTTTACCATTTTGAATGTAGCGGCAAATGGCGTTGGTACCATTACTGAAACTATTTTTGAAAACCGTTTTATGCATGTACCAGAACTTCGTCGTATGGGTGCAAACATTCAGCTAGAAGGCAACACGGCAATTTGTCCTGAAAAGTCTAGTTTGATGGGGGCGCAAGTTGTATCTACTGACTTACGCGCGTCAGCTAGTTTAGTTATAGCCGGATTAATTGCAGATGGCACGACGCAACTCGATGAAGTTTTCCACATTGACCGTGGATATGAAAATATTGAGCAAAAATTTGTTGGCTTAGGTGCTGATATTACTCGAGTTGATAATTAACAACACGTTAATAAAATCATTTAAAAGAAAAGGGCCTGTTGGCCCTTTTTTGTTTTTAACTGTAGTTATGCTCAAGCTACGCTCTAGTTTAGCTAGACTCAAGTTTAGTTGAGCTTAAGTTTAGCTGGACTCAAATTTAGCTGACTAGGTTGTTTAACTGCTTTTTAAATATAGACATTAACAACTCAACATTCATAGTGCCGCCATAGTTAGGTCGAATAATAAAGGCTAAACGACGGTGTGGGCCTGGCTCATTAAGGTGCACAGCTCTTAACTCAGATTCAGTATGGATAAGTTGGTCTAGCGCCATTTCTGGTACTAAGGTGGTTCCTAGCTTTCCAACAACCATTTGAATAAGTGTATTTAAGCTAGTTGAGTTAAAATCAGCGTTACTATTCAATTTCTCTAGGCTGCAAGCTGCTAAGGCGTGATCTTTTAAGCAATGACCATCTTTAAGTAACATCAATCGCTCTATCTGCATGTCTTTGCTTGAGATTTCTTGTAAATTGTTAGGGCATTCATCTTTATGACAAACCCAGAAGAAATCTTCTTTCCAAAATTCAAAGGCCATTAAACCTTCAATGTCATAAGGTAAAGCAAGTATGGCGCAGTCTAGATCACCTTTTCTAACCTTTTCCACTAGCACATGAGATTGGTCTTCAACTAAGTGAAGTTTAAAGTCAGGGAACTCTTTTCTAACTTGAGGAAGTACCTTTGGCAGAAGGTATGGACCAATAGTTGGGATGACACCAATGTTCATTGGCGTTGTTAACGGTGCTTTATTCATTTGCGACAGCTTATATAAGTCGTCTACCTGCAGCTTTATGCTTTGCGCTGTTTTCAAAAGTATTTGACCGGAAGGTGTAACTAAGACTTGTTTGTTGTTTCGTTCAAAAACTTGAATGCCGAGCTGTTTTTCTAATTCAGTAATAGCAGTACTTAATGCTGATTGAGACACGTTACAGGCATCGGCAGCCTTCTTAAAATGCATATGTTCTTGGACTGCTAACGCATAACTCAATTGTTTTAGAGATATCATAATTTAATCATAGTTCTGTTTTTTTGAATATATTATTCAAATTAATCAATTTTTCTAAATTACTCAAGTCCTCTATTCTCTATTCATCGAAATAAAGCAGTCACTTTTTAAAGACTGCTATCAAAAATGAAACTAAAAGAGGAAATAAATATGTCTTTAATCGGTAAATCAATCCCAGAGTTCACAACTCAAGCTTTTCACAATGGCGACTTCACAACAGTAACTTCTGAAGACGTTAAAGGTAAATGGGCAATCTTTTTATTCTACCCAGCTGACTTTACATTTGTTTGTCCTACTGAACTTGAAGATATGGCAAACCAATACGAAGAGTTGCAAGAGTTAGGTGTGGAAGTTTACTCAGTATCGACTGACACTCACTTCTCTCACAAAGCATGGCACGATTCAAGCGACGCAATTGGTAAAATCAAGTTCCCAATGCTTGGCGACCAAACCGGTCACATTACACGTGGTTTTGACGTGATGATTGAAGAAGATCACATGGCTGACCGTGGTACGTTCTTAGCGGACCCAGACGGTATTATCCAAGTTGCAGAAATTCATGCAGGTGGTATCGGTCGTTCAGCAAAAGACATGTTACGTAAAGTTAAAGCAGCACAATATGTTCGCGATAACGACGGTGAAGTATGTCCAGCAGCATGGGAACAAGGCCAAGCAACATTGACACCAAGCCTTGACCTAGTAGGTAAAATCTAAGCAGTAGCTATATATAGGTGCTCGAAAGGGCACCTAAGTTTTAGGAGAGTTAAAAATGTTAAGTAACGATATTTTAAAGGCATTAAAAGCCTACACAGAAGACATGACCAACGACGTAACTTTAGTGCTACAAAATGGTGAGCACCCTAAACGTCAGGAATTAAAAGAATTTTTAACTCAAGTTTGTTCAGTGTCTTCACAATTACATTTAGTAGAAAGAGATGAACCTAACGTTTTAAGAAGCCCAATTAGCTTTGGTTTAGAAGTTGGCGGCGCTTTTAACGGGATCTTTTTCTCAGGAATTCCATCAGGACATGAGTTTAACTCTTTGATCCTGGCTATCCTTCAGTCAGCTGGTACAGATTTGAAGCTAGATAAACAATTAATGAAACTAATTCAAAATGTAGACAAAAAGCTGCAGTTTGAAGTCTTTATCAGCCTTAGTTGCCACAACTGCCCAGACGTAGTCCAAGCTCTTAATCAGTTTGCATTGTTAAATGAAAATATTTCTACGGAAATGATAGACGGTGGTTTATACCCAGAACTTATTGAAGATCGCAACATACAAGGTGTACCAAGCGTTTATTTAAACGGTGAAATATTTGCTAATGGTAAAATTGATACGGCTCAATTAGTCGATAAGTTATTAAAAGTTGCTCCGGTAGAGCTTAGTGCAGATGCTCAAGACCGTTTACCTCTGCAAGACGTGACAATTATTGGTGGTGGTCCTGCTGGCGTAGCTGCGGCTATTTATAGTGCCAGGAAAGGTTTAGCGGTAACTATGGTCGCCGATAGAATTGGTGGGCAGGTTAAAGACACGGTTGATATTGAAAACTTAATTTCAGTGAGCAAAACAACGGGCACACAGTTGACCAATAACATGCTTGCACATATGGAAGACTACGACATTACTCGTAAAGAACACTTAAGAGTGGATAAAGTAGAAAAAGGCAAAATCAAGAAAGTTCACCTTAGTTCTGGAGAAGTAATAGAAACTAAATCATTGATCGTAGCCACCGGTGCTAAGTGGAGACAGCTAGGAGTTCCTGGTGAAGTGGAAAATATTGGTAACGGCGTTGCTTATTGCCCTCATTGTGACGGTCCATTCTTTAAAGGTAAAGGTGTAGCGGTTATTGGTGGTGGTAACTCTGGTGTAGAAGCTGCGTTGGATTTAGCCGGTATGGTCAGAAGTGTAACGGTTTTTGAATTTTTGCCAGAACTAAAAGCCGATAAAGTCTTGGTTGAAAAGCTTTACGAGAGAAGCAACGTAACTGTGATTACCAATGCTGCAACGTCAGAGATTGTTGCGACTGATGGTAAAGTTTCAAGTATTCGATACATTGACCGAGAAACAGAAACTAACCATGAAGTTGAGTTGGCCGGTGTTTTTGTTCAAATTGGTTTGTTGCCAAACAGTGACTTTTTAGACGGCACGTTGGAAAGAACGAAGTTTGGAGAAATCATTATTGATGAAAAAGGGCAGACTTCAGAGAAAGGTATCTTTGCTTGTGGTGATGTTACAACGGTCCCTTATAAACAAATCGTAATATCAATGGGCGAAGGAGCCAAAGCGTCGCTAAGCGCATTTGACTACCTAATCAGAGAAGGTTTGTAAGCTAGTCGATTTCTAGCTTACCCACTTCAACGTCTATTTTTATAATTTGATTATTTCTAGATACTGTTAATGAGATTGTTTGGCCTGGTTCTACATGCTCAACAATCTCTAACAGCTCTGCAAAGCTTACAAGTTGCTTATTGTTTACCGCTAATAAGACATCGCCTTGTTTTAGTCCTGAGCGCCACGCCGGTCCAAGTGGATCAACATAATGTAAGCGAATACCAGCAATCGATTCAATTGTGCTTCGAACAGGTTGTCCAACTTGATTGATAGCTTCACCCTCTAGTCCTAAATAACCTCGCTTAACCTCACCGTCCTCTAGCAGTTTATTCATAATACGTTTTGCTAATTGGTAAGGAATAGCAAAAAAGATTCCTTGAACACCGTTGTTTGTTCCTGGCGATGCTGCAGTGTTAATCCCCACTAACATGCCTTGCGAGTTAACCAAAGCACCACCAGAGTTACCAAGGTTGATGGCTGCATCCATTTGAATAAAGTCACTATAAGTTGCGCCAGGAGTTAAGCCTTTTTTTCCTGTTGCACTGACAATACCTTGGGTGATGGTTTGGCCAAAATTAAGAGGGTTACCAATGGCCAACACTATATCGCCAACTTGTGGTTCTAAATCAGGTTGTTGAGGAATCGTAGGTAGGTTGTTCGCATTAATTTTTAATAGTGCTAAATCGGTTACTTTATCTAAGCCGATGACTTCTGCATTAAACTGTCGACCATCTTGAAGGTGTACCAAAATTGATTCTGCGTTATCAACCACGTGGTAGTTGGTAAGGATGTGACCATTACTAGTCATTATGACGCCGGAACCTAAGTCGTTAATTTTATCGGTAGGGTTGGCAAGCTGCCTAGATGAGGTCACCGAATAGATGTTGACTACCGAAGGTGCGGCTTGCTGTACTGCAGAGGCAAACGACATAGCCGCTGGGCGCATTACATTAGTAGTTAGTTTATTAATGCCTAAATTATTTCGTAATTCTGGATTTACTATAACAACGATCAATGCAGCTGCAAGTCCATAAGCGACACTGTTAAAAATGAACTTCAATTTATTAATCACATCAATCCTGAATATTTATTTTATTTTTATTCATTTTAGAACAAAAAGAGCCCACTTTCATAGGAGAAAGTAGGCTCACTTGTAACAACATATTGTTTTGACGTTATTTTATCGGATTAAAATGTACAGAGAGCTGTTTCCTCTAACTACATTTAACGCCATTACACCTTTAGCTTCTTCCAAAGCATCACGTAAGTCGGACACACTTTGAATTCGGGTTCGGTTTACACCAATAATAACATCATCTTTTTCTAGCCCTAACATGGATGCCGGTGAGCGTTCTTCGAGTTCACTTACCTGCACACCCGCAGCGCCATTTGCAGCGTTTCCAGTAATGAAGGTTGCACCTTTTAATGCTGGGTGAATATTACCTGCTGTAATTGCAGGTTTATCTGCAGCGCCAAGTACAACAACAACTTTTTTAACGTCGCCACTACGGTTAACCGTTAGTTCTATTTTACTGCCAGCCCCTTTGGTTGATACTTTACTGCGCAATTCATTAAATGAACTTATTCTAATACCATCAACGTGGGTTACAACGTCGCCGTATTTTAAGCCACCTTTATCAGCTGAAGAGTCAGGGATAACTTGTTGTACAAATGCACCTTGGGCAATATCTAGCTCAAATGTTTTTGCAAGGTCTGCGTTAAAGTCGTAACCGGTTATACCTAGTACACCACGTTTAACTTCACCAAACTCGATGAGTTGGTTTACCAAGTTGTTCATCATAATTGACGGGATAGCAAAACCAATACCCACGTTGCCACCATTTGGAGCGATAATAGCCGTATTGATGCCAACTAACTCACCGCGCAAATTAACGAGTGCACCACCTGAGTTACCGCTATTAATTGCTGCGTCGGTTTGAATAAAGTCTTCTAGGCCTTGCTGGTTAGGTGCCGATAAGCCATGACGACCTTTAGCACTAACAATGCCCGAGGTAACTGTCTGGCCCAGACCAAAAGGGTTACCAATGGCAACTACAAAGTCTCCGACTCTTAATTTATCTGAGTCAGCAATCTTAATCTCAGCCAAGTTGTCAGGATCAATTTTTAAAAGTGCCACGTCACTTTGTGCATCGCTGCCTATTTTTTTTGCTTCAAATTGACGACCGTCTTTTAACGTCACTAATATTTCATCGGCATCATCAATTACATGGTTATTAGTTACTACGTAACCTTTATCTTTGTCGATAATAACGCCGGAACCGAGCCCTTTAAATGGCCTTTCTTGGACTTGAGGGCCTCTGCGATTACCAAAGAAGTACTGGAACGGGTCCATTCCTGCTTTTACTTCTTTGCTTCCTGCAACGGAAATGTTCACAACCGCTGGGGTAACTTGCTCTACCATAGGCGCTAAAGACGGAACTGCGCCTTTTAGGCTTGAATACGGAATAGCCGCATGAGACGGCTGAGAGAATTGTAATGTTGTTAAAAGTATAGCGGCCAGCGTTGTGACCTTAAAAACATTAGATTTAACCAAAACTGCCATAAATGGTGTACTCCTTTAAATGAATTACTCATACAGACAGACAAAAAGCGTCTAAGTTCAGAAATAAAAATTGGGATTATTTTATTCTTAGACGCTAGATAGGGTTTTTAATGATTTTTTTCAACTGTATTTTCAGGAGTTACGCCTTTAAATACACCAGAGCCAGCATTAGAGTAATCAAGCGGTTGGTCTGATAAGTTCACTTTTTCTCTTTTTTCTGGCGTTGTCGTTTTTAAAAACTCTGTTGCTTCATTAGAGAAAAAAGGAAATGCATTATTTGCAGGTGCTTTGTGCAATATTTGATTTGCATCACCGACTTGTTGATCTATTTGGGTCGACAACTCGTTTAACTGCGAAGATATGGTTTTGTATGTAACCAGTTGGTCTTGCCATTCTTGTTTAAGTTGAGCGTTGTCCTGTTTATACAGTTCTAGTTGAGTTTTCACCTCGTTACTACCAGGCGAGAACTTGCTTCTGATAATCATAAACGCGATGCCTGCAAGTACACCAACTAAGAAAAATATAAAGCCATTAATTATTTCCATGATAAAAACCTTAATAAATTAGCAGGGAATAGAGCATTCATTATGTCTTACAATGCCCTTGCCGTGTTAGTATTTTATTTATTCCAATTAATTTTTATTACATAAGCCCATTATAAGTCATATGTCGAACATGCAAGCACAATTTACGCCTTGGCAACAATATCAAACCGATTTACTTCGGACAGATTTTCAACATGATTTGTCACAAGAAAATGCCGTTAAGAACTTACAGCGCTTATACGACGACTTAACAAGCGAACCCAAAGAACTGTCATTTTTCAAAAAGTTGTTTTCCTCTCAGTCTAAGCAACCAATAAAAGGGTTATACTTTTGGGGAGGCGTTGGCCGTGGAAAAACGTATCTAGTGGACACCTTCTATCATAGTCTGCCTTTTGAAAATAAGCTGAGAGTTCATTTTCATCGCTTTATGCACAAAGTTCATGATCAAATGAAGGACTTGCAGGGACAATCCGATCCTTTGAAAATTGTAGCTAAAAATCTTGCCCAAGAGGCAAGAGTGATTTGTTTTGATGAGTTTTTTGTTTCCGATATAACAGACGCTATGATTTTAGGTACTTTGTTAGAAGAGTTGTTTAAGTTAAACGTGGTGTTTGTTACGACTTCAAATATTGTTCCTAATGACCTTTACAAAAATGGTCTTCAACGAGCTCGTTTTTTACCAGCAATTGCGCTGCTGAATCAGCATTGTGACATTGTTAATGTTGACTCAGGTGTTGATTATCGTTTACGAACGCTAGAACAAGCTGAAATATTTCACTTTCCTTTGGATAACAAGGCTGAAATAAATTTATCTAGCTACTTTAGTCAGTTAGCACCTGAAGAGGGCACAGCTAACTCTAAAATCGAAATAGAGAATCGTCTTATTGATACTAGAATGGTAGCTGACGGCGTTGTTTGGTTCGATTTTGATGCCATCTGCAACACAGCCCGTTCACAGTTAGACTTTATTGAGATAAGTAAGATTTACCACTCCGTTTTATTATCAAATGTGGTTCAAATGAGCAAAGACAATGACGATGCCGCTCGACGATTTATTTCAATGATTGATGAGTTTTACGAACGTAAAGTGAAACTTATTATTTCAGCAAGTGTTGCTTTAGATGAGCTTTATAGTGAGGGCGGATTACAATTTGAATTTAAGCGATGCGTTAGCCGACTCCAAGAAATGCAAAGTCACGAGTACTTAGCTGAACCTCATTTAGCGTGAAGATTGTGCACATCTTAAATTAGATCGAAAAAATCAATATGAGATGGTGATCTTTTCTACGCTTTCTGTATAATGCCGCCCCTACCCACCGTTACTAACCTTTTGTATTAGCCTACAACTGGTTGTGCACTCGAAGGGGTGCGAATGAAATGGTGTAGTTTGATACTCAAACTACTGGCTTATAACTATTAAATGTTAGGTTCAAGATAAAATGAAAACCTTTACTGCAACACCTTCAACAATCACTCGTGATTGGTACGTTGTTGACGCCGAGGGCAAAACCCTTGGTCGTATCGCAACTGAGATTGCTCTACGTTTACGTGGAAAGCATAAACCTGAGTACACTCCGCACATGGACACTGGTGATTACATCATCGTTGTTAATGCAGAGAAAGTGCAAGTTACTGGCAACAAAGGCCAAGGTAAAATGTACTACTCACACTCTGGTTACCCAGGTGGTATTAAAGAAATTAACTTTGATGATTTGCAAGCTAAGAAGCCTGAAATGATCATCGAAAAAGCAGTTAAAGGCATGTTGCCACGTGGTCCATTAGGTCGTGCAATGTTCCGTAAACTAAAAGTGTACACAGGTGCAGAGCATAACCATGCTGCTCAGCAACCTAAAGCATTAGAACTTTAAGGAGCATTACTAAAATGGCTGATACTCAATACTACGGAACTGGTCGTCGTAAGAGCTCTACTGCTCGTGTTTTCTTACGTCCAGGTACAGGCAACATCCTAATTAACAAACGTTCAATTGAAGAATTCTTCAGTCGTGAAACGGCTCGTATGGTTGTTCGTCAACCTCTAGAGTTAGTTGAACTTCTTGAGAAATTCGACCTTTACATCACTGTTACAGGTGGTGGTACTACTGGTCAAGCTGGTGCGATCCGTCACGGAATCACACGTGCTCTTATGGCATATGACGAATCACTTCGTCCATCTCTTCGTCAAGCTGGCTTCGTTACTCGTGACGCTCGTCGCGTTGAACGTAAGAAAGTTGGTCTTAAGAAAGCTCGTAAGAAAACGCAGTTCTCAAAACGTTAATATTTGCTTTGCAATTATTTGCTCAAAAAGCCCGCATTTTGCGGGCTTTTTTATATCAAAATGAAAATAATCTTCTATATTCTTATATTGCCTTGTTTTACATGGGGCTTTTTCGGTAGAATCTCTTAAATTACCAAATTTTTAAGAAGTTGGTCTTTTTAGAACGCTTCATAAAACGCTTATTAATCCTAATCGCGGAGAATATTGGATGAGCAATGCGCCTGTAGACAATAGTCGTCGTCGTTTCCTCACTGTAGCAACATCAGTTATTGGTGGTGCTGGAGCAGTGGCAGCGGCTGTGCCATTTATTGCTTCCTGGAATCCTAGTGCCCGAGCTAAATCGGCCGGCGCTCCAGTTGAAGTTGACATTACAAAAATTGAACCGGGTCAGTTGATTCGTGTTGAGTGGCGAAGTAAACCTGTTTGGGTTATCTATCGTACTCCAGAAATGCTTAAGACAATTGAAGACATTTCTGCTGACAACTTAAAAGATGCAAACTCTGAAGTTGAACAGCAACCTGCTTATGCACAAAACCTTCATCGTTCTAAGCGCCGTGAAATATTTGTAGCCGTAGGTATCTGTACTCATTTAGGTTGTTCACCAACTTACATGTCAGAAGGTTACGAAGAAGTAGTTGAAGGTGTTAACGCTGGTTTTTATTGCCCATGCCATGGTTCTAAGTTTGATATGGCTGGTCGCGTATTTAGCGGTGTACCAGCGGGTGCTAACTTACAAGTTCCTCCTCACTACTATATCGATGATAACAATATCTTGATCGGTGAAGATCAGGAAGGAGCAGCATAATGTTCAAAAATCTAGTAGATTGGATTGATGCTCGTATTCCTATGACGCGTGTTTATAACATGCACATGGCGCAATACCCAGCACCAAAAAACATGAACTTCTGGTACGTTTTTGGTTTTCTAGCCACTATCGTATTAGTTAACCAAATCGTTACTGGCATCTGGTTAACAATGAGTTACGAACCTTCTGCAGCAGGAGCTTTTGCTTCTGTTGAGTACATCATGAGAGACGTTGAGTATGGTTGGATTATCCGATACATGCACTCAACTGGTGCTTCGGCATTCTTTGTGGTTGTATACCTACATATGTTCCGCGGCATGATGTATGGCTCTTACCAGAAGCCTAGAGAGTTACTGTGGTTATTTGGTATGTTTATATACCTAGCACTTATGGCTGAAGCCTTTATGGGTTACCTACTTCCATGGGGACAAATGTCTTACTGGGGTGCGCAGGTAATCATTGGCTTATTCGGTACTATCCCTGTTATTGGTGAAGACTTAGCACTATGGATTCGTGGTGACTACGTGGTATCTGGTGCAACCCTAAACCGATTCTTTGCATTGCACGTAATTGCATTGCCTCTAATTATCGTTATCTTAGTATTCCTTCACATTGTTGCGCTTCATGAAGTTGGCTCTAATAACCCAGACGGTGTTGATGTTAAACGCCCTAAAGGCTCATTATCTGACGATGAAAAAACTAAATTTGAATTCCATGAATACTACACGTCTAAGAAAGACTTATTAGATGACGTTGTACCATTTTTCCCGCATATGGTTCTGAAAGACCTTATGGCGTTTGGTGTATTCATTTTCTTCTTCTGTTATGTCATGTTCTTTAACCCAGACATGTACGGTAAGTTTATTGAACATCCAAACTTTGAAATGGCGAACAACTTGAAAACGCCTGAGCATGTATTCCCTGTTTGGTACTTCACGCCTTTCTATGCAATCCTAAAAGCGGTTCCAAATCCGTTTGGTGGCGTTGTAGCAATGTTTGGTGCAATTATCATGTTGGCATTATTACCTTGGATAGACCGCGGTAAAGTTCGCTCATGGCGCTACCGTTGTGGACTACACAAGTGGAACCTAATTATATTCGCAATCGTGTTTGTTATTTTAGGTTACTTAGGTGGCACACCAGGTACTCCATTTAAAGAGATGATTTCTAAAGTCTTTACCGTTATGTATTTTGGTTTCTTTGTATTACTTTGGTTGTACAGCAAAAACGAAAAGACTAAGCCACTGCCAGAAAGGATTACGAAATAATGAAAAAACTTATTCTAACTCTTGGCTTATTAGCTGGAATGGCCTCAACTGCAGTTTCTGCTGCTGGAGGCGCTGAGCTTCCTTATAAAGCAGATATAGATCAAACGGATAAGGCATCGCTTCAGCGTGGTGCTAAATTATTCATGAACTACTGCTTAGGTTGTCACCAAATGCAGTTTCAACGTTATGAGCGTACCTTTAACGACTTAGGTATTCCTCTTGAAGTTGGTATGGAAAACTTGGTTTTCACTAAAGATACTAAAGTTGGTGAGCATATTAAAAATGCAATGCCAAAAGAAGACGCTGCTAAATGGTTTGGTGCAGCTCCTCCAGATTTAACACTTGAAGCTCGTCTTCGAGGTCCTGACTGGATTTATAGCTACCTTAAATCTTTTTATGTTGACCCTTCTCGCCCATTTGGCGTGAACAACACAGTATTTAAAGACGTTGGTATGCCACACGTACTTCAAGAACTTCAAGGTGTGCCTGAGAAAGTTTATGAAGAACGTATGATTGATGGTGAAATGGTTCAAGAATTTGTTGGTATTCAGTCTGATGGCTCTGGCGAGCTAAGTGAAGATGAATATGACAGAGCGATGTTAGACCTAACTAACTTTATGGTTTATATCGGTGAACCGATGATATTAGAGCGTGAAAGCATTGGCTGGAAAGCACTAATATATTGTTTCATCTTCTGGATATTTGCAGTACTTCTTAAGAAAGAGTACTGGAGAGACATCAAAAAATAATTGTTAATAGTTATAATAACTTAGCAGCTATTTTTAGACAAAAGGGGTGTTTCGCCCCTTTTTTGATAATGAAATTTGAAAGATTTTGGAGAAATAAATGGCAGTGTCTGCAAACAAACGAGCGGTAATGACTTTATTTTCTGGTGCGAACGACATGTATAGTCATCAGGTCCGCATCGTATTAGCGGAAAAAGGTGTTAACGTAGATATTCACTATGTAACTCCAGATAACATGCCTGAAGACCTTTATGAAGTTAACCCGTATGGCAACGTGCCAACGTTAATTGATAGAGAGCTTGGTTTATACCGTGCAAATATTATTAATGAATATTTAGACGAACGTTTTCCTCATCCTCCACTAATGCCTGTTTATCCAGTTGCTCGTGGTCGTTGTCGTTTAATGATGGATAGAATCGAAAATGATTGGTATTCGTTAACTCGTAAAATTGAAGCTGGCGATGAAACTGCTCGTCAACAATTGAAAGAAGAGATCTTAGCGATTGCACCAATATTTGCTGAAGACCCTTATTTCATGAGCGATGAGTTTAGCTTAGTAGATTGTTACTTAGCACCGCTTTTATGGCGTTTACCGTCTTGGGGCATTGAGCTTTCTGGCGCTGCGGCAAAAGATATCAAAACTTATATGTTACGTGTATTTGAACGTGAATCTTTCCAAGCGTCTCTAACAGACGTAGAAAAAGACATTCGTAGCACTTACTAAACGCTATGGATAACATGACTCCTAATCGCCCTTACTTATTGAGGGCGTTTTACGACTGGATTTTGGATAATGAACACACACCTTATTTAGTTGTGGAAGCTGATTTGCCTCATGTTCAAGTTCCGCCGCAAAGTGTTAAAGATGGACAAGTAGTGCTTAATATTAGTCCAAGTGCAGTTCAAAGTTTATTGATCACAAATGAGCAGTTAACTTTTTCTGCTCGATTTGGTGGCGTTCCATTTGAAGTTTACGTACCTATGTATGCTGTATCAGCTATATATGCGCGTGAGAATGGCGCAGGGACTATGTTCCCACCTGAAGATTATGATATTGAAGGTTTTGAATTGTCACCGCTAGATGAGCCTGAGAGCCCTGAAGTTGAAAAGCTGGAAGAGCCTAAGCCTCAGTTTACGGTGTTAAGTTCGTCTGACGACGATGGCAAGAAGCCAGAATCAACAGGTAACGATAAAAAGCGTAATCATTTGTCTATCGTAAAGTAATAAAGTCAAAATTAGTTTTATTTGAATAACAAAAAACCGGCGCTTGCTGGTTTTTTTATGTCTTAACTGTAAAAGCTAAAGCGCTATTGAAACACTTTAATGACTTTCAAAACACCACTTACTTTTGATGCAATAGTAGCAGCTTGATTTGCCTGCTCTCCGTCTACGATCCCCATTAGATAAACTTCTTGGTTTTCTGTAACCACTTTTATATTTCCGCTATCTATCGTGTCACTTGTTAAATAGGCTGACTTGACCTTTGTTGTGATCCAAGCATCTTTAGCTTTACTACCAATGGTCGCTAATGGGCCTATTTTAATTTGGTTGTGAACTTTAACTACGTGGTCAACGTTCTTTAAAATGGCATCAGCTTTATTGATTAAAGACTGCGTAGGTGCTTGTCCAACGGCTAACAATTGGCCGTTATAGCTAACAATCGTAATATTTGTATTATCACTGATGTCGGCATCTTTCATAAGCTGTACCGTTGCTCTCACTTCAATTCCGTTGTCGTCAATTTGTTTGCCCACTGAACGCGGATCGTTTGCTGCACTTACTGCAGAAACGGCACTGGCGACAATTGCTGTTTCAACACAGCCTTGAACAAGTAGACAACTTAATAACAATAAAACATACTTTTTCATGATAAATCCTAAATCCTAAATCCTAAATCCTAAATCCTGAAGAAAGTTACATAGAGAAGATAACTTCGTCGATTAGTTCACTCAATACGTGAACGGTGAAAAGTTGGATTTCTAACGTTCTACTTGGTTTATTAGTGGGTAACCTAATCTCAATATCGTTGTCACCAAGCATGCCTGCAATCTCGCCGCCATCATCCGATGTAAAAGCGACCACTTTAATATCTCGAGTTAATGCTGTTTCGAGTGCGGCTTTAATAGAAGGTTCCTTATTATTTAAGGAAAATACCACTAATACGTCTTGTTCATTACCAATTGCTCTTATTTGGCGAGCAAAGCGGTCTTGGAAATGTGAAAGGTTAATTTCCTCTTGGCCACAATTCTGCACATGATCGTTAAGCGATATCGCCGGAAGACAAGGTCTTTCTATTTCATAAAAGTTAACAAGAATGCCAGCAAAATGCTCTGCCATCATTTTAGCCATAGAATCAGCACAGGTTATTACCTTGTTGCCTGACAATAAGGTCTGAGCGATTACGGCAGCCGACAAGGCTATGTTATCGGCATTCTGATCACCAGAGGCGATGAAGTTCTGAATGTTAGAGGTATAAAGTTGTTTTATTTTATTGTCATTCATGAAAATGCACTTTGAATCCAGTTGAGCTGGTTGTTTTCGAACGCGATTACGTCAAATCGAATATTTGGGTCTAGTTTACGTTTCTGCAGATAAAAAATCGCGGCTTTTTTTACTTTTTGTTGTTTTTGATAAGTAACGGACTGAGCCGCACCACCAAAAGCACTGCTCTTTCTGTATCGTACTTCTACAAATATGAACGTCGTTTTATCATTATTACTAAAAATTAAGTCAACTTCGCCAAGCTTACAGTTAAAATTTTGGTCAACAAAATAGAGTCCGCTATCAATTAAAAAATCTTTGGCTTGTTGCTCTTTTAACGAGCCTACTTTTTGCTTGGCGGTTTGGTTATTTGTTTTGCTCTGGTTGGACAATGATTTTTCCTTGCACATATCGCGACCAGCTTAACTGACGCTTAATGGTAAGGTTATCTTTTACACTTAACATACCTGTTAATCCATTTAGAGATTGTGAAGGCAGTATTTTTAACTGTTTAAGGGCAAAGATAAGGTTGTAAGCGTCGTAGCCAAACGCAAATAGCTTTTTAGATTGAGTTTGCTGTTCACCTATCTTGGCATATAAATCATGAAGTTGTGGTTCAGTATTTTTAATTAGCCAAGGCATTTCAGTAAACATCATGCCATTCAGATCTCTTTTTTGTTGTACCGATTCATCCACAACATAACTTCTACTAGATGCAAAAATAGGAAGACGCTTGCCAAACGCACTAATGTTTACGTCGAAAAAAGGCTTAATTAGGCGAGTTTGCTGAGAGTTGGCAATAACATAGACAGCATCGATATCGGCGCGACTTCTAGCTTCCGTTTCCAATTGGCTACCAAACAGCTTTTTCATTTCGTTGATACGAGCCTGGCTTGCATCAACATCGAGCAATTGCTGTACAGCTTCACCTAGTTTAGAACGATTTCTAAATGCAATAGACTCTGCTTGTTTGCCAGTTGCTTCGAACCACGCAGAATTAAAGCGCTCAAATAATCGTTTACCTAAGGTATTGTCAGCAAATATAACGGCGGGTGTTTTTACTTCACGTTCCAAAAACAACTCTATTGCTTGTTCTATCTCATCTTCTGGAGCTAGTGAGTAATAATAACTGTCAGGTGTATTGTCGTATTGTGTTGGCACTATTTCAGGAATGTTGAGATTCAGTCTTGGAATTGTTGAGATGATTTTGCTTTGTTGGAAGCTGGATACGGTGTCTTTTTCTAAAGGCCCAACAATAAAATCAATACCACGCTCTGTAATCTTGGCCTCAATCTCTTCTAAAGTTAACAGGCTCGTATCTAAAACATGAATGGTGGTTAAGGAGTCAAAAGGTTTGGCTGAAATAAACCCATCTCGGATAGTAATAGCTAGTTTTGATAATTTGCCTGACAAAGGTAGCAACAAACCAATAGTTGTTGGCTTGTAAGGTTCAACTACTAATAATTGCTGAACCTGCAAAGGTAATTCTTCGAGAGTTACAGTATTTGGATAAATACGTTGCCACCGATCAAGTTGTGAAGGCAAGGCGACCGGATCAGAAATGTATTGTCCGATTATATTAGCCAAATCAATCCATGCTTCAGAGGAAGCGCCAAAGTCTGTTCTGAATCTAGTTAATGTTTGGTAAGGTACCTCAAGAATATGTTTCCAGATTAGGTTGTTTACTAATATTTGATCTGACGTCGATATTTGATTTTCATATAAAGACTGCAACTGAAATAATGACTTAACAACCCCTAAGTGGTTTTCTTGAATAGATTGAAGTTGTGCGTCTAGAACTCGCATCGTTATTGCAAAACGCGGCGAAATTGAACCTTGCTGTAGCCTTTGTACAACAATTTCTGCTGACTCAGTATTGCCTGTGTAAAGTAAGGCCTTCGCTAGTTCTATGTCTAACATTACGGAATGACGATCTTGGACATCAATATTGCTTAAAATTGATTCGATAAATAACAACGGCTTTTTTTCTTGGATAGCAGACTTTGTGGCTAAAATAAGAAAACTCTGTTGATCATTTTTTCTATCTGTATTGCTCGCCTGCTTAAGATAAAATTGACTATCTTTGTATGGGTCTACAACTTCATTGACCGCAGTAACTGGAGTCGTGGTTTGATTTTGTTTTTCTGGTGTACTGCCACAGGCAACCAATGCAGATATTACTATTATCAGGACAATCGAACGAATCACAGTCATTTACCTTAGTAGACGTAAAAAACAATATAAGAAGCAAAGTTAAGCAGGTATCATACAAGTGAATACTGCTATAAACAACGGCTTAAAGAGGTCATGATGTCGAATCCTGGAATTTTATATATTGTTGCAACGCCTATCGGAAATCTTTCCGACATTACCCAGCGTGCACTAGATACGTTAAATGAGGTTGACCTCATAGCTGCAGAGGACACTCGACATAGTGGTAAGCTACTTAGTCACTTTGGCATCAAGACTAAAATGTTTCCATTGCATGACCATAATGAAAAGCAAAAAGCACAGTCTTTACTTGATCAAATTGAGCAAGGTAAAAGCATAGCGCTGATTAGCGACGCAGGCACGCCACTCATTTCTGATCCTGGATACAATTTAGTTAACTTAGCACGTGAGCAAGATGTTCAGGTTACGCCTATACCAGGGCCTAGTGCGGTAATCACGGCACTTTGCGCAGCTGGTTTGCCAACAGACAAGTTTTTATTTGCTGGCTTTTTACCAGTGAAACAACAAGCTAAAATATCAGTATTAACCTCCTATAAAAATGCCGACTTTACGACGGTTTTTTACGAGAGCCCTAGGCGTATTATTGATTCTTTAAAACACGTAATAGAAGCCTTAGGTGAAGACAAGCAGGTTGTTGTCGCCAAAGAACTCACTAAACATTATGAGTCTTTTAAATCTGGTACAGCACAAGAGATTATCGATTGGTTTGGTGAAGACAAAGACCGCCAACAAGGCGAAATGGTACTTATGTTAGCGCCAAATAAAGAAGAGTCTGCTTTGTCACCTGAAGCTGAGATGTTACTGAAGTCGTTGATGGAAGAGTTGCCTACTAAAAAAGCCGCGGCTATTACGGCAAAAATTCATGATTTAAAAAAGAATGATTTATATAAGCTTGCGCTGACTTGGCAGGAATAACTTTAGCATTGCCCTAACCCTTATGTAGCCTTAAACCAAGACCTTATGTAGCCTTAAACCAAGACCTTATCTAGCCTTAAACTAAAAACTAAAAATTAAATATTGGTCTGAGGCAGACAAAGGACTTTGCTTAGTCAAATCAAAATCCGTTAATGCATATCGTTTGTAAATCCGTTATAATCCGCGCCGCGAGATGGCCAGACAATCGCTGCTTTATCGTTGTGTTTTTGAGTTTACTCATAAGCAGACGGATAGAGGGGAGGAAAGTCCGGGCTCCAAAGGGCAGAGTGCCAGATAACTTCTGGGAGGCGCGAGCCTACGACCAGTGCAGCAGAGAGTATACCGCCGATGGCTTGGGTAACTAAGTACAGGTAAGGGTGAAAGGGTGCGGTAAGAGCGCACCGCGCGGCTAGTAATAGTTCGTGGCACGGTAAACTCCACTCGGAGCAATTTCAAATAGGGTTCCAGTACTCTTGAAGTACAGGCGTGGCCCACGTCGGAACCGGGTAGAAAGCTTGAGCCAATAAGCAATTATTGGCCTAGACGAATGATTGTCCAAGACAAAACCCGGCTTATCGGCCATCTCGCACCTTCTTCCCAATAAAAAATCCTCATCCTTGAAGTTCGTTCCTGTTTAGCCGTTTGGTTACCAGCTTATTATTTAAGTTTAGCCAAAACGTTTATCAATTCTTGAAGGTCATTTACTTGATAATCTGGCGACTGAGCCAGAGGGTACAATGATGTACCAGAACGACGAACAAATGCAGTTTGAAGTCCTACTGCTTTTGCACCTGCTAAATCCCATGGGTGCGCCGCTACCATTAATACGTCACTAGCGTTAACGTTCAACTCTTTTAAAACCCATTCATAAGTTTTTCGAGCTGGTTTAAATGCCTTGACGTCTTCAACACTAAAGCGATGCTTAAAAAATGAAGTTAAACCTGTGTGTTCAAATTGAGCTGCAACACCTGCATTAGATGAGTTGGTTAAACTAACAATGTAAAAGCCTTGGTCAGAAAGTGTTTTTAGCGCTGGCTTTACGTCAGGGTGAGCCGGTAACTTGGTGATTGTATTTACGATAGCTTCGCGAGCTTGTTCTTGGGAAAGCTCTATATTATTGCTCTGCGCTAACATCATTAATGCTGCAGCACCGATTTGACCAAAATCGTGATATTCCTCTGTTAGTGTATCAACAAGGGAGTAATGCAACATAGTTGAGAACCATAGCGGAAGTAAGTCTTCACGTCCGTTCATTGCCTTGCCTACGGATACTTTCAGTGGCGCTAGGTCTAGAAGTGTTTCGTTTACATCAAAGATGATAACTTTAGGTTTTGGCATAGGTTGCTTTTCCTCTGCAGCATTGGCGTGAGATGACGCGCCAAATAAAACAAAAATTGAAAGGGCGTACATTTTTATAGATGAACATAGAGACATAGAATTACCTAATTTATTCGAAGTACTGATATAGTAATGGACTTATTGTTGGTTAAGGTCTTATTTGTCTTACAGGAAGTCCGCTTATGTCTCATCTTGATCGTTTATCCAGCCTACTTTCAAACTTTGAAGTTAAAGCTGAATGTTTATTATCTTCTGAAGGTGCCAACCTTTTTATTTATGGTGACCAAACTTGTTTAGATAAACTGGTTCTAGTGGTTGAACCTAATACTTTGGTGCCTATTGAATCCGAACCACTTGTTTGCATACATGTGGATATTGGTGATAACAAAAACCCTCTTCATCAAGCTATGCCTGAGTATGTTGAAATAGATTTAAAACACCCAAATGAATTCGGCGGAAAAAGTAACGTGCAGGGCATTGCTCATTTGATTGTAACCGAAGCTTCCATGTCTAGATGTGGAGCGCGATTCGCGCTAGATCGTTTATGTGACTTACTCGTCGTCAATATTCTTCGTCACCAAATAGCTGAAGGGAAAATTGAAACAGGAATTTTTGCAGGATTAGCTCACCCTAAGTTACGACATGTGGTGGTGGCTATTCATGACAACCCCCATTACCCTTGGAAAATTGAGGATTTTGTGGAAATCGCAGCAATGTCACGATCCCAGTTTATGGCCGTATTTAATAAAGTGTTGGGATATTCTCCCATTACTTACGTTAGGTTATGGAGAATGACGGCCGCTCGTCTTGCAATATTAAATGGTAAGAGAGTAAAGGAAGTTGCAAACAAATATGGCTACGCAAGCGGTGATGCATTTTGTCGCGCGTTTGTTTCTACTTATGGCGTTTCTCCTACTCAAATGAGCCGACAACATTAGCTTGCATGTGATTTTTATCTTCTTTAATTTTGATATAAGCTCACGGATGAATACGTTGATGAGAAACTCGACAGTTTTGCCTACTAAACCTATAATAACCCTTTGGCAATGCTTTGTTCTAAAAAGGAATATAAATGCGGTTTTTAGCGGTAATGTTTTTAGCTTTGGCTTCAATGTCTAGTTATGCAGAAGAAGTATTAGTAAGCGAGCCGATTGAAAAGCAAGTTCAAGAGTTATTACTGAATAACAAATCTGCCGAAGCTTACAATCTAGCCAGTGAGAATAGTGAGCTATTAGGTGAGCCTAAATTTGACTTTTTACTAGGTTTAGCGGCTTTAAAAGTTAACAAAGTTCACGAATCCGTCTTTGCCTTTGAACGAGTGATTGCATCGGCTCCCAATTGGCATGATGCAAGAATATTACTCGCTAATGCATATTTAAAGGCAAATAATATTGCAGCTTCTTCAGCTGAATTGGCAGCGCTTAAGGGGGAGGCACTCAACGACGCTCAGTTAAAAAAGGTCGCAAAATTAGAATTAGAAATTAACACTATTACTGCAAGTTTAGATGGCGCGTTAAATAATAGTGTTGGATTAACTTTTGGCCAAGACTCTAATATTAATGCTGGCACATCGGAAGATTCAATTTTTATTCCCTCTTTAAACGGTGATGTTCCTCTATCAAAAGCAAGCCAAAAGCTTTCAGGGCACTATTGGAGACTTGCTTACAATGGTTCATACAAGAAAAAACTATCACAGCAACAGGGTATTAGGCTGATTTGGGGTGTGAATGACTTTCAGTACGCGAATGAAGGTCAATATAACCGAACCATAGCCAATATCGCTGGTGAATATCGTTTTAAGAAAGAAAGTACAACATATATTGGGAAAGGTTCAATTACTCCTTTATTACTGAAAGGCGACTTCTATCGCGCTGAAACTGAGTTTTCATTTGGAGCCGAACATAAGTTGAATAAACAGTACTTATTATCAAGCTCGATAGGGTTTGGCTGGTTAGATAATAAAGAAATTGAAAGTCTGGATGCTGAATTACTAAAGTTTAATCTAGGCGCCACTTATTTAGGGCAACAGGCGTTGCACAAGGTTAGCATTTTTTATATTGATGAAGAGTCTAGTTTAGACATAGGAAAGTATAACGCTAAAGACAGTGCAGGCTTGAGCTATCAAATGATCTACGCCTTTAATGATTCCATGTTTTACCTAGCAATGCTCTCATATCAGAAGCAATCTTTTGACGACTTACATCCTTTGTTTTTAGTAAAAAGAAAGGAAACGCTTCGTCAATTAACAAATACAATTCAATACAAGATTAATAAGAAGCTGAGTGTTCAAGGCTTATTAAGCTACCAAAATAAATCCAGTAATTTGAGCCTATACGAATACGACAGGTTTGATACAGCGCTGACATTAAAGTACCAGTTTTAGGAGAGTTAAATGCGTAAGTTAATATTTTTGTCTTTGGTAATTTCAACCATTTACACACCTAGCTTGTTAGCTGCTGAAAACGCGGGAAAAACAATTATGTCTCGTGGCGACGTTCAAGCATTTGATGCTCGTAGCCAAGAATCCAGACCATTAAAACGTCGAGCACCTATTTTCAGTGTTGATAAGGTTATTACTAAAGAAACAGGCAGAGCTCAATTTTCTATGTCTGACGGAGGGCTTTTAAGCATAAAGCCAAATTCTGAAGTTTTTATATCAAGCTATGCCTATGATCCAGAATCAAAACAAGGCTCTGCGGTTATCGAGTTGGTAAAAGGCGGCCTCAGATCAATCTCGGGACAAATAAAAAAACACGGTGGTGACTATCAGGTAAAAACGCCAGTAGGATCAATTGGTATCAGAGGTACTCACTTTGAGTTGGCTATGGTCAATGATGATATGTTTATAGCGGTTTGGGACGGCGCCATTGACTTGATGTCAAATGATGAAAGTACTGTGTCATTTGGCCAGGATGAAGCGTTCTCATTTGGTAAAGTATCAATGGACGGAACCATCACTGAACTTCTTGCGCCACCATCCATATTTGAGCAAGGGCACTCTACTAAAGTCTCTAGTTCCAACTCTGAAGAGACCAGTGAGCCTGAAAGTGTCGATGAATCAATAGTGTCCGTTTCAGAACAACAAGATTTAGAAAATGTAGATTCAATAATAACCAACTCTGAAGTTGATAACTCTATTTATAGTGAACAACAATTCCTAGTGTCTTCAGAAACGACATTGGCAGATGCTTTAGCAACACGTACTGGTAGCTATACGTACGAAACATTAGAGCAAGCGGAAGTTACCTCAAATTTAGGTAGTGTTCGTGACTTTGGGTTATCAATGTCCGTTAATTTTGATAACGGAGTTGTTAGTGATGGGTCACTTACTGCGGTAGATTCTGGAGGCGAGTGGTATGCTGCATTTAGTGGTTTAATTAACGTCACTGATATTGATTTAGCCGTTACTTTCGCATCATACGGGGATGAAAAAGCGACAGGCTCAATTGATGGAGTCTTCACTGATGCTGGAGACTCTATTACAGGCAACTTCGAGTTATTCGAAATACTAGTACCAGAACACAAACTGAATGGCTCATTCAAGGTAAAGTAAACTTGTTAGCTTTGTTATAACAACGCTGAAGTAAGGAAGTTGTTAATGAAAAATATTTTTTATATCACCTTAGTTTTATTGTTTGTGTCTATATTGAGTGCATGCGGTAAAGAAACTAAAGAGTCTAATTTTGTTGGTGATAAGTTAAATCAACCAGAGGCCATAACGCCTACTCCGGTTTTGATTGATTTATCCCATAGCGTTGGTGAGTCTAAACACTCAAGAGTTCTAGCAAGTTCAGCAGCTAACCCAAATACATCAGCATTAATAGAAACGGCATCAATAGAATGGCCTGATGACGTTAATAACGTAACGGGCAACCTACTTTTTACTCTAAATACAAATAGCGACGAAGAAATCTTAGAAATATTCATAAGTTTAGCCGGCAGCAATGTTAGCTACTCCATATGTGAAGAAAATTGTGGAACAGAGTTTAGGGCTTCGGTAATAGGTTTAAACCCTATATTGGCAGGTAAAGATGAAGGCACATTAGAGTTACAGGTTTGGGTAGCTACTGAGTCATCTGGTAACTCACTTGCAGGAAGAAGTTTCGTGCAGTGGCAACCACACAGAATAAACTCTTTATCGGTCGAAAGACTCGATAATCAAATGATAGTTACTTGGCAAAAAAATGAAGCACTTGAACGTTATAATATTTATACTGCTAGTGATATCAATCTTACCCCGCAAAATGTAACGTCTTTGCCCAATGGACAGCAACTACTGTCTAAAATTAATACATCGGTAAATATAAATAATATTGTAAATGAAGAAACTTATTTTGTACTTGTAACTGGTGTAGATGGCAGTGGTGAAAGTGGCATATCACCGCTTCTCCGTGTCGACCCACTTGGTGTGATTACCCCAATCAATCCACCTCAAGCCGAAGATGATGTTTTTTCTATTGAGGAAGATTTAGTGCTTGTTGGTAATGTTTTAAGTAATGATAGCGCCTCTTCTTTATTAACCGTCAATACTAATTTACTATCGGAAACATCAAATGGAACTATATCAATTAATGAGTTAGGGGATTTTGAGTATACTCCAGCTGTTAACTTTTTTGGTCCCGATGTATTTTCATATCAAGTCATAGATGAAAATGGCCTGGTAGATAGCGCGATAGTAACTATTAACATTGAGAATGTTAATGATGCCCCTGTTGTTGCAGAAACAATAAACCTAAATATCGTTGAAGATAATGCTGCTGTAAATTTTGACCTGTTGGATCATGTGTCGGAAATAGAAGGCGATACACTCAGTTTTGTAACGCAAGCAAGTGGAGTTTCAAGCGGAGGGGTCTTTTCAATAACAGAATTAGGAGTTGTAAACTACTCGCCCAATTTGAACTTTTATGGATTGGATTCAATACAATTTGAAGTAGAAGATCAGTATGGAGCAAAAAGTTCCGGTACTTTAACGATTTCGGTAACTCCTGTAAATGATGCCCCTGTAGCACCAAGTTACGTTATAAATGCAACAGAAGATTTGCCGTTAACTAATGTCGGCAACTTACTCGGTTTAGCGAGCGATGTTGACGGTGATGATTTGACTATCAATACAACTCCAATCGTGAATGTAAGTAATGGCGTTTTAGCTCTTAATGCTGATGGAACATTTGATTATACCCCTGCGTTAAACTTTTTTGGTGATGACACTTTTGAGTATAAAATCTCAGATGGAAACGGAAGCAGTGATAGAGGGATAATAACTCTAGCAGTGGCGGCAGTTAATGACGCTCCTATACTTTCCGCTCAGTCATTCTCGGGTATTTTAGAAAATGTATCTTCCGGTCATGTAGTTGGAACTGTTATAGCCTCTGACATAGAAGACGACAGCATTACCTTTGAAATTAGTGGCGGAGATTCCGGTTTATTTAATATTGATTCAAATACAGGCCAACTAACTGTAAATGGTAATTCGGTATTAAACTTCGAGGCTTTCCAGTCACATATAATCGAAGTGAAAGCGACTGATAATGGTTCCCCTAATGCATTTTCAACTGCAAATATATCTATAGGTATTGAGAACGTTATAGAGCCCAAAGCGCCGGTCGAAGCGAGTAACTTTGGTAGAACGTTGACAGGCTATATCGACCTTTATGGTAGTAAACAGTCTGCTACATTGACTGACATAACAGAAGTTAATGGCAACGTTTATGCGTCTGGACATATAGATAATGTAGATTCCGATGTGTATTTAATTTCTTATGATGTTGACGGAAATATTAACTCTTCGTTTGGTACCAATGGTGAGCTGACTTTAAACTTAGGTGGCGAAGAGCAAGCTAAGGCTATAACGAAAGGCAATGGAAACCTCTATGTGCTTATAGATAAAGCACTCAATGGCAGTAGAGAACTATGTGTGATGCTTTTTGATTTAAACGGCACGTTAGATGATGCTAGTGGTGATAATGGTTCAGGAATTCGCTGTACTACCGAAGAAAGTGAACTATATGGCTCTGACATTACCTTTGTAGACAATAAAGTTTATGCTGTGGGATATAGAGATGACGGTACGCAATTAGATAGTTTAGTAATGAAACTAGATGATGATGATCTTAATTTCGAAGAAAACAGTCCAGTCTTTAAAGATGTGAGTACAGGTAGTCGTGATGACAAGGCGAATGCTATTAGAAGCTTCCACGATAACAAGTTGATGGTAGTAGGTGCAACAAAAGGATTAAACGGTGATCTCGATGGTTATGTTAGGTACCTAAATTCAGACATTGAAAACGAAGTTACATTCAACGGTGGCACCGATTTAATATTGGACGTGCCAGGTAGCCTTGGCGATGACGAGTTAAATACTTTAGCTGGTATTGCAGGATCCGACTTTACGGCATACATAGGCGGCTCTACTGAGCAAATTTCGGGTAGCAAAGACGCCTTTGTTGTTGGTATTGACAAGACGGGAACGATTGACACTAATGTTGATGACGATGGCTTTATTATCTTTAACACGGGCAATGATAACGGCAGTTCATCATCGGAAATTAATACAATTGTTCAAGCTTTTAACTCCACAGATTTAATGGCTGTTGGTACAGTATATGAAGACGAAGGTGATCGTATTTTTGTTTTTAAAATGGATAGTACAGATGGTGAAATTGAAAGTAACTTTGGCGATGGCGGTATTTTAAATGTAATCAAGGACGATAATGTAAATGCATCTTCAATAGTCGTGGATGAGTATTTGAGGTCATGGGTTGTTGGAAGTAGTGAGTCGGGAGCGCTTAAGCCTCTAATGTTAGCAATAGAGCCTGAAGGCTCTTTCTTTAGCTGTTTTCCGGATGATGAGTCTGGTTGTGGTCAAGATGGTGAATTGGTTAAAGATATAAGTGGGCGTGAAAAAGACGACTCTGCCATCTCTTTAATAAAATATGCTTCAGGTAGTCAAGCAACAAAATATCTAAGTCTTTCTCAGGTTAATTTAGCGAGTGATAACATTTTAGTATTACATCGTTATTTAAGTTCGGGCTCGCTAGATCTAACCTTCGGAGATAACGGTTCAAAACAAATTTATATTGGGCCGCAGGTCGTTGGGTATGGTTTGAAAGAGAAAATGGATGGCTCAGCATTTGTGTTTGGTCAAGTAGAAAATAGTGAAAGTATAAAGCATGGTTTTATTACAAAGTTAACGGCAAGCGGTGAAATTGACCAGAGCTTTGGCATTGATGGTACTTTTTTAACTGATGCTATAGCCAACGCAACAGAGGTTGTTATTAAAGACATTGATATCGACGGTGCAGGAAAAGTTGTTGCCATTGGTAGCCTAAAAGAAAGTGGCTCTATAAAACCGGTTGTCATGAGAATATCCCCAACGGGCGTTTTAGACTCTGACAGCGATAGTTATGATGGCGCTGGCGAATCTTTTCAGAGTGAAGGTTATGAAATTGGTAACTCGGGAGATGTATATTCTGCAGTTGTTATAGAGAGCAGTAGAAACACCTACATAGCAGGCACGACTGGTGTCGTTAGTGCTAATTTCCGTATTATTAAATATGGCTTAAATGGCACAGAAGACAGTTCTTTTTCAGGTAATGGTGAGAATGTAATAGTTAAGCCATTGAGCAATGAAGAAGTAAATGGCTTGTTATTAGGGCCTGAAGGACATCTATTTGTTTTTGGCAGCTCAACCAAAATAATGACGAAGAGTTTGGTCGTGAAGTTTAATACAGATGGCACAAAATTTGGTAGCTTTGGAAACGGCGGGTTAGCTGAAGTTAGCAATGTATTTGGCAGTGGCGTTAACTCTGCTACTTTAGATGTATCAATAGATAGCGACGGACGCATACTCCTTGTTGGCTATGGTGAAAACAATTCCGTTAAAAAAGGTGCAATAGCTCGATTATTGAGCGATGGAAGTTTAGATACCGACTTTGGCATTGAAGGTAATGGAAAATTCCTAGCGGCAGACTGCCAAGGTGAGCAATCATTTACAGCACTCATTCAAAATACAAACGATCAAATTGTCGTTTCTAGCCAGTGCAATAACGGTGTAAGCCAAGATATATCATTGTCTCAATTTAACTTTTATGAAGAAGGAGTTGAACCGTAGTATGAAAGTTAAATTTTATGGCGTAAGAGGCTCTGTACCTAGCCCCTGCCCAAGCAAGGTCGGATTTGGAGGTAACACTTCATGTGTAGAAATTACTGGATTTGATGAAACCAAAATTATATTAGATTCAGGGACTGGCATTATAAAGCTTGGGGAGGAGTTGATAGAAGAAAGTACCGACGATATAAATATCTTATTAACTCATAATCATTGGGATCATATTCAAGGTTTTCCATTTTTTAAACCTATTCACCAAAGCGGAAGGAAAATTAAAATTTTCCCAGGGCAAGTAGAATCCAGTGATAAAGATGCTATTTTGACGCAAATGTCAGGTTCTAATTTTCCTGTAAAGTATGATCAATTACCCGCCAGTATTTCTTTATATAAAGAAGCAACAGCATCGAAACGCTTTGCGATTGGCAATTTTGATGTTCAGACTCAAGCATTAAACCACCCGGACGGAGGCACGGCCTACCTGATATCGCAGGCAGGAAAAAAGGTAGCTTATGTTACGGACAATGAATTATTTCCTCCAGGCAAGATAAATACGTCAATCAAAGAGTGGGAAACATTTATTGATGGCGCCGATTTACTTATTCATGACGGTCAGTTTGTGGATACCGAACTACCCGAGAAGCTTGGTTGGGGCCATTCAACCACAACTCAGGTACTCAAATTAGCAAAAAGTGCAAATGTAAAAGCGGTAGCTTTAATTAGCCACGATCCATTTAGAACAGATGAGCAGCTTGAGCAAATCGAAAAAGAATTGAAAGAAGACAGCCGTGGCTTTTTACAAGTTTGCTGCGCAAAAGAAGGCCAGTTAATTGATTTGAGTGCGATTGAGTTTTGAAAATCGCCTTTAAAAAAATAGGTTCAAGACACTTTTGGACTGGAGTGCTAATAACTGTTTTTTTTGTATTTATAGAAACAACAAGAATAGACTATATCTACCAAGTGAATCAAAGGGTAGAAGGGATCCTATATGATTTCCGGCTTAACCTTACCAGTAGCTTAGATGTACGTGAATCAAATGAAAACATTGTCATTGTCGACATTGATGAAAAGAGCATGCGCGAACAAGGTCGATACCCGTGGAGCCGCTCTAAAATATCAGAGCTAGTAACTGAACTAAGCCAGCAGGGCGCTGCGGTTATCGCGTTTGATATTTTCTTTTCAGAACCGGAAGTTAATCCCGTTGATAAAATAGCGATACATTCCAACATCACTAACCCCAGCGTAATTGAAGCTTTAAAAAAAGTTAAACATGAAGTAGATGCTGATTTAGAGTTCAGAGGGGCTTTGTTAGATAGCGAGTCTGTATTGGGCTTTCTGTTAACAGAAGACACTGAATTCACATCAGGCGGACGGCTAAAAACAAGTGTTGAATGGGATTCAGATTTACATCACCAATCCTTGGTAACAAGTTATAACGGAGTGATTAGCAATATAGATGAACTGCAGGAGGCGTCTTTAGGATTAGGTTTTATAAATTCTAGAGCGGACTCAGACGGTTTCATAAGGCGAGCTGCGCTTGTTTTAGAACATAAAGGTAATTTGTACCCATCTATTGCACTCGAGGCGGCAAGGCTTTACACACTTTCAGCTAAAATTAAAACTAATCATAAAATTGATACCAATACTGGCTACAGTTTTTTTGATTCTGTTGAAGTAGCTCAACAACGTGTGAATACAGATGAGTATGGCCAAATGTTAATTCCTTTTAGAGGCCCTGCATTTTCTTTTCCTTATCTGTCGGCCACTGACGTGTTAAATAACAGGCTTGATGGGGAGCAGCTGGAGGGAGCAGTTGTTTTTATAGGCACATCTGCTGTTGGTTTAGCTGATTTAAGGTCTACATCTGTAGGTCTGCAATACCCAGGAGTTGAAATTCATGCAAATGTATTTGAAGGTCTAATGAACCCTGACATTGTTCCTTCTGAACCTGATTGGACAACCGCATATTTAATCATTCAAATGTTGCTAATTGGTTTAGTGGTGTCTAGCTTAATGATAGGGCGAAGTGCAATAACGATTCTAAGCTTAGGGCTTGGTACTGTAACCATCATTTTAGGAAGTAACTTATATCTGTGGTCAATATTAAAGCTGAATTTACCTTTGTTTCTTTCAGTATTATTAACTCTAACACTGACTTTTTACTATGTTTTTTTTGGCTACGTTAGTGAAAGTAGAACTAAAAAAAATATTCAAAGTATGTTTGGACAATATGTACCGCCGCAGCATATCGAAAGGCTGGTTACAAACCCAAAAGGCTCTGAGGTAAAGAGTGAGCGAAGGGAGATGAGTGTACTGTTTGCTGATATACGAGGCTTTACAACCTTATCCGAGTCGCTATCTCCATTAGAGCTAAGTGAGTTTCTAAATGAATACTTATCTGCTGTTACAGAAGTCATATTTAGTCACGACGGTACGATAGATAAATATGTGGGCGATATGGTGATGGCGTTTTGGAATGCTCCCATTGATGAACCAGCTCATGCTGAAAAAGCAATAGATAGTGCTCTAGGTATGCAATCTATTTTGTCGGTATTAAACCGCTCCTATTTAAACAAGGGTTGGCCGGAAGTTGCTTTGGGGATAGGCATAAGTACGGGAGAGATGAACGTAGGTGATATGGGCTCTCAATATCGAAAAGCTTATACTGTACTTGGCGACACTGTCAATTTAGGTTCTAGAATTGAGTCGCTCACTAAGTTCTACAATGTAGGGGTACTAGTGTCAAAGGCCACTAAAAAGCAAGCACCTAAATATAAATATCGGCTAATTGATAAAGTAACGGTAGTTGGTAAAAATGACGCAGTTGAGATTTATGAGCCCTTGAGCAGTGATTGTGCAATTAAGGGAATTGACGAATTACTTAGCCAACACCACGAAGCCTTTAAACTATACTATTCTAAAGACTGGTCTAAGGCGTTACTGTTATTTAATCAATTGGTTAGAAATAACATTTTAAGTACAAGGGTTTATGAAATTATGTTAGAACGTATTAACAGCGTAGATGTAAACTCTTTACCAGAAAATTGGTCTGGTGAATTCATTCATTTAAAAAAGTAGCAAAACTATGGCGCAGCAAAAAATAACAAACTCTTATGCATTGCAACAATTAGTTGATATTAGTATTAGGCTATCAAGCGAAAGTGACTCGAGTAAATTACTGGATGAAATTTTACAGATCGTTATGTCTATCGCCAATTGTGATGCGGGATCAATTTATTCAATTACGTCAGAAAAGCACTTAAAATTTGAGACGGTAATAAACCGTACTTTAGATATCTATTTAGGTGGTGGGTCAGCCAAGACATTAGAATTCTCCGACATTCCACTGTTTATCGATGGTGCACCAAATAAAAACGCAATGGTAGCTCACTCCGCAAACTCAGGTGAAGTCATTAACATTCCTGATGTTTACGCAGCAATTCCCTTTGATGTCAGTGCCGCTCGTAAAATGGACGAAGCGACAGGCTACAGAACACAATCTATGCTTGTAATCCCGTTAAAGGATCATACGGGGGATATCATAGGCGTTATTCAATTAATAAATGCGTTAGAAGATGGACAGACGGTTGAATTCAGTAATGACGTAGAAACTCTCGTTCGGTCATTTGCTTCACTAGGAGCTATATCACTAACGAATACGGCATTAGTGCAAGAAATGGAACAGCTGTTTTCTGCATTTGCGAGAACTATTGCAAAAGCTATAGATGAGAAGTCTCCACATACTGGCGGACACTGCAGACGTGTACCAGCACTAACTCTAATGCTGGCTGAGGAAATACATAAAGAAAGTAGGGGCCCACTCGCGGACTTTACCATGACTGATGCTGATCGCCATGAAATTGATATTGCTGGTTGGTTACATGATTGCGGAAAAATTGCTACACCCGACCACATAATAGAAAAGTCGAAGAAATTGCAGACTATTTTTGACCGTATTGAGTTTGTAAATGCAAAATTTGAAATTGTGGCTAAAGATATCGAGATAGCCTATCAAAATAAAATTATAAACGCGTTGCAAAAGGGCAATACAATTGAAGTTCAGCAACTTAAAACGTCTATGGATAGGGAACTAAAACAACTCAAATTAGATCGGTCTTTTATTCAAAAAGTTAACGTTGGCGGTGAATACCTAAGTGATCAAGATATTGAATCAATAGATCAGGTATCTAAAAGTTACCAACTGGCAATTGAGGGAGTTGCTACTTCAGTTTTGAACGAAAATGAAGTTGAAAATTTGAAAATTCGTCGAGGTACTCTTACCGACGCAGAAAAAGAAATTATGAAAAACCATATGGTTATCACGATGGATATATTGGAAACCTTACCATTTCCAAAACACCTTCAAAACGTCACTGAGTATGCTTTAGGGCATCACGAAACTATGGATGGCAAAGGTTACCCACGTGGCCTGACAAAAGAACAGATGTCAGTTCCAGCAAGACTAATGGCGTTGGCGGACATATTTGAGGCCCTATCTGCTGCTGATAGACCATACAAAAGTGCCAAGCCTGTTAGTGAATGCCTAAAAATAATGGGATCTCTAGTTGAAAATAATCACCTAGATAGTGATATTTTCGCTATATTCGTAGAGTCTAGAGTATATGAAAAGTACATTAGAGAGTTTGCATCAACTGATCAACTTGACCCTTTTGATATATATGAGCTTCCGGGTTATCAGCCAATTGAATAGCAAAATGTAAGCTAGCTAGATACGTCAAATAAAATAGTTTCAAAAACAAAAGAGCGTCTACACTTATTGTAACGTATACCCAATTTAGTCTAGTTAATAAAGATCTGTCAAAAATAGATGGATGAGGCCTTCATGAAAAAAGAATCAAAGTTATTTTCGATTTTATTTATCACGTTATTTATTGAATCTATTGTACTCGCTTTTGTGTATGACACATTACCAGAGGCCATTGTCATTGGTGGAGGAGCGTTAGCAATTGGCCTCTACATGGTACGAACGGCTCCTGAAGCCGCACTAACAAGACACGTTGCCGCTCTTGTTTCTATGGTATTTGCATGCCTTCATATTCACCAATTAAATGGCTTAATTGAAGTTCACTTTGAAATATTTATATTATTAGCTTTTCTAATCGTTTACAGCGATTGGAAAGTGTTTATTTCTGCCGTTGGCTTAATTGCTGTACACCACGTTTCGTTTTATGTGATGCAAACAAATGGTGTAGATGTTTATATTTTTGATGAAGATCGACTGTATTTTTCTACTGTAATTATCCATGCTGTTTATGCAGTGGCAGAAGCCATAATTGCGGGATACATTGCCAAACAACTTTTTGATGACAGTATTGTTGGCAAAGAGCTTACTGACCTAACAAAAAGGCTAGTAAGCAATCCTACCGAGATAGACTTATCAACTCGCTCATCTGTTCCGGATAATCAAGTTCTTGATGGTTTTAATTCGTTATTAGCTTTGTTAGAGACGACGATAATAGATGTGAAGAAACAAACGAAAGAATTAATAGAGAATAATAGGCAACTCGCTACTTCGAAAGACGGCTTGTCTTCATCAACGCAATATCGCAGTGATGAAATTAATATAATAGCTTCGTCAATTACTGAAATGGTGCAGACAGTTTCCCTGATCGCAAACAATGCAACACAACTAAGTTCACAAATGGGTAAAGCTCTCGACTTAACTGAAGTTACAAAGGTTTGTATCACCGAAATTAATGACAACAATAAGACGTTAACGAATGCCCTCAATTTAACAAGCGAAGAAATAGCAGAGTTATCTAAATCTAGTGAAGCAATTTCCGCCGTTTTAGCGGAAATATCAGGGATTGCTGAGCAAACTAATTTATTAGCACTAAACGCGGCTATTGAGGCTGCCAGAGCTGGAGAGCAAGGGCGAGGTTTTGCTGTCGTTGCGGATGAAGTTAGAGCTTTGGCCACAAGAACCAAAGAAAGCACAAGTAAAATCACAGAAACGATGGCGAAGTTATTAGAGTACTCAAATCGTTCTACCGACTCTATGGGTAAATGTTTAGAAGTAGTGAGTAATGTGAATGAGGTAGCTGCAGATGCTACGGCTAAAATAGAAGAAGCGACATTTTTGGTTGCAGAATCTAGCGATATTGCAATTGCGGTGGCAGAATCTGTAGATGAACAATCGCAAACAATTAATACAATCTCTGAAAATACTGAAAATATGCGTACATCCAGTGTCGATGACTTAAGTCGAATTAATGAATTGGAATTGGAAGCCTCAAAAATTGCGAGGTCTATAACGTCTCTTGAGCAGCATGTCTCCAACTTCAAAGTCTAAGCTCTCTTTAATCCACATTAGCTTAGTGCTTGTTTGGTTAGTTGGCACTGTGTTCGCAGCCAACTACTTTATAGCTAAAAGAATGACGCATTTTGATTCAAACAATCAACTTGCCAATGTTGAAGTTAAGCAACTATTCAAACGGTTGCATGATGAAGGTTTTATTTCTAGTGAAAACTCGAAAACCGTTATTCACTTTACTGCAGATGGGTGCCACTGCAATAAAGTTCCAGAAAGCCATAAAGTAGAGATAGACAAACTAGTTAGAAATAAAGGTTTTGAAGTCTTAAACCGAAAACTCAGTAGTCAATTTACTGATATTGTTCCTGCAGCACCTTCGGTAATTGTTGTTGATAAAGGGCAATTGGTCTATTTAGGTCCATACTCTGCGGGCTATAGTTGCTCAAAAACCAATAGTTTTGTGGATATGGCGATTAACAATCATCTACAAGGTTTCGAGTCAGATGTTGTGGTTTCTGATGTTACAGGCTGTTTTTGCCAAGTTTAGTACACCTATTATCTTTAATCGGTAAATTGCTGATTATATTACGCAATTTATTTCCAATATCCCAACTAGCGTCTATGCTTAAAGTGTAATTATCTTATCCACGATAAAACATTTGATGGTTCTCTATGCGTATAAATTGGTCCGTAACCCTTCGTTTTTTAAGCCTATCTATCTTAGCAATGGCTCATCAGAGTATGGCATCCACTCAATTTGATTTTAGTGGTTTTGGGACTTTAGGTTTGGCTACAACAGACTCTAAACAATTTGGATATCGCAATGATATGTCTCTTAATGATGGTGTTGATTACCATAAAGCTGATTTTTCCCAGGTAAGTAATATAGGAGTACAGTTGCACTACAAAGTTACAGATGACTTGGACGTTGTAGGCCAGATTATCTATAGAAAACAAGATGAAAATGACTTGGATGGGGCAACTCAATTAGCGTTTGCCAAATACCGCGTAACCCCGAAGTTTGATATACGCTTAGGTCGTACAGCTATCGATGTGTTCCATTTTAGTGATGTCAGAGATATTGGTATAGCGTATCCTTGGGTTGTATTACCAAATGAGGTTTACGGGCTTATACCAAATCGTCATCTTGACGGTGCTGATGTTATTTATAGAAGCCGGATTAACAAAGTCGCATTCTCTTCAAAATTATTCTGGGGAGAAACCAAAAGTGATTTTTCGTCCTCTACCTTTGACCCAATAGACTTCTCTCCTTTAACTGGAATTAAATTAGAGCTTGCTCAACAGCATTGGTTAGTAAGCGCTAGGTACACCAAAACTAAAGCACAAAATACCAGTGCCGGCTTAGGGCAGTTTATCACCGCGCTTCCGTCTTTCTCCCAATCCATACCTAATATAGGAGCATTAGCTAAACAAATCGATTTTACAAACAAGGACATAATTTATAAGTCTATTTATGGTCAATATAATTGGGACCATTTTGAGTTGTCTGGGGAATGGGTTCATATCGATTCCGGCGCGTTGCCTTTAAAAGAAATAGATAATGCCTTTGTTAATTTGAGCTACCAAAATAAAAATCACACCTTTTATGTTTCCTATTCGTTAGTGGAGTCAGATGGTTATAAGTTTGCCGAAACATTAGTGGAACCTGAATTGGTTCAGCAAGTTGTTTTTAGAATAGAAGAGGTTGTTAATACATTCCGACATAATCAAAGCACTACCTCTTTAGGCTGGCGATGGGATGTTACAGAAACCACGGCGTTAAAGGTTCAGTGGCAAAATGTAAATATAGATCCAAGAGGTGGTGGGTTGCAGAAAGTGGACGGGTTTCGAATTCTGGCCACGAAAGAAAGGTTTAATAACTTATTTGCTTCCGTGAGTTTTACGTTCTGATGTATTTAGTTAATCGCACACTCAAGCTTATAGTGGTTGGCACCTTTTTGTTTATGTCTCCTGTTTACGCAGTAGACAGCGACAAGCTGGTTGTTGTTACCAATATAAAAACGCCTGTTGAATCTGTATCAAAAGAGGAGCTAATTGACCTTTTTATGGGACGTTATGTCGCTTTTCCTGGTGGTGCAAGCGCCAAACCGTTAGATGTAAATGATGGTTCGGGCATAAAAGAAGTGTTTTATCGTCAGCTGCTTGGTTTGTCTTTAGGCAGGGTAAACTCATATTGGTCTAGACTGAGGTTTACGGGTAAATCACAGCCGCCAGAGCAAATCGAAAATTTCAACGACGTTAAAGAGGCAATAAAAACCGATAATGAAGTTATTACTTATATTTATCAATCTCAGATGAGCGAGTCGATGAAGGTGGTATACCAGTTTGAATATTAAGTTTGGAATCGCAGCAAGACTTGCTAGTTTTATTATAATAGCTGGTTTGGCTATTGCTTTTGTTGCGTCAGAAATTTTTTATAAGCAGACATATAACGCGGAAGTTTCAAACGCTAAAACTGCGATTGGCGAACTAGTTAAAACTATTTCTCCGACTGCATCTATTGCCGCATTTGTATCTGATGAAGAGCTTCTTAAAGAAGCAATAAATGGGTTAGCACGAAGTAAAAACGTGAAGTCAATAGCTTATAAAGATGAAAAAATAAAATACAAAGTAAATGAAGCTGGTTTTGATGAAAACCTAGCGATAACTTTTGATGTTCAACACCCATTTATAACAACAGAAAAACTTGGTGAAATAAGTATCACTCCAGACTATAGACAGATTGAGAGCGATGCGGAGCTAATAAGTTCTGTGAATAGTTTTGTTCTTTATTTGCTAGCCATTTTAGTGACCATAGCGTCTATATTCATTTGCTACTTCCTAGTAACTAGACCGCTTGTAAGAACAAGCAAAGTTCTATACGAGATGGAAATTGGTACAAAAGAGCGGGTAGATACCCCACTAAGTCATTCGGCGACGGAAATCGGCACCTTGGTCAGAGGAGCAAACCGGCTATTGGATAATGTGGAAAACCAATTCAGGCAAGAACGAAACCTCAGGGAAGAAATAGAGGCACTTGAGCAGCGTTTTAGGATGATATTTGAAAGTGCTAAGTCGGCAATTGTATTGATAGACACATCAGGTAAATTAGTGCTTTATAATGATGCGTTTGTCACGCTTTTAGAGTCATTAGGGTTATACATCAATCAAGAAAACACTGAATATTCTGATTTGCTTATAGAGTTATTTGAGGAGCCGAAGCAACTGTTAGAGTTCGTTAGTGAGTCATTGCGCCGAGATGAAATAGCAATAGGTGAATATAAACTAAAGGGGCTTTTCACCTCAAAATCATTTTGGGTGCAGCTATTTGTTAGTGCGGTAACAACAGAGCAAAATGAAAAATATTATCAAGTGACATTAAGTGACATATCGAAACGAAAACAGGATTTAGAACAGCTAGAGAAACAAGCAGACTTTGACGCGTTAACTCAAGTTTTAAACCGAAATGGCGGCGAAAAGAAAATTGAATTAGAAATAGTTAGAAATCGCTCTTTTGCAATTGTATTAATTGACTTAAACGGCTTTAAGCAAGTAAACGATACCTATGGTCATGACGCGGGTGATGCCGTTTTAATCGAAGTGGCAAAAAGGCTAAGTGAAAATATTCGTCACGATGATACGGTAATTAGATGGGGTGGAGATGAATTTGTATTGTTACTACAAATTAATAAAGTTAGAAAAGAGATGGTTATAAAAGCAATGGACAAAGTGCGAGACGCTATTACTAAAAGTATTGATGTGGGATCTAATTATAGTGGGGTTTCTATTGGTTTGAGTGCAGGTGTTGCATTTTATCCAGAGTCTGCAGATACGCTAGATAACTTAGTTAAAGAAGCTGACCAAGCAATGTATCGAGCAAAAGAACTAAAGTTAACTGCACCTGATAAATACTTATTCTTTTCTGAAAACTAAAAAGCGAGGACTAGCCTCGCTTTTTACATTACTGCTTTAAGTATTAGATTATAAACCTAACACCTTCAACTGTTTTGCCACTACCTTTGCTGGAAGTGGGATATAACCGTCTTTTTCAACAATTTTTTGGCCAGCTTGTGAAAGAACCATTTTTACAAACTCAGCTTCCATAGGAGTGAAAGGTTTGTTTGGGTGCTTGTTTACATAAACGTAAAGGAAACGAGAAAGAGGGTATTTACCCGCTACTGCATTTTCCATTGATGCTTCAACAAAGTTGTCGCCGCGTTTAGCTAATGCTACCGCTCGTACACCAGACGTCTTATAACCGATACCAGAATAACCAATACCATTTAGAGAAGCAGAAACCGACTGCACAACAGAAGCTGAACCAGGTTGTTCATTTACATTGTTCTTAAAGTCGCCTTTACAAAGTGCTTTTTTCTTGAAGTAACCATATGTACCAGAAACTGAGTTACGACCAAATAACTGAATGTCTTTTGCAGTCCATTCACCTGAAAGGCCTAAGTCGCCCCAACGGTCGATATCAGCATCGCCACCACATTTACGGTTTGATGAGAAAATAGCATCTACGTCAGAAATGCTAAGACCTTTAATAGGGTTGTCTTTGTGAACAAAAACAGCCAAAGCATCAATTGCAACAGGGATTGCTGTAGGTTTGTAACCGTGGCGCTTTTCAAACGACTCAATTTCTTTAGACTTCATTTTACGGCTCATAGGACCGAAGTTAGAAGTACCTTCTGTTAATGCTGGTGGCGCTGTTGAAGAGCCAGCTGCTTGAACTTGAATGTTAACGTTTGGGTAAAAGCGTTTAAACTCTTCAGCCCAAAACGTCATCATGTTTGCTAAAGTATCAGAACCCACTGAAGACAGGTTGCCTGAAATGCCACTAGTCTTTTCATAAGTAGGAATTTCTTTGTCTACCGCTTGTGCGCCAGTGCTTAAAAGAGTTGCTAGTGTGAAACCTAATGCGCTTGCTAGTGCTTTTAATTTCATGTGTTGCTCCATTATTAATTGAGTCAATATGAGTTCAGATTGGTTGGGTTATCTGATTCAATTCTTTATTAAACTGAGGCTATCTTAGTAAACGAATGTGACAAGTATATGACATGAGAAATTAATTTTAATTAAATATTACATAAAAAAAAGCTGCATCAAGTGCAGCTTTTTTTCATTCAAAAACTTCTGTTTTTATTAGAATTTTTGTTCTAACCCAACAGCAAAGTATGACTCATCTTCAGCCATGTCAAAGTTGTATGTAGTATAAAAAGCAAAGATTTTTGAGCTCTTAGCTAGCTTTCTATCAACACCAAATGTAAAGCCATTGTCATCTTCAAGTGTTTGGTATTGGCCTTTAAAATTGTACTTACCAACTTTATATTGAGCATTAATTAAGTAACCGTCTTTATCTTCACCTGTCTCTACATTTTCTTGTGATTGGAACATAGCGCCAATAACAACTTCATCTAATTTTGTTGCAAACGTAACACGAGTGGCGTCATAACCTTTTACTTCGTTATCGATTGCTACTGCTGCATAAAACTTACCTTTTTTAAGCGCTGAATCACCGTATGCAACAGAAAGTGAAGTTGCAGAGTCGTCATTCTCTTCATCAAGTATATAGCTTACACCAACTTGGAAGTTATTGATTTTAGGTGTTTTGTAAGTTATTGAATCACTCATGCGGTTTTCACCTTTCCATAAGTGCTTAACATCGCCCTCTAAATCAGAAAACAAGTCGAATTTTCCTTGCGACTGTTTTAATGCTGTATCGTTGCGGCCTATTAGTACTTCACCAAACGAACCGCGAATACCAATGTATTGATTACGTGAAGTTAAGTTTAGTTCTTTTGATTCGTCTGAAACGTCTACTTGCATCTCATACTTATAAATCATCTCTAGGCCGCCATCTAGCTTTTGAGAACCTTTAACACCTAAGCGAGATGCGTTACTTTTTATTTCGGTAGTAGTATCCACGCCGTCGTCTGAAGACTGAACGGTTAAGTTTGCCTTTCCGTAAACTACAGGATCTGCAAATACAGCTGCCGGAGTTGAAGCCAAAATTGATGCAGCAACTAAAGTTTTAAAAGTTTTCATAGATTTGTACCCGTCAAGGAAGTTTGAAATTAAATATAAGTTGGGATGCCAACTTCAATGCCGCAATTAGACTACAGAAATGTTACAGAAATATTTCAATAGGTGTTTTAAATGACATTTTTATTAAATAAAGTCGCTAAACATTTCATTAATATGATAATCAGCAGCTTTATTCTTAGACCATTTTAGCAGTTATTTTTAATTTCGCGTTGTAGGGAAAGATAATTCACATGCGGGTGTACAATCTTCTACTTCAATAGTTTCAGGCGTTATGGTCACGATTGCATGTTGCTGCCCTAAGTTGTTCGCTGTTACATGGTGAGGCAGCATAATGTCTGAGTCTTGAAAATGAATAAACTTATGGTCATGGGTATGGAACGTATAATCTACACCTGCCTCTTTCAGTGTGGCACTAAGGGTTGGCTGATTTTCCCATGGTTTTATGTGAGACATGGCGATGGTGTGATTGCGTTTCTCTTCTTCATTAACCGCAGCTTCAGCTTCAATCCAGCTTACGTCCGGAACGTTTTCGAATTCATATTGGTTATTATTAAAAGCAATAAATTTGGTCTCTAAAAAGGTAAAGCTGTAATCAAAAGGGCCAAATGTATTTCGCCAAATCTCTTGTCCAAAAGATAAGCCGTCATGATTACCAACTACACTTAATATTGGTTTCGTCGTTTTTTCTAAAGCTTTGCAGGCCCACTCAAACTCTTGGGCTATGCCCGTTTCTGCAATATCACCTAGTAGTACGATGAACTTTATTGAATCATTTTTGTTTAAACGCTCAATGGTGTTTTCTAAGTCTTTTGGAAACTGTTGGGGATCGCCAACGATAGCGAACTGGAAATCAGCTGTAGGGCTGATAGTTGACTCTACTTCTTTAAGCCACTCTAGGTTTTCAGAAATGGTCATTCCAGGACAATGGGCATCGGTTTCCCATGGAGATAGCTCATAATCACAAGCACTGAGTAAAAGCGTAGAAATTACAAGTGTGGAAATTTGCTTTATTAGTTTCATTAAAATGCTTTCCTTATTCCAACACCCCAGCTAGATATGCCAGCCAGTCCTAGAAGTTCATAATTGTCTCTATAAAAAGAATAGTTTCTGGCGTAATTTATCAATCCAACATCAAGTACGGACCATTTAATAAAAACGTCAGTGTCGCTGGAGATTTCTGCCGCCAGCTCATATTCAAATAAAATTCTTAATGCAGTTGGTGCATAGTATCCACTTGGTATGCCTTCAGGCAAAGAAAAGAACAAGGCCTCGTGATCAGCATAAATTGTGGAGACTCCGAAATTGATAGGCTTTAAATTAATTTCGTTATCCCAAGCGCTAAAAGAATACTCAGTTGTGCCTCGGTACATATAATTCAAACTGTAGATATTAAATGCATCTCTATCTGACTCTGAGGGTACATAACCTAGTCCTAGAGATACAAAGTGCTTACTAGTCAATTCATAACCAATAGCAGCATGTACAGAGCCTTTTAGTGCGCCGGTTTGTATTTCCCATTCGAAAGGAGACTCGTTTGCGTGTGCAAGCGGAGCAAGCAATATAAGAAGTAGTAAAATTCGTTCCATAAAACGTGTTCAATTCCAATCTAAAAAACCAACTGGTCAGTATGTTATCGCAAAGTTAGCGCAAGTTTTACCGTTAATTTAATTAGGAGGTCGATTAAATCTGTATATACTTTGAATGTTACAAAGGTAAACTATAATTCAAAGTGGTGAGCCAGATAATTTAGTTCACTTTTACTTAAATGTATTTAAAATAAGAAAAAATTGTAGAGATAGGGTTTCGAATGTCGAGAGAACAGTGGGGCATATGCAGTGAAGCAAATTTGCATGGTTTGCACTTGTTTTTTAATACCCATGAAGGCTATGAACCTGCAATTAGAGAAGCATTAAGTCAGCTACCCGCATTATTTGATGAAATTAATGAACAATTTTCCGAAGCTATGTTCAGTGGTGTTGTTGCTATAGGTGCTAATTTTTGGTCCGAACTCTATCCAAGTAATAAACCTACCGATTTAAAACCTTTTCCGTCAATGCATCATGAAGATAGGCACATGCCTGCGGTGCCGGTTGATCTTTTTTTCCAACTGCGATCAGACCGGCATGATGTTAACTATATAGCTAGTCGACGTGTCATGAACCTATTTGGTGAAATGATAGAGCTTATTGAACAAGTGCCCTGTTTTAGATATTTGGATGGTCGAGATCTCACTGGTTTTGTCAAAGGCACGGCCAATGCAAAAGGACGTCAACGTAGAAATGTCGCCCTAATTAATGGCCCAGGGCCTTTTAATAATGGCAGTTATGTCCATGTTCAGCGTTTTCGTCACAATATCAATCGCTGGCAAGGGATACCGACGGAAGAGCAGGAATTAATTATAGGTCGTTGTAAAAGTGACAATGCAAGAGTAAGCCAAGAAGAGTTACCAGAAACAGCTCATACATATAGAGCACGTTGCTTTGATACCGATGGAAACCCAATACAAATTCTAAGGCAGAGTATGCCTTACGGAAACCTTTCTACTCAAGGTCTACTATTCATTTCATATTGTGCAATTCAAGATAGCTTTGAGCGAATTTTGGCCAATATGGTTTTTGGTAGTGATGAGGGGAATTATGATCATTTACTTAATTACACTACAGCCGAAACTGGCGCCGCCTTTTTTGCTCCGTCTATTGATTACTTAATCAATCAGGGTAATCTTGGTTAACATATAAAAAACTTTTATCGTCGAAAAAGGAATTCTCATGAATGAAATACTAAATGCTGCGATCTCTGTAGAGTTTGCACTCCTAATACTTGTAATAATACTCCTAAAATATTCAATTAAATTTGTTCCTCAAAACAGAGCATACGTTATTGAGCGATTTGGTAAATTCAATAAATCTATCGAAGCCGGTTTAAACTTTCTTGTGCCGTTTATTGATGTTGTTGCCTACGATCGTTCACTTAAAGAGCAAGCGGTTGATGTTCCAGGGCAGTCAGCTATCACTAGAGACAACATCTCTTTAATTGTAGATGGTGTATTGTATTTCCGCGTTTTAGACCCGTACAAAGCGTCTTATGGCGTTGATGACTATGTATTTGCCGTTATCCAGTTATCGCAAACGACTATGCGTAGTGAAATAGGTAAAATGGAACTCGATAAAACGTTTGAAGAGCGAGACTCTTTAAATACTAATATCGTTGCGGCGATAAACGATGCCGCTGCACCTTGGGGTGTACAGGTTTTACGTTATGAAATAAAAGACATAGTTCCACCGCAGTCTGTAATGGAAGCGATGGAACGTCAGATGAAAGCTGAGCGTGAAAAGCGAGCTCAAGTTTTAGAGTCTGAAGGTGATCGTCAAGCCGCAATTAACGTTGCAGAAGGCCAAAAGCAAGCTCAAGTACTTGCTGCTGAAGCTGAAAAGTTAGAACAAATATTAAAAGCTGAAGGTGAAGCTAAAGCTATTATGCAAGTGGCTGTTGCCCAAGCAGAGGCCTTAGAAACCGTTGGTAACGTTGCCAAAACTGAACAAGGCCAAAAGGCGATACAATTAGATTTAGCAACTAAAGCGATTGGTGCGAAAGAGGCCATTGCTAAAGAATCTTCAATTGTACTTTTACCAGACAATGCAACAGACGCTAGTAGCATGGTAGCTCAAGCAATGAGCATTATTGGCACGATGAATAAAAGCTAACAGGAGCCGTTATGACTTTTTTTGAAAACACAGCACAAATGTTAATGGCCGCCGGTGTGATAATGGCGGCAATAGACATAGTGTTACTTGGATTTGCTACGTTCTTTTTAACGCTAGTAGGTCTAGCCGTATTAACGACGGGGATTTTACTTCATTTTGGTATTATCACCGATAGCTGGACGATGTTGTCATTATCTATCGCTGTTTTATCAGGTTTATACAGCGCACTGCTGTGGAAACCATTAACTAAACTGCAAAAGTCTCAGCCAAAAACAAATGTTCACTCAGACTTATTTGGTCATCAGTTTAGGCTAGAGACGGGCGTTAGCCCAGAAAGTGCCGGGAGCTATCAGTACTCAGGTATTACTTGGAGAATTGAGAGTGATGAAGAGTTGGTGGCTGGAACTCAAGTTGAAGTGACCGACATTCAAGTTGGAATGATGACGGTCAAGTCATTAGGCAAGTAACACAACGATAGATGAGGTTGAGTTACACCGTTTCGAATAATGTTCTTACGTTATTTAAGGTGTACTCAATTTCGCTAACCTTTAATGGCGCTATAAAAATAGTGTCGTCACCCGCGATTGTTCCTAGTACACCTTCCGCTTTACCTACAGAATCTAGTAAACGTGCAATAAGCTGAGCAGCACCAGGGCTTGTTTTTATAATAACCATTGCTTCATTGTGGTTGATATCCAAAACTAATTGGCGAAGTGGGCTTTTTGCAGTAGGCATCCCAAGCTCAGCTGGAAGGCAATAAACCATTTCTTGTTTTGCATTACGTGTGCGCACCGCGCCAAAACGAGTAAGTAGACGAGATACCTTTGATTGACTAATATTGTCAAAACCTTGATTTTTTAATGCGTCGACGATATCTATCTGTGAACCGAATCGTTCTTCGTTTAAAAGTTCTTTAAATGCTTTGATTAATGCTTCTTGCTTGTTTTGCGCCATTGTATTTTTTCCTTGCCAGCTACTCGAGCGGAATTTTAATGCATTTCAACATATAATACTAATTGCGAATTGAGTTTTCGCCGAACTTTCAGTATGGTTGCGGCAAAATTTACTTCTCGATCATTGATTAAAATTGGAGATTAATATGAAAGTTGCAGTATTAGGTGCCGCTGGTGGTATCGGTCAGGCTTTATCGCTATTACTTAAAACTCAGTTGCCTGCGGGTTCTGAACTAGCATTATATGACGTAGCACCGGTTGTTCCAGGTGTTGCCGTTGACTTAAGCCATATCCCAACTCAAGTAAAAGTTGAAGGTTTTGGTGCAGATGCGTTAGACAAAGCATTAACTGGTGCAGATATTGTTTTAATCCCTGCTGGCGTACCTCGTAAGCCGGGTATGGATCGCTCTGATTTATTTAATATCAATGCGGGTATCGTTAAGACATTAGTTGAAGGCATTGCAGACCATTGCCCAGAAGCAATGACAGCAATTATCACTAACCCTGTTAATACAACGGTTGCTATTGCTGCTGAAACTTTAAAAGCGAAAGGCAAGTACAACCCAGCTAAATTGTTTGGTGTTACTACGCTAGACGTAATCCGTGCAGAAGCATTTGTTGCTGAAGCAAAAGGCCTAAACTGTGAAGATATCGTTGTTCCAGTAATTGGTGGTCACAGCGGTACTACAATTTTACCTCTTCTTTCTCAAGTTGAAGGTGCTGAGTTCACTCAAGAAGAGCTTGAGAAACTGACTCACCGTATCCAGAATGCGGGTACTGAAGTTGTTGAAGCAAAAGCGGGTGGCGGTTCTGCTACTTTATCAATGGGTCTTGCAGCAGCTCGTTTCTGCTTAAGCCTTGTTGACGCAATTAACGGTGAAGACGACGTATTTGAATACACATACGTTGAAGTGAACAGTGAAGATGCGCGCTTCTTTGCTCAGCCTGTACTAATTGGTAAGAACGGTGTTGAAGAGATTTTCCACTATGGCGACCTAAGCGACTTTGAAGAGAAATGTAAAGCTGACATGATTGAAGGCTTACGTGGTGACATTACTCTTGGTGAAGAGTTTGTAAACGGTAAGTAATATACTGCCTGTTTATAGTAAAGAAAAAGCACCTTAGGGTGCTTTTTTTATATCTGAGTTTTTGTAAGACTTTATTTCTACTTGTCTGTATTGCTAGCTTTGCTCTTGCTCTTGCCTCCAGGCCCACCAAGAGTATGCAACGGGAATAAGCGCCGCTGGAAGCACCACTACCGGAAGAACGACCTTTAAGACTTGATTGTCGATAAAAGGAATTAGAACAATGATGACTAAACCTGCGATCATGAATAGTTTCCCACCTAGTCGATGAGTCTTTTTCCAAACACTGTCACTACTTAGTGTCCATGGCGTTTTTATTCCAATAAAAAAGTTACTTCTCGTTTTAGTCATGTAGTTTCCGGTTACTATGAATAATGCACCTACGGCTGACAAAATAACTTTATGCATTTCAAAATCAACGCCCATTATCAAAGCGATATAGCTTGCTTCAATCACCGCAAAAAATACGATGATAGCCGTTATTATGGCTTTTGCGGCTTGGAGTGAATCTAGTAAATTTTGTTTTCTAGGCTCAATATATTTAAGCACGAACAACAATGTCAGTGTACCAATCATAATAGCAGGCGGCATTAATAGAGCGTGAGTCGCATCAGCGAAGCGATCTATTTCTCCATTTATGTTCCAATGGATAGGAAGAGTTAAACCCTCTGGGAGGTTAACCAGTGTTGCTACACTCGCAATAACGGTGGCAAGTGTAATTAAGATACTAACCTTTACTGAATTCATACGTTGTCCTTTTCATTTTTATTATTACTACCAAACAAGCTAGTCATTAATTAGAATGGAAGAAAAAATAGATAAATAGACAGGTTGGTTTATCCCAAGAAGATATTTTGAGAAGTGGGGGCTAAACGCTATTCGTCATTCTCATTGGGAATGTGTGAGATTAAAGCATGCTTGTTGAGAATGTCTCTTAATTCTCCATTTTTCCGTATGGTAATTATGGCCTCATTTATTTTTTTAAGGTGTATTAAGTTCTCAATACGAAGACGTAATCGAATTAATCCAGTGGTATGGACAAGAGGAAAATCAATATCAACGTCATGCACTTTAGCCCAGTGTCGGGCTACCTCCCGCTCAAGAATAGCGACTCCAAACCGATCGTTCTTTAAACCTAAAATAACTTGTTGCTCATTTAAAAAATCGATTCGATTAAATTTGTTGTCATTAAGATAAAAATATCCCGCGATAGTACCAATGTCTTTACCAAAGTATGAATGAGGGGAGGTGAGATTATGCTGAGTTGCTTTTTTTACAACAAACATTTCTGATATTTGGAAGATGGGCTCAGTAACCACAAACTTAGATTCATCAATACCATTGGTAAACCACTCCAAACACATAAAATCAAAGTCAACTAAGCCACTAAGAAGTGCTTTTTCCGCTCGTTTAGGAGGAAAGTTAACAGGCTTAAAAGGAATGCCAGAGATATTAGAAATGTGATTTATCACTTCTTCAAACACGCCAATGCTACCGGCGTTAGCGCCTTTCTGATATGGAATCCAACCGCCTGTCTGGCCCAAGTCATAGTAGAGTATATCGTTATGTGTTTTAGATTTTTTTGGGGTTGGTAAGGCTTCAAGTTTGCTGCTAGCAACCAAGCACAACATAACCAACAGAGGTATCAAGACGTTCATAGCTGGTAAACCTAGTTAAAAATTAAATAACAGAAATGGGTGCATTTATTTAACTATAGATGGTTTTAATACTGTCGTATTACTTTATTACATTTTTAAATATGAATAACTTTTGAAACCTCTTGTTACACTTAAGTGTTTGAACTAAAAGCGAAACCATCTATTAATAAAGGAGTGCAATTGCTTTTTTAGCAACTTGTGCATTCATTTAAATTTAATAAGGAAATATATGAAAAATTTAATTATGTTGACTTTGGCTACAGCAACAATTTTAGTAGTTTCATTTAACTCTGGTGCCGTTAGACACCAAGAAAATAAGTTGGTGAACACGTACTATACGGATGCAAGCAAAAATTTAGTTGCAAGCGTAGAATACCTACCTTGCCCAACCTATGGAAATAATAGTGCTGGGTGGCGCTGGTTAGAACCAGGCCCTAGAACTGAATTCGTAGTCACTTCAATAGGTGAAAAATGTGAAGTCGGTGGCCCAAATGGCCCTGGAATGGAACCTGAATAATTGAAATAGCGCTAAATAGACGCACAGTCTAGGGTATTAGGCTGTGCGATTTACGGCAGTATGGGCTAAGCCTATTAATGCTTGTTTAAATGGATTGTCCTGAATCAAAGATAATGCTTCAATTGCTTTATCTGCTTCTATTTCGGCTTTTTCAGTAACGTATTCAATGGCTTTGGTTTCTTCTAATGCCAACATGATAGCGTCAAAGTTGTCCATTCCATTTGCATTTTCTATGGCGTCTTTTATGAGTGCAGTTTGTTGCTCATTGCCATTCCACATTGCGTAAAGCAAAGGTAATGTTGGTTTCCCTTCTGCAAGATCATCGCCTACATTTTTTCCCATATCGTCGGCATCAGAACTGTAATCCATAACATCGTCAATTAACTGGAATGCGGTGCCTAAATGCATGCCGTATAGCTGCATGGCTTTCTCTATGTTTTCATTGGCACCAGAAATGATTGCAGCTAACTGAGTCGCAGCTTCAAATAAACGAGCTGTTTTGCCATAGATAACATCGAAGTAACTTTTTTCTGTGGTATCTGGATCATTACAGTTCATTAGCTGTAAAACCTCACCTTCAGAAATAGTGTTTGTAGCATCTGCCAAAATATTCATGACTCGCATCGAGTCTAGCGTTACCATCATCTGGAAAGAACGGGTATATAAAAAGTCACCAACCAAAACACTAGCTTGATTACCAAAAACAGCGTTCGCTGTTTCCTTTCCTCTGCGCAGAGTAGACTCGTCTACTACATCATCGTGCAGTAGTGTTGCAGTATGAATAAACTCTATTATTGCAGCTAAAGTGTGGTGTTTATCACCTTTATAACCAAGAGCTTGGGCAGCCAAAACAGTAAGCATTGGCCTTATTCGTTTGCCACCACTATTAACGATATACATCCCTAATTGGTTAATTAAAGCGACATCAGATTTTAATTGCGCTGCTATGCATGCGTTTACTTCTTGCATGTCATTTTCAGCCAGTTCGAGAATGTTTTTTATATTCATGTACCGCAGTTTTTGGTTGCTTATGATTTTGAGACCGAAGTTTACCTGACAAACAAAAAATACCCAAAAAATTATCGATTAAGTCCAACAATTGAAGGATATAAGGACGCAAATTTACAAAATACAAACTTTTATTAAATTAAAGGCAAATTACACTTGCGCTCATGGCCGTAGTCATTTAGAATTCGCGCCCTGTTTTACAGAATTAATTTGTGCGAAAAGCGCACAGGAGACGGAGTAATATGTACGCGGTATTCCAAAGTGGTGGTAAACAACACCGTGTTGCTGAAGGCCAAACCATTCGTCTAGAAAAACTTGACGTAGAAACTGGTTCTACAGTTGAGTTTGATCAGGTGTTATTAGTTGCTAACGGTGACGATGTTAAAGTCGGTAGTCCAGTAGTAGCTGGTGGAAAGGTTTCAGCTGAAGTTGTTTCTCACGGTCGTGGTGAGAAGATTAAAATCGTTAAATTTAAACGTCGTAAGCATTCACGTAAACAAGCGGGCCATCGTCAATGGTTCACTGAAGTGAAGATTACAGGCATTAACGCTTAATTAAGAAGGTACTTAAAAATGGCACATAAAAAGGCTGGTGGTAGTACTCGTAACGGTCGTGATTCAGAAAGCAAACGTTTAGGTGTTAAGCGTTTTGGTGGCGAATCAGTATTGTCTGGTAACATTATCGTTCGTCAACGTGGTACTAAATTCCACGCTGGCACAAACGTTAGTATGGGTCGTGATCACACGTTGTTCGCTACTTCAGACGGTAAAGTAAAATTCGACGTTAAAGGTCCTCTTAACCGTAAATACGTAAGCATCGTAGCTGAATAAGGCTGACGGTAGTTACAAATTTGAAACCCCGCTATTGCGGGGTTTTTTGTTTGTTAAAAACATAGTAGTAGCAGACTGGCAGACTTAGCGCTTCAGTCTTATAGTTACAAGTGATTTAATCAAAGAGTTAGTTGGCTAAAATGAAATTTGTAGATGAAGTTGAAATAAAAGTCGACGCCGGAGATGGTGGTAATGGTGCCGTTTCTTTCCGTCGTGAAAAATATGTTCCCATGGGTGGCCCAGACGGCGGCGATGGTGGCGACGGTGGCGACGTTTATTTGCTAGCTGACGAAGGGTTGAATACGTTAATAGACTACCGTTTTGAGCGTTTTCATACAGCTCAGCGCGGTGAGAATGGCAAAGGTCGTCAATGTACAGGTTCTCGTGGTGAAGATTGTATCTTAAGAGTGCCAGTTGGTACTCGTGCAAGAGATTTAGATACTGGCGAGATAATTGGTGACTTAACAAGAGTTGACCAAAAGCTATTAGTTGCCAAAGGCGGTTTCCACGGCTTGGGAAATACTCGCTTTAAAAGCAGTGTAAACCGAGCTCCTCGTCAAAAAACTAATGGTACGCAAGGTGAAATCCGTAACCTACAGCTTGAGCTATTATTGCTTGCTGACGTAGGTATGTTGGGTCTACCAAATGCTGGTAAATCAACGTTTATTCGTTCAGTTTCAGCAGCAAAACCAAAAGTAGCCGATTATCCATTTACAACTCTGGTACCTAACCTTGGTGTTGTTCGTGCAGGTAATTCTTTTGTTGTCGCGGATATTCCTGGTTTGATAGAAGGCGCAGCTGATGGCGCTGGTCTAGGGATCAGATTCTTACGTCATTTAGAACGTTGTAGAGTATTACTTCATCTTATTGATATTTTACCTATAGATGGTTCAGATCCAGTTGAAAATGCCAAAGTCATTGTTGGTGAGTTGGAGCAATATAGCGAAAAGTTAGCCGCTAAACCTCGTTGGTTAGTATTTAACAAAATTGATTTGATGCCGGAAGATGAAGCTAATGAACGTTGTAAAGAAATTACTGAACAGATAGGTTGGGAAGGTCCAATTTATCAGATATCAGCATCTCAAGGTTTAAACACTAAAGAGCTTTGCAATGATTTATCTGACGCGCTTGAAGATATGCCTCGTGAAGCCATGACGAAGGAAGAAGAGAAAGTCGACTTCCAGTGGGACTCATACCACAACACGGCTATGGATGAACACGATGAAGATGACGACGATGATTGGAACGAAGACGACTATGACGTTGAAGTAATTTATAAACCTTAATAGTTTATAACTAGTCTAGAATTATCTATTATAGCCTTCCTATTCGGAAGGCTTTTTTATACAGCGGACTTATGACAAAAATATCACTTATAGCAGCAATGGCCAAAAATCGTATTATTGGTAAAGACAATGACATGCCTTGGCATATGCCAGCAGATCTTAAACACTTTAAAAAGGTAACGTTAGGCAAGCCAGTTATCATGGGGCGAAAAACCTTTGAGTCAATTGGTAGACCGCTACCAGGCAGGAAAAATATTGTAGTGACGCGAGATGATAGTTGGCACTTTGATGGCGTTACTTCGGTTAATAGTCCCGACTCTGCATTAGCTTTAGTGGCAGATGTTGCAGAGGTAATGGTTATAGGTGGTGGTAATATATATAAACAGTTCCTGCCGAAGGCTGACACTTTATATCTTACATTTATAGATTTAGACGTTGAAGGCGATACTGTTTTTCCTGACTGGTCTGAAGTTGGAAACTGGAAAAAAGTTGAACAAGAAAGCCACTTGTCAGACGAAAAAAACCTATACAATTATGAGTTCGTAACATTGCAGAAGTTTGAATGATAAACTTTTCAGTAATGGTTGGACTTGATATACTAAAATTCTGTGGTAGTGTTCAGAAAATTTAAAAAAAGAGAATCAAAATGAAGTCAATTGTAGCTTTTTTATCAACTGTCGTATTGTTGAGCGTAATGTCGGTAAGTGCACCGGCTAAAGCAAACGACGTAGCGTCTTTCTTAGCGGGTGTTTGTGACAACGTAGCGAGCGACAATAAAGGTCGTTTTCGCAAAAAGCTGAAGAACGCTGGTGTTAAATTAAGAAATATTTATGATGGTGTTACTTGTGGTGGTGAACCTTTAGTTCGTTATGCAATGCAAAAAAATGCAAAAGCGGTAGGCGTATTTATGGTTAAGCGTATGCCAGCTTCTCACTTTGCAAGTTCAGGCGATTTAGACTGGGCTTCTGCTAATGGTTTTGGTGATTCAGATATTGCGAAAGCAATTGCAAAACGTTAATCGTTAATCACTGAAATAAAAAAAAGCTGCTTAAGCAGCTTTTTTTATGCCTGAAAACCCAGACAAAAGTTAAGTTATCAAAAGGTTTGTCTACTTACGTTACTTATTTTTGCGTTTTTAAGGAGTGAACTTAAATTTAAGGGCATCAGAAAGTGGCAACGGCTTGCTAATATAATAGCCCTGTGCGTAAGTCACGCCGATATCATCAAGATGGTTAAATATCTCTTTTGTTTCAACAAACTCAGCAACACTGTGCTTTTTCAAAACCATAGCAACATTTGCGATAGCCGTAACTAGCGTCCGATCGATATCACTAGAAATCATATCTTTTACAAAACTGCCGTCAATTTTTACGGAATGCGCGGGTAACTCTTTAAGGTAAGAAAAGGTACTAAAGCCAGTACCAAAGTCATCAATAGAAAACTGGCAACCCATTAAGCTCAGCTGTTCAATCATTCTTCTAGTGCCACTGACATTCGTTAAACTAGCAGACTCGGTCAGTTCAAATATAATGCGCTCTCCGGATACTTGATAAAAGGATAGCTTTTCCTTGATCAAGGGTAACAGCCTTTCATCTGAGAAGGCTTGACCAGATAGATTTATTGCTACTTTATGTAAACCTGGGTTTTCTTTAATAAGTTTGATCGTTTTGTTAATCACCTGATGATCTAAGAAACTAACATCCTCTGCACGTTCTAAGGCAGGGATAAACTCGTTAGGGTAAGTAATAGAGTCGTTAATTTGAAGACGAACGAGCGCTTCAAAGTAACCCACGCAGTCATTTTTGTAATCCCAAACAGGTTGAAAGTGCATCACGAGTTGATCATCAATGACGGCTTGCTGAAGCTTTTGCACCCACTTCATATTGTCTAGTTGCTTTGTGGAATCAACATCATCAGTCTCATAGCTATGAGTCCTATTTCTACCTTTCTTTTTGGCAACGTAAAGTGCAATGTCGGCTTGCCTTAGGTATTCCGCAGGTGTTGATACACCGTCAATTTCAGAAACGCCTATTGATGCGCTAATTTTATAAGTTGTATTTCCAAACTGAAAATGAGCAGCGGCTATTTGTTGGCAGATACTTTCGCCAATATTAATAGCATTCTGTAGTTTTGTTTCAGCTAAGAGTATTATGAATTCGTCACCACCAACACGACATAAGATGTCGGACTGTCTCAGTCTTAATGTTAGTATTTGTGCCACCTCTTTTAATACTAAGTCACCCATTTGATGACCTTCAGTATCATTGATAACCTTAAAGTGATCTAAATCGATGTATAGCAAACTGTGGGTTTCTTTACCGCGTGAAGCTAACAGAGTTAGTCGACTCAACTCATTATCAAAATAGTAGCGGTTATAAAGACCAGTCAACGTATCGTGTAATGCAAGGTGTTGTAACTTTTCCTCTGCTTGTTTTCGGTCATCAATATTATCTAGAGTAGCCGTAATACCTTGTACAAAACCATCCATATAAAGCTGATGTAAACGGATTTCCACCCAAACCGAATTGTTTTTCACTGTTTTAATTTTTAGCTCAGCGGTCGTACTTGTTACAGACTGCATTAAAATGCCATTTAACTGATGATTAAAACGCTGTGATCCTAATTCGTCAAACTCAATAAACTCAACAAGAGGAAGGTTAAGTGAATCTTCAATACTATATCCAGTTAAGGCTTCCCAAGCCTTATTAACAAATTTAATTCTACCGGTTGTATCTAGTTCTAATACAACGGAGCTGAGATTTTCAAGCAGTTTAGTATGTGCATCTGACAAGTTTTGAAACTTTTGTTTGCTCAACTCAAGTAACGTTACCTTTTCTGCAAACTGCTTGTTACTAATAATAAAGTCATTTCGTTGTGCAGCTCGTTCACAAACATTAATAATTCTGGATACGTTAATAGGGTTGTAAATAAAGTCACTTGCGCCGTGGATCATATAAAATTCCGCACGGCTTGTGTCGTTTTTAGGAACAATAACAACCACTGATAATTCTGGCTTTTCTTGCCTGATGGTATTTAACAGTGCAAGTGTCGCGTCGTTTTCAAGATCACTATCAATAACCACAAGATCAACATTTTGCTGTCTAATAATCGCCAGACCTTGCTTTGCACTCTCCGCTTCAACGGTAACAAACTTGCTAGAAAAAAGGTTGTTTAACTGGTCACTAAGAGCTGGGTCACTAATAACGGAAAGGGTCGTCAGTCTTGTATTTACAGGGATTTGGCTAGAAAAAGCATCTGCTAAAATCTCATTTAATCTAGCAATTTCTTCCGTGGTTACCACAGCGTTAATGCCAAAGGATTTAGCCGTTGCCTCAGCGATTCGCTCGCAGTGTGTATCGGTTATTAATACAATAGGTATTTGTTTATCACATTGATAAATGTCAGAGCGAATTAAACTCGAAAGGCTCCAACCATCTACCTTACCAATTGATATTTCGGAGATAATAAATTGATACTTGGTTTGCTTTAAATGCTCAATTGCCGTTTCACTATCAGGGACTACATCAATGTCGAACAGTTGTAGGTTACTAATTTTTTGCATCAGTAATCTTTTAGTATGGAAGTTTGGTGAAATAAGTAATAACGGCAACAGCTTGGACATCGAATCAACCATATAAAAATAAACTCACCTAACTGTATAAACTAAAACTCAATTTAACAAGTGATCTCTTTGTAAACAGTCTGTTTTTGTGGGGTAAGGTCAAAAACACTGGTACAATACCCACCAAATTTTTTATGATGTTGAGGTCTAAAGTGCAAGTCGCTGATTTTCATTTTGAATTACCAGAGCAGTTAATTGCTAAGGCGCCTAAAGCTGAGCGTACAGCGAGTCGTTTGATGCAACTTGATGGTAATAGTGGTGATATCAATCACCGTAACTTTGCTGATATTGTTGAGTTAGTAGAACCTGGTGATCTATTGATCTTTAACGATACGCGTGTCATTCCTGCCCGAATGTTTGGTCAGAAGTCCACGGGTGGTAAAGTTGAGATCTTAGTGGAAAGAATGTTGGACGAACACAGCGTTTTAGCACACGTAAGAGCAAATAAAGCGCCTAAACCTGGCAATGTTATCGATTTTGAAGGTGGTTCATCAGCAACCATGATCGCTCGTCACAATGACTTGTTTGAGCTTCACTTTGGTGATCAGAGTAAAGTTTTAGAGATTTTAGAATCAGATGGTCATATGCCACTACCGCCTTACATTGACAGGCCTGATACTGAAGACGATAAAGAACGTTACCAAACGGTTTACAACGATAAGCCTGGAGCAGTTGCTGCGCCAACGGCGGGATTGCATTTCACCGATGCACTACTTGAAAAAATAAGAGCCAAAGGCGTTAATACGGCATTTGTAACGCTTCACGTTGGGGCTGGTACTTTCCAGTCTATTCGCGTTGATAGTGTGACCGACCATAAAATGCATTCAGAGTATGCAGATGTTCCTGAATCAGTTGTAAAGGCAATTCAAGAAACAAAAAGTAACGGTAAACGTGTCATTGCTGTTGGTACTACATCGGTTCGTTCGTTGGAGTCAGCTGCTTGGAAAAGTGGTATGGAAGACGGCAAGATTTCGGACTTAAAACCGTTTACTGGCGAGACAGATATTTTTATTTATCCAGGTTATGAATTTCAAGTAGTTGATGCCATGGTAACGAACTTCCATTTACCAGAATCCACCTTGATTATGTTAGTGTCAGCGTTTGCTGGTAAGGCTAATATCTTAAACGGTTACAACGAAGCGGTGGCCAATGAGTATCGCTTTTTTAGTTATGGCGACGCGATGTTTTTAACTAAGCAAAATAATACAAAGTAAAAGTAGTGAATTGCCTATCAAAATAGGCGATTTTCGCACCGGCATTCGATATAATGGCGGCAAATTTAAGCTAGGTAACTAGTGACTTAAAGCAGAATTTAAGAGACGCACATGAAGTTTGAATTAATGAACACTGACGGCAAGGCTCGTCGCGGAAAACTGCATTTTGAGCGCGGAACAGTAGAAACTCCCGCTTTCATGCCTGTTGGTACTTACGGTACGGTTAAAGGCATGACGCCAGATGAAGTGAAAGAGACAGGTGCTCACATTTGTCTAGGTAACACGTTTCACTTAATGTTACGTCCTGGTACAGAAATCATCAAAAAACACGGTGATTTACATGACTTTATGGGTTGGGATAAACCAATCCTTACTGACTCAGGTGGTTTTCAAGTATTTAGTTTAGGTGATTTACGTAAAATCTCTGAGAAGGGCGTTGAGTTTCGTTCACCAATTAACGGTGAAAAAATCATGCTTACGCCAGAGCGTTCAATCGCGGTTCAACGTGATTTAGGCTCTGACATTGTTATGATTTTTGACGAATGCACGCCATACCCAGCGACACGCGAAGAAGCCAAATCATCTATGGAGTTATCTCTTAGATGGGCGGAGCGTTCTAAAGAAGAGCATGGTGATAGTGAATCTGCGCTGTTTGGTATTGTCCAAGGTGGTATGTATCCAGACTTACGTGAAGTATCATTAGCTGGCTTAGAATCAATTGGGTTCGACGGTTATGCTATTGGTGGCTTGTCAGTTGGTGAGCCAAAAGAAGACATGATCAACATTCTTGATACAACGGCTTATAAATTACCAGAAAACAAACCTCGTTACTTAATGGGTGTAGGTAAGCCAGAAGATTTAGTTGAATCAGTTCGTCGTGGTATCGACATGTTTGACTGTGTTATGCCAACGCGTAATGCTAGAAATGGTCACTTGTTTATCACTGGCGGCGTAATCAAAATTCGTAACGCAAGACATAAAGACGATACTTCTCGCCTTGATGACAACTGTGATTGTTATACCTGTGAAAACTACTCTCGTGCTTATTTACATCACTTAGACAAGTGTAATGAGATTTTAGGTGCGCGTTTGAATACCATTCACAACCTTAGATATTACCAACGTGTGATGCAAAGCTTGCGTGATGCGATTGAAGAAAACCGCTTGGAAGAGTATGTTGCTGAGTTTTATGCTCGTCGTGACTTACCAGTTCCACCTTTATCGGATGAAGGTGCGCCAGCAGTTAACGCTGAATAACAAAATAAAAATAACTAGGCTGGCTATTGTAAGTGCAATAACCAGTCCTTATATCAATCATCATAATTTAAAAAATATAAGAAACTATTTTAGGGGATTCCAATGAGTTTATTTATTTCTAACGCCCACGCTGCTGCAGGTGCTCCAGGCGCAGCTGCTGGTCCAGACATGATCATTATGTTAGTGATTTTTGCGCTAATTTTCTATTTCATGATTTACCGTCCACAAGCTAAGCGTGTAAAAGAGCACAAGAACCTTGTAAGCTCTTTGAGCAAAGGTGATGAAGTGTTAACAGCCGGTGGCCTAATCGGTAAAATCACTAAAGTATCTGACGACAAAGACTTCGTAAAAGTTGAGCTTGCAGAAGGTACAGAAGTGATGGTTCAAAAAGCGTCTATTAACACTGTATTGCCAAAAGGCACTATCAAGTCAGTGTAATAAACTGAACAACCAGCCGGATATCGGCTGGTTTTTTTATATTTGAAAATCGAAAAGGGTTCATTCGTGTTAAACAAATATCCAATGTGGAAATACGTAATGGTGGTGATGATTTTACTCATCGGCGCTTTGTATTCCGCTCCTAACTTATATGGTGAAGATCCTGCAATTCAGGTTTCTGGCCTACGCGGTGCTCAAGTATCAGAAGTTATACTTGATGATGTACTTAAAAAATTAGACGCTGCTGAAATTCCTTACAAAAAAAGTGAATTAGCAGATGACCGTATTTTGGTTCGTCTTACAAATGAAGAAGATCAATTAAAAGCTAAAGAAGCGATTGGTGACTCTTTAGGTGATGAATATATTGTTGCGCTGAACTTGGCTCCGGCTACGCCAGAGTGGTTACAAGCCTTTGGTGCTAGCCCACTTAAACTTGGCCTTGATCTACGTGGCGGCGTTCACTTCCTAATGGAAGTTGATATGAACGAAGCAATGAATAAGTCATACACGCAAATGGTGCAAGACTTTAGAGCTGATTTACGCGAAGAAAAGTTACGTTACCGTGGCATTAAGCGTGAAATCAAGCTTGATGCAGTTCGTGTTGAAATGCGTAATGAAGAAGATTTAGACGAAGCTCGTCGATTCTTAGCGAAGCGTTATCCAGACTTAGTAGTATCTGACGATTATAATACTGATGAGTTCGATGTTCTGATCCGCATGAGCGAGCAAAAGATCAAAGAAACACGTCAGTATGCTGTTGATCAAAATATTACTATTATTCGTAACCGAGTAAATGAGCTTGGTGTTGCTGAGCCTTTGGTTCAACGTCAAGGTCAAGATCGTATAGTCGTTCAATTACCAGGTGTTCAAGATACTGCTCGAGCTAAAGAAATCCTAGGTGCTACGGCAACTCTAGAATTTAAAATGGTTTATCAAAATGGTGACATCGGTGCTGCAATGCGTGGTCGAGTACCACCGAAAGCTAAGTTATACGAAAGTGCTCCTCGTGGTCCTGTATTGCTAGAAAAGCGCGTTCGTTTAACTGGTGATCATATCGTTGATGCTCAGAGTTCTTTTGACGAATACGGTATGCCTCAAGTAACTATTAATTTAGATACTAAAGGCGGCAACAAGATGTCTGCTATGACTAAAGACAACGTTGGTAATCCAATGGCGGTTGTCTTCATTGAATATAAGCCGACAGAGCAAAAAGATGAAAATGGTGTAGCAAAACTTAAGAAAATTGAAGATGTTATCCAGATCGCGACGATTCAAAGTCGTTTAGGACGCCGTTTCTCAATTACAGGTATTGATACCTCTGCTGAAGCTCATAACTTAGCGTTAATGCTTCGTGCTGGTGCGCTTATTGCGCCAATTCAGATTGTTGAAGAACGTACTGTTGGACCAAGCTTAGGCCAAGAAAATATTAATGCTGGTATGACAGCGGTGCTACTTGGTTTTGGCTTAGTTCTAGTATTTATGTTGTTCTATTATAAAAAGTTTGGCCTTGTTGCAAACGCAGCATTAGCAGCAAACTTAGTATTAATCATTGGTGTTATGTCTATGATACCTGGTGCAACACTTACCTTGCCTGGTATCGCTGGTATCGTTCTTACGGTTGGTATGGCGGTAGATGCTAACGTTCTTATATTTGAACGTATAAGAGAAGAATTGCGAGATAAACGTAGTCCTCAACAAGCAATACACCATGGTTATGATAGTGCTTTCTCAACCATTGCGGATGCGAACATTACAACCTTCATTGCGGCGGTTATTTTGTTTGCCATTGGTACTGGTCCTGTAAAAGGCTTTGCTATTACCTTAGCAATTGGTATTGCCACTTCAATGTTTACTGCAATTGTTGGTACTCGTGCCATTGTCAATGCAGTGTGGGGCGGCAAGAAAATAGACAAGTTATCTATCTGATAGGGCAATAGAAAATGCAATTATTAAATTTAGATTCAAAAGTTATTAATTTCATGTCAATTCGCCGTTATTCAGGCATATTGTCAATTTTATTAGTAATAGCAGCGTTAGGTTCATTTGCCACAAAAGGGCTAAACTGGGGTTTAGACTTTACTGGCGGTAGCTTAATTGAAGTTTCTTTCGAGAAAAGTGCTGATCTTAAAAAGATACGTTCAGTAATGGACGAAATTGGCTTTGGTGATGCAACGGTTCAAAACTTTGGCTCAAGTAAAGAAGTGTTGATTCGTTTAGCACCTCAAAAGAAGTCAGTTGATGAAGCTAATGGTGAGAAAATTACATCTGCTATGATTGGCGATGTAATTATGGAAGCGCTTCAAGAAATGGACTCTACGGCAACTAAACGTCGTATTGAGTTTGTTGGTCCAAGTGTTGGTGACGAATTAAGAGATCAAGGCGGCTTAGCAATGCTAACGGCACTTATCTGTATTCTTATTTACGTTGCTCTTCGCTTTGAATGGAGATTCGCTTTGGGTTCAGTTTCAGCGTTGGCGCATGATGTTCTTATTACATTAGGGTTATTTAGTGTTTTAGGAATTGAATTTGACCTAACAGTATTGGCAGCCATTTTAGCGGTTATAGGTTATTCCCTTAATGACACCATTGTTGTGTCGGACCGTATAAGAGAAAACTTTAGAAAACTGCGTGAAGGCTCTCCAGAAGAGATCATTAACATATCGTTAACTCAAACGTTAAATCGTACTATGATTACCTCAATTACGACGGCTCTAGTATTGATTGCCCTACTGGTTGTTGGTGGTGAGTTGATTAAAGGGTTCGCGACAGCATTACTATTTGGTGTTGTGATAGGTACTTATTCATCTATCTATGTAGCAAGCTCAATAGCATTAAGCTTAGGTATCAGTAAAGAGGACCTAATGCCGACGGTTATTGAAAAAGAAGGTGAAGACCAAGACCAGTTAATGCCTTAAGCATTAATATGTAAGATATGAAGTAATAATAAAAGCGCTCAGTTGAGCGTTTTTTTTTTGCCCGATTGAACGTAAATTTTAGGCTATTAAAATCTAGAGAAGTAACGCAGTTGGTAAATTCCAGGTATAAAAAAAGCAGCCTAAGCTGCTTCTTTTATATACTTTCCGGCATCCTAAAAACTGAATCCATCCAGTCCGTCTTCCTTATAGGCTCCCTGCAGTCAACTCCGTCGACGTCCTGCTCCATGTAATCCTTAAAGTCCTTCTCAAAGCTCCTTGCTTTCCCCTTTCTATCCCTAACGCATCCTACGTATCCGATCCTTTTTTTCCTGGCGTCCTGCCTTCCTTGTTCCTTTCCATTAGTGGTGCTCCTGCACTCCTAATTAAATCCCTTATCGCTTCCAGCGTTTCCGTTCCCTGTGTGACAAATCCTGTTGCACTCTCGTCGTTAAGTGCTATCTATATTAACTAGAAATTAAAATCTAAGAATATTCAAATAGAGAAAAAAATTACTGATAATTCTTTTAATATTCAATTTTGGGATAATATTTTGCTAAAACAATGATTTAGGCTTGTGTTGTTGCTGATTTGAGCAAAATTTTACTCTAAGTCTGCACTGTTTGTGAGAAATGTCTCACAAGCTCTCGGGACAAGTGCACTTTGTTGCTATACTCCAGGAGTAGGTCATTCCCTTATAATTCTTAATTAGGAGCCCAAATGGACGTTGATTTTGTTTACGATACTTATGAGAAGCAGCACCAGTTACATATTTCTGGAGAACACGTTGCAGTGGCCCGTTTCTTAAACGAAATTTTCACACCTAAAAGAGGCGAGACTAAAGCGATTGAGTCTTTTATTTTAGAGATAGAAAGCAAACCAGAATCAATTGCCTTTACCGAGTGGACATTAACCACAGACGGTGACGAAGTATTAATACAACACAATAGTTGCTTTGAATCAACGAACTTTCAATCTGAAGAGTCAAGCCTAATGGACTGGGAAATGAAATGCCAGTGCGGCATTGCTGACTTTATCGAATTGCTAGTCAACTGGGTCGACTTTATAGAGTCCACATAAACCCTAGCCCCTGAATAATCTTTGAGCTGCGCTTTAATGGTCTTTACCGGCTAATTAAAAAACTAAAATGTGATTCTCTATTAGCGGCTATTGTTGGTAAAAAGCAATACAGTCCTTAATCGCTTTTTGATGTTGTTTATCTTTTGTATTAAACATGAGCCCAATCGCTACCTTTTCATTGTTGCTCTTTTGCCAAGCCACTTGAGCAGGGATCTCAATAAGACTTTGTTGCTGATACTGACTTAAGCCGGTATTGGGTAAACGAAGTGCCAACGTCAACTCTTCATTTAACGCTGAGTCTGGAATTGAGTTGGTTAGCATAGCGCCAATTCCAGTCTGACTAATATTGCTAGATAAGCCATCATATTGTCCAAATGGGCCTCGAAGGGTAATTAAATTATGGCCTTTTACTCGTTGTGCCGCCCGTTGTTCGTTAGTAGTGAGTAACTTGTCAGTCTCTTTAGGACATAAACTTCTATCTATACTTAAACCAGATAGTTGTGCCTTTAAGCTGGACGTTAAGTTATTGAGTGTGGTTGATATGTTGGCCGAGTTACTAATTTTAAGGCTATTATTTGATATGGTTTTAAATAAAGCGTTTAGCTGAGTGTTCAAATTGTTAAAGCTAACAATTTGATGGTGGACTACACTCTCAATGTTTTTATTAAGTTCTGAAGTATCAATAATGTCAGCTTGCATGGTTTGCACAGAGCTGGCCGTTTCCTTTATTTGCACTTGGCTTTCATTAATATTATCAACCAAAAATTGCATTGAGGATTGCGCATTCGTTACCTTAGAGAGTAATTCATCCAGTATGTTTGTAATTTGCTCTGCTGAACTTTGCGATCTTACCGCTAAGCTTCTTACCTCGTCAGCCACTACCGCAAACCCTCTGCCTTGCTCACCCGCACGAGCAGCCTCTATTGCAGCGTTCAAAGCAAGTAAGTTAGTCTGCGAAGCAATATCTTTGATGGTAGATAAAATAGAATTAATGTTGCGGCTAAACTCAACGATTTCCTCTACTTGGTTTGAGGTTTCATCAATATTAGCGGAAACAGAGTCTAATCGAGCAACGGACTGATTTAATGACTGGTAGCTTTTATTAGCCTGTTGTTCTGCAGTCTCTGATTTTTGATTGGCTTGCTGCGCTATTTCCTGTACTTGAGTAGCCACACCATGGACTTTACTTGTTGCTTGCTTAATCTCATTCTCTTTGGCTTTTTCAGTTTCACTCATCGATTCAATTTCATTGGATATTGCAGCGATCTGAAACGCTGACTGGCCCATATGAACAGTAGAGCCTTCAATATTTGTAAGAATTGAATTTAGCTTTTTTAACACTAAGTTGAAATGGTGCTCTAGAGCGCCAATTTCATCACGGGAATGTATAGTAACGTTTTTTGTTAGGTCGCCTTTTTCAACGGCTTCTAAAGACTCAAGTAGAGTGAGAATAGGCGCAACAAAAATTCTAGCGGCAATCATTATGATAAAAAACTGCAAACCAAATTGTAGTAAAGAATCCCAAATGGACGTGATGTAAAACGCATCAAGTTGCTGCTGCATACTTTCATGTAACACAGGATCGCTAGTGGTCGATTCGACCAGCTCAATTAAGCGTTTTAATTCATTTGATGCAAGTAAACGATTGTAAATGGTAGTGATCATGGCAATAGCCATAAAACCAAGCTGCAGCTTCCATCGGAGGCTTAGGTTTAACCAAAAAGATTTCATGCCGTAATTTCTTATTTTTATTATTATTTGAACAGGCTTAAGTCTATGTCGACTCAAACTCAGATTACTTTAAAGTTAACGCTAAAAGCAAAGGAAATGATTGTTTTTCAGGCACAAAAAAGCCCTCACCAAAATGTTTGGCAAAGGCTTTGTATTTAATACGGCAAAAATTTTCTTAGTGGGTGTGACCACAACCGCCAGCACCATGAACGTGTCCATGAGCAATTTCGTCAGCAGTAGCTGCACGAACTTCCAATACTTCTACGTCAAATTTAAGATCAACACCAGCAAGAGGGTGGTTTCCATCAACCGTAACTGACTCGTCGTCTTTATCAACAACAATTACAGTTTGCTCGCCATTATCTGTGCTTGCGCGCAGTTGCATGCCAATCTCAACTTCAAAGTCAGCAAACATTTCGCTACCAACTTGCTGAACTAGGCCATCCATGCGAGGACCATATGCGTTATCAGCATCAACAGACACTTCAAAAGTATCGCCTTTTTCATGACCATTCAGTGCGTCTTCTAGGCCTTCAATTAAGAACTTTGAACCTTGGATAAAAACCAGAGGATCATTATCGTAAGAGCTATCAATTAGGTTGTCTTCTTTGTCTTTAACCGCGTAATGCATTGTAACAACGGTATTTTCTGCGATCTTCATAAGGATCCTTAGTCTTGGTCAAGTGAGTATGGGAGAGGTAACAAACGAAAATGTTGATCACTCTCAGAGTCTAAATAAATCTTATCGTTTAAATCTGTATCGTTTGGTAAAACAAGTTGAGCTGTGGTTTTACCATTATAAGTAGTGCTGTTAATGACTTTACCACTAGCACGGCGGTTATTATTCATGGCTTTAAATACGTCATCACCTGCAGTTAGATCATATTCACCGTCGGTCTCAGCTAAATATAAAGCACGTTTATTCTTACCAAGGTAGCGCATTCTCGCCACCATTTCCTGGCCCATGTAACAACCTTTGTTAAACGAAATATAATTTAACGCTTGCAGGTTGATCATTTGAGGCACGTATTCGCCAATCGTTTTTGCGAAAAGGTGGGCTCGCCCTGACAGAACTTCATTATTCCACCATTCGTTTGAACTATCTGCTGTTACCGTTAATTCTTCACTGCTTAGCACTAAAACGTGGCCTTGAGTTAATTCAATACTCTTTTGTGAAGCAACGGCTTCATTACTTCCGTACATGTGCCAGTTGTTGGTATCGTCTGTAATGTCTGTTTTTGAGAAAACGCCATACTTATTAAGTTCAGCTAATGAAACTTCAGCGCTCTCTTTTGTCATTACTAAATAAAGCGCGTCGTTTTGTTCAAAGGCAATAAATGTAGACCATGCTTTACCTTTGGCGTTGCAGTGGGCGCCGGCCTGCCACTCAGATGCTTTAATATCGTCTACGTTACAAGTAACTTGGCCTTGCAAAAACGAATGGTTTTGCTCACCACTTAACTTAATAACGGCAAATTGTGATAGTGAAACTATAGAAGTCATGGCATTCGCTTAAAAAATTAATAATGTTTAAATATGGGGATGAAACATTTAAGAACAAGGGTATTTTAGCGAACATCAAAAAACATTGACACCTTTTTGAAAATGCTCGGTATAATCAATCTATCATTCGTTAAGAAAGTGAATTTTAAATAATGTCAGAGTCAAAATCGCAAGTTGTTTATGTAGATAAAAGTGGTAAAAAGTTTCTTCTTGATTCTAAACCAAAACTAAAGTGGGCTTGCCGCCGTGGCATGTTAGAGCTTGATGTTTTGCTCGAACCATTTGTCGACGAAGCTTATGACGCGTTATCCACTGAAGACAAGTCTTCATTTCAAAGACTATTAGCGTGTGAAGATCCAGAGCTATTTGCTTGGTTTATGGGGCATAAAAAATGTGGAGATCAGGACCTAGATAAGGTTGTGAAAATAATCCTGAACCGAGTTAAAGCACATTAATTAGTAAATAGCGCTACACTCACAATATGACCGAGCGTAGCGACTTTCCTCAACAATATAACAATCAATTTGACCTCATCGTTAGGCCGCTTTCTCGTTGGCGCTGGGCATATTGGTTACTGTTTTTATTGGTATTTAATCCCAGCTTATTAGTATTAGCGATTATTCTGCTAATAGAACACCGCTACTCTTATTACAGTTTGAGCCATTCTTATTCCATTAGTGAAGTTAATTTAAACCCTCTATTTGGCGGGATCATTGGTCCTGTCGCACTCGTATTACTTGAAAAACAAGAAAGTCATGCAGGCAAACTTATGTGGGTATTTAAAGATCAAGTTGGGTTAAAGCAATGGCGGCAATTAAGCCGCATGCTAAATATGCCATTACAGTTCAAGACTGAACGTTAAGGAATTAGAACCGTCGGCGTTGAGCTTGGCAGTGTGTTAGGGTAATCAATGGTGTAATGTAAACCTCTGCTTTCCTTTCTCGACAGTGCGCTAGTAACAATTAGCTGTGCAACTTGTACTAAGTTTCGTAATTCAAGTAGGTTATTACTCACTCTAAAGCTAGAATAAAACTCGTCAGTTTCTTGTTTGATTAATTCAATGCGCTTGAGTGCTTTTTTCAAACGTCGATCAGATCTAACTATTCCAACATAGTCCCACATTAATAATCTTAATTCGTGCCAGTTATGGCTAATCAAAATGTCTTCAGCAGAGGAGGTGACTAAGCTTTCATCCCAGTTTGGAATAGTGACATCTTGGTGTGGGTTATCTAAATTTAATAAGATTTGTTGAGCGGCCCCTTGTGCAAAAACAATGCATTCCAAAAGGCTATTACTCGCCATTCTGTTTGCGCCATGTAAGCCTGTATAAGCCACTTCGCCAATAGCAAAAAGATTATCAATATCTGTTTTACCAGTTAAATCTGTCATCACGCCACCACAAGTGTAGTGAGCGGCAGGAACCACAGGGATTTGCTCTTTAGTGATATCAATACCTACTTTTAAACAGGCAGCGTATATCGTTGGAAAATGCTCTAGGATAAACTGTTCATCTTTATGAGTGATGTCCAAGTACATACAGTCAGCACCTAAACGCTTCATTTCAAAGTCGATGGCACGAGCGACGATATCTCTTGGTGCAAGCTCGCCTCGCTCATCAAAGTCGGGCATAAAACAAGTACCGTCAGGACGACGTAATTTTGCGCCTTCGCCTCTCATCGCTTCTGAAATAAGGAAGTTTTGAGCTTTTTCATGATACAAACTAGTTGGGTGGAATTGATTAAACTCCATATTTGCAACACGACAACCTGCTCGCCATGCCATGGCAATGCCATCACCGCTGGCAATATCTGGGTTAGAAGTATATTGATAAACCTTACTTGCGCCGCCAGTAGCTAAGGTAATAAATTTGGCATGAACGACTTCAACTCGTTCTTCATTTCGATTCCAAACATAAGCGCCGTGAACTTTTTTTGCAGTTTCAGTCAAACTAACCTTTTCACTTGTCACTAAATCTAAAGCATTAAATCGTTCAAATAAACGAATATTTGGATGTGCCTTTACTCTATCAAGTAACGTGGTTTGCACAGCCTTGCCAGTTGCATCAGCCGCATGAAGGATTCTTCTGTGGCTATGACCACCTTCACGAGTTAAATGATATTTACTTAAACCGTCGGGGCCAGTGACTTGGTCAAACGGTACACCTTGGTCAATTAACCATTGCATAGAGCTTTTTGCATGACTAGCGGTGTGAATCACAGCTTCTTCATTACATAAAAGGCCACCGGCAATGAGCGTATCTTGAACGTGAGATTCAATACTGTCGTTTTCATCAAAAACGGCGGCGATGCCACCTTGAGCATATAGTGTAGAACCCTCTTTTAATGCCGATTTACTTAAAATGATGACATTTGCCTTGTCGGCAATGCTTAAAGCCAGTGTTAATCCGGCAGCACCGCTACCAATAATCAAACAATCTGTTGAGTGTTGCGTTTCATTCGACATTAAAAATTTACCAAGTCAGTCATTGTGTTAAGCTCTATTTTTACTAGAGAGGGCGGCAAAAGGAAGGCGTTAATTCTTTCACAAATGTCCGTTGTACGTCTATTTTACAAAAAAATTCAAAAAAAATAGAACTTTTTCAATAAGCGTTAGTCATAGTTACAGCAAACGCGATATTAGCAGACTTTAGTCGCTAGCTAAAACTGGGAGTAGTAGCTCGAATGAGCGAGCAGAGCAAAGATTTAGGATTAGTCAGAAGAGCACAAGCGGGCGAAAAAGCAGCATTTGATTTACTGGTACGTAAATACCAAAATAAAATCATTGGATTGGTTTCTCGTTATTTAGGCAACAACGGAGATGTTCAAGACGTTGCCCAGGATGCGTTTATTAAAGCTTATACGGCATTGCCAGGGTTTAGAGGTGAAGCTGCATTTTACACTTGGCTATATCGAATTGCGGTAAATAGTGCAAAAAACTATTTGATGGCAAGGGGGCGTAGACCAGCAAATGTAGATGTGGACGCTGAAGGTGCTGAATATTATGAGACCAATGAAGCTTTACGCGAAAATGCGTCGCCAGAAAGCTTAGCGTTAACTGACGAAATAAAACATGTAATTTTCGATACTATTGAGCAATTACCTGAAGAGCTAAAAGTAGCAATTCAGTTAAGAGAAATCGATGGTATGAGTTATGAAGAAATAGCAACTGCAATGGGTTGTCCGATTGGCACTGTTCGTTCACGTATTTTCCGTGCTCGAGACGCAATCGACGCAAAATTGGAACCGCTAATTGAAAACCGTTAAATGGAGCCGTTCGTAATTATGACGAATCAACACCAAGAACCACTATCAGCAATGCTGGATGATGAGTTAACAAATAATGAGTTAACTCAAGCGTTAGACAGCATTAAAGATGATCAACAGTCCGTTCAAACCTTTGGACGTTATGCCCTGATTGGTGATGTGCTCAGAAAAGAGCAAGAGCTAGTGAATGATGACTCTTTTGCGAATAGCATTCAGGCAGCCATTGCCGATATTGAATTGCCAATGGTTGACCAACTCGAAACGGAAAATGTTGCATCAATTGCGAAGCACCCTAAGTGGTATCAACGAGCAAGCCAAAAAGTGGTTCAGCTTGGTGAGCATAAGCTTCTTAAAGGCAGTGCGCAATTTGCCATTGCAGCATCTGTAGCGTTAGTAGCCGTGGTTGGTGTGAGTAACATGAACCCTGGCCAAGACAAGATTACGTCGCCAGTGTTAAACCCAGTTCCATTAGTACAAGGTTTATCACCAGTCTCGCTTTCAAGCGATAGCTTTAAAGAAAAGCCAACGGCGAATCAAGTGACTCAGTCAAGAATCAACGCGTTAATGGCCGATCATAACCAGCAATTAAGAGCAACAGACGATAAAGAAGAGCTGGAAAAAGAAGATAAGAAGATTGAGCAATAGTTTATAACTGAATAATTGCGTTAATTGAGTAAACTCGAATAGCCTGTGGTGTTATCATTAAACTTGATATCATCGGCAGGCTTTTTTGTATCTAGTGTTTGTCTTCGTAGAAATCTAAAGGATTGTATTAAGTGCGTATTTTATTTTTATTGATCACCTGTTTTGTTTACAGCACGAGTGCTGCATCCACCGCAACTGCATCCACTAAAGTGGTAGCACCTGAAAGTGAACAACTTCAGTCTAAAGAACAACAACTTCAGTCTAAAGAACAACAACTTCAGTCTGAAGCTCAATCACAGTCTAAAGCCCAACCTCAACTTAAAGAACAACAACTTCAATCTGAAGCTCAACCTCAACAGGCTACTACCCCAAATGGCGAAAAGATAAATGCCGCTTATTGGTTGAAAAAATTGCAAGAAGCACTCACCAAAAGTAATTTTGAAGCTGGAATTGTGACTTTAAAAGGTGAAAAGACGGAGTCCTATCAGTGGACGCATGGATTTAAAGTTAATGATGATGGCACTGAAGTTGAGATTGAGCGAGTGTCACCGCTCATAGGCAATGGCATAACGGCCATTAGAAAAAACCAAACGTTATCGTTTTTTGAATCCAATAAAGAACCATATTCAATTAGTGGAGTGAGTATTCGAAATTTCATTCCCGCTATCTTTTATAAAGACTTTGGTGATTTAGTAGATAGTTACCAGTTTGTTTTAGTTAGTAAAAGTCAAATTGCGGGGCGCTCAGCGCAGTTAATTAGAGTAGAGTCTGTTACCAAAGAAGCCTATAACTTTTGGGTTTGGATAGATGTCATTAGTGGTTTACCTCTAAGAATGGCGTACATCGATGAACAGGGTGAAGTAGTAGAGCAAGTACTAATGACACACCTTTCTTATTTAACAGAGCCGAATGAAGAAATAAATAAACTGTTTGAAATTCAATTGCCGCAGGTCGCAAATACGGCAATAGCAATGAATCAACAAACAAATAACTGGCAGCTTGAATATACACCAAATGGATTTGAGTTATTAAAAAGCGATAGACACCATGTCTCTATTAACCGTGAAGTTGCAGACTATTACTTGTTTAGTGATGGTTTAGTTGAGTATTCGGTATATGTGCAACGCCCAATTGAGAGCTTTAATAGCCCTTTAGTATTAAAAGATGGCGGCACGTCATTTGTAATGGTTCACGCCGATGGCTTTGATGTAACAGTTGTGGGCATGTTGCCTACGGAAACTGCGTTTAAAATAGCGAAAAGCGTAAAAAGTAAATAACATGATTAAAGAGTTAGGCATTGTTGTTGAAAAAGACCAAGATTCAATTTGGGTAGAAACGGCGGTTAAATCTACCTGTAAAACCTGTGCTGCAAAAAGTAACTGCGGCACAAGTGCCGTGGCTGAGGCGTTTGCTGGTAAATCTGTCATCAATAAAGTTGCTAATAGTCTTAATGCCCAAGTTGGCGACCAAGTGGAAATCGGCATTCCAGAAGAAAGCTTAATTCAAGGTGCCTTTTGGATTTATTTAATGCCAATATTTTCAGCCCTCATTTTTTGTTTAGTAACTCAATATTGGCTTACAGAGTTTATGGAAATAAACGAAGGGTTAGTAATATTGTCCACGTTTTTAGGTGGTTACTTAGGGTTTGTTGTCGCCCGAAAAAAACTAGCGTCTTCACCTTCTGATAAATATCTTCCGCAATTACTCAGCATACGACCTGAGATCATTCCCGTTAAACCTGTTGATAGTTAATTAACTACTAAAACAGTGGAGCGTAACAAGATAAACGTGTAAAATTGCGCCCTTTTTACGCATATTTATATTTAGCAAAAACCTGAATTGGAATTCCTGTTGTAACAAAATGAGTTGCAGTTGCAGTAATCATTAGGTTTTTTTGTAAAGCGTTAAGTTTAATTCGCTTATTTTCAGTGACTAACAATAGTTAGCACGTAACGGCTACAGGTTAAAATACAGTAATTTATGAAGCATATTCGCAACTTTAGTATCATCGCCCATATCGACCACGGTAAATCAACATTATCGGATCGTCTTATTCAGCACTGTGAAGGCTTAACAACGCGAGAAATGAAAGCTCAAGTTCTTGACTCAATGGATATTGAGCGTGAGCGCGGCATCACTATCAAGGCTCAAAGTGTAACGCTTAATTACACAGCAAAAGATGGTGAAGTTTACCAACTTAACTTCATTGATACGCCAGGACACGTAGACTTTACTTATGAAGTATCACGCTCTTTGGCAGCTTGTGAAGGTGCGTTGTTAGTTGTTGATGCTGGCCAAGGTGTTGAAGCTCAAACCGTTGCAAACTGTTATACCGCCATTGAAATGGACCTAGAAGTTCGTGCGATATTAAACAAAATTGATTTACCTCAAGCTGATCCAGAGCGTGTTGCAGAAGAAATAGAAGATATCGTTGGTATTGATGCAATTGATGCGGTTCAGTGTTCGGCAAAAACGGGTTTAGGTATCGAGGATGTTTTAGAAGACATCGTTAAAAATATTCCACCACCAGAAGGTAATGTTGACGGGCCAGTTCAAGCTTTGATTATTGACTCGTGGTTTGACCCGTATCAAGGTGTTGTATCTTTGGTCCGTATTAAACACGGTTCATTGAAAAAAGGCGATAAAATTAAAGTTATGTCTACCGGTGAATCTCATCAAATAGACAAAATTGGTATTTTCACGCCAAAACAAACAGACACAGGTAGCCTAAACACTGGTGAAGTAGGCTTTATCATTGCTGGTATTAAAGACATTTTAGGCGCGCCAGTTGGTGATACCTTAACAACGACGGTTAATGCCGCGACTGCGCCACTTCCAGGCTTCCAACAAATCAAACCTCAAGTTTATGCAGGTGTATTCCCAGTAAGCTCAGACGATTATGAGTCATTCCGTGATGCGCTTGGTAAATTAAGTCTAAATGACGCGTCGTTATTTTATGAGCCAGAGAGTTCAACGGCATTGGGTTTAGGTTTCCGTTGTGGTTTCTTAGGTATGCTGCACATGGAAATTATTCAAGAGCGTTTAGAGCGTGAATATGACCTAGACCTAATCACAACAGCACCAACCGTAAACTACGAAATTCTTAAAAAAGATAACTCAGTTGTTTCTATTGATAGCCCATCTGAATTGCCAGCTCTTAATGATATTGCAGAAATTAGGGAACCAATTTGTAAAGCAGATATCTTAGTACCACAGGAGTATCTTGGTAACGTTATTACTTTGTGTATAGACAAGCGTGGTACACAAACCGCAATGAGCTATCACGGTAAGCAAGTTGCTGTAAGTTATGACTTACCAATGGCTGAAGTCGTAATGGACTTTTTTGATAGATTGAAGTCTACCAGTCGTGGTTTTGCATCACTAGACTACAACTTCACAAGATTCCAAGAAGCGGACATGGTACGTGTAGACATTTTACTTAATGGTGAAAGAGTGGATGCATTGGCGATGATTTGTCACCGTGACTTTGCACAAACTCGTGGTCGTCAGTTAGCGGACAAGCTGAAAGAGCTAATCCCAAGACAGATGTTTGATATTGCGATACAGGCTGTTATTGGTGTTCACGTAATTGCTCGTACAACAGTAAAACAATTGCGTAAAAACGTAATCGCGAAGTGTTACGGTGGCGATATTTCACGTAAGAAAAAACTACTTCAGAAACAGAAAGATGGTAAGAAACGCATGAAGCAAGTAGGTAATGTTGAGTTACCGCAAGATGCCTTTTTAGCTATTTTGAAAGTTGGTAAGTAAAAACTAGTCGGTTAGGTTAAGGAATTAATTAGTATGGCAGGGTATTTCGCAATATTTTTGGTCGTTGTTACGCTCATCTGTGGTTTTGTTTGGTTATTAGATGCAAAACTTTGGGCGCCAGCTAGAAGAGAACGTGTTGCCCATGCGCAAGCTGCAGCTGGTGGTAATATACCAACAGCAGACTTAGATAAGTTGGCTGAGCAGCCTGTATTAGTGGAAACGGCCCAGTCGATTTTCCCTATATTGGCGCTTATTACTATATTTCGTTCATTCCTATTTGAACCGTTTCAAATACCGTCAGGCTCAATGATGCCAACTATGTTAGTTGGTGATTTTATCCTAGTACAAAAATATGCGTACGGCGTACATGACCCGGTTTGGCGCAAAGAGCTAATCACAACCGGTGCACCAGAACGCGGTGATATTGCTGTATTTAAGTTCCCACTTGATGAGCGCTTAGATTACATAAAGCGTGTAGTAGGAACGCCTGGCGACAGAGTTATTTATAAGAACAAGCAACTTTTTATTCAACCAAGTTGCAAAACTAATCCTACAAATTGTGACAAATTAACTAGAGTTAATCTTAGTAAAGAAGCGGAAGGTGAATTTGAATCAATGGGCATTCCATTGATCACCGCTAAAGAGCAATTAGGTGAAGTAGAACACAATATTTTAATCAACCCTGCATACCCAGACATGGCTGAACGTTTTTATTCTCAGCCGGGCACGCGTAAAGGTGAATGGATAGTACCTGAAGGTTATTACTTTATGATGGGTGATAATCGAGACAACAGTACAGATAGCCGTTTCTGGGGCTTTGTAAGCGAAGACCAGCTAGTGGGTAAGGCTGTATTTATATGGATGAGTTTTGTCTTTAACGATGGCCAAATAAGCTGGTTACCAGACTTTGTCCCTGTGGATATTCGATTTTCTCGTTTAGGTACAGTGCAATAATAGTTTAAGAAGAGTAAAACTTGATAAGAACAGATTATAAACAGTTACAAAAAAAATTAGGTTACGAGTTTTCTGATGAGTCATTGCTAATCCAGGCACTGACTCATCGTAGTTTTAAAGGTGCGCACAATGAACGTTTGGAGTTCATTGGTGATTCGTTGTTGGGCATGTTTGTTGCGGAAGCTCTGTACTTTGAGTTTCCAAAAGCAACAGAAGGTGAACTTACTCGAATGCGTTCGCAGATTGTTAAAGGTCAAACTCTAACAGCTATCGCTAAAGAATTTGAATTAAGCCAGTGGTTGCTTTTAGGCCCAGGCGAAATGAAAAGTGGCGGTTGCCGTCGTGATTCTATTTTAGAAGATGTGATTGAAGCTATTATTGGCTCGGTCTACTTGGATTCAAACATTGAGCAATGTAAAGAATTTGTTCTAAAGTTAGTTAAAAAGCGATTGGCTGACGTTGATCCAAGTAACGCCTTAAAGGATCCTAAAACTCAGCTACAAGAGTGGTTGCAGTCGAGAAAACGCCCACTACCCGTTTATGAAGTTATCAATACAACGGGACAGGCGCATAACCAAACATTCACAGTGAGTTGCACATTAGATGATGGCCAGCAACTTGAAGCAACGGGCACAAGCCGTCGCAAAGCAGAACAATCTGCAGCACGTAAAGCATTAGAGGTAATAAAAAAGTGAGTAAATCAGAACAAAACCAAGCGGAATTAGACGCGTTATTAAGTAATTTAAATAACCGCGCTGATTTATCACAAACTAAAAAGTGTGGACTGGTTGCCATTGTTGGTCGACCAAATGTAGGTAAATCTACATTAATGAACCACATACTTGAGCAGAAAATCAGTATTACCTCTAAAAAACCTCAAACAACACGTCACCGTATTTTAGGTATTCATACTGAAGCCAATGAACAGGTTATCTACGTTGATACTCCTGGTCTTCATAAAGAAGAAAAGCGTGCGATTAATAAATTAATGAACCGAGCTGCGTCAAGTGCACTTGGTGATGTAGAAGTTGTCTTGTTTGTTATTGAAGCAATGAAGTGGTACGAAGATGACGAGATGGTTTTATCAAAAATAAAACGCTCTAAAAAGCCAGTGATGCTACTTGTAAACAAAGTCGATGAGATAAAAGACAAAGAAACATTAATGCCATTTTTACAAAAAATAGCTGCATTACATGACTTTGCAGAAATTATTCCTATTTCTGCTGAGAAAGGAACAAACATCGAACCAATTAAAGAAAAGGTTCGTGATTATTTGCCTGAAAACCCATTCTTCTTCTCTGAAGATGACGTTACGGACCGTTCTTCACGCTTTATGGCTGCGGAAATCGTTCGTGAAAAGCTAATGCGTTTCTTAGGTGAAGAGCTTCCTTATTCTGTGACTGTTGAGATTGAACAGTTTAAGTGGGATGAAAAGATTTGGCGTATTAATGCATTAATTTTGGTAGAAAGAGAAGGCCAAAAGAAAATGGTAATTGGCGCGAAAGGCGAAAAACTTAAGATAATTGGTCGTGACGCCCGTCAAGATATGGAACGTTTACTTGAAGAAAAGGTTTATTTAGAGCTTTGGGTAAAAGTGAAAAGTGGTTGGGCTGATGATGAGCGAGCACTGCGCTCATTAGGTTACTCTGAAGACTAGTAGGTTTTTGGTAAAATAACGTTATCTATGAAGAGCAGGTTTAAGTAATGGCAAAGGAACTGGACTACTTACCTGCTTTTATACTTCACACTCGGCCTTTTAAAGAAAACCAATTGTTAATGGAAATGCTCGTGGCCGGTGAAGGTCGTGTTTCTGTTATTGGATACAAAGGCAGTAAAAAAAACACAGCAAAAACCGCGCTAATGCAGCCATTTCGTGCATTGGTTGTCCAAGTTAAAAAATCTGCAGGCTTAAGAACGTTAAAGTCTGTTGAACAAAACCAGCTCCTATCAAAACAACTCTCAGCATTAAAAAGCAAAAGTCTCTTTTGTGGTTTTTATCTCAACGAGCTTATTTACAGGTTATGTTCTGCTGATGCTGAATATGAAACGCTTTATCCGTTATACGTATACTCGTTAAAAAACCTTTCAGACTTGGCTGTTATCGATGAGTCAGACCTTGATGTTACGCACCACGGACTCTATTTAGAATGGATACTAAGGCAGTTTGAATTTAGCTTATTACAAATGTTAGGTTACGGTGTTAGTTTTGAAAGCGAATTGAGCATGCAACAACCTATTGTTGAATCTCTTCATTATCAACTACATGTTGACCAAGGTTTTATGATTGATGCCGCTAAACCTAGCTCTATATCGGGCAAAGACATCTTGGCAATCAACAAACATTTGAATATAAAACTGTCAAAAGCGGACTTTATTCAACTAGACGCAGGTCGACTGCAAGAATTAAAAGCAGAGCTTAAAATCGCAAAGCATATTCTGCGCGTATGTTTACATAGGCATTTGGGCGACAAACCGTTAAAATCCCGAGAATTATTTAGAAAATAGCAGACTATTGGAGCAACCATGAGTGAAATTCATTTAGGCGTAAATATCGACCACATCGCAACATTGCGAAACGCCCGTGGAACCAGCTATCCAGATCCTGTTCATGCAGCTGCAGTTGCAGAACATGCAGGTGCCAGTGGCATCACTATCCACCTTCGTGAAGATCGCAGACACATAAAAGACCGCGACGTTTATACTTTAGCAAATACGTTACAAACGCGAATGAACCTAGAGATGGCCGTAACGGAAGAAATGATCAATATTGCTTCTGAAGTAAAGCCTCCTTTTGTTTGTTTAGTGCCTGAAAAACGTGAAGAGCTAACAACGGAAGGCGGTTTAGACGTTAAAGGTCAGTTTGAAAAAGTAAAAGATGCCTGTGACCGATTAGCCGCGATAGGCTCAAAAGTATCGTTATTTATTGATGCTGATAAAGAGCAAATTCAAGCAGCCGTAGATTGTGGTGCGCCGTTTATCGAAATTCATACTGGCCATTATGCCGATGCAGGATCAGAAGCAGAACAGCTTGCTGAGCTATCTCGAATAGAGGCGGGGGTTAAGTTTGCTGCGAGCCTAGGTTTAGTGGTAAACGCAGGGCACGGGCTCCACTACCACAATGTAAAACCTATAGCGGCCATTAAAGAAATTTATGAGCTGAACATTGGTCATGCCATTATTGCTCGTGCCTCAATTGAAGGTTTAGACAAAGCCGTTCGAGACATGAAAACGTTAATGAACGAAGCTAGGCAGGGGATTTAAGAAAGTGTCGGTATTAGGTTTAGGCACGGATATTGTTGAAATTGTTCGAGTAAGCAATGCTTTGCTTAAGTCTAATCGATTAGCTGAAAGGGTATTGACGGAAGGTGAGTTGGCCGTGTTTTTAGAACATAACCAACCAGACCGGTTTTTGGCCAAACGCTGGGCTGCCAAAGAGGCGGCTGCTAAAGCACTAGGCACAGGCATTGGTCGCGGTATCTCCTTCCATCACTTTCATATTAGTAACGATGACCTTGGTGCACCGCATATGCAATTGCTTGGCAGTGCGTTAGAGCATGCTGAAGCAAAAGGTGTTAAGTCTGTATTGGTGTCTATAAGTGATGAGCAACACTATGCACTCTCAACGGTTGTATTGAGCGCATAGTCTTTTATTAAATTGCTATTTGTTTGATTTGTACTTTTTTGGTTTGGAGTTCTTAGAAAGGTAAATCTTTGATAATCGCCTTTGTAGGGTGGTTAACTGCTTCTTGAAAGCTTTCAGCAAGCTTTTCTGTTTCCTCAAAAACCTTATGCCAATAACGAATTCGCGTTGACGTATCAAGCTTTTCAAAATCTGTTCTATCTGGGATCTTATTAAAAGGCAAGTTGTGTATAAACTCATCAGAAGGCACTAGCATAACAGTAGAGTCATAATTATGAGCGTTTGCCGTACGCTTTAGGTTTTTATCAAACCAACCCGCTTTAGGTTTTGAATTAAAGTGCGGATAGAGCGTTAAACCCTCAGACTCTACTTTAAAATCAAAATGGTAATCAATAATACCGCCATCACGATACATTCCCAGTGGTGCTCCAGGAATATCTTTAATACCGAGCATCACCATAGGAATTGCGCCGCTGGCTAATAAGGCTTGATGAAAGTTTTGCTCATCTAGACTTACATACTCGGTAGAGAATACCGATGCTTCTTGATATTTTAACGGCGCGTTAGCGGTTGAGAATACCACTCGTTGATATTGCTGAGTTAGTCGCTGACGACCTAGCGCGTTATTAAATAAGCTTTTCGTTAACCCTGCACCTTGGTGTAATTTACTTTCTTTAGCAACCGCACCTGAACACAACGCCGTAATAAAATGAACCTTAAAGCGTTCATTGTTTAGTACTTGCTGCATATGATCATGAGGCAATATTTGCGTTAATAGTTGTTCAGCTGCTCGAGTAACACCTTGAGGTGATGCATCCAACGTAAAGTCTGTTTCTGCGTAGCGATAAGCCAGTTCAGTGATAGCACTTACAGGATCGTCTTGGGCCAAACACGATGCTCTAAAGGCTCCGGCAGATGACCCAATAAGGTCGAGCGAGGATGATTTTTCTTTAAAAAACTCACCAAATAAATACTTGTCTAAACCGTATAGACTAAACCATTTAGGACCGCCGCTAGCACCTAAAAATGTGGAGAAAAGCTCTGGGTCAAATCCCTGTTCTTGAAGTTTTTGTTTTGCGATAGGACCCGCATAGATATCAAGCACATTTATTCCTTGGTAATCAAAAAGCATATAATAACAAAAGTGTTTACATTTAGTGACAATTTGTAATCGCGAACAACGTGCAATTTATCGCATCTAGCATTATTTTAACGGCACTTATGGTAAAAAGAACTATAAAAGACGGAACTCTAAGGGAAATCAATGATTAAAAAACTTTTATCGACAGGCGTTATTGCGTCTTCAATGCTATTCGGTGCTGCGATTGCAGACGAAGGCATGTGGCAACCACACCAGTTGTCTGAAATTAAAGATAAGCTTAAAGCAGCTGGTTTAAAGCTAGACCCAGAAAAAATGGCGGACTTAAACCAGTTCCCAATGAATGCAATTGTTAGCCTAGGTGGCTGTTCAGCATCATTCTTATCTGAGCAAGGCCTAGTCATCACAAACCATCACTGTGCTTACGGCTCTATTCAGTACAATTCAACAGAAGAAAATAACCTACTTGTGAATGGTTTTGTTGCTAAGTCTATGGACAAAGAGCCACAAGCCTCTCCAAATGCGCGAGTATATGTTACTGAGTCGTTAACTAATGTAACTAGCGACATTAAAGGGTCAATACCTAAAGGTGCTGAAGGCGTTGAGTATTTTAATGCCATTGATAAGCGTGAAAAAGAATTAGTAGCAGAGTGTGAAGCGTCGCAAGACTACCGTTGTAGTGTTTACAGCTTCCATGGCGGCGCAGAATACTTCCTTATCAAGCAGTTGGCTATTCGTGACGTTCGCTTAGTTTACGCACCACCTTCAAGTATTGGTAAGTTTGGTGGCGATACTGACAACTGGATGTGGCCACGTCACACAGGTGATTGGTCTTTCTACCGCGCCTATGTAAATAAAGATGGTAAGCCAGCTGATTATTCAAAAGACAACGTGCCATTTAAGCCAAAAGCCTTCTTAAAAGTAAATGCTAACGGTGTTGAAAATGGTGACTATGTGATGGTGCTTGGTTACCCGGGACGCACAAACCGCTACCGCACAGACGTCGAAGTAGAATCTACGTTTAAAAATGTATATCCAACTTCAAAGCGTTTACGTGAAGAGTTTATCGATGTAATTAAAGAAAACTCTGAAGATGGCAGTGAAGCGCGTATTAAATACGAGAGCACCATTGCAGGGTTAGCAAACTACGCTAAAAACTATGGCTCTATGATTGAGAGCTTTAATAAAGGCGACATGTTAGAACGCAGAAAACAATTAACTGCCGATCTTACAAAGTGGATTAATGCCGACAAAAAACGCAAAGCTAAGTATGGCGATGCTGTGAATGATTTAGCAGAACTGATCATTGAGTCGTATAAAACTCAGGATGGCGACATCGTCATGGGTTATTTAGGTCGCAGCACTATGATGCAAGTGGCTAAAGGCTTATACCGTTTAGCGCATGAGAAGCAAAAACCAAACGTAGAGCGTCGCCGTGGTTTTCAAGAGCGTGACATGAAACGTTTTGGTCAATATTTGGCTGTAACAAACAAAAGCTATGACGAGACTGTAGAAAAAGCCTTATTCATGCACTTTGTTAAAGAGTATGCGCAACTGCCAGCGGGTCAGCGTAATGCCACTTTTGATGAGTTTTTTGGTATACAAAATGGCTTAGACTTAGCAAAAGTAGAAGCGCAAATTAACGCAATGTATGCAAATACTAAGTTAGGTGAAGCGGATGTACGTTTAGCATGGATGGATAAATCGGTTGCAGACTTTAGAGCAAGTGATGACCCGTTCATTCAGTTTGCTGTCTCTCAATATGAAAATGACATGTTGGAAGAAGAAAAAGGTAAAGCGTTAGGCGGAAAACTACAGCAAGCTCGTCCTGCTTACATGGAAGCTATGATTGCCTTTAAGAAAAGCAGAAACGAAGCAGTTTATGCCGATGCAAACAGTTCATTACGTATAACTTACGGCAATGTAAAAGGTTACTCGCCACAAGATGGTTTAGTAGCAACTCCATTTACTACGCTTGAAGGTATGCTTGCTAAGTACCAACCGGGCGACGATGAATTTGATTTATTTGAAAACATTCGTACAGCTATTTCAACAAAACAGTACGGACCATATAAAAAAGAATCACTAGGTTCAGTTCCGGTTAACTACCTTTCAACACTTGATATTACTGGTGGTAACTCAGGTTCAGCAACATTAAATGCTAACGGCGAGTTTGTTGGATTAGTATTTGATGGTGTTTACGAGTCAATCATTGGTGATTGGGACTATGATCCAACATATAACCGTTCAATCCATACAAGCGTTCCATTTATGCTTTGGGTAATGGAAAATGTTGATGGTGCTGATAACATTATCGATGAAATGACGATTGTTAAATAATGTCATTGTTGGAGCGACATCCATTTAATATTTGTTATTGAATGAGTCGCTTGATACACAAAAAGCAGTGCTAAATGCACTGCTTTTTTTATGCTTATTCGTTAAGATAGGTCAGTCTAAGCAGTTTAGTATTTATTGGTAGGAATAATCATGTCGGCCATTGTGTCTGTGAAAAACTTGTCCTTTTCTTATGAGTCAAAGACAAAGAAAAAGGCAGTAAGTGTTGAAAACAACATTTTGGAAATACCAGAGTTTTCAATCAATGCCGGTGAGCACGTGTTTTTGTTTGGGCCATCTGGTTCGGGTAAATCTACTTTATTGAATATCTTAACGGGTTTGCTGTTGCCTTCATCAGGACAGGTTAAAATACTTGAACAAGATTGGTCATCGCTTCAAGGAAAGGCTCGCGATGCATTCAGGGCAAATCATATAGGTTTTGTATTTCAACAGCTAAACTTAATTCCTTATTTAGACGTGCTAGATAATATTCTGCTAGGTGCAGAATTTGGACAACAAAATCGCCCTAAACATCAACTTATCGAACAAGCTAAACAATTGATGAACGACTTAAAGCTACCGGAAAGCCTCTTACTTAAGCCAGCAAGTCAACTAAGTGTTGGTCAGCAGCAAAGAGTCGCGATAGCTAGAGCCTTAATCAAAGAGCCTGAGTTACTCATTGCCGACGAACCAACTTCAGCTTTAGATGAGGCGAACCGCAATGCGTTTTTAAAAGTGTTGTTTGAGTTGGCAGAGAAAAATAACACCACATTAGTTTTTGTGAGTCACGATCAAACATTGGCAAGCCAATTCAAAAGAGTGGTCGGTATTCAATCTATAAACAAAGCATCAAAGAGTGGTGAATAGCATGTTCGTTAAATTAGCGAAGCAAAGTCTTATAAGCCGTCGAACGAGTGTGCTTTTAACCGTACTCGCCATCACTATTAGCGTTTTTGTGCTACTTTCCGTTGAGCATATTCGCCACCAAGCCAAACAAAGCTTTAACCGCACTGTTTCTGGCGTTGACTTAATTGTTGGGCCTAGAACGAGCCAAATCAATTTGTTGTTAAGCTCAGTATTTCGCATCGGTGATTCGAGTAATGCAATAAGTCAGTCAAGCGTTGAAGATTTAGCGAGCCACCCTATGGTGAGCTGGGTTGTGCCAATTGCATTAGGAGATTCGCATAAAGGCCATCGAGTTATGGCGACAACAGCGGATTATTTTCAGTACTTTAAATTTGGTGCAAAACAGCCTCTTACCTTTAAACAGGGCAAGGTTTTTAAACAACATTTTGACTTAGTATTAGGCGCTGACATCGCCCAAAAGTATGGTTATGAGTTAGGTAAAGAAATTGTACTGTCTCATGGCACTGGCGTAACTAGCTTTACTCACCACGAACAAACGCCTTTTACTGTGGTTGGCATTCTAAATAGAACCGGAACGCCAGTTGACCAAACATTGCACGTCAGCTTTGAAGGTTTGCATCACATGCATGAAGAGCCTCAAAACGAAGAGCGTGCTCACGAGGAGCATGATCACGAAGAGCATTCCCATGAGGAACATGCTCAGGAAGGCGATGAAGCAGCAGTGGAACATGACCACGATCACAAAGTGAGCGCTGTTTTTGTGGGTCTTAAAGCTAGGTTTGCTAGTTTGGTAATGCAAAAGTGGGCCAATGATTACAAAGGCGAGGCGTTAAGTGCCATTATGCCAGGCGTTGCGTTAAGTCAGCTGTGGCGAATGGTAGGTTCAGTAGAAACTGTATTACAGGTGATATCAATTTTGGTTTTAATCACCACGTTGATTGGGTTGAGCACTATGTTGTTAGCAACAATGCGCGAGCGAACTAAAGAAATCGCAATTTTAAGAGTGCTTGGCGCATCGCCAATGTTCATATTCATGCTGATTGAGCTTGAGGTGTTCGTGATTACATTTATTGGCTGTATTGCTGGAGCACTGTTGTTGTGGATTACTTTGTTGGCCGCTGAGCCATTACTTGCGTCTCAGCTAGGTTTATTTATTGATACTAACCCTATATCGGAAACTAGCCTATTAGTATTGGTTTTTGTATTGGTAGGTAGTTTAGTAATGGGATTAATACCTGCAATAAACGCCTATAGGCATTCATTGCAGGCTAATTTAACGGCGCGTTAATCAAACGTTAATTATTAGTCCGCAGGTACAATATCTCGGACTAATAATTGAAGGTTGGTATTGCCTCTAAACTCATTAATGTCGAGCTGATACACAATATGAACCTGTCTTGCCGATTGATTTGGCCACACTTCTAAGTCAGCGTTAAAGTGAATTGCATCAAACAGCTGACCAGCGGCGTTGCACAGCACAAGTTTAAGATGTTTGGCACCAACTAAACGTTGGTTTATTACTTCAAACTGTCCATCAAAGGTTGGTTCTGGAAAGCCTTGTCCCCAAGGACCCGCTAAATCAAGTTGTAGAGAAAACTCAGTATTAAAGCACTCTGCTGGCAACTCGCCGTCAGTGAGCGTAACTTGGGTAAGTACATCTTCCGACAAATGAGTGAGTAATACGCTGTCAAATGCGTCATTAAAAGCCTGGTAGTTTTGTTCTTGAATGCTAAGACCTGCAGCCATAGCGTGACCGCCAAATTTTAATATTAATCCAGGAAAGCGTGTATTTACCTCATCAAGTACGTCACGAATATGAATACCTGGGATTGAACGCGCTGAACCTTTTAGTTCTGTTACTGAAACGCCAGCATCATCGGTTTTCGTTTCGCCTTTAGCAAACGCAATTGTAGGGCGATAGTACTTTTCTTTTAAGCGTCCAGCTACAATCCCAATAACGCCCTGATGCCAATCAGGCTTATAAACTGAAATGCCATTGGGGATTTTACCATCAAGTACTTTTAGCTTGGCGACAACGCTTTCCGCTTCTAATCGCATGCCTTGTTCAATGTCTTTGCGTTCATTATTTAGATCATTAAGATCTTCTGCCATCTTAAGGGCTTGACCATAATCGTCAGTTAATAAACAGCGAATGCCAAACGACATATCATCAAGGCGACCAGCTGCATTTAGCCTTGGACCGATTACAAAGCCAAAGTCAGAAGACTTAACTTTGTGTAAATCTTTATTGCTCATTGCTAACATGGCTCGAATGCCAGGCCTGCAAAGTCCACTCTTAATTCGTGCTAAACCTTGGTGTACTAAAATGCGATTGTTTTCATCTAGCTTAACAACATCAGCAACGGTACCAAGAGCAACTAAATCTATATATTCCGCTAAATTAGGAGGTGCAATTTGGCTGTTCTCAAACCACTGTTGATCGCGAAGATAAGCTCTTAAGCCTAGCAAAAGATAAAAGGCAACACCCACACCAGCTAGGTTTTTACTTTGAAATTCACAACCAGGTTGGTTTGGATTAATAATCGCGTCGGCGTTAGGAAGTTCTCTACCGGCCAAATGGTGATCAGTGACAATTACTTTTATGCCAGCTTCTTTTACCAGAGAAACACCTGCTAAACAGCTTATGCCGTTATCAACGGTAATGATTAAGTCTGTCCCTTGCGTGATGATGTCTCTTGCTAACTCAGGACTTAAACCGTAGCCATAATCAAAGCGATTTGGCACTTTGTAACTAACATTATTAAAGCCAAGCTTTCTTAAACCAAGCATCATAAGCGCGGTGCTTGTAGCCCCGTCGGCATCAAAGTCACCAACAATCGTAATGTGTTGCTGGTGGATTAGTGCGTCGTGCAACAACGGCATGGCATCATCAATCCCTTTTAAAGAGCTAACAGGCAGAAGCTCGCCTGCTTTTCTCTTTATTTGTTCAGGTGAAGTAATACCGCGACCGGCGTAGATGTTTTGAATAATAGGATGGAGATTCGTATTCGAAAATGGCGTGCTGTTCAAAACACGCCTTTTTATATTTAATTGCATATAAAGATTAACGACTTAAGTCTTGAAGCAAAGCTTGTGGTGGTTTGTAACCAGGGATCATTGAGCCATCTTCAAACACAATTGCTGGTGTACCAGTAACGCCAGCGGCTTGACCTAAATTATAGTGCGCTAAGATTGGCGCGTCACAGCTTTCAGCATTTACTCGATTACCACTTTTAGCCGTCGTCATTGCTTTTTGTTGATCCGCAGAGCACCAAACCGCTTTAATATCGCTAAAACCTTGGCTATTTGCGCCAGAGCGTGGGAAAGCTAGATATTGAACCGTAATGCCTAAGTCATTGTATTCATCAATTTGAGAATGCATCTTTTTACAATAGCCACAGGTTGTATCTGTGAATACGGTAATTTTGTATTTTTCATTTTCAGCAGGAAAAACAATCATCGAATCTTTGAATTCTTTAACACCATCAATTCTAATATTTGCTAATGCTTTTTCAGTCATATTAACCATACCAGCGTCAATATCGAACATACGACCAGCTATAAAGTATTTACCGTCTTCTGAGGTATAAAACAGGCCACGATTAGTTTGCACTTGTAGCAAACCCGGTAATGGGCTTGGTTCCACTTTAATCGCGGTTAATCCAATACGTAAAAGCTTAGCTTTGATAGCCGAATTTAAATCTGGTTCAGCTGCTGGGCTGCTAAAAGTTGTGACAATTAAGACAAGTGCAGTGATTAAAACTGCGGAAATTTTCATTATTTTCATATTCATTCCTGTTGATTACTACACTAACAAGACCGCATGGCACTAATAAAAGTTTCCTACTACAGCCGATAATTTTGTATGTTCACCGTATATTAAAGGAGAATGCAATTATCCTCTAGGGTGATGTTGTTCATGTAATGACTTTAACCGCTCTTTTGCCACGTGAGTATATATTTGTGTGGTAGATAAATCACTATGTCCTAACAACATTTGTACAACTCGTAAATCTGCTCCATGGTTAAGCAAGTGCGTTGCAAAAGCGTGTCGTAATGTATGTGGGGACAAATGAGCAGTAATTCCACTCACAACGGCATAATGTTTAATACGATGCCAAAACGTTTGGCGTGTCATCTCTGTGCCTCGTTTAGAGGGAAATAATACGTCTGATTCACCTTTTAGCAGCATTTGACGTTCTGACTTTACATAATCAAAAATTAATTCTGACGCAACTTCGCCCATAGGAATAAGCCGTTCTTTGTTTCCTTTACCTGTGACGCGGATTAGGTTTTGCTGCAAACTTATATTACTTAAGCGAAGACTTACTAACTCGGTAACCCTTAATCCGGTAGCATATAAAAGCTCCAGCATCACTCGGTCGCGAACCTCAATAGGATCGTCCAGGTTTTGGCAGTTTAATAAAGACTCTACTTGTTGCTCAGACAATACTTTTGGTAGTGAAGCTTCAATTTTAGGCGCTTGAGTTAGTGCAGTTGGATTGCTTGTTCTAACTTGTTCTTTTACCAAATATTTAAAAAAACGTTTAATGGCACTTAGCGCTCGAGCATTGGTGCGATGTTTATAGCCATGTTCGACTCTAAACGCTAAAAAGCTCTCAATATCGAGGTCGCTACAGTCTATGACATTAGTACTAATGGACGTTAAAAAAGTAGAGAAATGGTTTAGATCGGTTTTATAAGCAGATAACGTATTGTCACTGAGGCCTTTTTCAAGCCATAGATGATCTAAGAATTGGTGAAATAAGTCTAGGTTCGTACTTTTTGTCATTTAATTATTTATATCTAGTTGGCTACTCTTCTTTCATTCTATGCAGTTTGATAGACTTCGGAGCCTCAAATTTAGCCCAATAGTGTCACCTTACCGAATAGGAGCGTCAATGAAAATCGGTTTATTTTATGGTTCAACAACCTGCTATACAGAAATGGCCGCTGAAAAAATTCAAACACAGTTAAATACGCTGTTTGATGCCCCCATTGTTGAAATGTTTAATCTAAAAGATGTACCTGTTGAAAATATGATGGACTTCGATTGGTTAATTTTGGGTATATCCACTTGGGATTTTGGTGAGCTTCAAGAAGACTGGGAAGGTCATTGGGATGATGTTGAAAAGTTAGACTTGAGTAATAAGACCGTGAGTATTTTTGGTTTGGGCGATCAAGTTGGTTATGCCGAGTGGTTCCAAGATGCTGTTGGTATGCTCCACGACGTCGTTGTTGCTTGCGGTGCTAACCCAATTGGCTATTGGCCAAACTCAGAAGAGTATGACTTTATTGCCTCTAAAGCACTAACGGAAGACAAGACACATTTTGTTGGTTTGGCGCTAGATGATGAAGGGCAATACGAATTGTCAGAGCAACGAATTGCAAGTTGGTGTGAGCAATTATTGTCTGAGATTTCTTAGTTAGAAACAGGACACAGGCTACGAGAAACAAGAAATAAGAAATCAGAGTTTAAAGTGAAGGATTAAGCTCTTTTTTTAGCTTTGCTAAGTTGGTTGGGCGAATTGCTTTTTCGGTAATGTCGATGAGTTCGAGGCTAGCCCCATTGGAAACAATTAACTTTTTGTTATTTAGCCATTCTAAAGAAAGTAAACGGGTGTTTGTGGTTAGTACATGAAAAGATTCACCTTCAGTTAAATCACGCACTAAAATAGACGTTCTGTTACTGTCAATCGCTCTTAAAATAGCAAGCTGATTGGTTTGCTGATTAATAGAAAAGCTGTAGTCGCCTTTCCCTTCTGTTACATCTGGAGATACTTTTGTCGTTTGGCTGTTGTGAATATTTAGGATGTAAATTTTATGAGTATTCGTCTCGCTATCTAAATAAGAATAAACCAATTCTTGCTCGTTTAAATAACCAAGTTTTAACTCCGAATGCCAAGCCCCGCAGTTTGATTCGTCGTGCAATTTAGGCAAAGCCTCAAAAGCTTCAGTCGATAAATTGATCACATGAATAAAACACTTATTATTAACCTGCCTAAAAAAGGCGACTTCAGTTCCTGAAGGTGAAAATGCAGGTGCCGCAATAGGGGCCGTCTCTGATTTAAAAATTATGCGCTTATTCGCAGAAAATGTGTCTTTTAGCCATAGTGCATAACCTGACTTTTCTATGTGTATATAGGCCAAGCTTAAACCATCAGAAGAGAGCGCCACGCTATTATTTTGATTTATGTCTTGCTCTATTAAACTCCATTGATTGCCATCTTTCTCAAAGTTTTCAGTGTTTTGTGAGATGTAGCTTCTCGCGACAAAAAAGGTAATTACAATAAGCGTAAAACTAACCACTAACATTTGTTGAAAACTGAATGTTCGAGCGCTATTCAACATGCTGTTCATCCAGCTATGTTCTTCGCCTTTTATTTCATTATTGTGATTTTTATCATAGGAACTGGAGTGGCTAGAAGCTTGAATAGGTGCTGGTTCTTTACCAATGCATTGTATAGTAAATTCACCTATGAACTGATAGCCAGCTTTAGGGATGGTTCGAATATACTTACCTTTCACTCCAGCTTTTGCTTCAAGTAACTTTCTTAATTTTGATACATAAGCGGTAATAGTGCCGTCAGCTCTGGCATTTTCTATTCCGTATAGCTCGTTATAAATCTCTTCTCGTGAGGTAACTTGGTTATGGTTATCCATCAAAAACTGCAGCAATGTTGATGTTTTAGGATCGATCATTTCCTCAACATTCGTTGCCAAGTGCTTCAACGTTAAAGTAGCTGGTGTAAAGGTCCAGTCTTCAGTTACGTAAAGTTTATTCAATGATATTTCTCACAAAGTTACCGTTACCATATTGTAGACTACGAATAGGGTGCATTTCTTTCAGCCATTTCCCCAGAAATTTAGTTATGTATTGAATACCAAACTAACGTACCTTTCATGGGTAATACTGCCTGTGTTTTTTTTATTTGTCATGTGGCAAATCTTAGTATTTTTGGGAAAGTTCCTTTATCCTTGCTGTATTATTTCATTATTGGATTTTTATCATGGCAAAAAAGACAGCATCTGCTTACCACATACTAGTAAAAACGGAAAAAGAAGCTTCAGCAATAAAAGAGAAGCTTAAAAAAGGCGCTAACTTCCAACAGCTCGCAAAGCAACACTCAACGTGCCCAAGCCGAAAAAAAGGCGGCGACTTAGGTGAATTTTCACAGGGTGATATGGTTAAGGCCTTTGATGATGTCGTTTTTAAAAAGCCGATTCTTGAAGTCCACGGCCCGGTAAAAACAAAGTTTGGTTTTCATCTCATTAAAACGGTCTACCGTAGCTCTTAATTAACCTTTGTATTTCATTTTTAGTTAAAAGTTTTTAAAGACTCTAACGGTAGACAACTTTAGATTTTAGAGGCGCCAACGTTGCAATAATTCTATTTTCCTGTTGCGGCGTTAACCCAATATCTCTCATTGCGCCTTGAACATATTCAACCAAGATAAAAAACTCCTTGTCTGAAATATTATGTCCTTGGTGCGAGGTTTCCATTTTTTCGCCATCGTATTTGCACGGCCCACCAATGAGCTCACAAACCTGGTTTGTCAGGTGCATTCTAAGGTGTCTTTTAGGGACGTTTTTAAAGTAATGGCCAATAGTTGGGTCGTTGTAAATTCGACTAACCGCTAAGCCAAATACATTCGACAGTGTCTCTTTGCCGCCAATTTCCTCATAAAGTGAGTCCTGTGTCGTGCTACACGCAGAAAGGAGTAGGGCGACAATAAAAATAATTGAATTTTTCATATTATAAATTCGCTGTAATGCTCAAGTAGAAGCCTGAAGAGTCAGGCTGAAAAGGTAAATTTCCAAGATCAACAATTGCTGCAGTAATTGACCATTCCTTTGACGGTAAGTATGTGATGAAAAAGTCAGTAACATTGTCTGTTTTTGCCAATCCGCCAAGTCGGTCAGTTTGTTGTCTATATTCGGCGCCTATGATGGTATTAGTACCGGAGAACATAGCAATACTTGCAGCCCACTCTAAGTCGTAACTATCGTCTGTCTGGGAGCCAAATCCAAGTAATCCAAAAGTATTTGCTTTGGTATAACGAGCGGTCGCATTAAAAAGTAAATTATTGCCTTTTAATGCACCCAACCAAACCTTAGTTGCACTGACATAAAAATCGGTTCCGCTACTATCTTTTGCGCCTAACAATGCAGGAACGCCAGTTTTAGGAATCGGCACGGAACCGTCGTGCAATGCTAATGACTGGTTAAAGTCGTGATTTTTTTTGTACTGAATACCAATGGCTATTTGCGGTAAATACGGACTTTCTGAAAAAATGGCATCGCCATAAAGGTTATATTTTAAACCTACAATACTTTGCTCTATTTGAGTACTAGGCGCGACTAAAGCGGGGGTTGGTGCACCTGTAAGCAAATTAAATACATTGCTTACTACTCCAGAGGAAACATCAAGAGATTGTTTTTGCAAACTAAACTCAAAAGTGTCGTATGCGCCGACGGCAAAACCATAAGAATTAAGTTTGTATTCTCCAGCTGATAAGTTTTGAATGTTGGCAGTGGCTGCAATTTCTTCTTTAGAAGCATAACCGGCAATTAGAGCCCAAGGGCTTATGCCGCCGCCAGCAGAACCTTCAAAACTAGTAATGCCACCGGTACCCAATAATTTACTGCCGGTATCGGCTTGGCTTGGTGCCACTACAATTAGTACACCTAAGGTAACTTTTACAAAGCTCTTTAAAATGGAAGAGGGTGTTAAGTTGTATAGCATAAGAGCAAATAACCTTTGTTTGAATCACGACAAGAACACAATACGTTAATCCCATTCTGTTGCAACTACGGGGAGTAAAAAAGCCCACTGAGATAAACAGCGGGCTTGGTAAGTTTAGTCTAAAAAGACAAAGATTTAGCTATGTTCACAACCTCCAATGCAAAGGTTGCAATTAGAGTTGCTAATTAGAGCTTGTTAAATTGATTTAGTTAATGCTTTGCCCTGCATTAAGTGAACCTTTGCTAGCGTTTGTTGGTGCATTCCAATAAAAGTCACTGTACTGTTCGCCGCTACCTTTAAGCTGCACTGCTTTAGTACTTGATGCACTAGACGATTCCGAAACACCAATGTCATTTGATTTAGTACCGGCAGCTGCGCCATTGGTAGCAGTAATTACGCCTTCATAACTAATAAACTGTACTACTTCACCACTATCATTAACGAGTACTAAGCCGTCAGGCCCATTTTGCAATCCAGACGCGTTAAAGCCTAATGCGCCAAAACCAGCTGTTTCGTTATCAATAGTTCCTGAAAGACTAATTGTTTTATAAACCTGACCATTGCTGCCGTTAACTGCTTCAATGCTCCAGCCGGTTAGGTTGGTTCCAGCAGCACCTGCTATTTCAATAAACTCATTTCTATCTGAGCCACTATTGTCATAATGAAACTCGTTTATCCATGGCGTAGTGCCACCAAAGCTTTGTTCGGAATTGATAGAACCAGAGGTATTTGCCATAACAGCAGCCCAAGTAAACTCACTATAGTTTGTGCCAGTACCCGTTAACTGTAATGAATAACCTATTGGCGTTGACGTAGTTTCACTAACACCTATATCTGTAGAACTTACTCCAGTAGCTGGACCATTTGTAGCGGTAAAGCTACCTTCGTAGCTTAAAAACTGAATGACTTGACCATTATTATCTACAAGCGCTAAGCCGTCTGAACCGCCGTTTTGTAAGCCGCTAATACTAAATGATTTAGTACCAAGGTTGTTTGCTTGGTTTGGAATTGAGCCAGACAAATTTTTAGTGATATAAGCGCTGCCGTTGCTACCGTTATAAGCCACAATTGACCAACCTGATAGGCTTATGCCCGCAGCACCTGCTATTTCAACAAACTCATTTAAGTCAGAGCCGCTGTTGTCATAATGGAATTCGTTTATCCAAATAGAGCTATTTCCTACAGGAGGGTTTGTACCGCCGCCAGTGCCACCACCAATTCCATTACATATGTTTTCAAATACACAGGTAACATATTCTGGGTGGTCAACAAACGGGTTTCGGTTACCTTGAAAGCTAAAAACGGTATCGTTATGACGTTGTTCAAACGCGTCAACGGGATCGTCATTATGCCACTGCAGCAGAACCGACTTTAAGCCCATGTAGGCAACGCTTAAATTCACACCTTGGCTTGAGCTTCCAATCAATGTGCGGTCATCGGTCAGAATTAAATCTGGCTCAGATACACCGGTTACGCCATGAGTGCCACCTTCGTACCTAACAGCCAAATACATTAGTGCGCGAGCTACATCTCCTTTACGACTTGACCAAGTCTGCCAAGAACCGGTATTGCCTGAGCCTTTAGTCCAGTTCGATTCAGAAGAGGCTCCACCACGACCATTATTTACTAACGTTGTTTTTTCACTGCAGGCTGAGTCGCAGTTAGCGTATGGTTTATTGCTGCGACTCGAGTTGTAGCTGCTGTCGGCAATAAATAAATGGTGGGCGTCGGTATAGGCGTAGTTAGTGCTGCCATCTTTTGGAAAACCGTAAGACTTTGGCCAGCTATGCTCTCTGTTATAAAAAGAGTTTCCGCCACCGGCCTTTGGGTAGCTTGCATTTTTATAGATGTCGATAACGTTGTTGCTATTGCTAGGATCTTGATCTGCAGCTTCCAAAATATCCCACGTATCAGTTGCAGAGGACGTATATGGAAACCTTTGGTGGTCATCAATGATGTTGTGCAAAGACGTGCGCAATGAGGTAGCACTTACGCCATTCACAGTGTCGTAATAACCATTTGGAACTTCAGCCAATGCTGCACTTGAGACCACTAATGAAGTAACCAGAATGGTTAGCTTGTTGTTAATTTTTTTAAAAAACATAATTTTATTCTTTTAATTTTTAGGTAAAAAAAAGAGCCAATATGCAATGCATGTTGGCTCTTGATGTTTTCACTCGTTTTTTCAAAACAGGCTCTACATTAAAATTAGGAAAATCAAAATAAGGTAGAGGGATTGAGATTGAGAACGGTGAAATGATGTTTGATAAATTGAAACTTTGATAACAGCTGAGCTTGAGATAACTCAACTTATTAGGGCCCGCTTTCCGTGTGCAAAAGCGACTTGGGCCTTTTAAATTATTGAAGGTGACCAGAGAGGTCCTTAAAGCATAAATTGGGCGGCCGGGAACAGGTTTCCATCGCAAAGTAGCAATGTTGCCGTCTTTTACGTTTCCGCTTTCAAATTGTTTGAAATTTATGGGGATAAGTTTCACAACAACACGCCGTTTTTATTCTTATTAAAAGGTCGGAACGTATTCTTACTCAGAATGAGGGTGAAAACAATTATCTAATTATTAATGATAAATGAAAAAATATTCTAATTTGTTACGATTTTGGTACAGGCACAGGCACAGGTGGAGGTTAAGCTAATTATGACAAACATAAATAGGTTGAGTTGACGTCTTCTAGCCTCACTCATAATTGCAAAGTGAACACATTGTGCTGGTCTGCAGTACTGTATTATGTAATGTTATTAGCTGTATTTTTATAAATTAAGGCGAGGGTAAGCCATGAAAAATGATCTAGACCTACATATGCTTTTAAGAGTGTTTGATAAAATTAGAACAAAAGGCGAACAAATAGAACAGGGCCATCAGTTAGAAGGCGTGAAAGCGGTGTCAGACTTTGATGGCTATACGGTTGTTCTTAGCGATGTACAGTGTAACTTAACCTTATTTTTCCATAACAAATACGAGTTTGACTATCCTTCTGGCACAGCAAGAGAGCAGTTCGAAAATAGAATTTTATATATCGACAAACACTTTTAGTAGGTGTTTTATACATTCGTATTCATGCTGAGTCCTTATACAACTATGTAAGTATGTCCACAAACGCATTAAAGGATTAAAACAGCATGAAAGCCCTCTTTAGCATCGCAATAATTTGTTTGTCGCAACTTTCTTTTTCTTCTTTTGCTTCTTTTGCTTCATTTGCAGGTAGCGCTAATGAACCTTCAAAAATCGCTGACAAGTCGATTCTGTTTACGTTAGATAATGGTAACAAGTTAAAAGTCTCTGCTTATGGTGACGAGATTATACGGCTCCATTCAACCGTCAAAGGTCAGCCTTTTTATGCTGACAACCACTATGAAATGGTGGCCTCACATGACTGGCGTCAAAACTTGGAACTAAGTTCAACCAAAACGCACTGGCAGGTAGCTCCTATAGGCAACAAAAGCTTGCAGGTTTTGATATCAAAGGACACGCTAAAAGCGACTTTTTTGGAAAACGGTGTTATCACCTTAGCTGAGCTTCAGTCTCCAAGTAAAACCGGCACTATCATAAAAACCGAGTTTGCTTATCAGCAAGATGAACATTTCACAGGTCTGGGCCACGGCTTTTATGGTCGAGAACCTAAACTCGATCTAAAAGGACAACGCACTGGTCGTAACTACGGTAAGCAGCCAATAGAACAGGCGCCGTTGATTGTGCCTTTTTACCTATCAAGTAAAGGTTACGGCGTATTTTTAAATAGTACTTTTACTAATGAGTTTTCTTTTGGTGATAAAGAAGAATACAGCGTTGCAATTGATGATCACGGCTTTTCTGGGCAAATGGATTACTTCTATATATCCGGTGGAAAGTTAGCGAACGTATTGGACAACTATACTCAATTAACGGGACGTCCTCGTTTACCTGCTAAGTCTATGTTTGGTTTGCAGTTGTCAGATAAAGGCCATGATCATGACTCACCAACACCGTCAAATGAAACATGGTGGAAAAATAAAATCCTTGAGCATAGGGAAGCTGGTTACCCACTTGACCATGTAATTAATGACAATCGTTGGCGCGCGGCAGGAGGAAAACGCTGTGAGTCTAAACTGGATTGGGATAAAGAACGTTATCCAGATCCTGCTGCTTATCAACATTGGTTAGAAAAGAATGCCTTGGTACTCACATTAGATTTTAATCGTTGTATCGCTAAAAAATCAGAAGGGTGGAAAGCCAGCTTTAACTTACCCTCAATTGATAATATTCAGTTTCCAAACAGCGCACCAGATTTAACAAATGCTGAATTTCGCAGCTGGTTTTGGGATGTGTTTTATAAAAAAGCACTCGTCCCAGAAAAGCAATATCCTGGCGACGCATTGTGGATAGATGAGTTTGATGAGCAGGGCGCTGCAGATAAAAGCATGATATTAAGCAATGGCCGAAGTTCAGCTGAAATGCGTAACTATTGGTTTTTCCTGATTGCAAAGGCGTTAGTTGCCGACGGTTGGGATAAGTCGGGCATTAATAAGCGTCCTTTTGTTTGGGTACGCGGCATGACTGCAGGAGCTCAACGCTACGCGACCTTGTGGAGCGGTGATATTTACCCAAACTACAACGACATGCAAAGCCAAATTAGAGGCATGCAATTAGCTGGTTTATCGGGTTTCCCTTTTTGGGGGCATGACGCTGGTGGCTTTTATGATTGGAAAAATAACCTTGGTCCTGATGAAACTTTATACCAACAATGGTCAATTGGTTTTGGTAGTTTTTCACCTATTTGGAAACCACATGGTATGGGTCAATCTCGCTGGCCTCTTGACCGTTCAAAAGCATCGCAGAAAGCATTCCTAACTTATGCACAAATGCGATATGAATTGATGCCTTATACCTACAGTATGGCGCATGAAGCCTCGTTAACAGGCTTGCCAATTGCGCGAGCCATGGTGCTCGATTACCAAGAAGAGGAGCTAGCTTGGCAATATGACCTTCAATATATGTGGGGCGATTCGATGCTCGTTGCACCGCAAACAAAATCGCAAGGAAAAATGACGTTGTGGTTGCCACCAGGTCAGTGGTACCAGTACGCAAGCAACAAAATAGTGAAAGGTGATAACGTTGTAAGCATTGAGCCAGCAGTCGATGAGTTACCGTTATACGTTAAAGCTGGGGCAATTATTCCTAAAAGACAATTTGTGAAAAGCACTGGGTTTATTGATAAATCGCATTTAGATATTGATGTATATGTTGGCGCAGACTCAAGTTTTACGTTAGTAGAAGATGATGATAGAACCGAAGAATATCGAACAAAAAATCAAAAACGGTTAACTCAAATTCATTATTCACAAAGTAGCCGCCAAGTTAAGGTAAATGCAGCTGTCGGCACCTTTTCTGGAGCCCAAGATAAGAGAGCCATAACATTACGATTTTTTGGAACTAACAATATAACGTCAGTCAAAGTAAACGGTAAATCTAGCCCTTACAATATTTCTGATGGCATATTGCATGTTGAGCTTGATACTCATTCGGTTAAGCAAACAATGCTTATTGAGTTGAATTGAAATACTGTCACAACGAATAAACTATAAGTGGACTAAGATCGACGCCTGATCTTTTTTAGTCATCTTATTAACAACCAACATAAACGAATTATCCATCATTCGCTCAATTTCACCTTGTGGGATTGAGCCATCTAAAATAACCGTATTCCAAAGCTTTTTATTCATGTGATAACCCGGGATCACCGACGGAAAAATATCACGGAGCATAAGTGCTTCATCTGGATCGCATTTTAAATTGAGCCACCAAGATTGTTTGTCGTCATCAGATTGCAATGCCTGTTTGCTAATTTTCCCCAAAGCTAAAGTTGCAAACATCTTTCCTTTAACCTTAAAAACGCTGACATCTTTACCAAAGGGAAAATCTAAAGCGGTGTGAGGCTTAGATAATAAGTAATTTTGTACTTCTAATTCATCAAACATATTTTAACTCTTAAGGTTTCGTTAAGTTTGCTTTTCTATATTCAACATACTTTAAAAATATTCAAACTTGAATGACATGGCGGTAAACAACTAATGATTAGTACTTTAAAAGCTGTTATTGGCAGAACTATGGGCATGAAAATAGTAGCCGCGGTATCTTTACTCATATTAACGCAGAGTATGGCATGGGCAAATCCAAATCTGGCGGAAACAAATTCAGCGACCGCAGCAGGGCTTGCAGAACAAAAATTAGTTAATGTATTGACGGAAAATAGAGGGAAAGTTATCTACTTGGACTTTTGGGCATCTTGGTGTGTTCCTTGTCGAAAATCCTTTCCATGGATGAACAAAATACAAAGTCGTTACGCACCTCAAAACTTCACTGTGATCAGCGTTAACGTAGACAAAGACTTTGATTTAGCTCAGCGTTTTTTAGCCGACATGCCAGCATCTTTTCCAGTTATTTACGATCCAAACGGCGAGTTAGCTAGCAAGTATAAATTGCAAGGGATGCCAAGTAGCTTTTTGGTGAACAGAGAGGGCAAATTTGTCCGGGGTCACAAGGGTTTTTTTGAGAAAAAAATATCTACATACGAGTTAGAAATAGAACAGCTTTTGAAAGATTAATAAATTGATAAAGATAGTTACTAGCGAGTTAGTGAATAGCCAACTTGTTAATTAAAAGTGATTTTGCGTTTTGAGATCAGCCTGTAGTGGCGAGGAGTCATGATGAAGAGTAAACGAAAGCTAATTTCTTTAGTGATATTAATTAGTGTAACAAGTGGATGTGCTTCTTTAGGCGTACAACCTTGGGAGCGAGATTTACTGGCCAAAAAAGAAATGTCATTGAATTCGGCGCCAGTCGATGCCGCACTTGACGACCATATTTACTTTAGTAAAGAAGCATCTAGCGGTGGTCGCAGTTTTGCCGGAGGAGGTTGCGGATGCAATTAGATAAAAAAAACGCGAGTCAGGTACTAGCGCTAGCCACCAGTGCTCTATTAGGTACAGGTGTTCAAGCTGCAGAAGAGCCTGTGGTTAATGAATCTACTTGGTCGTTTGACTCAGCACTCATGGTGTACAGCGAAACTGATAGAGTTTCTGCTTTTGAAGGTATTTTATCGGCCACAAAAGATTTTGGAGACGCAAAGCTATTAAACTTGAAGCTAACGGTGGATAGCCTGACTGGTGCATCGGCGACGGGCGCTGTGGCTCAACCAACGATACAGAGCTTTACTCGCCCATCGGGAAATGGGAATTACAATGTTGAAGCCGGTGAATTGCCACTTGATGATACCTTCCGCGATACTCGTGTCCAATTCAATGGTCAATGGACACAGCCGTTTGGAAATGATTATACCGGCAGTGTCGGTGGTTATTTTTCCAAAGAGTATGATTATTTATCTTTAGGGGTAAACGGCAGTGTAGCGAAAGATTTTTATAATAAAAACACCACATTGTCAGCTGGTTTTTCTTTAGCTCACGACGTACTGAATCCAGTGGGTGGAGTGTCAGACCCTTTAACGCCAATTTTACCGTCAGCACAAAGCTATATAGAAGACCAAGGCTATCGTTTGAATGCCTTAGGTGATGAAGAGACCAAAGATACAGTTGATCTATTGTTCGGTATTACCCAAGTTATAAATCGTAGAATGTTAGTTCAACTAAACTATTCATATTCATCAGTTGATGGTTATCAAAACGATCCCTACAAACTAGTCAGTCAAGTTGACGACAGTGGTATTGTTCAACAAAACTTGTATGAATCGAGACCCAATGAGCGAACAAAGCAAAGCCTATTTGCACAAACTAAATATCACTTTGAAGATTCAATTTTAGACTTCTCATATCGTTATATGTGGGACGATTGGGGAATAAAATCAAATACTTTTGATATTCGCTATCGTATGCCTATTAGCAGTGGTTACCTTGAGCCACATGTTCGTTATTACCAACAAGAAGCAGCCGACTTTTATGAGCCTTTCATTTATGGTTCAGAAACACTTCCAGAGCACGTTAGTGCGGACTATCGCGTTGGTGATCTTGACGGTATTACCGTTGGATTAAAGTATGGCTTCCCGTTAGAAAATGGTGATGAAATGTCATTCAGACTGGAGTTTTTCCAACAAACCCCAAACAATCCAGGAGTAGAATTACCAACAGAGCTTGAAAGCTTACCAATGTTTGAAAAAGTACAAGCGGTTGTGCTACAAGTTAACTATTCTTTTTAAGTAATCGCTAAGAGCAAATATGAATAAAAGGACACTGAATATAGAGCACCGTGCGGATTGTATAGCGGTATCCTTTTTTTCAATGGCGAGCCCATGTGAGGTGTTGTTTGATAGCCGGGATAAAGAGCTTGTCGAAGAGTTAGCCTGCTGGTTAACTCAAGAAACCTGGAGAATAGAAGATAAATTTTCGCGCTATCAAAACAACAACATGCTTTACCAGATAAATAATAGTAAGGGCAAAACCATAGCTATTGACGATGAGACTGCTAGATTATTAGCGTTTTCAGATGCTTGTTATCAGGCTAGTGAGGGCATGTTCGACATCACATCAGGGGTTTTGCGTAAAGTGTGGAAATTTGATGGTAGTGATAATGTTCCCAATAAAGACCAAGTAGAGGCACTTTTACCGTTTGTTGGCTGGAAGAAAATATCCTATGACCAAAAATATATAACGCTCCCTTTGGTTGGCATGGAATTGGATTTTGGTGGCATAGGTAAGGAATATGCTGTTGATAGCGTAGCTCAAGGATTACTACAGCAATTAGCTGTAAAAAATCATTCGGTACCATTTTTGGTTAATTTTGGCGGAGATATATTTTCCTCTGGCCCTCGTTTAAATGGTAAGCCTTGGATCGTGGCGATTGATTTAAAAGGTTTATCCAATACCGAACAAAAGTTGTTATCCATTGAAAAAGGTGGATTAGCAACAAGTGGAGATGCCAATCGATTTCTTGTTAAAGATGGTCAGCGTTACACTCACATTTTGGATCCTCAAACAGGTTGGCCAATTGTGGAAGCTCCGCGCTCAATTACAGTTGCAGCACCTACCTGTATACAAGCAGGAATGATGTGTACTATTGCGATGACTAAAGCGAAACAAGCGTCGGCATTTTTAAAAAATAATGGATTAACCTATTGGATTTATGAATGAGATTATTGCTAGTCGAGGACGACATACCGTTAGGTAGCGCACTTAAACAATCTTTTCACGATGAAGGATATGCAGTGGACTGGGTTGAATCTGGTCAACACGCAATATTAGCCTTTCCAGATAGTGACCTTGCGGTGTTAGATCTGGGACTTCCAGATATGGATGGTCTGCAAGTATTGAAAGAAATAAGAGGAAAAGATGCAAACAAGCCCGTACTTATTCTAACGGCACGTGATGGCATCGAAAGTAAAGTGTCGGGTTTAGACTTAGGCGCCGATGACTACCTTTCTAAGCCGTTTGAAATGGAAGAGCTACTAGCTCGGGTTCGTGTTTTAGGTCGTAGGATTAACTCAATGTCGAGCAATGTAATATTAATTGGCACCGTAGAATTAAATCTTCACGATCACAAAGTCACAGTAGAATCAGAGACCCTTTCGCTATCAAGACGAGAGTACATGATAATGAAAGCATTGATGGAAAACGCAGGACGAATTTTGTCTAAGGCTCAACTGGAAACCAAGCTGTATGACTGGGGTGAAGAAGTTACTAGCAATACCATTGAAGTCCATATTCACAACATAAGAAAAAAGCTACCCATTGGCTTTATTAATACCGTTCGTGGTGTTGGTTATATTGTGAGACCAAGTTAAGTGTCGATTCAACGACAACTCACACAGCTGATACTAGCAACGGTTACTTTAGCTACATTTTTTGCGGGACTGTATGGTTATAAAAGCAGTGCTGAGCAGTTAGATGACTTTTTTGATAAAGAGCTGGTGGCCTATTCCTCAGTGCTGCAAAACGCATCTCATATAAACGCAGTAACTTTAACAAATCAAACGTTGCAATTTCAGATATGGCGAGAAAATAGACTTGTTGCGAAAAGTTCCGGGGCGCCTGAAAAAAGACTGACCCTTACAATTAATGGTTTTGATGAGGTTAGTGCTAACGGAAAGCGTTGGCGTGTTTATGCAAACTCGTTAGACGATGCAAATGATTCTAGTATTGTGATTGTTGCTCACGCGAAAGAACTCAGGTTAGCCGCGGCCGAAAGTGTCTTGATTGAAGCAATAGCACCTTTGGTTTTTGCTCTGCCTATTATTGGACTTTTTGTTTTTTACTTCATTAGAAAAAGCTTGAAGCCTTTGGTGGTTTTATCGGGCGCATTAGACTTAAAGAACAGCACTGATTTAAGTTTAATAGATATTGGTCATCCGCCTAAAGAGCTATCACCCGTTGTTAGTCACTTAAATGAGTTATTGCGCCGCTTATCACAAGCCTTTGCTCGAGAGCGACAGCTATCTGCGAATACAGCCCATGAACTTCGCACTCCAGTTAGTGTATTAAATATTAATCTTCATAATGCGTTAAAAGCTTTTCATCAAAATAACTTATCGGATGACACGTTTGAACAGTTGCAAAAAAATACTGATAGGTTGGCGCACGTCATCGAGCAAATCATTGCCTTGCATCGATTTACTGAAGAGAACTTTAACGAACATAAAGTGAGTTGTGATCTAGAACTAGTATTACAGCAAGTAATAGCGCAAAACTATAATGATATAAGTACAAAAGGCCAGTCAATCGAATTGAATTGTCAATCGCAACCTGTGGTCGGACACGAGTTTGCTCTAAGTACTATGTTTGAAAATATTCTAAAAAATGCAATTAAATACACCCCTCTTGGCGGTTCAATTTATGTATCGGTAAAACGAACAAAAGTTGATTTTAGCTCTAAAGGCTTATTGCCTGGACAAGACTGTATGCTTATAACATTTGATGATTCAGGTGAAGGTGTGAGTCAAGGAGACTTAGAAAAGCTTACGGAACGCTTTTATAGAGCCAAACGAACTGAAGGTCAAAAAGGCTCGGGACTTGGCTTATCCATCGTAAATCATATCGTGCAATTACATGGTGGGCGACTGTCTTTTTCAAGCTCTGAGCTAGGTGGATTGCAAGTATTGGTCTATGTTCCTATAGGCCATGATGATGGGTCATAAGATGCTGGCTCCCACAAGTCAATTGGCACTACATCGCCAAACCATAAGATCAATAAAGGTAATGCTTGGCCTATTTTGGGTATTTAGTTGTAATATGTTTGCTGGTGAATATTCCATTACCCTAAAAAATAATACATTTTCTCCTGCGGAATTGAAGGTACCAGCGGGTAAAAAAGTTCGTTTAGTTATTTTAAATCAAGATGACTCAGCAGAAGAGTTTGATAGTTTTGACCTAAATAGAGAAAAAGTTTTATTTCCTAACAAAAAATCTGTGATTTTTATTGGGCCGTTAAAGCCTGGGCGATACGAGTATTTTGGCGAGTTTCATCCGCATAGCGCACAAGGAACCATAGTTGCTGTGTCGCCTCAGACAACTACTGCAAGGAAGAACAATGATTAAAACCGTCATTATTTTTCTTAGAGACTTGTTGCCCTTGTTTATCCTATTTGCTTACTTACAAAGTTTCTATCCCTCTTTTTTTAAATTTAATAGATCCAAAATATGGAGCCTTTTGTTAGCTCTTTTATTAATACTTTTGGTGGGACCTGCACTTGAGTTTAGCAACGACTGGTTTGATGGAACTGGAACCGAATGGCTATCTATGCTGATGTTAATTAGCGTGCTTGGTTGTATTTTAACCTTAGGCTCAAAATCCGAAAATCTAAAGTCACACTCTATTTGGCTTGCTGTTGTTTGTTTTACAGGTTTAACCTTTTCTTCGTTTGCTCTTTATTTTTCTGTCGAAATGGCAGTGGTAGAGTCAATCAATACACTTATTGTTAGCAGTGCAATGGGACTGGGGATATGTATAAGTTTCTATATTTTATGGAGCTTCGTACTAAATGAGCTTTATAGCTTAAATCGTTCCTCAGTCTATGCTCTTGTGGCGCTTTTTGTTGCAGGGCAAACTGCTAAAATAGTAAATCATTTGCACCAGATTGACGCTATTTCTCTGGGCTCACAAAGCCTTGGGAGCTTAGAACATATTATTTCAGAGCAATCTGAACTTGGACACATACTAAAAGCCTTGGTAGGTTTTGAGTCTGCACCATCTCAGCTTTTTATTATCGTATATCTCATTACTGGGGTTGCCGTATTCTTTAATTTTCAAAGGAATAAACTATGAAACGCCTAACGATATTAATTTTGTTAGTCACGTTAGTCACGTTAGTCTCTGGACAAGCAACAGCCGATGGCATTGTTGCCGATAAAGTTTATCACCCACTTGTGTTGGCTAATGAGCAAGAATTTGAATGGCGCTTTTTATCCAGTCAAACAGATGAGAAAAATAGATTAGCTCAACGTTTTGGCTATGGCCGAGCGTTAAGTGCTAGGGTTGCTGCTGAGTTATATTTAATTGCTGAACGCGACGACGTTGGTAACTTTCAATTTCAATCCTACGAACTTGAAATCCGCTTGATGTTAACCGAACAGGGTCAATATTGGGCCGATTGGGGAGCAATATTTGAAATTGAACGGAATACTTTGATTGGGTCCTCAGAAGTTGCGACAGGGATATTGTTTGAAAAGGAAATAGGCAGGAATAGCCTTACTCTCAACGCTATCCTAATTTATGAGTGGGGTGATGATATTGACGACGAATTTGAAACAGAATTCAGAGCACAATATCGTTATCGCTATATGCCAGAAGTACAACCCTCGATAGAAGTTTATACCGGAGAGAATTACTTTGGTATAGGGCCCGCATTAATGGGGGTGCGTCGTTTTTCAGGGCAAAAACAATTAAAGTGGGAACTGGGTTTCATATCTGAACTTAGCAATGAGATTAAAGATCATAGTTTGCGATTTTCATTAGAATATGAATTTTAAAAAAATAGATATATACGCTAGTAAAACATAGATATTAAACCTAAACTGCCGGCCAAATCTTATCCATCTAAAATTATTGGTAAAATCATGACAACTGTCATAATTGTTCTCGCTATTATTGCTTTACTTCTTGTTGTCTTTGAAGAGGTAATCCACGTAGACAAAGCCAAGTCTACTCTTTTTATCGGCACATTAAGCTGGATTTTGGTTTACTTAAATCCCCTTCATGGGACAACAGCTGCTGATATCACTGAACAACTTAACGAAAACCTCCTCGAAATTGCCACGCTATGGTTATTTTTAATGTCAGCAATGACGTTTGTAGCCTACTTAAATAGTAAAGGGTTTATTTCTAACTTGGTTCAAAGAATGTTACCGAGTCAGTTGTCCGAGAGAAAGTTCATGTTCTTACTTGGCTTTTTTGCCTTTGTATTCAGTTCGTTTGCAGATAATGTCACAGCGACGCTTGTTTCCGTTGCGGTTATAGCATCACTTCAAATACCCGTAAGACAGCGCTTAAAATATGCCACTTTAATCATATTTGCGGTGAATAGTGGTGGTGTTTCTTTAATCACTGGTGACGTGACAACATTAATGATCTTTTTGGACGGCAAAGTCAGTATCGCGAATTTATTGCTTTTAATATTACCATCGCTTACAGCTGTATTAATTCTTGCCGCGTTATTGTCAAGAAACATGCGTGGTCAACTAACCTTCGAAAGAAGCTATACGGCACTTGAAGGAAAAGATAAGGTCATTGCTGGTGTCTTTATTTTAACTATTTGCAGTACTTTATACTTAAACGCAGCATATCAAATACCACCCGTACTAACGTTTTTGTTTGGTTTGAGTTGTATGTTTTTAATTGGCCAGTATTTAGTTCGTAAAACTAATAAAAATATCCTTAACTATATACGTGAAATAGAGTTCGATACATTGCTGTTTTTCTTAGGTGTGTTGCTTATTGTTGGCATGTTAAAAGAAGTGGGAGTCTTGCTACAGTTAACCAAGATATATCAAGTTTTTGATATCAGCGTCGCTAATTACTTGCTTGGACTACTGTCTGCTGTTCTTGATAACGTGCCATTAACAGCAGCTTTGCTAAAAGCCGACATTCAGATGGATACAGCAAATTGGTTGGCACTCACTTATGCAACGGGTGTTGGTGGCTCTGTGTTGGTTATTGGCTCTGCTGCAGGCATTATTGCCATGAGCAAGGTAAAAGAGCTGAACTTTATTAGCTATTTATCAATGGCAGGGTATTTATTGGTAGCGTATTCCATCGGTTACTGGTTGAGTTACTTGTTAACTAGCTTTGTTTTATTATAGCTTTGCCAGTTAAAACCCTCTGAACCATTGTAAGTTTTGTTGCATGGTTTAGAGGGGGTTGAGTTCAAACAATAAGCTCAATTAAAAGCTCTATTAGTAATTGTATTTAAGGCTAATCCAAGCTTGAGTATCTTCTTTGTCATCGCTTAGTCGTTTTTCAGTGACATTAGCCAATCCAAATTCAACGTCTATGCCTGTTAAACCAAGTCCAATAAGCTCAAGTGCAATGTCACCTCTAACGCCGTAAATAGTATACTCACGAGCGGTATTTTGTGTAAATACGTTGGCATTGCTAGGTTTAGTATCCAGCTCAAGATCAGAATAGTAAACCTGAAAACCACCTTTTGGACCAATGCTAATTGTATTGCGACTGAAGTCGTTACCCGTAGCCGCTGCAAATGGAAGTTCAGGAATAAATACCCAGTTTGGTAAATTGTGGCTTGCTAGAATATTTGAGTCTAATCCACCGAAACTCATTAAGTTTATGTCACTGTCGTTTCGAGTTGCCCATGTATGATTGGCAATTAGAGAAACATCTAACCAAGTTGCTTCCAATATGAATGAACCTTGATGGCCAGTCCATTTTTCTTTTTGACCACCTGTATATTCTGTTTCGCCGGATAACCAGGTTATGTCACTAGATTGAAACACGCCAAACTCTTGCATGTCGTAAGATAAAGTTTGCTTATGACCAATTTGGAATGAGGTTTCATTATTTCCAACATTCGTCATTAAGTTTTGAATGGTATTGCCAGTATTATCAATTTGAGTGACTGCAAACTGAACGTCATCCAAACTAGAGTAAGCTAAGCTTGTATTTAATTGCCCGCGGTATGTCTCAAACAAGCCTTGATAAATACCATAACTCCAATCAGCAGCAATGTTAAAGCCGTCTTTGTTAATTTTAGTTCCTAAAACATCATCACCTTGCTTTGAAGGGTCAATCTCGATGGAGAAGGCATTGGCTGCAACATTTACAGGCCAACCCTTCCAGCTCATATAACCGCTATAGCCCGACAGCACTTCGTCACTACCTACTGAAATCATCCAGCTTAGTCGTTGCATTAGGTCTGCGCCTTTTATGCCAATTTCAATTAAGTTAGAAGATGCAGTGCTGTTAGTGCCGGCTAAAACCAAAGATATGTTTTGGTCGTGTAACCCAGCTTTTGAGTTGTATGGTACCGAAGGGGCGTTCGCTAATTCATGTTTAGTGCCAGCCAATGGCATCAAATACTTAGAATCCGTATTTTTTGTGAATTGAGAGCGCTCAGTTTGTGGCTTTGGAATTTGAGTTGTAAATGTTGTGTTTTCAGTCTTTTGTAAAGGCTGCACATAAAGGTTTGGGCCAGTAGAGCGAGTAGAAGCAAATACTAAGCGTGACTTGTCTTCAGTTTTCCATACGGTTGGCCATGCTACCGGGTGTTCACCATTTGTGATTTGACTAAGAGAAGCGCTTTTAATGTCATATTGATAGGCAAACAACTGGTTACTTTGACTGGCAACAAACAGCAATGACTCACCATCAGGTGTCCAGTTTAAGTAAGACAAAAATTGGTAGTCGCTTGGCAGGGCTATTGTTTTGTCTGAAGTAGAAATGTTGCTGCCTGTATTATCGCCTTTGCTGCTACCTAAGTCTGCTAGTTTTACTAACCAGTTGCCGTTGATACTTTTTGATAAATACGCCAATTGTTCAGGATTTTTAGGGTTGAGCCTTGGAAAGTCATAACTCTCTTTAATCGAAGGTGTTTTAAGTTCGATGGCTGAAGCCAATTTGCCTTGATTGTGAACCGAGCCGTTTGAGCTTGAACTATCTAAGTCTAAATTACTTGAACCCGAACTATTTAAATCCGAAGTATTTGAGCCCAAACTGCCTAGACCCAAACTATTTAAGCCCAACTTAATTAAACTAGATTTACCAAACTCATTGCGCTCAGCGACAATAAACTCAGCATCAGAGGAAATATCAAAACGACGAATGTTTAAGCTAGTTGTTAATTGCGTTATGTTTCCAGAAGAGATATTCCATTTAAATAAATCTTGGTGTTGCTGGCCTTGATTGTCCGTAGAGCTTGCCACATAAAGCACAACCTCTTCGTTCAGCCATCTTGGATAGCTAACACCTTTCCCGTTAATAGAATTTAAGGCTTTGATACGCTTGCTATTAAATACTCGAGGCTCGTTGTTGGCAATATCCTGTGGGTCGTCTTTTAAAATAGCTTCATTTTGATTGTTAAACGTTTCGATGGCTTTGGCATTAATAGCCGTTTCATATACCGAAAGTTTATATTTAGGTGATGCATCATTAGAGGCTTCTACGGCTAAGAACTTACTTTGGTCTGGGCTAAAGGTTGGCGAACGTAGTTCAAAATCAGCGTCAAACCACAATTCAGCGGCATTGCTCTGTTGTTCTGTGTTCATCGCAATTTGCGTGTATTCTGCCACAAATCGATTATAAAGTTGTGACGCTGGTTGTTGGAATATGCCCTCAAACGCTTTGTCAAAATTACGATTTGCTTCACCGCGCATTCTTGTCCAAACAGCATCTAAATGTTGCTCAGAATATTCTTTTTCTAACCAAGCTAAAAAGCGAACGCCAACTAAATAAGCCATTGAACCCGCTTTATAGCCACCAGATGTTGCACTTAACTGAGAGTATTTTGGCAACGCCCCTTCACGAGCGTATTGCAATATAGTGGCTTCAACTTGTGCATCAAACAAACGTCCACGTCCCGTAAGCTTAGATTCAAGTAAGGTTGCATAACCTTCTGACACCCAACGATTTAATCCTGAGGCATAGGCATCGTATAAATCATGGTATTTTCGAATTGTGTTGCGCCATTTTGCTCTGTCCTGCTGCCCTAAATGCACCAAGTGAACATACTCATGCAGCGCCAGTAATTGAGGCCAACTGTCGCTATTACTAATGACGGTCTCTGATAGCGCTGAAGTTGCATATAGCGCCATAAATGGTTTATGGCTAAACGCTAGGGCAAAACCATTTGAATTATTTAGCGGATCAAAAACAACAACGTCTACTTTTTCGGTCAATACTCTGTTTTGTTGCTGTTTAATTAAATTTTGAGCATGTTCCATTTCATTGGCCGCGTTGTATGCCCAATCTTTGTAATTAGGTGTGAAATGAATTTTAAAATTTGGTGTTTCCAGCACTTGCCAATCAAGTTTGGGATTTAGAATTTCATTTGCACTTGGGCTAAAAGATGAAAATACGGCAGACGCTAGTAATACAACTGATGAGATTAGGGACTTCAAAGTAACTTTCCTTGTGATGTTTATGCGGCGACAAAGTACAGTAAATAGCCATCATCATCAAATAAATACCAGTAAACATAGCGTACTAAATGTTACAAATTGTAATGAACTCGGTTGCGTCAATTTAAGTAGTAAATTAATAACAATGTAAGTGTCTTCTGAAATGTTTATATTCTTAATTAGAATGTTCATTGTCCTGTCATTTTTGGGCGGCATAATTTTATACAGTTTATATATTTACGTTTTAACTAAGCCTGCATGACTAATGCTTTTATATTAAAGGCGATAGTGGCGGAGTGTGTTTAAAAATGGTTAAGGGAAGTCTATGAAAAACCTATTTGTTGTCTCGCTGGTGGCACTGCTTCCATTTGCAGTGGCTTGTAATGCCACGAGTGAAACAGAATTTAGTAGCAGTGGCTTGAGCCGCATTGAGTCAAGTAGCCTCAAACCAAGCAGCCTAAAACCCAGTGGCATTGAGCCGGACATGGTGAAAAAGCATAAAATCGTAATCGCGCACCGTGGTGCCAGTGGCTATTTACCAGAGCACAGCATGGCTTCAAAAGCGATGGCTTACGCAATGAAGGTTGACTACATTGAACAAGATCTAGTGATGACAAAAGATGATCACTTAGTTGTATTGCACGATCATTACTTAGACCGAGTAACAAACGTAGCGGATAAGTTTCCAAATCGAAGCCGAAAAGATGGGCGTTATTATGCTATTGATTTTACCTTAGCGGAAATTCAAACGCTTGATATGACAGAGGGATTTTCTGTAAAAGAGGGAATTATTGAGGCTAACTATCCAGACCGATTTCCTATTTGGCGGTCTAAGTTTAAAGTACATACTTTCGCCGACGAAATTGAGTTAATACAGGGGCTAAATAAAAGTACAGGTAAAAATGTTGGTCTGTATCCTGAAATAAAGTCGCCCGCATTCCATTTACACAGCGGTAAAGACATAAGTAAAGCCGTGCTACTGGAACTCAAAAAGTACGGTTATATCAATCACGAAAGTAAGGTTTTTGTCCAAAGCTTTGATGCCAATGAGCTCAAAAGAATTAAGCAGAAGTTGATGCCTCAACTTGATGTGAACCTCAGGCTTGTGCAGTTAATTGCAATGACAAGTTGGAACGAAACCGTGACCTATAAAGATGGAGAGGCAGTACCATATAGTTATGACTGGATGCTTCAACCTGAAAATATGGACAAAATTGCACAATATGCTGATGGGATTGGTCCATGGAAATCTATGTTAGTAACTGAAAATAAAAAGCTAAAAACAGTCAAGTCAAACGGTTTAGTAGAGGCAGCCCATAAAGCTGGGCTTCTAGTTCATCCATATACATTCCGTGCAGACAAGGGCAAGGTGCCTAGTTATGTTAAGGACTTTTCTGAACTGTTACGATTCTTTTATTTTGATATTGGTGTTGATGGCGTTTTCACTGATTTTCCAGATAAAGCGGTAGATGTTTTATCTAGCGATAAGCAAAATTAAGCAGTTCAACTCGTCTAGCAACTAGCAACTAGCAACTAGCAACTAGCAACTAGCAACTAGCAAATGTTTTTGGTTGTTAGCAGTGGCGGCCCATCACTATGTTGGCTCTAGTGTATACAGGGTGCTGGCCTTCTGAGGTGGTTTTGAAGCCGTAACTTTTATAAAGCTCAATTGCGGCCGTTAGTTTAGTATTGGAAACAAGATAAACTTGTTGAGCACCAATTTCAGTAAGTTTAGCCAAAGCATGTTCAATTAATCTTTTACCGAACCCTTTGCCCTGACTACTTGGCGATACAGCCATTCGAGCCAACTCAAAAATGCCGTTTCCATTATTAAACAGAGCGCACACGCCTTTGACTTCGCCTTCGTCAATTAGGCTAAAAATATACCCGCCATTATCAATTACTTTTATTGGGTTTGCTGCCAATTCACGATCAACCTCTTCAATTTCAAAATAGTGAGATATCCACTCTTCGTTTAAGCGAATAAAGTCTTCTAACAGCTCTTGTTGATTTTCTTTTATGACTACTGCTTTCAAAACTTAATTACTCCAGAGATACACATTTAAAGGGAATCGATATAAAAATTGGGCACGCTAACAAAGCTACCAGCTAAAAAACTATAAGCCAAAAAACGATAAGCTTGAAGAATAAAAGAATAAAAGAATAAACTGATTAAATAAGTTTGTAGAGCGATGCTCGAATAGCGGGTTTTCTTGTTGAGTTTAATGAAATTTTGTTGCGGTATGTATTGATGTAAAGGGCGACGTTAATTAGAGTACTAATAGTTTAACCCTATTAAATAACGGTTAGTCTCAGATAAATAGACTAATTAGTGATAATCATTTATATAAAATAAAACTATTACGTGCAAAAGAGCATTGAACGATAAATAAAAATAATAATTTTTTGGAACAGGATTAAATATACCGATATGAAGTTACTAAATAAAACTATGCTGGTGTTAAGCATCACCAGTTTCAGTTCTGCTGCGACGGTTCTGACGCAAGCTGAGATTGATGCGCTAAATAAGTCTAATTCAAGTGTAGCACCAGTTTACACTTTGTTAGCTGCTGATAAAGATGAAGACTCTGAAAAACCAGACGACGCTGAAAAAGCGGACAAAAAAGATAAAAAAGACAAGAAAAAAAGCAAGTTTAAAGACTATGCAGATATTGTTACTGATAAAGCGGTAACTTCAAAAGGTATCTTTACCACTCACCTTGTGGACAACAAAGTATACTTTGAGATCCCAGCTGTTGAGTTAGGTCGTGAGTTTGTTTGGCAAGTCAAAACGTCAGGCACACAGCCTGGAAAAGGGGTTATTAGTGCTGATATCGGTCGTCAATATGTGATTTTTGAACGCCATGGTGACGATATCTTGTTACGTAGCCGTAATTATTCAGTGGTATCTGACGATGGTTCTAGAGAGTCGTTAGTCGTTAAAAAAGCGTCTATCGATGCGATTATTACCAAGCTTCCAATTGCAACGTTCTCAACTGACGACGCTAAGTCACCTGTTGTAGACATTACAAGCTTATATATGGGACAGCACAAAGAGCTTTTCCCTGCACCAAGAGCGCCAAGAAACCCGAAAGCGCCAAAAACACCAAGCTTCAAACTGAATAAAAAGAGCAGTTTGATTACTAAAGTTAAGGCGTTTGAAAAAAATATAGAAGCAACAGTATTAGCGCAATTTACTAGTGCAAAAGTAAACGAAACTAAAGAAATACGTCATTCTATTTTTGCGTTGCCAGACACGCCAATGAAACCTCGTTTTTATGATAAGCGAGTAGGTTACTTTACAGCGAACTATTCAGACTACAGCTCTGAGAAAAACAAACTGGACTCGTTCAGCTACATAAAACGCTGGCGTTTAGAAAAGAAGAACCCAGAGTTAGAAGTTAGTGAACCAAAAGAGCCGATCGTTTGGTACATAGACCGTGGTACGCCGCAGAAATATGTTGAAGCGGTTAGAGAAGGTATTGAGTTTTGGCAGTCAGCTTTTGAACAGGCTGGTTTTAAAAACGGTATTGTTGCAAAAATGGCACCTAGCATGGAAGAAAACCCAGACTGGGATCCAGAAGATGCTCGTTACTCAGTTGTTCGTTGGATTCCATCAGGCATTCCAAACGCGCAAGGGCCACATGTTGCTGACCCTCGCTCAGGCGAAATTATTGAAGCTGACGTGCGTATGTACCACAACGTAATCAAGTTACTTGAAGGTTGGTACTTTGCTCAAGCCGGTGCAACCGATCCAAGAGCGAAAAAGTTACCTTTACCAAACGAAGTTATGAGTGATTTAGTTCGTTTTGTTGTTGCTCATGAAGTTGGTCACTCAATAGGCCTACACCACAACTTTATTGGTAATAATTCATACACGATTGACCAGTTAAGAGATCCTGAATTTGTAAAAGAATTTGGTGTGTCAGCATCAATCATGGATTACGCTCGATTTAACTATGTAATACAACCAGAAGATGGTGTGTCGCCAATTGACTACGATCCAGGCCCGTATGACAAGTTTGCAATTGAGTGGGGTTACAAAGAATTTAAAGGTAACCTTACGCCAAAAGAAGAAACGGTTCTTTTAAGTAAAATTGCAGACCGTCAGTTAAATGATGACCGTCTACGTTGGGATGCCTACTCTAAGCCAAGCTACCTAGATCCACGTATTTTAACGGAAGCGATTGGTGATGATCCTGTTGAAGCAACAAGACTAGGGCAGAAGAACAAAAAGCGTATTATAGCTAACTTGATCGATTCTACTAGCTTTGAACCAAACAAGGGTTATGACGAGTTAGACAACGCATACAAAACTGTGATTCAACAACACGCTAGAGAGCTTGGCCACGTTGCTAAAGCGGTTGGTGGTGTGATGTACCGCAATGAGTTAACTCAAGATCATAAAGAAAAACAAGTCTTTGAAATCTTCCCTAAGAAAAAGCAGGAACGTGCTGTTCAGTTTTTAATAGACAACGGCGTTAAGTTACCTGAGTTTTGGAATAACAAAGAAATTCTAAAACGCATTGGTCAGGATAAGTTTGAGCAATATGCAAACTCTATTATTAGACAAGCCGTAGGTAGTCCATTGGCTGCGCACCGCCTAGACTCGCTAATAAAGTTACAAGCGGCTGGCGAAGATGTGATGGATCCGGTAAAAACGGTTAATAAATATGTTGATACTATTTTCGGTGACATTAAATCTCGTCGCCCTAAGTCAGATCAATATACAATCATGTTACAAGACTACTTTGTGACAAAACTATTAGCAGACATTTCATCGACTAAATCATCTCCGACTCTTGTTGCAATGTTGAGAGGCATCGCCACTGAGTTAAAGTCTAAGCTAAAATCAGCAGCGAAAAAGCACGACGGTAAGTTACAAGGATATCGTTATGCAGGTCTTGCAGCTAGATTAACAGAAGGTTTAGAACCAAAGCTGACGGTGAAAAAATAAATCAAACCAAGCACAAATATGTTCTGGTTTTAGCCACGGACTAAGCCTAAATAAAGGCTAACATAAGTCTAGAAAGCTAAATTACTAAAAGAAACTTCGATTATTCGGAGTTTCTTTTTTTTTGGAAAAATTTTAATTACTTTATATGCAGGCACGATACTATGATCCAGTGATTGGCCGTTTTTAAAGGTTCTTTGACCTGTTTTAGGGAATTTAATGCTTTTAGTTCTAAAATACCTAATATTTATAAGCAAATAACACCACTATTTAAATCTGGTGCTACGCTTTATGTAGATCAATTTTTTAAGGTTTACGTAAATGGCGACAAAAAGCACTCTTGTTGGCTTGGCAGCAACTTCTCTTTTCCTTTCTAGCCCTGTTTTTGCTTCGAATTGGAGCTCAACAGAAATGCACCTTCAATACGGCGATCTTGACCAAGCGTTTGCAGCGCCAGGAACGTCCGAAAATACCACTATTGTTACGCTTCAACACTCTAGTGGTTGGGATTATGGTGGCAACTTTTTTTTCGTTGACTACAGCAGCGTAAAAAACAGCGACTCATTATACCTTGAGTGGTATCCCACATTTAGTACTAACAGTTTGTTCGACATCAAATATGGCGGATTACTCTCCGATGTAAGTTTAGTGATGGGGATAAATGCGGCTCCTGAATCAAATATTTTAAAGTACCTCCCTGGCGTTCAATTTTCTCTCAATCTAGATGGGTTTCAGTTTTTTAACGTATTGTTAACGGGTTACATAGATGACAATGAAGGTATTGCCTATGGAGGCGCGCCCAAAGAAGACGATAGCTGGATGATTGATGTTGCGTGGCGATACCCAATTTCGGCGGGCGATCAGCAGTTTTATATAGAAGGGCACGCTGAATATATTGATGAGCGACAAACTGAAATTCTAAATGTTGACTCTAATAGTTGGACATTAGTTCAGGTTCAAATGCGATGGGATTTAGGTAAAGCGTTGTCACAAAAACCAGAGCAACTGTTTGTCGGAGTTGAGTACCAATATTGGAACAACAAGTTAGGAACTGACGTTGATGAAAGTGCAGTTCAGTTTTTAGGCGTTTGGCGTTTTTAAGCGCTTCTTAGATTGGAGAAAACATGAAATTAAAACGGCTGTTATTTTTTGTACTCATTGCTGCATTAGTTATCCCAGTGACTATTACTACTGGATTCTTTGCTGCATCAACACTTACTTTTTTATCTAACAAAGTAGAAGAAACTACATTACCAACTTCTTTACGAGAAGTTCGAAATGGGGTTGAACTTGATATTCAAAAAACGCTTTTGCCTTCTAAGTCATTGGCTAAGAATGAGTATATAAAGTCTTGGATTAAAGCTGGAGAACCAAGCTCCGAACTAACCGCTTTAACAAGTCACCTTAATACATTGAAGAGTGAATATGGTGCTATTAGCGCTTACTTTGTTTCGTCGAAAAGCAAAAATTATTACACCCAAGACGGGGTTGTGCGACAAGTAAATTCGTCAAGCGATCCTTGGTTTGACGCCTTTCTAGCAAGTAAAGCACCATATGAAATTAGTATTGATGTTGATAAGTCTTCAAACAAGGCTTCGGCGTTTATCAATTATGAAGTGATTGTAAATGGCAATAAAATGGGTTTGGCGGGGTTGGGGCTTTCGCTAGATGCCATGTCTCAACTTATTGCATCATATAAAGTGATTGAAACCGGTATTGTTTACCTTGTTGATAAAGAGGGAGTTATTCAGTTACACCCTGATCAGTCAATGAGAGGAAAAAAAGTAGCGATAGGTTCCATTCTTAACAAAGCCTCTGAAATTAGCCGCGGCGGTGAAGACAAAACGATGCTTGCGATGGAACTAAAGTCACTCGATTGGTATTTAGTAACCGAAGTCCCCAGCGAAGAGTTATATGGCCCGATAAATCAAGCCATCATGACCAATATTATTATCGCGTTGGTTATTATTTTGATTGGCGCTGTTGGCGTTAAGTTTTTATCAGATTTAATTTTCAAACCTATCGATTCAATTACAGCGGCGGTAACTAATTTAAATAGTAAAGGTGGCGACTTAACTGCTCGACTACAAATTGAAGAAAACAATGAGATCGGTGACTTGGCCAAACAAGTTGATGAGTTCCTAGAGCAGCTACATGTTATGTTTATTCAAGTTTCTGAGAGCGCAAATCAATTAAAAGCCATTGCAATTGATGTTTTTGAACAAATTGAACTGTCACAGTCCTACTCAACACGTCAAAGTGATAGTACTACTTCGGTGGCTGCTGCGATTGAACAAATGGACTCAACGGTTAAGGAAATTTCCTTTAGTGCACAGGGGGCATCGGAAGTAGCAAATACAACGGAAAATAACGTATTAACCAGCACACAAAACCTAAACAAAGCCATGGAAAATATGGGCAAACTAGACTCGGTAATGAGTAAGTCTGTCGGCTCGGTTAACCAACTGTCAGAAAGCATAGGTTCAATAACAAATATTCTGGATGAGATTCGTGGTATATCAGAACAAACTAACCTGCTGGCACTGAATGCAGCAATAGAAGCGGCTAGAGCGGGCGAGCAAGGTAGAGGTTTTGCAGTCGTTGCTGATGAAGTACGAAACTTAGCGCAACGCACAAACGAATCTACAGCGGAAATTAGTCAGTTAATGAGTGAGCTTATAATGCAAACATCAGAGACGGTAAACGATATTCAAGCTGGTAACCAAAGTGCAAAAGCAACGTCAGAGTTTTTACAGTCTTGCGTAGAAGGTTTAACAAACATATCAACCGAAGTTGGTAAGTTAACAGAAGTGAATACTCACGTTGCATCGGCCACTCGTGACCAGTCAGCAGCAACAGGCGAGATAAGCATGAACATTACTGTGATTGCGGAAACGGCAGATGATACTTCCACTAGTATGCAGCGTAGTTATGACTTAGTTACTAAATTAGACGGTGAATCTAAAACGCTTAGCGGCATTATAGGCAAGTTTACTTTATAGACTTACCACTAAAAACATATTGAAACAAAATACATAAGCCCAGCTAACAGTTGGGCTTTTTTCTATAAACAATAATGTGTTACGTTAAGTTGGGTTTGTCTTACTAGGAATCAACCTCATTAAATCTAAAGCCGTTTACTTCCCTATTATATACAGCGTGCAGTGCTTAAGTTATCTGTTTTGTTTAAGCTTGGATGGCTATCCATTGCAATATCTTCATAAAGCCTTGCCTATTTTTATGCTAATTGGTTTTGTTTGGTTTTCATTAGCCGGTAAGTTCAGGTTGCTGTTGTTAGGCGCTTTAGCCTTCTCGGCTGCAGGTGACATTCTTTTAGCGCTTCCCATAAACAATAGCTTTGTATTTGGCTTGTCTGCATTTTTTGTTGCGCATGTGTTTTACCTATTTTTAATTTGCCATTATAAAAAGCTAACCTTTGCAGCAAACAAAATGACATTATCGTTTGTAACGTATTTTATAGTGATGATGGCTTTTGTTTTGCCAAAAACTGACACTTTATTAATACCGGTTCTATTTTATATGTTGGTCATATTCGCAATGGCCATGAGCACTTTAGGCTTAAAAAACCAAAACCCTCTTATAACACTTGGAGCATTAACGTTTGTTGTGTCCGACAGCATTATAGCGATTAACAAGTTTGTGGTAACGGTTCCAGCAGAGGGTTTGAGCATAATGACAACCTATTACTTAGCGCAGGTTTTACTAGTAATGGGTTTTGTAAAAGGGCAAAAAAAAGCCCGCATATAGCGGGCAAGATGGAGAGTATCAGGTTATTCTTCAGTTACTTCTAATTCATCGATAACGCGCTTTACGTCATCAGTATTTTTTGCAATGGCGATGGCTAAGTCATGCTCTGCATCGCTAGATACCAAGCCGCTTAATTTAACGACGCCGTTTTCTGCTTCAATATCAATGTCTGTTGCTGAAACTTCAGACTCTAGTAAGTATTTTGTTTCTAATACCGTGGCGACTTTGGCATCCATCATGGTATTACCAAAACTGCTTTTGTCTTTGTTCATAACGGTGAGTTCATTTTCCACGCTATTTACGCCATCTAATGACTCGATGAGTTCTTCGGCTAGGTCTCGCTCAACTTTGCTGTCGACTTTACCCGTTAAAATCACCACACCTTTTTCTACGTCTGTATTAATGTCAAAGGAGTTTAGGTTTGTATTCATGAGTAAAACGGTTTCAGCTTTGCCGTCTATCCATGCATCTTTACTTTTGTCTTTCCAGTCGTTAGCTTCGGCTTGTGAAGAAAGGCCCAATACACTAACCACTGCTACTGCTGATAAAGTTTTAGTTAACTTATTCATAAACGTCTCCTTAATGATAATCATCTGCGTACCTAAATGCTTCGAGGGTACGCCTGTTTGTTCATTCTAGCTGTTGCCAACTTTGTGCCATTTTTTAAATTACTGAAAGTAAACGGATTTGTTTGTTTTTGGCATTGGTTCAATGGATGCTGTATGAAACATTTACGTAGGAGGTTGTAAATGTTTCAGGCTAAAGCTAGCCAAGTTTTATTAAAGTAGGTGACGTGGGTTTTATTGCTTAAATCGAATTTTTTGGCAAATTTCTAATATTATTTTTTTTGACTTTATTGATAATTTGAAATGCTTACTCCCCACTATTTCCCACGATATTCAGCACCTTATTCAAAAGCCTTGTTTTAAAGGTTCTTTACGGCAAAAACTTGCCGCTTATTAGCTTGACAATATATTGAATGGAAGCCTAAACTGTGTGTTAGTGGGAAATTGTGGGATATATTGGTACCCAGTCCCAAACATAACAGTGGAAATAACAACCACAAAATGGAGCGACAATGTTTCGCGGTGCAAATACCTTATCATTAGACAGTAAAGGACGATTATCGATACCAACTCGATATCGTGAGCTTTTGCTGTCTGAGTCTGAAGGTAAAATGGTTTGTACTGTAGATCTGCACCAGCCGTGTTTGTTGTTATACCCGTTAGTTGAGTGGGAAGAAATTGAATTTAAGTTACGTCAATTATCTTCTATGAATGCTCAAGAACGACGTGTTCAGCGTGTATTACTAGGTAATGCACATGAAGTTGATATGGATAAAGCAGGCCGCATTTTATTACCTGCCCAATTACGTCAACACGCCGAGTTGCAAAAATCGATTGTTTTAACCGGACAACTTAATAAGTTTGAAATGTGGTCGGAAGAACAGTGGCATGCCCAAATGGCAGAAGATATTGCAGCGGAGCTAGAAGGCGATTATGAAATGACAGATCGACTCAAAGAGTTTTCGTTCTAAATATAAATCTAAGTAAATTAAACGGCAGCAATAATGACAGCACACGTATCGGTATTATTAGAAGAATCCATTAATGGCTTAAACATAAAGCCAGATGGGATTTATATCGATTGTACTTTTGGTAGAGGTGGACACTCATCTCACGTTTTAAGTCAACTAAATGAAAATGGCCGTTTAATAGCAATCGATCGTGATCCAACGGCAATAGAAGCTGCAAAGCGTTTTGCCGACAATCCAAGCTTTACCATTGAGCATACACCGTTTTCTGAACTTCTTGCTGTGGCACAAAAGCACGACGTTGTAGGCAAAGTAGACGGTATTCTAATGGACTTAGGTGTGTCATCGCCTCAGTTAGACGAAGCTGACCGAGGATTTAGCTTTATGAAGCCAGGTCCGTTAGACATGAGAATGGACTATAGCCGTGGTATTTCTGCGGCGGATTGGTTAGCTAAAGCCGAAGAAGAAGATATTGTTTTTGCGTTAAAAAATTATGGTGAAGAAAAGTTTGCGAAACGTGTAGCAAGAAAGATCCTTGCTGCGCGAGAAGAATCTCCGATTCTTACGACAACCGATTTAGCTAATTTAGTGGCTGCAACTGTACCAAAGAGTAAGGCTGAGAAGAAACACCCAGCTACTCGCACCTTCCAGGGAATAAGAATATATATAAATAGCGAGTTAGTGGAAATAGAGCGCGCGTTAGATGCGTCGTTAGAAGTCTTGAAGCCTACCGGTCGACTGTCAGTGATTAGCTTTCATTCTTTGGAAGATAGAATTGTTAAGCAATTCATCCGCAAGCAAAGCCAAGGCAAACAAGTGCCTAGAGGCTTGCCTGTGACCGAAGAAGAGTTAAACAAAGGTATAAAAATGAAACCGATTGGCAAAGCAATTAAGCCATCGGAACAAGAAATTGCTAGCAATAGCCGTGCGCGCAGCTCCGTCCTGAGAATAGCTGAAAGATTGTCGACATGAACATAACAATAAAAAATGTCGTTGATACTCAATTAGCTCGCTATATTCTCAGCGACTTAAGTAAGCACAAGCTTACAGTGGGGCTTCTGCTGCTCAATGTTGTCGCTGCTTTGGCAGTGGTGCATTGGGCACAGTTAAATAGACAAATGGTAATACAGCAAGACGTTTTGCTGCAGCAACGTGATGACATCGATTTGCGTTGGCGCCATTTGTTATTAGAGCAACGAGCGTTGGCTGAACACAGCCGCGTTGAAAACATTGCTCGTGAACGTTTAGAAATGGATCGTCCAACATCAGAACAAGAGGTGGTAGTTACGTTGCCATGAAGGACTGGTTGAATAATAAGAATAAAAAAACAACAACCAAACGTAGCACCAAGAAAGGCGCTCAGGCTAAGTCTGGCCTAAAATCGAGCAAACAAACTAAACAAGCAAAGCAATTAACCAAGCCATCTGTTAACCGTTGGCGTTTTCAATTTGTTATTACCTGCTTGGTACTTGTCTTTAGTACCGTTATTGGCCGTGCGGCTTACTTACAAATTATCCAACCAGAAAAACTCATTCAAGAAGGCGACAAACGTACCGTTCGTGTAAAACAATCTTCAGTACAGCGTGGCATGATCACCGACAGAAATGGCGTTGAGCTAGCTGTTAGTGTCCCTGTTCAAACTATTTGGGCTGACCCAAAACGCGTTTTAGACTATCCAGATTTTGATACCGATATTCGCTGGAAAGCGCTAGCTAAAGTGCTTCAAATGGAAGAACACGAACTTTTAGCGCGTATCACAAACAACCAAGACAAACGCTTTATTTACTTAAAGCGTAAAACCAATCCAGTGGTTGCTGATTATGTTCAACAATTAAGAATTCCAGGTGTAAGGCTACGCGAAGAGTCAAAACGTTATTATCCAGCTGGCGAGATTGCCGCTCACGTTGTTGGCTTCACAAACATTGATGGCAAAGGAATAGAAGGTGTTGAGCTTCGCCACAATGACTGGATGGTTGGTACGCCGAGCAAACGCAAAGTTATAAAAGATGCTAAAGGCCGTGAAATAGAGGTACTTGAAGAGCAAAAGGGATCTGAGCCGCAAGATATTGCTCTCACAATAGATCAACGTATTCAAAGTGCGGTATATCAAGAATTGAAAAAAGCGGTGCAAACCTACGAAGCAGCGTCAGGTAGTGCAATTGTTGTTGATGTAGAAACCGCTGAAGTTTTAGCGATGGTAAATAGCCCGTCATTTAACCCGAATAATCGTATGAATGTCTCTATGCATCGCTTCAGAAACCGAGCAATTACCGACACATTTGAACCTGGTTCAACAATGAAACCTATTTCTGTGCTTAATGCGTTGGAATATGGCTCATATGGCACGTTAGATTTAGTTGATACTTCACCGGGTTACATGAGAATTGGCGGACGTCGTATTTCAGATCCTAGAAACAGAGGCATGTTAAGTCTAGCTGATGTGCTTAAGTATTCCTCTAATATGGGCTCTACAAAACTTGCATTATCAACACCTAAAGATTCGTTCTTAGGTTTGTTTTATAAAATGGGTCTAGTAGATAGCAGTGGTGTGGATTTGGTAGGCGAAAGCACCGGTTTATTTAATGACAGAAGACGTTGGTCTGACTCTGAAATAGCTAGCTTGTCGTTTGGCTATGGTATTTCTGTTACCGCCGCACAATTAGTAAGAATGTATACCACTATTGGTGCTGGTGGCGTAAGTCGACCATTATCAATTGTGCAAACAGGCATAGAAAAACCAGCAGAAAGAGTCGTTGGTGAAGATGTTGCCTTTAATGTTTTAGGCATGATGGAAAGCGTTATTTCTGCCGATGGTTCTGGTAAAAATGCCATGGTAAAAGGCTATCGTGTTGCTGGTAAAACAGGCACAAGTCAAAAAGCAATGGCGGGTGGGTACGGTCATGATTACGTCAATACCTTTGCTGGTGTTGGTCCGGTATCAAACCCTAAGATAGCTGTTGTAGTGGTGCTCAACGATCCAAAAGGTGATTATTATTATGGCGGCGAAACCGCGGCCCCAACCTTTGGACGAATAATGCGACAAACGTTACGAATATTAAACGTTGCACCTGATGCCGTTGGAGACAAAAAAATTCAGTTAGCAGACATTAGGCGGAGACGCGATGATGTTAACTAAAGCAGAACAAATTATTCATGAGTTAAATGAACATTTACTCAGGAATATCAAACAAAACCAAACACCTAACAAAGCATCGCATGAGTCGATGCTTTCTCGTCGTTTAGTACAGGACAGTCGGCAAGTTACCAAAGGCGATATTTTTGTTGCGTTATTTGGCCACGATTTAAATGGTGCTGACTTTATAAAAAGCGCGATAGACAAAGGTGCAGATGCTGTATTAATTGATGCAGAGTGTCATTTACCAGACGACTTTGCGCCACATGCTGACGTATTTATCAAAACCGTACAAAATCTTCGAGATGAATTAGCGGCGCTTTGTCAGCATTTTTATTTTGCTCAAAGTGACGTGTTACCCGTTATTGGAATTACCGGTACAAACGGAAAAACGTCCATTAGCCATTTGTTAGCACAAATAGCCGACATGGATAGCACCAAATTGAAAAAACAAAACGGTTGCGCAGTCATTGGCACAATGGGTACTGGACATATAGATAATCTAGTCCCGTCAAACAATACGACACCTGGCATAACAGACGTTTACAAATTGTTATCTACATTTTCAGAGTCCAACTTTAAAGCCGCAGCAATGGAAGTTTCGTCCCATGCTCTAGCTCAAGGGCGAGTAGCAGGGCTAGATTTTGATATTGCAGTCTTTACCAACTTAACTCATGAGCATTTAGACTATCACGGTACGATGGATCAATACTTCGCTGAAAAAGCTAAGTTGTTTATTGATTACCAACCTCGAGTAGCTGTGATTAATGTTGATGATAGTTATGGTGAAAAGTTAGGACATTTAGTAACAGAACCAACCAGGCTGGTTGCTTATGGTCAGTCCGAAAGTGTGCCAGCTTATAGCGAATATGTTTGGGTTAAAACGGTTGAATGCCAGTCGTATGGTTTGCACTTGGAAATTGAGTGGCAATTGTCGGGTTCCAAAGAGACAACATCTTTAGATTTACCTTTGTATGGTGAGTTTAATGCCATGAACATCGCCGCTGTTTTTGCGACTTCTTTATTGTCAGGTTGGGCGTTTGATAGCAGTGCTTATGCAAAGCTAAAGCCTGTGCCGGGGCGTTTAGAGCTTTTTGTTGAGCCTAATCAACCTATCGCAATTGTTGATTACGCGCATACACCTGATGCATTAAAAGCGTCACTTAAAGCGGTAAAAGAGCACTTGTCGGGTGAACTGACGTTAGTGTTTGGTTGTGGCGGCGATAGAGACACAAGTAAAAGACCTTTAATGGCGGAAGTAGCAGAGCGCTATGCCGACCATATTATTGTGACTAACGACAATCCTAGAACTGAAGATCAGGAAACAATTGTTCAAGGTATTATGGTGGGCTTTAAGAACCCTCAAAATATCAGCATTGAATATGATCGTAAACTTGCCATTGAGTTGGCGGTATCTAGAGCCAATCAGGAAGATGCAATTTTAATAGCAGGGAAAGGACATGAAGATTATCAAATTATTGGTGATCAAAAGATAGATTATGACGAACGTGCGTTTACCGCAGGTTTTATGGCTAGGCGCGCAAGTGCAAGCCAATTGAAAGGGTAGAATATGATTAAGGCAGACTTACAATGGTTAACAACAGTGCTTGGTGTTTCGCCAACAGGCACTGACAGTGTTGATTTAACCACTGCCATTGGAGAAATTTCCACAGATAGCAGAGCAATAAAGCCAGGCCAAGTTTTTTTAGCGTTAAAAGGCCCAAACTTCGACGGCACTAAATTTGTTGCTCAAGTAAAAGACAAAGGGGCGGTTGCCGTTATTGTCGAAAGTCCAGTAGACACTGACATCGTTCAGTTTGTGGTAGAAGATTCGCTAATTGCGCTGGGACAGCTTGGTGCGGCGGTAGCACGTGAAGTGAACCCTAAGATTATCGCCATGACAGGCAGTGTGGGTAAAACGTCAGTTAAAGAAATGTGCGCGGCAATTATGTCATTAAAAGGTTCAGTGTTAGCCACTAATGGTAACTTTAACAACCAAATTGGTGTGCCATTAACGTTATTGCGCTTAGAGCCACAGCATGAGTTTGCCATTGTAGAGTTAGGTGCGAACCATATTGGTGAAATAGCTTATACCACCAACCTAACCAAGCCTAACGTAGCGATCTTAAACAACGTAGCTGAAGCGCATTTAGAAGGGTTTGGCGACATATTTGGTGTGGTACAAGCCAAAGGCGAAGTCTTTAATGGCTTAACTGAAAATGGTTTGGCGATTGTCAATGGTGACTCAGAGCATAAAGACTATTGGCTTAATAAATTATCAGCGCAGTTTGAAAAAGTGCCAGGTAGAGTGGTTGAGTTTGGCCTAAATGCTGAAGTACAACAGCAAGATAATGGCATCACAGCCACTAACATTAAGTTGGACAAAACTGGTTGCGCGTCATTTACACTTCAATATCAAGGCAACAGCATCAGTATTGACCTTACACTTCCGGGTGAGCACAACGTGAAAAACGCATTGGCTGCATCGGCTGCCTGCATTGAATTAGGTGCAACGTTAGAAGATATCAAATTAGGTTTGGCTCAAATGGCTGCCGTTCAAGGGCGTGTAAACTTAAAACCTGTTTCTGACCAAGTACTACTAATCGATGACTCATACAATGCGAATGTTCAGTCCGTAAAAGCGGCCATTGATCTGCTAGCAAGTTATAAAGGCAAACAAGTTTTAGTTTTAGGTGACATGGCTGAGCTAGGCCATGAGTCAACTAAATTGCATGCAGAAGTTGGCGAATATGCGCTAAATAAAGGTATCCATCAGCTATATTCTTTTGGTGTATTAAGTCAGAGTTCATCTGATGTTCTTAAATCAAAAGGCATTCACTTTTCATCAAAACAAGCATTAACAGACACAATAAATAGTTACATAGAACAGCAGTTAACAGAACAACCGAATGGCAATATCACTGTACTGGTGAAAGGCTCACGTAGTGCCAAAATGGAACTCGTGGTTGAGCAAGTTATTGCAGATAACCAGCAGAATAGGATTTAAGGTAGGTACATTATGTTAGTTTGGTTGGCAGAATATTTAACACAATTTCATTCGGGCTTTAATGTCTTTTCTTACCTCACTTTTAGAGCGATTTTGAGCGTATTAACGGCAATGGGTTTGTCTTTATACTTTGGCCCTAAGTTAATTCGTCGATTGCAAAAAATGCAAATTGGCCAAACCGTTCGTGATGACGGTCCGGAAAGCCATTTTAGTAAAGCAGGTACGCCTACGATGGGCGGCTTGTTAATTTTGGCAAGCATTGTTGTCAGCACATTACTTTGGGCTGACTTAGACAATAAGTATGTTTGGGTTGTACTTGTTGTTGTGGTTGGTTACGGCATTGTTGGTTTTGTTGATGATTACCGAAAGGTGATTCGTAAAGACAGCAAGGGCTTGATCGCGCGTTGGAAGTATTTTTGGCAGTCAATTATTGCCATTGGTGTAGCAGTTTACTTGTATGCAACTGCGCAAAGCCCTGAAGAAACTGCACTGCTAGTGCCATTTTTCAAAGATATTATGCCGCAGTTAGGCATGATGTATTTATTAGTGGTGTACTTCACCTTAGTGGGAACAAGTAATGCCGTTAACTTAACTGACGGTCTTGATGGTTTAGCTATTGTACCAACGGTAATGGTAGCAGGCGCTTTGGCCTTGTTTGCCTACGTAACAAGTAACGTTAACTTCTCTGAATATTTACACATTCCTTATATTCCTTTAGCGGATGAATTAACGGTGGTTTGTACGGCCATTGTTGGTGCTGGACTTGGTTTCCTATGGTTTAACACTTACCCAGCACAAGTATTTATGGGCGATGTTGGCTCTTTAGCATTAGGTGGCGCATTAGGCATTATTGCTGTGTTGGTTCGCCAAGAGTTAGTGCTGGTTATCATGGGCGGAGTATTTGTAATGGAAACGCTTTCGGTGATTTTGCAGGTAGGCTCATACAAATTAAGAGGCGAACGTGTGTTTAAAATGGCGCCTATTCATCACCATTACGAGTTGAGCGGTTGGCCAGAGCCTCGCGTTATTGTTCGATTTTGGATTATTTCTTTAGTGCTTGTTTTAGTTGGCATCGCCACGCTTAAACTTCGCTAATAAATTAGGAACGTCATGTACCAGCAAGCAGAGATATTACAACAGTTAAAAGCAAGCAAGATTGCCTTATTTGGCCTTGGGCTTACTGGTATGTCTATGTTTAGGTATTTACAAAAGCATGACATTAAACCTGATGTATTTGACGGTAAGTTTGAAGCCGCAAGTAGCGCAAAAAACTCTGAGTTATTTGATGGGCTAAACACCCAATTTGGTAATATTACTGACACGCAATTTAATGGATACGAGTATTTATTAATAAGCCCGGGTATTAGCTTAACAACGCCAGCCATTAGTAATGCCATCAAGAATGGCGTACAGGTATTTTGTGATGTTGAACTGTTTGCACAAGTAAATGTTAAGCCTGTGTTAGCGGTGACAGGATCGAATGGTAAATCTACCGTTGTAGCTTGGCTTACTGATTTTTTGAATAGAGTCGGTAAAAAAGCTGTGGTATGCGGTAACTTTGGCGTGCCGGTTTTAGATGTTATTGATCAAGCGGTTGATGTTTTTGTTATTGAGCTTTCAAGTTTTCAGTTGGATACAACGGAAAGTCTTAAGTGCGAAGCCGCTACGGTACTGAACGTATCGCCAGATCATTTGGACAGATATGAGAGTTTTGAAGATTATGCGGCCAGTAAACGTAAAATTTATAAGCACGCTAAACTTGAAATTTACAACGCCAATGATGAGCTAACTTGGAATCAATCTGAACATGCTCAATCTTTTGGTTTAGAGAAAGGCGATTGGCAATACGTCCCTGACAGACAGAATCTTTGTCAGAACGGGCAAGTTATTGCAGACTTTTCTACCTTTGCTTTAGCTGGGCATCATAACGGGTTAAATGCAGTATCTGTTTTGGCTTTAGCGAGCGCTGTAGGTATAGATGCTAAAAGTAACATTGACTCCTTATCAGTATTTTCAGGCTTGACGCATCGTTGTCAGTTTGTTGTTGAGTTGAATAACGTTAAATTTATTGATGACTCTAAAGCTACAAATATTGCGTCATGTCAGGCTGCCATAAACGGGCTAGCGGCAAATAAGAATGTAATATTAATTGCTGGTGGTGATGCCAAAGGTGCTGAGCTTAGTGAATTATCCCTCGATATTCAAAATCACGTAAAACACGTGGTGGCATTAGGTAAAGACAAACAGCAGTTTGTTCAGTTTGTTGATGACTCGTCATTAACGTTAGTAGAGTCAATGCCTGAAGCCGTTCAAAAGGCCTACGCACAATCAAAACCAGGGGATATTGTTTTGTTGTCACCGGCTTGCGCAAGTATCGACATGTTTAGTAACTATCAAGCAAGAGCGGCCGCATTTATTGATGCTATTCACCATTTATCAAGTGGTGATGCCCATGAATAAAATAGGATTTGGATTAGTTAATTTAGCTCGTCATAAAACCAAAGAAGAGCAGGTTGTTGAGCCTCAATTTTATGACCGTTTTTTACTATTGATGACATTGTGTTTAATGTGCTTTGGTTGGATTATGGTGACCTCAGCGTCTATGCCCGTTGCCGAAAAGCTTTATAACAATGAGTATTATATTTCTATCAAGCACGCTGTTTTTATCGCGATTTCATTGATTTCTATGACGGTGGTCTTCATGTTTAGGATGGAGTGGTGGCGCAAGTACAACATGCATTTGTTGTTAGTGGCTATTGTTCTGTTGGTACTCGTTTTACTGGTTGGTAATACGGTGAATGGTAGTCGTCGATGGTTGCCTCTCGGTATTTTTAATCTGCAAGCGGCGGAAGTCGCAAAGCTATTTTTCTTTGCATTTTTAGCTGGTTACATGGTTAGGCAACATGAACAGCTGCTTGAAAATTTTAAAGGTTTTTTGAAACCACTGGGTGTGTTTACTGTTTTAGCGGTATTACTTCTACAACAGCCTGATTTAGGTACTGTTATTGTTATGTTTGTAACAACCATGGCGTTGTTATTTTTAGCTGGAGCTAGAATCTGGCAGTTTATTGCACTTATAGGTTCAGGTTTGATGGCCGTAGTTAGCTTGATCTTATTAGAACCTTATCGTTTACGTCGCGTAACTTCATTTTTAGATCCTTGGGCTGACCCATTTGGCTCAGGCTATCAGTTAACACAGTCATTAATGGCTTATGGTCGAGGTGACTGGGCTGGTTTAGGATTAGGGAATTCAATTCAAAAACTTGATTACTTACCTGAGGCACACACTGACTTTATTGCCGCTGTTATTGCTGAAGAATTAGGTTTTGTTGGCCTGTCGATTCTTGTTGTTGTACTTGGTGTGTTAGTTCATAGAATTCTTCGTATCGGCTCAAAAGCCATGGAAAAAGAAGAGCACTACAACGGTTACTTTGCATATGCTATCGGCATTTGGGTCGCTTTTCAGGTATTTGTTAATATTGGTGCAAGCACCGGGCTGTTACCAACAAAGGGTTTAACATTACCTTTTATTTCCTACGGCGGTAGTAGCCTCATATTATTTAGTATAGCCATGGCGGTTGTGCTTCGTATTGACTACGAACTGCGCCAAAAAGAAGACGTTGAATTAGAAGTTATATCAGAAGAAGGTGCCGATTATGAACACATCACCTAAAGCCTTAATTATGGCTGGCGGCACTGGTGGACATATATTCCCTGGTATCGCTTTGGCAAATGCACTTAAAGCTAAAGGCTGGCAAGTAAGCTGGATTGGTACGGCCGATAGAATGGAAGCCGATATTGTTCCTAAACATAATATTGATATTAACTTTATTGATGTTAAAGGTGTACGCGGTAACGGCATAAAGAGACTCTTGTCTATGCCATTCATGCTGTTAAAAGCTTTTTTACAAGCAAGAAAAATATTGGCTGAGTTAAAACCAGATATTGTTGTGGGTTTTGGCGGTTACGCATCTGGTCCCGGTGGCATTGCAGCAAAGTCATTGGGCATACCATTGTTGCTTCATGAGCAAAATGCGGTCATGGGCATGACAAATCGTTATTTAAGTAAAATAGCGTTAAAAACACTATTAGCTTTTCCGTTGTCGAAACCTGTTTCTAATAGCGAAAAGTTTGAAGTTATTGGTAACCCAGTTCGAGACGAAATAAGTAGCCTAAATAAATTGCCTAAACGGTTGATTAACGCACAATCGGCGAAACATATTTTAGTGATTGGTGGTAGTCTAGGCGCTAGAGTTTTTAATCAAAAATTGCCTGGTTTGTTGGCGCATTTTATTGCTGATGAAGCGTCGATAAAAGTTCGACACCAAGCTGGTAAAAACAACACCGATGAGGTGAGCCGCGGATATCGAAATGCCGGTTTTGCGGAAGAGCAATTAGTAATTTCAGATTTTATTGACGATATGAAAGATGCTTATGCTTGGGCTGACATTGTAATTTGTCGAGCTGGAGCTCTTACGGTTTCAGAAGTGGCTGCGTCGGGTAATGCGGCGATTTTCGTTCCATTGCCATATGCTGTGGATGATCATCAAACTGCAAACGCAAACTGGCTTGTTTCAGTTGGTGCAGCAAGGTTAATTGATCAAAAAGAACTAGATACAGAAATGCCTGCGGTGCTGCGAGAATTATTACATGCGCCTACTTTGATATCAGAGATGCAGCAACGCGCAGGGCAAAATGCAAATTTAAGTACAACTGACCGCATGTTAAGTTTGTGCCAAGCTATTGGAAGAAAGTAAGTGAGTATTCAAGACAATATAGTTAACCCAGCAATGCGCCGCATGCAAACCTTGCATTTTATTGGTATAGGCGGAGCTGGCATGGGTGGCATCGCCGAGGTTTTGCTTAACGAAGGTTATAAAGTTACTGGCTCTGACATAAATGAAAATGCAGTGGTGCAGCGACTCAAAGGTTTAGGCGCCACTATTACCATTGGGCATGTTAAAGAAAGTGTTGAAAATGCAAGTGTTGTTGTTGTCTCAAGTGCCATTGACGAAACGAATGTAGAGATTATCACTGCACGAGAAAAACGTATCCCGATTGTTCGCCGCGCTGAAATGTTAGCCGAACTAATGCGATTCAGATTTGGTATCGCTATTGCCGGTACACACGGTAAAACAACAACGACAAGTCTTATTGCCAGCATTTTTGCCGAAGCACAGCTTGACCCAACGTTTATTATTGGTGGCTTATTAAATAGTGCGGGTACTAACGCTAGGTTAGGCAAAAGCAGATACTTAATAGCTGAAGCCGACGAGAGCGATGCGTCGTTCCTGCACTTGCAGCCTTTGATTTCTGTGGTAACAAATATCGAAGCAGACCATATGGAAACGTATGGTGGTGACTTTGAACAAATGAAGCGTACCTACGTTGATTTCCTTCATAACCTGCCTTTTTACGGTTTAGCAACAATGTGTGGTGACGATCCCGTAGTATTAAAACTAGCTAAAGACTTAGGTAGAAGAGTGGTTACCTATGGTTTTGAAGCGCATAACGACTATGTTATCAGTGATTTTGAGCAAAACGAAACTAGAACCACATTTACCGTTGTTCACAATGAAAAGTCATTAAAATTGTCTTTAAACCTGCCTGGGCGACACAATGCATTAAATGCAACGGCAGCCGTTGCTGTTTCATATGAAGAAGGTATTGAAGACAAGTACATAATTAGTGCACTTGAAAAATTTGAAGGTATCGGCCGACGTTTCCAACAATATGGTGACTTTGAAACTGGCAAAGGTAACGTCAAATTGATGGATGATTATGGTCATCATCCAACTGAAGTTGCAGCCACGATAGATGCAGTAAGAGCTGCATGGCCAGAAAAGCGCATTGTTATGTGTTATCAGCCTCATCGTTATAGCCGTACTCGTGACTTATACGACGACTTTACACATGTTTTATCAAAGGTTGACTGCTTGTTATTGCTTGAAGTTTATTCTGCGGGCGAAAAGCCAATTGCCGGTGCGGATGGTCGTAGCTTAGCCCAGTCTATAAGACAGCGAAACGTGATAGATCCAATTTTTGTGGCTAAGCCAGAACAGTTGCCTAGTCAGTTAGCGCACGTTATCCAAGACGGTGATGTCGTTATTACTCAAGGCGCTGGTAATATTAACTCGGTGATTAAAACGTTAATTGAATGCGACATGAAAGTAGAGAACCTTCTGAAGGTAACCGAACTATGAAGTCAGTAGACGCAGCCAAGTTTGGAAAAGTAGCGGTTATGTTCGGTGGTACATCTGCAGAGCGTGAAGTTTCTATGAATTCGGGTAAAGCGGTATTAACAGCACTTGAAGAAGTTGGTGTTGATGCGCATGGTTTTGACCCAAAATTTGACTATCTTGACGACTTAATAAACAAAAACTTTGACCGTGTATTTATTGTTCTTCACGGTCGCGGTGGGGAAGATGGAAGTTTACAAGGTGCATTAAAGTTAATGGGCTTGCCGTTTACCGGCTCTGGACCTCAAGGGTCAGCTTTTGCAATGGACAAGGTTAGAAGTAAATATTTGTTTAAAGGTGCTGACTTACCGTCAGCTCCATTTGCTGTTGTTAAGAAAGGTAAGCATTTTGACAGTAAAGCAATTTTAGACAGTTTGTCTGGAAGAGTTATGGTTAAGCCAGCTAATGAAGGTTCAAGTATTGGAATGTCTCAAGCGAGTACGCCAGAAGAATTGAACAAAGCGATTGAAACAGCCTTTAAATTTGATAACGAAGTATTGGTAGAGCAATGGGTAGTTGGCCGAGAGATTACCGCTACTATCGTTGACGGACAAGCTATGCCGTTAATAGAAATGCGTACGCCAAATGAGTTTTATGACTACGAAGCGAAGTATAAAAGTACAAACACGGAATATTTATGCCCAGCACCGCTGAATGGCGAATTAACGGCTCGTATTCAAGAGCTGGCCGTCGAAGCATTTGAACTAGTAGGTGCAACCTGTTGGGGAAGAGTGGATTTTTTACTGGATGAGAATGAACAACCGTACCTTTTAGAAATAAATACAGTACCAGGAATGACAACATCATCGCTTGTCCCTAAATCTGCAGCTCAACATGGCATGTCATTTAATGACTTAGTTATGACTATTTTGTCGCAAACTTTAGCGCCTGAAATTGCTGTAAAAGAGACGGGAATCTAGTGGTGAAAACAAAGTCCGTTAGAAAGTGGCAAAAATCGAGCTTTTTAGTTGGATTTGTTTTCTTTTTAACGGTTATTTTATTGTTTGTATGGGGTTATAATAGCCTGTTCAAATGGGCACAGAACAAAAATGACGTACCTATTAATGAAGTCGTGATTCACGGGCAGTTATCGTATATAAACCGTGATGAATTAGAGAATAAAATTACGCAGCAGTTAGACGGTAGTTTTTTTACCCTGGATGTTGCGAAGTTGCAGTACAAGCTTGAAGAAAACCCATGGGTTTACGGTGTGTCGATTCGTAAAGAATGGCCAAGGAAAATCCACGTTTTTGTGGTTGAGCAAGATGTATATGCAGTTTGGAACAATGACCTTCTGTTAAATAAGTTTGGTGATGTATTTTATGCTGATGGCGTTGAAGTACCAAAGAGCTTGCCAAGACTATATGGCCCAGAAGGCAATGAAAAAGATGTATTAAAAGGTTATGTGCAAATGCAACATTTATTGGATTTGCACCAGTTTAAAATAAGTGAACTAGTACTGTCAGAGCGATATGCATGGCAGATCTGGTTAGAGCGAAGTATCCATCTAAACTTGGGACGCTCTGAAAAGATGAAACGGGTACAACGATTTGTTGATTTGTACCCTCTTTTGTCTGACTATAGCGGTAAGGAAATCGCTCGTGTGGATTTACGCTACGACATAGGCTTGGCCGTGTCTTGGCGGGATAACAATAATAACGAAAGCTAAGTGCGATAAGCGGATAATATGAGTTCAAGTGCGAAAGCCAATGACAGAAATTTAATAGTAGGCCTTGATGTCGGTACTTCAAAGGTATCTGCTGTGGTTGGTGAAATAACGCCAGACCAACAAATTAGTATTGTTGGGGTTGGTCACCATGTTAGCCATGGTATGGACAAAGGCGGAGTAAACGACTTAAACCTCGTTATCGGCTCTGTTCAAAACGCAATTAATGAAGCTGAGCTAATGGCAGACTGTAGAATATCTTCAGTTTACTTAGCAATCAGCGGTAAGCACATTTCGTGTCAAAACGAGAGTGGTATGGTGCCAATTCATGACTCTGAAGTAACCGCTGAAGATGTTGAAAATGTAATACATGCTGCTAAAGCTGTACCAATGGCTGCTGAACGCAAAATGTTGCACGTTATGCCACAAGAGTTTTCGGTTGATATGCAAGAGGGCATTAAAAGCCCAATTGGCATGTCTGGCGTACGGATGGAAGCTAAAGTTCATATAGTGACTTGTTCAAATGATATGGCCAAAAACATTGTTAAGTGTGTAGAACGCTGCGAATTGAAAGAAGATCAATTGATTTTTAGTGCGTTAGCCTCAAGTTATGCAGTATTAACAGAAGATGAAAAAGAGTTAGGTGTTTGTGTTGTTGATATGGGTGGCGGTACACTAGATATCGCTATTTATGCAAATGGTGCAATTCGCCATTCAGCAGTGTTACCTGTTGCTGGTAACCAAGTAACAAATGATATCGCTAAGATTTTCCGCACGCCAATAGGACATGCAGAAGATATAAAAGTGAAGTATGGAGTGGCTTATAAAAACCTAGCCAGTTCAGAAGACAATATTGAAGTACCTAGTGTTGGAGGTCGACCTGCAAGAATTATGTCGCGCCACACATTAGCCGAGGTTATAGAGCCTCGTTATCAAGAAATATACGAATTGATTTTGGATGAGATTCGAAAATCTGGTTTAGAAGAGCAAATTGCTGCAGGCATAGTTTTAACAGGTGGTACGGCCAAAATGACCGGTGCTGTTGACTACGCAGAGCAAATTTTTCAAATGCCAGTTCGAATTGGAACGCCAATTGGCGTCAAAGGACTAACTGAGTACGTGCAAGACCCAAGCTATGCTACAGCGGTTGGTTTGTTGTTATATGGAATGGAAAAGCAACAAACAAACGAGGACGAAAAACCGCAAGATTGGTGGCAGCGGATTGCAAGTTGGTTCAAAGGCGAATTTTAAGAATTTAAAGACGGAGAGAATGACAATGTATGAGTTAATGGATAATCATAACGAAGAAGCAGTCATCAAAGTATTTGGTGTTGGCGGTGGTGGCGGTAACGCAGTTGACCACATGGTTAAAGAGTCTATTGAAGGTGTTGACTTTATTGCTGCGAATACAGATGCGCAAGCATTACGTAATTCAGCTGCAGGTACAACATTACAAATTGGTACTGAAGTAACAAAAGGCTTAGGTGCTGGCGCGAACCCAGAAGTAGGACGACAGTCTGCTTTGGAAGATCGCGAAAATATTGCTGCCGCAATGCAAGGTGCCGATATGGTATTTATTGCAGCCGGCATGGGTGGTGGTACAGGTACAGGTGCCGCTCCAGTTGTTGCTGAAGTTGCTAAAGATTTAGGTATATTAACCGTAGCCGTTGTGACTAAGCCTTTTGCCTTTGAAGGTAAAAAGCGTTTAGCTTTTGCTGATCACGGTATTCAAGACTTGTCTCGTAGTGTTGATTCACTAATTACTATTCCGAATGACAAGCTGTTAAAAGTATTAGGCCCTAAAACTAGTTTATTAGACGCCTTTAAAGAAGCAAACAACGTACTATTAGGGGCGGTTCAGGGTATTGCTGAGCTAATAACTCGCCCAGGATTGATCAATGTTGACTTCGCCGACGTAAAAACAGTGATGTCTGAAATGGGCACGGCTATGATGGGTACAGGTACTGCATCTGGTCCTGATAGAGCGCAAGAAGCTGCAGAAGCGGCTATTGCCTCGCCATTACTTGAAGATATTGACCTTGCTGGTGCCAAAGGTATCTTAGTTAATATCACGGCCGGTATGGATATCAGCATTGAAGAATTTGAAACAGTTGGTAACACAGTAAAAGCATTTGCATCTGAAAATGCAACGGTTGTTGTTGGTGCTGTAATTGACATGGACATGGCTGAAGAGTTGCGTGTTACTGTAGTAGCAACTGGCATCGGCGGTGACAAGCGTGCTGATATTTCGTTGGTACAACAGCCACAAATGACGCATGCAGTAGGTAATACTCAGACGGTTACAGCTAGTAAGCCAACAGCGCAGGCAATGCCTGAGCAAAAAGCATTATTAGAGCCAGAAGAGAAAAAAGACGAAGCAGAAAGCATCTTTGACATTCCTGCTTTTCTTAGAAAACAAGCTGATTAAAAAGTGTACTATTGATCTAAGGTCTGATCTGTCGTATAATGTGCGCCGCTTTTTAGATTAGGTATTAGATAAGAGGTTTATCACGTAAATATGATTAAACAACGTACAATAAAATCACCTGTTACATCAACAGGGATTGGATTACATAAAGGTGAGAAGGTTACATTAACTCTCCGTCCTGCTGCCGAAAATACAGGTATTGTATTTCTGCGCACCGACCTTACGCCTGTAGCTGAGTTTAAGTCGTCTCCTGAATTGGTTGGCGATACTCAAATGTGTACGTGTTTAATTAATGATGCGGGTCAACGCTTGTCTACCACTGAGCATTTAATGGCGGCGATCGCGAGTTTAGCAATTGATAACTTAATTGTTGAAGTAGACGCAGCTGAGATCCCAATTATGGATGGTAGTTCATTACCATTTATATACTTGATGCAACAAGCAGAAGTGATTGAGCAAAACAGCTTACGTCGTTACATTAAAGTGACTAAACCTGTTCGTGTTGACTTAGGCGATAAATGGGCAGAGTTACGTCCATATGATGGTTTTAAAGTTGATTTCAGAATTGAGTTTGATCACCCTGCAATCACACAGTCTAAGCAACGAATTCAGTTAGACATTACGGCTGAGTCGTTTCTAAAGCAAATTAGTCGTGCCCGTACTTTTGGTTTTATGCGAGATATTGAATACTTACGTAACAATAATCTAGCACTAGGCGGAAACATGGATAACGCAATTGTTTTAGATGAATACAGAGTGTTAAACCCAGACGGTCTTCGTTATGAAGATGAGTTTGTGAAGCATAAAATTCTTGACGCTGTTGGTGATTTATATATGACAGGTACTCCGCTGTTAGCAGAGTTTGTTGCATTTAAATCTGGCCATGACTTAAACAACAAAGTTTTGGTTGAGTTAATGAAGCAGCAAGATTGTTGGGAATACGTTACTTTTGGCGAAGAAGCACCAGAAGGCGTGACTGCAGCGATTCCACAAATGGCGTAAAACGCTTTGTGATTAAAAATTCAAATTAGAACGCAGCTTAGTCTGCGTTTTTTTATGCGTAAAGATTTCTTTCCCTTATTTCCTTCGAGCAATTGATAAAGCTTTTCTTGGAACCCATATCTTTTGGTATATTGACGCCCAACATATATAGGCGTTTTGAGCCTTAATAAACTAATAACAATATTAAAGAATTGTAAGAATATAGGGGAAGGTAATGGCTGACTTGTTTGATAACCCAATGGGGTTGAACGGTTTTGAATTTGTAGAATTCTGTGCACCTGAGAAGGGCATTTTAGAAACAATGTTTTCGTCAATGGGCTTTACTAAAGTTGCCCGTCACCGTTCTAAAGACGTTGAATTATGGCGTCAAGGCGACATCAACTTCATTACAAACTATGAAAAAGGCAGCCACGCAGATTATTATGCACAAGAGCATGGTCCTTCAGCGTGTGGTTTAGCATTCCGTGTTAAAGACGCTCAATTTGCACATTCAGAAGCTGTACGTAAAGGTGCGCAACCAGTAGAAGTTGATACTGGTCACATGGAACTTCGTTTACCAGCAATCAAAGGTATTGGCGGCGCTAACTTATATCTTATCGACCGTTATAAAGATGGCGAAAGCATTTATGACATCGACTTTGTATGGCTAGAAGGTGTTGACCGTCGTCCAGAAGGTTGTGGTTTCCACACGTTAGATCACTTAACGCACAATGTTTACCGTGGTCGCATGGGTTACTGGGCTGACTATTACTCAAATCTATTTAACTTCCGCGAAATACGCTACTTTGATATTAAAGGTGAATACACAGGTTTGTTATCCAAAGCGATGACAGCGCCAGACGGTAAAATCCGTATTCCTCTAAACGAAGAAGCTGCCGGTGGTGGTGGTCAAATTGAAGAGTTCTTAATGCAGTATAACGGTGAAGGCATCCAACATATTGCCTTCTCTTGTGATGACTTATTAGCATGTTGGGATAAACTTAAAGCCTCAGGTGTTGAGTTCATGACTGCGCCTCCAGCAACATATTACGAAATGTTGGAAGAGCGTTTACCAGGTCATGGCGAGCCAGTTGATGAACTTAAAATGCGCGGCATTTTATTAGACGGTACTACTGAAGGTGGTCAACCTCGTCTATTGCTTCAAATTTTCTCTGCTCCAGCATTAGGGCCTGTTTTCTTTGAATTTATTCAACGTAAAGAAGATGACGGTTTTGGTGAAGGCAACTTTAAAGCTCTATTTGAATCAATTGAACGTGACCAAGTTGCTCGTGGCGTTATTGGTGACGACAAATAAGTTCGTCGTAAATACTCTGTTTTGTAATCGTGGCTGTAGTTACAGTCACGCCTACATCAAAAAGGTAATATTATGAAAATCAATCGAATTCACCATGTTGCGTATCGCTGTAAAGATGCAAAAGAAACAGTAGAGTTTTACCGTGATCTATTAGATATGGACTTTCAATTGGCCATTGCTGAAGACAAAGTCCCTTCTACCGGCGAACCAGATCCATATATGCATGTGTTTTTAGATGCAGGTCAAGGTAACGTATTAGCATTTTTCGAAATTCCAAATGCACCAGAAATGGGCCGCGATACAAACACTCCAGCTTGGGTACAGCACATTGCATTTGAAGTTGGCTCGATGGACGAATTAACTGAAGCAAAAGATCGTTTAGAAGCGGCTGGTGTTGACGTTTTAGGTCCAACTGACCATACCATCTTTAAGTCTATCTACTTCTTTGATCCAAACGGACACAGAATTGAGTTAGCAGCGAATACTGACAAGCCGGGTATGTTAAACGAATTAAAACGTGTTGCTCCAGATATGTTAGACGAGTGGGCACGAACTAAAAAAGCGCCAAACCATGCAGCATGGTTACACAGTGGCGAAGATTTCAAATCAGAATCGTAAGGAATAATTAATGAAATTAGCAAGTTTAAAGTCTGGTCGTGACGGTCAGCTAGTGGTTGTTAACTCAAGCCTAACAAAAATGATTTCAGCGACAGATGTTGCACCAACGATGCAAGCCGCTATCGATAATTGGTCTGATGCAGAGCCTAAGTTACAAGCGTTATTTTCAAAGCTAGAAAGTGGCGAAGTTGCTGGTGAAGATTTTAATCAAGCCGACTGTCACTCTCCATTACCGCGTGCATATCAATGGGCTGACGGTTCTGCGTATGTAAACCACGTAGAGCTTGTTCGTAAAGCGAGGAATGCAGAAATGCCAGCGAGTTTCTGGACCGATCCTCTAATGTATCAAGGTGGCTCAGACAGCTTTTTAGCGCCACAGTCTCCAATTGTAATGCCAACGACAGAAGGTTTTGGTGTTGATTTTGAAGCTGAAGTTGCAATTATCACTGATGATGTCCCTATGGGCGTAAGTGCAGAAGACGCGCTTAACCACATCAAACTAATCATGATTGTTAACGACGTTTCTTTACGTGGGCTTATCCCTAACGAATTAGGCAAAGGCTTTGGTTTCTTCCAATCTAAACCTTCTAGTGCCTTTGCCCCGGTTTGTGTAACACCTGAACAGTTAGGTGATGCATGGTCTGACGGTAAACTTTCGTTACCGCTTGTTTCGACTTTAAACAACGAAATGTTTGGTAAGCCAGAAGCCGGTGTTGATATGACATTTAACTTTGGCCAACTAGTAGCGCATGCTGCACGTACTCGTCCATTATGTGCGGGTACTGTAATTGGTTCAGGTACAGTGTCTAATAAACTAGATGGCGGCCCAGGAAAGCCAGTTGCTGAAGGTGGAGTAGGTTACAGCTGTTTAGCGGAAATCCGTATGATTGAAACGATTAATCATGGCGAACCTAAAACAGCGTTTATGCAGTTTGGTGACAATATCAAAATTGAAATGTTTGATAAGTCAGGCGAATCTATATTCGGTCAAATAAACCAAGACTTAGTAAAGCAAAGCTAATGCAGCAACGTATTTAAAATACGCTTTACATCAAATAAAAAAAGCCTTGTTTTTCAGCAAGGTTTTTTTGTTTCTAAGGCTTTTCCATAGGCGACAAACGAATTTAAATCTGCCATGATAAATTTATAAGGGTTTATAATTTAAGCAAGGACCAAAATGACAGTTTCCACTAGCGAGTTATTTGAGTTATTAAAAGCCAGTAATGACTTTAGTGAATTGTCTGCTGAGGTGCTATTGGAGCTTGCTAAATCTTTGCGTTTAGAAACGGTGCCAGGCGGCACAAAGTTTATTAAAGAAGGCTCCGACGCTGACTCATTATTTTTGTTAGTGAGTGGACGCTTACGGGTCAGCAGAACAATACATGATGGTAACAAACTCATGTATAACGAAGTATTACCTGGTGATTGTATTGGTGAAACCAGTATGATCTTAAGGCAAGCCAGAACCGCTGATATATCGGCAACTAGAGAGTCAGTGGTTGCGATATTAGATTACCCGCAATATGAAGAGTTAGTAAAACAGTTTCCAGTAGAGCTCAATCGAGCATTTTCAAATGCAATATACCGCCATTTACGCCACGAGCGGCAAGTTGATAAACGACGTCGCGCCCAAAGTTTTTATATTTTACCTATTCACGATTCCATAGATGTAAATGCGTTTAGCGATAGTTTATACATTGCTCTGTCTGAATATGGGAAATGCCAAGTACTCGATGGTCACTACTTTGAAGATGTAGAAAGTCATGGCCGAGAATTAGATCAAATAGAATCCATTAATGATTATATTGTTTTTAAAGGCGCTCCTACCTTTGATGATAAACAAAAAGCGAACTTTGAGCATGCAGATCAATTGGTTTTAGTAGCGGACGGGTCGTTATCAACCGAGTTGTCGCCAATTGAGAATAGTTTACTCGAACACCCTAATTTTTTGTTGATGAGACGTCACTTAGCTTTAGTTTTTCCAGATAAAGCTACCTTTTCAGCCGATCGCCTATTATGGAATAAAGAACGCGATGCAGAACGTGTTTATCCTGTTAAATATAGTCAATTAGGCGACTTTCAGCGGCTGTCACGTTTTCTATTAGAAAAAGCCGTCGGGCTAGTACTTGGCGGCGGTGGCGCAAGAGGTTTTGCACACTTGGGAGTTATCAAGGCCTTTGAAGAAGCGGGCATTCCCATTGATATTATTGGTGGTAACAGTATGGGGGCGTTAATAGGTGCTAGTTATGTTGCCGGGGTTCCCCGAGAACAAATCCACCTAGAGATATTAAAGCATGCAAAAGGCGGGATGAAGCTGACATTCCCAGTTGTTTCAATTATGTCTAATAGAAATTTATCTGGCGCATTTCAGGAAGCGTTAGGCGATATTAATATTGAGAATTTGTGGACACCTTTTTTTGCAGCAGCGTGCAATCTTACTGACGCAGAAACGGCGGTACTTGATCATGGTCCTCTATGGAAAGCCGTACTTGCAAGCAACTCTCCTGCAGGGCTATTTCCGCCGGTGATAAGTGAAGGTAACTTATTGGTGGATGGTGCAATATTAGAGAACGTGCCAGTAAAAGCGATGCGTCAAAGACTGAGTACACCATTAGAGCGACGTCGAGGTAATGGTTTAGTCATTGCCATTGATGTGGATGTGCGAGGACGCTTTTCCGTAGACACAGAAACGCTTGAGTTAAATACATGGAAAAAAGTGAAATCTCATTTCAGTCGTAAACAGGATACCTTGCCAGGTATAGTAGATATATTGATGCAAGTTGCTCATATTGGCGGTTTATCACAGCGTCAACAAACCAAACGTGGTGCCGACATATACCTAGAGCCACCGTTGTCTGAGTATAAAATTATGGACTATAAAAAAGCCGAGCAAATCATAGAAGTGGGCTACCAATTTACGTTGGAACACATAGCTGAATTAAAGGAACAGGCAGGGTTGTAGAATGACTTCAATACCATTATCTGTACCACAAAAGGAAATTTGGACTGAATGGTTAGCTTGGTCAGATCCGCAACACTTAAATATTGGCGGTTATGCGGAACTTAAAGGCGCAATTGATCAATCTGCGCTACAACAGTCTTTAGAGCTACTAGTTAGTGAGAATGAAGCACTAAGGTTAATACCAAATATTTCAGGCTATCAGCAACTATTGCAATCATATTTGCCAAAGTTTGAGTACGTGGATTTAACGAGCAACAGTAATCCAGAACAGGCTTGCATGGATTGGCAGCAAAAGTGGATGTCATGTGAGTTTGATTTACGTACTGATGCTCCGGTACGTTATGCTTTATTAAAAAAGGCAAAGGACGAATATTATTTAGTTATACAAGCAATGCATACGGCGATGGATGGTTGGAGTTTGTCAATTACTCCTCGAAAATGGGCCGATTGTTACCAACGAGTTTTAAGCAATAATGTTCAATTATCACCAAATAAAATTGATTACTTACAATTTGTAAAAGACTCAAACGAGTATCTAGAAGGGCGGATTTTTCAAAGTGACGAAGCCTATTGGAAAGAAAGCTTTTCGGCACTACCAGACCCATTGTTTTTTGAACGTTACGGACAGCCAAGCAATAAAACCGGCGAACTGGCAAAGGCCTATATTTCAAAACACCATATTCAATCCAATTTAGGTGATGCTATCTCTGGTTTTGCTAAGTTAAATCAGAGCACGCCTTTTCAGGTCTATATCGCATTAATTGCTATCTACTTTTTTGAAACACAGAACCTATCAGAGCTCACCATTGGCGTTCCAAATTTAAATAGAGGCGGCAAAAAATACAAAGATACGATAGGCATGTTTGTCTCTGTTTTACCTATTAGTATTAGTTACAGCAAAGAGATGAGTTTTGTAGATTTAGTGGAGCAAATTGCTCGACGTCTAAAAAAGTCTTACCGGCATGCTAAATACCCCTTGAGTGAACAAGCCAAAAGACTTGAAGTGGTTAAGAGCGGCAGGGATAGACTGTTTGATATTATTTTTTCATATGAAGAGTTTGAATTTTCATGCCAATTTGGGGATGCGGTGCTGTCGGAGACAAAACAGACTTTTAACCCGTTTAGCCGATATCCGCTAGCTATTTCACTCTGTAATTTTCTAGATGCTAAAGATATTGAAATGGTTATTGAAAGCGGCAGCAACTTCTTTTCTGCTGCAGAAAGTGATTGGTTTGGCGCTCGGCTAATTAGTATTGCCGAACAGCTAATAATTGAGAACAAAACCGTTTCGCAACTAGAGTTATGTGCACCAGCTGAGCTGGCATTAAAAGTAAAACAATACGAACGAGGCGTGACTAAACTCGACCACGAAACATTTGCGCAAAACATAATTAACACATCCTTGGTTGTGCCAAAAAGTATCGCCTTAATTTCAGATCAAATCGAAGTTAATTATCAACAATTGGTAATTGCGGCAGCCTTGTTGGCTGAAGAGCTTTTAAAAGCAGAGGTGAAAGCGGGAGACTCAGTAGTTCTTGGCTTAACTCGTGGGCCTGAAGTTGTGGTTGCTATGTTAGCGTGTAGCTTTATGGGCGCGGTATTTGTACCAATTGATTTAGACTGGCCTGACTCTCGAATTGCCAGCATTCAAAAACAAACAAATTGCACAGCGGTGTTTGTAAATAGTGAGAATAAGCGAAAATTTAACGGTCATCTCGTTGTTATTGAGCTGGCTGATCTTATAAAGCAGAGCTACCCGCTTGGTGACCTTGTTAAGTTTAATCAAATAAACTGTGAAACGGCATATACGCTGTTTACCTCAGGTACAACAGGGCAACCTAAAGGGGTATCAATTGGCCATTTGGCATTAAAAAATCGCTTAAATTGGATAGTAGAAAACTGGGGCATCACCTCAAGTGATCGGTCACTGCAAGCAACACAAATTAATTTTGATCCTTCATTAATAGAAATGCTGGTGCCATTAATGGCAGGTGGAAGTGTTGCATTTCCTAAAGCAGGAAGGTTGCTACCAGAGTGGTTACCGTCGTTATTAGTAAAGTTTAATGCAACTATGATGGCTTTTGTGCCCTCAACCTTAGCCAGATTTATAGATGGTTTGATACCCAACCAAAGTTTACCGTTACGCGTGTGTTGCTGTGGTGGGGAGGTTCTTTCGTATGAAATTGCGCAACGTTTTGGTGAAGTAACGGGCGCTCAGTTATACAATGTATATGGACCCACAGAGGCAACTATTTTTTGTACTTCATGGCATGTGCATCCTCAAGCGGTTCAAAGCCGAAATATGCCTGTTGGCAAAGCGATAGCCAATACTCAAATAGTCATTTTAAATGAAAGAGATCAAGTTCAGCCATTTGGTGTTACTGGAGAGGTTTATATTGCTGGGGCTAGCTTAGCGAACGGTTACGTTGGCAATGATAAAGAAACAAATCAAAAATTCCGACACTTTGAGCCACCTTTACTAGGTCATGCAACTCTATATAAAACCGGTGACTTAGGTTGGCTTGACTGTGACGGTGTGCTTCATTTTTCTGGCCGAAGTGATAGGCAAATTAAACTTCGCGGTTATCGTATTGAACTTAATGAAATAGAAAATGCTATTTTATCTGTTCCAGGTGTGGTCCAGGCCGCTTGTAAGCTGGTAAAAGGAAATACATCTGAGAGTATTCATGCTTGGTATAGTACTAAGCAATCAATAGCATTAGAGACCGTTAGAAGTCAGCTAGCGCAGCTATTACCAGACTACATGTTGCCGCAAAGAATAATGATGATAGATAACATGCCTTTAACCGACAATGAAAAGATAGATTATAAAGAGCTACCTATTATTCATTCAGTGGAGGTGTTAAAGACCGCACGAGACCCGATTGGCGACTTAGAAACAAAGATCCTTGAATTGTGGAAAAAAGCATTGGGAAATGACTCACTGCATGTAAATAGTCACTTTTTTGAAGCTGGAGCCGATTCATTGACTGCCGTTGTGGCGCTCAACGACATTGAAAATATAGTAAACAAAAAATTATCTTTGCACCAATTGGTGGCAAATCCCACTGTTGCCAGCTTAGTCGAGTGTATAAATGGCGAACTGAATAAACCAAATTTGCTCGTTAGTTTAGGCGACACAACTCGCACTGCTAGTTTATATGTGGCCGCTTCAGGTAATGGCGATTTACTAAGATTTAAGTCACTGGCTAATTGTATGAATGGCGTATCCGATTTACATATGTTGCAACCACCGGGTTCAACAAAAAAAATATCGATTCAAGAGTTAGCGGCTCTTTACGCTGATAAGATTGCGAGTCGAGGTAGTAAGTCTATTTATTTAGCTGGTTTTTCGGTTGGTGGACTTGTGGCCGTTGAAACGGCTCGAAATTTACGCTTAAGAGGCATTGAAGTAAAAACGGTATTTATTGTTGATACGATATTGATGAAAATGCCGCTAATAATAATCTGGTTATGGCAGGGGTTAGCCAGTGTGTTGGCTAAACTGCACGCGGCAAGACAACGGACATCAGGCTCCAAAGTACTTAGTGCGATACAAGATAGAGGCTTGTTAATGCAAGTTTCAGCAATGCGAAATCATGTTTTGGCACCTTACGATGGTGATACCGTTCTCATCAAATCATCGGCCTATCGCTGGATACATGGAGCTTTGCTTGGCGGTTGGAGAAAGGTCATGAATGGCAGGTTAAAGGAAGTAGAGATAGAAACGTCTCACAGTCATTTTTTTGAACCTGGGAAGGTAGATCAACTGGCCAATGTTTTGAAACGTGAAATAAACAAAAAAGACAGCGATTAGGCTGTCTTTTTTTTGAAGTTAATCGTTCGAACTTGTTTCAGGAGGGTGTATTTTTGCCTTAGAAACTTTATTGTCATCTACATCAATAATTTCGATTGGATAGCCTGAAATATTAATACAAACGCCTATCTCAGGAATTTCTTCCATAAACTCTAAAATTAGGCCGTTGATTGTTTTCGGTCCATCAATAGGAAGGTCCCAAGTCATCTCTTTATTGATTTCACGAATATTCGCACTACCTTCAATGACAAAAGAACCATCTTTTTGTTCTTCAACTTCGTCGCTGGTGTAAACCGCAATACCCGTTGTAAAGTCACCAACAATTTCTTCTAAAATATCTTCTAAAGTAAACAAACCTTGAATATCACCATATTCATCAACAACTAAACCGATACGCTCTTTGTTTTGTTGTAGCTTTTGCATCAAGGTAATAATTGAAGTGCCTTCAGGGGTGAAATAAATTTCACGTACCGCTCGTAACAAGTTGTTCTTAGTAAAGTCGTCTTTTGATAGTAAGCGTAGCGCGTCACGCACATGAATAAAGCCCACTGCATCGTCAATGTTGTCACGATACAATAATAATCGCGTATGCTGTGCGTTGGTAAGACCGCGTTGTAAGTCTTTCCAGTCATCATTGATATCTAGCGCATAAATCTCATTTCTAGGCACCATGATGTCTTCTACAGTTATATTTTCAATATCTAAAAGATTCACCAACATGTTTTGATGTTTGTCTTCTAAAAGACCGCCGGACTCATTAACTACAGTCCTTAACTCTTCACTACTTAAGCTGTGTTCCTGTCTATCTTTGGCGCTAATTCTAAGCATAATCAAAATGCCATTTGTGATGTAATTTACAATTAATACAAATGGGTAGAGTATTTTCATCAATATATTGAGAACCCAAGAACTTGGGTAGGCAATTTTTTCTGGGTGTAACGCAGCTAAAGTTTTTGGCGTTACTTCGGCAAAAATTAAGATAATAAAAGTTAAAACGAAGGCTGCAACAGCAAGTCCAACGTCACCGTATAGTCGCTGGCCAATTTCGGCTGCAAGAAATGACGCGCCAATGTTCACTAAGTTATTACCAATTAGGATCAGGCCAATTAATTGATCTGGACGCTCCATCATTTTTGAAACGCGAATTGCTCCTTTGTGCCCTTCGTTTTGAAGGTGCTTCAAGCGATACTTGTTGAGTGCCATAAGGCCAGTTTCAGAACTTGAAAAATATGCAGAAACAAAGATAAGTGCCGCTAGTGCAATAAATAGCGTACTCGTTGATATGTCGTCCAAGCAGGTGTTTCCTATATAGTGTTACGTAAAATTTAGTATGAGTGATTTAGTTTAAAAGTATCTCTTTTACAAAGCGACTACCAAAATAAGCCAACGACAGTATAACAGCAGCAATTACGGTGGCAAATGCGCTATTTGTGCCGCGCCAGCCGTAAACTTTATGGCCTATGGTTAATATTAAAAATATACCCCAAGCAATAAGTGATAAAGCGGTTTTATGTGCATATTCTTTGGATAACATGGTATCTAAAAACATAAAGCCTGTAAGCAAAGCTGCGGTAAGTAAAACAAGGCCTAATGCCATTAAATTAAAATGCTGTCGCTCAACAATGTTTAGCGGTGGTAAAAATGAGTTAAGTGATAAGGTTTTAGCTTTCAACTTTGAGTCGATGTAGTGAAATTGGATGGCGTATAAGGAAGCCATGACCAAAATACAATATGCACCTACTGATAATGCAATATGAACCACAAGTGCAATAGAAGACGCCGTAACTCCCCCAGTATATAAAGCTGAGCTTAGCGGAGTTGCTAGTAGTAGTAAGCTGAGTAATGCTGAAAATCCGGTAGTAACAATAATCATCATTGGATTTAGCTGTTTTATAGAACGAACCACAACGGCTAAGTTAATTAGTCCTGCAATTAATAAGGACATAGAGGCGAGTGACAAGTGGATTTGATTGTCTATATACAATGCTTGTCTAGCAATAACTAGTTGAATGGCAGTGGATAAAACTGAAACCAACAAAATCGCTTTAGCGTTCGTCGCACTTTTAGAGTAAATAGATTTGGCACACAACACTGAGCTCGCTAAAAAGCCAATAAAACAAGTTATTAGGCCTAACTCAATAAACGTCACTGTGGATTCCTTAAATATGTTCTTTTATTTGCAAACAAGAGACAGAAAAATAACATGAAAGTTAATCATAAACTATAAAAGAAATGCCAGTTAGGCACTTTGATGGGTGCTTAACTATATTTTAATCTTGCACCTGTATATAATCGCCCCAATAGTACATTTAAATATAGTAATAAATTCATTATTACTGAGTCATTATAAAGAGCAGCGATAATTCATGTTTAGTAATTTATCCGATCGTTTATCCGCTTCATTGAAAAAAATCAGTGGTCGCGGCCGTCTGACAGAAGACAATATTAAAGACACTCTGCGTGAAGTTCGTATGGCTTTATTAGAAGCCGACGTAGCCTTACCAGTAGTAAGAGAATTCGTAAAATCCGTAAAAGAAAGAGCGGTAGGTGAAGAAGTTGGTAAGAGCCTAACTCCAGGCCAAGTATTCGTTAAGATTGTTCAGGGTGAGCTTGAAAAAGCCATGGGCGAAAAAAACGAAGACTTAAACCTTGCTGCTCAACCTCCAGCCGTTGTAATGATGGCGGGTTTACAAGGTGCTGGTAAAACAACATCGGTAGGTAAGTTAGCTAAGTTCCTTAAAGAAAAGAAAAAGAAATCTGTATTGGTTGTGAGTGCTGACGTTTATCGCCCGGCTGCGATAAAACAGTTAGAAACGCTTGCAGCAGAAGTAGATGTAGAGTTTTTCCCAAGTACAGTTGAACAAAAGCCTATTGATATTGTTAATGGTGCGATTGCTCACGCGAAGAAAAAATTCTTTGATGTGTTGCTGGTAGATACTGCTGGTCGTTTGGCCATTGATGAAGCCATGATGGGTGAAATTAAAGACCTGCATGCTGCTGTAAACCCAGTTGAAACTTTATTTGTTGTTGATGCAATGACAGGTCAAGATGCCGCAAATACAGCTAAGGCGTTTAATGAGGCGCTTCCTTTAACCGGTGTCATCCTTACTAAAGCTGATGGTGATGCAAGAGGTGGTGCTGCACTGTCGATACGTCATATTACCGGTAAACCAATTAAGTTTATTGGTATGGGTGAGAAGATTGATGCGTTAGACCCGTTCCATCCTGAGCGTATTGCTAGTCGTATTTTAGGTATGGGCGACGTACTTTCCCTTGTTGAGCAAATTGAATCTAAAATAGATAAAGACAAAGCTGAGAAAGTCGCTAAAAAAGTGATGAAAGGTCAAGGCTTTGACTTAGAAGATTTTAAAGACCAGCTAACGCAAATGCGTGGCATGGGTGGTATGTCTAGTTTAATGGATAAGATGCCAGGTATGGGAAATATTCCTGATGCCGTAAAAGGGCAAGTTAATGATAAGCAGTTTAATCAAATGGAAGCCATCATTAACTCTATGACTAAAAAAGAGCGAAAGCATCCTGAAGTCATTAAAGGTTCAAGAAAGCGTCGTATTGCTGCAGGTAGTGGAACGCAGGTACAAGACGTAAATCGTCTGTTGAAGCAATTTACTCAAATGCAAAAAATGATGAAAAAAATGAAAGGCGGCGGCTTAATGAAAATGATGCGCGGTATGGGTGGCGGAATGCCAAAAATGCCAGGTGGTTTTCCTAAGTTAAAATAAAACAAAACCTTTTATTAAACAAAAGTACTGCAAATTCAGCTTAAAATAGCGCACTTAAAGTAAAATTCTTTCCAACGGGTCATTATTCAATGGCCCGTTTTTGTTATTACCACTTGAAATTTTCCTCCAGATCCGTACAATTGCGCGACCTTTTTTAGGGTGTCTAAAAAGGGTGGTGAATTTTCACCTTAACCATTAGTAATAATTGAGGAAATTATGGTAACTATTCGTTTAGCTCGTGGTGGCGCGAAAAAACGTCCATTCTACTCAGTCGTTGTTGCAGATAGCCGCCGTTCACGTGACGGTCGTTTCATTGAGAAAATCGGCTTCTTCAACCCAATCGCGACTGGTCAAGAAGAAAAAGTTCGTATCGATTTAGATCGTATTGAACATTGGGTAGCTACAGGTGCACAACTTTCTGATCGTGTTGCAAAAATCGTTAAAGACGCTAAGAAAGCGGCTTAATTGATTACGCAATTAAGTGAAGGTAAATAAATGAGTCAGTTAAAACAATCAGACGAGTTCATACTAGTCGGTAAAATCGGTGCTTCATATGGCATCAAAGGCTGGTTCAAGATAAATGCCTACACTGAGGTTCCCGAAGGGATCTTTGATTATAGTCCTTGGCGCGTAAGCCTCAATGGACAGCAGCATCTAGTGAAGGTTGCCGATTGGCGCCGACACAACAAAGGCCTGATTGCTAAGTTTGATGGTGTAGATTCAATAAACGATGCTGAAGCTTGGCTTCATGCTGAAGTTTTTGTTGAAGCCCAACAACTTCCTGAGTTAGAAGAAGATGAGTTTTACTGGCGTGACCTTAAGGGCATGAAAGTAATAAACGATTCTGGCTATAACCTAGGTACAGTATCTGGCTTGATGGAAACGGGTTCAAATGACGTTTTAGTAGTCGATGCAAATGCTAAAGATGCATTCGGCAAAACTGAAAGGTTGATTCCGTATATTCAGGATGACGTGATCAAATCAGTCAACAAGGAAGAAAACACCATTACGGTGGACTGGGATCCAGGATTCTGACAAATATGAATTGTCAGTTGTGGTTAGGCGTTGTTTCGCTCTTTCCAGAAATGTTTGACGCGATTACGCAGCAAGGCGTGATTAGTCGAGCCATCAAAAACGGAACTATAGAGTTCAATGCGTGGAATCCTAGAGATTTTACACATGACCGACATAGAACAGTTGATGACAGACCTTATGGCGGCGGCCCTGGTATGTTAATGATGGTGCAACCTTTAACTGATGCAATTCGCGCAGCGAAAACAGCAGCAGGGGAAGGGGCTAAAGTGATTTACTTGTCTCCGCAAGGCAAAAAGTTGAATCACGAAGGTGTTAAACAACTAGCACAAAACAAAAAGTTAGTGTTAGTCGCGGGTCGATATGAAGGAATAGATGAACGAGTGATTCAATCGGAAGTCGATGAAGAATGGTCGATTGGAGATTTTGTTCTAAGTGGCGGTGAGTTACCGGCTATGACATTGATTGATTCAGTGTCGAGAATGATTCCAGGTGTATTAGGACATAATTTGTCCGCAGAGCAGGATTCGTTTGCAGACGGTTTACTAGATTGTCCACATTACACAAGACCTGAAGTACTGGCAGACCAACGGGTGCCAGATGTATTGCTTAGCGGCAATCATGAAAAAATCCGACAGTGGCGATTAAAAGAGTCATTGGGTAGAACCTGGTTGCGAAGACCTGATTTAATTAACAATCTAGCTCTGACTGATGAGCAACAGCGTTTGTTAAACGAGTTCCTTAGTGAACAAGAGACAAATGACGTTGTTTAGATATGCAGTGAATCCTAGAAAAGTGAGAATATAATGAGAAAAGTTAGTCAAAACATCATTAAGGCTCTAGAAGAAGAGCAAATGAAGACTGATGTTCCAGCATTTATGCCTGGTGACACAGTAGTTGTAAAAGTACGCGTAAAAGAAGGCAACAAAGAGCGTCTTCAGGCGTTTGAAGGATTTGTATTAGCGAAGAGAAATCGCGGTTTACACTCTGCTTTCACAGTACGTAAAATTTCTAACGGTGAAGGTATTGAGCGTACATTCCAAACGCACAGCCCAGTTATCGATAGCATCGAAGTGAAACGTCGTGGTGACGTACGTCGCGCTAAACTTTACTACATGCGTGAGCGTTCTGGTAAGTCAGCACGTATCAAAGAAAAGTTATCTTTCAAGAAGTAAACTTGTTTACTCGATGTTAAAAGAGGAGCACACGGTGCTCCTTTTTTTATGCTATAAAGAAAAACCATAGACTGAAAAGCGAGTCATCGTCGTGTCATTAACAGATTTACGTGAAGAGATTGATTCAATTGACACCCAGTTGGTTGAGTTGTTAGCAAGACGCCAAAAAATCACAGGTAAAGTGGGCGCATATAAGAAAACCATTGGTAAGGCGATTTACGATCCCGTAAGAGAGGCCGAGCTGATTGCGGAAAGAAGAACGCTTGCTGAGTCATTAAGTGTTAGCCCAGACCTAATTGAAGACTTGCTTCGACGTATTATGCGAGAGTCTTATCAAAGCCAGCACAATTCCTATAGATGTTTACTGCCGAATACAAAGGTTGTGGTTGTTGGTGGCGCAGGTGCTCTAGGTAGCCGCTTTGTTGATATGTTTAATCGCTCTGGTTATGAAGTCGTTGTATTTGAAGAGTCGGACTGGCCAAATGCAGGAGCTATTTTTTCCGATGCCAAACTCGTAATCATTTCAGTTCCTATTCAAGTTACAGAATCTGTTATTTCCCAACTGCCTAAGCTTAATGAAGAATGTATATTGGCAGATTTAACCTCACTCAAGCATCAACCGCTGCAAGCTATGTTAGAGCAACACAATGGTCCTGTTGTTGGATTACACCCTATGTTTGGTCCAGATGTACCTAACTTTGTAAAACAGGTAGTGGTAGTTTGTGATGGCCGTGACGAGCATAAGTATCAATGGCTTATAGAACAGTTAAAGTTATGGGGCGCAATATTAGAAGTTGATCAGGCAAAACAACATGATTCAAGCATGGAGATTATCCAGGCCATGCGTCACTTTACTACTTATGTCTACGGTCGGTTCTTGGCAAAACAAGATCCAAATTTAGATCAGTTGTTAAGACTGAGCTCTCCAATTTATCGTCTAGAATTAGCAATGACCGGACGACTGTTTGCTCAAAACTCACAATTGTATGCAGACATTATTTATAGTGCTGAGGATATTGAGACGTTAGCGGAAAGTTTTTGCTCAGAATTGACCAGCGCACTGAGCGATTTAAAGAACAAAGACAAGGTCGCCTTCAAGCAATCATTTGAAGGTGTTGCCAATTGGTTTGGTGATACATCAAGTCAGTTTCTTGTTGAGAGCCGAACAATGCTAAAAACTGCGCACGACGCAAAGTCAGTTAAGCAGTTGAGTAGCAAATAAAAAAAATAAATTTTTATGTAAAATTATCGTGTTGAAAATTGGCGAAAGTAAGGGACTACGACTAAAATATTCAGGAATAGAAAATTCGTTAAGTTAAATCCGAGACTTTAAAGGACCCTTTATGTCTACCGAAAATGCACTATTAACAATTTTGGTCGAAAAGATTCAGAGCGACTCTTTAGTACTTCCTACATTACCTGAAATAGCTATAAAAATTCGAGAAGCAGCTGACGATCCAGATGTTAATCTTCATATGATGGCAGGGGTTATTGCACAAGATCCTGCCTTGTCAGCGCGTTTAGTTAAAGTCGCCAATAGTGCTTTTATGGGTCGTTCGGTGAAAGTGGAATCACTTAATCAAGCCGTTACTCGTATTGGTTTAAGGCAGATTAAAAACATAGCGACAGCGATTGCTATGGAACAGCTTTTTGTTTCTAAAAATGATCTTGTCCGTGAGTATATGAGCAAGTCTTGGGAAAAAACGGTTAACGTTGCTTGTGTTGCAATAGCGACAATGCAACATTGGCAAAAAGATCATAAGCACGAGTCCATCAATATCGATACCTTAACGCTTGCTGCTTTAGTACATAGCATTGGTGTATTGCCAATTTTGACAGAAGCGGAGAGACACGAAGAGGTTTTTGCAAATCCAAGTTTCTTAGAAGCGGCGATTAAACGCATGGGCGGAAAGCTTGGCGGCGCTATTATGCGTTCATGGGATTTCTCAGGAGACTTTATTGAAATTGCCGAAAAGTGGAATGATCTTGATTATCAAACTGAGTCTGTAAACTACATCGACTTTGTAAGAGTAGGTGCCCTGTATAATGACTTACTTTGTAAAGGACAAGCTGATATTGATAAGTATGAGCTTTATGTCGAAAAAGGCGTGGTTGATGATATTGCTTACTTTAAAACAGATGAGTTTGCCAAAGCACTAGGCGATATTAAATCTGTATTTGCATAGCTGTTACAAGAAAGATATTACAAGCATAAATGTCTTAGGCAAAGGTTGAGAGTCTATTTACTAGTTTCAGCCTAGGCTTTACTACTAATGTTAAATAAAAAAGCTAACTCAAGTGAGTTAGCTTTTTGTTAGATAATTGACTCGTCCTAAACTACAAAATACTTCAACAACAAGTCTCTATTATTATTCTTTAGTGTCCCAAACCGACACCAAGTCATTTATAAGGTTATTCAGTTCACCCGTCATTAATGCGAAGTCTGCATCAAACTTTGCTAACTTGTCATCAGATGGAACATCATCTGTTTGTTCTTTTACGATATCCAAAAATTTAATTTGTTTAATCGCCGCTTCTTCATTTACAACAAATTTTGCTTTTTCATCCCAAACTAAACCTAATTTGTGAACAAACTTTCCGTTGGCAATATGAAGCTGAACTTCTTCTTCCGTCACATCATGGTTTTTTAATTTAGCAACCGCCGCTTCTTCGTCTAATGCTTTTAACTCTATGTCGCTGGCAAACTGAAAAGGTCGTGGCAGTTCATCGTTCTTCACCCAAGAGGTCATAGCTAACATAAGGTCTTGTTCTGGCTTGAGTGGTAAAACCGGTAAAGTACCAATGCACTGTCTTAACATAGCTAACAGTGTTTCAGCACGATTCGCACTGCTGCTATTAACAACTATCCATTGGTTTTTTATATCTATATAGGCATAAAGACGACTATTTTTAGTGAATGCTTTTGGTAGTAATGTTTGAACAATTTCTTCTTTAATTGTCTGCTGTTCTTTCTTACCTACTTTTTGGCCGCGCTCTTGCTGAATCAATTGTACTTTTTCTTCCAGTGCTTCTTTAATCACAGAAGAAGGTAAGATTTTTTCTTCGGTTTTTAAGCAAATTAGAAAGGTATTATTGGCCGCATGCAATAAGCCTTCTGTACCAGGAATGGCAGGAACCCAACCTTGTTTTTGTTGATCTTGGCTGCCACAAGGACGAAAAAGGTGTTCTTCTAAATGATCACTAACTTGCTCAGCAGTTAATTCAAATGGCTTGGTAAATTTATAAATGAAGGCGTTGTTAAACCACATACAGCTTAATCTCTAAAAAACAAAACGGGAAAGAATAATAACAAATCGTGAATATTTAACACCTGAATTTTACCATTCAATTCAGGTGTTAAATTGCGCTACGAAGGAATGACTTTTGGGAACCTAATGTTGTAGGTGAGGCCTTTCTCTGGTTCGCTGTGTGCCGTTATCTCACCATGAAGCGTTTGCTTTACAAGGTTGTAGGCTATGTTTGTACCTAGCCCTGAGCCGCCAACGTTTCGTTTGGTGGTGTAAAATGGGTCAAATAATTGCGATATTTGATCTTTGCTAATACCTTGGCCATTGTCATGGTAAATAATATCAATTTGATCAACATTGTCAGTGACTGTTATATCAATAACGCCATTTTTGATGCCATCAAAGCCATGTATAACACTGTTGATAATAAAGTTGGTAAATATTTGAGAAAGTGCCCCAGCGGGTATAGAAATTTCTAAGTTTAGTGGGCAATCGATATTGACTGTATGCAAACCTTTTTTCAATTCAGGTTTTAAAGACGCAACAATTTCGTTCAGGTAAGCATTAATATTGATTAACCTGTCGGCTTCACTCGTTTGATCAACGGCAATTTGTTTAAAGCTAGCAATCAACTCACTGGCTCTTTGTAAGTTGTTAGTCAAAAGTTCAGCACTTTGCTTACTTTCAGCAAGAAATGCTTTCATGTCATTTGCGCTTAATGTTTGGTTTTCTAGCTTGTGGTCAATTTCTTTTAAACGTTCATTTAATACACTTGTTGCTGTAACACTAACGCCAATAGGTGTATTTACATCATGAGTAATACCGGCAACTAAGCCACCTAATGCTGCAAATTTTTCAGACTCAACAAGCTTGCTGTGAGCCATCTGTAACGTTTCAATTGTGTTTTCTAACTCATGTGTTTTTTTAAGCAATTGCTCTTCAGTATGACTACGAGTTTCAATTTCTTGTTTCAAGGAGTTCTGATTGCTCTCTAGTTGATACTTCTGTCTTTGCAAATCCATCATCGCTTGACTTAAATTGGCGGTTTTCTTAGAGACTTCCTGTTCCAACATGAGATTCTGTTGATCAAGCATGTCGTTACTTTTGAGCAATTGTTTTTGAGTTTGTTTTAACTTGTTCTGCGATTCTGAAAACTGAGAAATAATACCATTAAAAGAGGTTTGAATTATGCTCAACTCACTGCCAGATAACTTATCGACATCCAACTTCATGTCAGCAACATCTTGTTGGTTTAGGTTTTCTAATTGTTCAACTAAATCATCTAATGGTGTCGTGAGGTGTTTTTTGAAGGCCATCAAAAATAATGCAATTAAAAACGTTGTTTTGGCAAAGGCGCTGCCTACCATAAAGTAAACACTTAACAGTATTCTGTCGATGACGACATTTCTAGAGGAGAATAACGTAACATCACCAACCAAAGTACTTCGTCCTGAAAACTCAAAAACTAAAGGAAATCGATAGCCAAATAACCCATTTTCACCAGTGATCATTGTGCCAGTTAATGCAATAGAATTAGAGTCAATTAACTTACCCTCTGAGTTAAACAAGGTATCGTTTACTTCAACAACATTTAGATCCGTGTTACCACTTTGAGTTAATTGCTCTCCTAAATCATTTCTGACTAATACGCCTTCGATCATAGGTATCGCAACTAAACCATCGGATATTGAAACCACTTGCGGTGTGTTCAACTCCCAAATTGCACGGGTAAGACTTGCACTGAAGGTGCTTTCTAAGGTTCTCAACTCTTTTGCAATGTAACTTTTTGTATTGGAAAACTCAGCAATCAATTGAACGCAAGTTACGGCAAACGTCAGTACAAAATACACAGACAGTACACTCACTAGAAGTTTTCGAGATATGCTTTGTTTTGCCTTCATTGAAGATTAGGCCCCAATTAAAATTTTGTTTTTAAAAGAATGTTCGAAGGATAGCTAAGTCATTGGCATATGACTATGTAATATCGAAAAAAAAGTTATTTTATCTAACTATTATATCCTAGTAGAATGTTGCTAACTTGCCCACTAAATGCCGGTATTATGATCAGAAATATAGATTGGAATCATTTCTTTGAAGAACAAAGTAACCAAACTTACTTTGAAACTTTACAGACGAATATCAAAAATTCGCGTAATAAAACTGAAAGAGTTTTTCCTCCAGAGGAACAAGTGTTCAATGCATTTGAAGCAACGTCTCCAAAAGACATAAAAGTTGTTATTTTAGGTCAGGACCCTTATCACGGTTTTGGACAGGCAAACGGCTTAAGTTTTTCAGTAAGCAAAGGTCAAAAAATACCACCTTCACTTCGCAATATTTATAAAGAGCTAGCGTTAGAATATCCAGACTTTGGCACGCCAAAACATGGTGATTTACAGCCATGGGCAGAACAAGGTGTACTGCTACTCAATGCAGTATTAACGGTAGAAGAAAGCAACGCGAATTCACATAAAGATTTTGGTTGGCATATTTTTACAGACAATGCGATTAGATATGTGAGTGATCATTGTAGCAATGTCGTATTTATATTGTGGGGAGCGTTTGCGCAGAAAAAAGAAGTTCTAATAGACGCTGAAAAGCATTCTATTTTGAAGTCTCCACATCCTTCGCCATTGTCAGCGAGAAGAGGCTTTTTTGGCTGTGACCATTTTAAGGCAGCCAATGCGTATTTAGAGAGTAAAGGTAAGACCAAAGTGAATTGGAACTTACCTTGATCACTTGGTTAATCTAAAACTCTAGATCTGCGACGTCATAGTCAGCAGACGGGTCTATATCCTTTAGTTCGTTGCGCAATCGATACTTATCTTTGATCGATTCAATTTCGCGCCATTTGCGTTTTGCAGCTCGTTTACTAGTTTTTTTACCAGTATCGTTTAAAGCACTTTCAAATAACTCAGCTAGCCCTTCCATATCGGCCCCTTAACAGTGTAATTATTATTGTTATAAGGATATTAGATGGTGATTAAACACACACCTAAAACGCTTGCACTCGTTTTATCACAACAGGGGCTAAAGTAAAGATAAAATGTGAAAAAAATATGAACGATTTTTGAAAGTTAAATGAACAAAAATGGTTTGGTTTTTGTTCTGTCAACTGGCATTCAACGTAACTTATTGTTGCTTAAACTTTTTTAGTCTTAAATGAAGTCCAGTGGTCAGCATAACGCCAACTAAAATTAAAACTCCACCAAAAAGCATATTTAAATACAGAGGTTCATTTAGAAAGAGGCTGCCAAAGCAAACCCCAAAAATAGGAATGAGATATGTGACTGACATGGCAATCGTTGGGCTGGTACATTCAATGAGTCGATAAAAAAGGATATAAGCAAAACCAGTACAAATGGCACCTAAGGCAATAATCGCCATCCAAGCTGTGCTATTTACTGACAGGATAAATTCTAGATTGTTATTTATAAAAAATATTGGCAATACAATAATAGAGCCGACAAACATTGTTCCTGACGCAACTAAAAGTGACGGTACATGATTTAAATGCTTTTTTGAGTAGTTAGATGCAATTCCGTATAAGCAAGTAGCAGAAACCACCGCTAGAATAGCGAGAACGTCGTTGTCTAAGCTAAAGGATAGTTTATGCAGTGTTAGTACTATTACCCCTATAAAGCCTATCAGAAGACCAAACCAACCGCTTCGTATAAGTACAGCGTTAAATAGTAATACGCCAAAGAATGCGCCCCACAAAGGCGTTGTTGCATTAACAATAGACGCTAAACCCGCTTCTAATGACAGTGCTGCATAAGCAAATAACATAAACGGAATGACAGAGTTACCAACACTGACCAAAATTAAGTTTTTCCAGATATTAACTTGGTCTTTTTTAGGAAGTGGTAGTAAGGATTTTTTAGTGACGTAGATAAAAACAGGTAACAAAGTTAAGCCAGCAATAAATACCCGCAAAGCGGCCATATTTAAAGCGCCAAACTCAGGGGAGGCAATACGCATAAATAAAAATGAAGCGCCCCAAATAGAAGCCAGTAATAACAGTTCTATGTAATATTTTGGGTTCACTTCATTTCCTTATGCAATAAAGACTTCTATTTAACAGCGCTTCTAAAACTGTCCACCAACTGTTGGGTTGATGAATCTAGCGTTTCAGTTTGTTGCCCTTGAAGCGCATTGAGTACAGACTCGCCTAATACCTTGCCAAGTTCAACGCCCCACTGATCAAAGCTGTTCACATCCCAAATTACGCCTTGGACAAACACTTTGTGCTCATAAAGAGCGACTAAAGCACCAAGTTGTTTTGGTGATAGCTCTTCCATTAGCAAAGTATTCGACGGACGATTACCTGGCATACGTTTATGAGTGGCCAGTGACTTTGCGTCATTGTCTGACATGCCTTTCGCTACTAACTTTTGAGTTACTTCTTCAACCGTCTCACCTTGCATCAATGCTTGGGTTTGTGCAAAACAATTGGCCGCTAACATTTGATGGTGTTCCACTTCTGAGTGGTTTGGTTTAATAGGTAAAATAAAGTCAGCAGGAATAACGGTATTGCCTTGATGCATTAACTGGTGGAATGCATGTTGTCCGTTTGTTCCTTCACCACCCCAAATAATTGGGCCTGTAGCATAGTCAATTGGCTGATTTTTTGTATCGGTAGACTTGCCATTTGATTCCATATCCAGCTGCTGAACATAAGCTGGAAAGCCTCTAAGGTAATGACTGTAAGGCAATAGCACATGCGCTTGGCTGCCAAACAGGTTTCGATACCAAACACCTAAGGTTGCCATTATTACCGGCAAGTTATCTTCAAATGGCGTTGATTGAAAATGCACGTCCATGTCGTGACCACCGGCAAGGATATCGGCAAAGTTTTTATAACCAATGGCTAACGCAATAGGTAAACCTATCGCTGACCAAAGAGAATAACGACCGCCAACCCAATCCCACATTGGAAAAATGTTATCAGGGTTAATGCCAAACTCGGTCGCTTTAGCAATGTTGCTAGATACACACATAAAGTGTTTGCTGATATCTTCAAACTTAGCGCCTTGCGCTAACAACCAATCTCTTGCTGTTTCTGTATTCTTCAGGGTTTCTTGAGTACCAAAAGACTTTGAACTCATGATAACTAGTGTTGTTTCAGCATTTAACTTAGCGAGCACGTCGGTAATATGATGTGCATCAACATTAGCAACAAAATGCACATTTAGTGATTTTACTTTGTAAGGTTTTAGCGCCTCAGTTACTATTTTAGGACCTAAAAATGAGCCACCAATACCAATGGCTATAACATCTGTAAAGGCTTTGCCGGTATAACCTTTGCGTGTGCCATTGTGTACTTCATTAACAAATGATTCGATTTTTGATAAAGCGTTATGAACATCTTCAATAATGTTTTGGCCATCAACCATGACTTCACTGTTTTTTGGTGAACGCAAAGCAGTATGAAGAACAGCTCGGTCTTCCGTTGTATTAATGACGCCACCGGAAAACATTTGTGCTGTTTTTTCTTTCAAGTTTGCTTGATTAGCCATTGAAATTAGAGCTTCAAATGCGTCTTTATCAATATTGTTCTTAGAAAAGTCTAAGGTGAAGCCACATGCCTTTTTAGTGAACAAACGCGCTCTTGACGCTTCCTGTTTAAACAGGTCTTTCATATGCACGCTTTTTAAACGTGCATAATGAGGCTGTAGCGAATCTAAAATAGTCTGACTCATGAAACTAAAACCCTATAATTTGGCTGACAGTAAAGCTTCTAATTTCACTTGGTCTTTAGCGAAGTTACTAATACCCTCAGCTAACTTTTGAGTCGCCATTGGATCTTCGTTATGGTCCCAGCGGAATTCTGCTTCCGTCATTGCGGCTGGGCGCTCAGATTTGTTGCCTTCAAAAGATAACGCTTTTGGTAAAGGCTGTTCTATTGCGTCTAATTCTTCTAATAAAGCCGGTGCTATTGTTAAGCGATCACATCCAGCTAACGCCATGATTTCGTCAGTATTTCGGAAGCTTGCTCCCATAACTACTGTGTTGTAGCCATGTTGTTTGTAATATTGGAAAATGTTGCGAACTGAAATAACGCCAGGATCTTCTTCGCCACTGAATTCTTGCTTCTCACCATTCGCTTTGTGCCAATCTAAAATACGGCCTACAAATGGAGAAATTAAAAATACGCCAGCTTCTGCGCAGGCTCTTGCTTGAGCAAAACTAAATAACAAGGTTAAGTTACACTGTATGCCTTGTTGCTCTAGTATTTCAGCGGCTTTGATGCCTTCCCAAGTGGAAGCCATTTTTATTAATACGCGATCACGAGCTATGCCAGCTTGTTCATACAGCTCTATCAAACGAAGTGCCTTAGCGACTGTTTTTTCGGTATCAAATGATAATCTTGCGTCAACTTCTGTGGAGATACGGCCAGGGATTAGAGCATTGATTTCTTTACCAATTAATACCGCTAGTTGGTCAGAGGTATCTTCAAGTTGTTGCGCTTTGTCATTTGATTGCTGTTTTGCCCACGCTACAGCTTGATCAATATACTTTGAGTATTCTGGGATTTGAGCCGCTTTTAATAACAATGACGGGTTTGTTGTTGCGTCAACCGGACGGAACTTTGCAATTGCTTCAATTTCGCCAGTATCAGCGACAACGGTGGTCATTTCTCTTAATTGTTTTAATACACTAGACATTTTTTATTCCTGAAAACTTTTTGTGCCGAATAGACGTAGAATTGATTACTTTCTGGACACCAACAGTATAGTTGGCTTTGCGGCATTGTGATGATTATTACTTGATGCTAAAACTACAAAGAAAGATGAATTTATTCAAGCATGATTCGTAATTAAACCACGGTTTTTGTAGACTTATGCGTATATTTATTTAAAACCTTCGTAAAATTACGACAAACTGTAGTTTTACCGCTTAAATCGAGAATAAAATGAACACAGTTTCAAATGAATCAAACATAGATGATTCTCTTAAAAGTACAGTCACCTTATTTGGTTACGGTGGTCTGATTCCTTTTCTTTATTTTGCACTTTGCGCTTGGTTCCCAAACTTAAACCTAGTTGGTGGTGACCCACTTTTTATTTTTAGAATGTACAGCGCCGTTATACTTAGTTTCCTAGCGGGATCATTATGGGTATTTGGATTGTTGGCAGGGCAGTATCGGCAACAAGTTAAGGTTCGCAGCCGCAGTCTTATCTGGTCGGCGATATTGTTATCAATACTCGCTTGGGGCAATATTTTTATAGTTGGTAAAGCGGCTTTATTTGTTGGCGGTTTATTATTTTTAGTGGTGTGGCAAATTGAGCAGAAAACCGAGTTAACAAAGTGTTATCCAACTTGGTATACTGACCTAAGAGCAAAGTTAAGCATGAGTGTAGCGGCGTTACATATTATTATTTGGTTGACGGTAAGCTAGTCTTTAACTCATTTTTCAAATCAAAAAAGAAGCGATTTAATATGTTGTATGTAATTTCTCCGGCAAAAAACTTAGATTATGAAACTAAGCCTGCAACTCAAAAGTATACGCAACCGGAATTAATGTCGGATGCAACAGAGTTAGCGAATGTATGTAAAGATTTAACGCCACAAGATTTAAGTTCGTTGATGCATATTAGCGACAAATTAGCAGGGCTGAATGCAGCTCGCTTTACAGAGTGGCAGCCAGACTTCACTCCTGAAAACGCAAAACAAGCCGTGCTTGCCTTTAATGGTGATGTTTACACAGGCTTAGAAGCTGAAAGCTTTAATGATGCAGAGTTTGATTATGCACAAAAACACCTTCGTATTTTGTCTGGCCTTTATGGTGTATTAAAACCATTAGACTTGATGCAGCCATATCGATTAGAGATGGGCACAAAACTATCAAACCCTCGTGGCGATAACCTTTATCACTTTTGGGGTGACATTGTCACAAACAAAATTAATGAACAAATTGATGCGGTAAATGCACCATATTTAATCAACTTGGCTTCAACGGAATACTTTAAGTCGGTTAAGAAAAAACAATTGAACGCGCCATTAATTACGCCAACCTTTAAAGATTGGAAAAACGGTCAATACAAAATGATCAGCTTTTTTGCAAAAAAAGCACGCGGCATGATGGTTCAGTACTTAATAAAAAACCAAGTAGAAACGTTAGAAGACTTGCTCAAGTTCGACATGGCAGGTTATGTTTATAACTCGGAACTGTCAAAACCAGATGCACCTTGTTTTACTCGAAAAGAGCAAGATTAACTTTTTGATAAAATGACTAGCAAAGAGTCGCTTGGCTCTTTGCTTTAATTAATTGCATCGATAACTTGAGTGTAATTAATGAGTCCCACAGCCACCTCTGTTTCTGATAACCACTATCAGTCTTTTTTAAGCGAACTTAAAACGGCCATACCCGCCGCGCAACTTATTGATGACCCATTAAAAAATCTTGTTTATTCCACGGATGCCAGTTTTTATCGACTAATAGCCAAGCTCCTTGTTATTGTTGATAACGAAACCCAATTAAAGTCGACTTTACAGCTCGCTAATCAGTATTTAATTCCTGTTTGTTTCAGAGCCGCAGGAACAAGCCTTTCCGGTCAAGCCATCACAGATTCAGTGCTTATTAAGCTTTCAAGTAAATGGCAAGATTATGAAATTTCAGATGTCGGCCAAACCATAACAATGCAGTGCGGTGTGCTAGGCAGTGCTGCAAATTCTGCGTTACTCCCATTTAATAAAGTTTTAGGGCCAATGCCAGCTTCAATTGATGCTGCAACTGTTGGCGGTATGGCAATAAATAATGCCGCTGGCATGAACTCACTAGACACGTATGGTCAAATGCTCAGCGCAAAGTTCATCTTAGCGAACGGATATGAGTTTGACTCAAAAGAGATTAAAGCTAATCCGTCAAAGCAAAGTGAGTTTATAAAGAACAACAAAGGGTTAGTTGATGGAATAGAGCTGTTAATGCAGCAGGTAAGATCAAAACCCGATTTAGTAGAAAAAATTTCAATAAAATACCAAATTAAAAATACCACGGGTTATAGCTTGCGAGCTTTAATAGAGTTTGATGATGTAATTGATGTTATTTCCCACTTGATGATAGGTTCGGAAGGAACTTTAGGATTTATTTCCCACATCACCCATAAAACTGTCGATATTTTACCTTTTAAAGCAACTTCACTGGTTATCTTTGATTCGCTTTCTGATGCAGGACTTGCGGTTCAACGCCTTAAGGAAGTACAAATCTCATCGCCTTCAAGTATTGCCGCAGCCGAGTTAATAGACTACTTGGCGCTCAAAGCCATTAAAGATGAGCCTGGAATGCCGTCGTGTTTACATCACATTTCACACAATAATGTGGCTCTACTTATTCAGGTTGAAGGTCATTCAAATCAAGAGTTAGATGCAAGGGTAAAGAGTACCGAAGCTTTATTAGCGGGACTGACTTTGTTTGAGCCTGCCGTTTTTACTCGAGAGCCAAAGCAAATTAAGTGCTACTGGCAAATGCGCAAAGCAATTTTCCCTGCGGTTGGGGCGAATCGTCCAGCTGGAACGACGGCGCTGATAGAAGATGTCGCTTTCCCTATTGATTCTTTGCCTAATGCTTTGGTGGATCTTCAATCTTTGTTGTTGGAATTTGAATACCATGACGCAGTGATTTATGGCCACGCTCTAGATGGCAATCTCCACTTTATATTTTCGCAAGCCTTTGACACTCAAGAACACATTGACCGCTATGAGTTATTTATGAGAAAAGTGGTTGAGCTCGTTGTTGATAAATATCAAGGCTCTTTAAAAGCGGAGCATGGTACAGGCAGAAACATGGCTCCTTTTGTTGAGCATGAATGGGGCACTCCGCTTTATGAAGTAATGCTTCAAATAAAACGGCTGTTTGATCCAAATGGCATACTAAATCCAGACGTGATGATCACGGAGGATCAACAACTGTTTATCAAAAACATTAAACCGCTGGTGGCGGGCAATGAGCTTATAGATAAGTGTATTGAATGTGGTTTTTGCGAACGCCAGTGCCCAAGCCGAAATTTAACCTTTACGCCAAGGCAACGTATAGTAGCCCAGCGCCATTTGATGGCCTGCAATGACTCATCTCAGAGCTTAATTAAAACTTTTCAATATAACGTTAATGAAACGTGTGCTGGTTGTGGTTTATGTGAAACCAGCTGCCCGGTTGGCATAAATACGGGTGACTTAGTCAGACAACTAAGAACAAAATCTAATTCGGCACTTTCAAACAAAATAGCAAATACAGTTGTTAACTACTTTGATTTAGCGGTAAAGACCAGTCGGTTTGGGGTCAAAGTTGGGCGTTTTATTCAAAGTAAGCTTTTACAAGACAAACTACATCAACAAAATATTGTTCAACCTAAATTCCCCCATAGCCTGTTCGGTAAAATGGGCTATCTGAATAGACCTGCGCTACCCAAGGCATACAAAGCTCCAAAAAGTGTGGTGAAAAGTAATTCGAGCATAGGTAAACCAAAAGTGGTGTTGTTTTCTGCATGTGTAAGTCGAGTATTCGGGAGCGCATTATCGACAACGACAGATAAAGCCTTAGACTCACAACAAGATGTGGTTTTTAATCGTTTGCTTGATAAAGCTGGATATGAGGTGATTAAGCCGGATCAAATTGACTCGTTATGCTGTGGTTTACCCTTTAAAAGTAAAGGTTTTCCTGAACAGGCAAAACAAAAAGCGGATTCGTTATTTGAGTCTTTATTAAAGGCTAGTAATCAGGGTGAGTTTCCTATTTTGATTGATACTAGCCAATGCAGTTCTCAGTTAATTTCAGCACTGGCGTCAAGTCAAAAGGATCAATTACGCCTATTCGACCCTTTAACTTTTGTTAATAGCCATTTATTGCCTAAGCTTAACGTTACGCCAAAAACACAGCCTGTTGCGTTTCATTTAACTTGTGCGGCGCGCAAAGACGATAAGGCGGCAGCAGCTTTAGATATTATGAAAGTCTGTGCAACAAATGTTGTAATACCGGAGCAAGTTACTTGCTGTGGTTTTGCAGGAGATAAAGGCTTTACTGTACCGGAGCTTAATCAAAGTGCCTTAGCTGAACTAAAACAACAAGTTCAGGGTTGCCAAAGCGGTTATTCTACCAGTAGGACCTGCGAAATAGGGCTCAGTCATCACAGCGGTATTAATTATCAGTCCATCTACTATTTAATAGATGAGGTAACTGACGCAAAAGTTTAAGTAAGTGTATTTGTTTACATAGATTTACGACTAAATATGCAATTGTTTTAAATAAAAGTAGCTCAAATAGCTCTCTTGAGTAAAATAGCGCGTATAAAAATAATAGATAAAGAAAGGGGACAAGGTTTGGCTGAGATTGAAAGAGAATCAATGGACTTTGACGTAGTCATCGTTGGAGCTGGCCCTGCGGGCTTGTCGGCCGCTATTCGCTTGATGCAAAAAGCAGAAGAGAATGAGCAAGAGTTAATGGTTTGCGTTGTTGAAAAAGGGTCGGAAGTAGGCGCACATATATTGTCTGGTGCCGTTTTAGATCCAAAAGCATTAACAGAATTAATTCCTGACTGGAAAGAACAAGGCGCACCGTTAAATGCGGCGGTGAGTAGCGATGAAGTTTATTTTCTTCGTAGTGAAGAGTCGGCTTCTGCGGTACCTGGATTGTTGTTCCCAAAAACCATGCACAACGATGGCAATTATGTCGTGTCTATGGGTAATGTATCTCGCTGGTTAGCGGAAAAAGCTGAAGCCATGGGTGTTGAGATTTTCCCTGGTTTCCCAGCATCTCACGTTTTATATGATGACAACGGCGCAGTTGTTGGCATTCAAACGGGTGATATGGGCTTAGATGAAGAAGGCCAAGCTAAAGATTCGTTTATGCCGGGCATGGAACTGAGAGCTAAATATACGATTTTTGCTGAAGGTTGCCGTGGACACTTAGGTAAGTCTTTAATTTCTAAATATAAACTAGATGAAGGCAAGTCCCCTCAACATTACGGCCTTGGTTTTAAAGAAATTTGGCAGGTGCCTGCTGAACAACATCAACCAGGTTTAGTAGTTCACACTGCAGGTTGGCCTCTAACTGATGGCGCTACGGGTGGCGGTTATTTATATCACGCAGAAGATAACCAAGTCGTTTGTGGTTTAATTGTGGACCTCAACTATTCAAATCCACACTTAAGTCCGTTTGACGAATTCCAACGCTTAAAGCATCACCCGGTTTATGCAAAACACTTAAAAGGTGCAAAGCGCATAGCCTATGGCGCAAGAGCTATCACTAAAGGTGGTTTAAACTCACTTCCTAAAATGACCATGCCAGGTGGCTTTTTAGTTGGTTGTAACGCCGGCACACTTAACTTTGCTAAAATCAAAGGTAATCATGCAGCAATGAAATCAGGCATGTTAGCAGCTGAAACTATTGCTGACGCTTTAAAGGCTGGTGATGAAGGTCAGCAAGACCTTGTTCAATATCAAACTGCGTTTGATGCTAGCTGGTTGTATGATGAGCTTTATTCAACAAGAAACTTTGGTCCTGCTTTACACAAGTTAGGTACTGTTATTGGTGGTGCTTACAATACGATTGATCAAAACTGGTTTGGCGGTAAATTACCGTTCTCGTTTAAAGACGAAACACCAGATTACGCATCGTTAAAGCCAGCTAATGAAAGCAAAATGATTGAGTATCCAAAACCAGATGGTCAATTGAGCTTTGATAAGTTATCTAGTGTATTTTTGTCAAATACTAACCATGAAGAAGACCAACCGGTACATTTAAAACTTGCGGATAAAACAATTCCTCTAGCTCAAAACTTAACTCAGTTTAACGAGCCTGCGCAACGTTACTGTCCAGCTGGTGTATATGAAATAGTTGAAGAAGAAGCGGGACAGAAGTTCCAAATCAACTCTCAAAACTGTGTGCATTGTAAAACGTGTGATATCAAAGATCCGGCGCAAAACATTACCTGGGTAACACCAGAAGGTGGCGGCGGTCCAAACTATCCAAATATGTAAGAATTACGTATTTACTCGTTATCTAAAAACCAGCCCATGTAGGCTGGTTTTTTATTGCCTTTTTTATGACCTTTTTATCACCTTTGCTTTATTCATTTACTTTACTTTATTCATTTACTCTACGGTGTCACTTGATTATCAATACTTTACTGCTGTTCAACGATACAGACTTGACCTTTTGGGTGAGCAAGGTAAAACAGTATAATGATTAACAAACTTCCAAAATATAATAAGAAAATAACATGAAACTAAATAAGACATTTTTGGCGTTAGCCATAGCATCGAGTTTTGTAATTACAGCTTGTAATGACTCAAAACCAACCAGCAATAACACTGAATCTTCAGCGGTTAATGACCAAGTTACGTCCGCAGAGGCAAACATTTCTGAAGAACAAATAAAGTTAGCGTCGGTAGAAGCAAACAAAGTTTTTGACGAAATATACATGGCTGGCGTGATGCGCAATCCCGTGTTTCAGACTTACTTAGGCATAAAAGATGATTATGATAAGTGGTTTAATTTGTCAGCTGAAGCGGCAGAAGCAGAGCTGACCATTGTTAAAAAAGACTTAGCAACTATTGCAGCAATTGATGAGTCTAAGCTAGATGAACAAACAAAAATAAGTCGTCAGCTTTATATTCAGCAATTGGAAAATGAAATTGCGGATCACCAATGGCGTTTACATAATTACCCAGTAAACCAAATGTTTGGTACGCACTCGCAAATACCGGCATTTTTAATTAACCAGCATTCAATTGCCAACGAAAAAGAAGCGCGAGATTATATCTCAAGAATAAAAGGCGCTGAAAAAGTTCTTTTTGACGTGGTAGAAAACCTAAAAGCTCGCGAAGCAAAAGGCATTATTGCGCCTAAGTTTGTATTCCCACATGTTATTCGTGATTCAAAAAATATCATCGTTGGTGCACCATTTGATAATGGTGACGACAGCACAATCTTGTCTGACTTCAGCCGTAAAGTGAATGCCTTAGAACTAGAGTCTGAAACTAAGTTGGTGTTAATTGCAGAAGCAAAAGCAGCTCTAATCTCTAGTTTAAAGCCTGGTTATGACAAGCTCGTTAGTTACTTAGTGACCTTAGAAAAGAAAGCCGATGACAAAGATGGCGCGTGGAAATTCCCAGAAGGGGAAGCGTTCTTCAATAATGCGTTAGCGCGAACAACGACGACTGATCTGACAGCCAACGAAATCCATAAAATTGGTTTAGACGAAGTGGCTCGTATTCATCAAGAGATGACAGAGATTAAAAACAAAGTTGGCTTTGACGGTGAATTGAGCGATTTTTTTGAGTTTATGCGTAATGACAAACAGTTTTATTACGACAATACAAAAGAAGGCAAACAGCAATATCTAGATGAGGCCGTTGCCTTAATTGACGATATGAAATCGCGCTTAGATTCACTGTTTTTAACTAAGCCTAAAGCTGACATGATTGTTAAACAAGTTGAAGCATTCCGTGAAAAGTCAGCCGGAAAAGCTTTTTATCAACAACCTGCTCCTGATGGTTCACGTCCTGGCATTTATTACGCTAACCTATACGACATGGAAGCAATGCCAACGTATCAAATGGCCGCGCTTGCTTATCATGAAGGCATTCCAGGTCACCATATGCAAATTGCCATAAAACAAGAACTTGAAGGCATTCCTATGTTCCGCAAGTTTGGTGGATACACGGCATATACAGAAGGTTGGGGATTATACTCAGAGCTAATTCCAAAAGAGATTGGCCTATACGAAGATCCGTACTCAGACTTTGGTCGTTTGGCGATGGAATTATGGCGTGCGTGCCGTTTGGTCGTGGATACCGGTATTCATAGCCAAAAATGGACTCGTCAGCAAGGTATTGATTATTACGTAACAAATACGCCAAATGCAGTGTCTGACGCCGTTAAAATGGTTGAGCGTCACATTGTAATGCCTTCACAAGCAACGGCTTACAAAATTGGTATGTTAAAGATTTTAGAGCTTCGAGAAAAAGCAAAAACAGCCTTGGGCGATAAGTTTGATATTCGTGAATTCCACGACGTTATTCTTAAAAATGGTCCTGTACCATTAAACGTCCTTGAAGGGTTTGTTGATAGCTACGTGGCTTCAAAAGCTTAAGCTTTACTGAATATTGCTTATTTTAGGCAAATAAAAAGGGCTGATTATCAGCCCTTTTTTATTGCGTCCTATTTACGGTAGTTGTCATGCAATAGCTGCAATTTAATACCATAGCTGCGTTACATTTACTGTAGGTACCGTGCGATAGCTACTTTTAAAGTGATAACTAGGATTTCGTATAACTTGTTGCAACTTACTGTGCTTTGACAAAAACAGCCGTAGTTAAACCAGGAACTTCAAATCCGGTTGCCGTTGCTTTTGCTTTTTTAACAACTTCATCGGCGCCATTAACTTGAGCTTCATGAAGCAGGTAGCTACTAGCATCGGTGCTAAACGTTTTTGGTTCGGCGGTATTGTTAAACACAACCACAATAGATTCCAGCGTAGGATCAATTTCCGTTAAACCGTTATCTGCAATGTACATGACAATCAAACCACGGTTTTCCAATACATCTTGGTTTAAGAATGTCACTTGGTGTTTTACTTGATCCGCTGTTCGTAACCTAAATAACTTAGAGCTCATTCGGATTTTGATAAAATCTTGGAAGACTTTTGACGACAGTTGAATGTGTTTCGACTGAACTTGATCGCGACCTTCGTTTCTATCTAGCAAGGTAGAAATGACCGGCCAGTTATCAACGTCTTTTTCTGCTGGTGGTAAGCCAACGTTGTAGTTATTAGTTTGATATGAAAAATCAACACGGTTGAACCAGTCGCCATAATCATAGCTGTCACGTAAAAATGACTTTGAACGTAACAACTCAGAACCCATATGCAAAAACGGAATGCCCTGCGCCATCAATGGATAAGACAAGGAAAGCAGTTGGAAACGAACGCGTTGATCTGTTGTTAGGTCATAAGGCAGTCGGTACTGGTTATTGTCCCATAACGTTTGGTTATCATGCTTAGACACGTAATTAATGGTATCAGCAGGGTCTTTTGCGTAACCAGCTGGGCCACCACCGTAAGGGATGTCTTTACCTAAAACTGTGGTACCAAAAGAGTTAACCATTGAATAGTCAGCAAGGTTTGCCGCTAAACCAAGTTTAACTTGGTCCATTGAACGCAAGTATTCATCTATTTGAAGGTCTTTGTCTTGAAGATCATTAGGAACAACGGTTAGGCCATTACCGACACCTTGGTCACGTCTTAAACCTTCTTTAGCGGTTTGAAAGTTTCCGCCTCTAATGGCATCTCTGAGCCTGTCAGTAAAGGTACCAATTTCAGTTCCTGCTAACTCAGTTTGGCTAGCTTGAACAAACTGTCTGTTATTAGCAACTTCACCAAAGTTCCAACCTTCACCATAAAAGTAAGTATCGCTGTCTACTTTAACCACAGCTTCACGTGAGCGTATCATGGCATCTTTTGGCTGATGACCCATTAGGTCAAAACGGAAACCATCAATTTTATATTGCTGTGCCCAGGTAACTAACGAGTCTGTCATTAGTTTTTCCATCATGGCATTTTCAGTTGCAGAATTGTCACAACATGTGGAGGTTTCAAGAACACCTGTCACTGGGTCATAACGGTGATAGTAGTTTGGTACTACTTTATCCAGAACCGACTTTTCAGCAACACCAGAAGCAAAAGTATGGTTGTACACGACATCCATTATTACTCTGAAGCCCTTGTTGTGAAGAGACATCACCATCTCTCTAAACTCAATGAGGCGAGAGAATCCTTCAGGATCTACGGCATAACTGCCCTCAGGAACGGTGTAGTGATATGGATCATAACCCCAGTTGTAGTTGTCATAACCGCGGATTTTTTCCATTAAATCTTGAGCTTTATCAGAGCGAGGATCATAGCTCGACAGTAACTCATTAAGGCTTTTATCTTTAACGTCTTCATCACAGACACTAAGGCCATCAACTAAATCACAAACTTTTGCCATTGAGTCAGACAAATCAATAGCTTGCGCTGGGTCTTCATTAATAGTGGATAAGTCATAAGTTGGCAGTAGGTGTACCGTATTAAGTCCGGCACCTTTGAGTTCCATTAAGTGAGACATGCCATCGCTATCGCGCTCAGAAAAGGCTTTATATTTACCTCTATAACTTGCCGAGCTTAGTTTGGTATCAAAAGCACTAAAATCACGAATATGAGTTTCATACAAAATGAGATCTTCAGGCGCTTCTACCGTTGGTACTTTATGTTGCGCCCAACCTGCAGGCTTTGTTTCTGGAGCATTTAGGTCTACTACTTGTGAGTACTTACTGTTTACAGAAAGGCTTAACGAGTATGGGTCTGTTGTAATAAGTGTTTCATACTTGCCAGTGCGAGGGTGAAAGACTTCAACTTGATATTGATAGTAAGTACCGTGACTCGCAAGTTTGGTTGTTAATGACCAAACGCCAGTTTTAAGATCTTCTTTTAACTCAATAGGATCGTCACTCAGCGCAGTTTTGTTTTTATCAAATAAATGGACAGAAACATTAGCGGCGGTAGGCGCCCAAAGTTTAAAGGAAACACCGTCACTGGTTAAGCTCGAGCCCAAGTCTTTTACTTCGTTGGCATCGTTTTTACCGCGAGTAAATAAGTCATCTAATAAACGAGCTTGTTGAACATATGATTTGGCAATTAAATTACCGTCTTTGAAGGACTTAACAATATTGATTGATTTAACTAATGCGTTGAAGTCTAGTTTCTCATCAAAAGTGAATGCACTAAACTGAGCTAAATGCGGATATTGTTTTTGCAATTCAGGATTTAATACCGTCGGCGTTAATTCAATAACAACTTCTTCGCCAAGTCTGTTTTCAGAGACAAGCTTTAACTTTTCTGCACCATTCGCCATTTTGATAACTAAAGTATTGCTAGTTAGGAAATGGGCGGCACTATCTTCAATAGGTTGATCGCTGGTGAATATTGTATCTGGCTGGCATGCGGATAGGGCAACGGCGCTAGTAATAATTAGCGCGGCTGCTATTTTATTTTTTATAAACATGAAGACCTCTGTTGGGCTTATTATTCGAACCAGGTTTTATGTTGTGTTTGAGGAATAAATGTCCAAGCGACAAAACGACTGATTTTGTGTCCTTGGCCCATGTCTATGATTTTATATTCCTGAACTTTTGCTTTTTTTAATTCTGATTCGATGATTTTTAAACTGTCTTTTTTAGAGACTAAACTAGAAAACCATAACACTTGCTGTTTAATCTGAATACTTTCCTTGATCATGTTGCATACGAATTCAACTTCACCACCGTTGCACCATAACTCACTGTTTTGGCCACCAAAGTTTAAAGATTGCGTTGCTTGAGGAGGAAGTGATTTTGACTTAGCTAGGTTTTCAACTTTTTGTGCATTGGCAGCAGACGCTTCTTCTGCAGAACGGTGAAAAGGAGGGTTACAAAGTGTAAAGGCAAATTTTTGTTCAGGTTGTACTATGCCGTTAAAAAAGTAGTTGGCATTATCTTGTTTTTTCACTTTAACGTGCGACTTCAAGTATGGATTACTTTTAATCAGTGTTGCAGCACATTGGAATGACAAAGGATTAACTTCAGAACCTACAAAAGACCATTGGTACTCGTGTCGGCCTATGATTGGGTAAATAAGGTTTGCACCGGTTCCTACATCAATACCTTTGATTTTTTTGCCAGTTGGAATGACGCCATCGTTACTTTTGGCTAATAAGTCCGCTAAGTGGTGAATATAGTCGGCGCGTCCAGGTACAGGTGGACACAAAACATTTTCAGGAATTTGCCAAAAGTGAATGCCGTAATAGGCAAGCAACAAGGCTCTATTTAGTTCTCTAACCGCATTAGGGTCAGCAAAGTCGATAGTTTGATGGCCTTTTTTACGTTCTACAATATGAGATTTTAAATCAGGATTAGCTGCAGTTAACGTATCAAAGTGATAGGCAACGCCATCAACAACTTGATGGCGGTTTCTAGGGTGCAATGTTGGGCTGTTTAAGTTGCTCATTAAACGTTAATGAACCGAGTTTGCTTGTCGTCGTACATTTCTACATTGCCTGTTTTAATGTCATACATCCAGCCGTGAACTTGTATTTCGTTGGTGTGTAATTTTGAAAATACCGCTGGGTGTGTTTTGAGATGATTCATTTGAAGAATAATGTTTTGTTTAGTCACTTCATCTAAATGTTCATCAGTTAAATGATCATGCTTTTGTTGTACGGCTTCTTTAGCTGCCCGACAATGATCTAACCAAACTTTTACGTGCGGAAGACGCTTTACAGATAATGGGTTCATCGCAGCTTTCATTGCGCCACAGGAGCTATGTCCACAAATAATAATATGTCTTACTTTTAATACTGAAACTGCATATTCAATTGAAGCTGTCATGCCGCCAGTTTCGTGAGAATGTGGCGGAACTATATTTCCTGCATTACGGCAGATAAACAATTCCCCAGGCTCTGACTGGGTAATTAAATTAGGGTCAATTCGGGAGTCTGAACAGGTAATAAATAAAACATCTGGATCTTGGCTTTGTGCTAAAGCTTCAAATCTATCTTTATGCTCTGGATAGACTTCATCTTGAAACTTCTTTAAACCTTTTAATAGCTTTTCCATTTACAAAAATACCTTCACTAATTATTGATAAGAGGAGCCAAATTTGTTGCAAGGGCATCAGGTAAAAAGTTTTTCACAGTTTTTACCGTTTCTAATAATTGTGCAGGTGTACTTCCCGTCACATTTATATGGCCCATTTTGCGTTTTGGCCTAACTTGTTTATCGTACCAGTGAAGATGAACATTTGGCACTGTAAACAGGTCTGCTTTCGGTTTGCTTTGTCCCACGTAGTTAATCATGGCAACACAAGAGGTTGCTCTAGTTTCACCCAAAGGATAGCCAGCAACAGCGCGAATATGGTTTTCAAACTGACTGGTGACCGAACCTTGTTGAGTCCAATGGCCTGAGTTATGAACACGTGGTGCAATTTCATTTACGATGAGTTGATCTTTTAATTGGAAAAACTCAATGGCTAAAACACCACAATAATCTAACTGTTCCGATATTTTTTTGTAAATGTCTTGTGCTTGCTGCTCAAGTTCAAGTGTAACTCTAGGTGCTGGAGCCAGCGATAGTACTAACTGACCATCGGCATGATGATTTTCTGTTAGTGGATAAAACTTATGATTACCATTTTTGTCAGTGACACCAACAAGTGAAAGCTCTCTTTCAAAGTTAATGCAACGTTCTGCTACCAAAGGCATCTTTTCAAAATTATGCTCATTGAGTTGTGACTTTACACCCACTAAATCTTGAGGAGAGAAAATACGCCATTGACCATAACCGTCATAACCGTCGCGACTGGTTTTTAATATGATGCGCTCACCAAGTGTTTCTGATGCTTTATCAAGATCGCTAAGTCCATTAACAATCACATTTTGACAGTGACGTACGTTAACTGAGTCTAGAAGTTTTTTCTCGACGATACGGTCTGCACCAGCATGTATGGCTTTTGCATTTGGTAAAAACTTGCCACTGAGCTCTGCTTTAGCTAACAAGTCTAATGGAAGGTGTTCAAACTCAGAGGTAATGACCGCTGCATCATCAAAAGCTTCATCAAGGGTTATATTAAGAACCGTTTTATCAACTGGGTTTACGCATTCTCGGGTATTGGCATTCACGGCAATAATATTTAAGCCAAGCTGAGTAGACTCAAGGTACATCATGCGGGCCAATTGACCATGGCCAAGAATGACAACGAGGTTGTTGTCGTCATTTAAAGAGCTATTACTAAAATATGGAGGCGCCATCACTTTTCACTTATTTGGGATAGTTGATAAAATTAAAAGTCTAATTTGTGGTTATTTAGTACGTCTTGGGTTTGTTCTAATCTGAATGCTTTAACTTTTTCAGTTACTTCAGAATCGTTTAAGCCAATAATTTGAGCCGCTAACAATCCTGCGTTTGCAGCACCTGCCTCGCCAATGGCTAAGGTTCCTACTGCAACACCTTTTGGCATTTGAACAATTGAGTATAACGAATCTACGCCACTCAATTTGCTTGATTTAACCGGCACACCTAATACTGGTAAGTGCGTATATGCTGCAATCATGCCTGGAAGGTGAGCGGCGCCACCGGCACCGGCGATAATAACTTGAAAACCTTTGTCGGCTGCTGTTTCTGAGAATTCTTGGAGAAGGTGGGGAGTTCGATGGGCGGAGACAACTTCAGCGTGATATTCAATGCCGAATTTATTTAACATGTCGGCGGCGTGTTTCATTGTTGGCCCATCTGATTGTGAACCCATCACGATTGCAACTCTTTTCATCTTTCTCTCTATTTTAAGTTAAAGCTTTTTAAGTTGGCGGCCATTTTAGCAAAGCTAATTAGGTTGGTCATTAACCGATTGACGGAATTAATACAAAAATGGAAATGTAACGTATATTATAAAGATAACTAATTTAATGGATGTAAAATAAACACATGAGTAACACTGATAATAATTTTATCGTACAGTTTTTTAAAACAGAATCATCGGGCGGGATACTCCTATTCCTAGCGGCAATTTTAGCAATAGTATGTGCAAATACAGCATTAGTGACCTATTACGAAATGTTGTTATCAACACCAGTTGAGATAAGAGTTGGCGCATTGCAAATTGCCAAGCCTTTATTGCTTTGGATAAATGATGGTTTAATGGCTGTATTCTTTTTCTTAGTTGGTTTAGAGCTTAAGCGTGAATTGATAGAAGGCGAGTTGTCGGATAAGAGGAATATTATTTTGCCAGGCGTTGGGGCCATTGGCGGTATGTTAGTACCTGCTTTAGTTTATGTTTATTTTAATATAGATAATGAGGTGGCTTTGAGTGGTTGGGCAATTCCTGCTGCAACTGACATTGCATTTGCACTTGGTGTACTAACGCTTTTAGGCTCAAGAGTCCCAGTGGCACTAAAGGTATTTTTAACCTCGTTAGCAATATTCGATGATATAGGCGCTATCTTAATTATCGCGTTTTTCTACACATCAAAGATTTCCATTGGTGCTTTAATTGTTGTGGCCCTTTGTATCCCAGTTCTTACGTACCTTAATAAAAAGAATGTTGTGTCATACAGTCCATATATTTTTATCGGTATTATTATGTGGATAGCAACGCTGAAATCGGGTGTACACGCAACCTTAGCGGGTGTTTTACTAGCGATGTTCATCCCAATGCGAAGCAAAGAAAATCCCGAATTTTCGCCCGTTAAAGAGTTAGAACATGATCTGCACTCGGTTGTCGCCTTTTTTGTACTCCCTGTGTTTGCCTTTGCTAATGCGGGCTTAAATTTAACCGGTGTAGGTTTTGAACAAGTACTTCATCCGGTACCTGTAGGTATCGCGTTAGGTTTATTTGTAGGTAAGCAGGTTGGTATATTTGGGTTATGTTGGTTGGCAATTAAAATGGGACTGGCGAAGCTTCCTAAAGGCATGAACTTTGCGGCTCTATACGGAACCGCTGCATTGTGTGGTATCGGATTCACCATGAGCTTGTTTATTGGTTCGTTAGCGTTTGAAGAAACTGGCGTTGATCTGCTGTTTGATGAACGATTAGGTATTATTGTTGGTTCAGTGTTAAGTGGTATTGTGGGTTATTTAGTGTTGAATAAAGCGCTCAAAGAGCCAGATACTGAAGTGAAAGAGTAGACGGAAAGTAACTAAACACTCGATAGTGGCGGCTAACCTTAACGCCTATTGTTTTAAATGTGACGAATAAAAAAAGCTCTGCATTATGCAGAGCTTTTTTTATACACATGACCTGTCCTAAATAACGTTGAAGGGTCATTTAAATAAGTATTAGGGATGCCGCACCTAAGAAAACAAAAAATCCAACAATGTCAGTGACGGTAGTAAGTATTACCGAACCTGCTAATGCTGGATCTATTTTCATTCGGTCTAAGGTAACTGGAATTAGAATTCCGAACAGTGCAGCTACCAACATATTTACAATTAACGCACCCGCAATAATCATGGAAAGTGCGATATTTTCAAACCAGAATCCAGTAATGACCGCAACGAGCAGTGACCATGCAACACCATTTATCGCCGCAACTGCTATTTCCTTTCGCTTTAAAGACGAGACGTTATTGACACCCAGTTGACCCGTTGCCAATCCTCTTATCGTCAGCGTAAGTGTTTGGCTACCTGTAATGCCACCCATGCTGGCGACAATTGGCATTAGTACAGCAAGAGCCACAACTTCTGCTACAACCTTATCAAAAATACCAATTACTATAGATGCCATGAATGCCGTTAATAAATTGATACCGAGCCAAACGGCTCTGCGTCGAGCACTAAGCGCAACTGGTGCAAACAAATCTTCATCGCTTACTTGTCCTAAGTGCGCAATTTGCGCTTCGTAGTGTTCCTGAAATATCTCTAGGGCGTCATTGATATCAAAACGGCCTAGTAATTCACCGGTTTCCGTTACAACGGGTAACATCGACTTTTTAGTACTTTTTAATAAGTTTGAGGCGTCGAGCAAGGGTAAGTCAGCGTTGACAATATGTACTGAGGTTTTAGCAATATTGGCCACTAAGTCTTGAGGCTCAGCGCTAAACAATTCGTTTATGGTGATTTCGCCAATAAAAATGTTTTGCTCATCAGTAACTAAAAACGTATCGGTATACTCTGGTAAATCGACGCTTTTTAGTTCAGATAATATGGACTCTACCGAGGCCGATTTGTTTACCGTAAATACGTTGTGATTAGCATATCGTCCCACTTGATCGTCGGTGTAATTTAATGACTCACGAATGTGGTTTTGTGTTTCTTTTGATAATTTCTTAATGAATTTTTTAGCGACGCTCGTAGGCAATACATCAAGAACTTCAATTACCTGGCTAGCATCACTATTAGCTAATGCTTTATGAACACTTTTATTTGGTAGTGACGAAACAAGCTGTAACCTGGCATCTTCTCGCATACCAGCAAGAACAGCTGTGGTATCAATATTTTTTAAAAACGGCCATATTAGAATACGTTGTTCGCTAACTAAACTTTCTAATAACCATGCCCAGTCATCTTCACTAAAGTCATTTGTCTCAGGCGGTAATGCAAAGCTTGTTTCATCTTCAATTAAAGCTTTAAGTGCAGTTTGCACTTGGTTCATTACCTCAATACGAGAGTCTACATTTAGCATTATGTATTCCCCACTGAGTTACTTTGATTGTTGGCAGGAATTAACGTCTTATCATCACTTACAGAAAGACTATTAACCTCTGCATTTTCTTGTGCTTTAAAATAGAGCGTATAAAAATCGCTAATCAGGGATTGCTCAATCTTTTTTGCTTTACTGGTTGGACAAAAAATAGAAAAGACAAAAGATACTTTGCCAATATCCGTGGTTTGCACCTTTATGGCTGGTGCAGGTCCTGCGATTTGAACGCCCAATCTATTCTCTATGAGTTTATTATAGCGCTGAGCAACATCGGTAAACTCAAAACAGTAACCTTCCGCTTTTGAATACAATTTAGGTACCAAATCATATGGATTTGTTTTTATGCAGTCCATTACCACCGAAAATGAGTGGTTAATATAGCGCTTCATATAATTCATATTTTTTATTGGTAAGGTCATGAGCTGGTTGTTAGGTAAAAATATGGTTTTGCCTGTGTAAGCATAGGTATCAGCGCTAATTTCTAATATTGTGACTTTTGCCCAGTCAGTTTCCGCCACTTCACCAAATTGGTTATTGGTTTGGATCCAATCGCCCACTCGGAATGGGTTGGTACTGCTGATATATAAAAAACCAATGAAACATTGAATAAGCTCACGCGTTGCTAAAACAATAGCGACAACAAAGGCTGCAATAGACAGTGCAAAGTTCTGTAATTCATTGCTCCATAACATGAGCAAGGCAATAATAAACACCATGTTGATGGCATTTTTGGCCGTATTGATATGCAAACGACGGTTTGTTGATTTAGAACCAGCGTTGCGATTAATAAGTTTGATTAATCCTATTTTTGCTAAATACGCGGCTAAAAATAGAAGGAAACTAAAAAATAATTGGCTGTTAAATAGACTCACTAAAAGAACCTAAAAAAGTAAAAGGGATTTAGAATAAGCGTAGCATGAGAGCTGATTCTGAGTTAAATAAAAATTACTATATTTGACAATTATTTAACTAAAAACAAAAGGGCTAATAAAATTAGCCCTTGAAGATATTGTAGAGTTATCAAACGTTACTGTAGAGCGTCTGTTTTATTTTCTAGCAACAAAGTGAACTGTGCTGGTGGCGCGTTGTAAAAATGCACCTTCACAGTAACTTAAGTAATAGTTCCATAAACGACGAAAACGCTCGTCAAAACCATACTCTGTAAGTTCTTGCCAGTTCTTGTTAAAACGAACTCTCCACTCATTGAGCGTTTGAGCGTAATCTAAACCAATGTCATGTAGCTCATGAAGCACCATATCCGTATCTTGTCTCAAGTGTTTGCTCATAAACTCGATACTTGGCAAACATCCACCCGGGAAAATATAACGTTGGATAAAGTCGACGTTACTGCGGTAATGATCAAAGCGCTGATCCGCAATAGTGATAGCTTGAATTAACATTTTGCCGCCAGGCTTTAACAGTGCATTACACTTGCTAAAGAACTCGGTGTAGTACTCAAAGCCAACAGCTTCAATCATTTCAATCGAAACAAGCTTGTCGTATTCGCCAGTTAGTTCTCGGTAATCACGTTTTAATAGTGTGATTTTATCTTCTAGGCCAAGCGTTTTTATTCTTGCCTGAGCATAGTCGTGCTGCGCATCAGAAATAGTCGTCGTTGTTACGTGACAATCATAGTTTTGAGCGGCAAAAATAGCTAAGCCACCCCAGCCAGTACCAATTTCAACGAGTCTGTCATCGCTCGTAAGCTCCAGTCGCTGACAAATTAAATTGAGTTTGTTTAATTGAGCCGCGTCTAAATCCGTGGCTTCTTTGCTATAAATAGCCGATGAGTACATCATTTCTGGATCTAAGAAACGGGTATACAAATCATTACCAAGGTCGTAATGCGCCAGTATGTTTTCTTTGGAGCCTGATTGAGAATTTTTATTACGACGGTGGAAAAGTTTATTCTTTAATTTTGTCGCCCATGACATTTTGCTTTCCAGCTCGTCAAGTTGTTGCTGACAGACAACAAAAGCTTCAATTAAACGAGTTAGGTTAGGGCTAGACCACTGATTATTAATAAAGGCTTCAGCCGCAGCAATACTGCCGCCGGTAGCTAGTGACTTATAGACGCCTTGGTCGTGAATATTTAACTGTGCTTGGATTTCAGCATCTCGCTGTCCAAAAAAATGATTTCCATCGCCCGGTAACTGCGGGTCATGAATGGTCAGTCCAACACCTTCAATGCGTTCTAAAACTGCGAAAATAAGCTTTTGGTATAAACCAGAAGACCAGCTCGAACTCGATTGGCTGATTGGGGTGACTAACTTTTCCATTGTTGATTCCTCTCAACGTCTACTTTTATTTAGATTCAGGGTGACCAATAAAAGGCACTCTTTTTATAAATAACTTTAAAGCCTGCCAATAAATCCCAGCAAATATTTTTGCTGTCATCACCGGAGTTGTCATGATGAGTTTGACAAGGTTCCTATGTGTTATTGGTACTTTTTTTAATGCGACCGTCGCATCAAATACTTTATCAATTTGGCCAGTTGGTGGAGAATTATGCAAAGGCCAATTTTCTATATGTACTAATAAATTGTTCTTAGGCGGTGTAATTTTCCATCGGTATTCCATTTCCATCTGCATGAATGGCGACACATGAAATACTTTCTTATTTATCAAAGGTTCATTACGTTTGGTTCTATCTAGATCGATCAAATAGTAATGCTTTTGATTCCAAGGTGTATTACTAACTTCTGCCAACATATATTGACAGGCCTCATGGCCATCGGCATTTTTAGCGTAACAAAAGTAAAAGTTAGCTGGGCTAAAATACAAACCAAAACAACGAGCTTGGCTTACCATAACTACTCTTGTTTGCTCAATATGCAACGGAGAATCCGTGAGTTTGTTTACTTGTTCAATTACGGTTTGTTTAAATGACAATGCAGAGTTTTTAAAATGGTCGTTACGCTTTATACGAAGCGGGTTAAACCACTTATGACCTAGCACCCAACTTTGGCTTAATACAGAATCGGTTTCGTCCAAATCTATAGCCAACATGTATAAACTGTAAGTAAATTTGTGATCTACGGGACTGAAACGCCGATGACGAACGGAACCTTGGTATATTCCGCTAATCATAGCGCGACAAACTCAGTAAAATTAAAGTTCACAGCCAAACCTTTTTGCAACATCAACTCCACTTCTAACACCGTCTTCGTGAAAGCCGTTGTACCAATATGCGCCAGCAAAGTGGGTATTGTGTTTGCCACAAATAGTATCTCGCTGTAACTGAGCTTTTTGGCTTTCTGTGCTGAATACTGGGTGAGTATAATTAAACTTCCTGATTATTTTTTCAGGGTTAATAGCGTCGGTTTTATTAAGTGTCACGCAAAAAGTGGGCTCAACGTCTAACCCTTGCAGAATATTCATGTTGTAAGTAACGGACGCAAGCGCATCTTCATCACCTGACAGTAAATAGTTCCAGCTAGCCCAAGCAAGCTCTCTCTTTGGCAACATTGCTTTGTCTGTATGCAGTACCACTTCGTTATTTACATAAGGCATGGCGGAGAGTATTGCTTTCTCATTCTCAGTAGGATCACTTAATAGCTTTAACGCTTGGTCAGAGTGACAGGCAAAAATAACGTCATCAAATTGCTCGGTACGATTATTTTCAAAAGTAAGCTCAACACCATCGCTGTTGCGCGTAACAGCTTGAATGTTCGCGTTTAAGTGAATTTTGTCTTTAAAGTCTTTAATGAGTGGTTTTATATAACTTTTTGAGCCGCCAGGAATAACGTACCACTGCGGTCTATCTTGGATGTTTAACAGTCCGTGGTTGTAGAAAAAGCGGATGAAAAAGCTAAGCTCAAACTGCTTTACTTGATTCAGGCTTGAAGACCAAATAGCCGCCGCCATTGGCAAAATGTAGTTTTGGCAAAAGTAGTCATTAAATCCATTGTCATCTAGGAACTCACCTAAAGACAGCTTCACAGGGATTGAGTTGCTGTCGTAAAGGGCTTTACACAATTTGTTGAATTTTAATATCTGGGAAATAAGTGACCAAAATCTTGGGTTCGCAATATTTCGTCGCTGGGTAAACAGGGTGTTTAGATTATTGCCGTTGTATTCTAATCCGGTGACAGGATTTGTGACGCTGAAGCTCATCTCAGTTGGCTGCTTTTGAATGCCTATCTGACTAAGAAGCTTCAAAAAATTAGGGTAAGTTTTATCATTAAATACGATAAAGCCGGTATCAATACTGTAGGGTTTTTCATCTAATTCGAAGTCAATAGTGGCGGTGTGCCCACCAATGTAGTCGTTGATTTCGAATACTTTTACATTGTGATGTTTGTTTAGTAAATATGCGCTTGTTAAGCCAGATATTCCCGAACCAATGATGGCTACTTTTTTCATTTAATACTACTTCCTGTTTTTATTGGTCGCTGTTTAACATGATTTTTCTCCACCATGTTGCGGGTAACCAGCTTGCAAATTTTAGACTCCAAATTAAACGCTTTGGAAAGGCTATATGTCGATGGCGACGTTGAATGCCTGAATCAATACGTTTGGCCGCTTCATCACTGGTAAGTAAGAACGGCATTTCAAAATCATTTTTGTCGGTTAATGGGGTTTTTATAAAACCGGGTAAAACAAGCGAAACGTCGATGTTGTGTGGTTTTAAATCTATGTATAACGAATCCGCTAAATAACCAATGCCAGCTTTTGAAGCACCGTAAGCTTGAGCTCGAGTAAATGGCATCATTGCTGCCGAAGAGCCTACAAATACCAGTTGAGGATTAACAGATGAGTTTGCTGTGATTGCTTCTTTGAGTTTAAGTAGAATTTCTCGAACCAAAACACCAACGGACGTTAGGTTTATATCAATGACACGTTTAAACAAGTTGGCGTCAAAGTCCAAGGCATTGTCAATGTACTCACAGTCGCCTGCATTCAAAATAGCGATATCCAGCGCCTCTACTTCATTGAGCGCCGAAACAAGTTCATCTTCTTTTAGCTGATCAAATTGCACAAGCTTAAGTGTGCCAGACAATTGCTGTGCTTGTTCTGAAATAGCCGCTAGCTTTTCTGCACTGCGCCCACACGCATAAACAACATCGCCTTTTTCTAAATAATTAATAACCAAACTGTGGCCGATACCCGATGTTGCGCCTGTGACTAACACTCTGTGGCTCATATTAGGCACTCGCTTTTGCTTTAACAAAACGAACGAGTCCGCCAACAACAGGAACGTGCTCATATATCATCGCACCAGCGTCAAAGTAGTCTCTTTGGAAAGTCACTTTACCTTCCTTTTGGCTTAGGCGGCTATGCCCCTCTAGGGTAATTGGCTTTCCGCCTTTTAGCTTTTTATGACTGACGGTCATGGTCCAGTAAATAGCGGCGTCACTGCCATTGCAGATGAATCCAGTGAGGTCAAAATGACAAGATGTTAAGTTTACATAGAGATGTTCAAAGTACTCTGTTAACGCATCTAATCCTTCTACTTTACTTAAAGGGTCAATAAACAATGCGCTTTTAGAGTATATATTATTGAGTAGATGTAAATTTCCAGCGTTTAGCTCATTGTAAGTAGATACGTAATCTTGAAGCCATTGAGGAGGTTCACTTATCAATGGCTCTTCTCGCTGATTCATTTGCTCTGCTGCATTCATAACGTCACTCTTTACTTTTGTAAAAATCCAAAGCGTTTTCTCTAGCGGTTTTATGCTCCACAATAGCTGGCCAATAAGCCTTTATTTTTTCTGACTTAATCACTTTGTGTGGAAAATGTATGTCTTTGTTAGAGAAATTCTTAAGTTCTGGTAGATACTTACGCAAGAATGTCCCATCAGGATCAAATTTTTGACTTTGACTAATTGGATTAAATATCCGGAAGTAAGGTTGTGCATCACATCCAGTGCCTGCCGCCCATTGCCAACCACCATTGTTATTAGCAAGATCAACATCAATTAAGTGCTGTGCAAAAAACTGTTCGCCCAAGCGCCAGTCAATAAGTAGATGTTTAGTTAAAAAGCTTGCAACAACCATACGTAAACGATTGTGCATCCAACCTGTTTCAAGCAATTGTCTCATTGCTGCATCAACAATTGGATATCCGGTTTTTCCTTCTTTCCAAGCTTTAAATAAAAAGCCATTGTTTGGCCAGTCGAGACCATCGTACTTTTTGTTAAAATTATTGTGTTTGCAGAGTTCTGGGTAATGGAATAGTAGGTTGCGGTAAAAGTCTCTCCAGATGAGCTGGTTAAGCCAGCCAAATTCGGGAAGGCTAGTATTGTCGAGTATATTTGGCACGGTAAACATAAGTTGAGAAACCAGTCTTTTTGGACTGAGTGCGCCGATTGCTAAATAAGGAGACAGTTTAGATGTGCCTGCAATAGAAGGTATGTCACGATCTTCAGGGTACCTTACAATTATTCGTTCATAAAAGTCAGGAATAAGCTCTGAGCGCACGTTGGTTATAAGCGGCCAGTTTGATGAGTCTTTTTTTGTAGCGGCAAACGTTATTGAACCTTCGTTGATGGCAACACCGTCAGGCATAGAGATGTTGGCGTTAAAATAACGAGTCAGCGACTCTTTTGAGTCCGCTAAGTAAAAACCTTGAGTAATAGCGACGGATAGCCACTCACGTTTAAATGGGGTGAAAACTCGATACATTTCATTTTGTTTATTAAGTACTTGTCCTTTGGGTAATACGACGTCGGACTCGTAACTTGAACATTCAATACCATTTTCGTTAAGTCTATTTTTAAACGCTGTGTCTCGGTTAACTTCGTTAATTTCAAGCTCTTGATTTAAAAACACGTGCGTTACATTATGCTCTTTGCAAATACGAGTACACACATCAATTTGCGCATCAAAATCTTTTGCTGAATCAAATATTAACGGTACGTTTAATTCAGCTAACTTTTCCTTAACCAAATTAAGGTGACGCTCTAGAAAGTCTATTTGGATTGGCGCGCGGTCATGTTTTTCCCACTGCTCAGGAGTTTCGACAAATAACGCCACCAAAGGCTCATTTTTATCAACCGCTAAATTAGCCGCTGCTTCTAGTGCCGGATTGTCGTCAAGTCGAACATCCGTTCTAATCCAATATAAGATCATTAGTAGCCGTACCTTAGTTTTAAGTCTGCCGGGTAAGGGTCCAAATAGCGTTGATTCGCAATGTATTCATCGGGATACATCATTAAGTAGTGCTTTAATAACGTTAGTGGCGCCATTAATGGAATTAAACCTTCGCGATAGTCGTCAATTTGCGTAGTTAACTCCGCTTTTTGCTCTTTGGTTAAATGTTTGCTGAAGTAACCTTGAATATGATTAAGCGTATTGGCATGTGACTTTCTAGACGCGATTGTTTTTAAAGCAGTCATAAACAAGACAATATATTCTTTTGCCAACTCGTCTACAGGCGCTTCACTGGTGCCTAACATTCTTCCTAATTCACGGTAAGAATTTTGGCTGTGACTCATTAACAAGTATTTGTATTGCGTATGAAATTGGATGAGTTTGTGCTTTGTGAATCCGTCTTGCATCATTAATTGCCAAGTATTAAAAGCAAACACTCTAAGTACAAAGTTCTCACGAATAGCAGGATCGTTTAATCGCCCATTTTCTTCGCAAGGTAGTGCAGGGTTGATATCCATAATCTGCTTAGCGAACATACCTACGCCAGTTTGGTCACTGCCTGTTGCTTTATTTTCATCGTTGTAATGATAAATCTTAACGCGCTCCATCCCACAACTAGGGCTTTTAGCAGTAAAAATAAAACCACTTAGGTCTTCAATTTTGGTCGCGACTGACTGTCCATATTCCGCTAACTCTTTTGTCACATCGCCTGTTTTATCTGGACGACTTACGGTTATGACATCGTTATATTTTATTTGGCGAATAGTTGGGCGGGGAACTGGCAGACCGATAGCAACTTCTGGGCAATAAGTTTTAAAACTAACGTGGCGAGATAACTCGTTCATACAAAAATTTGATTTTTTGTGACTTTTATCAAATCGAACTTCTTGACCTGCTAAACATGCGCTTAAACCAATGGTAATGGCCATACTTATCCTTTGATATTGGGGGAGTTTATGATCTATATACTAGGTTACGATACGTTATTTGCAATTGATCACAATCAATTTTTAACTGCCTAATTTGTAGGCTAAATCTACAAGCAAAAAAAAGCCACTACATAGGAGTAGTGGCAAACTACCAGGATAACTGGAATGGTTGGAGGATGTGTCTATTTCAATTTAATACAACAGGCTTCCTATCGGATTAAACAGCTTATGAAAACCTTCGGTAAACTGCAGTGCGTCATCGGCTACTGTGTAGCAAAGGCAGCCTTCTTTCGTTTTAGGCTGATGATTATGTTCACCATTAAGCTCTATAAAGTCGCCAGGGTGATAGGTGCCCATATCGTCTTCAAAACTGCCATCTAACAATAATGTAATTTCAAAGCCTTTGTGAGTATGCGTAGGGACTTCACCGTCAGCGTCTATGTGCAATAAATGACTGTGAATAGCACCTTCATCTAAATTCAGGCTTGAACGTGACAATTTTCCAATATTCAACCAATTAGACATGCGAACATTATTTAACGGCGCAGGTAGCTCAAAGTTTTTACCTTTGACGGTTATAGATGTACTTCTCACCATTGACTGCTCAGAAATTTCATCGTCCGCAGTAATGGCTGCAATCATGTTGCCAAAATCCATATCCATTGGTGCTTCAGCTTCGTTTGCTAAGTCAAATTGCTCGTTTTCGTAGGCCATTGGCTCTGTTATTTCAGCGTCAAAGACTTGGTCAGCAAGTTGGGCAGTAAGCGCGTCCACATTGGATTGGCACTGGTCGCACATTTTACAGTGAATAGCCACACCTATGGCAATGGATGCAGGTAATTCGCCAGTTGCATATCCGGCTAGTAGTTTGCTACTCGGGTGGTGTTTAATCATTATTGGCTCCCAACTGCTGTTTCAACTTAGTTACGGCTAATCGAATGCGGGACTTCACTGTACCAACAGGTATATTCAATTGCTTAGCTAGTTCTTCGTGTGTTAATTGTTTGTAATAAACGGCGGTCAACGCTTCTTGCTGATTAGGTGGAAGCTTTTTAACAAGCTCTCCTAACTGCTTTGTCATCAAGTGATCTTGAAACGGTGACTCTTCAGATATCTGCTCTTCTATTGGCCAAATGTCATCACTGAGCGATTCGGCTTGCTGAGTTTTGTTTTTGCGCATAGCATCAAAAATAACGTTACGCATGACCGTATATACCCAAGTTGTTGCTGCGCCTTTTTCTGGTACAAATAGATGAGCTTTGCGCCAAACGCGAGTCATTGTTTCTTGGGTTATGTCGAATCCTGCCGCGTCATTATTTAGCTTCTGAGCGGCAATTCTTTTAATTTTTGGACCAAACCAAGCAAATAACTTTGCGAATGCTTGTTTGTCTCTATCGGCAGCCACAGCCATTAAATATTGGCTTAATTCTGGTGGTGCAGATTCTTTTGCGGTTGTTGTCATAGGTCTCGTCTTGGTCGCTGGAGCGATCGCTTTGTTACGAGTTGACTCAACTGTTGATTGTTTCATGACATACCTCATCCGTTGTCCTGAAAAATATTACGAGCAGGGTCATCGTAGCGATCACTTTTATTCAAAAACAATTTCAGACAAAAACTGAGCTGCACGATCAAGAGAACCTGATTGAGCAAACAAATTTTGTTCTGCTTGTTTTAGAGGTAATAGTTCCAACCATCTTTGACATACCCAACCTGAACAGTCAAATTTTGTTTCAGGATAAATTTTTGAAAGTTCTGGGTTAACTTTAAATACAGTCTGTAATTGCTGTGTGAGTTTGTTGATAGGTAATTGAACTTGCTTAACATCTATTGACTCTTGCCAGTGATGATAAAGCTCTACATCTGCTCGTTTGAGGTTGTCCGACTCCACTTCAAAACTGTAAATCCTAGCCATTGCTTCACATTGAACATCAATCTCCAGTAATCCATCAGCGCCAGTAGCAAAATCAATGATTTTAACCCAGCTTCCCCAATTGAGGTGGCAATCGATAGCTTTGCTTTCAATGGCAGGTAAGTTTTTGATAGGCGCAATAACAAAGCCCACGTCACCTGCAGACTCTTGCACTAATCTTATATATCGTTGTTCAAATACTCTCAGCCGTGTTACTCCACCTGGAAGTAAAAAAACCGGAAGAGGGAATAGCGCTAGTTTCATAACTCTCTCATAATAAATTACACCTTCTTTATTACGAGCTGATGTTCAAAGGCGATCAAATGATTTAAAAAAGTTACCGCATTGATGCGCAAAAAAGACTAAAGTAGAGGAGGGCATTCTCTATGCTATTGAACTTTAAGGATCTGCATGCAATCGGTTTTACTCATTTTGACTCACCCTAACTTACAGCAGTCAAAAATTAATTATCATTTAATACAAAAAGCTAACCAACTCGACTTCGTTCACATTCATGACTTGTGTGAAATATATGCAGATGGTGTCATCGACATTGAGTCGGAACAAAAGTTATTGGCCGAGTTTGATATTGTCGTTTTCCAGCATCCTTTTTATTGGTATAGCGCGCCGGCATTGTTAAAAGAGTGGTTTGATTTAGTACTTCAATATGGTTATGCATATGGGCCTGGTGGAGATAGTTTAAAGGGTAAAAAGTGGTTGTCAGTGATCACCACAGGTGGAGGCCAAACCGCGTATTGTAAAACCGGTCACAATCGTTTCACTATGGAGCAATTACTCACACCTATCGAACAAACAGCGCATTTATGCCAAATGGAATATTTAGCGCCTTTTGTTGTACATGGCACAGGTAAACTTTTTGACGACAAAGTTAGACTAGATCAGGTATCGAGTGATTACTTAAAAACACTGCGTTTATTAGGCGAGGGCGCTTAAATGGAAAATAATTTATTGGCAGATGCTGTTACATATTTAGCGGCTGCAGTTGTGTCTGTTCCTATCGCTAAGCGCTTAGGGCTAGGATCTGTGTTGGGCTATCTTGTGGCTGGTGTGATTATAGGGCCATTTGTACTGAGCTTTTTAAGTCACCCTAAAGACGTGATGCATTTTGCAGAGTTTGGCGTTGTGCTCATGTTGTTTTTAATTGGATTAGAATTAAAGCCAAGTTTGTTATGGAAGTTAAGGGTACCTATTTTAGGTAGCGGCGGACTGCAAGTTTTTATAACAACATTACTGGTTACCGCAATTGGTTTGTTTTTTGGATTGCCATGGCAACAAGCGCTGGCGATAGGCATGATCTTATCGCTAAGTTCAACGGCCATTGCTCTGCAGAGTTTGCAAGAAAAAGGGCAAATGAAGTCTACCGCTGGCCAAGGTGCTTTTGCTGTTCTGCTGTTTCAAGATATTGCCGTAATTCCAATGTTGGCAATACTGCCTCTTTTAGCTTCATCGTCTGATGTGGCTAGTATAGCTGCTCACAGTGGCGAGCTGCACGGTTGGAAAAAAGGGCTGGTGGCTGGCGGTATCATTGCTGGTATCGTTATTGGCGGTCGTTTTTTGATGAACCCAATATTCAGTTTCATTGCAAAAAGCCAACTTCGAGAAGTGTTTACGGCCACAGCGTTGTTACTGGTTATTTCTGTTGCACTGGCGATGCAATCCATCGGTTTATCGCCTGCCTTAGGCACATTTTTAGCCGGTGTGGTATTAGCTGAAAGTGATTATCGACACGAGCTTGAAAGCAATATTGAGCCATTTAAAGGGTTATTACTTGGCTTATTCTTTATCTCTGTTGGCGCGAGTATAGATTTTAATATATTTGCAGCGGATCCTGCGTTAATCATATTTCTAACACTTGGTCTGATCATCTTAAAATACTTGGTTCTACAAATGTTGGGACGTTTCACACCAATGGCTCGACCTGACCGTTATACCTTTGCATTTGTTTTGTCACAGGCTGGTGAATTTGCCTTTGTTCTGTTTGCGTTTGCATTGGGTGTAAATCTTTTGCCGCAAAACTTAGTGTCGCAACTAACTCTAGTTGTAGCCTTGTCCATGCTGCTAACACCGCTCATGCTTATTGTGAATGACAAATATGTTCAGCCGTTATTCAGGGAAACCAAAGCGGAACCCGTTTCCGATGATATTTCTGAAGAAAATAAAGTGATCATAATTGGTTTTGGTCGATTTGGTCAGGCAGTAGGCCGGCTATTAGCAGCTAATAAAATATCAACAACAATTTTAGACCATGATGCTAGTCAGATAGATATGGTTAGACGTTATGGTTACAAAGTTTACTTTGGCGAAGGTGAGCGTCATGACCTATTGCATGCTGCTGGCGCTGAAGACGCAGATGTCATCGTTGTTGCAGTTGACGAGCCAGAACGTAGCTTAAGGATCATAAAAGCTATTCAGCACCACTTCCCACATGTAAAAATATTAGCTAGGGCGATAAACCGTCCTCACGCGACTGATCTTTTAAAAGCCGGCGTAACTGCAGTGGAGCGTGAAACTCTAGCTGGTGGATTAGAGCTCGGCGCTAAAGTGATGCAACAGCTAGGCTGGAGACATAACGCTGCGTGGCGAGCTAGCCGTTTGTTCAAAAAACACGATGATGAAATGGTTGAACAGTTAGCGACGATGTCGGGTGATGAAAAAATGTTTATCAATCACTCTATGGAAACGCGCAGCTTTATTGAAAAAACTTTGGAAGAAGACCAACACTGGGAACATGAAGTGGATGAGCATGCCTGGGAACGTCCAGGCAAGTTGAAAAAGAATGTTCATTTAGATTGATTTGATTTTAACGAGTTGGCTTCTAGGTTTATCAGAGTTTAGATGATTCAGAAGCCAACTCTTAATTAACCTAACTATTGTTTCTACTGCCAGGTGATTTAATAGCACCTGAATTAATGCCTGGGGAAACGCAGGCAATAACATCAAACTCATAACCTACTTCTGCCGTTTTCGACTTTTTAACCGTAAGAATTTCGTAATCATTCAGCTCAATGACTCTAGTGTTTTCTGGGTGAGCACAACGAGAAAAACTATCAGCTTCGTAGTCATAAATGAACGTGGCTAAAATTTGTTTTTGTATTAATTGAACATCGTGACTCTTTCGTAAAAGGGCATCCCTTGAAAAAGCATCTTCTTCATTTTTAGTAATATCTTCTGTTGGATTATTGCGTTCAGTAAGGTTGTGTACGTTAAACGAAACAAACCCATCAGCTTTGCTCTCCGCTCCCTCAAATCCTTTTTTGACCTCTGATACTTCATTTGTTTTTGAAGTCGAAGGATTTGCTGTTTCATCTGCAGTAATAAAGCCGACATACACAGAGCCAAGCAGTGGACTGTTTTGGTTTAAAAAGCCAGACTGGACACTACCATACATGAATACAAACAATAAAAATGTAGCCAATAAGTATCGAATTAATGCTGTTAGTATAGGGAATCGGTAGTCTGGCTTATGCCAAATCTTGTGCACACCAAAAGGTTTAAGTAGTACAAGCAATATCAAATAGATTGGCAGTAGTATTTGCACAACCAAAAGCATTAAAAAACTGGATAAGATAAACCAAGTGGGGATGTTAATAATGAGCGCCATGTTGTGGCTGTAAGTTAAGCTTTCTGCACTTACATGAGTCACTTCATTGACCAAACCTGATGCTGAGGCAAGTGCGGTGTTTGCCATGATTGCATAAAAGGTAAGAATGAAAGCTTTACCTTGCAAGCTATCCCACACTTTAAGAAAGTGCGGCCAAAACTCATTTGTCAGTCCTATTAAAATAATAATTACAGGCAGTGTTAGATGAATAAGCTCTGCATCGTCAGAAAAAGCTAATGCGAATAAGATAGCCGATGATATTAAATAGCATAATTGAGCTAATGTTAAGCTTGTCCAAAATGATTTTAATTTTGAGAAACGATTAACTAGTTTAGTGTTTACTGATGAGGCAACTTTGAGCAGGCGTGTTGCATAGTCACGAGACACGCTAGGAACATGTTGTAAAGTTTGTTGCGTACTGGCAACCCACTTGCGTATTTGAAGTGAAACTTCCATTTAAATAAAACCAGTAAAAATTGATTTGCCTATAATAACCGTTGTAAACACTTAGGCAAGTGTCTGTTTTCTAAAAGGCATTGTAATTATTAAATTGTATTAGTATTGAATTTGCTGAAAATGCCACCAGTTACATAAGTGTAAGTAAGAAAGTCTTTTGATTGTAAATAAAAGAGAGTAGACTTACAGAACACTATCGGTATTAACCGTTGGTTCCAGAATTTTTACATGGCTTTGAAAACTTTGCTGAGTAGCGCAAAACAATCAATACCGTGACCCGTCTTCGGGGCTGATTCAGGATTCGACAGGATTGATGATTCCGGCGGTGCACGTCGAGGGGCGGTTTGCCTCGTTAAAAGCCGCAAAAAAATAGTCGCAAACGACGAAAACTACGCACTAGCAGCTTAATACCCTGCTGAGAGCTCTTATGCCCTAGCTTCTGTCCGTAAGACGGGGAACAACATGAGATCAAAAACCAAACGGAATAGTGGCGCGACTCCAGCCTGAGAGGCAACCCACGAATTTTAAATCAGGATAGTCGTTGAGTGGCGTGTCTTTCCGCAGCTCCTCGGTGAATTTAAAGATAGACTAAGCGTGTAGTACCTAAGGGTGACCTTTTCTGGACGCGGGTTCGACTCCCGCCAGCTCCACCAATAACGAAACCTCGACCTAATCAGTCGGGGTTTTTTTATGTCTGAAATGTGTTAAAAAATTATTGAAGCACATGTGCTTAAATAGCCAAAGTTATTGATGTTATGGACTATGCTTTCTTTTTGTTAAGTGCCTGCCTGTTAGTTGTTAAATACTAATAGATACAATAGAGTGGCTGATGAGTTTCTAATTTAACGTAATGATTAAAAAGGAAAATAGGTAAAATGGAACAACAAATTAGCTTTTACATTAGGCGCTTAAAAGAGCGACTTTGGGTCAAGCCTCTTTTTAGTTGTGCACTTTCAATCCTTGCTATATTTTTCGCTAGGCTCGGTGATACTTACTTTTCAGACGCCGCGGTTATGGATATCAGTGTTGATACATTAAAAACACTATTTTCAATTATTTCAGCCAGTATGCTTGGTATGGCTGTGTTTGCTGTGGGGTCTATGCTGTCTGCCTATTCTTCCGTTAGCACGTCGGCTACACCTCATGCTTTTGATATTGTTATAACCGACGATGTGTCTCAATACGCGTTGTCCATATTTGTTGGTGCGTTCATTTTTAGTGTTATTGGCATTATTGCGTTAATGAATGGTTTATATGGTGACACTGGACGCTTTGTTATTTTTATTCTTACGCTTTTAGTCTTTGCTATTGTTATTTTAGGTTTTGTTCGGTGGGTAGATAACATCGCTAGACTTGGCACATTAGGCAAAACAATTTCAAAAGTAGAGGCAGTTACAGAAAAAGCGTTATCACGTCACTATGAGTTAATTGCTGGGACGTTAGATTTTGATGACGTAGAGGGCAAAACCAGCGAAATTTATTCAAGTGATATTGGTTATTTACAACAAATCAATATCGATCGGCTCCAAGCAACTGCAACAGAGTTTAATTTTAAGATAAAAGTAAACCAAGCGGTAGGCTCTCTAATCTTGCCAAATACTCCTATCGCTTTTATAAAAACAGATGATGGAAAGGAATTGGATGGCGATGTTGAGGCAAAGAAAAACGTCAAAGCTAAAATATTAAAAGATTTTATTATTGGCAAATGCCGTACCTTTGATGAAGATCCTCGATTTGGCTTTTTGGTGTTATCTGAAATAGCGAGTCGAGCGCTTTCACCCGCTGTTAACGATCCGGGTACTGCGATAGATATAATTAGTGTGCAATGCCGACTCATTACTCAATGGCTCGCTGGCGACAGATCCAATGATGATAAAGTGAATGGTTCTGACATTAATAGCTCTGAAGTCAAAAGCCCTGAGGCGAAAAACCAGAGAAGTTTCAATCGGGTCTCTTTGCCTCAATTAAGTTCAGAAGAGATTTTTCAGGATGCATTTAATGGTATAGCGCGTGATGGAGCCGCTAACATTGAGGTAATGTTACGTTTGCAAAAAATTTACCAAAGCTTAGCTGAAACCAATGAAGAATTAGCTGAATACTGTGATGTACACTCCAAAAAAGCGCTGGCGTACGCAAAAAAGGAATTGGTGCTAGAAGAAGACTACGAGCTATTAAAAGACAGCTATTTATCTAAGGAAGGCTAGCAATGGAATTAACCTTTACTATTTTAACAATTGTGGTTCTTTTGTTGAGTATTTTACCTATTTTTAATTGGTCTCATTGGACAGTAAGAAGTATGGACTTTCCCAGGTTACAACTTACTCTTATTTTTAGCTGTGTTTTTATTGGTCATTTATTGCTGTTAGGGCCGAACAAACCTGAATCAATAGTAAGATTGCTTGTTTTGTTTGCGTGTATCGTATGGCAATTATGGTGGGTTTTGCCCTTTAGCCCGTTTTGGAAAAAGGAAGTGCACTCATCCAATAGCAGAGAGGCGGCTGATACGATAAAAGTGATTACAGCTAATGTTCTGACAACGAACAGAGAGTCACAAAAACTCATTGATTTAGTCAGAGAGTATCAACCTGATATATTAGTTACGTTAGAGTCTGACCAATGGTGGCAGGATCAATTAGATTGTTTAGAGGATGAACTGCCTTTCACTGTTAAGTGCCCGCTAGATAACCTTTATGGAATGCACGTGTATTCAAAATTGGAGATCTTAGAGGGCAAACTTAACTATCTAGTACAAGAAGGCGTGCCATCAGTAAAAGCTAACATAAAGTTAAAAAGTGGCCGAATAGTTAAAGCTTATTTTTTACACCCAGCTCCGCCAAGCCCCACTGAAAATGAAGAATCTACTGAGCGAGATGCAGAGCTAGTTATAGTGGCGCGAGAAATAGCCAAGGACAACTCCCCAACAATCGTAACTGGTGATTTAAACGATGTAGCTTGGTCTAAAACAACGCGGCTATTTAGAAAAATTAGTGGTTTGTTAGACCCAAGAGTTGGAAGGGGGATGTTCAATACTTTTCATGCTAGTTATTGGTTTATGAGATGGCCGTTAGATCATATGTTTCACAGTGAACATTTTACTGTAAGCAACATAAAACGATTACCTAATATTGGTTCAGATCACTTTTCTCTATTTACTGAATTGCAGTTATCACCGGAGTCTAAATCTAATCAGGACGGCTTAGACTCAACAAAAGAAGATCGAGAATTCGCAAGTGAAGTTATCGATAAAGAAAAAGCCAAAAACGAATAACAGAGCGTTGATGGCTATAAAAAGGTCACTAACTCCCAGAAGTACTGGTAGTTTGCAATTCTGGTGGTTGCATACCTTTTAACAATCGGCCATAAATGTCAGCACCAGTAATGATTCGTTTAGTGTCAGACCAAATGAGCAAAACGTCACGTTCAATAACTCCATCAAAAGACTTATCTACTGATTCGCTCATTTTCATTTTAATGACGGCTTCACTGAGACTAGTTTTTTCATCGGTAATTATCACTGGTCTGTGACAATATAAATAAGGGTCAAACTGCTCATGTTCAAATAGGGCTGCTCGCAATAAACCATCAGCGTCGATTACAAGTAGAGGTTGATTATCCAAGTTGGTAAGAACAACCCAACGGTGTCCTGATTTATGCAAGCTTTTTAAAAACGGATCATCAGCACTCGGTTTTATGTCCGGTATAATTGGTAAATCCATTTTAGTTTTAAGAGCTAAAATGGAATCTGGGTCTATTAATTCACCTTCATCGGCGACCACAATTTTGTCGAGTTTGAAAAAATTTAACGCTCCAATCCCTTCAACATGGTTTATTTCTGTGTCTTCAGCTTCAACGTGCTTGCGAATGATACTGCTAAGCTCGCTCTCAGCGAGGTAGGTAATTCCCTCTTTACCCAACCAAACGTCAAGGATAATGGCCGTAGGCTTTGCAACGGGATAAAATAGTATTTGGTAAAAGCGGATAACTGGTGACAGCATACTCCCCATTTTTAGTGCGTTTCTAGAGAAGTATGCTTGCGGAATAATCTCACCAATAATAGTAATGGCAATAGTAGAAAATAAAAATGAACTGATACCAGCGAGTGCGGAGTCCGACAACAAGGTTAGTAATACATTGATCCCAACATTGCCCCACAAAATGGTTGTCAAAAGGAAGTTAGAGTCGCCTCTTAGCTTCAATATTTTTTGAGCGGATTTGTTACCTTTTGAAGACTCAACCTCTAATTGAAGTCGACTTAAGGAAAAAAACGCGAGGTTTAACCCTGAGAAAATGGCTGATTGAGAGATACAAAAGACAATACCAATCCATAAGAGAATATCCATTATTTTAAAGCCTTAATATAAAGTGATGATGACCAACTTAAAGCAGAAATAATGCTAAGTTAGTAAGTTGATTTTGACCGGATATTACAGGATAAAAGTAAAAACGCATTAAACTTAACTCTTATTTGTATAGTGTTCAGTCAAAAAATCAGAAAATTTGTCGACAGTGAGAGGCTTAGTTAAATAAAAATCTACACCGGCCTCATAAGCACGATCAAAGTCCTCTTTCATGGCATTTGCTGATAAACCGCAAATAAATAAGTTATTGTAGCCTTTTGCTCGTAGTTCTTTGACGGCTTGATAGCCATCCATAATAGGCATTTGCATGTCCATGAGTACAAAATCGTAGTGATTCTTATCTGCCGCGGTTAATGACTCTAAGCCATTCTCAGCAAGATCAAAGGTAAATCCATGATGTGTGAGCATATTGCCAGCAACCATTTGATTAACTTTGTTATCTTCAACAAGCAACACGTGGCCTTGATATAAGTCTTTTGAATCACTTTTGATTGGGGCTGTTTGCTCTTTGATCGTTCTTTTAGCAGTTAATGACAAGATGAATTGTTTAAATGATACAGGAGTAATAGGGTGGGTCAGCTTTGGTGCACTAAACTCTTTTGCCATCGAATTGACCAAATCTACACAATCACAGTTGCCGATAAAACCAAAAGGCGCAAGCTCAGTAATGAGTGGCTTAAGCTGCTTTTTAATCTCCTCTAAATTGGTCGATGAGGTTATTTCGAAAATTACGGGATTGGTGTCAACGTCACTAATATCCCCAACTGCTTTTGTATGACTGTCGTATGAAGTTGATAAATCTAAAGTTATGCCAGCTTGTTGCCAATATTTAATTGGTAGTAACAAAGACTCGGTATTCGAAATATAACCCAGTGCTAGGCCATTAAAGACGACTTCAGAGGTATTGTTTGTACTTTCTAATGGCAAGGTAACATTAAATGTACTGCCTTTATTTTGAACTGACTCGCAATGTACTTCTCCGTTCATAAGCTCTACAAGGTTTTTAACAATAGAAAGTCCTAATCCCGTTCCGCCAAACCTTCTACTGGTTGAGCCATCAGCTTGAGTAAATGAATCAAAAATATGTAAACAGGCCTCCGGTGGCATGCCTACACCAGTATCAATAACTCTGATTTGTAGTGGTTTTGACTCACCCTTTAAATACTCAACGTAAATATCGACACTGCCTTTTTCTGTAAATTTAATCGCGTTATTACAGATGTTTAATATGATTTGACCAATTCTTGTAGGATCCCCTTTTAGTCGAGAGGGCATGGATAAATCGATAAATGAACGGATGGCTAGACCCTTTTCTGCGGCCTTAGGTGATAATGATTGAATGAGTGAATCGATTACGTTTGAAGGGGAAAACTCAATCTCTTCAATGGATATTTTACCAGCCTCTATTTTTGAAAAGTCTAAAATATCGTTGATAACGCTCATCATAATGTCGCTGGAATAGCTAATTCGTTCGATATAAGTTTCTTGTGTGTTATTCAACGGCGTCAACTTTAGAAGGTCTACAAAGCCAATAATTCCGTTCATAGGCGTTCTAATCTCATGGCTCATGTTAGCCAAGAACATACTTTTTGCGTTTGTCGCCTGTTCGGCCTTTTGCTTTTCCAGTAGCAGGGCTTTGTTCATTTCTATTTGTTGCTTGTTTTGAACCTCTGACTGCTCTAAAAGACGAATGGTTTGTCGATTTTTCTCACTGAATACTTTAGCCGCCTTTGCTAATTCGCCAATTTCGTCTTTTTTATCAAGCTCTGGAATCGACAAGACTGCTTCACCAAATGCAAGTTTTCTAAATACCGTGGTAATACTTTGTATTGGGTTAACTACATTTCTTATAAAAAACGCTGCACTAGCTAATGATATTAGTATGGTTAAAATCAAAAAGAAGTTAATAAAGTTTGAGAATGCGGCGGTTTCTTGCTCTACGCTATTTTTATTACTTGCTACTTCTTCGCTTACTAAGTTACTCAACTCTTTTGTGATATACAGAAACTCATTAGCAGCACCCGACATAACGACGTTAACCAGGTAAGTATAACCTCGAGTTATTTGAGTTAACTGATTGAAGCTCTTTTTTATAGCACTCAAGCTGTCAATGAACTGCGCTTTTTGTGTTGACGTTAATTGGCCATTTCTAACGTCTGTTTCAAGTTGAGTGATGTGGTTTTTGAATAGCTTGATCAGATTAAAGTTTGGTGAGTTTATGTATTTTATAGCTGATAGTTTTACCTGTAATAAGTCAGTTTGAAGCTCTAGGCTATAACTCTTTTTATCATAAGTTAAAACTAACGCACCTAGTGTATCAAGCTCATTATTGATCCCGTTCTCAAAAAGCGCAGAGCGTTTTGCATAAGATTTTTCCACCTCTTGGAAATTTGTTTTGTATTCATTTAGGTGCTCTTTGAGCGCGATAATGAAATTATCGACGTTTGCTTGGTTTTGGTCAGAAAAACCGATATCGGCAAATTGATTGATATTCTCGTCGATAGAAGTGACTAATGAGTAGGTTCTGTCTAAAACAGACTTGCTGCCAGTTTCTTTATATATCAATACGTTTCGTTGTAAATCAATAAGCTCCTTTTCTAGCCTTGCTACAATCTGTACTTTTTGTATGGTGCTTTGTGCTAACCGTTGTTGATTTTCAAATACCGTAAAAGTCGATTTTGAAATAACAATTTCAATAACGAGTAGTGAAACTAAAGAGAATAAAACGAGTAACAACTGTGCTTTTAAAGATTTAAACATTAATGACTCGCTTAAGAATTAATAAATTCATACCACTTTTGTAGGCTGTAATCGTAGGAATCCATTACAGAGTTCCAAACCGCAACGTTGCTAAACCTTTTTTCGTAGCTTCCACCAGAACGTTGTTGGCCTTTTTTTACGGCTATATTTCCATCAGTCCCTAATAAGTTAGTTGTCGCTGCTTTACCTTGATACCAATAATCCCATTCATTTTGATTTAGGTATTTTGCTGATCGTTGTGGATTACTAATATAGTAGCCTTGTCGAGCAATAAAGGCGCCAGGCCAACCTGACAACCACCAGTTCATGTAGTCGTAAGCTGCATCTTTAACGCGTCCAGTTGTTGCTGAAGACAAACACATTACCCCATGCCAGCCTCTATAACCTTCTTTGGGGGCTGCATATCTAACAGGGATACCTTGGCCATTTAGTTGAGAAACCGCAGGGGAGAACATGCTTTGAATATTGACTCGACCTGACTTCATAAAATTCACAGACTCAGGCACAGAAGTCCAAAAACCGTTAAAATGATTTTGTCGTTTTAATTCGAATAAAATATCAAAAAGCTGATCTAATTCGGCGTTTGTAATAGCGCCGATATCATTAAAGCTCATCAAGCCCTGGCCCTGTGCTGCTAAGGCTAAGTCAAAAACGCCGATTGAGGGTGCATTAACGATACCTACTTTACCTTTGTTTTTATTGTCTAATAGCCAGCCCCAGCTTTCTGTTTCATAGGGCCTGCCAAGTTCAATATGGTCAGTGTTGTAACCAAATGAATCTACGTTATGAACGTATGGTAAAAAGCTTATATCGTTTGTGTGATTTGTTCCCAGCTCACCATTTTTTTGGACGTGGAGTATTTTAAAAGGTGCATCGCCAGCGCCTATGTTTGACGATGGATGAACCTTACCGGTTTTACACAAATCATTTATCTCATCAAAATGAAGAATTCTTTTTTTATCAATAGGCTGTATAGAACCAGATGCCCAAAGTACCCGTATACTATTTGACCATTGCTCGTAGAGGTCAAAGGAGGTTGGAGACATTGATGCTTTTTGTAAGACAGAGGCACTGCCTTTTGGTTCAAATACCAAATTAATGCCTAAGTCTTCCATCGCCTGTTTCCGTAATACTTCTTGCAGCGTGACGTGCGTACCGAGCACTCTTACAGTCGTTGTTGTTCTTGAGAAAACATAGGGCACCTTAGTGATCAACAAGCTAGATGCCGCGGCTTTTGTCAATAACTTCAATGTACTTCTTTTTGGCTTATTGACGTGGGGCATATAGTTAATCCATGATTTTGCTGAATTTATAAAGGTATTTTTAAGCTTAGCTCATAGTTTTTTAGGTGCAATTTTTTAGTCATGCTTTAAGTTACTTTATTAGTAGTAAAGCCAGAACTATTAATGCCGTTCAGCGAATTTAATTGGGGGTTAATCGAAAAGAATGTCAATTAACGTAAATTAGATTGATTCTAATTAACGTTATCTCGTATATAAGCTTTAATATTTAGTATTAACTTAATTTATTACAAAGGTAAGACGTTGAAAGGTAGCCAAACTAAACCCAAAGGAACGGTTCGTCATGTTCAGCTCAGTGCAATTACGGCACTATGCTTTTCATTGATGGCTTGCTCTTCAAATTATCAAATGTCTAATGACTTAAAAGAGCAACGTATAACAGGCAAGTCTCCAGAGCAGTGGACTCAGCAGCTTGTTTCTAACCCAGATGTGTTGCGTTCAAAAAGTGTCTTTGAAGAGCTTAATAATCCGCAATTAAAAGAGTTAGTTGAAAAAGCATTATTAAATAATTTATCGCTTCAACAACAAGCTTTTGACGTTAAGATCAAAGAGCAGTCATTAATCGCAACGGGTACTAACGTTTGGCCGTCGCTAAATGCAGAGTTTTCTGGTCAAAGAGGTGAATCTAGCTCTGCTGATTCGCCATCTACATCCTATACGGCGGGTTTGTCATTAAGATACGAATTGGATGTTTGGCAAAAACTATCTGATACAAATAAGCAAGAGAACCTACAATATATGGCTGAGCAAGCTTTTTATACTGAAGCAACTCAAGCACTAATCTCTAATGTGATTTTGTCTTGGTTAGACGTTATTGAAGCGAACCAATTATTAGAGCTCTATAAACAAAGAGTACAAAACTCTGAGCAAAGCTTATCTATTATAGACTCAGGCTATCAGCAAGGTCTGAATAGTGCGCTGGATGTTTATCTTGCTAGAAATGAGCTCAACAGTGAGCGTTCACGTTTGGCGCTTCAAGTGAGTAATAAAGCAACTGCAATTCGAGTTTTGGAAAGACTGATTGGTGAATACCCTTCTGCTTCTTTACTTATCAACGCTGATATTCCGGTATTTACTAATGATGTTGAGCTAGGTATCCCATCTGAGTTAATTAAAAATAAGCCTTCTTTGCAGGCTAGTTGGTATCAGTTAATGGCAACCGATGCAGCATTAGCATTTGCGCACAAAGAAAGGTTCCCAGACTTTGTATTAACAGGAACTCTTTCTGATAGTGCAAGCAAGTTATCTGATGTGTTTAGCACATCGGCGTTTGCTTGGGGTTTAGTCGGTAAAATTACAGCGCCTTTGTTTGACGCAGGACGCCTTAAAGCTAATGAGAAAGCAGCGGAGCTTAGACTTCAACAAGCTGAAAAAAGCTACATTGAAGACGTGTATGACTCATTTGAAGACATTGAAAATGCATTGTCATTACAAGTGAGTTTAGTAAAGCGTTATGCCACCACCTATGAAGCCATGGAAAACGCGATGGCGGCAGAGCAATTAGCATTTGAACAATATCAAAGTGGTCTTGTGACCTACACCACGGTTCTTGATGCACAAGGCCGTTCATTTGATGCACAAACTTCTCTAATCCAAATTAAGAAACAAAGAGCCACAAACAGAGTTCAACTTCAGCAGTTACTTGGGCATTCTTTTTCTAACTCAAATTCATTAAAGACTACGGACGACGGCAACAATGATTAACTTCAAAAAACTAATATTACCTGTTTCGGTGCTAGCGGGCACAGCAATTTTATACACATTTATTATGTCTAACCCGCCAGAAGCACAACGCCGTGGACCATCAAAAGCCTCACAGATGTCAGTTCAAGTTGAAAAGTTGCAGCCACAAGACTACCCGATTATTCTTGAAAGTTATGGCACTGTTCAGCCTAGAACACAAAGTGGCTTAGTGTCACAAGTTGGAGGCCAAATTACCTTTGTTAGTGATCAATTTAGAGAGGGTGGTTTTATAAAGCAAGGCGACGTTTTGGTGGTGGTTGATGACCGTGATTACGTGGCTGAGGTTAATATTGCAAAGGCTGGTTTGTTATCAGCACAACAAGCATTATTAGAAGAGCAAGCGCGAGTTGACCAAGCAGAAACTGACTGGAAACGTCTAGGCAATAATAAAAAGCCAAGTGACTTGGTACTAAGAAAGCCACAATTAGCGGCTGCTAAAGCAAATGTATTATCAGCGGAAGCGCAACTTCAAAAAGCTCAGCTTTCATTAGAGCGAACTAAAATTACAGCGCCATATGACGGTCGTATTTTGACTAAGCTGGTGGATTTTGGTCAGGTTATTTCTGGTAATACTAAAGTCGCGGATATTTATGCGACCGATTATGTAGAAATTAGATTGCCAATTAAGAATAAAGACTTAGCACTAATGACCCTGCCAGAAGAGTTTTCCGACGACAATAGCAGTGTAATTAACGCCAAAGAAATACTGTTTAAGTCTGATTTAGTGGGTGACCAAAAGTGGTTAGGCAAAGCGATTAGAACAGAAGGTGCGATTGATGAAAGTTCTCAACAACTTTATATCGTGGGCCAAATTGATGAGCCATTTGCTAAAGCTGCTCATAGTGCGAATCAGCACTCCGTACCTATTAAAATTGGCCAGTACGTAACGGCTGATATTCAAGGTAAAACAATTCCAAATACGATAGTTATTCCTAATAAAGCTATTTATCAAGGCAGTTATGTTTATGTAGTTGTTGACAATATGCTGCGCCGAACGGAAGTTACCGTGCGTTGGCAAAATGATGAAGATGCAATCATAGAGAACGGATTAAAGCCTGGGGACTTATTAGTTATCACGTCATTAGGACAGGTTAGCTCTGGAACAAGAGTGGCAATTGTTAATGAAAACGGCGATGCACAAACTGCTCCGGCGGGTGAGATTAAGCCTCGCGATAAACAAGGTAGAAAAAAGCCAAGAAGTGAAGGTGAATAATAATGATTGCATGGTTTGCTAGAAATGGCGTTGCTGCCAATTTATTAATGTTCTCAATTTTGTTTGCTGGCTTATTTAATTTAAGTTCGCAAATACCATTTGAAGTCTTTCCATCCTTTGAAACTGATCGCATAAGCATTAGTGTCACATTAAGAGGTGCAACACCTGAAGATACAGAGCAAGGTATTGCCATCCGTATCGAAGAAGCAGTGCAAGACTTAGAAGGTATAGAGCAAATTACCAGTCGTTCTACTGAAGGCTCAGCGTCAGTGACGGTGGAAGTTGAAAGTGGTTATGATGCTCGTGAAATGTTAGCCGACATAAAGAGTCGGGTTGATGCAATTAATACCTTTCCGAGTGATGCTGAAAAGCCTGTTATTGCGTTAGCGCAGAGAAAAAGAGAAGTTATAGCGGTAGCGTTATCAAGCATTTATGGTGAGAAAGAACTGCATGAGTATGCAGAACAAATTCGTGATGATTTATTAAAAATTCAAGGTGTAACTCAAATTGATTTGAGTGGCGTCAGAGATTACGAAATTGCAGTGGAAATTTCCACTGATAAGCTTCGCCAATACAATCTATCACTAGCTCAAGTTTCAAGCGCTATTTCAAAATCAAGTGTTGATGTATCTGCAGGTACGTTAAAAACCACCGGTGGCGATATTCTGCTGCGCTCAAAAGGTCAGGCTTACCGCCAGGATGAGTTTGCTCGAATTCCGGTCAAAACTAATGCTGATGGCACTATTATTCGTCTTTCAGACATTGCAGATGTTTTGGATGACTTTGAAGAAACGCCAATTAGAACTCGTTTTAATGGTAACCAAGCCGCGTTTTTAGATGTTTACAGAATTGGCCAACAGAGTGCTATTGAAGTTGCTGACAAAGTAAAAGACTACATTGTTACTAAGCAACTTTCTTTACCTTATGGTTACGAACTGAGTTATTGGGATGACGATTCACAAATTGTTAAAAATCGTATATCCACGTTAACGACCAGTGCGTTGCAAGGTGGCTTCTTAGTTCTATTATTACTAACACTATTCTTACGTCCTGCTATCGCTTTTTGGGTGTTTATCGGTATTCCAGTTTCGTTTATGGGAGCCTTTATTGTTATGCCTTGGTTTGGCGTTACATTAAATGTTATGAGCCTATTTGGGTTCATTTTGGTGTTAGGTATTGTTGTTGATGATGCCATCGTTACCGGTGAGAATATTTATACTCACTTACGAAAAGCGGATTCTGGAGAAGATGCCGTTATAAGAGGTACTCAAGAAGTAGCGACTCCTGTGACGTTTGGTATTTTAACAACTGTCGCCGCCTTTTTACCTTTGGCCTTTATTGAAGGTGCCAGAGGTGCGCTATTTGCGCAGATCCCTGTTATTGTAATTCCAATTTTGTTGATGTCATTAGTTGAGTCTAAATTTGTTTTACCCTCGCATTTAAAAAACCTAAAACTTCGCCATGAAAAAGGTGAAATTAGCAAGCTCGAAGCTTTCCAGCATCGCTTTGCTGATGGTTTTGAACACCTGATTTTGCGCTATTACCAACCGTTATTAAAAGTGGCGGTTCGAAATAAGTTTGCCACTGTTAGTATGTTCTTATCGGTATTTTTAGTGATTTTAGCGCTGATTATGAGTGGCTGGACTAAGTTTATTTTCTTCCCTCGCATTCCAAGCGAAACGGTGAGAGTAAACATTTCAATGCCTGCGGGCACGCCATTTGAAGTAACTAATAAGTTTGTAATAAAAATGGCAGATAAAGCGCGAGTTTTACAAGAAAAGTATGTTGATGAAGATACTGACAAAAGTGTCATTATAAACATACTTGCCACTACTGGTGGTCGCGGTGGCGTTTCAAATCAAGGTGGTGTGCGATTTGAGATAATCCCTCCTGAGCAAAGAACGTCGACTATAAGTGCAAATGATTTGGCCAGAGAGTGGCGAAAACTGATTGGCCCAATTCCAGGTGCAGAAAGCGTTACATTCAGATCTGAAATTGGTCGTACGTCGAGTCCTATTGATGTGCAATTATCAGGTACTTCGCTGAATACGTTGAAAGAAGTGGCTGATTTAGTGAAGCAACGTTTAGCAACATATCCTACGGTTTTTGATATTGCGGATTCTTTATCAGATGGTAAGCAGGAATTGCAAATTGAGCTGACTCAGCAGGGCGTTGCGCTTGGACTGACGAGAATGGAAGTATCAAATCAAATTAGAAATGCCTTTTTTGGTGCGCAAGTTCAGCGTGTTCAAAGAGGTCGAGATGATGTGAGAGTTATGGTGAGATTGCCTTTATCAGAACGTAATTCTGTGGCACAGCTGCAGGATATCCTGATATCGACTCCATCTGGCGGCACTGTACCGTTTGCTCACATTGCGACGATAAATGCAGGACAAAGCCCGTCAGCTATTTATCGAATTGACCGTTTTAGAACAGTGAATGTGACTGGCGATATTGATAAAAGTAATACCAATATGACGGTACTTCAGGCTGATTTAAAAGTTTACCTTGATGAGTTGGTTTCACAGTACCCTGGTATTTCGCACTCATTAGAAGGCGAAGCAAAGGAGCAACGTGAATCATTTAGTTCGTTAGGTTGGGCATTAGTGTTTGTATTCTTTATTATTTATGCTTTGTTAGCGATACCGTTTAAGTCTTACTTACAGCCTCTAATTGTTATGAGTATTATTCCTTTCGGTATGATCGGGGCGGTTATGGGCCATTGGATAATGGGCATGGAATTAACCATTATGAGTTTGCTAGGGATGCTGGCTCTCATAGGGGTTGTAGTAAATGACTCGCTCGTTCTGGTTGACTATATTAATAAACGCAGAGCTGAAGGGTTTGCCTTAATGGACGCGGTATTAACGGCGGGTGCTTCTCGATTTAGACCGGTTATGTTAACGAGTTTAACAACATTTATAGGCTTGATGCCGTTATTGTTTGAAAAGTCGACGCAGGCGCAGTTCTTAATCCCGATGGCAGTCTCGTTAGGGTTTGGTATTTTATTCGCAACGTTCATCACTTTGCTTTTAGTACCGGTTAATTACCTTTTAGTAGCTAAAGTTCAGGATTGGTTTGCAAAAGACTAAAACCTCCATGAAATCTGAAACATAAATAGAAAAAGCAGGCTAATTAGCCTGTTTTTTTTTACCTTTACTATACTGAAACCCATCTTAGAAAAAGCAAAAGGCTTTTATCTTTAATCACGTTAATTCGGTTTAGTAAAAGTAGGACTAAAATGACTATTCAAAAGAAGTTTCTTATCGCACTAGTGGCTTTTATTCTCGTATTCTTAGTTATCAGAACCTCAGTGATTTGGTTTGAAACCAAACGTTTGGTTCATGATCAAGTTGTAAAGGAACAGCAGTTGATGATCGATAAAGTATCGTCGCTTCTAAATGTTACTAACGAAATAATGTCTGAGCGAGTAATTAGTAGTCTTAGTCTTCTCAAACACAGAGCTTCTGCTTTAGGAGAGCCAAAGTTAGGCCAAAGCGTTTCAGTGAACGGAACAGCGGCCAATAATATTATGATTGGAGATTATGGAGTTGCTAACAATTTTACTTTAGTAGATCGCCTCACAGACGTTATGGGCGGCACGGCGACAATATTTTCGAGAAAAGGTGAAGACTTCATTAGGATCAGTACTAATGTTATGAAAGAAGGAAAGCGCGCCATAGGCACTAAACTATCTCCGTCAGGAAAAGCGATGGCGGCGATTAAACAAAAAAAGGCTTATTTTGGCCAGGTAGATATACTAGGAAAACCTTATTTGACGGCCTATGATCCAATCATAGATGCCAATGGAGAGGTAATAGGAATTTGGTATGTTGGTTATTCAGCCAACTTAAATGTTCTTGCCGAGCAAATTTCAAAAGCGCGACTTCTGGAAAATGGATTTGTGGCCTTACGAGATGGCAAAAAACAACTCAGGCAACACTCCACACATTTAACGCCTACAGATATTGAGACCTCTTTGGTCCAGGGCAATCAATTTGACCTGAATGTGGTTAGCTATGAACCTTGGGGCTATGAGATTGTACTAGGCATTAATAACTCAGATGTTCAAAGCCTTGTATTTAAATCGATTCTGATTGGCGTGCTTAAGCTGCTATTTACTATGTCTCTGTTCGGCATACTTGTGTTCATTTTGTTAAAAAAATTAATATTAAAACCAATAATCCAACAAACCGAAACTATCCAAGAATTAACTAAAGGGGACGGGGATTTAACAGTACGAATAGGCTCTACCCGAAAAGATGAAATTGGCGAGATGGCGCGTTCTTTTGACGGTCTACTTGATAAAATGCATTTCACAATAAAAAATGTGAAAGACAAAACTAATTTACTTTTAAATTCTGTTGCTGAAGTATCCGACTTAGCTAATTACATGACTAGAGAGCAAGCTGAGCAGCATCAAAAGGCTGACTTGTTAGCATCCGCTATAGAGGAGTTCCGCGCAACCGCAAGCATGGTTGCATCAAATACTGACAATGCGAATAGCGTGTCTCAAGGCGTTTATGAAGAAGCTAAGACTGGCTCAACAACCCTTAAAGACACCACTGACAGAATTAAAATGCAGTCAGAGAGTATTGCGGAGTCTGAAACAGTTATTGAAGAGCTTGCTAAAGATAGCGAGTCCATATCTACGGTGCTCGATGTTATAAGAAACATTGCAGAGCAAACAAACCTTCTTGCATTAAATGCCGCAATTGAAGCTGCTCGTGCTGGTGAGCAAGGTCGAGGGTTTGCAGTTGTAGCTGATGAAGTTAGATCGTTAGCAAGTCGTACCCAATCTTCAACAGAAGAAATTAACTCGATGATTGAAAAGTTACAAAGACAAAGCGAACGAGCGACAGAAATAATATTTAAAAATAGAGAAGAAGCGCAACAAAATGTTGGTCACACTGAACAAGCTAATCTCGCCTTTATGAATGTGCTTAGTGCAATGCAACAAATTAATCAGTTGAATGATGAAGTATCCAGAGCCGCGAATGAGCAATCGCAGGTTTCACAAGCAATAGCGGAAGATGTCAGTATTGTGTTTGAGGCAAGCACTAGAAATAGTGAAAGGGCAGAACAAGCCAAAGTAGCCGCTGCAAAACTAAAAGAACTTGGCACTGAAGTAGGGAATGTTTTGGATGAATTTAAAGTATGAAGATCTTACATACTTAAAGTAGGAATTACTTAAGTGTTATTCAATAAAGCCAACTTTTTATGTTGGCTTTTTATTTGTCGAAGTCAGAAAACGCTATGCTAGGCGGTCATTTACGTTAGTTTTTGGGTTGTGGCCACTTGTTTTTGTTTGCTGGCATAACAATTGCGATTAAGGGTTAAGGTTTAACTTTAGGAACACACCATGACTTTAAAAGATTTAGCACCATATTACGGATTAATAGAAGAAAAACTTACAACTTGGTTAGAGATTTCAATTAAACATCTACCTAACTTTGTTGTTGCATTATTTATAGTTTTATTTTTCTCATTACTGTCTCGCGTTTTAAGTAAAACACTGAGGTCAGTATTGCACAAAGCGCTTGAGTCTAGACAGATTGCGGACTTACTAGCATCAATATTTAAAATCATAGTGATGACAGTTGGTATTTTTGTCGCGTTGGATTTTATCGGCTTGTCAGGTACCGTTAAGTCACTATTAGCCGGTGCGGGTATTGTCGGTCTTGCTATTGGTTTTGCGTTTCAAGACATGACTGAAAATTTGATAGCTGGTATTGCTATGGGCATAAGAAAACCATTTCAAATTGGCGATGTAATTAAAGCTGATGATGTATTTGGTACCGTAAAAGTGATTAATCTGCGCAATACGTTAGTTGAGAACTTTTATGGTCAGCTAGACATAGTGCCAAATAAGGTGCTGTTCAGAAACACACTAACAAATTTTAACTCCACCGGAGAACGAAGAGTAGAAGTGCCTGTCGGTATCTCTTATGCCGATGACATAGAAAAAGCAGCAGATGTTTTAGTTGAAGCTATTAACAAAAAAGACTTTGTAAAAAATAAAGATGAAACCGCTGTCTATGCTGAAAGTTTTGGCGATAGTTCTATTAATTTATTAGTATGGGCATGGATAGACTATCCCGGTCATGTTGGTTTTATGCAGGCAAGGCATGAGCTAGTTGTTGTTATTAATAAAACGCTAAGCGATAACGACATCCTAATTCCATTCCCAATAAGAACGCTGGATTTTGGCATTAAAGGCGGCGAAAAGTTAAATACTATGCTGACTAAGAATGAGCCGAAAAGTGGTTCTGCTAATACGAATTAAACGCCGGATGGTCTTCCGGCCATATTCTCAGAAATTAATATAAATGTTTCTTGAGCGCAGTGTACTAGCTCCGACCTTTCAATATGCTCTATTGGTAAAGAGTTAATTGTGGTTGATGTTCTTAACCAGTCAGCATCAACTTCGATTAACTTTCTCCAAAATGCCATTGAGAGGTTATATTCGTACCCTAAAGTGTGCTCAATTTTGGGCAGTACCATCACCGCGGTCTGAGAGAAGCAGTCGAGTGCATATCGAATCCCCCAATACTTTTCTAAAATGGAACCTTCACCCATGACTAAATATTTAGGCTGAGGAATGGGTAGCTTAAGTTGTAGTTTATTGGCGATATCCGATAATTCAAATTCTAACGAAGGTAACCGAGTTTTATAGGGGGCGGCGTGCACTAAATCGATCTTTGATTCAAAATTTAAAACCCGCTTTTCAACTTGAGCATACGACGCGTAAAACTTGCACATGATGTTAAAATATTGAGACAAGCTAAGTTTGCTAGAGAGTATTTGTGTTAGTACTACCGCTTGATCTAACTGCTCTTGCAACACTCGAGTTTTGATTTTTAAGACATTTATATTGTCATCTAAAAATGGCTGTAATGTTGGGTTAAATGACCCACTTTGCATCATCAAATTACTTGTTGCCATGATAAAAAACCTAGCAGGAAAGACTCCTTTAATTGTAGTCTAAATTTACAAAACTGAAGAAATGATCAAATAAAAACTGGCCGAAAAAATAGGGATGTTATATTATATCACTCAGTTATTTTTGAGAGGTGCATTAAATGAGAGATATTTTAGGAGCGTGGTTGTCAGTTCTGTGTGTTTTGCACTGTTCTTTGCCGATCCTTTTACTGTCGTTTGGGGCAAATTTTGGCTTACATGAATTTTTAGAATCTATTCACGATGAATGGCTGCATGCGGTATTAATTACTCCAATTGTTTTAATATTGGGTGTTAGCTTACCAAAAGCTTATATGTCGCATCGTAATCCGGTACCTGCATATTTGGCAGCACTTGGCGTGTTTACGCTTACCGTTGGTGTTTTAAGTGGCCACCTCGTAGAAACTATCCTAACGGTAGTTGGAAGCACACTAGTAATAAGTGCTCACCTAATTAATCGCAAGTCTTTAAAAAGCCATGTAGAAGCAGTAATGAGCTAGCTTAAGCTAGCTCTATCTTATAACTCTTAATTTACCAATTCAGGTAACTCAATCCTCTTCCAAGTTTCAGAACCCTCAAAGTGTAAACTGGTTGCTGGTCCTCTTCCTTCAATATTTACGATATTAAACTGTTCATCCCAAATCTCCCTTAGAGAGTCCTGACGAACAGCAAGTCCTTTTAAGCGCTTCGGCATTTTAATCTCTTGGTAAACCCAAAAGTAACCAGCATCATTCTGGTATCCTACTAAGCTGAGCGGCAGTGCTTCGTTTTGGCTATTACGCAACTCAAACTTTTCCTCAACATAGGCAGCAAACTTAGCCTGTGTCATGTCATCTGCAATGATGTCTGCCTTAGCATCAAATAACTGCCAAGCAGCTTCTTCAGCATCGTGCAGCATAAAGCGGTGCATGACTTCAATATGATTTGTTCTTTCATTGAATAATACGATAGTAAATGCTGATTTCATTTTATGTGCATTTACCGGCAAGGCTGAAAACAACAGCACCATTACCATAGTGATAACTCTAAACAACGTAACTCTCCAAAAAAAATGCCCGAACAGTTCGGGCATTTATTGTAACCTTATATCACTCCGCGTAAAGCGGGCTTTATAATGTTTTTAAATTAAGCTTCTGTCTCAGATTCAGACTCTTTTTTCTTTTTGTCTTTATCTTCGTCAGTTTTTAATTTTGTTTTAATATCTTGCATGATGTCACGGCTTGCACCCGTTGCGCTGCGCTTAGATTTATAAGCTTCAACACGTGAAGGGATGATACGACGTGGGTACATGTTGTTTTCGTTGTTTACATCTGCAGTATCCCAAGTAGGGTCAACTACAACACCAACAAGCTCTTTTTCTTTGTCAGTAACAACTAGCTTTTTAACATGCTTAGGAGAACGTCTCCAAATTTCAGCAGGAATATAACGATCTTCTTTAGTACCGTCAGCATATTCTAGTTGAAGAAGAATTGGCATAACCAAACCACCTAGGTTATTAAACTCAATAACGTAGTAGTTTTTGTCTTCTGCAACTGCACGTTCAAATACACGTTTTTCCCATGGCTTAAGACCTTTAAGGAAGCTGTTGTATTTGTTGCGTTCTTTATTCGTTACTGTGAAACGATCGTTTTCGTCGTAGAAATCAGAAACATCTGGGTTAGACTCAAGCCACGTTTTCATGCCAGCTTCTTGATTCTTTTTAAGAAACAATGCTTGAGGCTTGTCATTTTCGATATCACGCATACGAGCCATATCGATGTCTGGGTTTTTAGTATCCATACGTAGTTTGTAAACACCATCAACAGAGATATCTACATGGTCTGTTGTGTAGAACCAACCAGTCCAGAACCAATCTAAATCAACGCCTGATGCTTCTTCCATAGTGCGGAAGAAATCCGATGGAGTAGGACGCTTATATTTCCAACGTTGAGAGTACTCTTTAAATGCATAGTCAAATAACTCACGACCTAAAACAACTTCACGAAGAATGTTTAAAGCAGCAGCAGGTTTTGAGTAAGCATTTGGACCTAAACGAAGTACGCTATCAGATTGAGTCATGATAGGAACTTGAACGTTACTCTTCATGTAGCTAGTGATGTAACGAGGCTCAACACCCCAAGGAATTGTTGGATCCCACTCACGACATGCTACAGCGTCTAGGAAGCTGTTAAGACCTTCGTCCATCCAAGTCCATTGGCGCTCATCTGAGTTAACAACCATTGGGAAGTAAATGTGACCAATTTCGTGGATAACAACACCAATTAAGAAACGTTTTTCTGCTTGAGTATAAGTACGAGAACCGTCGTCTTGAAGTTTAGTACGTGGGCCATTGAAGGTAATCATTGGGTATTCCATGCCGCCAACTGGGCCATTTACTGACTGAGCTGTTGGGTATGGGTAGTCAAAAGAGAATCTTGAGTAAACTTCCATTGTGTGAACAATAGCTTCAGTAGAATACTTCTTCCAAAGGTCACCACCTTCTTTAGGGTAGAAAGACATCGCCATTACGAATGGTTGATCTTTACCGCCTTGGTCGTATCCTTTAGCGTCCCACATGAATTTACGAGAAGAAGCCCACGCGAAATCTCTCACGTTCTCTGCTTCAAAGCGCCATGTTTTAGACTTAGTTGTGCCTTCTTTTTCGTTTTCTAACGCTTCTTCAGCAGTTACAACAAAAACAGGACGTTTAGCATTTTTAGCTTCTTCTAGACGTTTACGTTGAGTGCTCGTTAATACGTCTCTTGGGTTATCTAAAACACCCGTTGAAGAAACGATGTGGTCAGCAGGAACCGTAATTTCTACTTCGTAGTCACCAAATTCAAGAGTGAATTCGCCGCGACCAATAAACTCTTTGTTGTGCCAACCTTCGTAGTCAGTAAACGCGTGTAAACGTGGGAACCACTGTGCTAGTAGGAAGATGTCATTACCACCTTCACGAGCGTCGTCAGGGAAGTGCTCATAACCAGCACGAGCAGACACAGCATCTTCTTCAACAATGTTAAAACCAAAGTCCATTTCGAACTCAACTGTTTTACCAGGTTTAAGAGGACGGTCTAAATCAATGCGAAGGTTAGTACCAACTACAGTAATTTTAAGAGGGCGATCTTTGCTATTTCTAACAGCAAGAACGTCATAGCCTAGCTCATTGTCAGCTAAGAATTGTTGACGACGTAATTCACCAAGGCTTAATCTTGCAGGCTTACCGTTGCCACCAGCTGAAGTCGCAGGACCACGACGACCAATACCAGCAAATGCAGTACCAGCTTCTGCGATTGAATCATCATGATATTTATTTTGTTCTAACTGCATCCACAAGTACTTTAAAGTATGTGGTGAGTTGTTTTTGTAGGTAATGTTTTGAGTCGCATCTAAACGACGTTTTTCTTCGTTTAGTTTTACTTTAATTTTGTAATCGACTTTTTGTTGCCAGTATTTTTCACCTGGTTCACCCGTTGCAGCACGATATACATTTGGTGTTGGAAGGATTTCTTCCATTTGACGGAACTTGTCTTCGAAGTCCCCTTTTGTTTGCTTAACGGCACTTGCAGACGCTGTCGCACTGACAGTGATTGCGAATGCTAAGGTCAACAAACGTCTAAAATTACGATTATTCATAATATTACCACGTTATCCTATTCATTTTGCTGGTTAAATTTGACGTAGAATCTGACGTTCTAATCGCCAAGATTAGCCGTTAAGACTAACAAAAAACATTATGAAAAAACACAGATTTAACCCTATAACTACGCCACTCATCGAAAAGACGCATACAGGCTTATGGACGTTGTATTTTGTAGAGCGTCGCAAATAATTAGTTTTATGAAAAAACGGGTGGTTTTTTTTTGCGACTTGGATAGAATCGCCTACTCATTTTTTTAAGGGGACATATTTTCCATGGTAACCATTGGCATCGATTATGGTACTTCAAACTCAGAAGTAGTTTGGTTCGACGGTAATCAACATCATTACATTGAACTAGATAAAGATTCTAAAACGCCATTTAAAATAAGATCTTCTGTATTCATTTATTACGAAGATGACTTACCGCTGCCTCCAGTGGAAGTGATTGAAGAAAAGGTTCAGCGTATTAAAGCCTCTATTTCTATGCAATTAGATAAGGCAAAGGACAAATACGAAGAGGCGACTACGCCAGCTGAACAACGCCGTCATTTAACACAAATTGACCAACTTCGTGGTGAGTTCCATAACACGCCTAAGTTGCAGCGTCGTGCTATTAACGAATTACTAAAGAATCAATCAGTAGACGACTTACCGCTCCATAAAATGGTTGAGACAGGAACCTTTCTGTTTGGTGAAGCAGGCTTTAAGCAGTATCTAAAAACACCAGAAAAAGGACGTTTAATTTATTCACCTAAAAACTTTTTGGGAGCGAATCTGCTGTCTGGTCAAAAAGATGCTTTTGTTGGGTTAATAGCTAAACAACTGGCATTCTTCAAAGAAGCTGCAGAAAAGCAATTAGGCCAGAAAGTAGGTGGTGTGGTTGTGGGACGCCCTGTGAAGTATCACGGAACTCGTGGTGAGCAAGGTAATCAGCAGGCCATTACAATAATGACCGCAGCAGCGGAACAGGCTGGTTTTGAAAAAATTGATTTCCTTGAAGAGCCAATCGCGGCGGCATATCGAATTGAACAACAATTAGATAGTGAAAAAGTAGCTTTAGTTGTAGATATAGGTGGTGGTACAACGGATATTTGTGTGATCCGTTTAGGTACGCAAAAGCAACAAGACTATGACCGTCAACAAGATGTGCTCTCTGTTACTGGAACACGTTTGGGTGGCATGGAATGCGACAAAAACTTGATCCTTAAATCTATTGCGACAGAAATGGGCTTGGGCACTGAAACAACAAACGGTATTCCTATTCCACCATTGTACTTCAACGATATGGTTGCAGTAGATGATATACCACGATTGAATAAGTTCTTTTCAGATGAGATGGGATTAGAAATTTCTCAAACTATCTCTGTTGCTAAAGAGCCTAAGAAACTAGACAAACTTTTAATTGTTCAAGAAGAAAAGTTATCAGCGCGATTAGTTAACTCCTCTAGGTTGGCAAAAGAAATGTTGTCTGAGAAAAGTCACATTGTATTGCCATTAAAGTATATTCAATCTGACTTCCAGGTAGAGTTAACAGAAGCCGATTTAAAACGCTCTATGTTGGCGTGGATGACGCGTGTTAAGGCATTGATTAAAGAGTGTTTGGACAAAACAGAAGTTCAACCTGAGATATTGTTTGTGACTGGCGGTATGAGTTTGTCACCAGTTGTACAACAGGAAATTAAAGCCATGTTACCTGATTTACCAACGGTGACTGCAGATGCATTTAAATCAATTTCTGAAGGCCTGAGTATTCAAGCATCAAGAATGAAGTAGCGATTGATTAACAGTTAAATTTGAATTAAATAGCCTTTAGGTAAGAGTGAAGTAACAAAGTTATGCCGCTCATACTGAAGGAATTTCAAACGATAGGGAAGGGCGCTACTTAGCGCCCTTTTTCTTTATCAATAGAAAGCTGAACCTGCTTAAAAAACTCTGCTTTTTTTGAGGCAAACTCTTCGTTAAGAGCGACTGGCCAATTGCCATTAACGGCAATAACTAAGTCTCTACTTGGGTCTATAAAGATCCCTTGACCATATATGCCTTTTGCTTGATAGCTACCGTCGTTGCTTGTCCACCATTGATAGCCATAACCATGGTCTTCATTTGTTGATACTTTCTTTTGAGTCGCGTTAACAATCCAGTTGTTAGGAACGATGGATTCATTATTTACCTTCGCACCTTTAAGAATAAATTGTCCAAATCTTAAAAAGTCTCTAGTAGTAGCCTGAATACAACAACCGCCAATTTCATTTCCAGAAGGCCCTAAAATCCACGATGCATTATGTTCAACACCAATTTTTGACCAAATTTTATCAGACAGATAATCAGCAAGGGGCATATCTATCGCTTTTTGTAAAAGCAAACCTATTAAATTCGTTTCTCCAGTACTGTATGCCCAATGAGTTCCAGCTTCATAAGCTCTTGGCAACTGACGCATATAACTAGCAATAGAGTTTACGCCTGGCTCCGGTTCGTGAAAGTTGAACTTAGAGACATCAGAGTTTGGATCGTTGTAATCTTCGTTCCATTTAATCCCAGAGGTCATGGTAATAAGTTGTTCAATAGTGACATTATCATACTCACTGCCTTTCATTGACGTTACGTAGTCGCTGACTTTGTCCTGAAGGCTATTGATATGACCATCTTTTAAGGCTGCGCCGATTAGAGTAGATGTAAAAGATTTAGCAACGGAAAAGCTAGTCCACTTTTTCTGCTGAGTTAGGCCAAGTGAATAACGCTCCAGCCTGACTTTTCCTTCGTGTAGAACAACGAGGCCTGCAACTCTGCTATCGGCAATATAACCTTCTATAATTTCGCTAGGAAGGGCAAGTGGCTGGCCAACGGGTAATTGGACTATGTTTTTAGGATCTGAGTTTATTGTGTTTTTACTAATAACAGGCAACACATCAAGAGATTGAAAACCAGCGTCACGTTGAGCTTGGGTCCAGAATAAGACATTAATGTCAGGTGGTGGGTTTAAAATTAAATATCGAACGCTTTTGTCTAAAGACATCCAAAATATGCCTAATATCAAGACTAAACCCGATAAAATCGAAAGTGTCCATTTCATAGATTTTTTCATACTGCTTTGCCATTCCTTTGCGTTTTTAATTTAAAGCCTGTCTAAATTAAATTATTAATCAGTTTGCCTAGTTATATTAGCGGTTAATTCGCCATTTGCGAGTCGAATTTTAACCAATTCACCGTCTTTTATTTGTGCTTGGTCTGAAATAACCTTGCCATCTTTGTTTGTGGTAATGCTATAGCCTCTCGTTAACGTAGCTAGAGGGCTAACGATGTTGAGCTTTTCAGTGGCTGAATTAAATTGATTCTGCTTTTTAATTAATCTGGCCTGCATCAATTTTGGCAATGCAGAGTTGGCATACTCAAGGCGCTGTTTTGCTGAGCTCAATGCATGCTTAGGAGACAAACTACTTAATCGCTCTCTATTAATGTTATCTCGCTGTTTTGCTGACTCTAGCTTTGACAGTATTGCTCGTTGCAAAGCCATTTGTAGTTCGTCATTTTTTTGTTGGGCAAGTTGCAACTGATAACTTGGGTGCAACAAAGATAAAGACCGCTTTAGTTGGTTTTGTTGATTTTTATTTGCCTGATGCTGATGTGCATAGGCTCTAATTAGTCTGCTATGAAGGTTTCGTACTTTGGTAACTAACTCACTATTGTCAGTAGAAACTATTTCTGCGGCAGCCGATGGTGTTGGTGCTCTTAAGTCGGCAACAAAATCTGATATGGATACATCTACTTCATGGCCAACGGCACTAATCACCGGAATAGCAGAGTTATAAATGGTATGAGCTAAACCTTCGTCATTAAAGCTCCAAAGGTCTTCTAGAGAACCACCGCCTCGGCCAACAATCAGCACGTCAACTTCCTGACGAACATTTGCAGTATTAATGGCCCACATTATATTGTCAGCAGCTTGTTTGCCTTGGACCATCGTAGGGTAAATAATGACTTCTGTTTGCGGTGAGCGACGCTGTAAAACCGTTAATATATCGTGCACGGCGGCACCAGTAGAACTTGTTACTAAACCAACGCGTTTGGGCTCTTTAGGGATCACTTGTTTTGAGTCTTGATCAAACAGGCCCATTTTCAATAAGTTGTTTTTTAACGCTTCAAACTCTTGTTTAAGCAGACCTTCACCTGCGGGCTCCATTAGCTCAACGATAAGTTGATAGTCACCTCGAGGTTCATAAAGGCTTAATCGACCACGAACCAATACTTGGGTGCCGTTTTCCACATTGGCTCTTACATTTCTGTTATTGCCTCTAAACATCGCACCTTTAATTTGAGCTTTGTTGTCTTTTAACGAGAAATACCAATGGCCACTGGTTGCTTTTACTAAATTTGAAATTTCACCACTGATCCAAACGTTTAAAAATTCAGCCTCAAGCAACATGCGAGCTTTCTGGTTAAGCTCGGATACCTGGTAGATTTTTTGTTGGTTAGACACGGTGGTAACAGTCACATTAATCCTAAAGTTTATAAATAGCGGGCAAAGTCTAACGTCAAGAAAACTCTAGTCAACGTTTTTAATGTTAACGTTTATTTCAATTGAATGAAGAGTGTTTGTCGTTTTCACGCTAAACGTGGTTACATTCTGCTCAAAAAATAGTACCTTAAATATGAATTAGCCAAAAATGAACAGAACAGGGATAGATATGTTTAAATTCTTTACCGCATTATTACTTTTAGTTGGTGTATCAAATGCACTAGCAGATGAAAAGTGGAACGACTTCGCACAACTCCCATTGGTAGAACAGCCAAGGGTTTCCCCAGATGGCAGTAAAATCGCTATGATCTACAATACTCCAGATGGCCCAACAGTGAGTGTAAGTGCATTTGGGAGTCGCGATTTTGATATTTTAGCGTCGTTGAGGCTTGGTAAAGATAGAGTAGATTCAATTAGTTGGTCAGGCAATAAGTACATTATTGTTTCAGCCAGTTCACCACAATGGTCTAGAGGCGAACATTACCGGGTTAGTCGTTTATATGCTTTTGATGTAAAAAACAAAAGTAATGTGGCACTGACTGAACGCCGCTTCTCCCAGGAGCGTTGGTATGAATATACAACTTTCAAACTAGTTTCGTTACTTAAAAATGATGAAGAACATGTACTTGTTTCTACCTACGATAAGTTAGACGAAGGTTATTCAGTCTTTAAAGTAAACCTAAGTTCTGGAAAGTTTCAAAAGGTTCAAAACAATAAACATGATATTAGTAGTTGGAGCGCTGTAAATGGAGTTGTTAGGCTCGGCGTTGCTTTCGATAGAGAGGAAAACGTTTTCACGCGTACTATTTGGTATCGAGAAAAAGCCGGAAGTGAGTTAACTAAACTTCATACTCGGGTGGTCGGTAAAGGTGAAACGTTTAATGTTATTGGTTTAACTAAAGACGGTAACAAAGCTTATATTTTGAGTGATAGGGAAGTAAGACGTGAGTCTATTTGGCTTTATGATATCGCCTTAGGTGAATTTGAATCTATGGTACTAAGTCATCCCGTTTTTGACATCACGGGTGGTATTAACAACGGCGAAGGAGAGCTGATTGGAGGATACTATAGTGACGACTATTCTAAAAAACTGTATTTCGACCCAGCAGACGCGGCATTTGAAAAAAACTTCTCTAAAATGTTAAACGCTGAGCAGGTGACGCTTGTTAGCCGCAGTATAGACAAAACAAAGGTATTGGTTGCAAAGCAAAGCGACAATCAACCAACCCTTTATGTTCATTTTGATTTAGCCGCTAAAAAAGGTGGTGCTTGGGTTCGAACTTATCCGGCTTTAGCAAATAAGCCATTTTCGTCGGTAGAGAATTATTCGTTTAATGCATCAGATGGACAAGAACTAACGGGTTACCTAACTATGCCGAATGGCGTTAAGCAACCTCCACTAATCGTATATCCGCATGGTGGCCCACACGCCCGAGATTATAAGTACTTTGACCCTCAGTTACAGTATTTTGTATCAATGGGGTATGCCGTTTTACAAGTTAACTTCCGTGGTTCTGCCGGCTTTGGGAATGACTTTGAAACTGCAGGTTACTTTCAATGGGGAAAACGCATGCAACAAGACGTTTATGACGCGATGGATTGGGTAATTGGGACCAATCGAGTTTCTCGTGATAAAGCGTGTATTGTAGGAGGCAGTTATGGTGGTTATGGTGGTTATGTTGCGTTAACAGCGAGTTTTCAACAACCCGAGCGATTTGACTGTGTTGTAAGTATTGCAGGCTTATCTGACCTTAAAACAATGGTAATGAACGGCGACAACTTTGGTTTTTATACAGGTCACATAGTGGATGTTACAGACGAAGAGGCTGTAGAAAAGTTGGATGAGGTTTCAGCCATAAACTATATTGATAAAATCACAGCGCCTATTTTATTAATTCATGGGAATAAAGATACGCGAGTTGATTACAATCAGTCAGAGTCATTCTATGACGAAGCAAAGCGAAAAATAGATGTTAAATATGTAGAAATTAAAAATGGCACACACTTTTTTGATGACAATGAAAGCCAGCAAACGCTCTATCGTGAAATGACGGTGTTTTTAGAAACCCACTTAAAACACTAAAAGTGGATATACACGCAACCCTTTGACAGAATTGGATCAACTAGGAAGTAATAGCCTGTTGGTCCAATTTTTAAATATTGATGTTTTTCGGTATTTTTATCATTCTTACCTCATAAATAAGTGAAATATTGGTTTACGAACCGTAACTTTTCAATTAAAATGCGACCGCAACATACTCCATCTACTTTTCATGTAAGGTACCAATTGCCATGTTGCGGATAGTCAAAGAAGCCCTAACGTTTGACGACGTTTTATTAGTTCCAGGTCACTCCACCGTTCTTCCTCACGAAGCCAATTTAAAAACACGCTTGACTCAAAAAATTGAGTTGAATATCCCTATGGTATCCTCAGCGATGGATACTGTAACGGAAAGCCGTTTAGCGATTGCATTAGCTCAAGAAGGCGGCATCGGATTTATCCACAAGAATATGTCAATTCAAGCGCAGGCGAATGAAGTTCGTCGTGTTAAAAAGTTTGAAAGCGGCGTTGTTTCTGACCCTGTTACTGTTTCCTCTCAAATCACTCTTGGTGAAGTCATGAAACTTGCTCATGAGCATGGTTTTTCTGGCTTTCCGGTAGTTGATGGTGATAACAACCTTGAAGGTATTGTTACCGGTCGTGATTTACGCTTTGAAACAAACTTAAAAGCAAAAGTTAGTTCTGTAATGACGCCAAAAGAAAAGCTTGTCACCGTGCATGAAGCGGCGGCGCGCGATGCTGTTATGGCGTTAATGCATGAACACAGAATTGAAAAGATTTTAGTTGTAGATGATGCGTTTAAACTTAAAGGCATGATCACCGTTAAAGACTTTCAAAAAGCAGATAGCAAACCAAATGCTTGTAAAGATGAGCTTGGTAGTTTGCGTGTTGGTGCTGCAGTTGGGGTTGGCCCAGGCACAGATGAACGTATAGAAGCACTTGTTAAAGCAGGTGTTGATGTGTTGTTGATTGACACTTCACATGGACACTCTCAAGGTGTGTTGGAGCGTGTTAAGTGGACACGTGAAAATTATCCAGATTTACAAATTGTAGGCGGTAACGTCGCAACAGCTGATGGCGCTCTAGCGTTAGTTGAAGCGGGTGTTAATGCTGTAAAAGTAGGCATTGGCCCAGGTTCAATTTGTACTACTCGTATTGTTACCGGTTGTGGTGTACCACAAATTACCGCTATTGCAGATGCAGTAGAAGCTGTTGCTGGTAAAGATATTCCAGTTATTGCTGATGGCGGCATTCGATTCTCAGGTGATATTTCAAAGGCATTGGTAGCTGGTGCAAGCTGCGTAATGGTTGGTTCAATGTTAGCGGGCACTGAAGAAGCGCCTGGTGAAGTTGAGCTTTATCAAGGTCGTTATTACAAGTCGTACCGAGGTATGGGTAGCTTAGGCGCCATGAACCAAAGTCATGGTTCTTCAGATCGCTACTTCCAAAAGTCAGACAGCAATGAAAAGTTAGTTCCAGAGGGTATTGAAGGTCGCGTTGCTTACAAAGGCCCGATTGAGAATATTATTCACCAACAACTTGGTGGTATCCGCTCTGCAATGGGATTAACTGGCAGTGCAACTATTCATGAAATGAATACTAAACCTCAATTTGTACGTGTTACTTCAGCGGGTATGGGTGAGTCTCATGTTCATGACGTACAAATTACTAAAGAAGCTCCAAACTATCGTTTAGGTTAGGTTTTTATATTGATGCTTTTCAATAGGCTAAACTAAATAGAAGTATTTAATAATGGCCGAGCTTTTTTAGCTCGGTCTTTTTACACCGAGTTAGCACCTCTCGCTAACCAGCAATTAAAAGGCTAAAACATGTCCATAGAGAAAGACATTCACCAGCATAAAATTTTAATTTTAGATTTTGGCTCCCAATATACTCAACTTATCGCTCGTCGCGTGCGTGAAATCGGCGTTTACTGCGAATTATGGGCATGGGATGTTACAGAAGAACAAATCAAAGAGTTTGCACCAAACGGTATTATTTTAGCCGGTGGTCCAGAGTCAGTAACTGAACACAACTCACCTAGAGCTCCAGAATATGTATTTAATGCCGGAGTACCAGTGCTTGGTATTTGTTATGGCATGCAAACAATGTCTCAGCAATTAGGCGGAGCCGTTGAAATATCAATGGAACGAGAGTTCGGTTATGCCAGCGTAGAAGTGGTAAAAGAGTCTGCGTTGCTTAAAAACATTGAAGATTCAATAAACTCTGCAGGCAACTCAATGCTTGATGTGTGGATGAGTCATGGCGACAAAGTAAGTGCAATTCCAGCTGGCTTTAGCACAATTGCTAAAACAGACAGTTGTCCTTATGCAATTATGTCGAATGAAGAAAAGCGCTTTTATGGTGTTCAATTCCACCCTGAAGTAACACACACCAAACAAGGTCTTCGTTTACTAGAAAACTTTGTTTGTAATATCAGTGGTTGTGAAAAGCTATGGACATCAGCTTCTATTATTGAAGACGCTATTGAGAAAATGAAGAAGCAAGTTGGTGATGACCAAGTTATTTTAGGTCTTTCTGGTGGCGTTGACTCTTCAGTTGTTGCAATGCTTTTACATAGAGCTATTGGTAAACAGCTAACTTGTGTATTTGTAGATAACGGTTTGTTGAGACTGAACGAAGGTCAACAAGTCATGGATATGTTTGGCGATCATTTTGGTTTAAATATCATACATGTAAATGCTGAAAAACGCTTTTTAGATAGATTGGAAGGCGAAAACGATCCTGAGAAAAAACGTAAAATCATAGGCAACGTTTTTGTTGAAGTTTTTGATGAAGAAGCATCTAAGTTAGAAAATGCGAAATGGCTAGCTCAGGGCACAATATACCCTGATGTTATTGAATCTGCTGCCTCTGCAACTGGTAAAGCGCATGTTATTAAGTCTCATCATAATGTTGGTGGCTTGCCAGAACACATGAAAATGGGCTTAGTTGAGCCGTTACGTGAATTGTTTAAAGACGAAGTACGTAAGATTGGTTTAGAACTTGGTTTACCATATGACATGCTATACCGTCATCCTTTCCCAGGGCCAGGTTTAGGTGTTCGTATTTTAGGTGAAGTTAAAAAGGAATACGCAGATTTGCTACGTCGTGCTGATGCTATTTTTATTGAAGAGCTACACGCAGCCGATCTTTACAATAAAGTTAGTCAAGCATTCACTGTTTTCTTACCTGTTCGTTCTGTTGGTGTAATGGGCGACGGTCGTAAGTATGACTGGGTTGTTAGCTTAAGAGCTGTAGAAACCATTGACTTCATGACAGCGCATTGGGCTCATTTACCATATGATTTCTTAGGTAAAGTGTCGAACCGTATTATTAATGAAATAGATGGTATTTCACGAGTTGTTTACGACATCAGTGGTAAACCACCGGCAACGATTGAATGGGAATAGTTCACGTTGAGTGTGCTTGATATTCACTTGTAACGAAAAAGGCGCTTTATGAAGCGCCTTTTTTATTTTTAGAAGAGGAACGGCTGGGGAAGACTCGTGACCAAAAGCCAATTTCAAACAAAATACCAATAGCAAAAAATGCAATAGACCCTTGAACTGCTCCAACCCGATAACACATAAGTGCCGCCAAAATTAAGCCGATTGGTAATAGTATTCTATATAAAAACTTCATACTTACTCCTTAAGTAATGCTTGCAGTCAAGGGACTTAACTTGCTTTGTTCAACGAATCAATTTCGTCTTTTAATGAGTAATTCTTATCCGTTACAATCTTTTCCAATACAACAATTCGTTCTTTTAAGAGTGCGACTTCTTTTGCTAAATTTTCTTCGTGCTCAGATGTTTTATTTTTTTCTTTTGCCAGCTGTAATTTAACTTTCTGCTCGTAGGCCGAGTAAAGTAAACCACCAATGATAGCGACAATAGCAACGATGAAGGGCATAGAAGACATAATTAATTTCCTTGTTGAATATGAATATATAGTTGTAATTGATAAACTTATACTTAGCAAGAACCAACTATTGTGCCACTTGTTAAGATTCTGTTTTTATTGATTATTTCTGTTTTCTATAATTGTACCAGTGTAAGCTTAGCCACTTTTTGATTAATTGATTTAAATTTTAACCGTTTTCGCCACTTGAGCTAAATATGACCATCACTAATGAAAATTCTAATGCTATAAATTCCAAAGATGAGATGTTTATGCGTCATGCACTTCAACTCGCAAAAAAAGCGGAAGCAATAGGCGAGATACCTGTTGGGGCTTTATTGGTGCGTAACGGAGAAATAATAGCAGAAGGTTATAATCAAGCCATTGCTTTGAATGATCCAACTGCACATGCAGAAGTGATGGCGCTGAGAGCCGCCGGTGAAGTTTGTTCAAATTATAGATTAGTTGATACTACGCTTTACGTTACTTTAGAGCCTTGCGTAATGTGTTCAGGCTCAATGGTCCACGCTCGAGTAAGCAGGTTAGTTTATGGTGCTAAAGATTATAAAACAGGCGCAGTTGAGAGCGTAATGAAGTTACTTGAGCACGAAAGCCATAACCATATTGTAGAGTCTATGGGTGGCGTTTTAGAGGAAGAATGCAGCAGAATGTTGTCTGCCTTTTTTAAAAAGCGTAGGGCAGAGAAAAAAGCCGATAAATTAAATAAGCGTAAGCTTAACGAAGGTTAGTCGTTTTCTCTTTCTAACGCTTCATCAAACAAAGTATTAGCTTGTTTTATTCGGCGGTTAACAATGGCTTTTTTAGTACCTTTACGAGCAACGCGACGGCGAGTTCGGTCGATAAATTTGTTTGCTTTTGTTAAGCCAAAGGTACGTCTTCTTTTAATCATTTTTGTCCTAGGAAGTACTAATTCAATCGTATGTATTACCGGGCAGTGTAACATCTAATTATTGCATGGGTGTTACATCATTTACTTATTGGTTTATATTTTCATCGGGCTTTTCGGTTTGTTCTTCATCGAGCTCTTCATTGGCCTGTTCTTTTTGTTGTTCTATGTTTTTCTCTATGAGCTCTTTTTGAATCGCTTGGTCTTCAATCCAGTTTAATGTGTCATAGTAACGTCTGATGTTTGATACATACGTTACCGCTTCATCGCCACGCGCAAAACCATACCGAGTTGTTTTATAATATTTTTTTTGTCTAAGTTTAGGCAGGTGTTGTTTTACGTCAACCCACTTGTCAGGGTCACCATCAAATTGTTCTGTAATGCGGCGGCCGTCTTGTACATGACCCCAACCTAAGTTATATGCTGCCAATGCAAACCAAGGTCGGTCTGATTCACTGATTCTTTTTGGAATACGCTGCATCAGTAAATTCAAATATTGTGCGCCTCCGCGGATATTTGACTCTGCATGTAGCCTTGATTTAACGCCCATTTGTTTTGCCGTGGGTTGAGTGAGCATCATTATGCCTCGCACGCCAGTGGGGGATTTTGCGCGTGGGTTCCAATGTGACTCTTGGTAGCTTTGTGCCGCGATTAGTCTCCAGTCTAAGTCACCAGAGTATTCTTCAAACCAAGGCTTATATTTAGGTAATACGTCTTCGATTGCTCTAATAAATAAACGAGTGTCTACATAATTAAATGTCTCAACGTGACCAAAGTATTTATCTTCTAATACCGTTAGCTCGCCACTTTGGTGAATTTCACCAAAGAACTCTATCAAGGTTGCGAATAAAGAGTCGTCATCGTTTTTAGGTAATAACCAGTTAAGAGGCACGTCCTGTTTAATAGTGAAAGCAACACTAATATCTGGATAATAACGTCTCATGAGTGCCAGTCGGTGACTGTCTGCAATAGTAAAGGCAAAGTCTTCGGCCATGAGAGCCTCTAATAACTCAGTGGGGTCAGTATTGTTAACTATATCCACTTTAACTTGCGGAAAATTTTGAGTCGCTTCTTTAATAGCACCAATGTGATCAGTGCCAAACCCAACGGTAATAGGATCAATTAGCTCGTCAAAACTTTTTGGTCTTTCACGGCCCTGTTTAAAAACTAATTTTTGGTCAATGAAATAATAAGGAGGTGACAGTCTGAATTCTTTATTCGAATTAGAAAGCGAGGCAGTGCCGCCCACCACAATGTCTACCTGACCATTCTTTAATTTAGGCAATAGTTCTGCGGAGTTATAGCTAGGTACTAATTCGATTTTTACATCGAGGTATTCTCCAAATTTTTGAACTAGTTCATATTCAAATCCCGCGGCACCACTAGCATCAATATAGTAACTTGCTGGATCAAAAAGGATTCCGACTTTGAGTACGTTTTCTTTTTTTATGTCCTGCAGTTTAGAGCTTGAAAAGTTATCGCTGCACGCAGAGATCAAAAAAAGAAGGGCAAAACACAAGAGCGAAAAGCAATGTTTAATAGTGGTTGAAGAGGTGTGCTTTTTTAAATGGATTGGCATGAGTTATATGGGTACCGACATTGCTGACTAAAAATTGTTTGTTTTTATTGTATTAAACTACCACACAATTCTGTTTATTGGTAAAAATTGAGGGTATAATGCGCGCCTAATTTCTTTCCTTTCAACATGAATGGTGAATTGGCATATGTTAATCCTTCGTGGTGCCCCAGCTTTATCTGACTTTAGAGTCAACAAGTTATTGTCTACGTTTAAACAACATGGACTTCCTATTAAAGATATTTATGCGGAGTTTGTCCACTTTACAGACCTTGAGTCTGAATTGTCCGACCCCGAAATAGTTAAGTTAAACGCTCTACTAGAATATGGACCCAAGATTCAATCTCATCCACCCAGCGGTTCTTTATTCCTAATTACTCCACGCCCCGGCACCATTTCTCCTTGGTCAACTAAAGCAACAAATATCGCAAACAATTGCGGCCTCAATAAAGTAAAACGAATCGAACGCGGTTTAGCGTATTATCTAGAACCTACTTCCTCCTTGTCTGACTCTCAAATCAAAACGATATATTCAGTGCTGCATGACAGAATGACAGAATCTGTTTTTGATTCGTTAGAGTCTGCAAGTGCATTATTTTACCAAGAGTCTCCAAAAGCGTTAACGTCGGTTAATATATTAGAGGGCGGACGCGAAGCGTTGAGCCAAGCCAATATAGTGATGGGTTTAGCGTTAGCAGAAGATGAAATTGATTATTTAGTTGAGAGCTTTAAGCGACTAGAACGTAATCCAAACGACATTGAGCTATATATGTTTGCACAGGCAAACTCAGAACATTGTCGTCATAAAATATTTAATGCTGATTGGACAATTGACGGTGTTGAACAGCCTAAGTCGTTGTTCAAAATGATCAAAAACACTTTTGAGCACAACCCTGAATATGTGACATCAGCTTATAAAGACAACGCTGCGGTTATGCATGGTTCAGAAGCTGGACGATTTTTCGCAAATCCAGAATCAGGCTCTTATCAATACCACCATGAGAATATTGATATTCTTATGAAGGTTGAAACTCACAACCACCCAACGGCTATCTCGCCTTTCCCAGGAGCCGCAACAGGTTCTGGTGGTGAAATCAGAGATGAAGGTGCCACAGGTCGAGGCTCCAAACCTAAAGCTGGTTTAGTTGGTTTTACGGTTTCTAATTTACGTATACCTGGTTTTGAACAACCGTGGGAAAATGATTTTGGCAAACCTAGCCGAATTGTAAACGCACTAGAAATTATGACAGAAGGCCCACTAGGTGGTGCTGCGTTTAATAACGAATTTGGTCGCCCAAATATCCTAGGTTACTTTAGAACGTTTGAAGAAAAAGTGAATAGCTTTAACGGCGAAGAAGTTCGAGGTTACCACAAGCCAATCATGCTAGCGGGTGGTTTAGGTAATATTCGTCGTGAACACACAGAAAAAGGAATCATTCCAGTTGGCGCTAAACTTATAGCGTTAGGTGGTCCTGCCATGAATATTGGACTTGGCGGCGGTGCTGCAAGTTCTATGGCATCTGGTCAGTCAAACGAAGATTTAGACTTTGCTTCTGTACAACGTGAAAATCCAGAAATGGAAAGACGTTGTCAGGAAGTTATCGACAAGTGTTGGCAATTAGGCGACAAAAACCCAATTGCATTTATCCATGATGTTGGCGCAGGTGGCTTATCAAATGCTTTCCCTGAGTTGGTAAATGATGGCGAGCGTGGCGGTATTTTTGATTTACGTAAAGTACCTAACGACGAACCAGGCATGTCGCCACTAGAGATTTGGTGTAATGAATCACAAGAGCGTTATGTATTAGCGGTAGCACCTGAAAACCTTGAGCAATTTGAGCAAATTTGTCAGCGCGAACGTGCACAATATGCAGTGGTTGGTGAAGCAACAGAAGAGCGCCATTTAACGCTAACTGATGATCACTTTGATAACAAACCTGTTGATTTACCGTTAGACGTTTTATTAGGTAAAGCGCCTAAAATGCATCGCGACGTTAAATCTAAAACTACGGCAGGTAGCGCATTAGATTTAAACGGTGTTACTCCTTTAGATGCGGCTGAACGCATTATGCGTTTACCAACGGTTGCAGAAAAGACCTTTTTGATCACCATTGGTGACCGCTCTGTAACTGGCATGGTTGCGCGCGACCAAATGGTTGGCCCATGGCAGGTCCCTGTTGCGGATGTGGCTGTTACTACTGCGTCACTTGATAGTTATCATGGTGAAGCAATGTCGATGGGCGAACGTACGCCAATTGCATTATTAAACTATGGTGCTTCTGCGCGAATGGCGGTAGCTGAGTCAATTACCAATATAGCAGCGGCTAATATTGGTGAGTTAAAACGAATAAAAATGTCTGCAAACTGGATGTCAGCAGCAGGTCACCCTGGTGAAGACGCTGGTTTGTATGAAGCGGTAAAAGCGGTAGGCGAAGAGTTATGCCCAGCGTTAGACTTAACGATTCCAGTTGGTAAAGACTCAATGTCGATGAAGACTCAATGGCAAGATGAAGATGGAACTGATAAGTCAGTCACTTCACCTCTGTCATTGGTTATTACAGCGTTCTCTAGAGTAGAAGACGTTCGTAAAACATTAACTCCGCAGTTGAGAACAGATCAAGGTGCATCAAAGTTAATTTTAATTGACTTAGGCAACAAGCAAAACCGTTTAGGTGCCAGTTGTTTAGCGCAAGTTTATAATCAATTAGGTACAAGCGCACCGGATTTAGACGCTCCAGAGCTGTTAAAAGGTTTCTTTGATTCTGTTCAAGCGCTAAGTGCTACTGGTAAATTGCTAGCTTATCATGACCGTTCAGACGGTGGATTATTTGCAACGGTAGCTGAAATGGCCTTTGCGGGTAAAGCCGGCGCAAACGTAAGCCTAGATAATTTAGGCACGGATGCACTTTCCATTTTATTCTCTGAAGAGCTAGGTGCAGTGATTCAAGTTGCCGAGTCAAATGTTGACGAAGTAATGACAATACTTGCCAACCACGGCATGACAGATTATGCATCTGTAATTGGCGATGTGACGGCCGACGATAAACTGTTGTTCTCATTAAATGGTGAAGAGATATTAAATAATACTCGTACACACTTTAGAACAATTTGGGCTGAAACTACGTTTGAAATGCAGTCATTGCGTGATAACCCAGAGTGCGCTCAGCAAGAGCATGATGCTAAGTTTGATACTCAAGACCCAGGTTTAAGCGCAAGTTTAACGTTTGATATTAATGAAGATGTTGCAGCTCCATTTATTGCTAAAAGTAATGGAAACGGACCTCGAGTTGCTATTTTACGAGAGCAGGGCGTTAACTCACATGTAGAAATGGCGGCTGCCTTTAACCGCGCTGGTTTTGATGCCATTGACGTACACATGAGTGACTTACAATCGGGTCGTATTAAGCTCGAGTCTTTTGTTGGTTTAGTGGCTTGTGGCGGCTTCTCATACGGTGACGTATTAGGTGCAGGCGAAGGCTGGGCTAAGTCAATTCTGTTTAATGATGATTTATCTGCTCAATTTAAAGCATTCTTCCATCGTGATGACACCTTTAGTTTAGGTGTATGTAATGGTTGTCAGATGATGTCTAATTTACGTTCACTAATTCCTGGTGCTGATCACTGGCCTCGATTTGTGAATAATAAATCAGAACGCTTTGAAGCTCGCTTTAGTCTGGTAGAAATTCAACCATCACCGTCTATTTTGTTCCAAGGTATGGAAGGTTCGCAAATGCCAATCGCTGTATCACATGGTGAAGGTAGAGCTGAATTTACGTCGGAACAATCAGTTGCTGAGGCGTTGTCGTCAAACACAGTTGCTATGCAGTATGTAGATAACCGTGGCGAAAAAACCACGACATACCCAGCTAATCCAAATGGTTCGCCAGAAGGTATTACATCATTAACTACTAATGATGGCCGTGTCACAATTATGATGCCGCACCCTGAGCGAGTATTCAGAACGGTTAGCAACTCTTGGCACCCTGATGAGTGGTTAGAAGATAGCCCTTGGATGAGAATGTTTAGAAACGCACGTAAGTGGGTTGGATAGTCGAGCATTTTATCGCTATAGTTTAAAAACTTTAGCTTGAGTGCATAAAAAGCCATCGTAAAGATGGCTTTTTTGATTTATAAACAAAAAAAGTTAAATAAATTGAAAGCCAGACCTTTATAATCAGGTCTAATGACGCCATTAAAAGCGATTATTCTGAATTTTGAATTCGTTAAGGAAAGAGTGCATTTTGACTACCATTAAAAACCGTCTGGACAAATTATCTTCTGTTGATTTTACTAACGCTTTAAAAGACATTAAGCGTGGTATCGAGAGAGAAACATTACGCGTTTCACCAAATGGTAAAATATCTCAAGTTGAGCACCCAGAAGTGTTGGGAGCAACATTAACTCATCCTTATATTACAACGGATTATTCAGAGGCATTAATGGAGTTAATTACTCCTCCTTCCAATAATATTGATACAACGTATACGCAGCTTTTTGATATTCATCATTTTGTCTCTCAACACATTGGCGACGAAATGTTATGGCCGATGAGCATGCCGTGTTTTATTGAGAATCAAGATGAGATCCCTCTCGCTTATTTTGGCGAATCAAATGTTGGTAAAATGAAACACACTTACCGTAAAGGCTTAAAAAATCGTTACGGTTCAATGATGCAGGCGATAGCGGGTATTCACTATAACTTTTCACTACCAGAATCCTTTTGGGCTGCACTTAAGAAAGAAGAAGGCGAGTACAAAGGTGGCTGCATAGGCGAGTTTCAGTCTGAACAATACATGAGAATGGTAAGAAATATTAAACGTTATGTATGGGTTGTTACTTATTTATTTGGTGCTTCGCCAGCAATGTGTCGTTCTTTCCTTGAAGGTAAAGGTGGCGCAATCCCATTTGAAAAGCTTGGCAAAGGCTCTGTATATCTACCGCACGCAACATCATTACGTATGAGTGATTTAGGCTATACCAATAGTGAGCAATCGGCGCTGAACGTTGAGTATGGCTGTTTAAAAGAATATATCGAAAAGTTACGAATCGCGATTCGCACGGAATCGTTGGATTATAAAAAGCTAGGCGTAAAAGAGAATGGAGAGTACAAACAGCTCAATCATAATATTCTTCAGATTGAAAATGAGCTTTACGCTCCCGTTCGTCCTAAGCAGGTAGCAAAGTCAGGTGAGAAACCAACAGATGCGCTTGAAAATCGGGGCATCATGTACGTTGAACTTAGAGCGCTGGATGTAAACCCATTCTCTCCAGTGGGCATTTCAAAAGAACAAATGAGAGTTATTGATGTCTTTATGCTTTTCTGTTTATTGACGGATCAAGATGAATTGTCACAAGAGCAACAAGCTGAGTCGGAAGAAAATCAAGACCGTATTGTTTTGAATGGTCGTGCCGATTATTTAGAGCTTATAAAACACGGCGAGGCAATTTCTCGCAACGAGTGGTTATCAACTATTTTTGACGAAATGAAAGAGATATCTCACTGGTTAGACGCTCACTTAGGTGGCTCTGATTACAGCGATGCAATCAGTTCTATTTGGGCGTGTAAAGATGATCCAAGCAAAACCTTGTCAGGGCAATTACTAGATACGTTATTAAATAAAAATACGGATAATGGTTATTACGCCTTAGCGTTAGCAGACGAGTACAAACAAAAACACGCGGAGCATAGCCCAAGTATTTTTACGCCTGATTTGTTATTGGCTGAAGGGATAGATTCAATTAAAACGCGAAAAGAAATTGAAGCGAATGACAAAGTGTCATTTGACGAATTCTTAGAAAAGTATTTTGCTGTTAAGGTTTAGCGGCCGTTCTCAAACTTCAGACAAAAAAAAGCGAGCAAAATGATATGCTCGCTAAAATAACAACAACTTCCAGGGAATGAAAAAAACTGCTTTCACTATGTTAGACACCTCTAAACAAAAAAGTTCTTAGAATCTTCAATTAATTCCGATTTAATTTAATTATATTCATAACCTCATGATTTAAAGAACTATTAAACTTAGTATTTAATTCATATTATTTTACCAACTTCGATTTTAGCGTTACTAAATCGCAGGCAAAAAAAAACGAGCAAATAATAATTTACTCGTCAAACAACAACAAAACTCAGGGAAAAATCTGTTACTGTAACGTTTGACAGGTTTCAGCAGGAAAGTTCAATTAAAATGAAAAAAAGTGTCATTATTTTAATTTTAACAATATTAGTTAGCGGTTGTGTTACCCCTCAACCTAAAAATATCTCAAATGTATGCGAAATATTTAAAGAAAGAGAAGACTGGTGGGATGACGCAAACGATATGAATGATAGGTGGGGAACGCCTATTCATGTTGTTATGGCAATGATGTATCAAGAGAGCTCTTTTAAAGCTGACGCAGCGCCGCCTATGGAATATTTTTTAGGCTTTATACCAATTGGTCGAGCTAGCTCTGCCTATGGTTATTCCCAGGCTAAAACCGTAACATGGGATGAGTACGTTAAAGAGTCTGGAAACTCATGGAGTAGTCGCTCTGACTTTGAAGATGCCATTGATTTTATGGGCTGGTATACCGCTAAAACTAATCGATTGAATAAAGTGTCGAAATGGGATGCGAAAAACCAATATTTGAATTATCACGAAGGTTGGGGTGGATACAAACGCAAAACCTACAGGAAAAAAGCTTGGTTAGTTCGTGTAGCAAATAAAGTTGATAGTCGAGCTAAGCGCTACGCAACACAATTAAGAAGTTGTGAAGATTACTTGAATAGCAGCTGGTTGTGGCGCCTCATGTTTTATTGATTATCAGCTAAGTGTTTCGTTTAGAAAGTCACTAAGAACAGAGGGTTCAAAAAGTTTGAACCCTTTTTTATGGAAGGCCAACATATTTTCTTCAGTTGGATAACTAAAGTAGTCTCCCTCATCCTTTTGAGGACTACCATTAAGTTTTCTACCGTCTTCGATGCTTTGTATAGCCTTCACTAATTCAGGCACACTGTACTTATAGACGTTTAAAACATTCCACCAATATGACCTTGAACGCTCTATCTCGACTGGTATTCGACTAATGATTTTTCCTGTATCAATAGAGGCGTCGTCAATACTGTGAATGGTAGCGCCGATAAGGTCATTTTTAAGACCCACTTTTGACTCTACTTGTTTTTCATTTGTATTTAACATTCCCCAAAACGTCGCCATTACGCCTTTAAACTCGGGTAACAAGCCTGAATGTAAGTTGAGCACACCAAACTTAGGTAATTTTATAATTGGGTTCTTTAATATTTTGCCAAACCTAATGGATAAAATTACATCTGGCTTCAATTTTGATACTTGTTCAAAACCTTCGGGTGTATTGATATTGTCGAGTAAGGTCGCAGAGTGAAGTGGACTACTTTTAAAATCGGATGATTGTAATAGCCTAGACTCAAACTGACCTAGCTCAACCAGTTCTTTGGGTAGGTTTTTTGTTCCGCCTACTTTGCTTGATTTGAAAATATGGACATTGTGATTATTAATAGCAGGCAGTAACAAATTTAAAGCATAGTGCGCCGAAACATCCATATTTGTTAATACAATAATATTTAGCATGGTTATCCTTAAGTCGCACTGAGGTATTGAAAAATCTGTAGTTGGCTTTTTAAAAAATAGTATTTGGCTTATCGATAAATTAAATACGGTTGTCGGTCTATCAAAAACTGATTTAACCCTGGTGCCCAATCTTTTCTAATAGCTTCGATAGATTCCCCATCTAGTAGAGCTTTTCTAAAGCTACTGGTTCCAGCTAACTTATCAAAAAATGCAGGGCGGTCAATAAAAGTGTGCGGATGGATAAGGCCTTTATTCTTATCAGCTTTGAGCTTAAAAAGTAGGTTCCATTGATGCAAGCCACTAAAGTTTAACTTTGAGCTTGTTGAACCCGCCTTTGAGCTCGTTGGGTCCGTCTTTGTATCACTTATTATTGAAAGATTGGTGCCTGTGAGTTGCGTATTTTCCCACTTAGGATATTTAGACACGCCAGCGATGGAGCGAGGTGTGAATGTAAACTCGCCTGTAAATACTTTAGGGTGACCTATAACTTGAAAGGGTAGTGAGGTACCTCGACCAATACTTACGGTTGTGGCTTCAAATAACACGAGTGACGGATATAACTCTACAGCCTTTGCGTTAGGCAAATTTGGGCTTGGTGGAATGGGTAAGTTATAACTTGAAGTACGTTGGTAGTGATTAACGGGAACGACTGTTAACGCAAGTGGTTTAGGCATGGTGTTCTTCGTTAGAGGTTGAATAGTGTTTAGCCAGTTTTCACCAACTATCATTTTCGCCAATTCTCCAACGGTTAACCCGTAAACCATGGGCACTGGCAGTAATCCAACAAAGGATCTGAATTCAGGATCAAGCATTGGACCATCAACTTTTTGAAGGTGTGGGTTAGGTCGATCAAGTACAATAAAAGGAATGCCTTGTTCTTGAGCCGCTTGCATCATGTAAAACATGCTATTGATATAAGTGTAAAAACGAGCTCCCACATCCTGAATGTCATAAACAATGACATCAAGTTGCTCAACTATTTTGGCAGGAGGCCGCTTATTTTTTCCATAAATGGAAACTAAGGGAATACCAGTCTTGGCATCGACGGAAGATTTAACTATTTCGCCATCACTATGATCACCTCTGACACCGTGTTCAGGTGCAAAAACGTGAGTGACATTAACTTTGTGGGCCAGTAATAAATCTAACAAATGAATGTTGGTTACTTGATTGCTTTTTTCATATTGTGTAGCTTCTGCCTGATCAACATCAACATCAACATCAACATCAACATCAACATCAACATCAACATCAACATCAACATCAACATCAACATCAACATCAACATCAACATCAACATCAACATCAACATCAACATCAACATCAACATCAATAATTAGAAAGTCATCAACCCGAAAGGCGACAGAAGTTTGATTAGCCACCAGTCCTACTCGCTTGCCTTTGAGCAAAGGAAGGTAAGCTTGAATTTGTTCTGCCCCAACTTGTATGACTGTTGTTTGATTACGTGCAGCTTTATCAAGTGCAGTGCCAATAGGCGCAGTTACATTAGGTAAGGCTTCGCCAGGTTCAATTTCACTGGACCAGCAGTTCATAGAGAAGAACATAGCAAAAATTATTAGTGCCCAATGCTTCACGAAATAACTCCATTTTTAATAAGTACTTTAATAAGTACTTTAATAAGTAATCTTTAATAAGAACGTTTAATAAGAACCTTTAGTACTAGGTTGTTCATGATTGTGCTGTTACTGAGTTTCCAAAGCGCGTCTTAAGAAGCCGTTATGATTAGCAAGATGTTGCGTTGCGTGTTCACGACTTAATCCAGACTTGTGCATTAAAATAGCTAATTTTACGTTGTATTGAGCGTCATTTAATAAGTGCTCAGCATACTCAAAAGAAACATCGCAGGCTTGTTCTATGATACGACAGGCTCTTTTCACGAGTTTTTTATTACTCGCTTTTACATCCACCATAAGATTTTCATAACACTTGCCCAATTGCACCATAGTGCCGGTACTTAGCATGTTTAGGATCATCTTTTGTGCGCTACCTGCTTTTAGCCTAGTTGAGCCTGATAACACCTCAGGTCCCAAGTTAACTGCAATAGGAATACTAGCAATATCATTAATGGTAGCCACAGGGTTGCACGTGACGCTGATGGTTTGACAACCTAATGACTTCGCATAATTTAAACCACCAATGACATAAGGCGTGCGTCCACTTGCGGCTATGCCAACAACAACGTCCGCTGCAGTTAGGTTTAAGTTCACAAGGTCCTGTTGGCCAAGTTCAACGCTATCCTCCGCACCTTCAACGGCTTTAAACATTGCACCTTCTCCGCCCGCTAATAAACCAATAACGGTATTGGGATTTGTACTAAATGTTGGTGGACACTCTACGGCATCAAGCACGCCTAAACGGCCACTGGTACCAGCGCCCATGTAAATTAAACGTCCGTTGTTATTTAATGAATGGGTAATTGTATCAATCGCTTCTGCAATGCTTGCTGAAACAGTTTCAATTGCCTGCGGCACTAACATGTCTTGCGCATTCATCAAGGAAACAATCTGCTGGCTATTCATGATGTCTAAATGAGTAGAAGCAGGGTTTCGTTGTTCAGATACTAGCTTGTCTAAAGGTGTTAAATTGTTATCGTTTTTTTGCGTAGATTGAGTAGTTGCCTCTTGTACAGAATCTGCTAGCGTATTATTGCCAGCTACACTGTCACCATTTATAACGCGGCCATCATTTACGATGCCGTCAATGCTCTCTGCCATTAAAAGCGCGCCTAATAAACTCGGACTCTTAATAATGCGAATACGCTTAGTAATGTTTGGAATGAGATCCGCCGCTATCAAGTGCTCAAGAGTATTGCTTGCTAAACCACCCGTTAATATAATTTCAGGGCTTTTAATGCTACTCAGTAGCTCAACAACATCCTGTAAATGCTTATTTAAAACGGCCTTAGCTAGTTTTGATGATGTAAAAAACTCGAATGCCAATGGAGCTAAACTTGAGAAATCACTTTGTGAAGCAGAAGATAACTGGTGTAATATTTCATCTTTATTAGCTCCTAGTTTTGTCACTAACAGCGAATATAAAGGGTCTTGATTCTGTGGCGGGTTATCAGTGTTTTCAGCTTGGCTGGCATCCCACATTTTTAGAAAATGATTAACTAAGTAAAAACCAAGTTTTGCACCGCTGCCTTCATCTCCAACCGGAAAACCCCAACCACCAGAATAACTGCTTTTATTGTCGAGTGAAGTTGCAACAAATGAACCTGTCCCTAAAGTAACTAGTGCAACATCGTCGTTAAGTGATGCACCTTTTGCACCTAAAAGGGCAGTTTCACAGTCTTCTACTATTGCAAGTTGTGATATTCCGGTTTCATTAATAATGAGCTCTTGGCACCTACGAACTAAACTTGAGTTTCCTCCGCCAGCCACGCCGATTGCAACGCTGACGTTTTGAGCATTCGCTTGTTGAATAAGATCTGTGATTAGGTGTGACAATGTTTCCGACGCTTTTTCAACATCTTGAGAAAGTGAGCTAGGGCCTGTTGTGGCGTCAAAGCGTTGGGAATTAGATAAGTTAACTATTTGTCCGACGGTTTTAGTGCCGCCGCCGTCTATGCCGATGATAAATTTCATAAAAATGGTATCCTGTTATGCAACAACAATGTACTAAAAAAACCTCAGACTGGAAACGTAAATAAAGTGCAGATTAAAAATATCTTTTTGTTCATCGTAATTGCTCTATTTTGTAGTTCATTTACTAAAGCGGAAGCAACTGAAAAGCGTCACGGTTTTAAAGCCATGCCAGATTCAAACGATTGGATCAAAACTGCTTTAGCGCAAAAAATGATGTTGGACTTTAGGTTTTACTGTGAACAAAAGAAAAAACACTGCACTGAACCATTAGTGGTATTAAATCCGGAAATAAAACGCTTTATTCGAGAGTCTGGTATTGGTGGCGTTATTTTATTTTCTGAGAACATTCAAAACACCCAACAAGTCACACAGTTAAACCAAGAGTTTCAACTGGCTGCGTCGCAGTCAAAGTCGAGTTTGCCCTTGTTTATTGGCATTGATCAAGAAGGTGGGCGTGTCGCTCGGTTACCAAGAGTTGAGTATGCGGCGTTCTCTGGAAACATGGCGATTGGAGCTACTTACCATTCACATAAAGCTGACTATGCAAACGAAGTTGGACAGGCCATTGGACAGCAACTTCACCAGTTAGGCTTCAATTTAAACTTTGCTCCTAATGTAGATGTTAATAATAACCCCAACAACCCAGTGATAAACGTGCGTTCCTTTGGTGACAACCCAAAGGTTGTGGGTGTGCTTGGACAAGCTATGTCTGAAGGCATGCGTCACGCTAATATATTAACAACAGCAAAACATTTCCCAGGTCACGGAAATACGTCAATAGACAGTCATTCAGGTTTGTCTGCAGTGATATCGCCGCGCCAAGAGTTGGAAAAAGTAGAGCTACCTCCATTTCGTTATTTGAGCGAAACAAATGCAGTGGATTTTATTATGTCTGCGCACATTCAGTTTCCAGCATTGGACAATAGCCAAATCACCTCAAAAGCGGGTTTGCAGATCACCAGGCCAGCAACATTATCAAGAAAAATTATCACGGGACTGTTAAAAAAAGAATATGGCTTTAGAGGCTTAGTCATTTCTGACGCGTTGGATATGGGAGCAATTGCTAAACACTTCACTGCAGAACAAGCAGTAACTGAAACCTTTAACGCTGGTATTGATGTCGCGTTAATGCCAATGGTGATTGATAGTCCATCGCAAATAAACGCCTTTACCCATTTAATAACAAAACTAAAAGATAAAGTACTGAAGGGCGATATAAATAAACAAGAATTATGGTATTCGTATCAGTCCATTCTAGTGACTAAATTGAAACTCAAAACTAAAGCCCAAGAGCCGCAAGACCAGCAATTGCATAACAAAGAGAAAGGCCAGCAACTACAAAACAAAGGACTTCACCAACAACTTTCAGATAAAAGCCTGACTGTATTAAAAGGTAATGGTCATTTAGCTATTTATCGTCAGGAAACAAAACAAAATCGAGATAATGCTATTTATCGATTGCTGTCGGTTATGCCGGACTCAGGCAAGTGTGAGGCTTTTTCAAATGCTATTAATGAGGCCCAGGCTGCAAAAAACACAAAGAATCCCAAAGTAAAACGTGTTGAATTAACCTGCTTATCCGAGGCTGCGTTGATTCACTCACAGTCTAAAAATACTGGTTCTTTAAGTCATGGTGCAAAATTTGATGGTTTGCTGATAGGTTCTATATCGCCCAAACAATCACCTTACGAAATGGTTGGTGTAGACCAAGCGGAACGACGCCAATTACGTTCGATATCGACTAATCAAAAAAATGCGCGATATATGGCGCTGTTCAAAAAAGCAAAATCACTTGGTTTACAGACTGTTTTTGTCAGTCTTAGGGCTCCCTATGAAGTGGAGTACTTTAAAGCGCAAGTAGATTCAGTAATGTCGACGTACAGTTATAACGTCTATTTCGAATCTGGCACGCGTTCAGGCTCGCATGAAGACAGCATGGAAAACAGAGTTATAAAAGGTGAGGCATATGAAAGTATTGCGAAGCAACTGTTTGGCCTAATAAAGGGAGCGGGCAAGAGTCCAGTCAAAACAGCGAAGGGCACATAAACATTGTTGTTAAATCAAATGGGCACTAACGTCTTTATTTAATCAAGAGTAAGATTTAAGCAAGAGTAAGTGCCCTAATTGAACTACATAACTAAACCGGCAATGATATAGAATACAACGGTTAAACCACCCGCCGTAAGGGCGTAAGGTAGCTGTGTTTTTACGTGTTCAAGCAAGTCACAGCCTGAGGCAACGGCAGATACTGCAGTAGTATCAGAAATTGGTGAACAGTGATCACCAAAAATACCACCGCCCAATATTGCCGACAAAATTAGTGGTGCAGGCAAACCTAGCTCAATAACAAGTGGCATGCCAATTGGGATTAACAGCGCAAAGGTTCCCCAAGATGTTCCAGTAGAGAAAGACATTAATCCGCCGGCGACAAAAATAAGCGCAGGGATTAAAAATAGTGGAATGTTTCCAGCAACGATACTCGCTATAAATTTACCTGTGCCTAGCTCTTTTAAGCTTGCACCTAGCGCTAACGAAAACAAAACAATTACAACTAACGGCAGTAATTCATTCATGCCTTTAAAGCTAATTTCTGTCATTTTTTTGTGGGTAAAACGGCCGCTCATAATCATCATGACATAGGCAACTAATGCCGCCAATGCAGTTGCGTAAAGCACTGAACGAGAACCAGAACCATCGGTAAAATTGCCGTTTCCAGTCCAGAACATAAAGCCAACCATAGAAACTGACATGGTAAATAAAGGGATTAGCATAAAGCGAGGTTTAGAGGCTTCTATCTCAATGTCAGTGGTCTCTAATGCTTTTTTAGGATTTGCCTCTGCTTCTTTCATAGGTCCGTGTGTTTTGTCAGCAATAATAGTGTACAACACAATGGCGATAGTGATTAAGGCATAAAAATTAAGAGGGATAGTTTGAATTAGAGTTGAAACTGCAGACTGTTCTAGTTCGTAACTGCTAACTAATCCTAATACATATGCGCCCCAACCGTTCATCAAAATGAGAATGCAAATTGGTGCGCTGGTACTATCAATAATATAAGCAAGCCTTGCTCGACTCATATTAAACTTGTCGAATAATCCTCTTGAGATAATGCCCGACATTAGTACAGATAGATTGGATTCTATGAAAATAGTAATACCAGTTAAAAAGGGTAACATTCTTGCTCGACGAGCCGTGCCACTGATGCCTTTTTTAATAAGAAATTCAACGGTAGCGGTTACTCCACCAGAGTAGCGCATGAAACCCAGTAAAGCGCCCACTAACATCGAGAAGGTTAAAATACGTGTATTATCGGGTGAGCCAAATACACCGATTACACGCTCTACGCTAGCTATTGAGAACTCAGTAAGTGCAGGTTGTAAACCTTGTGAGCTAAGAATAAGCAGTAATTCAGAGCAAAAAATGGCAACCAGCAGCGCCAAAATTACTTCTTTTTTCCAAAGTACTACAATAACCGCTAATAACGGCGGCAATATGGTCATCCATTCAGACACAGACATTCCTCGTATTTTCAATAACTAAATAATATTGCTGTTATAACACAATAAAAGCGTCTCAAACATAAGGTGTATACCGAATTATTTAATACATACTTAGTTACAAAATTATAGTAGGTTATTTAAACTAATATTGGACATAGGATAATCAGAATCTATTATGTCCAGCCGCTTTGTATCAGTGCTTTCTACATTGTTATGAATTAGTGTTCCAATAAAACCAATTAAGAGTTTGAATATGAATATAAAAAGTACCCTGCCAATAATTGGTTGTGTGGCTTTATTAGGCTTATCTAGCGTATTTACAGTTAGTGCGAGTCAAACAACTAACCAAGTCGAATTGAAGCAACGTTTGATCGGCCAAAAAGTGATGTCGCATCAGCAACGTAATGTTGAGAAAGATAAATACATTATTCAGCTAAATAGTACGCCGCTCATTCAAATACAGCGTGAAGCAAAATCGATATTAAAGCATCAAAAGGCAGGCGCAAGTTCGGTTAATTCACCTAGTTCTTCGTTGAAGCTGGAACAAGCTGCTCAAATTAAACAACGCCAAAATATTAAATACTCGATCACTAAACAAGATGTATCGGCCAAAGTATATGCTGAGTATGACTTTGTTATTAACGGTATAGCTCTAGAAACCAAGTTGTCATTAGAGCAGTTAAGAAGTTTACCAAATGTTAAAGCGGCTTACCCAGTTGAAACCTACCAAGCAAAATTGGACCGTGCTTTGCCTCTTATAAAAGCCTATGAAGCTTGGGATAAAGTGGGCGGGCAATCAATGGCAGGAAAAGGAATTAGAATAGCTGTCATTGACTCTGGTATTAATCCAGAAAACCCTATGTTTAGAGATGCAGGAATGGAGGCTCCAGCGACTAAAGCAACCGATGATTATTGTGCTGAAGTTCCTTCGTTTTGTAATAATAAATTAATAACTGCAAGGTTTTACGAACAAGCTAATTTAGCCGATGGCGAGTTTAATTCACCGCAAGCACTGAGCGGTCATGGCTCCCATGTTGCGGGTATTGCAACAGGTAGAGAGGTGGTTACTGAGTCGGGCGAGATCTTAGTTGGGGTGGCACCTGGTGCTTATTTAATGGTTTACAAAGCACTTTGGGGACAAGATGGAACCGGAGATTCAGCAGGTTTGCTAGCTGCGTTAAACGATGCGGCCAAAGACGGTGCTCATATTATTAATAACAGCTGGGGATCTGACTCTGGTGGTTCACCAAATAATTCAATTTACAAAACAGTTTTTGAAGAATTAGAAGCAAGCAATATTGTAGTTGTATCAGCTGCTGGTAATGAAGGTGAGCTGGGCCCGAAATCAATTGGCTGTCCAGGTTGTATTGAATCCGGGATTACCGTTGCATCAATTACCACGGACCTTATATCTGGTTATATTTTAGAATTCGGTAGTAACCGTGTTGTTTCTTTACCTGGCGATGGTTTTGTGGATGGTACAACATTTAATGCGACTGGTGTATTAGCAACAGATGAGGGGCAACTTGGGTGTAACGCTTGGACTTCAGGTTCAGTAACTGACAAGGTTGCCATTGTAAAAAGAGGGACGTGTACGTTTGCAGCTAAAGCTGGCTTTGCACAAGAGGCTGGAGCTGTAGCTTTGGTAGTATTGAATAACGAACCTGGCGCGCTAATACGCATGCAACTGGATGACTCGATAACGATACCAACCACATTTGTAAGTGATGTTAATGGTCAACGCATTCTCGACTTTTTGAGTAACAGCGGCGCAGAAAATTTCTCCATGAACGGCATGTTTGAATCATCAAATGACGCTGAACTTGCCGATGTAGTTTCGGGCTTTAGTTCACTAGGGCCAAACGGTGATGATGGTTTTATTAAACCTGATATGTCAGCGCCGGGTGACTTGATCTTATCTGCTGCATCGCCTGACGATGAAGTGAGTCCAGGTTTAGATTACGTTTATTTAGGTGGAACTAGTATGGCAACGCCAATGGTTTCTGGCGCGGCGGCTTTGCTTAAGCAATACAATGATGAGTTAACTGCTACGCAAATTAAGAACATTCTAATTAGCAGCGTTGATACTGGGGTCACAGATACAACAGATACAAGGCTTGCTACCGCGTTTGAAACAGGATCTGGACGATTAAACATTGAAAAGGCGATGGCATCTACAACCTATGCGGAAAAGCCAAACTTAGCGAACAATCAATGTTTTATACTCTGTGAAATATCGAACAAACTGATCACTTTGTCATCACAAGCTCAAACTTGGACTGGTGAAGTGGAAATGTTTGACGCAAACATCTCGGCTTCTTTAGCTCCATTTGTATTAACACTAGACGCAGATAATCAGCAAACTGACTTCAGCGTTGAATTTGAGTTACCGTTAGATGCTGCACCCGGCTGGTATTTTGGTCAATTAGTTTGGAGTAATGGACAAGGTCAAACAATTACACAAGCTATAGCAATTTCACAAGGCATTGAGAATAGCGACAAAATAACACTAACAAAAACCAATAGTGATACAGGCTCGGAGAGCTATAGACTGGAGACAACTAACACCACTACAAACAATACATTTAAAGTAGAGTTAGACGCATTAGGTGGCGCGGAATTTGATGTTGATTCTGTGCAGTCACCATTAGCGACGTCTATTGAAAAAACGTCTTCTAGCTTAGTGGTTAATTCCAATCTTGAGCCAGCGAAGTTTAATACTTCCAGTGAGTTGCCGATTAACCTTGATTTAAGTGATAGCGGTTTAAATGCAAATATCGTGACTTGTAATAGTGGTTGTGACGAATTTACATTTGAGCTGCCTATTGAGTTTGATTATTTCGGTGAAGCACAATCTAAGATTACAGTAAGTGAAAATGGTTTGATCATCATTGGCAATGACCTTCCTGCGTCGGTGAATTTAGCAGCAAACCGCAACGTACCAGCACAAAGTGATATCTCAGGTGTGTTAGCGCCGTTTTGGACTGATTTCGATTTAGATGAATTAGCAGATACAAGCGCTTTGGATACAGGTGGAGGCAGCCTTTATTATCTAGACTATGCGGCGAACGGCTCTGAGTATTTGATCATTCAATGGCATGAGGTTCAGCTTTGGGTAAGTGAAAGCCAAGGGTTTGGACTGGATTACTGGGGAATAACAAGTGCTGATGTTGCTTTTACTTTCCAAGTTATTATTGAAAAAGGCACAGACAACATCTGGTTTAACTATATGGATGTTCCTCAACAACCTAACTTTTATACCGTTGGGTTAGAGTCTCCGGATGGCACATTGGGTTACTCGTATTGGTTTAATGGTACTGGTCAATCAGCAGTTACTTCTGCAACGTCTGGACTGTCATTTGAATATGTTGCCGCGGCTACACTTACCGTTGATTTCACAATTAACAATGTTGATTTTAATTCTGAGTTTGCAATCAATGACAATGTTTCCATAGACGAAGATGGGTCAATCACAGTGAGTGTGTTAGATAATGACTTAACAGGTGATCGTGCAGGGGTTGTTGCACGTGTTGGAAATGAAGGCCGTTTAACCAATGTGTTTACTGAAGAGCAAGACTTTACTATTAATAGTTCAAGTCTTGCCCTAGAAAGCGAGCCGTCAAATGGCACGGTTTCGGTAAATGGCGGAGTATTTACTTATGCACCTGATGCCAATTACTTTGGTTCAGACTCATTCAGTTACTCTGTAACTAATAGTAATGACAAAACCTCCACCGCAAGTGTGAATGTAATTATTACGGCTGTGAATGATGCACCTGTAATCACTGCATTAAATGTCCCAAGTAGCATTACAGAAGGCGATACAATCACCCTGTCGGCTGCAGGTACTGACGTTGACAGTGAGCTATTTTACTTATGGGAATTACCAGAAGGTTTCACTACAGATAGTCGCTCAGGCAACTTTATTATTGGTCAGGAAATTGATGTTACATATACCTCGTCTAATGCAGCATCTGGGGTTATTAAGTTAATCTTAACGGATGGAATTGCTGAAGTGACTCAGCAGGCTACAATTACCCTTAATAAGAAAGCGGTAACCACGCCAGTTACACCAACACCAACTACTACACCAACTAAAAGTTCAGGTGGTAGTTCATCACCAATGATGATTTTAATGGTATTTGCCTTGTTGTTTATCAAACGAGCTCAATTATTAAACAAGTTGTTGATTCGTAAATAAACTCTTTAATTATGCTTAAAAGCTTGCCACCTATGCTTTTGCAGATAGGTGGCAATATTAATTGTCACACCATCACGAATATTTATATTCAAAATATAGCTAAATATCGTTCAGGTTATTTCTTTTAGGTCCGCCAGTCTCTATAATTAGCCGCTTTCTGACATTCATGTCTATAGTTACTTTGTGCGAAGTGACACCTATATAAAACAAGAGGACATCATTGTGCTTCAAGAATATCGTAAACACGTTGAAGAGCGTGCCGCTGAAGGTATCGTTCCTAAGCCACTAGATGCAGCGCAAGTTGCTGATTTAGTAGAGCTAATCAAAAACCCGCCAGCTGGCGAAGAAGAATTTATTTTAGATTTGTTAACAAATCGTGTACCTCCAGGTGTAGATGATGCCGCTTATGTTAAAGCAGGCTTTTTAGCTGCTGTTGCAAAAAGCGAAGCAAGCTCGCCAATTCTTTCTGCTGAAAAAGCAACTGAATTACTAGGTACAATGCTTGGTGGTTACAATATCGAGCCAATGATTGACCTTTTAGACAATGCAGACCTAGCAGCAACAGCTGCAACAGGCCTTAAAAAGACATTGTTAATGTTTGATGCGTTTTTTGACGTTAAAGACAAAGCAGACGCAGGAAACGAGACCGCTAAAGAAGTTATGGAATCGTGGGCGAATGCTGAATGGTTCTTAAACAAGCCTAAAGTTGCTGAAAAAATTACAGTTAAAGTATTTAAAGTAACTGGCGAAACAAATACAGATGACCTTTCTCCTGCACCAGATGCATGGTCTCGTCCTGATATTCCATTGCACGCAACTGCAATGTTGAAAATGGAACGTGAAGGTATTAACCCTGATCAACCAGGTACTATTGGTCCAATTGAGCAAATTAAACAGCTTCAAGAAGACAATATCCCACTAGCTTATGTTGGTGACGTTGTTGGTACTGGTTCTTCTCGTAAGTCTGCAACAAACTCAGTTTTATGGTTCATGGGCGATGATATCCCTAATGTTCCTAACAAACGTGCTGGTGGTGTGTGTCTAGGTGGCAAAATTGCCCCAATCTTCTACAACACAATGGAAGACTCAGGTGCACTACCAATTGAATTAGACGTTCAAAAAATGGAAATGGGCGATGTAATCGACATTTTCCCATATGAAGGCGTTGTTAAGCGTAGCGGTACTGACGAAGTAATCTCTACTTTTGAATTATCAAAAGTGTTATTAGATGAAGTTCGTGCTGGTGGTCGTATTCCACTAATCATTGGTCGTGGTTTAACTACACGTGCTCGTGAAGTACTTGGTCTTGGCGCAACAGACATCTTTGCTCTTCCTACTGATACAGCTGAATCTACAAAAGGTTACACGCTAGCTCAGAAGATGGTTGGTAAAGCATGTGGTGTTGAAGGCGTTCGCGCTGGTCAATACTGTGAGCCTAAGATGACAACGGTTGGTTCTCAAGATACAACCGGTCCAATGACTCGTGACGAACTTAAAGATCTTGCATGTCTTGGTTTCCAAGCTGATTTAACTATGCAGTCTTTCTGTCACACATCTGCTTATCCTAAGCCAGTTGACGTCAATACACATCATACGTTACCAGACTTCATCATGAACCGTGGCGGTGTATCACTTCGTCCAGGTGACGGTGTAATTCACTCATGGTTAAACCGTATGTTGTTACCAGATACAGTTGGTACTGGTGGTGATTCACATACTCGTTTCCCTCTTGGTATTTCTTTCCCTGCCGGTTCTGGTCTAGTAGCATTTGCTGCGGCAACAGGTGTTATGCCTCTTGATATGCCTGAATCAGTATTGGTTCGCTTTAAAGGTGAAATGAAGCCTGGTATTACATTACGTGACTTAGTGCACGCAATTCCTTACTACGGTATTAAAGAAGGTCTACTGACTGTTGCTAAAGCCGGTAAAGTTAACGAATTCTCTGGTCGTGTACTTGAAATTGAAGGTCTTAAAGGCTTAACAGTTGAGCAAGCATTTGAATTATCTGATGCATCTGCTGAACGTTCTGCTGCTGGTTGTTCAATCAAGATGGACGAAGAAGCGGTTGCTGAGTACTTAAACTCTAATATCGTTATGCTTAAGTGGATGATCTCTGAAGGTTACGGTGATGTGCGTACTATTGAACGTCGTATCAACGCAATGCAAGAGTGGTTAGACAATCCATCATTGATGGAAGCGGACGCTGACGCAGAATACGCACACGTATTAGAAATTGACCTTAATGACATTAACGAGCCAATCGTATGTTGTCCAAATGACCCAGATGATGCAAAACTATTATCTGACGTTGCTGGCACAAACATCGACGAAGTATTCATTGGTTCTTGTATGACTAACATTGGTCACTTCCGTGCAGCTGGTAAATTAATGGCTAACTTTGGCGGTGTATTACCAACTCGTACTTGGGTTGCTCCACCAACTAAGATGGACCGTGATCAGTTAACAGAAGAAGGTTACTACTTCACATATGGTAAAGCTGGGGTTCGTATTGAAACTCCTGGTTGTTCACTATGTATGGGTAACCAGGCGCGTGTTGCAGATGGTGCTACGGTACTTTCTACTTCTACTCGTAACTTCCCTAACCGTCTTGGTACAGGTGCAAATGTATACCTAACGTCTGCTGAACTAGCCGCGGCTGGTGCAATCATGGGTAAAATCCCAACAGTTGCAGAATACATGGAATACGCGAAGCACATTGATACAACAGCGGCGGATACGTACCGTTACTTGAACTTCCACAAGATGACGCAATACACGGATAAAGCTGAAAAAGTTATTATTCAAAAAGCGGTTTAATATTTGAATAAAATAGCGAGTGAAGCTTCAAGCATTGCGCTCGCTAACTTATTTAAGTAAGAATAAAAAGGCACATTTATTGTGCCTTTTTTTGATCCTATAAACTGACTTACTCGTTACGGGAACTCAGTAATTAAAAAACGTGTCACTTTTAAACATGGAGTAAAAGTAAATGCGCGACAACATCATTAAGTTTTTATCTAGTATTTGTGTCTCTATGCTAGCCATTTTTCTTTGTTTTGCTGTACTCGACTTAATTTGGTTCACCTTTATATCAGGTGACTGGTACCAGCAAGAGATGCAGGGCCTGATGCGAACCGAATTCATAATATGGCCTTGGTTAGCTTTCTACTTCTTGTATGGTGGCGTGACCTTTGTATTAGCAGTTGTAGCGAATAGAGATAAACCTATTTATTACGCAGGCATTGATGGTGCACTGTTAGGTTTAGCAAGTTATGGCGCTTATAACTTAACGAGTTACAGTATTTTAGAAGGTTTTTCGCTATTTATTATGGCCGTAGATTGGAGCTGGGGAACATTTCTAACTAGTGTTTGCGCAATGGCTGGTTGGGCTGGTTTCCAAAAAATGAGACCGAAAATAGACCAAAAGTGAAAAAGAAAAATAATAAAGTTTGATACACAGTCGAACTTATTACGTAACTAAACAGATATCTAAGAAAGTAAATAGCTAGAAAGTAGATAGCTAAGTAGGTAAATAAGCCAGCGTTTGGTTAACTATATAGCGTCACTTAACTCGTAATAAGGAAATATTGTGAATAAGCTAATAACAATTTTTGTAACCACACTTCTTGCAGGTTGTTCTATCGTGGGCGAAGCAGGGGTAGAGTCTGCTCCTTATAAATTGCTTAAAGCCGATAAAGACAAAGAGACAGAAACAAAAATAGAAATACGCGAATATCAGTCAATGGTTCTGGTTTCTACGAGTATGGATGACGATGGCAGAAACAGTGCTTTCAGACGTTTATTTAATTACATCGCTGGCGATAATTCAGGTCAACGAGAGATAGCAATGACAGCGCCTGTTTATATGGGTAATGATGCGGCGAGTGGCGAAGGAATGAAAATTTCGATGACGGCGCCTGTATTTATGAATAGTGACGTCGCGTCTTCCGGTGGGGCTAATGTTATGTCCTTTGTCATGCCTGACAGTTTTACTTATGACTCGACACCTATACCGAATAACCCAAAAGTAAAAGTCTCAGAAGTTAAGAACTATAAAGTCGCCGCTATTACTTTTAGTTGGACGTTAAGCGACAGCAATGTAAAAAAGCACACAAATATTTTACTCGATTACTTAAAGCAGAATGATTTTACTGTTACAGGTAAGCCTTATACAGCAGCTTACAACGGACCAATGACATTGCCGATGTATCGTAAAAATGAAGTGCTAATTCCAATTCAGTAGCTTGTTGAGATGTATTCTTAATTATTTAAGACATATTCTTAACCCGTTAAGACAAATATTTAAACTGAATAGCAAAAATTGAAATATTAAGAGCCTGAGAACTATAAAGTTTCAGGCTTTGTTATTTAAAAATAATGACAGTGTTTTAATCTCGCCTAAGCTTTGTGATAAACTCCGCCCATTCCAGTCATAAGACTAAACTGCATATAGAATCGAAGATAATGTTAGATAACGTAAGAATAGTACTCGTAAATACCTCACACACAGGCAATATTGGTTCAGTAGCTCGCGCAATGAAAACAATGGGGCTTTCAGATCTTGTATTGGTTGATCCAGTTAAAGAACCAGATAGTCACGCTTCAGCCTTAGCGGCAGGCGCGACGGATATTTTGGGGAATGCTAGAATTGTTAGCGAGTTAAAAGATGCTATTTCTGATTGTGGACTAGCCGTAGCCGCAAGCGCAAGATCAAGAACACTATCTTGGCCAATGTTAGATCCACGTGAATGTGGTAAAAAAGTAGTTGTTGAAGGTAAGCAGCATAAAGTTGCATTAGTGTTTGGTCGCGAAAACTCGGGTCTAACTAATGAAGAACTACAGCAGTGTCAATTCCATGTACATATACCAGCCAATCCTGACTACAGCTCTTTAAACCTAGCGATGGCGGTACAAACGCTTAGTTATGAAGTACGTATGAACTTTCTAGAAGAGCAACAAAGCCAATTTGAATCGTTAGACGTTGAGTACCCAAACAGCGAACAGCTTGAAGGTTTTTACGCCCATTTAGAAGAAGCTCTGACAAAAACGGGTTTTATTGTAAAGCAGCACCCTGGTCAAGTAATGACAAAGCTACGTCGCTTGTTTAACCGAGCTAGACCTGAAGCTCATGAGCTTAATATTTTACGCGGTATTATGACGTCTATTACTAAAAATAAAGACTAACACCCGTATCGTTATAATTTGGAATTAGGCGCAGGCCTGAGCAAATTGCCGGTTTTTGTTATTTTCAGAACGTATAGAGTAAATCATGTTTGAGCAAATCAAAGAAGATATAAAAAGTGTTTACAGCCGTGACCCTGCGGCCCGTAGCAATACCGAAATCTTTTTTAACTACCCAGGCTTACATGCAATTTGGATGCAACGAGTTAGCCACAAATTGTGGTTAGCTAACTGGAAATGGTTAGCAAGGTTTATATCTACTATTGCTCGCTGGATTACAGGTGTAGAAATCCATCCGGGCGCTACTATTGGTCGTCGATTTTTCATTGATCACGGCATGGGTGTGGTTATTGGTGAAACCGCTGAAATTGGCGATGATGTTACGGTTTACCATGGTGTTACGCTAGGTGGAACCAGCTGGAATGGCGGTAAACGTCACCCAACATTAAAAGACGGTGTGGTTGTAGGTGCTGGTGCAAAAATTCTAGGTCCAATCATTATCAATAAAAACGCCCGAGTTGGCTCAAATTCTGTTGTTGTAAAAGAAGTACCTGAAGGCGCAACGGTAGTTGGTATTCCAGGCCGACTGGTAACGAAGGCAGAGCCTGAAAAGCATGACAAACGCAGTAAAATTGCTGAAAAATATGGTTTTGATGCTTACGCAGTATCACCAGATAATCCAGATCCTGTAGCCAGTGCCATTGGGCGTATGGTGGATCATATCTCGATAATGGATGAGAAAATCACTTCGTTATGCACTGAAGTCTGCAAAATGGGCGGCGATGTCTGTGATAAAGCCTTACCAATTATTGATTTGGACGATGATTTTAAAGAAGCAGAGCAAAATGCTGCAAAACAGCGTGAAGCTGGAATAGCAGGATTTGACCCGAGTATCTAACACAAAAATAAGATGATCCTAAATCCGCAATTAAACGTTGAATTATACTAATAACCTACTAAAATAGTCGGGTATTAATACTTGACTAATTTACTCAGGTTTGTAAAATGCGCAGCCAAGTAAATCAAGCCGTTGCGCGTTTTTCGGCGAGCTCATTAAGGAATGTAAATGAAACTATCTTCTAAAGGTCGTTATGCAGTTACTGCGATGCTAGATGTTGCATTACATGCGTCAAATGGCCCAGTGCCGTTGATGGATATTTCTGAGCGCCAAGGAATCTCGTTATCCTACTTAGAGCAACTTTTTGCCAAACTTCGAAAGGGCCAACTGGTCAACAGTGTTAGAGGCCCAGGCGGCGGTTATTTTCTCGGTCGTGAAGCGGCTGATATATCTATTAGTGAAGTAATAGCGGCGGTTGATGAAAGCGTTGATGCTACAAAATGTGCTGGGCAAGCAAATTGCCAAGGCGGATCACGCTGCTTGACTCATAAATTGTGGGAAGGTCTCAGTGATCGAATTGAGAGTTTCTTAAGTAACATCACCCTTGGTGAACTTGTTGATCAAAAAGATGTAAAACGGATCGCAGAACGACAGGATTCGAAAAATACATCCATTCGCTTTGTAGCGGATAGTCTTTAAAAAATTTTTAACTATTGTATTAAGCAATAGAGTGCGGAGAAATAAATGAAGTTACCTATTTACCTAGATTACGCAGCAACAACACCAGTAGACCCTCGTGTTGCTGAACAAATGATGAACTGTCTAACTATGGACGGCACATTTGGAAACCCAGCATCTCGCTCACACCGCTACGGTTGGCAAGCAGAAGAGTTAGTTGATATTGCTCGTAACAATATTGCTGAATTGGTTAATGCAGACCCTCGTGAAATCGTATTTACTTCTGGTGCAACAGAATCAAATAACTTAGCAATAAAAGGTGCCGCCAACTTTTATTCTAAAAAAGGTAAACACGTAATTACAGCAAAAACTGAACACAAAGCAGTTTTAGACACGTGTCGTGAATTAGAACGTCAAGGTTATGAAGTAACGTATTTAGACGTTATGGCAAATGGCTTAATTGACTTAGGCGTGCTTGAAAAAGCAATGCGTGACGATACAGTTTTAGTAAGCATCATGCACATCAACAATGAAATTGGTGTTATGCAAGACATCAAAAAAATTGGCGAAATGTGTCGTGAACGTAAAATCATTTTCCATGTAGATGCAGCACAGAGCGCTGGTAAAGTTGCAATTGACTTAACTGACCTTAAAGTTGATTTAATGTCTTTTTCTGCTCACAAAATGTATGGCCCTAAAGGTATTGGCGCACTTTACGTTCGTCGTAAGCCTCGTATTCGTTTAGAAGCACAAATGCATGGTGGCGGTCATGAGCGTGGTTTCCGTTCAGGTACGTTAGCGGTTCACCAAATTGTAGGTATGGGTGAAGCTGCACGTGTTGCTAAAGAAGATATGGAAAAAGACACACAACACATCATTGAGCTACGTGATCGTCTTTGGAATGGCATTAAGCACATTGAAGAAACGTATATCAATGGCGATATGGAACAACGCTTCCCAGGTATCTTTAACGTAAGCTTTAACTTTGTTGAAGGCGAAAGCTTAATCATGGCGCTTAAAGACATGGCGGTTTCTTCGGGTTCTGCATGTACATCTGCAAGCTTAGAGCCTTCATATGTGCTTCGTGCACTAGGTCTGTCAGATGAATTAGCACATAGCTCAATTCGTTTCAGTATTGGCCGCTTCACAACAGAAGAAGATATTGATCATGTTATTGGTCAGGTAAACAATTCAATTGATAAGTTACGTGAAATGTCACCGCTTTGGGAAATGTTCAAAGACGGCGTTGATTTATCAAAAATCGAATGGGCTGGTCACTAGTACTCAGCCGAGAAACAAATAGTAAAATGGTGTTAGGGATTAACTCTAACGCCACATTAAAAAATTAAAATTGCGTAACGCAATGTAGGAGCTAAAAATGGCTTATAGCGAAAAAGTAATCGACCATTATGAAAACCCACGTAACGTAGGTTCTTTTGACAAGAATGACCCAAGCATTGCAACGGGTATGGTTGGCGCACCGGCTTGTGGTGACGTAATGAAACTACAACTTAAAATTGACGACAAAGGCATTATCTCAGACGCTAAGTTTAAAACTTACGGCTGTGGCTCTGCAATTGCTTCTTCTTCACTTGTAACAGAGTGGGTAAAAGGTAAGTCGATTGAAGAAGCTCAAGCACTTAGCAACACTGAAATTGCTGAAGAATTAGCATTACCGCCGGTAAAAATTCACTGCTCTATTTTAGCTGAAGACGCTATTAAAGCAGCAATCGAAGACTACAAATCAAAAAGCAGCAACTAAGAACGCAATATCGTTCAAGTAGTTAGTTAGAATTGTAGAAATAAATAGTTGGGATAGTAGTAATGGCAATCAGTTTAACCGATGCAGCAGCAGACCGTGTAAGAACCTTTTTGACAAACCGAGGCAAAGGCCTAGGGTTGCGTTTAGGAGTAAAAACAACGGGTTGTTCTGGATTAGCATATGTACTTGAGTTTGTTGATGAGTTGCAAGAAGGTGATGAAGTCTTTGAGCATAATGACGTAAAAGTTATCGTTGACGCAAAAAGTTTAGTTTATCTAGACGGCACTCAATTAGACTTTGTTAAAAACGGTTTAAATGAAGGTTTTGAGTTTACTAACCCGAACCAAAAAGATGAATGTGGATGTGGTGAAAGTTTCACAATCTAAATTCAGCTAAATGCTATTCCTAAGGCCATATTCCGATATATGGCCTTCTTTGTTTCTAAAATTGTATTAAAAAAGGTGACCTCATGCGGTATTTTGATTTATTTGATTTACCTGTTCAGTTTGATGTTGACTTATTGACCCTCCAAGATCGTTTTCGCTCAATTCAAAAACAAGTGCATCCAGACAAGTTTGCTAATGGCAGTGACCAACAGAAATTACTAGCGGTACAGCAGGCATCTGAGGTTAATGACGCCTATGAGACATTAAAAAGTTCATTAAATAGAGCCGAGTATATGGTTGCGGAACATGGTCATGATGTAAAACATGAGCAAGAAACCATTAAAGATGGTGCTTTTTTGATGCAGCAGATGGAGCTCAGAGAAGAGCTTGAAGATCTTGAATCTAGCAATGATCCTGAACAAGCACTAGACGTTTTTTACAGCGATATAAAAAAGCTTATTAAACTATATACCGATGAGTTTAATGTAAACTTTGATAAGCAAGAGTATAAACTGGCGGCAATGTCAGTGAAGAAGTTACGTTTTATTTACAAGCTGAAAAGCGAAGCAGAAGCATTAGAAGATAAGTTACTAGACTACTAAATTAGGAAAGTTAACGGTTTATTATGGCATTACTACAAATAGCAGAACCAGGTCAAAGTACTAACCCTCATGAGCACAAACTTGCGGTTGGAATTGACTTAGGAACAACAAACTCTTTAGTGGCTTCAGTTCGAAGTGGTCTTCCTGAAGTGCTTGCCGATGAGCAGGGCAACAAGTCTTTGCCATCAGCAGTACAGTATTTAGAAGACTCTATTCTTGTTGGTCATGAAGCTAAAAATAACGCATCGAGTGACCCTGAAAATACTCTTGTTTCCGTGAAACGCTTTTTAGGCAGAGGCCTTGAGGATATTAATCGTCTATATGGTGACTTGCCATATAACTTTGTAGAAAAAGAGCATACGGTTAACATTCAAACACGCCAAGGTGAAAAGAACCCTATTCAAGTGTCAGCTGAAATCCTTAATAAGCTGCATACGCAAGCTATTGCAACATTAGGTGATGCATTGCAGGGCGCAGTTATCACTGTTCCAGCTTACTTTGATGATGCTCAAAGACACGGCACTAAGGATGCGGCAGAAATTGCAGGCATAAAGGTACTTAGGTTAATCAACGAGCCAACAGCGGCTGCGATCGCCTACGGTCTAGATTCTGGTAAAGAAGGCGTCATTGCCGTTTATGATCTAGGTGGTGGTACGTTTGATATCTCGGTTTTAAGATTAAACAAAGGTGTTTTTGAGGTACTGTCAACGGGTGGCGATTCTGCGTTAGGCGGAGATGATTTTGATAGAGCCATTGTTAAGTTACTGCTTAAAAACGCAAACGTTACAGCTAAATTAAGCGCGAAAAGCTTACGAAAGATGTATGACTTAGGTCGTGAGTTAAAAGAGTCTTTAACTATTAATGAGACTGTCGAATTTAATGTCTCATTAGTGGAAGGCAACATTGTTGGCCAAATCACTAGAGCAGAGTTTGAATCTGAAATTGAGGCCTTGGTTAAAACAACACTAAGAAGTTGTCGTCGTGCCGTAAAAGACGCTGGTGTTGAGCTAGAAGAGATATTAGAAGTAGTAATGGTAGGCGGTTCAACTCGCGTTCCGTTAGTGCGAGAGAAGGTTGAAGGCTTTTTTAATCGAACTCCATTGACCTCAATAAACCCTGATGAAGTGGTAGCGATTGGCGCGGCAATACAAGCTGACCTGCTAGTTGGTAACAAACCTGATTCTGATATGTTGTTACTTGACGTAACTCCGCTATCGCTAGGCTTAGAAACGATGGGTGGCTTAGTGGAGAAGGTTATTCCGCGTAATACCACGATCCCAGTTGCAAGAGCTCAAGAGTTTACAACTTATAAAGACGGTCAAACGATGATGGCCATTCACGTATTGCAAGGTGAGCGTGAAATGGTTGACGACTGTCGAAGCTTAGCGCGTTTTGTTCTTAAAGGCATTCCTCCGTTAACGGCGGGCATAGCGGTAATAAGAGTTACATTTAACATCGATGCAGATGGTTTGTTAAGCGTTACGGCAATGGAGAAGTCTACTGGAATAGAGTCTTCTATCCAGGTTAAGCCTTCTTATGGCCTAGAGCAAAGTGAAATTGCTGATATGATCAAAGCGTCTATGTCGAATGCAAAAGAAGACATGGCGGCGCGAATGTTAGCAGAGCAAAAAGTAGATGCGATTCGAATGATTGAAGCTATTGAAATGGCGATAAACGAATCAGGTCATCTATTACAAGCAAATGAATTAGAAGATATTAATAACGCTATCGAAGCTTTGAGACTATCAACTGCACAAACAGATGGCGATGTAATTAAGACTTCTATTAAAGTATTAGACGATATTAGTCAGCCTTTTGCCGCAAGAAGAATGGAAGACAGCATTAAACAAGCATTGACGGGTCACTCCGTGAATGACGTATAAATTTTAGAGAAGAGAACTAATATGCCACAAATTATATTTTTACCGCATTCTGATTTATGTCCTGACGGCGCTGTACTTGAAGGTGAAAAGGGCGAGTCAGTATTAAATGTAGCTTTAAAAAATGACATTGATATTGAGCACGCATGTGAGAAGGTTTGCGCATGTACAACTTGTCACATCATAGTGCGCGAGGGTTTTGACTCATTAGCGGAAAGCGACGAACTAGAAGATGACATGCTAGACAAAGCATGGGGCTTAGAAGCTGAATCACGTTTAGGCTGCCAAGCAATTATTCGAGATGAAGACTTAGTTGTTGAAATTCCAAAGTATAGTTTAAATCACGCTAAAGAAAACCATTAGAGTTTTTATATAACGTCTATACTTAAAAAGCCTAGTTTTACAACTGGGCTTTTTACATTTTAAAGAGAAATTTAATGACAGTTATGGATTAAAAAAGTAAATTGATTAATAGATTAAATAATCGATTTATGTAGCTGAAATTGCTGCCGAATTTAAATCAGAGGGATTTAATTTGATTTTACCGAACAATAAAGCTTTTGTCGTTTTATTAGCTTTTTTTAGTTACTACGTTTTCGCAAAAATTGGATTGTTATTTGCCATTCCTCCGGGCTTTGCAAGTAGTATTTGGCCAGCTGCTGGCGTAGGACTAGCAGTATATCTTGTCTCTGGGCGATGGGCCCTATTAGGCGTTTTTCTAGCGTCAACGCTTGCTAATTATCAGGTTTCCAACATTATAGGAAACCCGTTTTCTATAGAAATGTTAACCCTTCCAACACTTTTAGCGTTTGGCACTGCACTTCAATTAATTGTATCAAAGCAACTGTTAATCAAGTTTTGTGAAACTCCCATTAAGGCGGTTAGTTTAACAAGTGTAATTCGGTTCTTACTCATAGTTGGTCCGGTATCCTGTGTAATCGCAGCTTCCCTAAATGCAACTTCTATCTCTTTAATGAATAGCTTGTCTTTACCTAACACCCTATTTATTGCGTTTACTTGGTGGGTAGGAGACTTATTAGGCGTCATCTTTTTTACTCCAGTAATCTTATCTATTTTCGAAAATGACTATTACCAGCAAAAAAAAGACAGGCTGAGGATTGCCATTCCTGCTTTTATGTTATTCCTACTCGTCTCTTTTGTATTTTATCTTTCAAGAGTCAACTACGAAGAGTCACGGCATGATCAGTTTGAGGTGGAAACCTCGAGCTTTTCTCAAACATTAAATATTTTAGAGAATACGATTACTCAGCAACTTATTGCTCTACAGGGGTTATTCAACAGCAGTGATGAAGTAAGAAGGGAAGAATTTCGACTGTTTTCTGAAAGTATCGTTAACCCTAACGTAAAAGTACGAGCTTTGGCCTGGTTACCAAAAGTTGAAGGGCGCAACAGGAATGCTTTTGAAATAAATGTTGAGAAAGATTTCCCAGGGTTCTATTTAAAACAGTTAATAGATGGTGAAACTAAACCAGCGATTAAACAAAGTTACTATTTGCCTATTCTATTCTCAGAGCCACTTGCTTCAAACCGCGGCGCTATTGGGCTTGATGTTTTAAACCACCCTATAGTTGGCCCAACGGTTAGAAAAGCAATCAATACAGGAACAATGGCTGTCTCTCCGCAATTAGCTTTAGTGCAACAGCAAGAGAGCTACAATGCGGTTGTTGTATACTACCCACACTTTAAAAATGGATATGTTAAGGGCAGCGGTAACCCTGAAAAGAATCTGATTGGAATATTTGAGGCTGTTATAGAATTAGATCAGCTTGTTGAAAGTATTTATCATCAAGTAGAGAATGACAGCTTTACCTTGCAAACTCACTACCTTCAAGACCAGCAAACAACCGCTTTTTTTAACTTTAACTTTCGTGATGATGGGCTTTTTAAAATAGAGTCAGAATATTCATTTTTTGACACTGAATTACTTGTACTTTTCTCTAGTTCCAACAAGTTTGATCAAGAGTCAATTGATTGGTCTAGTTGGCTGATTATAGTGGTTGGTTGTTTAGTTAGTACATTCAGCGTCATCTTTATAATAGTAATGACAAACCTAAGTGAGATGTTGGAAGACAAAGTGGGCAGAAAGACCCGTGAACTAAAAGAGAAGAATACTGAGTTGTTAAAAGCGAATGAAGCAAAAAGTCGCTTTTTAGCAAATATGAGTCATGAATATCGAACGCCGCTAAATGCAATTATTGGCTTTGCTCAATTAGGTAAGTCAGATGGAAATACTAAAAAGTCTTCAGAGTATTTTGAACAAATTCTAAATTCATCAAAGTTTCTTTTGGGGATTATTAACAATGTACTCGATTTTTCTAAAATTTCTGAAAATAAAATAATATTAGAGAAGCAACCTTTTTCCGTGAGTAAGTCTGTAGATACAATCTATAACTTGCTAAAAGAAAAAGCGTCTTCAAAAGGTATAGTGTTAGAAACAAACAAAGGGAACGTTGATAACTACCTGGTGAAAAGCGACTCGGTAAGAGTTGAGCAGGTTTTGATGAACCTAGTGGAAAATGCAATTAAATTTACGGCTGTAGGGAACGTAACTCTTAGCACTAGTTTGCAAGGAGTTAAAAAGAATAGAGCAACCTTAGTCATCAAAGTGAAAGATGAGGGGATTGGCATACCCCAAGACAAAATTGAAACCCTGTTTGATAGCTTTACACAAGCCGATGAGTCCACAACACGCCGCTTTGGAGGTACAGGTTTAGGTTTGGCAATAGTTAAACAGATTTGTGATGCTATGGACGCTAAGATAGATGTGTATAGCTTAAGTGGTCAAGGGAGCAGTTTTGAAGTTAACATCCCGGTGGAAATTGAACCGATAGATAATTTGGAAAGTGAAGATTTAACTCCAAAAAAAAATAGTTTAAGTAATTTAATTGATACGGTGGACAAAAAGTTCCTGTTTAATGCGTTAGTCGTAGAAGACAATAAGATAAACCAATTAATTGCCAGTAAGCAGTTAGAGCTGTTAAAAGTGAAGTCAAAATTGGCGGATGATGGCCAGCAGGGCCTAGATTATTTGGCGACGCACAAGCCAGATATTGTGTTTGTTGACTTACACATGCCAGTTTTAGATGGTTTTTCTATGATTCGTGAGATGAAGAAGATGTTAGATTTAGCCGCTATTCCAATTGTCATTATCAGTGCAAGCGTAAATCATGAAGACAAAGAGTATGCAAAAATATTAGGTGTAAATGATTATGTGACTAAACCCTTTTTATTAGAAGAGTTGAGTTCAGTGATAGACAAGTTACTGGTACAAAAAAGCCAGCAGTAAAGCTGGCTCTTTGTATACAATCATTATATGAATTAACGTAAAGTACGTAATCCATCGTTTAGGTGTGGGCGAATTGCTTTTAGCATCGCGCCTAGAACTTTAGGTGTTGCTACAACAATGTTGCCAGACTTGTCATAATTGTTACCACCTTCAAAGTCAGCGACTACGGCACCAGCTTCTTGTGCGATTAACTGGCCTGCAGCCGTATCCCAAGGGCGTAAACCAATTTCAAAGAATCCTTCAACACGTCCAGCTGCAACATAACAGATATCTAGTGCAGCAGAGCCTGCGCGACGCATGTCAGCTACTTGTAAAAACAGTTCATTAAAAATCTTTGAGTAAGCTTCAATTTGATGCTTTTGCTTGAATGGAAAACCTGTTGCTAAAATAGTACCAGATAAGTCTTTCGCTTTTGAAACACGAATTCTTCTGCCATCAAGTTGCGCACCAGCACCTTTAGATGCGGTAAATAGTTCGCCACGAATTGGGTCGAAAACAACAGCTTGTTCTAGCTTGCCATCTACTCTAAGTGCAATAGATACAGCAAAATGAGGAATGCCTTTTACGAAGTTTGTTGTGCCATCTAGTGGGTCAATGATCCACTGATATTTAGCGTTGCCATCAATAACACCGCTTTCTTCAGCAACAAATGAATGATCAGGGTATGAAGCCTGAATTGTAGAGATGATTGCTTGCTCCGCTTCAATATCCACGTTGGTAACAAAGTCATTTGCGCCTTTAAGCTCTGACTTAACCATATCTAATTGCTCGTATGCTCGAGCAATAACTTTACCAGCATTACGCGCAGCACGGACTGCGATATTTAACATCGGTTGCATTACAATCACCTATTTTTGAAAAGAACGTAATTAAGAATAATAGTTAAAAAGCCGAAAAAAGCCCCACCTAAACTCAATTAATGAGAGGTGTGCGCACTAATATTCCAAATTACTAAAGAACGTTTTTTAATCAGGCGCGCATTTTAGAGACTTTTAAAAAAAAGTAAACAAAATTCGCTTCAAACCTATAATATTTCTAGGTCTGCTACTTTTTGACTAAATTCTGCTAGGTCCATTTCTGCACAGTCATCATTGTCCTGCCAGTCTAAACCAATAATGATATTGTCTTGGCTTAAGTCTTCAACCCAAAACTCTAACCATTCAGTTACAGAAATTTGAGTTGGTACATAAGTCGCCCACTCGTCAGTACAGTTTTTTTGAGCAATAGACTCTCTAGACCAAAGAAGCATTACATCAGTGTCTTCAAATTGCACTGAGTCAACAATTACCCAACCGTCTGACTCTTTGTCATGCAGTGCCCAAATCATTTGTGTTGCTTTAACTTCGTCAAAAAACTCGCTGATTGAGTTGCTGTCGTTATTCATATTTGACTCTCTAATTAGTTGATGGCGTAAGCCTTGTAAAAAGAGCCTTAACGTTAAAGGCTCCTCATTACTGTTTAATGAAATAAAATGTCGTTAGACTAAATTCTACTTGGTTTCTTTTTACCACTAGGTTTGCCACTCGGCTTACCTGAAGGCTTGCTATTGGCTTTTGGCTTATTACTAAACTGTTGCATACCAGAGTGACGTGTTAACGCCTTCTGGCCTTTGTTAGCGCCAACTTGAGGCTTACGGCCATAATTACCGTTACTACGATTCTCTTCGTTTGGAGATGCTGGCGGTACTAAGTGATTTGGACCATTACCAATTAATTTTGCTAATCCCATTTCTTTTAGTGCGTGGCGGATCATTTTCCAGTTTTGAGGATCGTGATAACGCAAAATAGCTTTATGCAGGCGTCGCTCTTTTTCACCACGTGGAATTGGCACGTTGTCATTTTGTTTCTTAACTTTATGCAATGTATCTATTTCTGTGTGATACATAGTTGTGGCAGTTGCCATCGGAGATGGGTAGAAATTCTGAACCTGGTCTAAACGGAAGCGGTTTTCTTTTAACCACATCGCTAGGTTAATCATGTCTTGAACTTCTGTGCCAGGGTGAGCGGCAATAAAGTAAGGGATCAAATACTGTTCTTTACCAGCTTCTTTTGAATACTTTTCAAATAGCTCTTTAAATTGGTAATAACTGCCCATACCTGGCTTCATCATTTTAGACAAAGGACCTTCTTCTGTATGTTCTGGCGCTATTTTTAAATAACCACCAACATGGTGTGTTACCAACTCTTTAACATAACGAGGATCTTGTACTGCTAAATCGTAACGAACACCAGAAGCGATAAGGATTTTCTTTATGCCTGGTAGTTCACGAGCTCGTTGATACAAATTAATTGTTGGTTCATGGTCTGTGTCCATGTGCTTACATATATCAGGGTAAACACACGATGCTCGACGACAAGTCGCTTCTGCTTTTTCAGACTTACAGCGCAGCATATACATGTTGGCCGTTGGTCCACCAAGATCTGAAATTACGCCAGTAAAGCCAGGAACCGTATCTCGGATTTGTTCAATTTCATTAATAATAGAATCTTCAGAACGACTTTGAATAATACGACCTTCGTGCTCAGTGATTGAACAGAAAGTACAACCGCCGTAACAACCACGCATAATATTCACAGATGTTTTAATCATCTCGTAAGCTGGTATTTTTTTGCCTTCGTATTTAGGGTGCGGAATGCGCGCAAATGGCATACCAAATACGTAATCCATCTCTTCAGTTTCAAGTGGAAACGCAGGTGGATTTATCCAAACACTTCTATCACCGTGGCGCTGCATTAATGCTTTTGCACAACCAGGGTTTGTTTCTTGGTGTAAAATTCGGTTTGTGTGTGCATACAAAACTTCATTTTTAGATACTACTTCAAAAGCTGGAAGTTTGATGTAAACACGATCCCAAGGGCGACGTAACTGCGACTTGGTTTTTTGACGGTCATAAGGCTGAACAACAAAGGCTTGGCTTACGCCAGTTTCATCTGCAGCACTTTCTTGAATTGCTTCATCTTTATTACTACAAGTATTAGCGTCATATTCTTGGTACGGGTTTAATATTGGGTCAATAATACCTGGCTTATCAATATGAGTTGAGTCAATACCTTGCCAATCAGGTAAGGCGTCTTTTAATACGATGGCAGTACCACGGACATTCTTGATTTCTTTGATGTCTTCGCCTCTTGAAAGGCGATGTGTGATTTCCACCAGAGGACGCTCTGCATTACCAAAAATAAGCATGTCAGCTTTAGAATCAAAAATAACCGAGCGGCGCACTTTGTTTGACCAATAATCATAGTGGCCAATACGGCGTAAACTCGCTTCAATACCACCAATAACAATTGGCACACCTTTAAAGGCTTCACGACAACGCTGAGAATAAACAGTAACGGCTCTATCTGGGCGCTTTCCACCAATATTATCTGGTGTGTAGGCATCATCGTGACGTAATTTTCTGTCAGCGGTATAACGGTTAATCATGGAATCCATGTTGCCGGCAGTAATACCAAAATACAGGTTCGGTTTGCCTAAACGCTGAAAGTCATCTTTGCTGTGCCAATCTGGTTGATCAATGATCCCAACTCGGAAACCTTGTGACTCCAACATACGCCCAATTACGGCCATGCCAAAGCTAGGGTGATCAACATATGCATCACCGGTAACGATAATAACATCACAGCTGTCCCAACCTAATAAGTCCATTTCTTCACGGGTGGTTGGGAAAAATGGCGCTGGGCCAAAACATTCAGCCCAGTATTTAGGGTAGTCCCACAGTTTCTTATCGGTTTTCACCGTCGCCGCTGGCGGTTTTATCGGTGAACTTGGACGTGCGGTTTTTGCTTGCATTTGGACTACCTTTGTAAATTTCATTTCCACAGCATTTAGTATAGTGCTTGTGAACGGACGCGCGATTATACAGACTTTTCACGTAAAGGTGAAAAGCAATCAGAATATTATTTGTATTAATTTTAATCATCACGCTATGCTTTTGAACAATCTTGTTTTTTTTGAATTGTTTAAATTATGTTCAAGAATTAACAAAATAGTAGTTGATAATAATGAAAAACCCTGCTTAAAATGCATTAGCAAATTTCATGGATATAATAAAAAAAATAATGAAAACTGGAATCAAATTTGCGGTATTCGTGGTGTTATCACTACTTTTTGCCATTTTTACAGAAGTTGATCTAACCGTATCAAGTTGGTTCTACGACGCTAATAATGGTGGTTTCTACTTTAACAATTATGCATTTGTTCAAGTCATTTATGACATATTCAAACATATGCCTAAGCTTCTCCTTCCTGCGTTTATCATTTTTATAATATTAAGCATAAAACTGGCTTGGTGCTGTAACCAAAGAAAGTTATGTAGCTTTGCTCTCATCGCTATTTTGGTCGGGCCAGGCATCATTGTACATACGGTTTTTAAAGACAACTGGGATAGAGCAAGACCACGCCAAATTGAAGCTTTTGGTGGTGATAAAGTATTTTCGCCAGCTTGGGTTATATCTGATCAATGTGAACGGAACTGTTCGTTTGTTAGCGGTCACGCTGCTATGGGTTACTACTTTATGATTTTAGGTTGGTTGTTGAACTCTCGACGTTGGCTCTATTTTGGTATTGGTCTAGGAACTCTTGTTGGTATGATACGAGTTGTTCAAGGTGGCCACTTTTTAAGTGACGCAATTCTTGCGGGCTTTATTGTTTATTGGAGCTTCTGGGGCATTGCTGCTCTTATGAAAGTACCTCAGCCTGGCAGCAGGGTAACAAAGGATCCTGAATCAAAATCACCCGTAGATGCAAAAATTCCACAAGTGACTTAGCTATAAAAAGTCCTCTTAGTTCAACTGGATAGAACAAGGGCCTCCTAAGCCTTAGATACAGGTTCAAGTCCTGTAGAGGACGCCAATCCCCTCGGCAAATCTTTACCTATTAGGTTTTCTTTAACCTACGGTAAACTGGCATTTATATTGCTTTAAATTAATAAGATCTTTATTGTTGGTTTAAAAATATGAAACAGTTTTTACTCGTCCTAACCTTGCTTTTGTCAGGCTGCACAACTATTGAACGTTTAGCTGAGTTGCAAAACCCGCCGGTAGAAAAGGGTTATGAGCAATATCAGCCTGAGCGTGCAGGCGCGTCTTTTCATGGCCACGTAGAACAACTCGCTAGACAATTGTTGAATACTACAAACCATTTCAATATTGGTCAGCCTATTTTAGTCGGCACCTTTTTGCCAGCTAACACCCTTTCGGAAGAAAAGAATGACTCTCTTTCGCCATTTGGAATTCAAATTCAAGAAAGCTTTGTTACTTTTTTGACACAGGCTGGACTCAAGGTCACCGAATTTAAAGTACAAAAGCAGGTTATTATTTCTGATCAAGCTGATAGATTTATGAGCCGAGATGTAAACAGTTTAGAAAATAATATCACCGCCGATTACCTATTAGTTGGTCATTACGTTCAGCAAGAAAATGAATTAGTGGTGAATGCCAGAATAATCGACTTATCAAATAAAACGGTAGTTGCGGCAGCAACCGATTACATACCAATGAATGCAATGTGGAGTCACGAAAAAGTGAAGCTGAAAAATGAAAAACTATACCGTGGCGAATACTAGGAGCAAATCATGAAAAAAATAATCCCTCTTATAATAGCGACTAATATTACCGCTTGTTCGTCTATTTCTGACTGGTCTGTAGAAGAGTCTTATAATGATGATATTAAAGTTGAGCAGGCCGCTAATGAAAATAGCACTGACGTTAAGACTGCAAACGCATTAGTGAGCGAATCCGAAGAGGCTTCATTAGCTCCAAAGCCAAGATTAGATAACGAAAATGTAATGACGGCAAATGATGCGAGCTTAAAGTTCCAGAATGACTACCGCAGTCATTTGTTGGGAAAAATGAATGAAATGGGCAAGCAACAACCTAATCGAGGCGGTCGTGATAAAAATATCAACTTTTACGTTCGTGGATTAATGCAAGACTTAGTGTCTAATATGAAATACGTAAATTCGAGTACGCCTATAGCCGTAACGAGTTTCGTGATGTTAGATAGTGACTTTCAGTACTCTGACATATTAGGCAAGCAAATATCCGAGAGCTTTATCCATGAGGTTCACAAATTTGGTATTCCTGTTATAGATTTCAAAACTACAGATTTTGTGCGCGTCACGCCAGATGGCGATTTCATTTTTAGTAAAGACTACTTAGAGTTAGAAGGTGACTTACCAATCAAATATGCCGTTGCTGGAACGTTAACAAAGCAACTTACTGGTTATTTGATTAATGCTCGTGTTGTTGGAATTGATTCAAAAGCGGTTGTCGCATCGGCACAAGGTTTTTTGCCTAATAATGTCGTTAACCAATTAACTTCGAGCGGCTTTAATGATGGTATACCAGTTGTATCTTCTGAGCGAAATGTAGATTAAACAACATCTTGTTAGGTGAGTCGTTATGATATCGAAAAAATCAAATGTTAGAGTGCTACTTTATGTTAGCGGGTTGGCTTTACTATCGGCGTGTTCATTTACGGAACAACCAAAGCCTATTGTGCAGGTTAAAGAAGAAAATGTTTGCATGAACCCAAGAGGGCAAATTATTGACTGTCCTAAAAGTATAAACGGATATGATGCAGACACAACGACTGCAGCAACAGAGACTCCAACTGTTCGCACTAATAAACCTGACAACTTCGCTGAGAGACAAAGATCTAATTACTCGTCTGCATCTACTATGGAGTCTGAAAGTGCTTATATTGCCAACCACACGTTAACAGGCAATCAGCACTCCGTTTTATTAAGCGAGTATATTGAACAAATATCAGCGAGTTTAATAAGTAATGTTTCAAAAGATGCAAAGCATGTCATAGTGGGCGTCACATCATTTGTCGATTTCACTAACGACTTAGCTACGATCACGCCAGTTGGCAATATTGTTTCGGAGCACTTTACCACGCACTTATTTCAAAATGGCTTTACGGTAGCAGATTATAAAGTAAAAAATACCGTGTCCATTACGCCGCAAGGAGACTTTGTGTTTTCTCGTGATGCCAACAAGCTTACTTCAAGCGAATCAATCACCCATGTCCTTACAGGCACAGTGATGTATCAACAAACCGGTTTGTTAATTAATGCTAGAGTCGTTGATTTTGATAATAAGTGGATAATTTCAACCGCGTCAGGCTTTATACCTTATTTTGTATTAGATACGGTGATCCCTCCTGGCGCTAAACATACAGTGCTTTAGTTAGGCGATATTATGCGTAAAGTCGTGATGGCTATGTTGTTATTAACTGTGATTGGTTGTCAGTCAACTGAACCTGTTGTTATAACAAAAGTGGTATACAACATTACCGAGGTTCCGCATGAGAAGGCTTATGAAAAAGAAGCTGAAAGAAGAGCGATCGAGTCTCCCACTGACTTACTTGACCCGTTTTTTGTCCGCTTGCAATACTATCTTCAAATTGAAAAAGAAATAAACCTTATTTATGACAAGCTAGAAACCTCAATATATTCTGGGGAAGACAAGCCTAAAATTAAACTGCTACCTGTAAAGGGAAAGATAAAGGGCGCGACGTTTCAGAGTCGAGCAAACATCATTATCAGTGAGTTCATATTAAATCGAATTGAAGCTTATGACTTTGATAATGAAATACAGCAGGTTACTCATAGTAAAACTTGGTTTATTACACCTAAGCTTAAAATTAGAAATGGAAAAATCTGCTTACAATTAGAACTAAAAGATGAAAATAACCTAATTATTCCTGTTGTTGGAGCAAGTTCTGACATTACCGATTATTTCTTTTTCAACTATGTAGATGGTATTCGCTTTGATTAAGTAAGGTTGTTCCATATCGTTTTTAAAAGTGTTTAAATGAAAGCTAGAAATGAACCAATAAAAACAAAAGGGATCCCTATGAAGTCGTTCACTCTTTCTGCATTAACCGCAGCTTTAGCTTTATCTGCTTTATGCTCTGCACAAACTGCTCATGCTATTGAAGTATCGAAAAAAGCAAAAGATATCGCTCAAAATACAATAATTGTAGATAGTCATATTGATGTTCCTTTTCGTATAAATAAACGCTGGGAAGACGTAACGGTCGCTACAGAAAAAGGCGACTTCGATTATCCAAGAGCAAAAAAAGGCGGCCTTAACGCGCCATTTATGTCTATTTACTTACCTGCAACGCTTGAGGCGCCAGGTAAAGACTATGGGGTTCAATTAGCTCATCAACTTATAGACTCCGTAGAAGCAATTGCTAATAGAGCACCTGATAAGTTTGCCGTGGCGTATTCGACTTCTGATGTTGAAGAGCACTTTAAAAAAGGTCTTATTTCATTACCAATGGGCATGGAAAACGGAAGTCCCGTTGCCGGTAGTCTTGATAATTTAAAAATGTTTTATGACCGCGGTATCCGTTACATCACTCTTGCACACTCACTTTCAAATCATATTTCAGATTCGTCATATGATCTTCGTCGTAACTGGAAAGGATTAAGCCCGTTTGGCAAAGAACTTGTCGTTGAAATGAATAAATTGGGTGTCATGGTTGATATTTCGCACGTTTCAGACGCTGCTTTTTATCAAGCAATGGAGATAACTAAAGCGCCTGCGATAGCTTCTCATTCATCATTACGAAAATTCACGCCAGGATTTGAACGTAATATGGACGACAAAATGATTAAGGCCCTAGCTAAAAATGGCGGCGTTATTCAAATCAACTTTGGTTCTAGTTTTGTATCTCAAGAAACTCGTGATTGGCAAGATGACCTATCTAAGAAATTTGAGGCGGCTGGCGTTAAATGGGGTGACCCAAAAGCGAATGAAATCGCAGAAGCGCACCGCACAGCAACCCCATATCCGTTTGCATCATTAGAAACTGTTTTGGATCACATTGATCATGTTAAAAATCTTGTAGGCATTGATTATGTAGGTATCGGCTCAGACTTTGATGGCGTGGGCGATTCATTGCCAAGAGATTTAAAAGACGTGTCTTATTTCCCTCATTTAGTACAAGGTTTGTTAAACCGAGGCTATACAGAGCAAGAAATAAAGAAAATCTTGTCGGGTAACTTTATGCGCGTTTGGAAAAAAGTAGAAGCCGTAGCTGCCTCTATGTAAGGCCTATTAGGGTTTTAGCACGAGTTCCGTCTTACCTAACAGAATTTTATCTGGTAGTATGATGGAACTTTTTGCTAAAGGATGATTCCAATAGCAACAACCTTTTAATCTTATGAAGTAGTAATTACATGAAGCAAATTTTATTAGTTTTATTGGCCCTTGGGGTTCTTTCAGGCTGCAGTAGCTGGGTTTATAAATATGACATCGTTCAGGGTAATTACCTAAACCAAAGAGATGTGGATAAACTTCGTGTGAATATGACCAAAGAACAAGTGGAATACGTTTTGGGCAACCCTGTCGTGAGTAATGCATTCCGTGATGATGACTGGCACTACGTATACACGCGTCGCGTGGGTAAAACAGACGAACTTTTAAGAAAAGAAATAGTTGTACACTTTCAAAATGATATTGTTAGTGATATTTCCGGTGACTTTGACAGACCTGAGCACTTTGATACGCCGTTAGACGCTGAGTAGTGTTTAAAAGCTAAATGAAGCCGAAGTTAATCTTCGGCTTTTTTACGAGGGTTTGGTCGGCCACCAGTTACTTTATCAGCGCGACCTTCTTGCACTGCTTTTTCTGCACGGCGCTTACGGACTTCTTTAGGGTCGGCAATAAGAGGTCGATAAATTTCAATTCGATCACCATCCTTTAAGCTAGCTTCAAGCTTACAAGTTTTTGACCATATCCCAACTTTCAGGGCCGCCAAATCTATTTCTGGGTGGCTTGTCATAATCCCACTTTTATCAATGGCCTGCTCAACGGTAGAATCAGCATCAACTTGTAATTGTAAAAGTGATTGTTTTTCAGGAAGGGCATATGCCACTTCAATTGTAATGATGTTAGACATAAACTTGTTTTGCTCTTTGTGTGAATGCAGTGACCATACTTGTTGTTACGTGCGTAAATATCTTTCCAAATGCGAGCTCAATCATTTTTGAAGAGAATTCAAAGTCTAGTTCAAGTTCAACTTTACAAGCATCAGAATCGAGTTCAGTGAAGGTCCAACTGCCAGTTAAATATTTGAAAGGGCCGTTAACTAATGTCATATTGATAACACGGTTAGACACCAATTCATTTTTAGTGGTAAACCATTTACTGATGCCAGCTTTGTTGATTAACAGCGAACCTTCGAGTTCTGTACTAGACAAGACTTTACAAGTGGCATCAGCACAATTAGGTATAAACTGAGGATATGACTCTATATCATTAACTAAATTATACATTTGATCGCAGCTATACATGACTAACGCGCTGCGTGAAAGCTTTGGCATGGACCCTACTTATCGTTTTTAACACTCGTTAAGGTTTATTCTAACAAACTTACATAGAAAATAACCTATAAATGGTTATAATCGATGGAGAACTAACAAAGAAGTAATTATGGCTAAGAAAAAACCAAAAACACCATCTAATACAATTGCATTGAACAAGAAAGCTCGCCATGAGTATCAGCTTGATAAGAAGTTTGAAGCCGGCGTTGAGTTGCAAGGATGGGAAGTAAAAAGTATCCGAGAAGGTAAAGTAAATATTTCGGATACCTACGTATTTTTAAAAGATGGTGAAGTGTTTTTATTAAATTCTGAAATTCAGCCTTTAAATCAAGCATCAAGCCACGTTGTTTGCGAACCAACTAGGTACAGAAAACTGTTACTTAAAAAACGCGAAATTATGGAGTTGGTTGGTGCCGTCGAACGTCAAGGTTATACCCTTATAGCAACAGCAATGTATTGGAAAAAAAGCTGGGTAAAAGTGGAGTTCCATTTAGCAAAAGGTAAACATAGCCAAGATAAGCGTTCAGATATCAAAGACAGAGACTGGGGCAGACAAAAAGAAAGGCTTATGAAACACGCAGGTCGATAAATTATTAGGTAGCGTTGGACATATAATTTAACGCTACTGAAATTTATTCGTTGTTTTGAAGTTCTAATGGTCCAGTAAAACCCAATTATGGATGCCTATGGATTCGATACAGCAAATCAGTGAAGACAATGTACAAGTTTTAAATCAGTTACTTACCTTTTTAACGTCGTTAGATTCTATTCAATATCAGAATGTCCCAACTAACCACGGCTCTTCAATGGGCGCGCACGTGCGGCACATTATCGAACATTATCAATCTGTTCTTACCACAAATTCGCTCATAGATTACGACGATCGCAAACGAGATCAAACTGTTCAATCGTCTAGATCAGCAGCAACAGATCAAATAAAGTCTGTTATACAAATATTACGTAGCATACAAAGTGATAAAAGTGTTGTTGTTTTGTGCACAACAAATCCTGCTATATCGCCCTCTGAAGTGAACAGTTCACTAGCACGTGAGTTAATATTTTTGTACAGCCACACCACGCACCATATGGCTATTATTAAGCTATTGTCTACTTCAATTGGATTATCAATCGATGACTCGTTTGGTAAAGCGGCATCAACAAGAGTGTTTGAGAGTAATGTGCAGTCTAAATTGGCGTAAATTCGACGGCAGTATTGGTCTTGTTTTTACACGAGATGAGTCTGTATTAAGGGCCAAAGCTTTGCCACCACAACGTTTTTCGAAAGCGGGGGTTGAGTATTTAATGCCGATAGATCCCGTTGGTAAAGGCAGTTGGATTGCGACAAATAATAAAGGTCTAACATTTTGCCTATTAAATGATTACCAGGGCATAATGAAGCCGATGAGTGATAAGTTAGTATCTCGAGGTGCATTGATTCAAAAACTTGCTGAATGCGCTACACTAGCTGACGCTGAGGATATTATTAATACTTGGCCTTACCACCAAAGCCAGCCTTTTTATTTGTGTGTCATTAGCTTAAATGACCAATTTTTGTGGCACTTTAATGGAGACAAACTCCTACAGAAGGAGACGCTTCCTGAGCAACTATACTCTTCAGGACACCCCGAGGTAGAGAAAATAAAAACGCTGCGATCTGAATTCGCCAATAGCCAGAAGATAAGTTTTGTTGATGATATTATTAAGCTACACCGTGCTCATGAGCCAGAAGTTGATGGCGATAGAGCTTATAGTTTTTGCATGCACAGAGCTGAAGCTTGCAGCCAATCGATGACCGTTATTGAGATAAATCAGAAGAGTATTGAATTCAAATATTGGCCAGGTCAACCCTGTGAAGCTAACCTAGCCCAACCTATCCGTAAATCCCTAACGATTACATAAATCACTATTACGTTGGTTTTTAACTAATTTAAAGTCGCCTTCAGTACTAGACATTTGTAGGTAACCTTCTTCGCTTACCGAAGAGTTTTCGTCAGTTACTTTGATATACACCATGCTAAAGTCATCTATTTGTCTTTCAAACGTTGCGATTTTTTTGTCTTCACTCAGAGAATAGGAGATATCGCCAATACAACGCTCTACCTGCCATGATAAATCAACGTCGGAGTTTGTCCATCGAACACGAGCCTGCCAGTCCGCTGATGTTGATATCGTTGTTTTAACGCCACTAAGTTCTAACTGTGGTGAGATGTCAGTGTAGCCGTTCGCATCGAAGTTATGGCTTACGCTGTCAATACAATCACTAATAAAGCCCGTATCAGACATTTGCTGAGTTTCGGCATCATTAACACTGGTATTGCAATCATAATCATCATTTGGGGCGATGGTTAGGAGATGGTTGCCGGCTCTTTTAGGCGTAGCATAACTAAGCACATATAAACCATTCTCATAACTTTTTGCGAAATCTAATGCTGAGCTCAATACGGTATTTAATTCGTTAAAGTCCTCTATAGAAAAGATATTGGACTCCGGAGTAAACTCAGCCAAGGTATCAGTATTCGACTCATTGCCTAACACGATAAAGTACACATCTTTGCTGGCGACTGAGCTTAAGGCTTCATCTTTTGATACTAGCTCCGAGTTGTCATTTCCGTCGGTGAATAAGATCAAGCTACCGTAACTGATTAAATCTGGGGACACTTCATTAGTCCAACTGTCAGCGCTTTGTTTAATAGCACCAAATAGATTCGTACTATTTCCACCAACTTCGATATTATCTAATGCATCAAAGATGTTTTGGATGTCTTGTGACGGTTCAAGAATATTTTCAATTGTGCTATCAAATGTAAAAATAGAAACTCGTTGATTCGCCTCAAGTAACGAATTGCCATTCGCGTCAGCAACAGTGTCCTTAATACTAGAGACAACCTGTGCAAGGTTTGCTTGCGTAAGTGATGCACTAATATCTATTGCAAAAACCGTTGTGTAAGTTGCATTTAGACCCACAAGTGGATCAACTTCTAAAAATGACTCAGTTTTAGATATTGGCAACTGATTTTCAGTAACAATTAAATAGTCAGTCACATTATCTGTTGTCAAATCTTCGATGGCTCTACCAGTAATCCGGTTTACCAAATGGAAAGCAAACGTTAATACTGAAGGCGATTCTTCTGAAAAGCCGAGGTTATTTAAACTATATGCGCGAGCTTCAAGTCCCGAACAACTGATAGCGACATTTGAAATGTTAGCGGTTGCCGTACCACTACTATTCTCTATGCTGCAAACCAACCCTGTTGGAGCATCAACAAGCCGGATAACAAAGTCTTCTTGTATCGTAACTCTAGTGCTGAAGGTGAAATCACCATTGGTATTAAGCACCTCTTCACTGCCGTTGATGCTAACAGTTATTTCTCCTGCTAATCCTTCAATAGTACCACCAATAGAAACTGTATTAGGGTCTACCTCTACGGAATCGTTAGAGCCACCGCCTGAGCATGCTTGAAGCAGTGAAGCCATGAATACAACAGCTAGCGCGAAGTGCGATTTAGCACCTTTTGAGAACATATATTTTTCCTTAATACCGAAACTTTAACGGTCTAAATTCTTTAACGAGTGGAGATGCAATTTTTTGAGATGTAGTCGTCGGTTTTGTCAGTGATGACAATAGCGTTAGCATCTTTACAAAAGTAGGTTTGTACTTGGCCGCTATAGTCACTGGTAACAACGGTGGATATTTTATTTAATAGGGTTTTGAGATCACTACTTTCGGTAAAGTGTTCTTTAACGATGTAGTCATATTTGAGGTCCCAAATTAACTCAATACCTTCAGCAGAAGAGTAACTTTCTAATGCCGTTTTAAGGGTATCATTTTGTTTAAATGAACGCTTTTTCTTAGGACCTTGCCAAAAATCTTCGGCGGGCTCTACTGTGCCATCAAGTGATTCGAGTTGTTGTCCCATTGTTTGTTCAGGTTCAGGTAACTTAATTGTGTAATCGTTTAGTCTTTCGGCTCCAGGTTTCATAGCCTGTCGCACTTCGGCATAAAACTTAGCAACACCTTTTGCTACTGGGTTTTCGCTTGTCTTATTGCTTTCGTCACTGCCCCAGTAAACAAAGCCGACAATAAGTAGAATAAAAATAATTGGTGCAACAATTTTACCGATTTTGCCAGATTGTTTCTTTTGTGTGCTTTTATTATTTTTGCTCATAAATCCCTCTTTAGTATAACGAGTCCGGATCATCTGTAGGTCTTGTTTTAAACCTGCGGTGAACCCACATGTACTGTTCCATATTATCTAATACTGCTTGTTCTACCCACTTATTTATTTGCTGTGCATTTTCAAGTGAGTCCTTACTAGGATAATCACTTAAAGGAGGCAAAAATTCAATCTCATAACCAGAATTATCTGGTAATCTTTTTAACTTTGTTGGGATAGTCGCGGCGTTTTTGTGACTTGCAAAAATTTCGGTGCCTGTTGTTGAGGCTGCTTTATCTACTGCAAAAAATGGTGCGAATACACTGCGTTTTGGACCATAGTCATGATCCGGTAAATAAACCGTTATTTCACCGTTTGATAAAGCTTTTAATAAACCCTTAACGTCTTTTTTTCCAATCATATAACGATTTGAACGACAGCGACCTCTGTATTGCACCCATTCTAATAGTTTATTATTGTGCGGACGATAAAAACCAACACAAGGGTAGCCGTTTTCTCCAAGTACACGGCCCATCATTTCTAACGGTAGAATATGGAAGAACAGTAAAAAAACACCTTTGCCTTGTTTTAACGCTCCATCAATATGCTCAGTCCCTTTTACATTACAAATAGGTTTTGCGCGCCAAGTTGGCCACCACCAAGAGATACCACTTTCAAATAGTGCGATACCTGCATTTTCAAAGTTAACTTTTACTAACTGTTCGACATCTTTTTGAGGCATATCAGGGAAACACAGTTGGATGTTCTTTGTCGCAATGCGTTTTCTTTTTTTCATTACGGACATCAATAACCGGCCAATACCTCTGCCCATAGCAAGCTGTAACTTATAAGGCAACCAGCTAAGTGAATAAAGAGTTATAACTAAAAGCCAGGTAAGCCAAAACTTTGGATGGAAAAAACGCCAAGAAAAGGTAGGTGCAACAAAGTTGTTTTTTGATTCAGGTTTACTCAAAACGGAGTCTCACGATAGGGAACAAATTATCTGCTTTCTATTCTAACGTATAGTAAGTGCTTATTGATATCCCTTTCTGGTCATTTCAGTTGGACACAAAAAACGGAGCGAATGCTCCGTTTATATATTAACTATTTATCTTTGCTAAAGGTTTTTACTTAAGGCCGCTATTTACAGCTGCTAAGTCTTTACCGTTTAGTTCGCCAGATGCTTGTCTAAGCGTAAGCATTGCTAAAATGTAGTCATAGCGACTTGTAGCTAAGTTACGCTTTGCATTATAAAGGTTTCTTGTGCTGTTAAGTACGTCAACGATGGTACGAGTACCAACATCAAAACCAGCTTGTGTTGCCTGTAATGCGCTCTCGGCTGATACAACTGATTGGTTTAACGCTTTAAGCGTAGATACTAATGAGGAAACGTCGGCAAATGATGTTCTTACGCTACGTACCGCAGCTCTATAGGCAGCTTCACGATCTTCGCTAGCAAATACATAGTTGGCTTGAGCTTGTTTCACTGCTGCTGTTGTGCCACCACCGCTATAAATTGGCACGTTTAACGTTAAGCCAATTGATGAAGAGTTTAATGCTGGGCTATCAATGTCTTTACCAGCATCGTTGTTGCTTAATGATGCTGTTAAATTTAGCGTAGGGTAATGACCAGCGTCAGCGCGTTTGATATCAAACTTAGCCGCTTCAACAACTAACTCTTTACCTTTAAGCTCCAAGTTATTTTGCTCCGCTTTAGTAACCCATTGTTGTACATCGTTAGGTACAGGCAAAGAAGCTTCAAAACGCTCTGTGTTTAAAGCGTTAAAGTTGTTGTAAAACTTGCCGGTAATTTCACGTAAAGCTTCTTTTGAAATTTCTACGTTGCTTTTACTGCGAATTTCAGTAGCAACAGCATTGTCATAATTAGCTTGAGCTTCGTGTACGTCAGTAATAGCCGTTAAACCGACTTTAAAACGCTCTTTAGTTTGTTCAAGTTGACGCTCAATGGCTTTTTTCTCAGCTTGAGAGAACTCTAGATTATCCTGAGCCTTTAAAACGTTGAAGTAACTTTGTGCAACACGTTGAATCAAAGTTTGTTGAGCAAGGTTTAAACTTGTTTGTGCTTGTAACGCACGCTTTTCAGCAGCGTCTAAATTGTACCAGTCACCCATTTGGAAAATAGTTTGGGTAAGAGTTAGTCCATAATTTAGATTACTTGAGTCATAATCATAAACTTCATTAGTAGTAGAGCTCACTGCTTCACTGTTGCCTAGCGAGTATCCGGCAGAGAATGAGATATTAGGTAGCAAACGAGCAAATGCTTGTTCTTCAGTTTGTAGTGTTGCTTCGTAGCTCGCTTTTGCTTTTAAAGTTTGTGGGTCGTTTTGTACCGCATCTTTGTAAGCATCTAATAAGTTTGTCGCTTGAGTTTGCATAGAGACGCTGGCGAAAAATAGCGCGATAGATGCTGTTATAAAAGACTTTCTCATACTGGTTCCTTAACCGAAAATTTTATTCCAATTTTAGCGTTTAGCGATAATTGGCTATATTGTAGCCTTTCTCGTTGTTTTGCGTAATGTTTTTAATGTAAATTAATATACTGCAAATGTAACAGAATATTGAATTGTAAATAAGCTGAAACCGTTATTTATGTTAAACTCCCAACTTAACCGGTTGAGCAGGGATTAACGAATGGCGAGCGATAAATATACACCTCTATTTGATAGCAAAAATATTGAAATCAAGTCTGTAGATAAAGTATTTAACGGCTTTTTTAAAATAAACAAATTTACGTTCAGACATAACCTGTTTAATGGCGGTCAAAGCAACTGGGTTGACCGTGAAATATTTGAACGAGGTGATGCTGTAGGGGTGCTACCTTACGATCCTTTTGAACAAAAAGTTGTGCTTATTGAGCAAATCAGAATTGGCGCTCTGGCATCAAAAGAATCTCCTTGGTTACTAGAAGTCATTGCCGGCATGGTAGATAAAGAAAATGAAGACTTAGAGGATGTCGCCAAAAGGGAAGCATTTGAAGAGGCTGATTTGAATATAAATGCACTAACGCCAATGCTCAGCTACTTGTCTAGCCCAGGCGGAACCAGTGAACGACTTTATTTGTACATGGGTATTGTTGATTCAAGCGGCGTTGGTGGCGTACACGGTTTAGAAGATGAAAACGAAGATATCAAAGTTCACGTATTAGATGTTGAGCATGCATTTGAATTATTAGACTCGGGTGTAATAGATAACGCAGCGACAGTTATTAGCCTACAATGGTTAAGGCTTAATAAACAGAAGATAGATGCAGAGCCTGCAAAATACTAGATGAATATGAATACTGTAAAAAAAGAAAAGTACGTTGTTGACCTCAAGCGTTTACAAACTATTTGTAGTCGCAACTATGCCTTATTATTAAGGCTTTTGCCGTTGGAGTATATTCAAGGGCAGCAATGGCACATTGAGCTAGGTCAGGGGCTTTATTTTGAATTATCAGTGTCTGATATTTCACCATATACAGAACAGTTTACGCTTCAACAAAGAAGTACGTTAAGTACACTGGTGGGTCAAATGGATATTGAGTTTAGGCTTTATCATGATGCACAAATGGTTGAAGTTACTAAATACCAGCAACAAGATCGCATTCGCCCAAACAATCCATACCCAAATGACAAGCTTCATCATAAAGATGAAAAAACGCAGATAAATGCCTTGTTAAAAGATTGGTTAAACTTAGCAATAGACCATCAACCTGATAAAATAGATGACCGTCTTTTAAAAAACTCAGCATCAAGTTAATGGCCAGTATTATATATCTACACGGATTTCATTCATCCCCTTTGTCTGAAAAAGCCGTTCAATTTAATCAATTTATGAAACTGCATCACCCAGATATAAAGGTGTATACGCCTCAGTTACATGTGCATCCCCAACAAGCTATTAGTGAGGTGGAAACACTGGTTGAGTCAATTAAACAAACAAATGACTTTGAGCTAATTGGCATTGTGGGTAGTAGCCTAGGCGGTTTTATAAGTACTTATATTCATAATAAATACAACGTCCCTGCGGTTGTAATAAACCCTGCAGTTAAGCCGTTTGAGCTACTAGAGGATTACGTAGGTAAGCAAGTTCAACCTATCACAGGTGAAGAGTACTTATTAGAGCCGCATCATATGGACGAATTAAAAGCTATTTATCAGCCAACTTTACATGACTCAAGTAAAGTATGGTGTTTGCAGCAAGAGGGCGATGAAGTTCTAGATTATCGTCAAGCCGCCGAACATTACCAGTTGGCCAAAATGACATTAGAACCCGGTGGCAATCACAGTTTTATTGGCTTTAAGCGATACTTACCGCAGATAGTGGATTTTTTCCTTTAAGTTTGACTCAATCCTAGTTAACCTTTCATTTAGAACCTAAAATTAGAATAATAAGCGCTATGACTAATCAATCTTATAATGCAGAAGCGATAGAGGTACTAAACGGTTTAGAGCCGGTACGTCGTCGCCCTGGAATGTATACCGATACAACCCGTCCAAATCACCTTGCTCAAGAAGTAATAGACAACAGTGTTGATGAAGCTTTGGCAGGACATGCAAGTCATATTGTGGTGACGCTGCACGAAGATAATTCTTTGGAAGTGTCCGATGATGGACGAGGAATGCCGGTAGATATTCACCCTGAAGAAGGGATACCAGGCGTAGAGCTAATTCTTACCAAGCTGCATGCTGGTGGTAAGTTTTCCAACAGCAACTACGAATTCTCAGGTGGTTTGCATGGCGTAGGTGTATCAGTTGTAAATGCACTTACCACTAGAATGGAAGTTCGTGTTCGACGCGATGCACAAGAATATCAAATCGCTTTTGAAAATGGCGATAAGGTTCAAAGCTTAGAAGTTATAGGAACAGTAGGGCGCAGAAATACTGGTACAACAGTACGATTTTGGGCTGACCCTTCTTATTTTGATAGCGCAAAATTCTCTAACTCTCGTTTGATCCACAACCTCAGAGCTAAAGCTGTTTTATGCCCAGGCTTAAAAATTAAGTTTAACAATAAACAGCTTAAAGAAACCCACGAGTGGTTTTATCAAGATGGCTTAAAAGACTACTTAGTTGATGCAGTAAAAGGTTTTGTTATGCTGCCGGAAGACCCATTTGTTGGTTCTTTTAGCGGTAATTTAGAAGCAGCTGAGTGGGCGGTTACTTGGTTACCTGAAGGTGGTGACTCTATTGGCGAAAGTTATGTAAACCTAATTCCTACAGCTCAAGGTGGTACTCATGTAAACGGACTAAGACAAGGTCTGTTAGAAGCTATGCGTGAGTTTTGTGAATTCCGAAATTTAGTCCCTCGCGGTATCAAGCTGACGCCTGAAGATATTTGGGAACGATGCAGCTATATATTGTCGGTTAAAATGCAAGACCCGCAATTTGCTGGTCAAACTAAAGAACGTTTATCTTCAAGACAGTGTGCGACATTTGTGTCTGGTATCGTTAAAGATGCCTTTAGCTTGTGGTTAAACACGCATACGGATATTGCTGAGCTACTAGCGGATATGTGTATCTCCAATGCACAAAAACGATTAAGAGCTGCTAAAAAGGTCATACGTAAAAAAGTCACTCAAGGTCCAGCACTGCCAGGTAAATTAACCGACTGTTCTAGCCAAGAAAACGACAGAACAGAATTGTTTTTAGTTGAGGGTGACTCAGCTGGTGGTTCTGCAAAACAAGCAAGAGATCGTGAGTTTCAAGCTATCATGCCGCTTCGAGGCAAGATTCTAAATACATGGGAAGTTGAAGCTGGACAAGTTCTTGGTTCACAAGAAGTACATGATATCTCTGTAGCCATTGGTATGGATCCTGACTCGTCAGATTTATCTCAGTTAAGGTATGGGAAAGTTTGTATCCTTGCCGACGCCGATAGTGATGGTCTGCATATCGCTACATTATTATGCGCACTGTTTACTCGTCATTATCAAACGCTTGTTGAAGCTGGTCATGTTTATGTTGCTATGCCTCCACTTTATCGAATTGATGTAGGCAAAGAAGTCTTTTATGCCTTGGACGATGGCGAAAAAGACGGGATCTTAGATCGTATTGTTGCCGAGAAGAAAAAAGGCAAAGTAAACGTTCAGCGCTTTAAAGGTCTAGGTGAGATGAACCCATTGCAACTTCGCGAAACCACTATGGATCCAAACACTCGTCGATTAGTGCAGTTAACGATTGATGAAATTGCGCCAACGATGGAAATGCTCGACATGCTACTTGCGAAAAAACGAGCGGGCGATCGTAAATCATGGTTGGAAAGCAAAGGTAACAAAGCAACCGTTTAGTTTTGTACGTGGAGAAATAATGAAGTTCTGGCAAAACAACAGATATAGAGAAAAGCAGAGGTTAGCCGTTACGCTGACGTGCTTTTTTGTATCTGTGTTTTGCTCAACCGCCTCATTTGCTAGCAATTATTCGAGTTCAGTAGCTAATAATGATTCAAATTCATTAGCCAACTCAACGGAAGCCTCATCTAATAAGCCAGACGCTTCATCTAATAAAACGGAAGCTTCGCCTAATAAAACAAGCCCTACAAATAATGACTGGTTTAGTAAGCGTAAAAAAAACGCGGAAGACGTTGTTAAAGTTGCGCAAATAGATAAAGTAAAAAACCGGTTCCAAAGTGAATTTAAAACCTTAAGTGAGTTTTTAAGTGCGGTACAAACGCCAAATGCAGTTACTCCCAAAAAACAATTAGCTGGTGTTGAGTACTTTATAACAGATAACACTTTAACATTGGCTCAGTTAGTTAACTTACGTCTTATCAAAGCTCACGCTCTTTATTTGTCAGGAAAGCCTGCGCAGTCTGAACAAGTGCTTAATTTAGTTATCAGTGATATTGATAAACTGGCCGAGCCAGAAAAGTTAGTGTTAACACTACGTTTGCATGAACTCAAAATAGATAATGCCGTTAGCATGCTGGATTATCAGGAAACTATATCCCATTTTGACAACGCCACAGCACTTCTTGATGAGTGGGCGGATAAAGCCGACAATATTGATTATTTATGGGTGTTTTGGAGCTTAAAAAAGGTTTCGTTTTTTGCTTCCCTACAAGATCACGAACTAGCAAACCGCAGCCTTAATACGGCAATTGAAAAAGCAAATTCAAGCGGCTTAATGCCACTCATAGTTTGGGCAAAACAAGCACATATAAAGTTGCTTATTAAACAAAATGATTTGTTTCTAGCGGAACAAAGCTTCAAACGGTTAGTGAGCTATTTGCAAGACAACAAACTATCGTCGTCGTCATTGCAGACCCAAATTGAATGGGCGCAATTAAATAGCCAATCTCTTAAATATAGAGAAGCTGATAAGCGCTTGGAGTCTGTTTACAAAAGTGCGCAGCAAGTGCGAAACCGATACTTGCAATTACAAAGCTTAATAGCTTTGATTAAAAATCAAATTGCACAGCAAAAATTAGAATACGCGGAACAGCTTATAAAGGCAGCAGATAAAGTTAAAGGCCTAACTAATGCCCTAGGACGAGATAAGACTGAGCAATTAAAAACTCAGAATGAACTGTATTTTGTTAAAGCTCAAATAGCGTTATTAAAAGACTTACCAGATGTCTCATTAAAGTACTTATCTAAGATAGAACTCGAATTTTCTGCGTTTAACAATTACTCCTCTGAAACTGGAGTTGGTAAATTAGAGGCACTTAAAGCCCAAAGAACCGCAGAGGTTTTAATGAAAGACTGGCCTCAAGTTTCTAAAACCACAGGGCTTATAGAATATTTAGAAAATAGAAAAAAAGAAGGAATGCAGGTACAGCTTCAAGCATATCGCGACTTTAAAGTTGGTCGTCAACTTAAAGAGCAACAAAATATGCTAGACGAGCATCAAGCTATGAATGTTAACTTATCTAATGCCTTGGTTTTATTAACAGAAAAGCTATCTAATACACGCTGGTTAATTTTGTTATTAGTGTTTGGCTTAGTGTTGTTTATTTATAATGCTGTACTTAGAAGACAAGCAAGTGGCCGCAAACCTCTAGCGCATTTAAGTTTAGCCGTTGCAGAGCGAGCTATCGAACAATTAATGGCCCAAATGAATAATGTGCAAATTAGCACTAATAATTTACCGAAACGCAGTCAAGCTGAAGTCAGCAAGTTAAAGATGTTCACTATCATTGCCATGGACTTTAATGGTGTATCTGAACTGAATGCATCGCTAGGCATTAAAGCGGCGGATGATGCCATTAGTGACAAATTGGAAAGAATAAAAAATCTAAACAAGCAATATCAAATATTGCCAATTAATGGCCATAGGTATTGGTTGGTAGCGAATAATTATGATCTAAACCAGGCACAAGTACTGGTAACAAGAATTGAAAGAGAGTTAGAAAGCACCACACCGAAATTATCGGCAAGGTACGAGCTTTGCGATGTGAATGAACCAACAGAGTTTCGTACTATTTTGAACCAATTAGAATCTAACTTAGCCAAATAATAAGAAGACAGAGAAGGTACAGGTAATGACAGAGGCGATTAGCATCAGCAGTGACGGTATTGAACAATTACCGTTGAGACGCTTTACAGAGGATGCCTATTTAAATTATTCCATGTACGTAATCATGGATCGCGCATTGCCGCATATCGGTGATGGTTTAAAACCAGTACAACGTCGCATCATATATGCAATGTCTGAGTTAGGTTTATCAGCAACGGCTAAATATAAGAAGTCAGCTAGAACCGTTGGTGACGTATTAGGTAAATATCATCCGCATGGTGATAGTGCTTGTTATGAAGCAATGGTGCTGATGGCACAGCCATTCTCTTATCGTTACCCATTAGTAGACGGACAAGGTAACTGGGGTGCGGCAGATGATCCTAAATCATTTGCTGCTATGCGTTATACCGAAGCTCGTTTATCAAAAGTATCTGAAGTTTTGCTGTCTGAATTAGGCCAGGGCACCGTTGAGTGGCAACCTAACTTTGACGGCACAATGAAAGAGCCCGTTACCTTACCAGCACGACTGCCCCATATACTTCTAAACGGCATTACCGGTATTGCTGTTGGTATGGCTACTGATATACCGCCTCATAATATAAGAGAAGTAGCGCAAGCGTGTATTCACTTACTTAAAGAGCCTAAGACTGAACTTCCACAATTGATGGAATATGTTAAAGGCCCAGATTATCCAACTGAAGCTGAAATTATCACGCCAAGTGCGGATATCGCAAAGATATATGAAACAGGCAAAGGCAGCATAAAAATGCGCGCTACGTTTGTTGAAGAAAGCGGTGACATTGTTATTAACGCACTGCCGCATCAAGTATCAGGTGGTAAAGTTTTAGAGCAAATTGCAGCGCAAATGCAGGCTAAAAAGTTACCTATGGTAACGGACTTGCGCGATGAATCTGACCACGAAAATCCAACTAGAATTGTTATTGTTCCTCGCTCAAATAGAGTTGATGTTGAACAAGTTATGCAGCACTTATTTGCATCAACAGATTTGGAAAAAAGCTATCGAGTAAACCTAAACATGCTTGGTTTAGATGGTTTACCGAAAGTAAAAGGTTTGAAACAAATTCTAACAGAGTGGATTGAGTATCGCCGAGGCGTTGTCACTCGTCGTTTACAATACCGTTTAGACAAAGTATTAGCTCGACTTCACATACTTGAAGGCCTATTAGTTGCGTTCTTAAACATTGATGAAATCATTGATATTATTCGAACTGAAGAGCACTCTAAACAAGAATTGATGGAGCGCTTTGGTTTATCAAATACACAAGCGGAAGCCATCCTTGAAATTAAGTTACGTCAGTTAGCCAAGCTTGAAGAAGTTAAGATTAGAGCGGAACAAGCTGAATTAGCGAAAGAACGCGATCAATTACAAAGCTTGTTAGGTTCAAATACAAAATTAAACAATTTAATTAAGAAAGAGCTCGCCGCCGATGCTGAATCCTATGGTGACGACAGACGTTCGCCAATTGTAGTAAGAAGTGAAGCAAAGGCTATTTCAGCTAAAGACCTAGTACCAAGTGAATCAGTTACTGTTGTTTTATCAGAGAAAGGCTGGGGACGTTGTGCCAAAGGTCATGATGTTGAGCCTGAGAAACTAGGCTATAAAGCGGGTGATGGCTTTAAGTCGTCAGCCAAAGGTAAGAGTAATCAGCCGGTGGTCTTTATTGATAGTTCGGGCAGAAGTTTCAGCGCAGACGCACACTCACTGCCATCGGCAAGAAGCCAAGGCGAACCACTTAGCGGACGTTTTAGTATAGTGGCGGGTGAAACACTTGAATACACACTAATGGCTGGAAGCGACCAACAGTATCTAATTTCCTCAGACTCTGGTTATGGTTTTGTTTGTAAGTTTGACGATATGATGACCCGACAAAAAGCCGGTAAAGCATTAGTAAGGCTACCGACAGGAGCTAAGTTACTAGAGCCAAAAACAACGCAAAATATTGAAAATGACGACTGCCTGGTAATATCTAACGAAGGTCGAATGTTAGTCTTCCCGCTAAAAGACTTACCAGTATTGGCTAAAGGTAAAGGCAACAAGATCATAAACATACCATCAGCTCGAGCCGCTAGCAGAGAAGAAGTGGTTAGCCAGATTGTTGTGGTGCCGGAAAATGCGAATGTTGTTTTGCATGCTGGTAAACGCAAATTAACGCTAACACCGAAAGACGTAGATCATTATCGTGGTGAGCGCGGCCGCAGAGGTAGCAAGCTTCCTAGAGGGCTTCAACGCGTTGATTATGTCGAAGTTGAAGTTAAAAGCGGAAGTGACGATATGGTGAATGACGTTGGTGATATAGATAGCGCTTCAGAGGCATAATACGATCTCTTTAAAGTAGAGTATTCGACGTTGATAAACTAAAGTCGACTTATAAAACCACAGAGCGCAAACTCTGTGGTTTTTTGTTTTAACCCCTTTAAAACGACCTCATTAAAAGTGTCCGCCCGGACACTTTAGACTGTCCGCGGACACTTTTATTTCTTGAAAAATTATTTTTTGTCATTTAATACAGCGACTTATGTTTTGGCATGTTCCTCGCAATACTTTACCTACAAATTAACCAACTAGCTAATAAGCTAATCATTACGTTAATCAAAACATGATTTTTAATACTTGATTATTAATACATTGCTATCAAAAAAGATTATCAACAAGTGATTATCAAAAAATGGTTATTAAATATTAAAACGGAGCATGAATGAGGTCATTCATGCCCATGGAGCAGAAAACATGATTAAGGATACGAGCGCACAAGATGTCGCTGTTGAGTCTAAGCCAAACATAAAAAAAATTGCGGGTATTATTCTCGTTTCACTTATCTTAATTTTTTTTGTTGTTAAAGCATTAGTGGGTGGCGCTTCGGTCAGTCATTCTTTTGAGCGTTCATCAATGCAAATTGCTCAAGTTGAAATGGGCGACTTAGTGCGTGATATCGTTTCAAATGGCCGTATTGTCGCTGCTAATGCGCCTCAAATTTACAGTCCAGAGCAGGGTTTTGTTTCACTCAAGGTAAAAGCTGGTGACGAAGTAAGCCTAGGCCAAGTTGTTGCTACGGTAGATAGCCCTGAGCTTGCAAACCAATTGAAACAAGAAACTTCAGAAATGGAACGCCTCAAAGGTGAGCTAGCTCGTCAGGAGTTAGATGCTCGTAGTCAAACATTACAATTAACAAAACTGTTGGATATTGCTCAGGTAGATTTAGAAGCCGCTCAACGAGAAAATCGTCGCGCACATGCGTCTATGAAGAGTAATTTAATTAGCCAAATTGATTTTGAAAAAGCGGTTGATGATTTAGCAAGGGCTGAATTGACTCAAAGACACGCCAAAGAAGAAGTTAGCATCGCCAAGGAGCGTTTAGCGTTTGAATTAGCCAGTGCAAAAAGTACCGTGTCACGTCAAGCATTAGTGCTAGAAGAGTTGAAACGTAAAATTAATGACCTAAACATACTCGCGACAGTAAAAGGTGTAGTTGGTAATTTAATTGTTCAACAACGAGCTCTAGTCAAAAAGAATGACGCGCTAATGACGCTTGTCGATTTAAGCGCTTACGAGGTTGAACTAAACGTTGCAGAAAGTTACGCCAATGATCTTGGTATTGGTATGCAAGCTGAAATTAATATTGCGGGTACAACCTTTTTAGGCAAATTGTCTGCAATTTCTCCTGAAGTTAAAAACCGTCAAGTTACCGCTCGAGTGCGGTTTGATCAACAACAACTTAGTGGCATTCGCCAAAACCAGCAAGTATCAGCAAGAGTACTTTTAGAAAGCAAAAAGAATGTAATGAAAGTTCGCCGTGGCAGTTTTATGCAGTCAGGTGGGTTTTACGCATTTAAGGTTGAAGGCGGCATTGCCACAAAAGTAGATATCCAACTTGGCGCAATAAGCATGCGAGAAGTAGAAATCCTGTCAGGATTAACAGCCGGCGATGAAATTATTATCTCGAATTATGATGAATACAGTAAAGCGGATGCGTTCTTACTAAATTAAGAAAAGCACGAGTTATCAATTTGTTAAATACGAAACTTGTGATGCAAACCAGTTAAACATAGAAAGGAATACAACAATGTTAAGCATGAAAAATATTAGTAAAGTATATCAAACGGAAAAGGTACAAACACACGCACTTCGTGACTTTAACCTAGAAGTAAAGGAAGGCGAGTTTATAGCAGTAACAGGGCCATCAGGTTCAGGTAAAACAACGTTTTTGAATATTGCTGGCATGTTGGAACCGTTTTCTAGTGGTGAGTTTATGCTTGATGATGTGAACGTTGGTACATTAAGCGATAACGAGAGAGCGGATTTAAGAAACCAAAAAATTGGATTCATTTTTCAGGGTTTTAACCTGATCCCGGACCTAAATTTATATGAAAATATTGAAGTACCTTTGCGTTATCGAGGCATAAAAGCTGCTGAGCGTAAGCTTCGAATTGAAGAGTGTTTAGAAAAAGTTGGGTTAGCGAGCAGAGCCAAACATTTACCTCAACAATTATCTGGCGGTCAGCAACAGCGAGTTGCAATTGCTAGAGCTTTAGCGGGCAAACCACGCTTTTTATTGGCGGATGAACCAACGGGTAACTTAGATAGCCTTATGGCACGTCAAGTCATGGAGTTACTAGAAAATATAAACACGGAAGGTTCCACCATCATTATGGTGACCCATGACCAGGAGCTAGCCCGTCGAGCGCCTCGCAATATTCAGGTCGTTGATGGTCAGTTAGCTGACTTTACCTTGTATCAAAATAAGTCTTCAGACTCGGTATCAGCGCGAGTCGAACAGTCGATAGCAGAGGTGTAATATGTTTCTTCATTATATAGACCTTAGCTGGCGCAGTTTAAAGCGGACACCGTTAGTATCGGCGTTAATGATCCTCGCCATTGCTATTGGCATTGGTATAACGATGACGAGTTTGTCGGTTTATCACATGATGTCTATGGATCCTATCCCACATAAAAGTGATCAGCTTTTTGCAGTGCAGCTTAATACAACTGATGATGGTAACAGCTGGTGGACACCTGATGACGTGCCATATCAATTGACATACAAAGACGCCATGTTTCTGCACAACGCTGAAACACCGGTTCGAAAAACGGCGTCCATTCGCACGGCGTTTACTGTCCATATGAATAATCAAGACGTTAAACCTTCATTATCAAGTGCTCGAGCGGCAGGCAAAGACTTTTTTAGCATGTTCGATTTGGAGTTTATTTACGGTTCGTCTTGGACTTTGACGCAAGAAAAAGCAGCTGAGTCAGTGATTGTTATAAACGAAGAGACTAACGATAAACTGTTTGGTGGACAAAACTCTGTTGGTAAAGAAATGTATCTAGACGACACTATTTTTACGGTTGTAGGGGTTACTAAAAATTGGGATATCCATATCAAATATTACGACTTAAACAATGGTTCCTTTAATGCACCTGAGCCACTGTTTATTCCCATTACATTATGGGAGCCAATGCAACTCGTTACCCGAGGCAATACAAATGGTTGGAAACATGAGGGCGTGACAACGTTTGAAGGGCAGCTACAGTCTGAAATGTTTTGGGTGCAGTTTTGGGCAGAACTGCCAACAGATAAAGAGGTTCAAAAGTACCATGACTTTTTGTTTGCTTATTTAACAGAGCAAGGAACCAAAGGTCGTTATTCACGCGAAGTGCCTCAGTTCAATTTACAAGACGTGAATGAGTGGATGGAATACAACAATGTAGTATCCGAGGACAACAAGATATTGGTTGGACTTAGTTTTATGTTTTTAGCCGTGTGTTTAGCCAATATATTGGGACTGTTGCTTGGCAAGTTTATACGTAGAGCGCCAGAGATTGGTGTGCGAAGAGCATTAGGCGCCAGCAAACGTCAGATATTTTTTCAGCATCTAGTTGAGGTGTCAGTACTTGGTTTATTAGGCGGATTGATTGGTATTGGCATCGCGCAATTTGGCCTATGGGGAGTGCGTGTAACGAGTCAGCAATATGCAGAACTAGCAGGCATGGATCTCACGATGATTTTAACAGCCCCTGCAATAGCAATTGGCGCCTGTATCATTGCCGGAATGTACCCAGCATGGCTTGTTTGTAAAACCCAACCAGCTATTTACTTAAAAACGCAATAGGAGCTCATCATGTTAGAAATTAAACCTATATTTAATTCATTGCTTCGCTCCAAGGCGGGCGCAGTGATGTTGCTGATTCAAATCGCTATAACCACAGCTATTGTGAGCAATGCTTCATTTATTGCCAATGATAGAATTGAGTTTTTAACCCAAGAAACGGGTTACCCGGAAGATGAAATATTCAGTTTTACGACGATGACGTTTGATAAAGAACTCGATCTTTCTCAAAAGTTTGAAGAAACGGAAACCATGCTGAGAAACGTTCCTGGTGTAAAGAATGCGGCATTGTTTAACGCTGTGCCTTTGTCAGGTAGTGGCTCTGGTGGTGGATTAAGACTAACACCGGCAACGGAAGGCGGCCAAGACGTTCGTACGTCGTACTTTTTATCCGATGAAAACGCGCTAGATACGCTGGGTATTAGTTTAATAGAGGGCAGAAACTTTCGTCCAGACGAAGTTATTATATCTGAGAGCAGAGACGTGTTTCCGGAAGTTGTTGTGGTTACAAAAGCCTTGGGCTTAGAATTGTTTCCTGAAGGCAATGCTTTAGGGCAAACGGTTTTCTTTGGTGTATCGCCGATGAAAATTATTGGTATCACTGAGCCAATGAAGAGTGCGTGGTTAAAAGACAGTAGGCCAGACAACGTATCTATTATGCCATTTGTAGGCGCATCTATGTTTCAAAAAATCATCGTTCGCACTGAGCCCGAACAGCGTTCTGCCATCATGCGACAGGTTGAAGACTTGATGATTCAAGACCATAACAAACGAGTTATTATTGGGGTGCAAGGCATGGATGACGATAAACGAGAATACAATTCGTCAGACATTTTAATGCTACGCATGTTAATTACTCTTATCGTTGTACTTGTTCTTATAACCGGTCTTGGAATATTTGGTTTGACGGTATTTAATATTAATAAACGCACCAAACAAATAGGCACACGGCGTGCACTTGGCGCCAGAAAATTAGACATTGTGAGATACTTTTTGATTGAGAATGCCATTATTTGTGTGTTCGGTATCGCACTTGGAGCAGTCGCTGCCATTTTAATGGGCCAGATGTTACTAGAGAGCTACTCAATGCCAGCGTTAAATTCTATTTATGTAGCTGTCACTGCGATATTTATTTTTATTGCAAGTCTGTTGTCAGTTGTTATGCCAGCGACTAAAGCGGCAAACATTTCTCCTAGTATTGCTACTCGTAGTATTTAATGACCATAATTGGTAGGCTAAACTACTAACAATGAAAGGATATATTCAAGCAATGAGCAGGCAATGGACAAAATATTAATCGTTGATGATACACCAGCAGTTTTACAAGCCTTGTCCTTATTGCTTGAAATTCATGGCTACGATGTCATTGCAACGACATCACCCCTTCAGGCGTTACAATACGCGAACCAACTGCGTGTCTCCCTTGTTATTCAAGATATGAATTTCACTGGAGACACAACGTCGGGTGAAGAAGGCAAAGAGCTCTTTTACCAACTTCGCCGTTTGGATCCGCACCTTCCGGTTATATTAATTACGGCTTGGACTGATTTGGAACAAGCGATTGAGTTAGTTAAAGCTGGAGCTGTGGACTATATTGCGAAGCCTTGGGATGACCAGAAACTCTTAAACACTGTGGCTAATTTAGTTGCATTAGGTAAGGCGAACCAAGCGCAAGAGAAGTTAATACGCCAACAAACAGTTGGTGACTGCACAAAGTCAAAGGCCAGTAGTGTTGGTCTTGTTTATGCCAGTGCAGCAATGCAGCGTATTGTTGATATGGCAATTCAAGTGGCTAAATCAGATATCTCAGTATTAATTACTGGTGCTAACGGTAGCGGCAAAGAAAAAATTGCAGAAGTCGTTCAGGCCAACTCCCTTGTACCTAATGCACCCTTTATTAAAGTTAATTGTGGTGCGTTACCTGCCGACTTAATTGAAGCTGAATTGTTTGGGGCTGAAGCGGGTGCATATACAGGTGCAAACAAAAAGCGAATAGGGCTATTTGAAGCAGCCGATGGTGGTACCTTATTTTTAGATGAAATTGGCAACCTACCATATTCAGGACAAACCAAGCTGTTACGAGTGATTCAAACCGGAGAGTTTCAACGCCTAGGCTCGGTAAATACGATTAAAACAAAAGTCAGAGTAATCTCAGCTACAAACAGCAACCTTTTAGACGCGATTGCAGCAGGTGACTTTAGGGAAGATTTATACTATCGACTTAATGTTATTGAGCTTAATGTTCCTGCTCTATCAGAGCGACTAGACGATATTATGCCTTTGGTACACCACTTTTTGCCGGATAGGGAGTTGAGCCTATCAGCAGAAAATGCGTTAAAAAGCCATCAATGGCTAGGAAATGTAAGAGAGCTAGAGAACACATGTAAAAGAGTCGCGGTTTTGAAGCCGCAGGGCGTCATTGAGGCTGTGGACTTTGCATTTAACCAACCGGTGAATTTAGGCGTTCCAGAGAGCTTAGCTTTTCAAACCAATCTAGCTTCCCAGTCCAATATAGCTGGCCACACCAATCAAGCCTCGCAAACTAATTTAGCGTCTCAAACTAGTAATTCAAAAGCAGTCAATGTAGAAGTCTCTAAAGAAGCACTAGAGGCTGCTATGCGAGACCAAAAAGGCGTGATTGCTCGAGTGGCTCGTCAATTTGGGTTGAGTAGGCAAGCTTTGTATAGACGCTTAGATAAATTTGAGATCCCGTACTAATGCTAACCAAAGTTTTACCTAAAATACTTTTAGTTGTTGCGCTAATCAGCAGTATTTGTTGTATACCACTATTCTTGTTAGATGGATTATCCCTAAATATTGGAATACTCATTGCAATAACAATAGTGAGCATGAGTGTTTTGTTAGCGCGCTATTTGTTAAGAGATATCCGAGAAGGGTTGTCTGCATTAGAGCTTGGTTTGTTAAATTTAAAAGATGGCGAATACGCAACAACACTGTCTTATCAGAATGAAGATGAACTAGGTAAATTGTGTTCACTATACAACAGCACAGCGCTGCAACTGAGGGAAGAGAAGCACTGGATATATCAACGGGAACTCTTGCTTGATAAAATCACCCAAAGCTCACCAGAAGTACTATTTCTGGTTAACGATCAACAACAAGTTATATTCAGTAATATCGCCGCTAGACGTTTTTTTAACTGCTCAAAAGGATTAGATGGAAACCTGCTGTCGCACTTATTAACAACGGCCCCTAAAGGTGCCGAAGCTGCTATTGCTGAAAAGAAAGAAGGCCTTTTTTCAATTGTATTTGATGAAGACGAACCACAAACGTGGCATATGTCTACAGGGAAGTTCTCGTTAAACAATCAAGAGCACACTTTATTCATTTTAAAACAAATGACACGAGAACTGAGCCGCCAAGAAGTGGCCGTGTGGAAAAAGGTAATTAGAGTAATAAGTCACGAGCTAAATAATTCTCTGGGACCAATATCATCTATGCTTCACAGTGGCGGCATCATTAGTGAAAAGCTCAATGAAGAGCGTTTGACGCGGGTATTTTCAACGATTGATGAACGCATTCAACATTTAAGTGATTTTGTACAGGGTTACGGAAAGTTTGCTAAGTTACCTGAACCAAAAATTCAAGCAATTGATTGGGGACACTTAACTGCAACATTAAAATCGCAGTGGCAATTCATTGACTTATCAGCAGGAAAACAAACGGTTTACGCAGATCCGGTGCAATTGGAACAGCTATTAATCAACCTTATAAAAAACGCGCATGAGTCAGGCTCTTTGCCTGAAGATGTAAGTATTAGACTAGAGCAACGCCAAAACGAGTCTTGTATTTCGGTGATGGATAAAGGAAAAGGTATTTCAGAAAACGTAATGGCAAACGCCTTAATACCGTTTTATTCTACTAAAGCTAGTGGTAGCGGCCTTGGCCTTGCTTTGTGCCGAGAGATCACAGACGCACACCACGGCAACATCGGGCTATTCAATCGAGAAGGTGGAGGCTTAACGGTCAGAGTTATACTTCCCTATCAAGGTTAACCTGCGGCTAGCTTCTTCCCAATTAAAAGTACCTTATTTTCATGTATATTTAACAAAACTTTAGCTTACAGCTGTTCGCTGAGTTTGCTACAATGCGCCTTTAAATATTTGGAGTTGTATTTGTGCTGGCTATTTTACGTACGTTATTATTAGGTGTTTTCTTTATTCTATCGACAGCATTTCTTCTTTTATATCTTATTGTTAGACCGTTTCAGCGTAATAACGTTCATATGGTTGCAAGAGTTTATGGTTCGTTTGCGAAAATGTTGGGACTTGAAATTGTTATTCGCGGGCAAGAACGAATTGTAGATGAACCAGTGGTCTACATAGGCAATCATCAGAATACATGGGATATTTTCACCGCTTCTAATGGCGTTCGAAAGGGGACGGTAAGTGTTGGTAAAAAGAGCCTGAAGTGGATGCCATTTTTTGGGCAAGTATACTGGTTGTCAGGCAACATTCTTATTGACCGTGCCAATAAAACAAAAGCACACGGTACGATAGGTCAAGCGGCTCAGAAAATTCGTGATAAAAAGATATCGGTATGGCTTTTCCCTGAAGGAACTCGCTCAAGAGGTCGTGGTTTAATGAAGTTTAAAACAGGCGCCTTTTATACAGCATTTATGGCTGGTGTACCTATGGTGCCGGTTGCAATTAGTAGCACACACGAGAGAATTAAAATGAATCGTTGGAACAATGGCAAAGTTATAATTGAGTATTTAGATCCAGTGACTATTGAAAGTGATGAAAAACAATATATTAGACAGAAAGCGGAAGAAGTTCGCGAAATAATGGCTAAAAAAATTGACGAATTAAATGCAGAATTAGGCTATATTCCACAATCAGAAGAAACAGTACAAAAAGGTTAATAATGGAATCGGTTGATTGGCAAGAATTTAGCAATGACATCATAGAGCAACTTATTGAAGATGGTTCGAATACAGAAGCAATGTATGGTATTGAACATCATTTTGTAGCGGAAAATAATGAGATTGCTGACAAAGCGCAGCAAGAAGCATTTTTAAAAGGTTGGGATGTATCAGAGCTAGAACAAGTAGAGACTGAAGATGGTTTACTTGTATTTTGTTTTGATATTGATACTGAATGCCCTTTAGATGAAGTTATTATTAATGAAGAAGTTGAAGAAATGGTGGCATACGCCGAAGCAAACAACTTAGAGTACGATGGTTGGGGCACTCACTTCGAAGAGTAGTAAAACCACTAAATGAAAGAAGCTGATTACCTTAACGGAATCGGCTTTTTTTGTGCCTTAATTTTGCTGAGTTTTACAATTACCGCAAGAATGTTTTATTTTGAGCAATAAAAAAGCCTGCAGATGCAGGCCTTTTCAATATTATAAGAGCGGTTAAGACTATTCGTCTAAGAATGTCTTAAGTGGCTCAGAGCGAGAAGGGTGACGTAATTTACGTAACGCTTTTGCTTCAATCTGACGAATACGCTCACGTGTAACGTCAAACTGCTTGCCTACTTCTTCTAACGTGTGGTCTGTATTCATATCAATACCGAAACGCATACGTAGTACTTTAGCTTCACGAGCTGTAAGGCCAGATAGAACGTCACGAGTGGCGTTTTGCAGGCCTTCCGATGTAGTTGTATCTACCGGTGAAGAAATAGTAGTATCTTCAATGAAATCACCTAAGTGCGAATCTTCATCGTCACCAATTGGTGTTTCCATTGAGATTGGCTCTTTTGCAATCTTAAGTACTTTACGGATTTTATCTTCAGGCATAACCATACGCTCTGCTAATTCTTCAGGAGTAGGCTCGCGACCCATTTCTTGAAGCATTTGACGAGATATACGGTTTAACTTGTTGATTGTCTCTATCATGTGTACTGGAATACGGATCGTTCTTGCTTGGTCAGCAATTGAACGAGTGATAGCCTGACGAATCCACCACGTTGCATAAGTTGAGAACTTATAACCACGACGGTATTCAAATTTATCAACAGCCTTCATAAGGCCAATGTTACCTTCTTGAATTAGATCCAAGAACTGTAAACCACGGTTTGTATACTTTTTAGCAATTGAGATTACCAAACGTAAGTTGGCTTCAACCATTTCTTTTTTCGCACGACGAGCTTTTGCTTCACCGATTGACATGCGACGGTTGATGTCTTTAATCGCTTCAACATTAAGGCGTGTTTCCGCTTCAATGTCTCTTAACTTTGAAATGCTGCGACGAATTTCAATATCAACGTCAATTAGCTTTTTAGCTACTGAGTCGCCACCGCGTTGCAGCAGGTCTAACCAAGAAGTTTTTGCTTCGTTACCTGGGAAGATTTTTACGAAATCTTTTTTAGGTAATTTGGCATATTCACAACAGTGTTTCATGATAAGGCGTTCTTGAATACGAACTCTATCCATCATGTCACGCATGTTTTTAACTAAACGGTCAAACTGCTTTGGAATTAGTTTAAATAGGCGGAAATGTTCACCAAGTGCCGCAATTTTTTCTTGCGTATCTGGATGTGCACGGCCTAATTCATTGATAGAAACCGTAGACTCATCATATAGACGACGTAACTCAACAAAATGTTCACGAGCTTCTTCAGGATCTGGACCTGTATCTACTTCTTCTTCATCTTCATCGTCGTCTTCTTCATTATCACCGTCTTCATCAGCAAGCTGTTCATCGGTTAATTCTGAGCCAACGTGAGTGGCAGCAGGTGCTACATCGTCTTCGTTTGGATCTAAGAAGCCGTTAATGATGTCACTTAAGCGGATTTCTTCAGCTTCATATTGGTCCCATTGGTCCAATAAGTAGCTAATAGCTTGAGGGTACTCTGCAACAGAAGATTGAACAGTGTAGATACCATCTTCTATACGTTTAGCGATTTCAATTTCGCCTTCACGAGTTAGAAGCTCAACCGTACCCATTTCACGCATGTACATGCGCACTGGGTCAGTTGTACGACCGATTTCTTTTTCTACAGTTGCTAGTGCAGCAGCGGCCGCTTCAACAACTTCGTCGTCGCTGGTTTGCTCTTGCATTAATAATTCGTCGGCATCAGGTGGTGTTTCACACACTTTGATACCCATGTCGTTGATCATCTGAATGATGTCTTCGACCTGATCGGCATCGATCATATCCTGTGGAAGGTGATCGTTAACTTCAGCAAAGGTTAAATAACCTTGCTCGCGACCTTTAATTATAAGAAGTTTTAATTGAGACTGAGGAGTTTGCTCCATACAGATTATCTTCCACCTACTAGTTGAACATCAAATTCTGGAAATGAAATTCCCGTTAGTTGGTTACTTTGTACCAAGCACGGAAAAATCGAACTGCATATTATAACAGCAGAATGTCTGTCTGGCTATGAAATAAAGGTTACCAAGACTAAATATTCTCAACAGCAAGTGTAGCCTAGAGTTTGGAATATCACATGGCGATTTTAATTTTTTAGTGCAGACATTAAAGCGACATATTCCGCTTTTTCTGTGGCATCTAGTTGGCCGGTTTTGAATTTTATTAGCAAACCTTCAAGACGTTTTTCTAAGTAGCTATCTTGTAAGGATTTAAACGTTTCAGTAAATTCTGCACTTAAGTTCTCATCATTGATTTGATGGTCCCATACAACCAGTTGAGCTAAAAAACGGTACTCTTTTGACTCTCGAAAACGTTCCAATAATACAGGTGAAGACAAATTAGGCTCATCAACTATATTTTTCTGAATGCGAACAAATAGATCAAAACCAGGTAATTCAGCGTTGGCAAGTGCTGGAATAAATGGAATTTCCGACGCTAAGTTAGGATGCTGCAACATAAGTCCTATGGCGCGACGCATAGGTGTAATTTGGAATTCTGTTTGTCGTTGCTTAACTTCTGCTACAGGAGAGCGAGAAGCGATTTTAATTTGGTCTACTTGCTTACCGACTAAACGAGCTAATTTAGCCAATAAAGCTTCTTTGTAATAGTCGCTAGGAATAAGTGAAATTAATGGTTTAGCTTGAGCTAGTAGGGCAGATTTCCCTGCATCATCGGTCAAATCAAGTTGCCCAACAAAGTGTTCAAAAAAATACTCAATTAACGGCGTAGATTCTTTAAGTCTTTGCTCAAAGGCCTCTTTACCTTCCTGCTGAACCATAGTATCTGGATCTTCGCCGTCTGGTAAGAAGCAAAAACGCAAATCAACGCCATCTTTTAGCTGTGGCAATGCATTTTCTAATGCTCGCCAAGCAGCATCGCGGCCAGCTCTGTCGCCGTCATAACAACAGATAACCTTACGAGTTTGCCTGAATAGCATTTGCATATGGTCTTGTGTGGTTGCTGTACCTAACGCGGCAACCGCATAACTAATGCCTTGTTGAGCTAGCGACACAACGTCCATATAACCTTCAACAATGATGACTTGCTCAAGGTTTTTATTGGCTTGTTTGGCCTGGTGAAAACCGTATAACTCACGACCTTTATGAAATATTCTCGTTTCAGGGGAGTTCAGATATTTTGGTGTGCTGTCATCCATTACTCGACCACCAAAACCAACAACACGTCCGCGCTTATCACGAATTGGAAACATGATTCTGTTTCTGAAAAAGTCGTAAGTGCGACCTTTGTCGTTTGATGTGAGGATTTTTAAATCAAGAAGTTGTTGTTTAGCATCGGTTGCAGCGCCAAGTGTAGTAAGTGCCGAGTCCCATTTATCTGGAGCAAAGCCAATACCATATTGTTGCGCTATTTTACCCGATAAACCACGAGACTTTAGATATTCAATGGCACCAGGGCTATTTTCATCGTGTTTGAGCTTGTGCTGAAAAAAGCGAGCGGCATTTTCCATGGTGTCATAATCAGATTGTTTCTGCTCTTTACTGACCGTTGGATAATGTTTGGTTTTTCCGCCAGTTTGTTCTCGAGGCACATCCATTGAATTTAATCGAGCCAACTCTTCAATTGCTTCGACAAACTCAAGTTGTTCATACTCCATTAAAAAACTAACACTATTGCCGTGCACTCCGCAGCCAAAACAATGATAAAACTGTTTATCTGGACTCACGGAGAATGAAGGCGACTTTTCATTGTGGAAAGGGCAACAGGCTTGATAATTTTTACCGGCTTTTTTGAGCGGGACTCTCGCATCAATTAGCTCAACAATATCAGTTCGAGCGACTACATCATCAATAAAACCTTTTGGAATTCGTCCTGCCAATTTGCGCTCTCAATATCAGTAAAAAAATGATTAGGAATTATTGCAGAAAAGTGAATTTAAGAAAATGAAAAGTTAGAAATAGTGAAGGTTTAGTTTTCTGTCATTTTTAACAATGCCGGGTGGAAAATTATTTTCAGGCATAAAAAAACCGCTAATAAAAATCAGCGGTTTTCTAGCAGTTAAAGTAGTGACTACTTATTTAAATAAGTTCTCACAAGACCACTGACTTTTCCCATGTCAGCTCGGCCTGTTAAAGTAGGTTTCAGCTCTGCCATCACTTTGCCCATATCCTGCATACCTGACGCGGAGGTAGATTCAATAGCATTCGCGATAAGAGATGACACTTCTTCCTCAGACAAAGGCTGAGGCATGAAGGCTTCAATTACTTTAATTTCAGACGCTTCTTTTGCTGCTAATTCTGGACGGTCAGCTTGTTCAAATTGTGATTGGGAATCACGACGCTGTTTAACCATTTTGGTTAAAATAGCGATGACCTGCTCATCGTCCAGTTCAATTCTTTCGTCAATCTCTCTTTGCTTTACAGCTGCTAAAACCATACGAATTGTACCAAGGCGTTCTTTATCCTTGTTACGCATTGCATCTTTTTGTGCATCTTTAAGCGTGGTAACTAAGCTCATTTGCTTCCTTACGTAGAGAGATTAAACCAATATTAGTAAAGCTTGATACGACGTGCGTTTTCGCGTGACACTTTTTTAAGGTGACGCTTAACCGCAGCTGCTTTCTTACGCTTACGTGCCCAAGTTGGCTTTTCGAAGTGCTCACGACGACGTACTTCTGAAAGGATACCTGCTTTTTCACATGAACGCTTGAAACGACGAAGAGCTACGTCAAACGGTTCGTTCTCTTTTACTTTAATTACTGGCATTTAAAAATTCACCTCAGTATTTGTGTATTAATGGTTATCTAATTTAACCAAGACTAATAAAAATGGTGCGATATTCTATAGCCAAATAACTAATAAAGTAAAGCCTTAATTTAAACGTGAATAGATTAATTCACTGGAGCATTTATCCTTGGTTGGGTAGAATGCGGACGTTTGTTAATAATTGGTGTGGAATATTAAAATGTTAGTGTTGGCGATTGAGTCTTCGTGTGATGAAACAGGTATCGCTTTATATGATACAGAACAGGGGCTTATAGGCCACGAAGTTTACAGTCAGATAAAAATTCACGCTGATTATGGTGGTGTGGTGCCTGAACTTGCGTCAAGAGATCACGTTCGAAAGACCATTCCAATCATTAAAGCATTAATGGCAAAACATAATTTAAATAAAGCGGATATATCAGCAATTGCTTATACCGCCGGTCCCGGTTTAGTAGGGGCACTCATGGTTGGGGCTTGTATCGCCAAGTCATTAGCCTTTGCATGGGGAATTCCGGCAATAGAAGTGCACCACATGGAGGGGCATTTACTTGCACCAATGTTAGAAGACAACAAACCTGACTTTCCATTTGTAGCTCTGCTCGTTTCGGGTGGTCATACACAAATAGTTGAAGTAAAAGGGATTGGGGAATACGAAATACTTGGTGAGTCTATTGATGACGCGGCTGGTGAAGCCTTTGATAAAACCGCTAAACTGCTAGGTTTAGATTATCCAGGTGGACCGCTATTGGCCAAGTTGGCGCTTAAGGGCGAACCTAATAAATTTAAATTTCCAAGACCAATGACGGATCGTCCAGGCTTAGACTTTAGTTTTAGTGGCTTAAAAACAGCGGCGGCTAATGCAATTCGTAAAGAGGGCATTCATTTAGCTGGCGGTCAGTCTACTCAAGAAAACGCCCCTGAAAATGTTGAACAAACTAAAGCGGATATAGCGCATGCTTTCCAACAAGCTGTTGTAGATACCATAGCAATTAAATGTCGTAGGGCAATTGAGCAAACTGGGCATAAAACGTTGGTGATAGCAGGCGGTGTTAGCGCAAATACCGAGTTAAGAGAAAAGCTAGAAGTGCTAATGAAAAAACATGGCGGTAGTGTGTTTTACCCAAGACCTGAATTTTGTACTGATAACGGAGCTATGATTGCTTATGCGGGAGCGCAACGCTTTCATTTAGGTTCAAAGGATTTAGCGGTGAAAGCTAAACCTCGTTGGTCAATTGAAGATTTACCGGCGTTATAATCGTTGACGAGATTTTGGCTCTTCGCCATGTAAGAGCCTTAATATATTTGGTATGTGGCGCAGAATTATAAATACCGCAAGCATTGTCACAGGTAATAAATATTTTGGTGCGATAAAATAAGTAGCAATGGGTGAGATGCCCACCGAAATAATTGCCGCAAGTGATGAGTAACCAGTGATTTTAAACACGGCAATCCAGGCGAGCAATAAAACCAAACCTAAGCTAACACCCACTGGCAATAAACAACCTAACGCTGTTGCTACCGCTTTTCCACCTTGGAACCTAAAGAACACTGGAAACATATGGCCCAAACAGCAAGCAATTGCGGTAAAGCCTATTTCCATCGGTGTGAAGCCTAAATAGTAACTCCCCCAAGTTGGTACGATACCTTTAATGACATCTAGCGCGAGGACTTTTCCAGCCGTAGATTTTCCTGCAATCCGGTAAACGTTGGTTGCTCCAGGGTTATGAGAGCCTTGAGTTCTTGGGTCTGGTAAGTCTTTTGTACGGCTAACCAAAATGGCAAAATTTACTGAGCCAATAAGATATGCAGCAATAATTGTTATAAAAAAGTCAAAAGACATCAGTTCCTCAACAGATGAATATACGCTAGAATTCGCGCTTGGATTATATTCGAACAAATTGCATGGTATCTGAGCAACGAGCTGACTTCAAACCATGTGATAAAAATATTACTAATATCAGGGTAAAACATGACTCAAGACATCGTTTTTATAGAAGCACTAAAAGTAGACACTGTTATTGGTGTTTATGATTGGGAAAAAAGTATTCAACAGACGCTTCAATTTGATGTGGAAATGCGTACCGATATTCGAGCGGCTGCAGAAGTAGATGATTTATCAAAAACAGTAGATTACGCCGTTGTTTCAGAAGATATAGTAAAATTAGCGAAAGAGAATCAAGCTGAGCTTATTGAAACTGTAGCGGAGAAAGTGGCTGAGAGAATTTTAACGCATTATGCCGTTAACAGTGTACAAATCAGTCTTAGAAAGTTAGGCGCCGTAGCCAGCACACAAAGTGTTGGAGTTCGTATTGAGCGAGACGCAACTTTATATCAAGCGGTTTAGTTTGTTTTTGAAGCTCAACCTCAACTCACAACTAAGCCATTAGTTGAACTCTAAAATGTATAAATTATCAAAAAGGAATGTTGTAAATGGGCGTGATTGAAATCATTGTATTGGCAATCTTACAAGGATTAACAGAGTTTTTACCTATTTCGAGTTCGGCTCATCTTATTTTACCTTCGCAGGTATTTGGTTGGGACGATCAAGGTTTGGCGTTTGATGTTGCCGTTCATGCCGGTAGCCTGTTTGCTGTTGTACTTTACTTTAGACAAGAAGTTGGGGCGATGGCTGTGAGTTGGGTTAAGTCTTTTACTGGTCATAAAGATAAAGAAAGTACGCTGGCCTGGCTTATTATTTTAGGTGTTATTCCAGCAGGCTTAATAGGCTTTATCTTAGATGACTTCATAGAAAATAACTTAAGGAGCGCGGCGGTTATAGCAACCACCACGATAGTTTTCGGCGTACTGCTTTGGTACGCCGACGTTAAAGCAAAACAAACCACTGACGAGTATCAAATTACCGTTAAAAAAGTATTAATTATTGGTTTTGCTCAGGTGCTTGCGTTAATTCCTGGTACTTCTCGAAGCGGCATAACTATAACCGCTGGATTGATGGTGGGTTTAACGGCGAAAGCAGCGGCTCGTTTTTCATTCTTATTGTCTATTCCACTTATATTTGCGGCTGGCGGCTATCAAACAATTAAGCTGTCCCAACAAGCAATGCCTGTAGATTGGACGGCAATAGGACTTGGCACCGCTTTGTCTTTTGTTAGCGCCTATGCATGTATTCATTACTTTTTAATATTGGTAGAAAAGATTGGTATGTTGCCGTTTGTAATCTATCGCTTAATTTTAGGAGCGGTTTTAATCGCTTTCTTTATCTAAGCCTTATTAATCTGAACCTTATTTATTTAAACCGAGGTTATCTAAATAAGGCTCAACGCAATAACGATGAGATTGGTAGTGTACTCTAGTTACTACCAGTCTCCATAATGTATCTAACTAACTGTCGGCTAAGATCTTTTTAGCATCGTCAATAGCCTCTACTCTGCGTTGATTCAGTTGTTCTCTGATTTCAGCACCTTGAAAACCCGCTTTAACAATATCTTGAATATTTATACTGTTCGCAACTTTAAACATGCTTCTTAAAAAGTCAGTTTGTTTGTATTCTGCTGTTTCAAAGCCTGTTCTTCCGCGCATGTCTGCAGTGCAACAAACTAAAAACTGCTCAAATCGTTGTGGTTTTCGCCATGCATCCAATTTATTAAACAACTTAACGAGTGTATCGGGTCTTAACTCAAAAGCTCTGTGTGTGTGCGTATGAAACTCGCTAAGTAATAATGCTAAGTCACGAGGTTCATTGGGAACTCTTAGTCGCTGACAAAATGCTTTTATTGGCTTTAAACCCATTTTTTCATGTCCGCGATGATGCGGATAATTTTCAGGATTTGTTAAGCCCTTGCCAAAGTCATGGCATAAACTGGCAAAACGAACAGCAAGGTCGTTTGATAACATTTGTGCTTGTTTCACAACCAGCATAGTGTGAATGCCAGTATCAATTTCAGGATGCCATTTAGGCGGATTAGGGACGCCCCATAAAACGTCTAATTCCGGCATAATAACTTTTAACGCTCCGCACTCTCTAAGGACCTCAAAGAAGACTTGAGGGTTTTGCTCCTTTAATGCAGATTCAGTTTCTTGCCACACTCGTTCAGCAACTAACGCATTCACTTCGCCCGCATCAACTATTTTTGTCATTAGTGACAGTGTTTCAGGTGCGACTTTAAAACCTAAGTGATGATATCGTGCAGCAAAACGTGCAACTCGTAATACTCGTAAAGGGTCTTCAATAAATGCATCAGAAACGTGTCGAAGCAGTTTGTTTTTTAAGTCTGTTTGCCCGTCAAAAGGGTCATAAATATTGCCATCATCATCCATTGCCATGGCATTGATAGTTAAGTCACGGCGTAAGAGATCTTCTTCAAGAGTAATGTCTGGGGTGAACTCACAAGTAAAGCCTGTGTAGCCTGAACCTTGTTTTTTTTCGGTACGAGCTAGCGCATACTCTTGTTTATTAGTTGGGTGCAAAAAGACAGGGAATGATTGGCCAACTTGTTGATAACCAAGCTCGACCATTTGCTCAATTGTTGCGCCTGTTACCACATAGTCTTTATCCTTAACGGGATAATCTAACAATTGATCACGAACTGCTCCTCCAACCAAATATACTTGCACACAAACCTCTAAAGCTCACTGACGATAATATAAGTATATTCTTAATTGTTACAAAAGTCCTTGAGGAAAGTAGTTGATTTTTCAGGGTTGGACGGTATGGTTGGCTGATTGTCAAAGTTTGTTAACCCCGAGCCGTTTTGAGCGCCCATCATGTACTTAGAGTATTTCCAGTTAAACGAAGAACCATTTAATATTGCTCCAAATCCAAACCTTATGTACCCGAGTCAACGCCATCAAGAAGCGATTGCTTACTTACAATATGGGCTAAGAGGGAATGGTGGTTTTGTAATGCTAACTGGTGAAGTAGGCACTGGCAAAACCATGGTATCAAGAGCTGTGTTGGCAGACCTGCCAGATGATCTGCATGTTGCTTATGTACTTAACCCAACGTTAAATAGAATTCAGTTGCTACAAACGGTGTGTGAAGCGTTTCAAATTAAATTAGATGAAACTTCTGACCACAAAAAGCTGTCAGATGCATTACAGTCATTTTTAGTCACCAGCCATGAGAAAGGCGAAAGCTGTTTATTAGTAGTAGATGAAGCGCAACTGCTAGATTTTGAAGCACTAGAGCAATTACGGCTGTTTACCAATATTGAAACCAACGACAAAAAGCTATTGCAGATAATCTTAATTGGACAACCTGAATTGCAAGAAAAGTTGATGAAAAGGGAGTTGCGCCAATTGGCTCAACGTATTACCGCCCGATATCATTTGTTGCCATTGACAGAGCAAGAAACGCTAGAATACATTAATCATAGGCTTCAAAGTGTTGGCTCAGTTAGACCTCTATTTGATAAAAAAGCAATTAAAGCACTGTTCAAGTACTCAAAAGGGACGCCTAGATTGATCAATTTATTGGCCGATAGGGCATTAATGGGTGCGTATGCCCAAGGAAAGTTTTTTGTAGATAAAAATCTGGTTAAGTTTGCTTCAAGTGAAATACTCGGAATTGCCATTGAAACCAGAACTCGCTGGTCGTTCTTGTCATTTTTTAAAGGTAATAAAGCGTGAGTTTTTTATATAGAGCGTTGATAAAAGAGCAGCATAACCAAAGCTCTGGTAGTAAATCTAAGACTAAAAGCAGTGAACCCAATATTAACGGTAGCCATAGCAGTTCAACAAATACGAACAGCCAGATTGGAAGCAATGGTGTACCAAACCAGACGCCAATGTCGGGCAACTCAAATAACGGTTATAGCTATGCAAACACCGTAAATTCAGGCCCTGCATTTGCAGATAGTGGTGCTAGCTCACCTAGTTTTTCCTGGTTAGCGTGGCTAGCCATTGCAATATTACTGCTAATCGTTGGTTTGTTAGGTGGTTATATTGTTGGATCAAAGCCAGCAAATTCCCAAGCTTTCGTCCAGAACCAGAACCAGCTTTTGACTGCTAGTCAGCCAACTAATGACACTCAGAACCAAGCTCCAGATTTAGGTGCGTCACCCATTCAAGCACAACCCCAGACAGCCAACCAGTCAGAGCTGCCGAACGTAACTCAATCCGCACCTCAAATAGCAACTCAAGCAAATGGCCAAATGGAATCAGATGCTATTGAGCAGTTGCCTAGTAGTAGGCCAAGTGAATTGTTGACGCAAGCCCCTGATGAGCAATTGAGTGGAACATCTCAGTTAATTACTGAAAAACAATTTGAAACGGACAAAAATCAGCTCGAAACAGGAAAAGAAGAGGCTATTGATGAATCAGAGCAACTCGTTATAAATGTTGCAGACATTAATAGTTCGAACGTAAAAGTTGAAGATGTCTCTTCGGATTTACAAGCTCGTTTTGCTGAAGCACTAGCACAAACAGAAGTTGGTTCAGCTAAGCAAACAGATAATCAGCAAAGAAGTATTCAAGTGGAAGTGGACTCTAGTTTAGTTGATATTAATGATCTGCCAGACGGCGATAGAGCTTTTATACCTGAGCTTCAATATGAAATGCATATCTATTCGTCCGATGTAAATGAGCGTTGGGTACGAATTAACAATACAACGCTTTATGAAGGCGACCGATTAACTCCTTACTTACGACTCGCTGAAATACGACAAGGAATTGTAATATGGGAAAGTAGGGACAGACGGTTTAGTCAGATGGCTTTAGAGGACTACAAGTAAGGTTTTATTCATTACCGGTTTATGCTGCTAATGAAGAGAATTGACAGCATACTTTGTTAAAGGTAATTTTCAGCAAAAATTCCGCGTTTGTTACCGTAATATAAACCTTCGATCTCTTCATTGCGGGCGGTTTCCAAGTTAATGATCTTAGCATTAACATGGTGCCCTACGTTTTCATTGTAGATAACTTTCACAAAGGGTCTTAAGTGGTTTCCTGAATTATCTAAAACTAAACCCACTTTACCGCTTTTTAACTTTACTAGTGTGCCAGAAGGGTACACGCCAATGTTTTGTATAAACCGTTGCAGCATGTCATTGTCAAACTCGGTGTCTAACTTCATTAATTTTCTGTAGGCCTGCAAAACACCAATCGGTTTGCCATTCACACCAAGTCGCGTCAAATTATCAAACTCATTTACAATACTAAAAATACGAATAGCATCATTTATATCCGTCAGCTTTTTATTGTCTGGATAACCTGAGCCATCAATCTTTTCATGGTGAAGTTGAATAACCTCTAACGTTTCGCGGGTTAAACTGCCTACCGATGAGGCTATTTCAATTCCATTGTTTACATGTTCGGCAACTAAAAAGTCGTCTTCAGCTCTTTGTTTATCGGAAATGTTTTTGTTGTTGGGCTGCTGAATGGAAGCCGACATATTTAACTTTCCTATGTCGTGCAATAAGGCACCCATTACCCAATTTTGAGCTACATCTGCTGGCCATTTCATTTTTCTTAACATGGCAGCATAATAAGCTGCGCATCTAAGAGCATGACCGAGTTGAAAGTCTTGGTAATGTTTAACTCTTACTAATGCGAGTGCGGGTGCAGAATTTCGATATATTGACGCGATAAACTCCATGGCAGCCAAGTGAAGCGCGTTGACGTCAAAGAGGTTTTCGTTTCGGATATGGGCAAAGCTTTCTACTAAATTCGCCGTTAGCTTATCAACAGATTCTTTTGCATTTTCAATTTCTTGGTTAAATGGAACGCGACCAAACTGCTCTTGGAAACTAAAGTCATCAGCCTCTAACGATGTTAACTTTTGGCCTAAATCAACAGTGACGCTTACAATGCCTTTAGCAATAAGCTCATTGATCTCCTGCTGAGAACGCACCCACCCAGAAGACGCTACTCTCATGTGGCCAATTTGCTGCGATATGTCCACAACATATTGACCAGGTAACAGCCTAGTAATAGGTATACGCTGCAGTCCTTCACTCATTGTTCGCTCCAAATAAACAATAAAACAATGTTGTATTTCCTATCATAAAGGGTCAGTTAGTCCAATATTTCCGCCATAATGCGATTAATATCAATTCCGTAATCTTCTGGCTTTACGCTTTTGGCAATTTCATCTTCTACGCCTGGTGCACCTAAATCTATGCTTTTAGATGGTATGTATCCTTTATTGGCCAAACTATAAAAAACTTTAACAACAGGGCAAAGTGGATTAACAAAATTAGACTTAACAACAATTCCTAATTTATTACTTTTGGTTTGAACTAAAGTACCTACAGGGTGCACGCCCATACAATTAATAAACTCAGCCACTAAACCAGCGTCAAAACTAGCACCACTTTCTTTTCTTAAAATTTTGAACGCCATGATAGGTGTACGGGCACTTTGATAAACCCTGGACGCAGTAATTGCGTCATATGTGTCGCAGATGCTAATCATTTTGGCGTATTGACTGAGTTGGGACTCGTTTTTACCATTTGGGTAGCCTGAACCATCTAGTCGTTCGTGGTGATCAAGAACCACTTCCAAAATAGTGTCTGATAACCCCTCAGTCTCTTTCAAAATGTCATACCCAAGTGTTACGTGAGAACGCATAACCACCATTTCTTCATCTGTAAGACGGCCAGGTTTGTGCAAAACTTCATCGGGTACGTTAATCTTACCTAAATCATGAAGCAACGCGCCTGTTGCTAAGTCATGTATGATCTTCTCATCTATTTTCATGTGTTTAGCGAAGATGGTCATAATAATTGAAACATTAATTGAGTGTTCCATTAAATAATCGTCTTTTTGGCGCATTCGAGTCATACAAGCAAGCGCGTCTTGGTTCCTAAATACCGAATCTATAAAACCGTCAGCAACTTCTTTCATGCCATCTGAGTCAATTGGACGACCAGCCTTCATGCTAGTTAATGCTTGGCGTTGAAGTTTCTTCGCTTGGTTATAAAGCTTTTTTGCTTTACCAATTTCATCTTTAAACGAAGATTTTACTCTAGGTTCTTTTACTTCAGCTACTGTCTCAGGTTTTGATTCTTCGACATGTTCACTTTTAGCCATATCCACTAAAACACGGCGTACACCTTTAGATGACAATGAGTCGATTGCGTTTTGTGTTCTTACAAACCCACCAGACTTTACGGAAAAGCGGCCAGATTGCTCAGTTACTTCAGCGATAAACATGCCTGATTTAAGATCACTAACTAAAAATTCTTTTAACATCGTTGGATTTAGGCTTGATAATTATTGTTACCTTTAATTTAACAGAAAATTACGAATTGAGCCCATTAAATTAAATAAAAAGCCCGCTGCAATACAGATTCACATTGTTAGCAATTTACCTGAGCGCCTAAAGCGCTTATAATGCCGCACTATTTTTTTATCTAAGGATTTTCTAGCTGTGTCTAAGCCTATCCAAGCCATTCGAGGCATGAACGATATCTTGCCAATTGAAACTGCCCAATGGCAGCAAGTAGAAACTGTGTTAAGACAAACAGTGGCCAGTTATGGTTATTCAGAAATCCGCTTCCCGATTGTAGAATTCACAGATTTGTTTAAGCGTTCTGTTGGCGAAGTAACAGACATTGTTGAAAAAGAAATGTATACCTTTGACGATCGCAACGGTGACTCGTTAAGCCTTCGCCCAGAGGGAACGGCTGTATGTGTAAGAGCGGCAAACCAAGGTGCGCTTCTTTATAATCAACAACAGCGTTTATGGTACACGGGCCCAATGTTCCGTCACGAACGTCCTCAAAAAGGTCGTTATCGTCAATTTCACCAATTTGGCGTTGAGTCCTATGGCTTTGCTGGTGCAGACATGGATGCCGAAGTAATTATGTTATCTGCAAGACTGTGGAAAGCGTTTGGAATTACCGAGCATCTAAAATTAGAAATAAATTCATTGGGTACCAGTGAAGCGCGTCAAAACTATACGGCTGCATTGGTTGAGTTTTTGAAGCAACATGAAGAGAGTCTAGATGAAGACTCTAAGCGTCGTTTGGGAACAAACCCACTGCGTATTCTTGACAGTAAGAATGCAGATGTCCAAAAGATATTAGAAAACGCCCCTAAGCTTTCAGAACACCTAGACGAAGAGTCTGCTGAAATGTTTGCGGAACTTAAAGCTCGATTAGATGCTGCAGGTATTGAATATGTGGTTAACGAACGCCTTGTTCGTGGCTTAGATTATTATAATCGTACGGTTTTTGAGTGGGTTACTGACAGCTTAGGTTCACAAGGTACTGTTTTAGCCGGTGGCCGTTACGATGGTTTAGTGGAGCAACTAGGTGGTAAATCTACCCCAGCGGTTGGATTTGCTATGGGTATAGAACGCTTAGTACTTTTATTGCAAACATTAGAGATTTTGGTTGAACCAACTTCTAGTGCTGATGTCTACATTGTAGCTCAAGGCTTGCAAGCGGAACTAAAAGCAGTTGAAATTGCCGAGCAATTGCGACATTCTGCCCCTAGTTTACGTGTTGTTAATCATTGTGGTGGTGGCAACTTTAAGAAACAAATGAAGCGAGCTGATAAATTAGGCGCTAAAGTCGCACTTATATTAGGTGAAGACGAAATAAATAATGAGCAAGTAACTGTTAAGAACCTAGTTGTACAAGGTGAACAAAAAACAGTGGCTTGGAGTGACGTAGCCAACCAAGTTGAAGAGTTGGTAGGACAAAATTGATATCTAGGCTATTTGCTAATAGATGCGGTACAAATTAAGAGGTTGTAATGGAAATTTACTCTACAGAAGAACAACAAGAAGAAGCAATTAAGTCATTTTTTAAAGAAAACGGACTTCAAATTTTAGTTGGTGCAGCACTCGGTGTTGCTGGTTTCACAGGTTGGAACTTTTATGTTGATAGCCAAATTGAAGCACAAGAAAGTGCCTCTGTAGAATTTGATCAGTTTTTAAAAGTTGCTGGGGCTGAGTCAGCTCAAGCAGATGTTGTAGACTCAGAGCTAAGCAAGTTTGTTGAAGCTCATGGTGACACCGGTTACAACATTTTTGCTAATTTAGTAGCGGCTAAAAAATCAGTGGAAGCAGGTGAGTTAACCGTAGCTGAGACTCGTTTACAAGCTGCTGTCAACGCGACAACTGAGACAAGCCTTAAGGGTTTAGTGAATACACGATTAGCACGTGTACAAGTGGCGTTGGAAAAATACGATGCGGCCTTGGAAACTTTGTCTTTAGTAACGGCACCAGCCTATGAGGCGCGTGTTGCTGAGATTAAAGGTGATGCATTAGTTGCACAGGGTAAAGAAAGTGAAGCACGTCAAGCATACCAGTTAGCCGCTGACAAAGGTGGCTTGGAAGGCAACACTATTCTTAAAATGAAGCTTCAGGATTTGGCTCTGTCAACTAATGTGGCTAGCTAAAGGGCAGGCATTATGCTGTTTAATAATATGAAATCAAGCGTGATAAAACTCGCTTTGTTAACAACCCTCAGCACGTCAATGCTAATGGGTTGCGAAACAACTGAAGAAAACGAAGCAACTCGTATTGCCGAGCTTAAACCTATCAACATTACACGTGATGTTGAAGTGGAGTGGCGTGAACAAGCTGGTTCTGGTGTTGAAAACTATTTTTCAAACTTGCAACCAGCGATTGTTGGTGATGTTATTTTTGCGGCTAGCCGAAAGGGCGAAGTCATTGCATACAATAAGCTGACTGGCGACACGGTGTGGGAAACTGACACACGTTTAAATGCACCTTCGTTGTTTGATAAGTTAACCTTTGATGATAAAGAAACAGATAAGTTAAGCGGTGGTATCACGGCGGCTTATAAAAACATTTACATTGGTTCAGAAAATGGCGAAGTCATTGCATTATCTCAAGAGTCGGGTGAATTGTTGTGGCGTCAAAAAGTACCAGGTGAAGTAGTTTCTGCACCTGATGCGGGTGATGGCTGGATTGCGACATCTACTGCTTCTGGTCATGTAATTGTAATGCACCCAGATAGTGGAGAGGTTCGTTGGCAGTCAGAGACAAGCGTTCCTGCACTTTCATTACGCGGTACGTCTTCACCAACCATTGAAAGTGGCGGTGTGTTAGTTGGTACTGCAACAGGTAAACTACAAGTAATGTTGCTTGACCAAGGCCTATTGGCTTGGGAAGCACAAATCGCAGTGGTTAAAGGTACAACAGAGTTAGAGCGCTTAATAGACGTGGACAGCAAGCCAGTTGTTATTGGCGCTGATGTTTACATGATTGCGTATAACGGCAACTTAGCTGCTGTCGATATTCAATCTGGTCGAGTAAAGTGGAAACGCGAGTACTCTTCATACCGTAACTTGACGTTTGACGCTGGTATTATTTATTTAACTGATGCAAAAGGTTTTGTAACGGCTGTTGAAGCAAGTACAGGTGTTGAAAAGTGGACAAATAACGACTTTTATAACCGTCGATTGTCTCAACCTGTTGTCTATAAAGACACAATTGTTGTTGGCGACTTTGAAGGTTATTACCACTTTTTAGATAAAAATTCGGGCGTAGAAATATCTCGATATAAATTGGATGATTGGGATTATTCAGGCTTCCGTTGGTTTGTAAGCTGGTTCACAAGCGAAGATCGCAGAGCCTACACAGCACCAGTAGCGTCTGAAGAATTACTTTATATCCAGACTCGAGATGGCGAACTGACCGCTTTACGTCTACCGTAATAGTTACATCTTTATAATAGGCTTTGTAGTCCGTAATGGATACGAAGCCTTTTTCGTTTTTATATTTTATTGATTTTTAGTTAAATCAACTTTTTTTGAGGTGAATTCATGCTACCTGTAGTGGCTTTAGTTGGTCGTCCAAACGTTGGAAAGTCAACCTTGTTTAATCGCTTAACAAAAACGCGCGATGCGTTAGTGGCGGACTTTCCTGGACTTACACGTGACCGTCGTTATGGACAAGCCAGTCATGAGGAAAACAACTTTATTGTTGTTGATACAGGAGGTATTGATGGTACAGAAGAAGGAATTGATGTTGAAATGGCTGAACAGTCGCTTTTAGCGATTGATGAGGCGGATATTGTTTTGTTCTTGGTGGATGCAAGAGCGGGATTAACAGCAGCTGACCAAGCTATATCTCAACATCTTAGAAAAAAAGACAAACCGACCTTTGTTGTTGCTAACAAGGTTGATGGCATAGACGGTGACTCTTATAGTGCTGAGTTCTATGCGCTAGCATTAGGTGAAGTACACCAGATTGCAGCGTCTCAGGGACGTGGAGTTAGCCAATTATTAGACTATGCTTTAATTCCAGTTGTTGAAAAATTAACGGCAGAATATGAAGCGGCAATGGACGAACTAGCGGAAGCTGAGCGTTTGTTGGAAAGCATGGGTGATGAGGATGCAGAAGGCGCAGATGATGCGGAACCTAATGTTAAGAAGTTACAATCACTAGAAGACTTAGCGCTTGATCACGAACACGATGAAAATAGCGATGAAGAGGCTGTGCCTTTCCAAGACTTACCAATAAAGTTTGCTTTAATTGGTCGTCCAAATGTGGGTAAGTCTACGCTTACAAATAGAATGTTGGGTGAAGAGCGCGTTGTTGTTTACGATATGCCAGGTACAACTCGTGATTCGGTTTATATACCAATGACACGTAACGACCAAGATTTCATCATTATCGATACGGCTGGTGTAAGACGCCGTGGACGTATTAAACAGTCCATTGAAAAGTTCTCTGTTGTTAAAACGCTTCAAGCAATAGAAGATGCTAACGTTGTATTATTGTTGTTGGATGCGAGAGAAGGTATCTCAGATCAAGACTTAAGCTTATTAGGTTTTGCTTTAAATGCGGGTCGTTCAATTGTTATAGCAGTAAATAAGTGGGATGGACTTGATCAAGGCGTAAAAGATGATGTTAAACGTGAGTTAGATCGCCGCCTAGGGTTCATTGATTTTGCACGATTACACTTTATATCGGCTCTTCATGGAACAGGTGTTGGTCATTTATACGAATCAATTATAGAAGCTTATCAATCGGCTACTAAACGTATTTCAACGTCAATGGTAACTCGTATTATGAAAATGGCTCAAGACGATCACCAACCACCAATGATCCGCGGTCGACGCATAAAACTTAAGTACGCTCATGCTGGTGGCTACAATCCACCTAGAATAGTTATTCACGGTAACCAAGTTGATGAACTACCAGATTCATACAAACGTTATCTAATGAACTACTATAGAAAAGCATTAGATGTAATGGGTACACCAATCAAGATTGAATTCAGAGAAGGTGACAACCCATTTGAAGATAAGAAGCAAAAAGCAATGACACTATCGCAACAGCGTAAAGCTGGTGGGTTTATTAAGCGTCATAGTCGACGCACTTAAACATATCAAAATAGTCAGATTACCAACAAGCCGACCCTCAAAAAGTTGGCTTGTTTGTTTTAGAGTGTTATTCTCGGGAGCTTAGAATTTTTAAATCACGCCATGTAGTCGTTTTTATTGCGAGAAGTAGGTAATGAGACATTTAATAGATAGTTTTCCAAAGCAGCATAGATATGCACTTTTAGGTGCATTAGGACTTTTATTCGCACTGCTTTTATTACCTTCTGAGTCCGCAGAGGCCTCAAAAGACGTGATTCGCGTTGCCGCTGATTATGAAGAGTTAGCGGTTGGCCAAGAGTACCCACTACCTTTAAATATCAAGTCAGTCTCTAATTTTACTCAAACCGATACCACCATAAAACAAGTGCGTATTAAAAGCGGTGATTCGTTGGCAACTATTTTTAAACGCCAAGGTGTACCACAAAAAACGATGTTAGAGATTACTCGTTCGGACAAATTGGCGCAAAAGTTTACTCGTTTAATTCCTGGAAAATACTTAACCTTTACGTTTGACGAAAATAAACAGCTTATAGAGCTGCAATACGCAAATGAGGCGGTAGAAACCTTAGTAACAAAACGAACTAACACCGGCAAGTTTGAAACATCTATTGAGCAAAAAGAAACAGTAATAACAGAACGTTATTTTGAAGGTACGATAAACAGTAACTTCTGGAATGCGGGCGTGATGTCAGGCCTAAATGACAAACTAATCATGAACCTGGCTAATATTTTCCAGTGGGATGTGGATTTCGCCCTTGATATTAGAGAAGGCGATAAGTTTTCTGCTTTAGTAGAACAAGTGTTTATTGATGGAGAGTTCTCTGGTTACGGGGAAATTTTAGCCGCTGAGTTTACTAATCAAAATGAAGGTTTTAGTGCGGTTCGTTACTCGGATGGTCGTTATTACACGCCAGGTGGCGACAGCATGCAGAAAACATTTTTACGCGCTCCCGTTAGTTTTAAGTATATAAGTTCAAGTTTTAGTAAGCGTCGTTATCACCCAGTTCAAAAACGCTACAAAGCTCACCGTGGCGTTGATTATGCAGCTAGTACAGGTACACCTGTTTTTGCGGCCGGTGACGGCAAGGTAATAAAGTCAGGGTACGATCGATTTAATGGTCATCATGTTTTTGTAGAACATGGTGGTGGTATTACAACTAAATATATTCACTTCTCTAAACGTAAGGTTCGTAAAGGCGCTAAAGTTAAGCAAGGTCAGGTCATTGGCTTAGTTGGCTCAACGGGTTTAGCTGCAGGACCTCATCTTCATTATGAGTTTTTAGTAAATGGTGTTCACCGCAACCCAAGAACCGTATCATTACCCAAAGCAAATCCTATTTCTAAAAGTGAGAAAGATAAGTTCTTAACCTTAGCCGCGGTAAGAATGGAAATGCTTGAGCATAATAAAAACCTACTATTGGCAATGCGTTAAAAAGGGTTCTACGTGCCTGATTATTATATCGGTGTAATGACAGGTACAAGCCTTGATGCAATAGATATTGCGCTTGTAGACTTTGAAAATAAGCCTTCGCTTGTTAGTAGTACTAGTAACAGGCTTTCTTCAGAATTAAAAACAAAATTAGCTGAGCTCAGCCAACCTAGTGCTGACATTACTTCGCTTATCCACATAAAATCCTTAGAGCAAGAATACACTCAGGTTTTAGCCCTAGCCATTCAATCTTTTTTAGAGACTGAAGACGTAAAGCCATACGCCAAACTAATTAGGGCGATAGGTGTTCATGGCGTGACAATCTGTCACGAGCCTAGCTTAGAAAACCCTTTTACCTGGCAAATTGTTGATGCACACCGCTTGGCTGTGATGACAGGTTTAAATGTGGTGTATGACTTCAGAAGTAAAGATGTTGCGTTAGGCGGTCAAGGTGCGCCATTAGTGCCTATGTTTCACTATGACGTCTTTAAGCACCTTGGTCATGATTTATCGGTACTGAACCTCGGCGGCATAGGCAATGTATCGACTTGGCCAAACAAGGAAGAGGTTATTGGCTTTGATACCGGGCCTGCAAATACGCTATTAGATTATTGGATCAATAGAAATAAAGGTCTTAATTATGATGACAACGGAAGTTGGGCAGCAGAAGGGAAGTGTTCTCAGTCATTATTAAATACTCTTTTAGACGAGCTTTATTTTTCTCAACCATTTCCTAAAAGCACGGGCAAAGAGTTATTCAGTGAAGCCTGGTTAAATCAAAAGTTAGCGCTACATGAAAGCTCGCATGGTGATATTGCTGCAGTGGATGTTCAAAATACGCTCACTCATTTAACTGCCAAATCAGTGCAGCTAGCAATGGAACAATTGGGTTGCTCAAAAACGCTAGCAGTATGTGGGGGAGGCGTGCATAATCAAGTTTTAATGACTTTACTGGCGGTTTACTTGCCAAATACGAACGTTATTAGCACTGCAGAATTAGGGATATGCCCTGATAATATGGAAGCAGTGGCATTTGCGTGGTTGGCGAAGTGTAGACTCGAAAATAAAACGACTACATTGCCGAGCATCACAGGTACACTGCGGCCGACTGTGTTAGGTGCATGGGTGCTACCTTAAATACAGACTTGCACTAACATAATATTTACTAATACAATCCAAACAAAAATAATAATAGGGTCTAAAAGTGTCGTATTCTCTACAAGCCTTCTTTCGTGCTATCGCCTTTCCTGTTTTGTTATTTATAGGCGCAATTTCAGCCGTGGAGATGGGTTTTGCCGATTTAACACCATGGCAAGATCTTATTTTACAAACCCCTCTTTTGTTATTTGCAGCAACGATCATTTTAGCACTTAGGTTTAATCAGACCCGCGTCATATATATTGTTTTATTTTTAGCGTTAGCTTGGGCTAATAGTGGGAAAGTAGAAAATATAGATTACTTTTCATTTCACCCGAGTCTCTTTTTTATCTCACAGCTTGTAGTTTTGATGGCCTTTAGCTTTGATCAAAACAAAGTAGTGTGGGGGCGTCACGGTCTTCTAAGAATACTTGTTTTATTTGGCCTGCTGGCAATTAACTATCGTTTTAATCACTCAATTACCGTAAATGAAATCCTGTCTTCACAAGTGGTAGCGCTGTCTTCGGCATCAAAGCTTTCACCGTACTTTCAGGTAGAACTAATAATTTCAGCACTGTGTTTGTTCACTTTGGCTGTGCGCCAAATAATGAAACCAAGTCAGCTTAATGCCAGCATTTGGGGTTTAGCGTTTGGCGTGATTGTTATTCAATTTGGTGATTTCACCTATTACACCACCATTATTAGCTATTGCTTATTTGGTGTTCTAATTATTCATGCGGTACTTACCGACTCATATCAAATGGCGTTTTCTGATGAACTCACAGGCTTAGCTGCTCGTCGAGCCTTGTTACAATCATCTATATCTTTAGGCAAAAAATACACGGTCGCTATGATGGATGTAGATCATTTTAAAAAGTTTAATGATACCTACGGTCATGATGTTGGAGATCAGGTGCTCAGGCTTGTTGCCAGTAAGATAAACGATGTTAAAGGTGGCGGTAAAGCCTACCGCTATGGTGGTGAAGAGTTTACCGTTATATTTCCGAATAAATCCGTTAGCTACTCCATAGCGTTTTTAGAACAAGTTAGAGAAGACATTGCAAATTACCAAATGGCTATTCGAAATGATGATCGCCCAGATGACAAAAAACAAGGCAAGTCTTCACGCAAAAAATCAGCGGCCAAAACTAAATTTGTAAATGTCACTATCAGTATTGGTGTTGCTGAACGAGAAGGTAACCTGAAAGAGTTTGAGCAAGTTTTAAAACAAGCCGATGAAGCCTTATATAGAGCTAAGCAAGCAGGCCGAAATTGCTTAGCGGAATAAATCTATTGGCTAATAGTTTGTAACAAATATTATTTGTATGTTTTGTGAATGGCGTTATTCTGTGCACATAAGAATAATTAAAATACTGAAGAGCCGCACAGCATTATGGAAAGCCAGAACACTTCGCCATCTAAAAATCCAACAGACACTTCCACCAGTGAAATCTCTGAATTAGCGCCAATCAAAACCAGTCAACGTATAACCGTGATGGACCTTCTTAGAGGGTTTGCATTAATTGGTATTCTGTTGATGAATATAGAATGGTTTAACCGCCCAATATCAGAACTTCTGAGCTTTGACTTTACCGAAACAGGCAGTGACTTTGCCTCTAGTTGGTTAGTAATGGTTTTTGTTCAAGGTAAATTTTATAAGTTGTTTGCATTACTGTTTGGAATGGGCTTTGCGGTAATGCTGCTGCGAGCCGAAGAAGTTGGCCGACCTTTTAAAGCTTGGTTCTCAAGACGAATGCTTGTGCTTTATATCATTGGTTTAGCGCATATGGCGTTCTTCTGGGGCGGAGATATACTTCACGACTACGCCGTTGCCGGTATGATGCTGCTTGGTGTTGTTTTGCTTATGCGAACCAAACGTTTAGCTAAACGAAATCGCCCAGCCGTTTTTGCTAAAATTGGCTTCTTTATGATGATATTCCCGCTTTCGATTTCCATATTAGTTGGCACCATATTTGGAGCTACAAGCGATCAAAATGATCTTAAGGAAATGTGGGTTGAAGAAGTTCAAGTTGCGGACGTGACGAATAGAATGTTAGAGCTTGCCAAAGCTGACGGGAGCTTTGAATTATCTAAACAGCAATATGAAGAGTTGACCAAATTTGACGAAGAGATGGTTGCGGTTGATGAAGGTGAAGTTACTAACTCTGAGGCGGTTGACAATACAGAGTCGGATTTAATGCTAGATTCTGAAGTACAAACGCAAGACTCTGATATTGAAGTTAACGACTCAAGCGAATTAACAGCGGATGAAAAAGCATTAAATAAATTTGAAGGTAAGCAGAAACAAGCTTATCGATATGAAAGAGAAAAAGAAGCGCTTAAAAACGAAAGTTATTGGGAAATAACTAAATATCGTTGGGAATACGCGGTTAAAAACCTACCAAATTCACTGTTCTTTGGATTAGGTATTATATTGCCATTGTTTTTAGTTGGTTATTGGCTTGTCGCTAGTGGTCGTATGCGTAATATTGATGAGCATCATTCGTTTTTTAAAGTAATGGCTGTAGGTGGTATGTCACTTGGTATTGTTTTAAGTGTTGGGCCTGCAATGATATTAATGCACCCTGCAGGACAAGACTCTATGGTGATTAATTCGGTTGCAAACAGTATGTTTTACATAGGCCAACTTGTATTGTGCGCTGGTTATTTAGGAACTTTTGCATTGTTAAGTCTAAAGCCTAGATTTCAAACTTGGTTTGGTTGGCTATCGCCTTTAGGCAAGATGGCACTGACTAATTACATTATGCATTCGGTAATTTTATCGACTATTTTTTATGGTTACGGCTTTAACCAGTTTGGCGAAATCCCAAGAAGTGAACAAATGTTAATGGTTGTTGCAATTATAGCGGCGCAGGCAATTGTAAGTAGCTTGTGGTTAAAGGTATTTAATTACGGTCCATTAGAGTGGTTATGGCGCTGTGCAACGTACATGAAATTACAGCCGTTGAGAAAGACTGCTTAGCATGACAAACAGCATCGCAAGCAATATGACTAACAATACGACTAACAATACGAAAGCGCCAAAGGACATTACGTTCTTTGAGCGTTTTGAAAGTGATATTTTAACCGCTAAAAAGACCATTACCATTCGAGACACTGCAGAGTCATATTTTGAGGTTGGTAGCGAAGTTCAAGCTTCTACCTTTGAAGATAATAGATGGTTCTGTGCACTGAAAATTTTGTCTGTCACGCCAATAAACGTGGCTGATTTATCTGATGATCATGCCGCGCAGGAAAACATGACATTGGCAGAGTTGAAGGCTGTGATTGGAGATATTTACCCGGGCACCACAGACTTATTTGTCATTGAGTTTAGTAAGTTCAAGTAACTCGAGATTTCAATTATTTAGAAAACTCACACAAATAGAGAACTCACACAATTAGAACTCTCACACATTTAGACAGAAGGCCAAAGTATTGGATATATTAAATCCCAAACTTTGGCTTTTTTATTTCTGGAACAGTTTAACCCTTAAACCCTTAAACCCTTAAACCCTTAAACCCTTAAACCCTTAAACCTCTAGCCTTTAAACGGTGCGTTTTTCATTAAATACATTTCGTGCCCAGTTGCAGTGGCAGCCAACCCTTTCATGTTGTTATAAATGCTGTCTAACGTTCGGGTTAAATCCAATTCATTTTTTGCTGCTAATATTGGTCCCACAGACTCAGGGTATACATGTTGGCCAGTTAAAACCGCCATCCAGTTGTCCTGCTTAAACAGTTCTTTGTCATGAACTGACAGGTGACCATGCTCCTTGTAAAGCTCTATACGCGATTTTAAGCTATCAGGTATAACCATGTTCTTACAGTATCGCCAATACTCGCTGTCGTCGCGCTCAGTAGCCTTATAGTGAAGGATTATAAAGTCTTTGATGGCTTCGTATTCTTTGGCGGTAGAGTTATTGTATTCTTGTTGCAACAGCGGACTCATAGACAAATCAGGGAATAACCTTACTAAGCGCATAATACCTGATTGGATTAGGTGTAAGCTGGTGGACTCCAATGGCTCTAAAAACCCAGCGGATAAGCCAATAGCAACACAGTTTTTATGCCAAAATTTCGCCCGTTTACCAGTTCTAAATTTAATATGATTTGGCTCAGTTAATGTTGGCCCTTCAACGGTATCTAATAAAAGTTTTTCAGCTTCATCTTGCTGCATAAATTCACTAGCATAAACATTGCCGTTACCCATTCTTGTTTGTAATGGAATTCGCCATTGCCAACCCGCATGATGAGCTATCGATCGGGTGTAAGGTTTAAGCTGGGACATGTGAGCGGTCTGAACAGCAACCGCTCTGTCGTTTAATAAATGTTCATGCCAAGACTCAAACTCTACGTTAAGTGTTTTGCCCAAGAGCAAAGCTTGTTGTCCTGAGCAATCTACAAAAAAGTCAGCGTTTACTAGCTCGCCACTTTCTAAACGAACAGTGGAAATAGAACCGTCTATGTCGCTTGTTACGACATCAACAATTTTACCTTCCTTACGAACTACTCCATTTTTTTCAGAATACTGGCGAAGAAATTGTGCGTATTTACCAGCATCAAAATGGTAAGCATAATCAAACTTTGATGCGAGAGACTGTGGGTCTGTACTTGGCTTTTGGAATTTATTGTTACTTGCTAGGTGCCAGGCAATAGAGAACTCTTGAAGGTCTCGTTTATAACCTTCTGCGCGTGCTTTTAGCCAAAAATAAGGAAAAGACATATAGTCAAAGTCGACAGCAAAAGAGCCAAAAGGGTGCATGTATTTATGATTTAACTTAGTCCAGTTTTCAAACTCGATGGCCAGCTTTATGCTGCCGTTGCATGACGATAAAAATTCAGTTTCATCAATTCCAAGAATTCGATTAAAGTTCTGTATTGGAGGAATCGTGGCTTCGCCAACGCCAATGGTACCGATTTGCTCTGATTCAATTAGCGTGATTTGAATACTGCTACCAAGTTGCTTAGACAGCATAGACGCGGTCATCCATCCCGCACTGCCACCGCCAACAATGGCAACTGATTTTATATTTTTAGCGTTGTTATTTTTGGTATCGGACATAACTTCAACGTTTCTTATTATTTGTAATTAGAATAAACAGGTTTTAACGTTTCCTCCAGATAAAAAAACTGCCGCATAAGCGACAGTTTTCATTCAGGGAAAAATCAATGTTGGGTTAGAACTTAGCGTTCAGACCAACATAGAATTGGCGACCAAAGTACTGAAGCGTACCGGTAGCTGCCTGATTACCAAAGTAAGAACGGTTAGGTTCATCTGTAAGGTTATTTACAGAGAATACACCTTGTAGCTCTTCTGTGAATTGGTAAGACGCTTGGAAGTCAACAACTAGCTCTTCTGCGAAGTAAGCTTTTTGCTCATCACCAATAGCAATTTGGTTACCAACATACTCTTCACGGTAACGTGCGTTTACACGAGTCGAGAACGTATCGTCGTAATCATAAAATACCGTTGCAGACCAAACACGAGGTGAAAGGAATGGGTAAGGTGTTGTTTCATCACCTAAACCAGATACCGCTTCAAACTCAGACGTTACTTCACTGTCTGTGTAAGAGAAGCTAGCTGCTACCCCTAAACCTTGCCATAAGTCAGGTAGGAAACTGAATGTTTGCGTATATGCAATTTCAGCACCGCGGAAGTAACCGCCTTTACCGTTATTTAGCAATACAGAGTAATCACCTGAAACAACTGGAACGCCATTATTATCTACCGTTGGGGCAGTAATACCGTCGGCTTCAAAGTTGTAGTCTTGAATAGTTACTTTCTCAGGGAAGTTTTCAATGTCTTTATAATAAAGAGCAAAGATAATTGCGCCATCAGTGTCTTCAAAATAGTGCTCTAAAGATAGGTCAAACTGAGTTGCATAAAACGGGCGTACTTCAGGTGAAGTATCACGATTTAAGTCAGCTTCTTTTACAGACTCATCAAATTCATCTGTATTGTAAGACCATGCTCCGCTTACGGCCATGTCAGCCATATTAGGACGAGACATAACTTTTGCAGCTGCAAAACGAAGCTGATCTTGATCTGTTAACTGGAAGTTTAAGTTAATAGATGGCAATACGTCAGTATAATCAATACCTAAAGTAGTATGTTTATAAACTGTTCTAGTTACGCCAAAGTCATCTGTAATTGGGTCACCGTCATTTTTAATAACCGGATCTTCAACACCGATAGCCTGTTGGTCAGTGTGAATAACACGTACACCAATATTACCAGTCATTGGCAAACCAAATACTTCAGTATCTAGATTAGCTTGGAAATATGCAGCAAGTGTTTCTTCTTTAATTTCACTTTCTTGCCAAATAGTCCAGTCATAACGCCAGTCTTTACGAGCTTGTGTATCTTCGCTTCCTAACCACAAGCCTTCAATGTAGCTGTTATCTACAGAAATAAATGCAGGGAAGTTTGCAAAGTCGCCTTCTAGCTGAACAATTTCGTAATCACCTTCTTGTAACTGGTAAGGACGGAATGTCTCGCTTTCGATTGGTTGACCGTTTTCGTCGTAACCTAATACATAGTTACCGTTACGTAAGTTTACACCGTAACCCGCAATATCTGCGTAGTTGTATGCCTTACGCGCACTCTTGTATTTACGGTCAGCCCAACGCACACCAGCTTCAACTGAAGAAATATGATCGCTGTCTAGCGTATATTTGAAATCAACTCGTGCTGAGTTTGACTCATTCTTTTCTAAATGCGGATATTTCTCTAAAGAACCAACCATCATACGGTTAGGGTCAGTTAGTGCATTCATAACATCAGGATTAAAAGAAAGATTAGGTAAATCTAAACCATTTGTCTCAATGTTAACAACAATGTCATCTGTTACTACTGGGTTCATTGCTGACGCATCTTGAAATATTGCTAAACGCATTACTTCATCGCGGTAATCAGATTCACCTTCTGAGTGAGCAAGGTCAAAATCGATAACTAAATTATCATTAACAATCCATTCTGCATTTACGCCAAATGACATAACTTCACTTTCTGTCGTGTTGTCATCTGCTTGAGTTTGCAATGTTAGTGTATTGCTAAAACGAGGGTATGGAGGGTTGTCATTTACATCGCCACGGTCACGATAATAAGTACCACCAACTATGTATTCACCATTTTCGCCGGCTAAAATTGGGTTTTCAAAATCAATTGAAGAGCCATCTAAAATTGAACCGATACCATTTACGCGGTAACCACGGTCAATGCCTTCAGAGTCAAATTTAGAATAAAAACCATCGGCTTTAATCGTTAAAGAATCATTTGGTCTAAATGAGATAGAGCCCATTAAACCTTGACGAAGCTCTTCACCACCACGAGCCATTAACTCGAAGCCTTGAGGAACGATATAATTACCAGACTCTGTACCGTCTTGAACGCCATTTTCATCGTAAGTTGGAAGCGTTAAACCGCCATCTTGCGCGCCGTCAAAAGGTAATACGCCTAAACGAGGTTGATAATTAACAAACTGGGTAGAAATACGAGGTTGTTGCAAACGAGCGTAACCTAGAGATACGCCAACCGTATCGTCCATGAACTTACCTTGGTAAGCCACACTAAAACGATTGCCTAGCGGATCTGCATCTGGATGCTCATCTGCTGAGTCGTTGTAACTCATTTTAGTTTGTATTGCGAACGTGTGTTGTTCTTCGTTATCTAGAGCGTCAGCTGTTTGAAGTTCAATAGAACCTGCAACACCGCCTTCAACTAAAGACGCTTTTTGAGACTTATATACTTGAACTTGATTAATTAATTCTGATGGATATTGATCAAACTGAACAGAACGTCCACCTTGGTCTGTAACTACTTCACGGCCGTTTAGGGTTGCAAATACAAAACCGCCTGACATACCACGAATGTTTAATTCACTAGACTGACCGCCTGAACGAACAGCAGTAACACCTGGTAGTCGAGAAATTGCATCGGCGATAGACACGTCTGGAAGTGCGCCCATATCATCGGCTGATACGGCTTCTACTACGGTATCTGAATATCGTTTTGTATTTAGAGATTTGATAAGGCTGCGTCGGAAACCGCGAACTTCGATTACTTCAACATTTGATTCTTTTTCTGCTTCTGCTTTAGCTTTTGCTTCAGCAATTGCCTTTTTTTCTTTGTCGGTTTCTTCTACCGCAAAAGATGGCATCGAAGCGATAGTGACGCCGCCCAGCATTAAAGCTAGCGTAAGCGCACTTGGCTTGAACTTTTTCATGTGTGTTCCTCAAAACAAGTTGTTGTTATGTTTTTGAAGAGTGTGATTTCGCTTATCGGACTAAACAATTCACTTTAATAGCGTTTATATACACTTATATAACGTTTATTTTTTTTGGCAACGTATGCAAAGATAAAGAGTTGTTAATAAATATACAAGCGCCCATTGGTACGCATACGTATTCATGCAGGGTGCATATATAACAGTATATACAAAGGCTCGGGGGTTGTTTAAATTTGGCAGGTTGAGTGTATTGCAATCAACGTTTTTCGGACCGGTAATTAAAAGGTTGTGACCAGGCAACACCAATCACAACATTATAATAAATATTAACAGGGTTAATCAATTACCTACACCTCGCTATTAAGCCGTGAGCGGGTGGACAACATACTTTAAATAGCACCTAAAAACTAAAACACTAGTTAATTGGAGTTATTTCCTATGAATTTTAAGTTAAAGCCTTTGTCGCTTGCTGCATTAGCGACAGCTACAGTCTTAAGTGGTTGTGGTACAGAGGAAGAGACGATACAAAAGACTACCGTCTTTGATGCAGAATCAAATACAGGTCTTTGGTGTAAATTACCAGATATCGTTCAAACCGTAGATGCTGATTTTCATCCGTTAACAGAAACTGAAGTGGCTGCACTTAAGACTGTTGCGTTATCTATTGCCGATCCTGACAATACATTCAGTGACACTGAAAAAGAAACTTTTAGATCTTCGTTTAATGCCTATGAGTTTGATTACGGTACTTATGACCTATACCAAACACTGGGTTTGACGAAAGAAGAAGAAGCTCGTCGACTTGTTGCCAAAGAAGAAGCTCGTCAGTTTAAGATTGATCAAAAACAAGACGTTATTTTCGGTGACGATTTTGATACTTGGTTTGACGCTTGGTTTGAAACTGTCCCATATACAGATTACCTAGGTAATTCTCAGCGCCTACCCAAAGCGGCACTAGGTTTGGAATTAGCACTATCTGCCTCTAATAACGGCGAAGAAGCGTGTTACACACCGCCTACAGATTGCCCTAATTACCAAATGGTTGATGAGTCTGGTAAATACAACTGTATTATCCCTGAAGAAAATCCAATTGAAGATGCGCCAGCTGTAGCTGAAGCTGCGCAAGTAGCGTCTGATTCTGGTAAAGCTGTGATGTTCTATCGTAAAAACGGAGAACAAGTTGAGAGTAACTATACTGATATCACTATCCATGTGTGGAACGACTCTAACTGCACCGCCTACAATGAAGAAACGTCAACAACAACTTGGGGTTCTGGTTTAGCTCATTCTGGAATCGATGATAACTACGGTATGTACTGGATTCTTGATCTTCAAGAAAGTCACGACTCGTGCGGTAACATGATCGTTTATCAAAAGGGTGGCGATAAACAAGTTACTCAAAACGATGCAATGGTTCCACTTGGTAAATCAGGCGATGTTGTATTCCACAACTTGAACAAAATGTCATTCTTCCAGGAAGGTTTCACTCCGAATGTACTAGATGGCGCTTATTTAGCTAACCAACATCCATATTTTGGTGCAGCTGCTGGCGGAAAGTCATGTGGTTGGGGTACATCATTGGATGAAGCGGGTGAAGCATGTTTAGGTCAAGTTATTGAAAATTGTCCTGAAGGTACGTATGCAGTTGGTGCAGGCCAAGTTGATATCGCTTCTAAATGTGTTGCGGAATTTGATCCTGAAGAAACTACATTCTTATTACGTGGTGGGTTCAACGGTTGGGGTAATCCAACTGACGGCCAGGAATTCCAACAAACATCACCTGGTAAATATCACAAGATGTTTGAATATGGTGAACACCCTGAAGATGCAACTTTAGAATTTGCTTCTGAAACTTCAGTTGAGATAACTGTTGAAGCTGGAGCTACAATTACCTTCGAGCAACCGGTTGATGACGATGGCAAAGAAATCGACTTTGAACTTGATTTAAATAGCATTCCTACTGGTGCGACATTAATTTTAGCTGACGGTACAGAAGTTGTATTTGCAGAAAATGAAAATAAAGTTGTCCTTCCTGAAAGTGCTGAAGTACCTACTGTTGAAAACCTGATGATAGACTTAGCTGCTGGAAGTAAAATTACATTCGCAGCGGGTGCTAATCATGGTGATTTCGTTTGTACAGAAGATTGTGTTACTAGCTATGTATTTAAGATAGCTGATGCAGACTGGTCTGAACCAGCTTCTTATGGCGGTGTTTCAGGCGGTGATGCGTTAGAAGTAGGTGGAAACCCTAAACCACTTACAGCAGGCGAAGGCGTTGGGCAAGACATCGGTATCAAGATGCAAGATACAAGTGTTTACCAATTTACATTTGATGCAACAACTCCTTCAGAGGCAACTCTTAAGGTCGATCAAATAGCAATTCAAGCATTGCCAGCGGTAAAAATTGGCGATACTGAAACGCAACTAGACTTAACTAGCAACAGTGTTTACAAAGCTCGACTTGAACTTACAGCCCAAACTTACTCACTAACAATTACCGATTTATTGGTAGGTGGCGATTTAGCATATGGCGCTGCAACTGGCGGTGAAACTGATATTACATACTCAGTGGTAATCGACTTGGCAGAAGGATCTGATGCACTCTCTTTGACAATTCTTGAAAATGGCAAGTTCGACTTCACGTTAGACTTATCTGATTCTGAAAACCCTACTCTAAAGGTTGAGCAAGCTGCACCTTATGGTGAAGATCCTGTATACCTTCGTGGCTCAATGAATGGATGGGGCGCTAATGAAATAGATGAAGTTAAATACGACAAAGATAGTCGTACTTACACAACTATCATTGGTCTAGAAGCAAGCGAAAATCACAAGTTTAAGATTGCAGATGCAAGTTGGGGCGCAGTCAACAAAGGGGGCTCAGACTTTATCTTCTCTTCAGACGGTGAAGCAATTCGTGGCGACGGTGATATGTTTGTAACGACAACAAACTCTACTGTATATGCCTTCTCAATTTCATTTGCAGCGCCTGGTAAGCCAGTGCTTAAAGTCGATGAAGCTCCGATATATATTCGCGGTGGTATATATGGAGCTGGTGATTGGGCAGCTGACGAAACTATGCGTTTAAACTTTAAACCAGTAGATGCTGAGAGTGATGAGGAAGGCGGTAATATCTTCGCTGAAACACTAACCACAACAGGCCCTGGTTCGTTTAAAATTGCTGATGCTGATTGGGGCGGTGCATTTGGGGTTAACTATGGTGCGAGTCCAGCTCAAGCTGACTCTGGTGAAAGTACAATCGTTTTAGGTCAACCTATTACGTTAGTAGACGGAAATGATTCACAAAACTTAAACTTTAATTACCCAGCGGGTAAGTATTATTTCTCTTTTGATAATGCAACCAAGTCATTGGTTATTACAGCAGTAGAAGAGTAATTTAAGCTTCAACAATTAAAGTACTTTTTCAAAACCCAGCTTCGGCTGGGTTTTTTATTGCTCGAGTTTTATATTCGTTCGTTATACAGCTGTTTCTTTTGGAGGGCGAAAACCTAAGCAGTAGGCAATAAAAAGCCCATGGGTTTATTCATAGGCTTACATTATTATCGCGAGTGTCATTTAGCTCAAGCAGTACGCTAAAATAGCGTCTTAAAACACCTTTCTTAAAATAAGGTGTAAATGAAGCTTGCTAATGCACTTTGCTGAGTAGCAACAACAAGTCCACCTAATAGACTTAAAATAACAATAATCGGTAATAACCAAATCTTTTTACGGACGCGTAAAAACGCCCATAGGTCTGACATAAATTCCAACATTAAAAAGGATACTCCAGGTTCTTTTTATCTGATTTTGCCTCAACCTTTACGTAATTAGAAGGGGCGTTTTGACTTGATTTTTGGCTAATTGAGTTTTGGTATTGAAGCTTGCCAAAAATCCTTAAAATAAAGCCAATAGGCGCAATTAAAAGATAAAAGCATAGTCCTAAAATAATACGAGTATTAAACCAACCAATAGCCCCTGCAATAGTCATCCAAATACGATGCGGTAGCCATAACCACGCCGGCTTCACCAAATATAAGCTCATTAATACTAAGCTAATTATCAAAGGCCAAACCTGCCGTGCATAACTAAATAACCAAGGTAGTATCACTGAAAAAAACAGTGGAAACGCCCAGCTTATGGTTAACGCAAACTCTTTCAGTTCGGGTACTGCAGGCTTGCTTTTGTGTTGCGTTAAATTCGATTTATTAATTTTCATAATCTAGTTGTGACTCCTTGTGTGAGTCCCTTTAAGTTCTATTCAGGCTTAGTCTCTGTCAAATTTGGTCTGTTTTGCCAAAGCAATGGCGAATTCTGGCTGATCAGCTTTTTTAAGCACTACATTATTCATGACTAAGTAATCCATTTCCGTTGCCAAAAAGCAGCGAATAGCATCAGCAGGAGAACAAACTGGTGGCTCACCGCGCACGTTAAAGCTGGTATTCACAACGACTGCACAGTCTGTTTTTTCTTTAAAAGCGGAAATGAGAGCATGAAATTCAGGATTAGATTCAGCGTGTACCGTTTGAATTCGTGCTGAATAATCTACGTGTGTAATGGCAGGTAAAGTAGATCGTTGCTGTAATAGCTTATCAATGCCAAACAAGGACTCGTCAGTTTGTAGTCGAAGTGCCTTTTTAACATTGGCCACTAACAGCATGTATGGGCTTGCGCATTCGTGCTCAAAGTATTCACTAACGTCTTCTGCTAACACTGCTGGAGCAAAAGGCCTAAATGATTCGCGATATTTGATTTTTAAGTTCATGGTGCTCTGCATTTTTGTATTGCGGGGATCGCCAATAATGCTTCGGTTACCAAGCGCCCTGGGTCCAAACTCCATGCGGCCCTGAAACCATCCCACTACATTGCCTTGTTTCAATAGGTTGGCTGCAAAAGAATACAAATCCTCTTGGACATGAGCGGTTAAACCTTTCTCTTTGACCGCACTAAGCACATCTTCATTGCTATATGCCGGGCCTAAATAGCTTCCTTGTTGACTGTCTTGGTTTTTGTTGACGCTTCTTTTGCCGTCAAAGTAATGATGATAAGCCACTAAACCAGCGCCGAGTGCGCCACCGGCATCACCTGCAGCAGGTTGAATCCAAATGTTTTTATATGGACCTTCACGTAATAAGCGACCGTTTGATACACAGTTTAAAGCTACACCGCCCGCTAGACAGAGGTTGTCACTTGGCGCCAAGGTATATAAATGCTTTACTATTTTTAGAACAATTTCTTCCGTTACCACTTGGATAGAGCGCGCTAGGTCCATTTGTTTTTGTGTTACTTCTGCATCATCAGGTTGGCGCGGCCCGCCAAATAAGTCAGCAAACTTACTATTTGTCATGGTGCTGCCAACGGCAAAATCAAAATAACTCATATCTAAATGAAAGCTGCCGTCATCGTGCAAGGTTACAAGCTTCTCTAAAATGATATCAACGTATTTAGGTTCGCCGTATGGCGCTAAACCCATTAATTTATATTCACCAGAATTAACTTTAAACCCGCAGTAATAAGTAAACGCGGAATAGAGTAGGCCAAGGGAATGTGGGAATTGAATTTCCCATAAAGGCGTTAATTGATTTCCATTTCCTTTCCAAGCGGTGGACGTTGCCCATTCTCCAACACCATCAAGGCAAAGCACTGAGGCATCCTCATATGGCGATGGGAAGTAGGCCGAACCAGCATGCGATAAATGGTGTTCTGAAAAAAGAAGTTTAGGTATTGGGGCTTTTTTGTCGATTTCAGCTAATTGTCTAAATTCACGTCTTAAAACGGTCTTCAGGTACAGTTTTTCTTTTAGCCAAATGGGCATGGCTCTAATGAAAGATCTGATGCCGCGAGGCGCATTCGCAAGATAAGTTTCTAGTAAGCGCTCAAACTTAAGTAATGGCTTGTCATAAAAGATAATGGCGTCGATATCGGCTAGTTTTAAATTGCCTTCAGCCAGGCAGTAATTAATGGCTTGTGCTGGAAAACTAGGGTCATGCTTAAGTCTAGTAAAGCGCTCTTCTTGAGCCGCAGCTACTATTTTACCATCTACAATCAGTGCCGCTGCGCTGTCGTGGTAATACGCAGAAATTCCTAAAATACGTGTACTCATTAAACCCCAAAATTCCTCTATAAGTCATCTTATTAAATCGTGACATTTTTAAGCAGTATATAGCATTTTACGCTTGCGGGAATAGTGTCAATTGGATAACGTTACAGGTTAATTCTGGTATTTTTCTCACCTTAACAAACGAGTGTTTTTAGTGAATTCAAACAAGGCCGTTAAAGCAGCAAAACCTCTCTTTTATTTTATTGCTATCCTTATTCCTATTGTGGTGTTTATTGCTGCGGAAATGGTATTAAGAGTATTGAACTATGGTGTTCAAGAGCCCTTGTTTATTTCAGCTCCTAAGAGCGTTAATAGCAGTTTGCAAGAGCCGTCAGGTGAAACAAGTGAATACCTGCAGCCAAATCCAAACCTTATTCATCGATATCTCTCATCACCAGAGCTCGCCCCTAATGTCAGCCCAGATACGGTTTACTTTAGTAAAAAGAAAAGCAATGACACATTTCGAATTGTTATCCAAGGTGGCTCAACAGCAGCAGGCTTTCCTTTTGGTCGATTTGGCTCGTTGCATGGCATGTTGCAACAACGTTTAAAAACAGCTTATCCAGACAAGAATATTGAAATTATAAATACCGCGATGGCGGCGGTTAACACGTTTACCTTAGTAGACATTCAAGACGAAATAATAGAGCTAGAGCCTGATCTAGTTCTCATTTACTCAGGTCACAATGAATATTTAGGTGTGTTAGGCGCGGGTTCTGTTATGGGATCGCAAAGTAGTTACAGTGCAACACTGATATATTTAAAACTAAAGTCGCTGCGTTTATTTAAGTTACTAGAGTCCACCTACGCTCAGCTGGTGCTTGAGGGAGACAAAAACAATTCAGGCGATATTAAATCAAACTCATTAACATCAGAAAAAGAGACGGGCTCGGAGTCACGTTCTGTGATGGCACAGGCGGCTAAGGGCCAACTGATTGAACTAAATGGCGATATTTATAATCAGGGGCTGGAGCAGTTTAGCGGTAACCTTGATATGTTGCTGAGCAATTATCAAGAAGCTGATATTCCGGTTTTGATTGGTAATTTAGTTAGTATTGAACGAGGTTTAACGCCGTTTGCTGCCAGTGACTCCAATCTTTATTCGAATGCACAAAGTGATTTTGATAGTGAAAATTATGACGCCGCAAAACAAGGTTATGTGAACGCAAAGGACGACGACCAATTACGTTTTAGAGCACCAAGTGCATTTAACTCAATGATTGAAAACAAAGCCAAGCAATACGGTGCAACGCTAGTTGATGTTTACGGCCGTTTTGAGCAGTCGAGTAACAATAAAATACTAGATCACACATTGTTGTTAGAACACGTCCACCCCACTAAGCTTGGTTACTTTTTATTAGCGGATGCCTTTTACCAGAATATAACGGAAACTCTAGGCAAGCCTGAAAATGAGCTTTCCGAGGCTGATGCGCTTTTTTGGTCGCCTATCAGTGAGCTAAATGAAAAATATGCGGAATTAAAAATTGCCAGTTTAATCAATGGTTATCCATTTACCGATACACCCAAAATAATGCCTAAATTTGTGCCGGGATCTGCATTGGAGCAGATTTTGTTAAAGCGCCTAAAAGGTGACAATTGGTTATTACTGCAACAGTCTCTTTTAAGATTATATATGCAGAAAAACAACTTAGCGGAGGCTGCAAAAGTAGCCGGTATTATTGCTGATGCCGTAACTGTTTCAGCAGAGAGTCATAACACGGCGGCCAAGTTATTTAGACAATCAAATCAATTGGGTTTAGCTAGGTATCATCAAAACCAGGCACTTAGACTAGAGCCAGATTCTGAGAAGTATAAAATGAACTTAGCGTTTGATTTATTTTTGGCAAACGAATTTGATGCGAGTTTGTTGATATTAAATGACGTGAAAAAAACAACAAAAGACATGGCACGGGTGACTTTCTTTTTGCAAAAAGTAGAGTCAGCAAAGTCCGCCTATAAAAAATTACAGCAGTCATCGGAGTAAAAATGGAATCATCGTCGTCAAAAGTTTGGTTATTTAGAACGATTACCGTTTTGCTACCATTTGTTATTTTATTACTGTTAGAGTTAGTTTTACGTGGTGTAGGTTTTGGCCAAAGTGTGCCTCTATTTATAAATAATCCGCAAGCGCCAAGTTACTTATTACCTAAACCTGACGTTGTTTCGCGATATTTTTCCGATCCTTCAGCTGGTCCTGACGTGACAATTGAAACTAACTTCTTTTTAGCTGAAAAACCAAAAGATGGATTAAGAATTTTTGTACAAGGTGGTTCAACGGCAGCCGGTTTCCCTTATGGCTTTGGAGCGTCAATCGCTGGTATGCTGGATTATCGGTTAAAACAATCTTACCCAAATAGAGAAGTGGAAGTTATTAACACCGCTTTATCTGCAGTAAATAGTTATACCTTGTTGGACTTTGCCGATGAGATTATTGATCAAAAGCCGGACGCAGTGCTTATTTACGCGGGACACAACGAGTTTTTAGGCATCATGGGCGTAGGCTCTACTTATTCGGCGTACAGTTCAAGAAGTGCGAATTTGATGTTTCTTAAACTTAAAAATCTTCGATTATTTCAATTAATGCAAAGTGCTTACGACGGCTTAACGAGTGCCAACAACGACATAAAAAACAGTGCCGATAGACAATCACGGACGGTAATGGCGAAAGTGGCAAAACATCGCAATATCGATATTAATAATCCGTTATTTAGTGCTGGTCTTGAACAGTTTAATGGCAACATGACATTGCTATTAGATAAATATAAGCGAGCGGGAATACCTGTGTTTTTGAGTACTATCGCCAGTAATTTAGCAGACCAACCACCATTTGAGTCAACGCATATTGAGGACGAGTTTTTACCAATGTTGCGCAAGTCGCCTGAGCAGTGGTCGGCTATTGAGCAAAGTATTATTGAAAAACAAGCGACTAAATACAGCAGCGCTCAAGCATACTTTTTACTTGGAAAAGCGCAACTAAGCCAAAAACAGTTTAGTAAAGCAAAATTGAATTTTGAGTTGGCTCGCCAGCATGACTTACTGAGATTTAGAGCACCGCTTGAAATGAACCAGATAATTAGGCAATTAGCGGCGGATGAAAATGTCACCTTAGTAGATGCAGAGCGCAATTTAACCAAGGTGGCAGAGCACGGCATTATTGGTAGAAGCCTAATGCTAGAACATTTGCACCCAACCATTAAAGGGTATTTTGAGATTTCCAATACGTTTTATGAATCGTTAGTTACTTCGCCTCAGCTACCAAAGGTAGTTAATAAAGTAGGGCGTTTTGCAGCGCAAAGTGAGTTGCCAATTTTTGATGCGGAAATATATAAAGGTCATGCAGCCATTGCGGGTTTAATGGCGGATTATCCATTTACTTCAGAGCCTACTTCTAAGCGCTTACCACCAGTAACGAATGCGGCAGAACGAATGGGCTTAAAGATGGTTCAAAATAAAATAAGTTGGCTTGATGTGGCACAAGCAGAGCTTGAGCTAGCCAATAAAAACAAGCAACCTAAACAATTGGCAAAGGCTGCAAAATTGATGTCAGACGCTATGCCTTATAATGCGGAGTTTGCTTTTCAAGCGGGCAGCGCTTTGATTTATAGTAAACAATCGGCGCAGGCCATTCGCTATTTGAGTCGTTCATTAAAACATAAGCCAAACTATATTAATGCGATGTTGGCCATGGCACATGCGAATGCAGAACTTAAGAATCTGAAGCAAGCTAAGCACTGGCTTTTGGAAGTTAAAAAGATAGATCCTAAAAATAAAGTAGTGGCTGATAACCTCAACGAGCTGGAAAAGGCACTCAACGCAAATAAATAATTTACATACGTATTCAACAGATAGTTGACCTCGTTCTTTTTATAGTAGGGCAATAAAAATAGATACGCCTACTAAATAATAATAAAGAATAAAATCAACAGGAATACAAAATGTCAAATAAGTCATGGCTCAATCGCACTATGCTGCTTTCGGCAGTGTCAGTTGCGTTAACCGCTTGCGGCGGTGGTGGAGGCGGCAGCGACGATGTCTCTCCATTACAGTGTACGGCACCTAAAGTTTTAAACGATGCAAAAAATGCCTGTATAACTCCAACCGTGGAGCCTGAAAACTCAGCCCCAGTATTTACTTCTCTAGCGTCATTAAGTGTTGAACAAGGCATAGCGAATAGCACGGTTGTCTATACCGCCGCTGCTAACGACGCGGACGGTGATACCATTACTTATGCGCTTGCTGATCCTAAAGCTGCTTTCACCATTGACGCCAGTACAGGTGTTGTCAGCGTTACTGATACATCTAAATTGTTGGCAAGTGATTCCGCTAATTATCAAATGACGATAACGGCGACAGATGACGGCTCTCCGAGCAAGTCTGTGTCATTAACGGTAGCTGTTACTGTGACTGAAGCCGTAGTAAACGTTCCTGCTCCATCTTTAAAACCAACAGATTCACAGGGTGCCATTTATTATTACCGTGATGATGGTGACTACACTGGGTTTGCGCTGCACGCTTGGAATGATGAGACTTGCGATGGGTACGCTCAATTTGAATCACCTGGCTCTACTGGAGCTACAGGTACTGAATGGACTGCCGGATTAGCGCCAACGGATACAGATGAAAACTATGGTGCGGTTTGGTTATTTGATACAAAGGCCGGCGCAACCTGCGCAAACTTCATTATTCATAATGGCGATAATAAAGATCCTGATACGGATCAAAAGCTAGTTTTAGAAGATGATAGGTGGTCATTTGTTGTTTCTGGTGTAGGTGTATTTACCGCGCCTGAAGATGTGTCTTTGGAAGCTCCTTTTCAAATTCAAAACGCGTCAGCTCATTGGGTCAATGAAAATACCATTGTTTGGAATGGCACCAGCGATAATGTAAAACTATTGTGGTCAATGGACGGCAGTTTAGATAACAGCTTTTCTACTACTAATAGCCTAACGTTAACGAAAGTAGACTTCCCTGAAAGCCTTGAGGAAGTAGTTCCACACTTATCAACGTGGCAAGCCTACTCGTTTAGTGCAACTGACGCACAACAACAAGAGTTAGTAAAAAGTCAGTTAGTACTTGCTTCATTTTATAGCAATGACGAGCCAGAGTCTGCGACTTATGTTCAGTTTGCAAAAGCCTTTGACGATATTTACACCTCAGGCAGCGATGATGCTGATGAGCAGCGCTTAGGGCTGTTTTATAATGCCAGTGGTAATATTGAGCTCAATGTTTGGGCGCCAAGTTCGCAAGAGTTAAAACTAGATGTATTTAATGCCAGCAAAGAGCTAGTTGAATCGCATGTAATGACTGAAAATACTGAAACTGGTATTTGGCATTTTGAAACCGATAGCTCAATGAGTTACGACCGTTTGTATTACCGATTATCAACTAAGGTTTATCATCCTTTAACAAAGCAAGTTGAAACTTTGTGGTCAACAGACCCTTATTCAGTGAATACATCGACTAATGGCCGCTACTCTCAGTTTGTGAATATGACCGATGCTGATTTGTATCCAGCAGGTTGGGTTGGGCACGTTGCTCCTACCGTTGAATATCCTGAGCAGGGCGTCTTACTAGAAGCTCATATCAGAGACTTTAGTATTCGTGATGAAAATACGACCGTTGCTAATCGTGGTAAATATAAAGCCTTTACTGAGTCTGGTTCTGATGCAATGACGTACTTGTCAGAATTAACAGATGCAGGTGTTACTCACTTCCATATGTTACCAGCAAATGACATTGCCACTATTGAAGAAGATGCGTCTAATCGCATTGACTTAACCAATACAGTTGAAGAGTTATGCGCAAAAAATAACAAGGCACCTGTATGTGGTGTTGAGTTAGATTCAGACACGCTGATGGATGTATTAAAAAGTTATGACTCTGCTACGGAAGACGCTAAAAACTTAGTGGAGAGTATGAGTGGCTTTGATGGTTTCAACTGGGGTTACGACCCTCACCATTTTAACGTGGTTGAAGGTAGTTATGCTTCTACTCCTGAAGGCGTTGCAAGAATAAAAGAATTCCGTGAAATGGTATTAGCACTGCATGATACTGGTCTTCGAGTTATTTTAGACGTTGTTTATAACCATACTAGCGCCTCGGGTGTTTATGACAATTCAGTATTCGATAAAGTTGTACCTGGTTATTACCATCGTTATAACGAAGTGACAGGTCTAATCGAAACTTCTACTTGCTGCGACAACATTGCCACTGAACACAAAATGATGGACAAGTTTGTAGTGGACTCTGTGGTTCATTGGGCTGAGCATTATGGTTTAGACGGTTTCCGTTTTGACGTAATGGGACACTTACCTTCACAGTTGATGCTTGATAGCCGTGCAGCCGTTGCGGCAATCGACGCCGATACTTACTTTTATGGTGAAGGTTGGAACTTAGGTGAAGTAGCGAATGACCGTTTGTTTAAACAGGCGACTCAGTACAACCTAGCAGATTCAGAGATTGGTACCTTTAACGACCGTCCACGAGACTCAATTCGTGAACAAGGTTTGGGGCAGGGCAACTTAACCAAGTCTGATCATATTCGATTAGGATTAGCAGGCACGTTACAAAACTATGAATTAGAAGATCAGTCAGGCGTGACTAAAAAAGGCATTGTTTATGACAAGTCTTCTTACGCGCTAGACCCAGCTGACATTATCAACTACGTTTCAAAACATGATAACGAAACGCTGTATGATTACCTGCAATATAACTTTAATGCGGATACAACAGCGGCGACTCGAACGCGAGTGCACATGTTATCAGCGGCTATTCCGTTAATGAGCCAAGGTATTCCATTTTTCCAATTAGGTGTTGATAAAATTCGTTCTAAATCAATGGATCGTAACACTTATGATTCAGGCGATTGGTTCAACTTTGTTGATTACACCAATGAAAGTAATAACTGGAATGTGGGCTTACCAATTGAAAGAGATGCTCAATATAACGTAGCGCAAAGCGCCAATGCTAACGCAGCAGTTGCGATGTCTGACATTCAGCTTTCTAGCTCGGTATTCAAAGAGTTTTTGAGTATTAGAGCGGCCAGTCCTCTATTCAGTTTAACCACTGAGCAGGACGTTATTAATCGAGTCGGTTTCCATAACACTGGACCAAGCCAAACGCCTGGCTTAATTGTTATGAGCATTGACGATGGCAATGGTGTTTCAGATATAGATGATAGTGTTGATGCAATTGTAGTTGTAGTAAATGCAACGGATGCTTCTCAAAGTCACTCAGTGAAAACAGCAAGCGGATTTAAATTACATGATACACAGCTAAATTCAGACGATACGGTTGTTCGTAGTGCAAGCTTTGCTGAAACCGCAACAGAAGGAACGTTTACTGTTCCGGCTCACACTATTGCGGTTTTTGTAAAAGCACAAGCGGGTGCTCAAGGGCCGGGCTTAGCCACTGACCCAGACAAAATTGCATCACCGTACAACGACACTATTATGGGTGTTGAAGGTATTACATCAGGAAGCTTTGCTGCTTTTGAGTACGATGGACGTGGTGTTTACTCTGGTTCAATTACTTTAGATGCAGGTAGTTATGAGTTTAATATTGGCGATGCAACATTAGCGACTGAAAACCTAGCATTTGCCGATGTTTCAATTGATTCTGAGTCACTTACAGTTATTGAAGGTACAACAGAAAACTTTGGTATTACCGTTACTCAATCAGCGTCATATAACGTAACGTTAAATGTTGAAGCTGCAACGCCAGTATTATCAATCACGTTAGGAAACCTATTAGTTTCCTGTAGCTTGGCTGATTCAGCGGATGTTGCGCCATTTGATATTGCTGGTGATGGCAGCCTATATGTTAAAGGTGACCATTCAGGTTGGAACGCAGTAAGCGATTACCAACTTAAATACAAAGGTAATAACATTTACCAAGCCGTGGCTAGTTTTGATGGCAATATGCAGTTTAAATTGGCATCTAGTGACGGTGATTGGGCAACACAATTGTGGGTCCCAAATTCATCAGGTGGTGTTGAAACGGCAAACTTGGCAGTGGGCACGGAACATGTTGTTGCTTACAACGATGGTGGTATTGACAATAACTCAGCAAATCTATCGGCAGGGACATACAGCTTCAAATTAACATTGAATGAAGCAAACCCGTCACAAGGCGCTGATGTAGGTACGCTTATTATTGAGCAGTGTTCAGAGTAAGCCTCACCACTAGAGTGACGATTATAGAAATATAAAGTAATAGAAGCGGCCTTAGGGTCGCTTTTTTTATAGCCTAATAATTAAGTTAGCTTCTCGCACTTATTACGATGCTAAGGTAATATCGGGCACAGAGTTTAACTAAATATGCAGTATGAAAATCAAATATGACAACGCAACCAACAAAACCTAAAAAGAACAATACGTTCCTTGAGCTGATATTCAATATTATTATTCCATCATTGATATTAATGAAGTTGTCGGGAGATGAATACTTAGGCACGGTTAACGGACTAATAGTGGCGCTAGCGTTCCCAATTGCTTATGGCATTTATGACTTTGTGCAATCTAAGACTTTCAACTTTATCTCGTTGTTGGGCTTTTTAAGCACCTTGTTAACGGGCGGTATAGGTTTGTTTGAGCTAGACGCAGAGTGGCTGGCAATTAAAGAAGCGGCTATTCCAGCCATTATTGGTTTAGTGGTGCTCGTTTCTGGCTTTAGTGGAAAGCCTTTATTGGCCAAACTAATGCTAAACCCAACGTTGTTTAACTTAAATTTAATTTATGACACTTTGGCTGAAAAAGGCAATGTAGCTGAGTTTAAATCTAAAATAAACACCGCAAATCACTTGTTAGCCTCTACTTTTGTTTTCTCTGCAGCGGCAAATTACATTTTGGCTAAGATGATAGTGACAAGCCAAGCAGGCACCGTTGAGTTTAACGAACAGTTAGGTGAAATGACGTTAGTGAGCTATCCAGTCATCGCTATTCCATCATTAATAATGCTGATTGGCATTATGATATACGTTGTTAAAACTATTACTCGTTTGACAGGCCTTAAATTCGAACAAGCTTTAAACCAGGAATAATATGCGTTTCGTTAGTTTTATCTTTGTTGTTTTATTCGCTGTTACGCTCTCTTTTGATGCTAGTGCGAATAAAACCTATGTTAGCCACTCTTTAAACGGTCATACCCTAACTGTGGTGCACAGCGAAGGGAAAATTGACATCACAGCTCTGCACGACAATGCCTTTGAAATTAGGCCATTGGCGAACCCATTTGTACGAGCTGACTTTCCAAGCTTCGCTAAAGACCCAAAGCAAAACTATCGACCTAAACTCAAAGTAATAAACAGTAAAAGCTCGCTGGCTTTTTCAACTAATACGCTGAAAGTCAGTATAGACAAAGCAAGCATGCAGCTTTCTTACTTCAAAAATGAACAACTTTTATTATCGGAAGAGTCTGGATTTTTTGGCTCTCATGCGTTGCAAGGTTTCCGGTTTAAGTTGGATGAAACTGAACGCTTAATGGGAACGGGCGAACGAATATTAGGCATGGACCGAAGAGGGCACAAGTTGCCACTCTATAATCGAGCTCACTATGGTTATGGCACTCATTCTGAGCAAATGAACTTTAGCATTCCCGCAGTTATGTCTTCTAAAAAATACATTGTTTTGTATGACAATCCGGCTAAAGGTTTTATCGATCTTGGCAAAACCGAATCTGATATTTTACAGTTTGAGTCAGTTGGAGGTCGCCAGGCTTATATAGTAGTCGCTGGTAACGACTATCCTGATTTGATCCACCAGTACGTTAAAGTAACAGGCACACAACCTCTGCCTCCGCTTTGGGCGTTTGGCAATCATGCCTCCCGATTTGGTTATCGCAATCAAACAGAAGTGGTTGAAACGATTAAATCCTTTAGGGAAAAAGACATCCCCGTTGATTCAATAATTTTAGATTTGTACTGGTTTGGTAAAGACATACAGGGGCATATGGGTAACCTTGAGTGGGATAAAAGTACCTTTCCTGATTCTAATACGATGTTAAATGAATTAAATGACCTAAAGGTGAAAACCTCTTTGATCACAGAGCCTTTCATTTTGAATACCAGCAGCCGTTGGCAAGAAGCGATTGAGAATAATGTTCTTACCAAAAACATTACTGGCGACAAGGTAAAAACCTACGACTTTTATTTTGGACATACTGGGCTTATAGATGTGTTTAGCAACGATGCGCAAGATTGGTTTAAGACTATTTACCATGATATTGCTACGCAAGGCGTAAGTGGAGTGTGGGGAGACTTAGGTGAGCCAGAAGTACATCCGGCTGATATGTTGCATACACTTTCTGAAGCTGGCATTACCGCTTCTGCGAATGAAGTTCACAATGCCTTTGGACATCAGTGGGCAAAATTAGTAAATGAAGGTTTAAATGAAGCAATGCCAAATGAACGTCAATTTATTTTGATGCGCTCAGGTTTTGCCGGCTCGCAGCGTTATGGCATGATCCCTTGGACTGGCGACGTTTCAAGGTCTTGGGATGGACTCAAACCACAACCAGAATTGACCATGCAAATGGGCTTGTTAGGCTTAGCTTATACTCACTCTGATTTAGGCGGTTTTGCTGGTGGCGATGCCTTTGATAAAGAAATGTATATTCGTTGGCTTCAGTACGGGGTTTTTCAACCAATTTATCGTCCACATGCGCAAGATAATATTGCCCCGGAACCTATTTTTCATGATGAAGAAACCCAACAAATAATAAAACGTTTTATAACGCTTCGTTACCAGTTGCTACCTTATTTATATTCCATGGCGTATCAAAATTCGATGACGGGCTTACCGTTAATGAGACCTATGTTTTTTGAAAATGATACGCCAGAGTTTCAAACTGAAACTCAACAGTTTATGTGGGGCGATGCGTTTTTAGTTAAGCTAGTGGCTGAGCCCAATCTAGCGTCAATAAAAGTTAAATTACCAAAGGGTCAGTGGACAGATTTTTGGTCCAAACAAGTTTATCAAGGTGGCCAGGAGATCGAGTATCCGTTATCGCTAAATACAATTCCGGTATTTGTTAAAGGCGGATCTATTGTGCCAACAACAAATGCAATTATGACAACGGCTGATTACTCTACGGAATCTTTAAACCTTGATGTGTATTACGATCAAAGCCAACTATCAACCACTGCGACTATTTATAATGATGACGGTATTTCTCAAGACTCTTTAGCAACCGGAAAATTTGAAAAGCTAGTTATTAATGGCGCGGCTCATCAGTTGAAGGGCAGTCCACGGTATGCAATGAGTTTGGAAAGGCAACTTGGTGCAGGTAATGGTTATCCGGGTATGCCTCTTAATCGAACGTTTAATATAACCGTTAATCATTGGCCAACAATGCCAATTTCCATTGACGTAGCAGGCGCTGAAATAGCGCTGTTTAATAATAAACAAGAGTTTAAGCTCGCGCAGCGTGGAGCTTTTTATAACAAGGCTTTACAGCGCATAGAAATTAAGTTTGATTGGAATGCTGATATACGAGGTGCATCGGCGGCTAAAAAATTAGCAAACGATAAAATGATGATGACTATTCGTTAGTTTATTGCGATTAACCCAAGTTAAGTAAGTTAAGTAAGTTAATTTAAGCTTGGTTAAGTAGAGTTGAATCGAGCTTAGGCTGCCTTTCAAAGTAAAAGGATTTAAGTTATGAAAAAAGTAATGCAAAGAGCTTGTTTGTCTTTGGTTTTTGCCTTGTTTGCTGCCAGCGCTGTTAGTGTTGAGCGTGACCCAAAGGGTTATGCTGATGTCGTTCACAAAGGTTCTGTCATAATTGAAAATAACGCTGTGTATTTACCATCATTAAAGCGCTCTCGCACGTTACGTATTTACCTCCCACCTTCTTATGACAAAAATCAAAGCAAACGTTATCCGGTGCTTTACATGCACGATGCTCAAAATTTATTTGATGACAAAACAAGTTTTGTTGGTGAGTGGGGCATTGATGAAAGCTTGGGTGCAATTACGATGAAGTTTGGCTTTGAACTGATTGTTGTAGGCATTGATAACCATCCGCAAAAAAGGCTCAATGAATATAGTGCCTGGCCGCATGAGAAGTACGGTGAGGCAGAGGGGCATTTATACATAAAGGATGTTGTAAATGTAATTAAGCCATACGTAGACAGCAAGTTCAGGACTTTAACCAACAAGCAAAATACCGCGATGCTTGGAAGCTCCATGGGCTCACTTATTACCAATTATGCAGCAGTAAAATATAGTGATGTATTTGGTAAAGCCGGCCTGTTTTCCACCTCATATTGGTATGCTCCTGATATCTATAGCTTTACCATTGGAAATTTGCCACCAAAAGAAAACAAATGGTATTTTTTGGTAGGTGAAAAAGAAGGTGTTGATGTTGTTCAAAATCAAAACAAGATGATCGCCTTGCTAGCAAAAAATGGATTCAAAGCTCCAAATATTAGGGCTAAGACTGATATCGAAGGTGAACATAATGAGAAATTTTGGCGTAGAGAGTTTTCTGAAGCAATTATATGGTTGTTTAATCTAGATAAATAAAATCGATACTTGCGGCTTACCTAAAAGGAACTATCTTTAGTAGTAACTTAAGGATAAATTGCAGTGACGTGGCCAAAGGAATGGTCGTAATAACATTTAAAGGATGTCGATATGCAGGTTAAAAAAGCTTGGCAGTTTCTACTGTTTAATTCTGAGAAAGGCTACTACACAGGTTACAAAGGTCCAGAAATGTTTGGCGAATTAGATCGCGCTAGAGTGTTTCGAACGCACGGCGAGGCTCATATGGCGATGCTAGGGCTAAATGTTGTTTTAGAAGTAGAGTCTGTTTTACTTTGGCACAGGACTGATGAAGTTGAGGTAGAAAGCAGTAATCGTTTTTCTGGCTATAACCAAAAAGTGGCCGCTAAGCCACTTAGAAATCATTTAAGAGTGGTTGCAAATAACACGATTAATGAATAGCTGTATTGCCGTTAGCACCATAATTCTCTTTGTATTTAGCTGTCACCAAGTAATCAACAATTTGTTTATTACTATCCACTAGCGCATAACCTTCTACAATATCTTTATTACTTTGTTGTTTTGGCTGGGTTTTAAATGCCCAAATCATATTTTTGTCGTCAGTCTTTTGTTTGAGGTTTTGCCATTTTGAATGTAGGTGTCCAAACGGCAGGTCTGGCACAATCGTATTTGGGTCCTTAATTAACTCACTGTGTTCCACCGATTCAATATTTACCGGCAAAATTAAGTCTTTGTAAGAGATTGGTGGCTTTCTGGTTTTGGGTTTTGGCATTGCTTCAAAGCTTATTAGCATCATTACTATTGGCCAGAAACAACTAGTTAAAACCACAGCCGGTAACAATTTTTTTAAGTGGAATGTACTTTTATTTGTCTCTGAATTAGTGTTAAATCCGTACAAAATTAGGCTAACTGCTAACCCTGCAACAAGATATAGAGCAATCATAATTAATACTCCCTCATACGTCCGGTAGGGGTCATAAAGACTCCAATCCTTCGGACTTAATTATTATTAGTATTTAAGCTGAGTGATTCATAAATGAAGTCACCCAACAATTAAGATCATTAAGTGTTGCAGTAGTTTTATAAAATGCCAGTTTAAAACTAAAAATAATTATGGATTTTAGGTAAAACCTTGTAACTCCGGACCTTTTATTTTTATTTACTTTTTAAATTGAATAGCATTATGAGAAGGTCTGAATACGTATGTATGGGTTTGTTTGAGCTCCACCTTCGTTATAGTCTGAAGCGTTAATTTAGCGCTGTATAACGCTTTATCAAATTACATAAAAATAACAATAATAGTGCGTCTACAACAGGATATTTATATGAATCAACCGAAACTCTCCTTTTGGCAAGTTTGGAATGTCAGCTTTGGCTTTTTAGGAGTTCAAATAGGTTTTGCTTTGCAAAACGGTAACGTTAGTAGGATTTTATCTGATTTAGGAGCAGACCTGTCATCACTATCCTTATTTTGGTTAGCTGCGCCAATTATGGGTCTGCTGGTACAGCCAATAGTAGGAGCTTTATCAGATAAAACGTGGAATGGAATGGGTAGGCGTTTGCCATTTATTTTTGGCGGCGCAATTGTTGCGGCGTTGGCAATGGCGTTATTACCCAATGCCGGGCTGTTAGTTGCTTTTATACCGCCAATGTTATTTGGTTTGATAATCTTTGCCATCAAAGATGCGGCATTTAATGTTACGTTCCAGCCTTTCCGTTCTCTAGTATCAGACATGGTACCCAAAGAACAACACAACATGGGCTACTCTGTTCAAACTTTGTTAATCAATATCGGTGCTGTTGTTGGTTCTATTCTACCGTTTGTATTAACGAACGTTATAGGTTTAGAAAACGCTTCTAAAGCCGGTGAAATAGCGCCTTCTGTTGTTTGGTCATTTTATATTGGAGCGACCATTCTTTTAGGTTCAGTGCTTTGGACCGTGTTTAGAACTAAAGAGTATCCGCCAGAGCAATATAATGAATTTAAGGGATTAAGCCCAGAAGTTACCAAAGCCATTGATGAGCCTAAAGAGCCGTTATTAACTCGTTTAGCTGGTTTTTGGCAGTTACTAAAAGACTCCCCACACATAATGAAGCAATTAGCTGTGGTTCAGTTTTTCTCGTGGTTTTCATTGTTTATTATGTGGACGTATTTACCCGCTGCATTGACCCAAAATACATGGGGCGTTGCAATTGATTGGTTTGACCCAAGTTATCTAGCTGCAAACTCTGTACCTGATGCTATCTCAAAGGCTAAAGGTGCTGCAGGTGATTGGGTTGGTATTTTATATGCTGCTCAAGCATTGTTTTCAGTAGCGTTTGCGGTGGTACTGACAAAACTAGCCAATACATTTGGCAGAAAAGTTGTTTATTCGCTGTCGTTATTGGCTGGTGGTTTAGGCTATATCAGTATGATCATTTTTACAGATCCAACAATTACGACGGTTAACCTTTATATTACCGAAGTTACCGTTCCACAGGGAGCTGTTGGTATTGTCTTGTCTATGATAGGCGTTGGTATCGCATGGGCTGCTATTTTAGCTATGCCTTACGCAATATTAGCCGGCGCTCTGCCAGCGGATAAAACCGGTGTTTACATGGGTATCTTTAACTTCACGATAGCGGCGCCACAAATTATATCTGGCTTAGTAAGTGGCTGGATATTGGGCTCAGTATTCGGCAATGAGGCCATTTATATTATTATGCTCGCAGGCGTATCGATGATTTTAGGTGCGGTTTCTGTGTTATTTGTTAAAGACAAAGAAGTAGCTTAGCGTTAGTATTACTTTATTAAGCCCAGCTTTATGCTGGGTTTTTATTAACTAAGACAACGACTAGGGTTAACTATGAACATTACCGTTATTTCAGGAAGTACTCGCAATAATTCAGCAAGTTACAAAACATCGCTGTATCTACAACAGCAATTATTGAGTTTAGATGATAGTAATGATGTCAGCATTTTTGACTTATCAACAGCCAATTTACCAATGTGGGAAGAGTCTCTAGACCTAACAACTTTGTCTAAACCTCAAAGCGAACTTGAGGCGGCTGATGCGTTTATTTTTGTAGTTCCTGAGTGGCACGGTATGGTTCCTCCTGCACTCAAGAATATATTCTTTTTATTCACTGGTGTTTTTCGCCATAAGCCGGCATATATCGTAACTGTATCTGCTGGTTCTGGTGGCCGTTATCCGATTCAGGAAATGCGCTCAACGGTTTATAAGAATACCTATCTCAACTTTTTACCCGTTAATACTGTTATAGACAGAGTTAATAGCATTATTGATGAAGCGGGTTGTTATATTGGTGAAAAGCAATTTGTTGCCAATCGTGTTGATGAAGGTTTACGTCTATTGTTAGAGTATTCAAAAGCATTTCAGACAATTAGAAAAAGTAAAATTGTACTGGAAAAACGATTCCCTAATGGGGTTTAGTGGCTGATATCGGCAAATACATAATACTTTGTTTAAGAAGGCCGCACTTTGCGGCTTTTTTTATTGTAGGAAAGAGCGTTTAACCTTAAAATAAACTGTCTGAGAAAATCTTCTTTTACCGAGCACTTAACCTTTTTGAATACGTATGTATTTTTCCTCTTGTACTTGATTATCTTCTTTAAATATTGTTTACACCCAATCTTTTGCTAGGTACTATTGTTCTATTGTTAATAATACGTGTGAATTATTTGTGAAAGGTAAAGCAACCTCATTTGATATCGCTTATAGCGCCGGTGTTTCTCAGTCTACAGTGTCTCGAGCACTTAGAAATAGCCCATTGGTAAGTGATAAAACGAAAGAAAAAATTCGCCAAATAGCAAAAGAGCTAAATTATACGGTAGATAAAAATGCTAGTAGTTTACGTTCTCAAACTAGTACAACATTGGCCCTGTTGTTATTTGAAGATCCCAGTAGCGACGATTCACTCGTAAATCCATTCTTTTTATCTATGTTAGGTAGTATAACCAAAGAGTGCGGAATTTTAGGTTACGACCTTTTAGTTTCATTTCAAGAGTTAGACGCCGATTGGCACTCTGTATTTAAAGATAGTAATAAGGCGGATGGCCTTATCTTGCTTGGATATGGTAATTACTTAGATTATGAATCTAAACTCCATGAACTCGTGAGTCATGGTACACCTTTTGTTCGTTGGGGTGCCGCAACTAAGAGCGTGAACACATGTTCAATTGGCTGTGATAACTTTCATGGCGGAAAACAAATCACCCAGCACCTAATTGATCTTGGACGAAAAAATATTGCCTTTGTAGGCAATGTAGATGATGGCTCACCTGAGTTCATGAATCGATTTGAAGGCTACAGTGAGGCACTACAAGAAGCCGGACTTGTTGTTGATGACAGCACACAAAGGGATGCGGTTAATACCGAAGACGCTGGATATGATGCTGCAATCAGTTTATTAGAATCAAAGGTTAAAGTGGATGCAATTGTTGTAGCTAGTGACTTAATAGCTGCGGGTGTATTAAATGCACTTCAATCAAGCGGCCTAAAAGTACCGGAAGAAATTGCCATTGTTGGATTTGATGATATACCCGTTGCAAGATACACACAGCCAGCTCTTACTACTTGTCGTCAGGATTCTGCGCAAGCTGGCGTGTTGTTAGTGGACAAGCTTGTTGAGCTTATAAAAGGTGAACCCATTTCTAACAGCTTCATGAAAACAGATTTAATAGTGCGTGATTCGTGTGGTGCTAAATTAAAAAGCAAAATTTAATAGGAATATCAAATGAGTGAATTTTACGGTTTTTCTGCCACTTCTATTAGTGGGCAAAAAATAGAAATGTCGGATTACAAAGGTAAAGTTGTATTAGTTGTAAACACAGCAAGTAAATGTGGTTTTACTTACCAATACGATGGTTTACAAGAGCTCTACGATGCATACAAAGATAAAGGTTTAGTTATCCTTGGCTTTCCTTGTAATCAATTTGGTGAGCAAGAGAAGGGCAATAGCACTGAAATTCAAGAGTTTTGTCGTTTAAATCATGGTGTTGATTTTCCATTATTCGAAAAGATAGATGTAAACGGACCAAAAGCTCACCCTATTTTTCAGCACCTTAAAACTAAAAAGAAAGGCATGCTAGGTACTGAAAGCATTAAATGGAACTTTACTAAGTTCTTGATTAATAAAGAAGGTGAGGTTGTTGAACGATTTGGCTCAACGACTAAGCCAGGAAAGTTAAAAGCTCGAATTGAAGATTTGATTAAATAAACTAGAAACTAGAAACTAGAACGCAAAGCATAAAAAAACGCCCGATGGGCGTTTTTTTATGAGACTTTAGCAAGCTAAGATAGCTTGCTGTCCATCAACCTATCTAAATTACAACCTAAACTGCTCTACAGACTGGCGAAGCTCTTCTGCTAACCTAGCAACTTCTTGCGACGATAAGTCTGTTTGTGTTGCGCCTGAAGCCGTTTGTTCAGCAATAGCAACAATAGACTCTAATCGCTCACTGATTTCATTACTAACTTGATTCTGCTCTTTCGCTGCAGACACAATTTGCTCACTCATGTCATTTGCTTGATGCACTGAGTCAGTAATATTATTTAATGCCATAGTGGCTTTTTCAGTTTGAGTTACACAAAGCTCAGCTTGCGTTTTACTATGATTCATCACACTAACTGCTGATTTAGAACCGCGTTGTAGTTGCTCAATCATATTTTGAATTTCTTGCGTAGACTCTTGCGTCTTACTTGCTAGCGATCTTACTTCATCAGCAACAACCGCAAAACCTCGGCCTTGCTCACCAGCTCTTGCCGCTTCAATAGCAGCATTTAATGCTAGTAGGTTAGTTTGTTCAGCGATGCCTCGGATTACGTCCAATATACCGCCGATAGCCGCACTGTGCTCATTAACCTCATGAATAACGCCAGAAGCTTGTTCAATTTCACTCGCTAAACCTAAAATGGTTTGCTTGTTGTTGTCCGATATGGTTTTAACACGCTCTGCGTCTTCATCAGCTTGTTTTATATCGGCTAAAGCTTCGTTTGCTCTATCCATTACTGAATAAGATGTACTTGCCATTTCCGTTGTTGCCGTCGCGGCTTGTTCTACCTGTGAGCGCTGCTCATTAATAGCTACCGTTGACTCTTTTACAACCATTGATGTTTCTTCTGACGCCGTAGCAAGCTGGTTCGAGCGGCTTACAATTCCGTGAATCAGGTCTCGTAGGCTGTCTATTAACTTGTTACAGTTTTTAGCAAGCTCACCAAATTCGTCATTATTACTTGTATCAAGTTTAACGGTAAGGTCGCCTGTAGATACAACGTTTAATACTTCATTTACTTCACTAAGAGGACGAGTTACTCGAATAACTGTTTTATAACCAATAAAGAGTGAAAGACATAAAGCAACTAACATCACTATTAAGTTTTTAGATACACCACTACTTACAGACTCTTTTACACTAGAGGTTGTAACGTGCAATTCGTCTTTGATTGTATTACCCAACTTTTTAAGTTGAACAATGCTTTGCTCTGAGAATTGAGTTGTTTTGTTCAACAGCGAATAAGCTTCTTGGCGTTTATCTAACAATGCAACCTTAGTGGCTCCAACTGAGTTATTTGAATTAATTAACTCATTTACTAATTCCACTTGTTCTAATAATGAGTCAATACCGTCATAGTTTTTGCCCTGAGATTCAGACTTTAAAACGGCCACCGCTTCATTTATGTTTTTTTGGAAAAAATCTATTTCTTTACGGATGGTGACAACAGTGGAGCGGTTGTCATTTTTGCTAATATCAGTTATCGCAGTAATGATACTTAGCATATTAGATTCTATTTTTGTAGCAGCAACCACTGATGGATTGTCATTTGGCAATTCATTAAGGTCTGTAAAATCAAGAATAAAAGTGGCTGCGTCGTCAGCAGCATATTCAGTTTCTTCTAATTGCTCGTTTACTTTATCTGCCAGTTCCAATGTGCGCTTTTTTGCAGAAAATAATTGATAAGCAGAAGAAGTGAATTGCTTGTAGGAAGCTTTAACTTTAGGAATTTGAGAGCCTAGTGCGTCAGTTTCCGCCACAATATTAGTTAAACTCTTAAGCTCTTTATCCATATCAGATACTTGGCTATTAAAGGCTTTCACTGCCTGCTCTACTTCTTCGTAACTATTGGCATAGTAGTCTAATAAAGTGGTTTTACTCATTGCCATAAACTGTTGCTGCAAGGCAGCACTAGATTCCATGGCCGGAACAGATAAGTTATTTACAGTCTCCGTTGATTTAGAAATATCGTTTAACACTAAAACAGAGTTAATTCCTAAAAATAGTAATAGAACTGCAGTAATTGAAAATCCTCCAATTACTCTCATTGCAACGGTCAATCTCATAAGTTCTCCTGGGCGGCAGACTGCTAACTTTTTAATATGTAAAAGGTATCGGCCAAATTTGTGTTTTTATTAGTTAAAGCTATCAAAATATAGCAATATTTTTTTATAATTTATTAATACCGGCAGGCACTTTCACGGTTTCCTGTGTCTGCCAGTTTAATATAGTAAAGTAATTGCCCCATACATAACCCGTGTCTAACGGTATTATATTTGGATTGGAAGACTTCCCCATTAACGATGCCCAATGACCAAAAATCCACTTTATTTTGCTAAAGCGTTGATTATCAAAATCAAACCAAGGGATTAGCTCAGAGTCATTAGGTAAAGAGTCGGGAGAGTCCTTAAAATTCAAGTCTAGTGTACCTTCTTTTGAACAATAACGCATGCGTGTTAAGCCATTAACAGCATAGACCAGTTGCTCATTTTCTAACAAATTTTGTGACCATAAAGCGGGCGTATTTGTATACATGTTAGATAAGAATTGAATGTAAGTTTTAGAGCGTAAGATTTGCTCTAATTTTGAGGAGTAATAAACGGCATCTTCAGTGCTCCAATTAGGTGGTAACCCCGCATGGCTCATATAACCTTTGTTGTTCGGCAGTTCTAGTAACATAGGTTGATGTCTTAACCAATCACAATACTGGTGTATATCTGCGTGGTTTAACAAATCTTCAAGTTTGTCTTTGGGGTTTTTGCTTTTTATTCCATTAGCAACACTTAGGAAGTGTAGATCATGATTACCAAGCACAGTTTGGATTGAGCTATCATTTTGTTTTACAAACTCTAACGTTGCTAAAGAGTTTTCGCCACGGGCAACTAAGTCACCCGTAAGCCAAAGAGTATCTTTACCTTTGTTAAATTCAATTTCAGCTAACGACTGTTGCAAACCGTCGTAACATCCTTGTAAGTCGCCAATAAAGTAATCAGTCATGAGTTGCTCTAGTGTACGATATTTGGAACAGCCAACCTAAATACACTTATTGGTACTTGTGCAGTTTCTGAGTCTGAAACAAACTCATAAAACCCTTCCATGGTACCTACTTCTGTTTCTAATATACAACCACTGGTGTAAGTGTAAGTTTCATTTGGCTCGATTGTTGGTTGTTCACCAACTACTCCAGCCCCTTGAACTTCAACCTTTTTCCCATTTGCATCGGTAATTAACCAGTAGCGGCTGAGCAACTGAGCTGGAAGATCACCGTTATTCGTGATGGCAATGGTATAAGCAAACACAAATCTATTTTGTTTTGCATCACTTTGCTCAGGTATGTCTCTAGTTTGTACGACAACACTTATATTCATTTAGCCTGTGACTCGCTTTTGTTTTTCTCATACCATTGTGCAATAGAAATGTAATCTTCAAGTGATAAATTCTCAGCGCGAACTGTCGCATCTATGCCAAGCGCCTGTAATTGCTCAACACTAATAATGTTTTGTAGGCTATTTCTTAACGTTTTTCTGCGTTGATTAAATGCTTCTAAACAAACGGTGTTTAACATAGCCGGCGATACTTGATTTCGAGCGTCGTGTTCTTTTGGTATTAACCTGATCACTGCTGAATCAACCTTTGGCGGCGGTACAAAAGACGATGGTGGTACATCGGTTACCGGTACTGTTCTGCAATAGTACTGTGTCATTACACTTAAACGGCCAAAAGCTTTCGTATTAGGTGCTGCACACATGCGATTAACAACTTCTTTCTGCAGCATAAAGTGCATGTTTTCAATATTGTCTAAATAATCAAAAAGGTGGAACAGTAGCGGTGTTGATATGTTGTAAGGTAAGTTACCAAAAACCTTTAATTTCTTGTCTTCTCTTACAACTTGGTTGAAATCAAATTTTAGCGCGTCAGCTTGATAAATGTTTAATTTAGGGCCCATAAAAGGGTGGGTCTTTAATCTTTCAGCTAGATCTTTATCTAGTTCAACAACATTTAGAACATCTGTTAGTTCAGCTACCGGCTCAGTAATCGCACCTAAGCCCGGACCAATTTCCAAAATGTTGTCACCTACTTTAGGCGCTATCGCTCTTACGATACGCTCAATAATATCTTCGTCAGTTAAGAAGTTTTGACCAAAACGCTTTCTTGCTTTGTGACCGTGGTGAATACCTTTTGATGGATCAAAATGTTTTTTCTTCGATGTTTTATGCTTGCTCATTTAGCGTTTTGCCTTGTTTTCAATTGCCATTTTTATGGCGTGTGCGATTGCAACTTCCATGCTTCCTGTATTTGCGGTGCCGGTACCGGCTAAGTCTAAAGCAGTTCCATGATCAACAGACGTTCTGATGTACGGTAATCCTAGGGTAATATTGACGGCATTTCCAAAACCCTTGTATTTTAGTACTGGCAAGCCTTGGTCGTGGTACATTGCTAAGACTGCGTCCGCGCTGTCTAAGTATTTTGGTTGAAATAAAGTATCTGCTGGAAGGGGCCCAACAAAGTCCATACCCTCAGCATTTAATTGAGCTAAAACAGGTTCGATAATCTCTATTTCTTCTTTACCTAAATGACCGCCTTCACCTGCGTGAGGGTTTAATCCACAAACTAAAATTTTAGGCTTGTCTATGCCAAACTTAACTTGTAAGTCTTGGTAAAGGATAGTGGCCACTTTAGTGATCCGCTCAGGAGTGATTGCTTTTGCAACATAAGCTAAAGGAATATGCGTAGTAACTAACGCGACTCGCAAACCTTCTGTCGCTAAAAGCATAACTACATCAGACGTATTTGAGTGATTTGCAAAAAACTCGGTATGTCCGCTAAAAGGAACACCTGCTTGGTTTATAATACCCTTGTGAACAGGTCCTGTGCAGATTGCATCAAAGGTGCCTGCCATATTTCCTGCACTAGCTGTTGTTAGTGTATCAACAACATAACGTCCATTCTTTTCGTTAAGAACACCAACTTCTGTCGCTTCTGCTAATGAATGGTGGATAATAAATAATTCGCCAGGAGTATGCTTTTCAGGCCCGCCTTCGTCTGAAAACTCTTTGAGCTTAATAGGTAAGCCTAATAAAGCGGCTCTCTCTTGCAACATGTCTTTGTCAGCCAGCACAATAATAGTTGCCGGCCAATCTTGTTGGGCAATTTTTAAAACAAGGTCCGGGCCGATACCTGATGGCTCACCCGGAGTTATTGCTATTCTAGGAAAGTTACTCATTAACCAGTAACGACCTCAATATAGGCTTGTTCTCTAATTTCACGTAACCAACTCTCTTGTTCTTCATTGAATTTTCGTTTGAAAATAATTTGATAAGCGCGGTCTTTTTTCGTTTGTTCTGTAGTATCTGCTTTCCTAGTTTCTAATAACTGAACTACATGCCAACCAAACTGAGTTCGGAATGGCTGGCTAAATTCACCAATCTCTAATTCAGCTAATGTTTCTTTAAATTTAGGAGCGTATATATCAGGGTTTGCCCAACCTAAGTCACCACCTTTTAACGCTGACCCAGGATCTTCAGAATGGGTTTTTGCTAGCTCTGCAAAATCAGCACTGCCAGATTTTACGTCTTTAACAAAACCGGCAAGCATATTTTTCGCTTTCTCTTCACTTAGTATAATAGATGGTTCTAATAAAATGTGGCGAGCTTTCACTTCTTTTACTTCAACTGTTTCACGCCCGCGAACATCAAGTACTTTTATAATGTGGAACCCAGCACCTGAGCGAAGAGGACCAATTAGAGAGTTTTTAGCTTGCCCTTTAATGTTTTCTGAAAATAGAGTAGGCATTTCGTTTACACTCATGTAACCCCAGTCTCCACCTTCTAAAGCTTTAGCACCAGAAGAGCTAGCAATAGCAATTTTTTTAAAGTCGCTACCTTGCTGACTCAATAACTCAATTACTTTGTCAGCAACTTGTCTTCGGGCTTGAGTTTCGCTTTGAGTTGCGTTGCTGTCTACGGCAACAAGAATATGACCAATTTGGTATTCCTCTTTGCTGGTCTGTTGTTCAATAACTTTTAGCAGAGATGTTACTTCCTGTTCAGAAATGCTAACTCTACGACGAACGTTGGCACGAACAACTTCATTTAACGCAATATCTTCACGAAGCTGCTCTCTATAGCGTTCATAATTTTGGCCTTCAGATTCGATTTTTTTACGTAAACCGTCAATAGACAAGTTGTTGCTATCTGCAATATTTTGAATTATAGAGTCTAGATGTGCGTCACTAATCTGGATCCCCATACGCTCGGCGAGCTGCAGTTGAATGCTTTTTAAAACCAGCTTGTCAATTGCTTGGGCTCTTAGCACCTTTTCACCAGGTAGGTTTTGATTTGCTAATGCAGCCCTAGTGCGTACCTCAGCAATAATCGACGCTATTTCGCCTTCCAAAATAACATTATCGTTAACAACGACTGCAACATTATCTATTCGTTTTGCCTCCGCATTAGTCGCAAAACTGACTAAGCTCGTCAGTGCTACTACTGCGCTAATTAGCGTATTCTTAAACATATTTTTTCTCATTATTTTGTAATTAAGTAAGGTCGGCGATAGGCAAATATACTGTTTGAAAACATTTTAGATATTTTTGATGCTGTGTCGCCACCTAATCCACTTAAGGTGAAGTTGATGCTGATTCCATTTTCATATTCAACATTTGAATTTACGTTAAAATCAGGGTTATTTAAATCTAATACTACTTGTCGTTGAGCAGACACTTGAATGCTCCAACAACAAGAGCGGTATTCGAAGCCGATTAAGCCATCTAAGTCTAGCTTTCTCTCAGAGTCATAATGATAGCTTGTAGCAATGGACCAGTTCTCATTTAGCTTATAGCTGCCAAAAATACCTGATTGATTAATTGTCACATCTGCAACATCCCGCGCATAACGCTGGTTAATCTGAATATTTTTATTTTCATCAATCCAATAGTCTAGAGCGATAAATCCTGTTTCTACTTTGTCATCATCTCGGTTATATAAAAGGCCACCATCTATTTGCCAATTTTCCGATAGTTGGCCAAAGACTTCGATAGCAAGTGAAGGCTTCGAGTTATCAATATCGTCATTAGTTCCCGACAATTCTTCATCTTCAGATAATTTATGGACCTGGCCTACACCAAAGCGGAACAGTTCTTGGTTTTTTTCATCAAATATACTAGTTGAAATACCAAGAGTAACCTGGTCCATGGCATCGATTCGATCAACGCTGGAGTAGCTTTGATCTCTAAATAAAGCAAAATAATCTTCTTTTAACTTTTGAGAGTCGTAAAGACCTATGCCTTCTTGATTAGAGCTTTGCACATATACGTATTGCAGTTTTGGCTCTAAGGTTTGTCTTACGTTATTTCCAAAGAATTGAGTTTGTTTCTCGAAGTTTAAACCGGTTAAAAGTCTAAATTTACCCACACCTCGGTCAATTTTATTCTGCTCGTTGTCACTTTTAAATTGCTGTTGATAGTGAGTAGCTAAATAAGAAAGTGTAGATTCGAACTGAAAGCTAGGGTGGTAGTAATTGTAACTAATAGCAGGCTCTACATGAAGCCGGTCTACCCGGTGTTCATCTTTTTCACTATTTTCAAAGTGGGTATAGCTTGATTTAATATTGACCCCTAAACCAGACTCTGACGTTACTGCATCCCAGTCTAGATCAACTTGAAAAGGAATTTTATAAGACGGGTCATGTTGACCTAATTCAACCATATCTTGGGTGAATATATTTAATTGAGTGCTTTTTGTAGAGTAACGTAAAAAAGCAAAATTATTCAGGTGTGTATCAGCTTGGTGATGGTAATCACTGTTAAATTCACTGATATAATTATCGTCACTCAGTTCGGTCCATTGAACTTGCAAGTTCCAGTTTTTATTTAAAACAGACTCATGTTGCACAAATGCCAAATATCGCTCGTCCAGTTCTGGGTATCGTTGATCACTATTTAGATACTCCAACTGTAAAGTATTTTCTGTACTTTCAGACAAATGACGCAAATTACTCTCAAGTAGCCAACCACGCTGCGACATATAAGCAGGCGTTAGTGTTAAGTCGTAATTAGGAGCAAGATTAAAATAAATGGGTTGTGCATAATAGGCACCGTATCGACTAGAACTGCCAAACTCAGGAAATAGTAATCCGCTTTTTCGAACATCAGTTAGTGGGAATGTAATGTAGGGAACATACAAAATAGGCACATCACCAATTTTAAAAACAGTGTTCCAAGCTTCACCCCAGCCTTCTTCCTGTTTTATGTCTATCTCACTTGAAGAGAACAACCAGCTAGGATCATCGCCAGGGCAAGTAGTAAAAGTTGCCAACTCTAAAGACAGTTCGTTGTTGTTTTTTATTGAAAAAGATTGAGCAGTGCCTCGTCCGGCGTTAAATCCAAATTGATAATCGGCGCTTATTAGCTCGAAATTTTTGTTCTTTTCATCAATGAAGATTGATTCACCAATCACAGTGGCAGCTTGTGAAGACAGTTCGACATTACCTTGGGCTAAAAATTGTCCGGTTTCTTCATCAAAGGTTGCTTGTTCGGCTCGCACGGTTTGTTGTTTTTGAAAAATAATAACGTTGCCATCGAATTGAATTCTCTCGCCTCGAATGATGTCTGTGGAATCACTTTGAACAACAAATGTATCTTGGGGGATTGTTCCGCTAAATGCATTAGAGACTGATTTTAATGCACTTTTTGATTGTAACGGTTGATGGCATAGTGGATCTGCAAAAGCTGGCAAACATACCAAACCTGTCCATAAAATAAGTGCCTTTTGTGCAGAGTGCTTTTTCAAACTTTAAATAACCTCAACTAACCAATAACCAGAAGCGTGAAACGCATAATTTCGCTGGTCTAAAATAATTTAATAACTGATGAATTCTATACGATTTTTTTATTGTATACTACGAAACTAGCGGAAATTGAGTGTAATTAATCCGGTTTAAACGTTTCATTAGTTGGAAGTGATTAGTAGTGATAGGAAAAATAGCAGGTGCGTTGTTTGGTTTTTTATTGGTTCGCCATTTTTTAGGGGCGTTAGCTGGGTTGTGGATCGGCCACTTATTTGACAAAGCTCTACAACGAATGAATGACAAAGGTAACGTTGAAGAGTGGTTAATAAGTAATGATGCCAAACAATCAATCTTCTTTTACACTACGTTTTCAGTTATGGGGCATGTTGCAAAAGCCAGCGGCCGTGTAACGCCAGAACATATAAAAACCGCCAATGACTTTATGGATCAAATGCGCCTAAACGAACAGCAAGTCGCGGAAGCGAAGGATGCATTTCGTGAAGGCAAGTTACTTGGTTTTCCATTAAAGAAAAAAATAAAACAATTTAAGAACCATTTTGGCAATCGCCGAGACTTATGCCAGTTTTTTTTAGAAATCCAAATTCAAACGGCCTACTCAGACTCTATTCTGGAAGCTGACGAATATAACTTGTTAATTAACATTGCTAAGCAACTGGGCTTTAATAAGCGTAATCTGACTCAGTTGATTGCCATGTGGGAAGCAGAAATGCGCTTCCAAAATTATAAACAGCAGCAACAAGAAAAGTACAAACAATATGATCGAAAGAGTTCTTCTTCTCAAGAAGCAAAAGCGCCAAGCTTATTAGACGCCTATGCTGTAATTGGAGTAAGTGACAGAGATTCAGTGAGAGATATCAAAAGGGCATATAAGCGTTTAATGTCTCAAAACCACCCGGATAAACTGGTTGCCAAAGGGTTACCGCCAGAGATGATGGAAGTGGCCAAACAAAAAACTCAAGATATACAGTCTGCTTATGAAATTATCAAAAAGGCTCGTGACTTTTAAGCGAGCTTTAAACCTTCCAGTTCACTCGCTTCCTTTGTTAAATGCTTGCTGGGTGAGTGAGAGCGCCCAACCACCAACTAACCAACTAACTAATCCAATAATCTATAAGCCCACGGCGTTAGTAAAACCGTATATTTCTTTTATCATTCTTCTCTGTTGGTCTCGGTAGTCAAAAAAGAAAGTGAGTTCACGTTGGCGATAGTTAGTTTTGAAATTTTTACGTGCCATTTTCTTTCGCCACTTCTTTATCGCATGTGTCCATTGGTTATGGTTTGCTGAAATAATGTCAAGCACTGGAAACTCAGTTTTAGCCACTTCATCTGCAAAAGCTCGGTTTAAATCTGCTTGTGGCATATAGGCACCAATCATGATTAAACCGTCAGGTTCAGGTATTTTTTGCTCCGCTATTAATCGATTTAACCAAAAGCAGGATTGCCCCTCACAAATCATTAAATAAAAGCCGGGATAAATGCTAGTAAACTCAAAGCCAGATTCTAAACGTTCACCAATCGCTTTTTGAATTCGCTCGCTGAACTCTGCCTCATAATTAGGACTCAAGTCTTCCAATTGTGCGTATAAAGATGGGTCAATGGCTGCTTGCTCAACATTACTTGTTGTGTCGTCAGTATTTTCCGTTTGCTGATCATTCTGAGATTCAGTTTGTTGTGACGACTCGTCGGAAGTGCTCTGCGCGGCGCCTTGTTGCTCTGATTGATCAGAAGTCTCAACTTGCTCATTTTCTTGCGGGCTATCAGATTCATTTACCCAGGCTTGTTTTAGCTCTGGTAACGAAGGCATGGTGAGAACTAATGATGTCCAGCCGTAGTTGTCTAAGTCTTTATAAAGTGCAGTAGTCACGGCCTGCCTAAAAATAGATTGATTGATATCGGGCAATATAAAAGCAATTCCCTTAGGAATACCTGTTGTTTCTTCTTTGTGTAAGGCGACAAATTGTTCGTTTTTTTCTGTTTTAAGGACTCGAACGTTTTGCTCAGGAATGTAACGTTTTAAGTCTTGGAATAATAATGAAGAAGCACTCAGTTGATTTGTCGTTTGGCTATTGGCCTGATCACTTGGCACAGCTGACTTAACTAAATTACTGTTAAGTAATAAAGTTATCAGCAAAACTAGTTTTATCGCGCTAGAATACATACAACTCTCTGACGTGGTGAGCTACTCTTTAATAAAAATGTATCGGCCTTTAATGTAAATTCTAAACCTGTTTTTAGTAAATCATTTAAAGTAAACGAAAAAGAGAAAGTAAGCGTACTACCTCAAATCGCAAAAATTAGTAAATATAGAGAAAATAATGAAGTTTCAAAATACCCCAAATTTCAGCCATGGACAGCAAGATAAAATAGGCGTGTTGTTAACAAATTTAGGTACGCCAGATGCGCCCACTAAAGAAGCGCTAAAGCCTTATCTAAAAGAGTTTTTGTCGGATCCCCGAGTAGTAGAAATACCGCGACTAATTTGGTGGTGTATTTTAAATGGTGTGATTCTTCCATTTCGCTCTCGTCGTTCTGCCAAGGCTTACAAAGGCGTTTGGACTGAAGAGGGATCGCCGCTGCTAGTAAACACTCAAAACATAGCCAACAAAGTCGCGGAACATTATTCTGATAATAGTGATGTGATAGTCGATTTTGCAATGCGTTATGGCAACCCTTCAGTAGAAAGTAAACTGCAGGGCTTGCTTAACCAAGGCGCTCGAAAGGTTATTGTTTTGCCTTTGTACCCTCAGTACTCAGCAACAACAACGGCGTCAACTTTTGATGCGGTGGCAGATGTATTTAAGAAAACCCGTTTTATACCAGAGCTCCGTTTTGTAAATCATTATACTGACTCGAAGAAGCTGATTGTTGCGTTAGCAAATAAGATTAGAAAGTCTTGGGAAGCAAATGGTAAAGCAGACAAACTTATTTTCTCTTATCATGGTATTCCTAATCGATATTGGCACAACGGCGATCCTTATGCTTGCCAGTGTCATAAAACATCAAGGTTGCTAGCGGAAGAGCTGGGGCTAGGTGAGGGCGAATACCTAACTTGTTTTCAATCAAGATTTGGTAAAGAAGAGTGGGTTAAACCTTATTTGGATCACACTTTAAAAGCACTTCCATCTGAAGGTATTAAGTCAGTGCAAGTTGTTTGTCCAGGCTTCTCAGCAGATTGCCTAGAGACAATAGAAGAAATAGGCGAAGAAAACAGAGATTACTTTTTAGAAGCAGGTGGTGAAAAGTTTGAGTATATAAGTTGCTTAAACGATGAAGCTGAACATATTGATGCCTTATCTGAAATTATAGACAAACAGATGTTAGGCTGGAATGTTGAAGCTGATGTGGAAATGAGAGACAAAAGAGCCGAGGCCCTTAGACAATCAAAATAAATAGCATTTAGACGTCTATACGTTTAAATATCCATGTGGTACATTTGCTGCACTTAAATTTAATCTGCATGAAATCAGAGGATCATAATGACTGAAATGCAAAAATCTGGGTGGGCACTTTTACCACTAGGTCTATTTATTCTCTTGTTTTTGGGAACTGGGATATACCTGCAATCAATTGGCGTAGAGTATGCGTTTTATCAATTGCCTGCACCTGTTGCTATTATTCCAGCGCTATTATTAGCTTTGTATTTAAATGGAGTTCTTTTACCAAACAGGCCTAATTTAGATGACAGTTTATCTGTCTTAATTAAGGGCATGGGCAATAATAACGTTATTACCATGTGTTTGATTTACCTGTTAGCCGGGGCTTTTGCATCGGTAGCGAAAGAGGCTGGTGGAGTTTCAGCCGTGGTAAACCTGGGTATAGGTGTTATTCCTAGTGCTTACTTAGTAGCTGGCCTTTTTGTAATTTCAGCTATTATTGCCACTGCGATGGGCACCTCAATGGGTACAATCGGAGCGGTGGCGCCTATTGCATTTGGCGTTATAGAAGTTACTCAAATTGATCCTGCAGTCATGGCTGGTGCTATTGTGGGCGGTGCGATGTTTGGTGATAACTTAAGCTTTATTTCAGACACAACCATAGCCTCAACAAAAACACAGGGTGCTGAATTAAAAGATAAATTCAAAGAAAATCTAATATTCTCTGTGCCCGCTGCTATTTTCGTTTTAGCCATTTATATCTTTTTAGGTGGTGAGCCTATTGAGGCAATTCAAACCAGCGAACAAACGAGTGCCTTACTTGCCTTACCTTACTTCTTTATTATCGTACTAGCTGTTTTAGGACTTAATGTATTTTTAGTTCTATTGTTAGGTATTTTGCTTTCTGCTTTATCAGGTGCGTTTGTAGGCACTTATGAAATTGGTTCTCTAGGACAAGATATCTACGCAGGTTTTGCAAACATGCAGGAAATATTCTTACTTAGTTTATTAATTGGTGGTTTAAGTGAGCTAATGAAACATCAGGGAGGCTTGGAGTTTTTAGTTAGTAAAATAAATAAAATACTGTCGAAAGCTTCAAACTCGGCGCTTTATTTCAAGAATCAAGTGGCTATTGCTTCGTTAGGCTTAGTGACGAATAGTGCCATTGCAAATAATACCGTCGCAATCATTGTATCGGGTGACTCTGCTAAGAAATTGGCTACACAAGGTGAAATCTCGCCAAAGCGCAGCGCTAGTTTATTAGATATATTCAGTTGTATTACGCAAGGCTTAGTTCCTTATGGAGCGCAAGCATTGTTGGCCGCAGCATCATTTGGCATTTCACCATTAGATGTCATCACACACGTTTGGTATTGCGTCATATTGTTCTTTGTTAGCGTTATCGTTATGTTCGCTAGGAAGTCGTAGCGATTGTTATTTAAAGCATAAAAAAAGGAAAGCATGTGCTTTCCTTTTTTTGTGTCAGAGCTAATGTATAGCTCTGAATTATAGACTTTCTGTCAAGCTCACTCAGAGCTATCTAGGTAAGCCTTGTTTACTTATTGAGTACAGTAGCCAAAGCCTTCGCTAAATAGTCAGCGTTGCTCTTGTTAACGCCTGCTACGTTAATACGACTTGAGCCAACAATATAAATACTATAATCGTCTTTTAGCGTTTGGATAGCTTCTTTATCAATACCTAAGAAAGAGAACATACCGTTTTGTTTCGCAATAAAGTCAAAGTTGCCTGGTACATTATGTTCTTTGAACTTTTCTACAATGTAGCTGCGAAGCCCATTAATTCGAGTACGTTTCTCTTGTAACTCTTCTTCCCATAAAGCGCGAAGCTCAGGGTTGGACAAAATGTTTGCTACAACCGCCGCGCCATGAGCAGGAGGCATTGAATAAATTGCTCGAATAACGTTTAGAGCAACGCTATATGCAATCTCTGTTTGTTCTGCTGTTGCAGTCATAACACTAAAGGCACCTACGCGGTCTCGGTATAAACCAAAGTTCTTAGAACAAGAAGCGCAAACTAATAGCTCGTCTAACTGTTCTGCAAGTAAACGAACACCTGCGGCGTCTTCATCTAGACCTTTACCAAAACCTTGATAAGCAGAATCAATTAAAAACGTGAAACGTTGCTTTTTGGAAATGTCAGCAACAATTTGCCACTGCTCTAACGTTAAATCCATACCGCTTGGGTTATGACAACAAGCATGCAATAAAACAACGTCACCAGCAGGTACGGTATTTAAAGTTGAAACCATTTCGTCAAACTTAAGGCCCATGGTATCAAAATCGAAATAAGGGAATTCTTTAGTTTCTAAACCAGCTGCACCAAAAATGCTGAAGTGGTTTGCCCAAGTTGGGTTGGTAACCCAAATAGAGGCATTAGGGTTTGAACGTTTAATAAACTCAGCTGCAACACGAAGAGAACCTGTGCCACCTGGCGTTTGAGCTGTTTTGATGCGGTTAGCTTTAACCGTAGCATGGTCACCAAAAACTAACGATGTCATTAACTCGTTGTATTGAACATCTCCCGCTAGGCCAAGATAAGACTTTGTTGTTTCAGTCTCTAAACGAATTTGTTCTGCTTTTTTTACAGCACGCATAACTGGTGTATCACCAGTTTCGTTTTTATAAACGCCAACACTTAAATCAACTTTTTTTGGGTTTGTATCGGCTTTGTATTCAGACATTAAGCCTAGAATAGGATCTGTTGGTACTGGTTTTAATTGCTCAAACATTAGAATTCTCTTGCAGTTTTGCCTTGTTAGGCGGGTTAGTGCAACGAAAGTAGATTTGACAGTTTAGTACAAACAGCAGCAAGTTTTTGCTGTGTTTGCTCATCAAAGCTATCAGTTGCAAAACATTCTGCGTCTATAATACCAACTATTTTTTGATTAGGGCTAGTCTGAACTAAATTATTATTATTGTTATTCTGTAAACAATTGTTGGGTGCTGAAAAAATTGGCCAGCATAACTCTGATTGTACCTTTGGGTCGCAGGTATAATACTCACCGCCATTTGCTCTATATTCACTAACATCATTGATGATCTTGTGGTGCCCAGTTAACGCTACTGTTACGTTGTTACTGATTTTAGAGAACTCTTCATTTAACGGGAATTCAGCTCTAGATGGTTTGCCAAAATATGAAAGTTTTGTAAGCACTCGCTCTGACGCGCTGTTGTCACGCGCTAAGTAAACACCAAACCAATCGACTTTTGTATTGTTATGAACCCAGTCTACAACTGATTGAACTTGTTTTAATACCTGTAACTCATGCTCATGTAATTGAGAGGCCAAATCAAAAGGGGTTTCGTCAAGTTCACCAAACAATGAACACGTGCCACCTTCGCCTAATAATGGAACTTGATAAGATAGTGTTAGAGAAGGGTTATGCGATGCACACCACAATTCAATCTGTTCTAAATAGCTGTTTTTCTCAAATAACATAACACACCTCAAATACACATAAATACGTTTAGACGTCTAAACGTAGGGAATGCTAGATCAGGTTTAACCTAAAGTAAACAAAAATGTGCTACTTTTTACCTATATTAGTCCTCTAATATGTATTCAATATAAACCTCATTTCCTTTGTCGTTATATTGCACGAGTGATGCTATTTCTTTGAGCAGTTTGAGCCCTCGACCAAAGTCATCATTTTCATTATGTGATTTAAGAGCCTGTTCGTGATTAAAACCATCGCCACTGTCGGTTACTTTTATGGCTAATGCTTTTTTATTGGGAATATAATCGATAACCAATTCAATAAAGTTATCTTTTAGGTTGGCGAGTTTTGACTCTCGTTCATTATAATAGTGAATAAACCCATCTCTTTTTCGTTTTAGTTTTGAGTCCATTCTTAATACGCCGTGTTCTAGCGCATTATTGTAGGCCTCTGAAAGGATAAGAAAAATATTAGATTTGTGCCTGAGTACACCTTTAATGGAGCAAACGGTATCGGTTATCTCTGATATAGGATCTACTTTTTTCAAGTAGTCGGAACAAAGCCTAATGCTTTGCTGTTGAGGCATAGTAGAGAAGTTCTCAAGTTGTTCACAGGGTAACTCAGGGACATCACATTTTAATTCAATGATAGTGATGTCATCGTTTTGAGAACATAGGCCTTTATGTTCCTTCACCGATTGAATCAACGAGTCCATGTTCGAAGTATTGTTATTGCTTAAAAGATCACTAAGTTTATCTTCACCAAACAACTCATGGTTGGCATTTTCGAGTTCGATCAAACCATCAGAATATATAAGTAGAGTATCTAACTTATTAACATGATAGATAGACTGGGTATCATCAAATTCTAAAGTAGGCAATATTCCTAAAGGCATATGCATTGACGGTATTGAGGTTTTCACGCCTCCATTAGGATGAAGCAGATATAAATCAGGCACACCTCCAGCCCAAACTGATATTTGTGTGGCGCTATAATTTAGCTCGACTATCGCTGCAGCACAAAACATTTCAGTGGGTAATAAACCATAGAGTGTTTTATTAATTTCGGTGGCAATATCGGGTATTGATAATCCTTTTTGCGTCAACGCATAAAATGCTCTTGAAACAGGTAAGGTGCCAATGGACGCGGCTAGACCATGACCCGTAAAGTCGCCCATAAACACATATACACTGCCTCTCGGGCTCAGTGCTGTTAGTACTATGTCACCATTAAATGTCTCTGCTGGAGCTAAATGCGTTTTTATTAGAGTTGGGTTTATATAATTATTCGAAAGTGCTCGTTCGTAAATGTGTTCTATTATTTGGAATTCACGCTCGGTTTGAATTTTGTAATAGTCTAATTTTTTCTTTTGTTGGAAGGTCTTTTTACTAAGTTCTCTTGTTCTTGCGTGCGCTTCAATTTTGGCTGCCAATATGACTTGGTCGAACGGTTTACTAAGAAAGTCATCGCCGCCCACTTTTAAGCACTCTTTAAGAGACTCCTGATCATCCAAAGCAGTTAAAAATATAATAGGTAAATAAACATCTTTGGATAGGGCTTTTAATTTTGGTGCTGTTTCAAACCCGTCCATAACCGGCATAATGACATCAAGTAAAATGATATCCGGTTGGTGGGTGACAAACTCTTTAATAGCTTCTGCACCATTAGCTGCTGTGATAACACTATGGTTATGCAACTCCAACGATTTAGTTAGTATGGTGCGATTAATATTTTGGTCATCAACCACCAATATTTTTAGAGGCATATCAATCCCTCAATCGATATCAAACTTTTTATCAAACCTAGATATCTGCAATATTTTTTTAATTTGAGGTCGGCAGTTTGATATTTTAAACAATGACACTTTTTCACTGAGTAGTTTTTGCATGTTGAGTAACATACCTAATGCAGAACTATCCATATATTCTGTTTCTCTAAGGTCAACAATTACCGTGCTCACATCAGAGCTTACATTTGCATATGCAAGTCTAAAGTCTTGAACTAGGTTGAAGTCAAACTTGCCTTTTACATGAATACTAAAGGTTGTTCCGTCTGCAGAAGTTGACGTGTTTAAGCTCATTATGTCGCCCTTATGGTCTGTAATTGAATAAAAAATCGGTCGCTTAGATAAAACAAACTATAATATTAATTAAAGGTTTGTAATCTATGCGGCTCTTTACGTTATAGACCAAATGTGGGCCTCTGACAAATCTTAACCACTGAGATAAAAGGATTTTTAAATAAAAAAAGGTGTGGTAGATTCCCGAGCCTTTATAAATCTAGAAAAGGTAAGTTATGTCGGACTGGCAAAATCAATTAGGTAACTTAGTTTACTCTACTAAAACGGGCAAAATAGATAAAAAAGAAGTCCCTGCTGAAATCTTAGGGGAAGCCTATTCCGATGGCTTTTTAAGAATTGAACGTCAAACAAAAGGGCGGAAAGGCAAGGGCGTTAGCATAATATCAGGCCTATCCTTACCACCAGAGGAATTTAAAAAGTTAGCGCAAACGGTTAAGAAAAAGTGTGGGAAAGGCGGTGCAGTGAAAGATGGAACGATAGAAATTCAAGGAGATGATAGAGAACAAATTAAAGCAGTTTTAGAATCCTTAGGCTATAAATGTAAGTTAGCCGGCGGTTAGGGTTTTATATATTCTTATAAAAAGAGAACAATTTATGTCCAATTTATCACCAAGTGATTTATCAATACTTGTAGTAGAACCATCAAGAACACAACAAAAATTTATTGCAAAGGAATTGGCGAAAGAAGAAATTACGCATGTAGACTTTGCTGATGGCGTTCAAGCAGCGCTAGAAAAAGTCGCTAATTCTGAACCCGATCTAATAACCAGTGCTATGTATTATGAAGACGGTACTGCGTTAGAATTAGTTCAACAACTAAAAAGCAATGAACGATTTGCCGATATCCCATTTATGTTGGTATCAAGCGAGCATAAAAAAGAACAGCTGGAAATATTTAGGCAGTCAGGCGTTGTTGCTATTTTACCTAAGCCTTTTACCCCTGAGCATTTAGGCACCGCGCTTAATACAACGATTGACCTAATTAGCACAGAAGAAATGGAGCTGTCTTTCTTTGATATCAAGTCAGTGCGTGTATTAGTGGTAGATGATAGTCGAATGGCTAGGAACTTTATCAGTAGGGTTTTGACAAATTTAGGTATTGAAAAAATTACACAAGTAACCGATGGTTCTGAGGCAATTGAAATTTTAGGTCATGAAATGTTTGATTTAGTTGTAACAGATTACAACATGCCTGAAGTAAACGGCGAGGAATTAACTCGTTTTATCCGAACTCAAAGCGGTCAATCTCATATTCCAATTCTAATGGTAAGCTCTGAGGCAAACGATACTCATTTGGCAAACATTGAAAAAGCTGGCGTAAATGCCCTTTGCGACAAGCCGTTTGAATCAGATAATGTAAGAAGAATCCTTTACAACTTACTCGAAGGCGATGATTAGTCGCCCAACTGAACAAGGAGTGTTATGCCGTTAAGTTTTAATGCCGAAGATGCAGGGCAAGTCACCATAGGCGCCTTTGCTCTTGCGGTTCCAATCTCATTTTCAGAAGAAGCTTGGAACCTAGGGGATACGCTGCCAATGATTAACCTGTTACTGGTATTTATTTTATCTATCAGCTTTTTAGGGTTGTTTACATATGGCAGTGTTTTTCAAGGCAACATTAGATATCGAGTCCCGGTGTTCATTTTCCGAATTGTTATTGCCTACTTGCTTGCTGCGTTTGTAGTGTCATTGGTACTTCTCTCTCTTAATAAATTCCCCATCATAGATGAGCCTCTTTTGGCTTTTAAACGTTTAATCTTAATCACCATGCCAGCCTCAATGGGTGCAATAATTGTAGATAGTTTCGACAAAGAATAGCCAGCCCACTTTATAATTAGTGCCACTGTGCTAACATTCCGGTTTTATTTACTACAGCAAAAAAAAGAGAGTTATATGTCTCAGTTTACATCAGTAGAACAACAAGCAAGTTATGGAATCGGTCGTCAAATTGGTGACCAAGTTGCAAGCAACCCATTTGAAGGTTTAGACGCAACTGCTGTAGCACAAGGTGTTATTGATTCTTTGGAAGGTAAAGAGTATGCCGTTGAAGTTGAAGACTTACGTGCAGCATTTGGTGTTATCAATGAGCGCATGCAAGCTGCTCAAGCTGAGCAAGCGAAAGCGGCGTCAGCTGAAGGCCAAAAATTCTTAGATGAAAATGCTCAACGCGAAGGCGTTACAGTTACTGAATCTGGTTTACAGTTTGAAGTAATCACAGAAGGTTCTGGTGAGAAGCCAACGGCAGCAAGCACAGTTAAAACTCATTATCACGGTACATTAATTGACGGTACGGTTTTTGATAGTTCTTATGACCGTGGTGAGCCAGTTGAATTCCCTGTAGGCGGCGTTATCAAAGGTTGGACTGAAGCATTACAAATGATGACTGTTGGTTCAAAATGGCGTTTAGCGATTCCTTATGAATTAGCGTACGGTGAACAAGGTGCTGGTGGTGCGATTGGTCCTTACCAAACACTAGTATTTGATGTTGAGCTATTAGAAATCGTAGCTTAATTTAGTATAATCACTGCGGAACAAAAAAGAGAGCACATGCTCTCTTTTTTATTATTTATGATAGTTATACGATTATGACGCTTGGCTTAGAAGTGTTGAATCGTATTTTGAATCATCAATGAGTAGGTAGTCACCTAAACGCTCATCAAATTTATATTCGTTTTGCCATTCATTTGCATTTTCAACAACGCGTTTAAGACTGCTAACAACAAAGCGCGCCTCAGCATCTGTATTAGTTGGGTGCAACGATATGCGAACCCAGCCAGGTTTGCGTGATAAATTGCCATTGTTCACTTCATTGACAATTTGTTGTGACTGCTGCTTATCTACGTTTAATAGAATATGTCCATAAGTTCCCGCACAACTGCAACCGCCACGAGCTTGGATACCAAACTTATTATCAAGCAACCTAACAATTAGGTTGTGGTGCAGATTCGTTACATAAAAAGAGACAATGCAAAGACGATTTTTAATATTTGGCTCGAGTATATTAACGCCTGGGATATCACTGATACCGGCCATCAGAATTTTCCTCAGGTGTGTTTCTCTTTTTTCAATATTACTAACGCCCATTTCATCCTTTAACTTTATTGCTTGCGCAGCCTTTATTGTCTGCAAAAAGCCGGGTGTTCCACCATCTTCTCTTTTTTCAATGTCTTCATAAAATGCTTGTTCGCCCCACGGGTTTGTCCACAAAACAGTGCCACCACCGGGTTTATCAGGTGCAATATTATGCCGAGCGTACAGAGCTTTATTAAAAACGAGTATTCCGCAAGACCCTGGTCCACCAAGAAACTTATGAGGAGAAAAGTAAATACCATCCAATTGCTCCTCTGGATTTTCCGGGTGCATATTGATGTCCACGTAAGGTGCGGAACAGGCGTAATCTAGAAAACATACTCCGCCATGTTTATGCATAGTTTTAGCTAACAGGCCAACGTTTGTTTTTATACCAGTTACATTACTACAAGCTGTAAATGCGCCAATTTTTAATGGACTTTGTGAATACTGGATTAATTTATTTTCCAAGTCTTTAATACATGGTTGACCATCCGGTGCTCGCTCTAGAACTTCAACAGTAACGTCTAAAGTATTCCAACTCGTTTGATTAGAGTGATGTTCCATATGTGTAACAAAAACGACAGGCTTTAAGTTTGTTTTATTTTTGTTAACAAAATGGGTAAACTTTTCGAAAAGCGACGTAGAATTAGAGTATATATTCTTTTGTTTTAAACCCATGAGCCGTTGTAGCTTGATAATGGCGGATGTTGCACCAGCCCCTGTACATATTAGTACGTCATTTTCATCGGCGTTCACGTGTTGTTTAATGGTTGCTCTAGCCTGTTTATAGGCTGCTGTAATTATACGGCCAGTTTCAGTGTTCTCAGTGTGAGGGTTGGCAACATAAGGACCAATTTGTTCTGAAATGTAATGTTCGATAGGCCTATAAAGGCGGCCACTTGCAGTCCAGTCAGTGTAGAGTAAATTGTGTGCGTTGAGTTGGCTTTTTAGATTCAAACCTATAGTTTTATCTCTATAGGTAGAAAAATATTCCTCTAACATGAAGGCTCCAGGTGATTATATTCTGTAAGCTATTATGTTAGAAATTATTGAAATCTTTTTTCTATTTAACAAATAAACAAAAAGCCCATTAGAAATATTTTTCTTAATGAGCTTGCTGGGAGAATATTTCTTCCGGTTGTGGGCCTATTAACTATAAGTTAATGGGATTTCCGTAGAGTACTTCATTTGCTCCATCGCAAAGCTGGAACTAACATCGCTGAAACCAGCTTGTCTAATTAGCTTTTGATAAAACTCATCGTAAGCTTTCATGTCTGGCACTAATACTTTCATCAGGTAATCAGTTTCGCCACTTAATCGATAAAACTCTACAATTTCTGGCGAGCTATTGGCGAACACTTTTACAGACTCTGCCCACTCAGGAGTGTGTTGGTTTGTTTTGAGACTAACAAAGACCGTCAAGCCAACATTGAGCTTTTCTGAATCTAATAAGGCAACTCTTTTCCTAATTACGCCATTATTTTCAAGCTGTTGGATACGTCTCCAGCATGGGGTTTGACTTAAACCGATTTGCTCAGAGATCTCGGCCAATGAGAGTGAACCGTCTTCTTGCAGTAAAGAAAGAATGTGGCGATCAAAACTATCCATATTTATACTCCTTATTACTCAATAGTAATTATATCTAACTTGAAGCAGTATCATAGCCAGAAAATTCTATCTTGAATAGGAGGTACGACTTGTTTGAACGCCTACTCACCTTACCAAACCGCCGATTAAGCTTTTTGCCAATTAATTTTGCTAGAAATCCGTTTTTTCCAGTCTTCCGCTGATGACTTTTCTGCGGTAATTACAACCATGTCGGCAAACTTATTTGACAAGCTAGTTCCCACATAACGATTTTGGCTTACTGTTGATTGAGAAGACAAGCCGCTATCTTTCGGTACTATAAACACAGTGACATCTTCACCTTTGTCAGACATAACAATGTGTAGGCTACGTGTTCCTTCAAATCGACAAAAACTAACAAACTTGATTGCAGCGATATTATCTACCAGCGTGCCTCCAAACTCAGCAAGCTTTGCATTTACTTGCTCTAATGTGTAGTTACTATTTGTTGGAATATGATCAAGCTCCGACTCCATGTGAGAGATCGCATGGCTTATCAACATTGTGGTGTTTTTTAAAGGGTACAAAATACTAGTACTAATACCAACGGCAAATATAATAGAAGCGGCAACGGCCCATCGTACAGTACTTATTTTCGACTTATTATTTTTGCTATTTAAATGTTTATTGAGTAGTACTCTATCTGCATAGTTTTCTGGTACATCAATCATTAGTGCATTTTTTAGCTTGTCGTCAAAACCCATCATTTCTGCTCTGAATTTGGCTTTTTTAGAGTCTGCTGAGCAAGCGCTTTTAATATCACTGTCTGAATCTTGAGGATCAGCATAAATACGTCTTCGGAAAGTTAAATCATCCATTTTGAGCCCCTTTTTGCATTGAATTAGTATCAAGAATTTCTTTTAATTGGTTTCGTGCACGGAATAGTCGAGTCATCACTGTATTTTTATTGAGTTCAAGGATGCTGGCGATTTCTTCACCAGAAAAGCCTCCAATAACCTGCAGAATCAAAGGCTCTCTATATTCTTCACTCAATTTAAATATCTGTCTTTGTAATAAGTGATTTTCCATTTCTTGTTCGGTACTGGTACTCGTTAAGTCTGAAACTTCATAATCATCTATATCCACTAGGTCTAATTGCTTTCGCTCAAATCGACGTGCATTTTCCCTTCGCAAAATAGTGATCAACCAAGATTTAGCAGCATTGTTATCTTTTAATGACTCCAGCGAACGCCATGCGCGCAAGAAGGTTTCTTGAACAATATCATCAACGACATTAGCGTCTCTGCAGAGCCAATAGGCATATCTATACAGATCTTTGCTATAGGCCCTAACGAGCGTTTCATAAGTAAGGTATTTTGTTTTCATGTAGCAATAGACCTTGTTGCGCTAAAAAAAATTTCCCTTTAGCTGTAATGAAGTGGTTTAATTTAAAAACAAACCTCTTCAGGCAATTAAAAGTAACCAAACAGTCGTTATGATCAGTAATCAATTTGAACAGTCAAACATTAGCTTACATTCACTTTATCCTAACTTGTCTAAGCACTTTTTGTACAAGTATATATTGTCGGTTGGCGACAAGCTCATGGGATTGGACAAGCTCCAAGCTATATATGATAACAGTGGCTTTAAGGGCTTACCTTACAAAGAGTTTGCCGACACTCTGATTTCTGAGTTTAAAACGCCAGTTGTGGGAGTTGATAATCTACAAGCTAATCTACCCAAAAGTGGTCCTGTCATTATTGTTGCTAATCATCCATTTGGCTGCATAGAAGGCATTGCGTTGGCCTCGGAAGTTATGAAGATTAGAGGTGACGTTAAGGTTCTTGCCAATAAGGCGTTAGCTATGTTTCAGGAGCTACAAAGCCTTTTTATATTTATCGACCCATTAAAACCCAAAGAACCTACAAATATGAAAGCACTAAAAGATTGCCGTCGGCATTTAAATAGTGATGGGGTGCTGATTCTTTTTCCAAGTGGCAAGGTGTCAGAGTTTGAATCAAGTAAAAAACGGGTCTGCGATGGAGATTGGAATCGTGTAGCTGCCCATTTAGCGCGTTCCTGTGAAGCGAAGGTTGTCCCTGTTTTTTTTGAAGGTACAAACAGCTCACAATTTTTATTGTTAGCGAAAATTTGGTCAAAGCTAAAATTAGTGATGTTGTTCAGAGAGATGATGAACAGGAGAGGCTCACCAATAAATATGAACGTAGGCAGGGTACTGACACCAGAGATTTTATCTTCGCTTAAAGATGTTGGTGCAATGAATGACTATTTACGAGCTCAGGTTTATGCTTTAGACCCCAAATATCAATACACATGGCCGGCAGACAAAACGACAAAAATGCTTCCATTAGCTCAGCCGATTTGTAAATCCAAGATTTCGGAAGAACTGCTGCAGTTACCCAAGGAACAAAAACTAGCCCGCTATAAAGGGTTTACAGTTTATTACGGTTATCAACATCAAATTGGTAATATTGTTTTAGAAATTGCAAGAGAGCGTGAACGAGTGTTTCGACTTCACAATGAAGGTTCGGGCAACGCAATGGACACTGATAGTTTTGATGCAACCTATGTTCACCTTTTTATTATACAAGACCAAACCTTGGATCTGATAGGCGCATACAGAATGGGGCAGACTGATATTTTATTAAAAGATGGAAATCTAGAAAACCTTTATCTCAGTAAAATGTTTAGCTTCAAATCAAATTTCATAAATCAACAGGAGCCATGTTTAGAAATGGGTCGCTCTTTTATCGTTCCAGAGCACCAGAAAAGTTTTTATGGTTTATATTTATTATGGCGAGGCATAGGAGAGTTTGTTGTAAAACACCCACAATACAGAAGGTTATATGGCACGGTTTCAATTAGTAAACTTTATTCACCAAACAGTGTTGAATACATGAATAGAATACTTACAGAGCCGTCTGAGGAAGTTGAGGCAAATTACCCCTTTAATGTGCCGAACAACCCTGAATTGGAAGACTTTACCTCTAAACATCGAGAGCATAATGGTGTATTATCCGCGCTCGTTTGCGGTACAGAGCTTGACGGTAAGGACATCCCCGTCCTCATGAAGCAATACCAGAAGCTTGGCGCTCGATACTACTGCATTGGTATTGACAGAAGTTTTAATGATACTCCAGGAATGTTATTGAGTGTTCATTTACCATCTGCACCGAATAAATCACTCAAGCAATACCTTTCTAATGGACTAGATGGTTACTTAGCTTATAAAAAAGAACATTAAAAAGGGTCAAAAATGCGAGCAAACCGCTTTGCACAATGCTTTAGCTTTACGGTAATGTCGACTGTAAAAGCCATTAGCTTTTTGTTTTATCGATTTGAAATTAAATGGCTTAGTAAAAAGAAGTTTGAAGCATTAGATGACGTTAAGCTTATTGTCTTACTGAATCACACAAGTTTATTTGAGGCACTGTTTGTCCGGTTAGCGCCGTTCCGTTTTTTGTGGAAAATAGCAAGACACTTGCTAATTCCAATCGCGGATATCACTGCTAGCAGACCAGTGGTTGGTAAGTTTTTTAATGCGCTGGTTCCTGGATTTGTGCCAATCAGTCGTAAAAGAGATGAATCGTGGGACAACTTCTTAAAGAGCGTAAATGATGACGCCATTGTCGCTATTTTACCAGAGGGAAGGATGCGTCGTCATGATGGCAATGACAAACATGGTAATCCAATGACAGTGCGAACTGGCGTGGCAGACATCATAGAAGAGTTAGATGATGGAAAGGTATTATTTATTTACAGCGGTGGTATGCATCATGTACAAATACCAGGTCAGACGTTACCTAAATTGTTTAAAAAAATAAAAGTTAATATGGAAATGGTAGATATCAACGATTATAAAGATATTCTTCACCATCCAGAAAAGAAGACGCGTAAAGCTCAGATTGTTAAGGATATACAAAAGCGCTTGGAAGACTTTACGCCGTTTTGCAAACGCCAGCCATATAACAAAAATGACGAATAGACATTTTTTATTACATTTTAATATATTGAACACAAGCTGCTATTAGGGCAAACTTTTGTTGGATACAACTCAAACTAGGAAGTGTCATGTCTCAAATTAAAGAGTCATTGGACAAGTTAAGACAAGCTACTGAAGCGCTAGAGAATAATATTGGTATGAATAATACCCAAGGTACTAATGTTGAAAGTTTACATAAATCTTTAACAGAAGTGCATGAGCACATAGAGTTTATAAAACAGAGCTTAGGTGAGGATACATCTTCTCCCATTCGTTACATAGACGAGTGTGGATAATGAAAAAGGTAACCTAAATGGTTACCTTTTTGCTAATGCTAATGCTAATGCTTAACAGCAAAGCGTTAAATAAATTACTAAGACTCTAAAGTCAGTTTAGCGGGTGGGACATCTTCCGTAGGATAGCAGCCAAGTACTTTCAAAAAGCGGGTAGACGCTCTTAGCTCTTCAATCGCATTCTCTAGGTTGTTGTCTCTAATATTACCTTCAACATCAACATAAAACATTTCTTCCCACGGGTTACCTGTGATTGGCCTTGATTCTAACTTACACATATTCACGTTGTGAGACTTTAATATTAATAATGCATCAACCAGTGCCCCAGGCTTTTGTTCTGTTGACATTATCCAAGTGGATTTAGCAGGAACTTGAGGCGCCACTGAAATTGCTTGATTGGCTAAAACTATAAAACGGCTATAGTTTTTCTTTTGGTTGGCCAGTGCCTCGGCAATGATACTAAGGCCATATAATCTAGCTCCTTCACCACTACCTAGTGCAGCTACAGTGCCTGTTGTATCATTTTGAATTGCTTCAAACGCAGCCGATGATGCCTCGCAATGTTCTATTTCCACACCATCAAACTGCGCTAGGAAATGACTACACTGCGCATAAACTTGAGGGTGTGCATATAGCTTTGTGATCTTATCCATACTAGTTGGAACCGCACTGACCATACAGTGATTTATTGGCTGTGTAATTTCGCCAACAATGGACAAGTCAGTGTGTTGCAGTAGGTCGTATACGTCATTAATACTGCCGGATGATGTATTCTCAATTGGCAAAATCCCGTAATCTGCGTGTTTATGCTCGACCTTTTCAATTATTTCTAAAAAGCTAGAGCAACCCATTGCTTTTAGTTGACCCGGAAATCGAGAAAAATAACGATGACAGGCCAAGTTACTATATGACCCATGGCTACCAAGGTAAGCAACACGATTAACACCATTCTCGCCAGCAGGTAAGTTTAGGTGCTGTTGAAGTAGAGCTTGCTGGTGCAAAACAGAGTCTTCAATAATGGTTTGAAAAACCTGTTTAACAAAGTAGGCGTCTAACTGCATATCTTTGCCACGATTAATAAGATCTACCAACATCTGCTCTTCGCGTTGTAAATCTCGAATTGGCTTATTGTTCTCTATTTTTTGCTCAGCTACAGATTTAGCCAACATACGTCGTTTTGACAATATAGTTAACAACTCTGAATCCAGTTGTGAAATTTGTGTTCTTATGTCCGATAATGGATTGGTTGTAATGGTCAAAAATCTAATCTCGCTCTTTTGGTGTTAACGTTAATGTGTACTCTGTACTTCCCGGAAGAAGAGGGGATGGTGTACCTTGTATCCAGTTCTTATGGCCATTTCCATAATATGGACTTAATGGGTGACCACTTTGGCCACTTGGCATGTGTAAAATAGCAGACTCTTCGTGTCCCGGAGAGACTACAAAACGTTCTGACGAGCCAAAGTCAGGTCCTTGTACTCTTGGCATATAGCTATCTCCAGCTGCAGGCATGCTTGGCATATCAAGCAACCAACTCAAAGCCGGTACAGCTTTTGAAAGCGGGTGCTGTACTTTTGCAGTATTAATGGTTCCCCAGTTTGCGTTGTCTAGAGAGCCGTGTTTATCTTTTAACTTCTTAATGGTTCTCAATAGCGCCTGTTCTAAGAAGTCGTTCCAATTAGCAAAACCGGTTGGTGAAATATGCTCAGGTTTGCTCGTTAGAATAGCCCACATCGGAGTTTCAATTTGGTGACGAATTGGATGAATATCTACTTTTGATGTTTTAGTGTTTTTTAAAGGCGCTAGCAAAATGTCAAACATAGATTGACGAACTTCCACCCTAAAGGCCCTAACAATTGTGTACCCCACAGAGTCAATAGATGCGCGTTGCTGCCAATTCTCGATATGCAATTTTAACGCTTCGAGTTGATTTTCACTCACAAAGTCTGGTGTTAGTAACTCGTCATTAATAAGAGCCTGCCAACGAGTTAAGAAGAGCGCTTTGTTGTCATTTTGGATGTTCAAGAAGTCTTGTTCGGAAAACTGGTCTAGCGCAAATAGACCTTGTTTTATTTGTAAACTGCGAGCGCCAAGTGCATAACCGCCGTTGCCAATTTTCTTATACATATCATTGCCAACAACTCTGCTATTACCAGTCCAAACTCTATTGGAAGAAGGGTTCATTACAGTTGGCTTTTCTTCGCTTGAGAAGTAGCCTAACCAACGATAGTCGCCTTGACTCCAATCTTGGGGCGTTTCCCAATCGGGTGAATCTAATGAAGACTCTTTGACAGGCATAGGTCCGGCAATGGTCCAAGCAATTTGACCCTGATTATCGGCGATCACTATGTTTTGAGCTGGGATGGCCATAGTGTGCGCAATATTAATAGCTTGTTCAGTAGATAATGCGGTTTCAAGGTTAAGCAGATTAAAGTTCATGCCTTCTGGGTCGTGAGCAGTCCATCGCATTGATAAAGGATTGCCGTTGCTATCATAACCAATAATTGGGCCCCACTGCGAAGATGAAATGGTAATGACTTTGTCTGCGCCGCCTTTAACTTTAATGATTTCTTGTTCTTTAATAATCGGCTTGTTGCCAGATGGCGTTTTATAACTCTTACCTTTATCCGTTGTATTTAAAACAATAAGATCACTCCAATCGCCATAACTGTTTGTGAACCCCCAAGCAATTTGTCGATTACTTCCCACCACCATTGCCGGTGTGCCGGGTAAGGTAACGCCATCTATCGCTATTTTTCGGTCATTTATTGGATATCTAAAACCTGCACGGTACCAAATATTAGGAACTCTGATCCCCAAGTGCATATCGTTAGCTAGCATTGCAGATTTGGTTTTACTGAGTTCGCCACTGACCACCCAACTATTGCTGCCAGGAAGTGACTCATGGTGGTTGTTTGATAATACGTAGTAAGGCGCTGTATCTAATGAGTTATTTGCAGTGCTCTGGCTTTTAAAACCTTGCGTTGGAATCGGGGATTCTGGGAAACGGGTATCATCAATTGATGCATCCCATATTGAACCTGCTGGATTTAAGAAGTGGTAGATGTCACTACCAAAATGATTCTTTATTTTACCTAGTAATTGTTCTCTGTCGCCAAATTGGTGCTGAAGATCAATATACATACTGTATAAAACAAGCAGGCTATCTTCAGCTTTCCAGTCAGTTGGAGCTGTATTGAGTATTAGGTATTCAAACGGTTTAACGGTCAAATTTGCTAATCCCGCATTAACGCCTTTTGTATACTGTTCTAAAATTTGCCTGTGATCTTGAGGCAAGTCTTTTAAATACCTTGTTGCACGCTTTCTAAACTGATGAACTCTTATTTTACTATCAAAATCAACAGCTAATGTTCCAAATAACTCAGAGAGTTCACCAGCTGAGTTTTTTCTCAATAAGTCCATTTGGAAAAAGCGTTCTTCAGCATGAACAAATCCCAAAGCATATGCAATAGACTCTCTAGACGTTGAGGTGAAGGTGGCAATACCATTATTATCTCGTTCAACGGTTGTTAATTCAGGGATTGGAGTTGTTATTTCTGCATTAAGTGTAGGTTTACTCGAATTTAAAGTGAAATAGACTAAAATACACAAAAGGGGTACTAGTATCGCCGTTAGTTTTATTATCCTTAATAACCAAATCATCATATTGTCTCTTTTGTTTTTTTTAGTGTAATTTAGAGTTCTTAACCGTAAGCTATCATTTTATCAATTAATACTCCATCGCAAAGTGGGGTTAAACAGCGGTCTGTAGGGGTATTATTTGTATTTTATTCTCAAGTATAAAAGTTTGAATTTTAAACATGCTACTCTGGCTTTTCTGCTGACCTTTTTGATATTAACTGCTTATTTTTACGTGTTTTTGCACACCAATAAAAATATGATGCTTGAGCAATCTCAGAACCTAAGACAAGCAACCCTTGCCCAAAGTACAGAATCTATACGTAAAAAAATAACTCAATTGGAAAGGCAAGTTAAAGACTTGTCCTTGTCGGTTTATGCGAATACCAATTTGTCGGTTACTGCAGTTAAAACGCTCTTATTAAAGAAAAAGGTTGAGGGCTTTGATGTTACTTTTAAATCGGCAGACAGTTTAAAGGTTAAGAGGAGGGAAAGTCTTGAAGGGTATTTGTTTGTAAATTCCAAAAACAAGTTTGAGCCTTGGTCTAGCTACCTAGTTGATGACAAAAATGAAGTTCGTTTTGAATACCAAGTACCTGTTTATTCTAATCAAAAGTTAGTTGGTATCCTATCTGGTGCACTTAATATTAATAAAGACGAAATACTGTCGTACTTTAGACAAACAAACGTTAATGTTTTTATCCACAATCAATTTGGTGAACTCGTCTATCACCCTGACTTTGGAGTAAAGTATATAAGGTCTAGTGATGCCTACGGTATCAATATTCTAGCGGGCAGTGCTCGCAGAGAACCTTTGATGCAGTTTATTAATAGTAATATTGCTCACAGTCCACACTCTTTCTTTATGGATTTAGGAAATAAATATTTAGCAAGCACTTGGCACTTGCCTGAGTTAGGTTGGTTTATTGTAGCTTATGAAAATGAACAACATTTATTAGCCGCACAACAAAAAGCGTTTACAGAGTTTATTACTTTTGCTGCTATCGCTTTAATACTGGTATTTGTACTTACCTATATTTTAAGCCTGTTAATTATAAGCAGGCCGCTTAAAGTAATGACTAATCTTGTAAATTCACCAGGTCAGGTTTCTAACCTTCGGTTATTGGGCAAACAAGATGATGAATTGGCTGATTTGAGTGAAGCTATTTATCAGCAGTTATATCAACTAAATAGAACTCGAGAGTTAGACTTAAAAACGATTGGTGACTTAGAGTCGAAATTGGCTGATTCTAAAGGCTTGGCACAAGTCATAGCTCATTCTGACAATGCAATCGTAACCTTAGGTTTAGACTATTGCATAATGACCTCAGACATAAAAATGGCCAGTCTTATTCACTCTAACGATGAGTGTCTTAAAGGTGTTAGTTACTTTGAATTTGTTCATCCCCACATGGCATTCATAAAAGAGCAAATAAAAAATGAACTTAGGCGAAAGCAGAGTTGGCGAGGTGAGTTAATTCTTAAACCCAAGGGCAGTGACGATGAAGTCTGGGTTAATTGCAGTATAACGTCGGTACGAGACGATTTGGGAACTGTCATTAGATATGTGGTTTCCCAACAAGACATTTCTTCCATAAAAGAATCTCAAAATAAAATCGAGAGGTTGGTTTACACGGATGACCTCACCAATTTATCTAATCGAACTTTTTTTGTGGCTCAGTTAGAGAAGCTTGTTGAGATAAGTAAACGGGGACGATACGACTTTGCATTAATATATTTTGATGTAGATGACTTTAAAAAAGTAAATGACTTATATGGTCATGAAGTTGGTGATCTGCTGTTAAAGGAGTTATCAACTCGGTTGTCCTATGAACTAAGAAATGAAGACACGTTGGCGAGAATGAGTGGCGATGAGTTCGCAATGTTGCTAGGAGGCATCAAATCTGAGCAGGATGTCATTGTAAAGGCTCATGCCATATTAGCAGCGGCAAGCCTTCCTTTTACAATAAAAGGAAAGGTAATTAATTCAGGTGTGAGTATAGGCGTAACAATGTCGACTACAGACTCACAAGACCCTGAGTTACTATTGCAACACGCAGACCTCGCGATGTATGAAGCTAAATCATTGGGTAAAAGCTCTTATCACTTTTACACTAAGGCTCTTAATGACGCCACGCGGCTACGTATTCAAATGGAAAATGAATTAGCCAAGGCAATCGACAAGCAGGAGCTAGAGCTTGTTTTTCAGCCTAAAGTAAATAGTCAGAGCATGGAATTGGTGGGTTTTGAAGCTTTACTTAGATGGCATAACGACACACTGGGCTTTATTTCCCCCGCAGACTTCATTCCTTTGGCAGAGCAGAGTAACCTGATATTGAAAATTGGTAGCTGGGTTATTGAGCAAGCTGCTGAGTTTGTTAGCCAACAAAACAAAAAAGTACCGGTTTCAATTAACTTAAGTGCCAAGCAATTTGAAAGTGGCAAGGTTACATCTGAGCTAAAGGCTACTATTGAGCGGTATGGGATTAAACCTTCTCTTTTAGAAGTAGAGATTACAGAGTCCAGTTTAATGACGGATGTTGAAGACGCAATTCGCCAACTTTATAGTATTCAGGCTTTAGGTGTTGGTATTTCAATTGATGATTTTGGGACAGGTTATTCTTCTTTGGCTTATATAAAAAGGTTTCCAGTGGAAACGTTAAAAATAGATAGGTCGTTTATTAAAGATATACCTGATGATGAAAGTGATATGGAAATTACCGCTGCTATTATCGCTATGTCTCAAAAGTTAGGGTTAGAAGTTATTGCTGAAGGCGCTGAAACCCTAGCACAAGTCGATTATCTAGCTCAAAATGGTTGTTATTTAATTCAGGGTTACTTTTATAGCAAACCTTTATCGGCTGCCGATGCACATGCCTGGCAACCGAATAAAGAACAAAACTAGGGTAAAGATAGAGTTAGAAAACCATTGCCACTGTTAGGCTTTATTTAACGGTGGTAAGAACTGACTTTTGCTTACGGTGCTTTTACTTTTGTTAAATTTAGAAATAGCTTGCCATAACAATTCACCTTTCCAGCCGTTTTGAGTTTGGCTAAATCTAGCTTTATTTAAATCATCTATAGACATTATTAACTCAGCACTCATGTGCTTTTTTGCATCATCATAGCTAGTGCACTCTGGGAAGTTGGTTGTAATCCACTCCGCAAGTAAAGAGCTCGTGGTATTCGCTTGATGGCTTAAACAAGCTCGCTTTAGTTCATTAATATCAAACTTTTGCGGTGAGTTTACATCTAGGCTTACCGTTTGATTAGGGGTTGGTTTGTTACTTCTAAATATGTAAATCAACAACATAATAATGAAGGCTAGCCAACCACTACCTAAGCCAATCCAATAAGCCAATCCTAGTTTATCAGTATTGTCAGAAGTACCTGCTAGATTGCAATCACAATCGGATTGTTGATTTTTATTTGCAGACGCCCCGTTTAACGGTTGGTTACCTGCAGTGTTGTCTAGTGTGGTTGTCGTAATTTCATTACCAACGACGGTAATTGTTTTTGCGGGTAATGTGGCAACATCTTGGCGCTTAGTTTTAGTATTAAACCATGTCACTTTAACCTCCGGGAAGGTATATGTACCAGGCGCATTAGCAACTACAGCTTCAGAAGTAATTCTTTGCGAAACTAAAGCGTTCTGCCTTACTACAGAATGAGTTTTTGATTGGTCAGGGTAAACTTTTACGTTTGCCGGATATTGGCCTGAAACTTCCGGTAGTTGTTCTTCATTGACATTAAGAGCGGTCAACGTAATCGTTCTAGTTATTGGCTCACCTACATCAAAAGTATCTTTAGAAGGTGACCACTCTTCGTTCAATTGCACAATAGAACTTGGCAGCCATACACCCGTGTAGCTTGTAGGAATAGGTTGTACGTTAATTGTAAAATCTTGACCAAAAGCGGTTACTGGTTTGCTTTGAGAAAAGCTAGAAAATGCAGAACGACGTCTTGAAGGCGCTGTTACATCGCCGTTGAACGTAGGTGAAACAACAGTAAAGTCTCCACTTGATTGTGGCGTAATAGTGTAGATTCGTTCAATAACTCGGTATCTAATACCATTAATTATTTCAGTGGCATCTTTATCTTTACCTTGCTGTTGAATCAAGGCTCCATCAAGCGTTGGCTCAGACAGGCTGCCGCTTTGCAGTTGAACTTGTGGTGATATATATAATTTAGTTGTAAGTTTAACGGACTGCTGAACATAAAGGCTGCTGGTTTCTAAGGTGTTTTTTATAAAAATACTTTCGTCTTTGTAATCTTTGGAGGAGGAGGCTCTGACGACATTTACTTCAATAGGTGAAGTAGAAGCATTAGCTAGCTTTAAAGCTGGGATAGTATAAATACCTTGCTGTTTTGCCGTTAATACCACACTCCATGTTGTACTTTTTTGTATAGAACCATTAATTATTTGCGTTTGAGAGCCAGTCGCGGTTCTGCCTACAATGAAGCCTGTTTTCTGTAAAGAGGATAGGTCTAAATCATTGGTATTAACAGAGTCATTTGCTTCAATTTTTAATACAAACGATTCTCGCTCCATAACAGGGTTGCGATCAACACTTGCATTTAATTCGATGTTTGCACTGACTTGAAAGCTTAATAGCAGCACGAATGCACTGAATAAAATGCGAATTTGATTGGTAGGAAAAGCCTTAAAACTACTTACCACGATTTAGTTACTCCTGTTGCTCGTCTACGCTCTTGTTGTCGACGACGACTTTCTAAAATCATTTTATTTCTTAATAGCACTGACGGATCATCGTCAACTTTTCTAAGTAATTGCTTAATTTTTTGTTGCTGTTCTTTTTCTGCAATCTGTTCTGGCGTGAGCTGAGTTTTCTGCTTTTGACCAGTGTTTTCTGTACTATCAGGTGTCTCATCAGTACCGTCTTTATTCGCTTCATTTAGTTCAGACTGTTGCTCTTGAGCCTCACCTTGTTGCTTACCATTTTCATTGTTTTTTTGCTGTGATGGAGAGTCTGAAGGTTGGTTTTGTTGCTCAGATGACTGTTGATCTTGTTTTTGGTCATTTGAACCATTTGTTTCGCTATCGTTTTGATTCTGCTCTTGCTGTTTTTGCTGGCCGTTTTGCTCATTGTTTTGTTGATCACTTTGTTGATTCTTTTGTTGATCGCCTTGCTGGTCATTATTTTGAGATTGGTTAGGGTCAGCTTCACCCTCACTCTCATTGCTATTCTCAGAGTTTGATTGCTGTTCTTCTTTTAGTTTCTCAATTAGCTCTTTATTTGTTTTAGCGTCTTCTAAGTTGGGCTGTGCTTTAAGGGCTTTGTTATACGCTTCAATAGCTTGGTCTAACTGACCTAATTGCGCTAGAGCGTTACCTTGGTTGTACAGGCCTTGGGCTGAAGTATCTTCTTCAAATAGTTTAAGCGCGGTTTCATAATCACCGGCTTTGTACGCAGAAGCTGCTCGCCATTGAGGATCATTAAACTGCTGTTGAGCATTGTCAAAATCATTTGCTTGATAAGCCTCGCTGGCGAGTTGGTCATTGGTTTTGAACACTGCGTTTACAATATTATTTAAGGTAGAAGGGGGGTGATTGTCACCACTGGTATTAGGCGTATCAGGCAATGGAGCCGCTTTACTTGTGTGGGCTGAATTTGCCAGCGCAGGCGCAGGCGCTGAAACTGATAAAATAAATGTAACCGGCAGCAAAAGAGCGATTGTTGCGCCTTTTCTAAAGGCAAATAAGCAAATGGGTAAAAGAAGTAGCACTACGTAAGGTCCAAACTCCTGCCAGTCATCACCTGTTAAGTCACTTTCAGGTTGGTTGTTTGGTGCATCCTGTTTCGAGGTGGTTTGTAACTGGCTAGCTAGACGTTCAATATCCATATCATTAGCTGTAACGGGCTGATATATGCCGCCAGACAGCGAAGCCAAGTCGTCGAGAGCAGATTCATTTACTTTAGGCATGACAATGTTGCCAGAGTTGTCTTTTAGTAAAGAGCCATCTTTCATTTTTATTGGTGCCCCAGCTTGAGTACCCACGGAAAGTATATTTATATTAAAGGGACTTGCTCGCATAAATCGTTTTAATTCGGTTATGTCTTCATACTCAACGCCGTCAGTTATCCAGTAAATTTGGCCAGACAAATATCCAGCTTGTTGCATTAAAGATTGCGCCTTTTCTAAACCAAGTAACGGATAACTGCCAGGTATTGGCATGATTTCAGGTGATAGACTAGGAATGAGGGCGGTGATATTTCTGGCGTCTTGTGTCAGTGGCGAAATAGTAAAAGCGTCCCCAGCATAAGCAACTAAGCCAACGTCGCTATCTTTTAATGACGTAGCTAAATCAATGGCTTTAAATTTTGCTTTGGTCAGCCTGTCTGGCTTTATGTCAGTGCTTCTCATTGAAAGCGACATGTCCATAACTATAATGTTCGCAGTTTGGCTTTTAAATACTGGTTTCTCAATCTTTTGCCAAGTTGGGCCTGCTAGTGCAACAACAGAAAATAACCAGGCTATTGCTAAACCAATAGGAAGTACTTTGCTTGCGTTTTTTTGCTTGCCAGAAAAGAGAGTGTTGGATAAGTGTTCAGGAATCCATTGTTGCCAATCACTTTGGTTTTGTTTTCGGAGTCTAAATGCCCATACGATTGCTAGCGGTACTAATAAATAAAAGCATTCAGGGCGAAGGAAATGAAAATCAGACATTACGCATTACCTCCAAATTTGATTCGACCTTTCAGTAAATTACCTATAACTAAAATAGTCGATAGCAATAAAGCAAAAGCTAAAGGCCAATAAAACAGAGCTTGTTGTGGTCTTAACTGAATAGGATCATCTTCAACCGGCTCTAGTTGGTCTAGCATTGAGTAGATAGTTTCTAGCTCATCGGTATTTCTTGCTCTAAAGTACTGACCGCCAGTTTCTTTGGCAATTCTTGTTAATAAATTTTCGTCTAAGTCTGCAGAAGGGTTTACTCGTCGAGTACCAAAAAAGCTTCGAACCAACATTTCATCTGCACCAATACCAATGGTATAGACTTTGATACCTGTTTCTTTCGCAATCTCTAAGGCGTCAGTAGGGGAGATGTTGCCCGCGGTATTTTGACCATCGGTAAGTAGGATTAGAATTCGGTTTGATTCACCTTTGTCATTAAAACGTTTGGCAGCTAAACCAAGCGCATCGCCAATTGCGGTTTTATCGCCTACTAAACCTAGTTCAGCCTCGTCTAACATTTGCCTAACAGTCGCGCGGTCATAGGTTAATGGTGTTTGTACATAGGCTGTATCAGCAAACAAGATGAGTCCTAGTCGGTCACCCACTCTTCGTTCTATAAAGTCATTTACGACAACTTTTAACATAGTAAGTCGGTTTACCGTTCGGCCTGATATTTTCATATCTTCTTCATTCATCGAGGCTGATAAATCCACGGCTAAAATCATTTCTCGGCCTTCTTGCGGCACTGTGATTGGCTCACCTATCCACTGTGGACGCATTGCTGCTAGTACAAGCGCTACCCATACTAGTAACCAAACCCAGGGGAATGCTAGAGGGTTTGATTTTTGCTGTTGTTTATCTACAAGGTCAAACGTTGGTAATTGAAGTGCCGCTTTTTGCGCGTCCTGTTCAGGTAATAACCAAACTAAAAAAGGCAACGGCAATAAAAGAGCTAACCATATCCACTCAAAACTAAACATTGGTAGCACTCCAACGTTCTGTTATTTGCTTTTGTTTTTTTGAAAGCGGTAACGTGTTTTTAACCCAGTTTTGGGCAGTATTAAGGTATTCGTCTGCATCCTTAGCTGAACATTTTGGTTGATAAGCCAACTGGCTGAAGTGAGTTGGTATTTTGTGCGTTTCACTCAGAGTGTTTAAGCTCTCAAACCACTGCTTGCTATTCATGCTAGCGATGCTTTCTCTTGAGGTATATACCAGCATTACTCGTTTTAAAATGTCATTAATGGCAATCACTGTTTTGTGCGGATGAGGCTCATTGTGAATTTGTTCTAGCATTTTTAGTGCTTGTTTTTTTGCTTTGTTGTTTTCAATTCTCTTTATCACTAATCGTATTACGACGTATATTGAAACGACGACTAATACCATTATTAACCACCATCCCCACGCTAAAGGCCACCAAGTAATTGGCTCTGGAGTTTGAATGTCTTTTAATTGGCTGAGTACATTATTCTGCATGAAATTACCTATAACTGCTTATGTAAAGGCAAGCCCGCACTAATAGGCAACCATTTAATATTAAATTGCTGAAGCGTTTGCTTTTGATTTACAAAGTGACGTTTGGCACTTTTATTATATTGCTCTACTTGAGACAAACTGGAAATAACCTTTGTCGCTAACCCATTTGTAATGGCTAAGTTGTTACAAGCATACTGAGGCAAAGATTGCTCGATTGGATCGTATATTGAACAGGCATTAACTTCGCAGTGCTTTTGTAATTGAAACAAGTGCTGTAAAGCTGGTTCAGATAGGTTCTGAAAATCACTAATTATATAAATTAGGCTTCCTGGGTGAGCAACTTGTCGTAAGTGAGCACATGCTTGTTGGAATCGTTCCTGCGCGTATTGCTTTGAGTTCAAGTTGTTTTCTGCACTGGCTTCTTGCTGATATCCACCCTGAAGAGTTTGGTGACCTAATTGAAGCTGATTAAGCCAATGAAGTAAGGCTTGTTGTCTTGCTCTCGGTTTAGACTCCAGCATAGTGTCATTTGTTAAAACCAAACCACCGACTTTATCGCCGTTCTTTTTGGCTTTCCATGCAATCAGAGATGCAAGATGACAAGCTTGAATAGACTTAAACAACAAACTACTACCAAAATACATGCTTGGCAGCAAATCACAGAGTATGAAGATAGGTCTGTCTTTTTCTTCGCGAAATATCTTAGTGTGGGTTTTCCCTGTTCTTGCTGTTACTCGCCAATCAATCGTTCGAACATCATCGCCAGGCTGGTAATGCCTAGCTTCATCAAACTCCATACCTCGCCCTTTTGTTTTGGCAAGATATTGGCCCGAAAGGTGATGTTTAACTCTCGAGTTTGGCTTGGTATTTAGTAAGTGAATATAACGTTGATATAGCAAAAGCTCATCAAGGCTGCATTGCACGCCACTAATGTTGTTTTCCTTTATCCAGGCTAAATGCTGTTGGTTTATCATGTTATTCAATCAGTACTCTGTAAAACCTAGTTAACGTGGTGGTTATGGAACGGCAACCAACTGTATTATGCGCTTTAAAACAGTATTGGCATCTATACCAGCCGCTTCTGCTTCATAGCTCAGTAGTAGTCGATGACGTAAGCAGTCAAAAAATACTGTTTGAATATCATTAGGTGTTACAAAGTCCCTTCCGTCTAACCAAGCGTTTGCACGGGCACATTTGTCTAAACTTATTGTTGCACGAGGTGACGCGCCAAAAGCAATCCATTTTGCTAGGTCTTTGTCATATTTGCCTGGTTGGCGAGTGGCAATAATTAGATCAACTAAGTATTGCTCTAACTCATCAGCTAAATGAATAGACAGCACTTCTTTTCGTGCGTCAAAAATTTCTAATTGAGTAAGGGGTGTTGGTGGCTCTACTTTTTGAGAAAGAGCTTCACCGCGAGTTAGGCGCAAAATTTCAATTTCTGTTTCTGCACCAGGGTAATCAACTTCTAGGTGCATTAAAAAGCGGTCAAGTTGTGCTTCTGGAAGTGGATATGTACCTTCTTGTTCTAGCGGGTTTTGTGTTGCCATGACCAAAAAGAGTGAAGGTAGTGGGTAAGTTGTTTTACCAACGGTAACTTGGCGTTCTGCCATTGCCTCTAATAAAGCCGACTGAACTTTAGCTGGCGCTCGGTTAATTTCATCGGCCAATACTAAGTTATGAAAAAGTGGGCCCGCTTCAAAAACAAACTCACCGGTTTCTGGACGATAAATATCGGTACCGGTTAAATCGGCTGGTAATAAATCTGGCGTAAACTGAACACGGTGAAAGTCGCCTTCTAAACCATTTGCAAGGGCGTTAATAGCACGCGTTTTTGCTAATCCCGGAGGTCCTTCTACCAATAAATGTCCGTCGGCTAACAAAGCGACTATAATTGCTTTAGTAAATTGGGGTTGACCGATAACTTGTGAATCTAGATATTTTTTTAGTTGTTCAAATCGAGATACTGACATTTATCCTACACTTCCTCTGCGGCTAACACTTATATGACCGATAAAATTGAAAAAAAGTTTGATTTAAAAGCGACTTGCAATAACGCTTAATGTTGCGATGTTTACAATACCACTTACGACACGTTTGTGAATATAAGGTTCAATGATTAAAAAACAAGTGGCTGTTTTTTAAACGAGTTATCTTGAATGAGTTGAGTTTTAAATAGTGTGTTCGTCGAGAAAAGTGCGCAGAACTTTGACTTTACACAATATCTGGTTAAAATCGGGCTATAAATACAGGTCAGACCAGATTTGATAACAGGAAAGAACATGACAAACAAATTACAGACTAGAAATGGCGATCGTATCGCGGTTGTATCGGGCCTTAGAACGCCTTTCGCTAAACAAGCTACAGCGTACCACGGTGTACCTGCATTAGACTTAGGCAAAATGGTTGTTGGCGAAATGCTACAACGCGCAGAATTAGACCCTAAAGAAATTCAACAGCTTGTTTACGGACAAGTTGTGCAAATGCCAGAAGCGCCAAACATTGCTCGTGAAATCGTTTTGGGTACTGGCATGGATGTAAATACCGATGCTTATTCTGTTTCTAGAGCTTGTGCGACAAGTTTTCAATCAACAGTGAATATTGCTGAGTCTATGATGGCTGGCTCTATTGATGTTGGTGTTGCCGGTGGTGCTGACTCTTCTTCTGTTTTACCAATTGGTGTAACTAAAAAATTAGCGCGCGCTTTAGTTGACTTAAACAAGGCTCGTACTCTTGGTCAACGTTGGAACATTCTTAAAAAATTACGTTTAGCTGACCTTGCACCTCAACCACCTGCAGTTGCAGAGTATTCAACTGGATTGAGCATGGGCCAAACGGCTGAGCAAATGGCTAAAACGCATAACATTAGCCGTGAAGATCAAGATGCATTGGCACACCGTTCACACTCTTTAGCGACTAAAGCTTGGGAAAGTGGCATTTTTAAAGATGAAGTAATGGCTGCACACCCAGAGCCATTCAGCCAATTCATTGAAATGGATAATACTATCCGTACTAATTCTACAGCTGATGGTTATTCAAAGTTACGTCCAGTATTTGACCGTAAGCACGGCTCAGTAACAGCGGCAAACTCAACAGCATTAACAGATGGTGCATCTGCTATCTTAATGATGACAGAAAGCAAAGCAAAAGCATTAGGCTACGAGCCTCTAGGTTACATACGTAGCTTCGGTTTTGCAGCAATTGACGTTTGGGAAGACATGTTAATGGGTCCTTCTTACGCGACGCCTATCGCACTTGAGCGCGCTGGTATGAAGTTATCAGATTTAGACTTAATTGAAATGCACGAAGCATTTGCTGCTCAAACACTAGCGAACATGAAAATGTTTGCGAGTAAGAAATTTGCACAAGACAAGCTTGGTCGTGGTGAAGCGATTGGCGACATCGATATGACTAAATTTAACGTTAATGGTGGTTCTCTAGCATACGGTCACCCATTTGCTGCTACTGGTACTCGTTTAATTACGCAAACTATCAATGAACTACGTCGTCGTGGCGGTGGTGTTGGTCTAACTACAGCATGTGCTGCTGGTGGTTTAGGTGCATCAATGATTGTTGAAGTAGACGGTTAATAGCGGACTTATAAGGAAAGGATAAAAAGATGACGACAGAATCAAATAACACGTCTGCATTTACATTATCAACGCTAGAAAATGGCATTGGTGTGATCACAATTGACGTTCCAAATGAGTCAATGAATGTATTAAAAGCAGAATTCGCGGAACAGATTAATGCGGTTTTTGCAGAAGTTGAAAGCAATACTCATGTTTCTGGTTTAATCATTACCTCAGGTAAATCAAACTCGTTTGTTGCTGGCGCAGACGTATCTATGTTGGATGCGTGCGAAAGTGCTGAAGAAGTAAGAGCCATTGCCAAAATTGGTCAAGAGCTTTTTGATAAAATTGAAAATATGAAAATGCCAGTGGTTGCTGCAATTCATGGTCCTGCGTTAGGCGGCGGTTTAGAGTTAGCAATGGCATGTCATGCGCGCGTAGTTTCAGATGACAACAAAACAGTGCTTGGTTTACCAGAAGTTCAGCTTGGCCTTCTTCCTGGTTCAGGTGGAACACAACGTTTACCTAAACTAGTTGGTTTGCAAAAAGCCTTAGACATGATGCTAACGGGTAAACAATTACGAGCAAAACAAGCAGTAAAAGCTGGATTAGCTGAAGATATGGTTCCTCAAAGTATTTTGATGGATACTGCGGCTGAAATGGTTGACGCAATGCGTCACGGTAAAAAAGTTCGTAAAACTAAGAAAAAGCCGATGATGGCTAAATTCTTAGAAAATACCTCAGTAGGTCAGAACATTGTATTTGATCAAGCTAAGAAGCAGGTTATGCGCCAGACTAAAGGCAATTACCCAGCTCCGTTGCGTATTATCGAGTGTATTCGTACAGGAGTTTCTAAAGGCACTAAAAAAGGTCTTGAGATTGAAGCTCAGCGTTTTTCTGAACTGTGCATGACGCCAGAGTCTAAAGCACTACGTGGTTTATTCTTTGCAACTACCGAAATGAAAAAAGAGAACGGTGTTGCAGGTGTTGAGCCTAAGAAAGTGAAAAAAGCGGGCGTATTAGGCGGTGGTCTAATGGGCGGCGGTATCGCTTTTGTTACTGTTACTAAAGCGGGTGTTCCAGCGCGTATCAAAGATATTGCCCAAGAAGGTATTCGTAACGCATTTAAATATAGCTATGACATTTTAAACAAAAAAGTTAAGCGTCGTTTTATGCGTAAATCAGAAATGCAGAAGCAGTTAGGCATGTTAAGTGCTGGTACTGACTTTGTAGGTTTTAAAGATGCTGACATTATTGTTGAAGCGGTATTTGAAGACTTAAACCTGAAACAGCGTATGGTTGCTGACATTGAAGAAAACTGTAACGAAAGTACAATTTTTGCTTCAAATACGTCTTCGCTACCAATTAAAAACATAGCTGAAAAAGCGGCTCGTCCAGAAAATGTAATTGGTCTTCACTACTTCTCACCAGTGGATAAAATGCCACTAGTTGAAGTAATCGCGACGGGAAAAACATCTGACGAAACAATTTCTACAACGGTAGAGTTTGCGCGTCGTCAAGGTAAAACTCCAATCGTAGTAAAAGATGAAGCTGGCTTCTTTGTTAACCGTATTCTTGGTTTGTACATGAATGAAGCGGCGAACGTTGTTATGGAAGGTGAGCCGGTTGAGAAAATCGACAAAGCGTTAGTTAAGTTTGGTTTCCCTGTAGGCCCAATGACGTTGCTTGATGAAGTTGGTATTGACGTAGGCTCAAAAGTTGCTGGTATCTTATACGATGCATTTGGTGAGCGTTTTGCACTGCCAACAGCAATGGACAAGTTAACGAAAGATGAACGTAAAGGTAAGAAGAACCAAAAAGGTTTCTACGTTTATGGTAAAGCGGCTAAACCAACACTTATGGACAAGCTAACCTTTAAGAAAAAAGGTAAGCAAGTTGATGAGTCTGTATACCGTGTACTAGGCGTTTCTCCTAAGAGCACAATAAGCGAAGAAGCAATTGCTGAACGTTGTGTTGTTCAATTACTAAATGAAGCGGCTCGTTGTTTAGATGCTGGTATCGTGCGTAACCCTCGTGATGGTGATATTGGTATGATATTTGGTACTGGTTACCCTCCATTCCAAGGCGGTCCTTTCCGTTATATGGATAGTATGGGCATTGCCACTCTAGTTGAAAAACTTGAAGGTTATGAAGCAAAACACGGTGATCGATTTGCACCATGTGATTTATTAAAATCAATGGCTAAAGAGAACAAAACGTTCTACTAAGCTGTTAAACCGGAGCTCAACTTTGGGTTCCGTTTTTAAACATAAAAAAAGCGCCGATTGGCGCTTTTTCTTTTTCGACTTATCTACTTACTGGAACAATTTTCGCAAATGCCCTGTAGTTCAAGCTGACGTGTTGTTAACTTAAAGCCTGTTTTCTCAACACTGGCTCTAAGCTCATCTATAACATTATTCATAACGCTGATCTCAGTGACAGCTTGGCATTCTTCACATATTAAAAACTGTGGAATTTCATGGCTGTGAGAACAAGAAATGTGAGAGCAAGCAATATACTTATTTGCTGATGAAAGTTTATGCACAAGCGAGAGCTCTACTAAAAAGTCTAGGATACGGTATACAGACATTGCAGGAATAGACTGCTGAAATTCTTCTCTATAATAATCAGCTAACTCATAAGCAGATACCGCCTCACCAACCTTAATAATGCACGTGAGTATATTTTCACGTTTGGTGGTTAACTTAACGCCTTCTTCTGCACAGGTTTGCTTTGCTTTTTCTACAATGAGTTGAATATTATTAGGCACAAATTTCTCTACTATTGTTTATCTCTGAAGCTAGTTTATTACTGCGTGTTGCGAAAGTAAAACTAAAGTCTTTGAAGAGCCTTTATTTCACTAGTTATATATGTATTTGCAGGAGCTGGGATCTGGTAAAGCGAAGCCTGATTCGCAATATAACCATTGATAAAATCTATTTCTGTTTGACGGCCATTGAGTACATCTTCTCGCATAGAAGATGAGTTGTGCTTTGTTTGATTTGCTACGTCAACAACAAGCTTCTTGAGCTCGTTAATTTTTAATTCCAGGCCTTCTCGCTTCGCCACCAATACTAGTTCTTCTAAGATGGAGGTTGTAAGTTGTTGATGCTGATGATCTAGCACGCCACCGTTTAAACAATTATGAATGGCTGAAATTGGGTTAATGACGGCATTTACAGCAAGCTTGTTCCAAAGTACAGGCAATATGTCGCTAACCTGTGTTGCATTAAAGAATAAAGTAGAGATTACACTTTTAACGTTAAGCTCTTTGCCTATTTTATCTTCAACGAGAGGGCTTTTAGAAACTAAGGCCCATTCACTTTTACCGATACCAGCCAAATGTATTACATTATTTTTAGCATAAGCACCTGTACTTGTTGTGCAAAAGTAAATGTCAGCAATATCTCCAATTAAAGTTTTACATAACTCAATAGTGCCAAGTCCGTTGTGTGAAACGATAACTTGAGATCCATATGTAAGCAGAGGTTTAAGTTCTTTCAGTACGTTTTCTACATCGTACGCTTTTGTTGGGATAACTAAAAAATCTATGCTTTTAATGTTCTTTAGTCGTGTTTTTGACCTCAAGTGCTGCACTGTGTCGTTTAATTCAACGCGGCTATTTTTGTCAGTGTCACCTCTAACAATTTGAATAGTGTTTAATTTGCTTTCTTGTCCTTTAGCCGCCAGTAGGCTACCTATTGCGCCTTGGCCTAAAATGTAGATTGGTGGATGCTGCATTTACTAAGCCTTGAAAAAAGCGAGTAGTTTAGGGTGTAGCAGTAAGTAGGCGATTGCCCCAACCATATCAGCTATTAAGTCTGGTAATGACGCACTTCTATAAGGCAATGAACCTTGCAGTAATTCGATAGTCGCTCCGTAAAGCAGCGCAACAAGAAGCGTGCTTTTTGCGTTTTCAGAAACGCCATTCATAAAGAAAAAGCTAAGACCAAAGAATACGATAAAGTGTGCAAATTTATCAAAATGAGGGATAGCAGGCCCAACGTTATCGATAGGAACTAAAAAATAATATGTTGCAATGGTAGTGAAAATGGCCAAAAGCACTTGGCTAGTCAATCTAAATTTAGTCATTAATAAACAGTTCTAATATATTGAAGTTTGAGAAGGTCTAATTAAAGTGTATCAAATTAAAGCTAAAAGCCGCTATGTATAATTAAAAGTATCAAACTTGAAATATCTGACTTGTGGTCACTTAATTAAGAAGTGTTTAAATGATGTTGAAGTAAAAATTATATTCATACTTTTAAATTTAACCCCAATGATGGTCATTAGTTTTAAGTATATAATTTAAATGGCTTTTAAAGCTTCGGCTAGTTTTTGGTCGGTCTATTTTAAATCAAAAAAGTAGCAAATATCTAAAAATTCACTTACTAGATTTTTCAAAGGATTTCTGAAATCGAAACAAGTAAATTTAACTTGGGGTTACAGCCCCAGGAGGGCATAACTCCCATCAGCGCATCTACTTCCAGCGTTGATTTATGCCCTCCAACTGATTCATGGTTATGTGGTCTTACTTAAGCCAATTTTTAAACTTAAATTCAAATTCTTCTAATTTTGGTCCTATCAAAACAGCGCAATAAGGTTGCTCCGGGTTTTTTAAGGCATAACCTTGATGGTAATGCTCTGCGGGATAAAAATCTTCGTATTGTTTAATCTCGGTACAAATTGGTTGATCCCAGATACCCAATAAATTGAGCTTGTTAATAAGGTCCTGAGCTGTATTTAGTTGTGCATTGTCATGATACAAAATAATAGATCGGTATTGAGTGCCAACGTCATTGCCTTGACGATTTAATGTGGTGGGATCATGTAGCTGAAAAAACATAGAAAGTAACTGTTCGTAATTTATGACGTTAGCGTCATATTCAACCTGAATTACTTCAGCATGACCTGTTGTACCTGTAATTATTTGCTGGTAACTAGGATTTTCTCGATGTCCCGCAGAGTATCCAGATGTTGCGCTAACAACACCTCGTACTTTATTCAAAGCCGCTTCGATACACCAAAAGCAACCTCCGCCAAATGTTGCTATCTCAATCTTCTCCATATACTTTATATACCTTACTTAGGAGTTTAACGTTGAACTTTAAATCTGATTGTCCATATTGTAATAGAATACGCGCTATTTTGTTGTGGGGTGCAGTTTGTCTAATAATTTATTTTGTATTTGAGCCATTTTAACGGATGGCTAATGCCAAAGTAGTAAGGTTAAATTCTAAATTAGCTGGTAAGCGTGTTCCGTTACGTTTATTTGCCTGTATTTTTGTTGTTCTTTTGCTTGTTATACAAGTAGGTTTTGACACAACGAGTCCAATTGTTTTAATTGCTGCTTACTCTATGTGCCTAATACTTTTCCTAGCAGGGCATATATTAGCAGGCGAGCCTGAGCATAGTTTGGAATTAAATGAGTCAGGGTTACGATTTAATCACAAAAGAGGAAGCTTTTTTGTCGAATGGAGCAATATTCAAAGGGTAGATATACCATCGGTTTTTCACTTTCCTGAATCTAAAAACCTCAATTACATTGGTATTAAACTAAAGGAGCCACTTGCGCACTATGAATCCATTCCTTTAAGACTCGCCAGTCGAACTTTAATGGAACAACGAGAGTTACAAGTCATGTTGGCAAAAGAAGCCTGCAGTTCTGGTAGTTGCGATTTGAGTAAGCTCACGGATCAAATTGAGTGGCAAGACAAAAGTGGAATGCGTTTAGCTGGCTTAATTGCGATGTATGCATCGAGGAGTGAAGTAAGCAATCAATTTTTAGGCTTCCATATATTTATATCGGGTGAATCTTTTGTTAATGACCTTGATGATGTTTTAAAAGAAATAATTGTGATGAAAAATAGGGCAAATATACATATAAACACAAGACAACCTTGATCAATTTGGATCAAAAGGCTAAGGTTCAGTTAGTAATATTTCCCTTGAATTTTTTGGTAGAACACCATTATGACAGATGCTGCATACATTAGAAGTGGACGAAACACCATCATCCATAAAGTTAGAAAACTTGATTTATTGCTTGTTAACGATATCGAGCACCCAGTAGTTAAAGTTACCCAAAATGGCGTAATTGAACACAACGGCGAAGTACCTCGAAATAGACGAGAAGCAAAAGATGCTTATTGCGAAGTGGTGAACATTTCCAGTCCAGACGTATTTGGTGAGCCTAAAACACTGCTGTTTGTTCAGTGTTTAAATGGTAAAGAATATAAAGTAGATTACTCTAAAGTTGGAACTCCACTATTTGTAAGAGTTCACCAGCAAAGCTTTTTCTAAGATCCCACTTAAACAAAAGAAATAAAGCTGAGTACTTAACATTAGAGCCCGAAAGGGCTTTTTTTGTGGTTAAAATATCTTATATTTTTGTTTCAACGATTGGTATTCCGGAGATTGGAGAAATTCGGTTAATTTTGTATTAAACGTTTGGACTTTAGTTTCATCTTTAAACGCCATTGAATAAGGGTTTTCAGGGAATACCTTGTGCACTGATAGCTCTGGCTGTGCTTTATTACCCATTTTGAGCTGAGTAAAAATATAATTAAATATATTAATATCCATCACTATCACTTCTATCCTCTTTTCTAATAGCATTTCGACTTGCTGAAATTGATTTGGGATCTCTATGTAATTAGCGTTATTTTTTGTCGCAGTTGCAAAGATAGGCCCTAAATATTTGTGAGCAAATTGAAAAGAAGCAACACTGTTTTTCTCAAGGTCTTCTATTTTATCTATGTTAATGCCACTTGATCGTAGTGAAATGGCAACATTTTGATAGGTTATATATGGATTACTCCGGATTTTACTATTAGGAACAATATATTCATTAATAGTCAGAAGTGCCTCTCCCATACCTTGATCTAGTAGCTTTAGGCTTCTACCCAAAGGTGCATAAATAAACCTAGGTGAAGTATCCATTTTATTTAAAACAGTAGTAATTACTTCTAATTCAAACCCTGTATCGCTCTCAGAGATAACATAAGGCGGTTTTGCTAGACCGACTATAACGTCTATAGTTGTTTCCATTTGACGGCTTTCTGTACTCTCATGAGTGTTAAAATTTGATTTTTCAGTAGGTTTTGCATTGACAATAAAGCTAAGGATTAAAGTGGAGAAAATTGTCAAAATCAATGTAGGTTTAAAATAAGCTTTCAGAAACGTCAATATGGACATGAGGTACTTCGCTGTAGTTAAATTTGGGTGCTAGATACTTATTCCGTATCGATATATGATGGCATCATCTCGAATAATAAATTCTAAATCAAGAGAAAGTAAGGTACCAACATGAAGTTAAATTACTCATTAATTCTGTTTACTACACTCGTCTTAACACCTTTAACCTCTATTGCTACAACAAACAATGATGAAGGTGATTCGGTGACTAAAGTTATTCATGCTGGCCAGCAAAGTTTTAATAAGCATTTAGCTAAGTTTGAAGATTATTTAGGTGGGTGGACTGCAAACTTTTCAGTTGAGAAGGGCCAACCTAGTGTTACAGACGTTACTTTATTTGAAAAAGTATTAAACGGAAAAGGCCTAAAAACTACTCACTCAATTAATGATGGAATGTATGGTGGCGAGTCGATTATTTATTGGAATAATAAATCAAATAGATTGGAGTTTTATTATTTTACGACGGCAGACTTTTTTACCTCTGGCTGGATGGAATTTACCGACAAGAACACCTTTGTTGCATATGAAAATGTGACCGGCGAAAGCAGTACAAGCCAAGGAATAACTCAGGTTAAATCAACCTCAACGTTAAATGGCGACTCAATGACGGTTGCTACCTCCTATTTAAAGAATGGAGAGTGGACTAAAGAGGAAGGAAGAACCTATACAAGAACAACAAAGGACGTAGTTTTTAAATAGTTTTAAATAGCCTTTTAAACGGTTTTTATATGAGTTAAAAAAAACTGGTCGATATTTGAGCTTTTTTTGTGTAATATACGCGCCCTTAATTCCCTTGCCGAGGTGCGTATGTTGTATTTTGTTGTCGCTATCGTTTCAATTCTATCTGCTTGTTTTCTATCTATAGAAGCAATGAAAAACGGTTTAGGGAAAAAGCGTTGGTTTTTTAGTGGGTTAGTTTTTGGACCTATGGTTTGGCCTATGCTGAATGTAAAAAAACAAATGCTGTTGCGAAAGCAAAGCGGGTCTGGTGTTGTCTTTTTAAGAGCGTAGTATCTTGGTAAAGAGGCAAATCTAACTGTGTTCTGCCTCTTTTTAATGTTTAGTCTATCTACGCAGTTTCTTCATAAGGTAGTTTAGCGGTGGTCATTTTGTCCATCATAGCAAACTGACTAAACTCAACTGCCGACAAAGGTTTAGAGTACAGGTAACCCTGTAGCACGTCACATTCCATTTCTGTCATGAACGCTTTTTGTTCATTGGTTTCCACACCTTCCGCTACCGTTGACAAACCTAAGTTTCGAGCGATAGTAACAATAGTATCAATCATCGCTTTACCAAAGTCAGAATCTGCATCATCAACAAATGCTTTGTCTATTTTAAGCGTGTTTAAAGGGAACTTACGTAGATAAGAAAGACTTGAATATCCTGTTCCAAAGTCATCCATGGCCAAGTGTATGCCTCTATCTCTTATTTGATGCATAGTTTCGATAGCGTGCTTGGCATTATTCATTACCGTGCCTTCAGTAATCTCAAGCTCCAAGTGGTGAGGGTCTAATTCGGTCTCGTGCAAAATACGATCAATTCTTTGCATTAGGTCAGGAAGGTTAAATTGTCTGGCGGATAAGTTGACGGCAACACGACCTCTGATAATACCTTCATCTAGCCAGCGCTTCATATCGATACAAGCTTTCCTAAGAACTAAATCACCAATTTCAACAATCTGACCTGTTTCTTCAGCTATTGGGATGAATGTACCTGGGCTCACCAATCCGTTTTTAGGAGTGATAAAGCGAACTAGAGCTTCCATTCCATTTAATGTACCGTCGGAAAAGCTCATCTTAGGTTGATAGTAAACTTGGAAGTAATCTTCTTTAAGGCCCAGACGGATGAGGTTTTCAACTTGTAGACGTTTTACCGCTTTTTTATTCATATCTTCGCTAAAGAATAAGTATCTATTACCGCCTTCTTTAGCGTGATACATGGCCGTATCGGCATTCCGTAATAGCGTCTCTGGCTGTTTGCCGTCATCAGGGTATAAAACAATACCTATACTACCCGCTACAACAAACTCATGTTTATCAATTCTAAATGGTGTTGACAGTTTTTTTAGTATTTGTTTTGCAGCTGCGGTGACGGCAGAAATATCATTTGTTTTTTCCATGATAAGTGCGAATTCATCACCGCCGAGCCTGTATAAAGTGTTTAGATTGTTAGTAATAGGCTTAATTCGTTTAGCTATTTCAATAAGGAGTATGTCGCCAAGCTGGTGACCTAAAGAGTCATTGATTTTTTTGAAGTCGTCTAAGTCGAATACAAGCACTGCGGTTGGAACTTTTTTATCTACACAAGTTTGTAAATTAGAGAAAAACACATTCCTGTTTGGCAGTTTTGTTAGAGAATCGGTACTTGCTAGTTTAAGAAGTTTTGCTTCAGCGGTTTTTCTTCGTGTCGTATCAGAAACGATTGCAACGTAGTTACTTATTTTACCGTCTTTGTCGCGAATGCAGTTAGCGGTAATATAAGCTAAAAACATTGAATTATCTTTGTTTTGGCCCGTAATATCGCCTCGCCAACTGCCGTGTGAATCTACATCACGCTTTATTTCATGTATTAGAGTGGAGCTTAAACTAGTTAGGTGTAGCTTCTCTCCTAAAACTTCCTCAGGCAAGTAACCGGTTATTTTACTGTAACCTGGATTTACATGAACAACGTTAAGTTGTGGGTCTAGTATTATTACGCCTTCTGAGATGTTTTCTATGCTTTTAGCGAAGATCTCTAGTTCCGACTCTGCTGTTTTAAGCTTTTGAATATCCTTGAAAATACCGGTCATTCTCACCGGTTTTCCTCTGTCACTTCTAATTACTATGCGGCCTTTGTCTAAAACCCAACGCCAGCCTTCTTTGTCTCGTAAACGATATACACATTCAAAAGCGTCGGTATTTCCACTAATGTGATTAGCCAATTTGGTTCTAACGCGCTCTATATCGCCAGGATGAATGTATTGTTTATTAGGAGGGAAGACATTTGGGTTCACATTGGAAAGAGGGTAGGTACCGCGAGAATTAGTTCTAAATAGTTTGCCTTCATTGATATGCCAATCCCACATCTCGTCGCCACTGGCCCAGAGTGAAAAGTTTAACCTTTGGTCACTATTAAGCATGGCTCTTTGATATCGCTTAAAGCGCACCATACCGTAGGTTGCAATACCGAGAAGTATAAGACATAGAATAGACAAAATGATGATCAATAAAGTGCCGCCCTGAATATCTTGTTCAGGTACGCCTTTAGGAATAACCAAACCAGCACTAGCGGGCAAGCTTACAAAGGATACAATTAGTAACGACAGTAATTTATTTTTATTATTTTTAAGGCACACAAAAATTCTTAAATACTACAATTGGAATGCACTGCCAAGATAACTAATGAAAAACATAGTGTCAAAGTATAAAAACAAATAAATATCTAGCGACTGTTAACGACAATGCCTTTGTTTAATAATGGTGTAAAGAGGCTAGCATACCAAGAAGCTAACTCGCGTTTAGTAAGTAATTGCAACTCATTTACAATCATATCTCTTTGATTAAACTGGTAATCTTTATTACCAATAGAAACCCAAAGTTGTTGGCTTTGTTGCGCTAAATTTGTTGGTTTTTCTTTATATTGCATAATGACAGCAGCCTTGTGCCTATCAAAATCTTCCGTTGGCAGTTCATCTAACTCTGCGTTAAAAAATTGTAAGCAATTGTTTAACTCTTCTGTGAGATGTTTGCTATCAAAGTCGTGAGATTGAACGTAAACCGCTAAACCAGGGACATTGTTTAAGGGCATGTAGCCGCTACCCACCATATAACCCAATTGTTTTTCGGTGCGCAGTCTATTAAAAGCGTACGGAGCTAATATTTGGCTGGCCAAAATGAAGTAGGCTTTTTCAATTTCATTATCTTGTGAAGAAGAAACCGTCATACCTTGCAAATATAGCAAGGCCGCTGAATCTTGGTGCTCTACCTTTTTAGCTAGTTCTACTACACCAATATCATCAAGAGACTTAATTACTCTTGGCAATTCGGAAACTCGAGTACTTTGTGAAAGTAACTGTTTGAGGTTTTCATTAATAGCCGTGGCTTGAGTGGTACTCCAGTTGCCATAAACTAAAGACTCAACATAAACACTATCAAATAACGTTTCGGCGAATAAACGGAAGTTCTCCACTGAGATGTGCTCAAGTTCGTCTGCTAACTCCTGAGACGTTCCAGTTGATGGAATAAGGTGCGAATTTAATAAACTGAAAAGTTGGCTTATAGGTTTATTTGAATCTGAATTTCGCCAATGCTTAACCAACTGTCTTTTTACTTCTTCAAAGCGACTACGGGTAGGCGAAATGGTAAATAAGCTTTTGACTAATGTGTAAATTAACTCTGGCTGGTTTGGGCTTAAGCCTGACGTGTACATAGTGATACCAGCTGCATGAGCATAAACATTGTAATGCAGGCCAGCCATTTCGGATTGATAATGAACATCGGCCATTTTATCCATAAACAGCTCGCAGAATAACCTCATCAGCGCTTGGTTTGAGTTTGAGTCAACACCATTTGGAAGGTCAAAGCCAACGTAAATGTTACCTTTAGGCACCATGTAACGTAAGTCTTGTTTGAACCAAAATTGCCATCCATGCTCTTTGTCTAAACAAATTGGGGTAGTTGCGTGGAAGTCTTTGTGTTCTATTTTTATTTCTTTTTCTAAATAAGGGTTGGGGCTAGGGTAAGCAAATGATCCCTCATTAGGTTGAATAACTTTTAATTCATTAATTACGGCTTTATCAATATCCTGAACTGAATATAGAGTGTGGTACCAATGAGCCTCACGGTCTGTCGATATATTCTGACTAACCAAGGTAATCCTCATGTTTTCCGGCTCGAAGAAGCTAAAAATTTGATTCCAATGAGCGTGCTCAAAACCATCCATCCTATAATCACCAAAAAGGATATCTTCAGGTTCATAATGTTGCATGTTCAAAGCAATTTGATTTGAGAGCTTAATCGCCTTGATTGACTCTTGGAATTCAAAGCTAATTTGAGCCATCTTTTGCTGTTCGGTATAAAGGTATTCAGGTGGAACGTGAGTCTTCATAAAATTGATGAAGCTAAATAGTTGAGTCATGATGAGATCTAGTCGACTCTCACCTAACTCCGTCAATTCAATTGAGACATTGAAGTCTTTGAAGTTTTGGCCTGAAATGCCGTTACCCGCCGATAGTCCGTTAATTAAACCTTGTCCTTTAAGGCTTTCATACAAAGAACCGGTGCCTTCATCTCCTATTATATGCGCAATAAAACTAACCATCTTATGTTTGTATAATTGATTAATAGCTGGGAGTGCAAAAGTTAGATTAAGCTTATGAAGCTCTTTAACGGGTCTTATGCAGATGAATTTACCTAAGTCCTTTTTAGTATATAAAGGTTTGGTAATAGCAGGCTTCGCCCTAAGTGGATTAGATGTACTTAACTCAGAAAATAACGACTTTGCAGTATCAAAGTGTTCAGTTGTGTTAGAGACAATACATACAGTCATGTATTGTGCTTGATAGTGTTTTTCCCAAAAGTCTATTATTTCATTCTTCACTGGCCTGTTAGGCAAGTCTGAAAGTGTTTGTCGATTGCCTACGGCAAATTTGCTGAAAGGGTGTTTAGCATTGCACGTTTCTTTATGGACTTGCTGAATACGACGGCTATCGTCTCTTAACTTTAATTTATATTCAGCATGAATGGCTTCTTGTTCTCGATCAATCGCCTCATCGTTAAATAACGGATTTATAAATAAATGCGCAAAGTAATCAAGCCCGCTTAAAAACTGATCATGGTTAATATCAAAAAAGAAACAGCTGTGCTCTGTTGCTGTCCAGGCATTACTTTGGCCACCATGTTTACTGATAAAGTTACTCAATTCATTAGAGGAAGGGTATTTCTGATTGCCGTTAAATAGCAGGTGTTCAATAAAATGAGCGAAGCCAGGTCGGTCTTTGGGATCATCAAAACTACCTGTATTGACCACTAATGAACAGGCACTTTTACTACAAGCTGAATCCTCAACAAAAACCAGTCGAATACCATTATCTAGAGTAACAGATTGATAATTCTTGTTATCATTAGGACTTTTTTTCATTAAATGCCTTGTAGTGTTAGATGCTTGATATCCTTAACCAATTATTACAACCGTCCGTCTGTTTATCCTAGCTTGTTTTTGGTAAAAATCGAACTTATTTGATCTAAGGACCCAAATTATAAAGATTAAGTTTCAAATTAGAACTAAACTATCGTAGTCTTATCCTTATATATGTAAAGCTCATTTAGAGCTATCATTTTAGAGAGTGGTTATGCCGATTTTCCTTTATGTAGTGCGTCATGGCGAAGCCGAAGCGGTTCAGGTAAATGATGAAGAACGTCAATTAACTGAATTAGGTAAGCAAGAGGCGAATAAAACTGCGCGTTGGTTAAGCACTCAGGTGTCTGATTTTGATACTGTGGTTGCAAGTCCGTATATACGAGCTCAACAAACTAAAGAAATTATCCTAAGTCAAAATAAAGCGACTAATGTCATCACATCTAACCAATTTATTCCTTCTGGCATTGCTTCTACTGCAATAGATGAGTTGCTTGCTTATGCACAGTCGAATAACAAAACAGATCAGCATATTCTTTGCGTTTCTCACATGCCGCTAGTAAGTTATTTGATTGGTGAGCTGTCCGGCTATACGCCAATAATGGCCACCGCTGCTGTCGCTAAGCTGCAAATTAATTTGGAGAAGTGGAACGGGCAGCTTGATACGCTTATTTCCCCTGAACAAATATTGCTCTAGCTTAATGCTGGTGACTATGACTGATAGTGTGATTGAGAATTAAAGATCACGACCAAGAAGATGGGTGAGTTCTTCACCTAAATTAATAATTAATACCACTGCACCTTGTCCGCCCCATTCCAAAGGCGCCTGATGAAAGGCAAGCACATCTGGGTGTTGCATTAAATAATGTGGCACTTTACGTTTTAATATACCACCGCTCACACCGTGTACGATGCACGCACATGGAATATGCTGTTTCATGCAGTCAATGACTAAATCCGCGATGTCTTTTTGAGCTTGTTGTTTAGTGTACCCGTGCAAATCAAGAATTAGCTCGGGAGCCACATCACCTCGTCTAAGAACTTTTGTAAGGTAACTTGGGTAACCTTCTCTAACAAAACTTAAGGTTTGCGAGTCATCAATAAAAGGTTCGTATTCGTCTGAGAATTGAAATCGTTGCGCTGACTTTGCTTGATCGTTAACAACTAATTTATTGCGGCGTTGTTCGCTTTGCTGTTTATCTTGGGCTCGCTTGTTGGTATTGTGACGAAAATGAAGTTTGTCTTGTGTTAAAGGCTTAATCCCTTTCATCTCAGCAGCAAAATCAACCTCTGTTTGCTCGGAGTTTTGTTGGTCTTGCTCTAACATTGACTGAAAAGTTACTTTTTTTGACATGAAACTCATTTCCTAATGGCGCACCCTTGACCGTCTATTGTAAAATACTGAAATCTTAACGACCACTAATTATTAGGTTTAAATAAATGACTGAACAACCAACGTTGTCTTTACTAGCTGAAGAAGCCATCAATGAACTTTCCACGGCCAACGATCTTTTGCGTTGGGCAGTTAGTCGTTTTAACGAATCTGATATTTATTATGGGCACGGAACGGACAATCCTTGGGATGAAGCTTTTTCTTTAGTATCTTGGGGTTTGAATATCGGTCCACTATTAAATGCGGAAGTGTTGGCATCTAAGCTAACACATTCTGAACGACAACGAATTGTTGAAGTAGTAGTAGCTAGAATTGAAACTAAAAAGCCTGCAGCTTATTTAACAAACCAAGCCTATTTTGTTGATTTGCCGTTCTACGTTGACGAAAACGTACTTGTTCCTCGTTCTCCTATTGGTGAGTTAATTAAACAGCAATTTTCAACGGTTATCGACTTTACGCCAGACTCCATTTTAGATTTATGTACTGGCTCAGGTTGCATTGCAATCGCTTGTGCTTATGCGTTTGAAGAAGCGTATGTTGATGCTGCGGATATTAGTCCGGAAGCACTTGCAATAGCAGACGAAAATATTCATCGTTTAGGTGTATCAGATAGAGTGGTGCCTTTATTGTCTGACGTATTTTCTGGATTAGGTGATCAGCAATATGATCTTATCGTTTCAAATCCTCCGTATGTTGACCTTGAGGATATTGGTGACATGCCCGAAGAATTCCATCATGAACCTGAGATTGGTTTGGGCAGCGGTCCTGATGGTTTAGATCTCACTCGTATGATTTTGAAACAAGCCTCAAAACACTTAACCGACAACGGTGTGTTAATTGTTGAAGTAGGAAACTCTCTTGTTCACCTTGTTGAGTTGCTTCCTACTGTTCCATTTAATTGGATAGAGTTTGAGAATGGTGGTTTGGGTGTATTCTCAATCACTAAGGCTCAATTAGACGAACACCAAGCGATAATAGATAGCACACTTTAAGCACAGGACGATTTAAGCAATGGCTGGCAATACGATAGGCGACATATTTAGAGTAACAACGTTTGGTGAAAGCCATGGCGCAGGTCTTGGTTGTATTATTGATGGTTGTCCTCCAGGACTAGAAATTGATGAAGCGTTAATTCAAATTGAGTTGGATAAAAGAAAACCTGGTACATCTAGGTTCACTACTCAAAGACGTGAAGCGGATGAAGTAAAAATATTCAGTGGTGTTTTTGAAGGAAAAACCACGGGTACGCCTATTGGTCTGTTAATAGAAAATACCGATCAGCGTTCAAAGGATTATTCTGAGATAAAAGACAAGTTTCGCCCAGGCCATGCCGACTACACCTATTTGCACAAGCATGGAATTCGAGATTATCGTGGTGGTGGTCGCTCATCGGCAAGAGAAACTGCAATGCGAGTGGCAGCAGGTGCAGTAGCCCAAGCATGGTTAAAAACTAAAGGCATATCAATTATCGGTTATATGTCTCAACTAGGTCCAATTGCAATTAACTCGGTAGATGAAAGTCAAATTCGTGAAAATGATTTCTTTTGTCCTGATGCATCTACTGTACCTGAATGGGATCAGTACATGCGAGACCTTAAAAAGGCTGGCGACTCAGTTGGCGCAAAAATTACAGTAGTAGCAAAAGGAATGCCGGTTGGATTAGGCGAGCCTGTTTTTGACAGACTAGATGCTGATGTAGCTAAGTCTCTAATGAGTATCAACGCAGTAAAGGGCGTTGAAATTGGCGATGGTTTTGACGTTGTTGCGCAAAAAGGCTCTGAACATCGTGATGAATTAACACCTACTGGTTTTGCCGCTAATCATAGTGGTGGAGTGCTTGGTGGTATTTCTACTGGCCAGGACTTAGTGGCGCATATCGCGCTGAAGCCAACATCAAGTATCAGCGTACCAGGTAAAACCATTGACGTCCACGGTCAACCTCAAGACGTAATTACTAAAGGCCGTCACGATCCTTGTGTTGGCATTCGTGCTGTTCCAATTGCAGAGGCAATGTTAGCGCTTACTATTATGGATCATTACTTGAGACATAGAGCACAAAATGCTGACGTGGTTGTAAGTACACCTGTTATTCCAGCGTCAAACTAGAGCTAAATGGTCATATGGGTTGTCAAAATTTATCAGTGCTTAGTATCAGTAAAGCTCTGCCTATAAAGTCTAGTCAGGCGGGTGATGTGGCATTAGTTCATCAAATCACAGACTTAAAGCGTTTGTTTGACGATACTTTTGCCTCTGATTTTAATACTCGCTTAGTAAAAGGTGATGATGAGCCTATTTACCTTCCTGCTAATACTGGAGAAGGTAAGTTACCTGCACAATCATTTGCACAAGTGGTATTTGCTCACGGGTTTTACGCCAGTGCATTGCATGAAATTGCACATTGGTGTTTAGCTGGGGAACAACGCAGAAGTCAAGTTGACTATGGTTACTGGTATTGCCCAGATGGTCGAACGGCACAGGAGCAACAAAAATTTCAATCTGTAGAAATTAAGCCTCAGGCTATTGAGTGGGCGTTGTCTTTAGCGGCCGGCTTTCGTTTTCAAGTGAGTTGCGACAATTTATCCGGAGATGAGTTTGGGCAACAACCAGACAGATTAGCATTTGAAAAACAAATTCTAGACCAAATAAAAGTTTACTTAGACAATGGCTATCCACCAAGAGCTCAGCTTTTTATAGAGTGTCTTGCGGCCTTTTATAATCAATCGCCATATGACGAGTTAAAGCGATTGGTTACGTAGACATAAGTTAGCCAAAGCTAAACCCATTTAAAAATTAACAACCTTGAGAACGCAATGACAAACAAACAACAACGAAAAGCCTTTCGGTTAGGCCTTATTGTTAATCCTGTTGCTGGGATTGGCGGCAGTGTTGCATTAAAAGGTTCTGATGGAGCCGATACCTCTCAAATTGCTCTCTCTAAAGGCGCTGAGCCACTTGCTAACCAGCGAGTTAAAACGGCATTAGAGGAAGTTAGTGATTACTACGGCGAAATGGACGTATTTACCGTTGCTGGCGATATGGGTCAGACAGTATGCGAAGAGCTTGGAATAAAGCATAGCATTATATATACGCCAGATGACACTCAACAAACAACTAGCTACCAAGATACAGAAAACGCAGCAAGAGCCATGTCTAGCCTGAGCCTTGATTTGTTATTGTTTGCTGGTGGCGATGGCACAGCCCGAAATATTTGTGCGTCAGTAAGTGAAGGCAGCACCGTTTTAGGTGTTCCAGCTGGTTGTAAGATCCACTCCGGGGTTTATGCGATAACACCAAAGGCTGCAGGCCGAATTGTAAAAATGCTGGTGGCGGGTGATTTAGTTTCTTTGACCGATGCGGATGTCATGGATATTGACGAGGTATTGTTTAGACAAGGCGTGGTCAAAGCTAAGCGATATGGTGAATTACAAATACCGGCCGAGTTACGTTATGTTCAAAACGTTAAAATGGGTGGCAAGGAAAGTGATGAACTCGTTTTACAAGATATCGCAGCTCATGTAATTGAAAATATGGAAGATGATGAAATATACGTTATGGGCTCTGGTAGCACCGTCAATTTCATCATGGAAGAACTCGGTTGCAACAATACTCTACTAGGTGTTGATGTACTTAGCGATCAGCAAGTTATTCAATCTGACGTTACGGCCAAAGAACTACTACCTCTTATTAAAGACAAAAAAGTGAAACTCGTAATTACCTTAATCGGTGGGCAAGGGCATATTTTTGGTCGAGGTAATCAACAGCTTTCCCCAGCGGTAATCAAAGCCGTTGGCAGAGACAATATTATTATTGTTGCTACAAAAACAAAATTACAAGCATTAGAAGGGCGTCCGCTTATTGCCGATACGGGCGACTCTGAACTGGACAAAGCATTGTCAGGACCTATCTCTGTGGTTACTGGCTATCATGACCTAGTTATTTATCCAGTCGGCTACGAGGAGTTATAGATGGTTGATTTAGAGTTGTTGAGCGACAATGCTCAAGAGTATTTTGATAGTTATGTTGCAGAGGGTACCGACGATCAGCTTTTTGCGAGTGGTTATCTGCGCGGTCATGTTGATTTGGTTATTGGCACTGCAATTGTACAAGAAGAAACAATTACGCTTGAATCACTGGTTGATGACGTTGAAAAAAGCGTTAACAAAGCCATCAAAAATGGCGAACTAGAGCAAAATGATATAGTGACGGTGAACGACATGTTAAACCGTTTAATAAAACACTTAGCTGGCTAATCTACGTCATGTCTCAGCGTCTAATACGCTTGGCTGATACTTAGTTCAGATTAAACAAAAAAAAGGGCTTAGAGCCCTTTTTAATGTTTGTTAATTACATGTCTTGAATACCGTTCACACTTTTTAACCAATTAGGTCGAGTTTCCACGTACTTTTGTCTGCAAACTCTTCAGTAACAAATTTGGTAAATTCTGCTGGTGGAAGAGGGCGACTAAAGAAGTAACCCTGAATATATTGCGCACCATAATTATCAATAATTCTTAGCTGCTCTAAAGTTTCTACGCCTTCTGCTACAACATTTAACTGCATGGTATCAGCCAACAACATAATTGCTTTTACAATAGCCGCATCATTTTCGTTGGTATCAATATCCATAATAAATGAACGGTCAATTTTAAGTGTATCAATAGGGAATTTTTTCAAATAACTTAATGAAGAGTAGCCAGTGCCAAAGTCATCGACGGCAATACGAATGCCCATGTCTTTAAACATTTGCAGGCGACCAATGTTATCTTCAACATCCGACATTACGGCACTTTCTGTTAACTCTAGCTCAAGTAAATGCTTAGGCAGTTCACTAAGTTCAAGCGCATTTTTAACATTATCAACTAGGTTGGTTTGTTTAAATTGCACACTCGAAACGTTCACTGATACACGAATGTCTAAACCGGCTTCATGCCATTCTCTCGCTTGGAAGCAGGCTTCTTGTAAAATCCAATCACCTAACTCAATAATGATCCCCGACTCTTCCGCAATAGGAATAAAGTCCGCAGGTGAAACAAAGCCCAGCTCAGGATGAGTCCATCTTAACAAGGCTTCCGCTTTTGTTATTTCATTTGTTTTTAAATCTACTTGAGGCTGATAATAGAGCTCAAACTCATCATTCTGTAACGCCGCTCGCATATACTCTTCTAGTTGAAGGCGCTCTAGAGCTCGGTCATTTAAAGAGTTTGAGTAATATTTAAAGGTTCGACGACCACCTTCTTTAGCTTGATACATAGCAACGTCAGCGTGTTTCATTAATTCTTGTACCGAAGTTCCATTTTCAGGATACATGGCGATACCAATACTTGGCGTAACAGATACTTCGTAACCATCAACCGTGATAGGTTCAGAGATGCTGTCTATTATACGCTGCGTTACATTTGCCGTTTCGTCAGCGTTGTCCAAGTGGCTTAAAAATACTGTAAACTCATCGCCACCTAGTCGAGCAATCTCATTTTTGAACGATTTAACTTCATAGTTTCGCCCAACAAAATCGCTGTTTCTTACGCTCTGTCTTAATCGCTCAGCAACTTGCATAAGCACTTTGTCGCCAAAGTTATGACCCAAGGTATCGTTAATTCGTTTGAATCTATCTAAGTCTATAAACATAACGCCAGCTTTGTAATTGCCACGTTTAGCTAAAGACAAAAAGCGCTCCATACTTTCATAAAAACTTTGTCTATTTGGAAGGCCAGTCAGACTGTCAAAATAGGCAAGCTTATGAAGCTTTCGTTCATTTGCTAGCTGGTGTTGAATTTTAATTTGCTGCTGTCGAACTAAAATTAAGAAAAGAGCACCAGCTGCTAAAAAGTAAAACAGATAGGCATACCATGTTCTCCAAAGAGGCGGTAATACACGAATTGGAATGGTCACTTCATCACTCCAAACGCCGCTATTATTGCTGCCTTTTACTTTTAGTTTATAAAAACCATCAGGAAGCGAAGAAAATGAAATGTGATTATTTGTTCCTAAATCTAACCAAATATCGCTAAGGCCTTCCATTTTATATTTGTATTTATTTAGTTCGGGCTTGGTGTAATCAAGCGCTGCAAACTCAAAGTCAATAACGGTTTCATCGTGTTCTAATACCAGCTCACCATTTTTATTAAACAGTTCGTGGATAGGGGTTTCACTATTAGATTGACTGAACTTTGTTAGTTGTACTGGTGGCTTGTAAGTATTTAGGGTTACATCACTTGGCATGAAGGTATTAAAGCCATTTGGTCCACCAAAAAACATGCGACCAGATTTTGATTTAAAGAAAGAACCGCTGTGAAAGTCATTGCCCTGTAAACCGTGGCTAGTATTAAAGTTAACTGAATACAAACTCACAGGATTTAATCGACTTAGGCCTTTTGAATGGCTGATCCAAATACGACCGTTTTCATCTTCCAGCACGCCATAGGTAAAGCTGCTCGCTAAGCCCTGTTCAGAACCTATGTGTAAAAACTCAACTTTACCCTCTTTAAGTTTCGCTTTATCCAGTCGGGCAACCCCAGCATCTTTAGTTGGCATCCACAAATAATCTTCAGTATCCAGCAAGCCTAATATAGAATTCGATTTAATGGTATGCGGGTTTTCTTTGTCAATTTTGAAAACTTGCACTTCACCCGTCGCCAGGTTTATTTTGTTGAGACCTTCTGACATCGTGCCAGCCCAGACATTACCTTCGTTGTCTTCTACGATGTCCATAACGTAGTTAGAGGAGAGTCCGTTTGAAATAGTAAAGTGAGTGATTTCTTTTTTGTCATTAAAAATATTGAGGCCGCCACCATAGGTTGAAACAGCAATATTATTATTTTTAAGCTGTGAAATCTTAGTAATAGCGTCCGATGATAGGGCATTGTCTAGATGTTTTGTATTACTTGAATTAAAGTTTAAAACTGAACTATCCTGTAAGTTTTTTATGTATACCCCAGAGTCATAAGTGCCTGCCCAGAGCGTGTTGTCCCTTGTTATTAAAAGGCTAGGTATAGCGCTAGGCTCGGCTTTTAGCCCGTTCTCAAAAAGGCTATAAGAAGTTATTTTATTTTTGTTTCTGTCATAGCGGCTAATTCCACCCTCAAGGCTTCCTATAAAATAGTCGCCATTACCAGCTTCAGAAAAAGACAGTATGTCATCATTTGTCATGTCTGGTGAGGTTGCTCTACTAATATGTTGAAACGCTCGCGTTGCGGCATTCCAATAATTAATTCCATTCATAGAGCCCATCCAAATGACACCCCCTTCATCTTCAAATAAAGAGAAAATTTGATTACTTAAAAGTGATTTATTTTTCTCGGTTCTGTACTGAGTGAAGTTTGATTCACTTGGGTTGTATTTACAAAGTCCATTGCTAGTTGCAAACCAAACGTTTCCGTTACTATCTTGTAAAATGTCATTTACTAAGCTATCGCAGAAAGAATAAGGATCTTTGGTGTTTGGAGCAAAGTGTTGAACTTTATCTAACTTGGCACTAATTAAAATAGCGCCTTTATCTTCAGTGCCAACCCATAGTTCGCCAGACGTTGTAGCAATAATAGATCTAATACCGTTTGTTGGGATTGATAGCTCAGTCGATGTAGTTATATGTTGAAATGAAGACTCGTTCTTAAGTCTGTAGTTTATTCCTTTGTTGTAAGTTGCGACATACATAGTACCCTCGTCATCAAAAGTGATATCACTGATGCGATTTGAAGAGAGGTTTGATTCAACTTTTTTAGTATTTAATACTTGGAATTTATTTTTATTTGGATCGTAATTAATTAGGCCAGAGCGAAATGTGCCGAACCAAAGTACTTTATCTGGTCCTTCAGCTGAGCTATTGAAGTCGAAGTTCTTAACTTCCTCGGCTTGCTCGAAATCTTGAAAGTCTATAAACGCGTTCTTTTCAGGTATGTAAAGGCTTAACCCACCATCTCGGCCCACCCAAAGCCTATCTTCAGAGTCTCGGTATATTTTTCGTATTAAGTTGCTATTTAACTGTAGTGACTTTCCTACTTTGAACTTAAACTGTTGAGCATTCCTACCATTGTACTTTGTTAGTCCGTCACTGGTTGCAACCCAAATAAAACCTAGGGAATCTTGGTTTATATCATTAACCGAATTATTGGAAAGGAGGTTTTCAGAATCGAGAGATGAAAAGAGAATAGTTGACTGTAGAAACTCATTTTTTTCTAAAGGTGCTTTATCGCTGGCGAATGAAATGGCAGATGCTGCATAGAAGAACGTAAAAATACTGCTCAAAACTTTATAAAACTTTGGGTAATTCATAACAACCAAAAAAAAGAGTAAGTTACGATATTTATAACATGGAAAACTAGTTAAGTCACATAAACAAAAAAGCCCCTTTTTAAATAAAAAGGAGCTTTAAATTTATATTTATTAATTGGTGTTATTCTTGGTCAACCCAGCTAGACAAAGACATTCTTGTTTCGAGATCTTTCTTCTCTGGAAGGTCTTTTTTTGAACCGCCTTTTTTCCAGATAATCGCATTAGTAGTAACTTCTTTCTCTGGAAGGTCTTTTTTAGAGCCACCTTTTTTCCAAATAATGGCATTAACCGTTACTTCTTTTTCTGGCAGATCTTTTTTAGAACCGCCTTTTTGCCAAATAATTGCATTTCCTGTTACTTCTTTTTCAGGAAGGTCTTTTTTAGAGCCGCCTTTTTGCCAAATAATTGCATTTCCTGTTACTTCTTTTTCAGGAAGGTCTTTTTTAGAACCACCTTTTTGCCAGATAATAGCTTCAGTAGTAATTGCGTCTTCAGCTGTGCCGTTCCACTCAAAACCTTCATGAGACTCTACGTAGTACTCTTCAGTTTCTTGGTTCCAGCGAGCTGGACCTGCGTAAAACTCTTCTGCTTGTAGTGATTTTTTGATGTCCATGCCTAGGTTTGCACAGTTTGAAGCTTGGCTCATTACTGCTTCATAAGCGTCAACCATACCAGCGCCTTGGCGGAAAATGCTATAACCTAAGTTACCGCTTTCTGTTTGTGCCATGCGAGCAGAGTCAATTAAACGACACTTAACGTCATCTGGAGAAAGGTGAGGTTGGTCTTGCAGCATCAATGCTACGATCCCTGAAGTAACAGCTGTGGCTTGAGATGTACCTGATAATAAGAAGTAACCATTGTTGTCGTCATATACGCTGTAGTCTTTAAATAGCTTAGATTTTTCAGACATTAGGCCTTGCATATGAGCGCCCGGAGCGACTAATTCAGGCTTTATAAAACCAGCGTGAGTTGGACCAGAGCTAGAGAAGCTAGCTACAAAGTCGTCTTCATAGTTAAAAGGAGTGTAGTTGTCTGATGTTGCACCAACAGTGATTAAATATGGGTTATTTCCAGGTACACCAATTGTCATACCATCTGCGCCTGTATTACCAGCTGAAGTAATAACTGTGATACCGGCGTCCCACGCTGCCATAAGTGCTACATTGATCGGGTCATAGAAGTAAAGAGACTCTGCTTCAGCACCAAAAGAAAGGTTAAGCACTTTGATATTTAGGCGTTCTTTATTTTGTATTACATAAATAATAGAAGAAAGTATATTAGAATAGGTAGAGTCGCCTTTTTTATTAAAAGCTTTAATAGAGATAAGGTTAACGTCTGGTGCAATACCATTAAAAGAACCAGTAAGGTTTCCAGATTCGTCATAATTTGCGTCGCTATTGGCTATTAGACTAGTAACATGAGTGCCGTGACCAAATGCATCTTTGTTTTTACCAACAAAAGATTTGCGGTGAATTTCGCGTTTTTCGCCAAAAGAGTTGTACTCAAGTTGTTCAAACTTAGACAAGCCAGAATCAATTACTGCAACACCAACTCCACGGCCTGTAATACCCATTTTATGAAGTTCATTAGCTCGTACTTGAGACGGGAAGTATGTGTCACGTTGTTCATTTCTTGTAATGTTCTGTTTTACTGAGTCTAACTCAACAATAGAACCATCAACCAAGTTAAGTGCAATGGCGTAGTCACTATCAGCAACGCTAGAGATTGTATCAAATTTCATTGCTAGCTTTACTTTACCTTTGCTAGCTACAGAAACGTAGTCATCAAAGTAATGTGTGTAAGAATTGCCATCGACATTCTTAGCAACTTTTTTACCGTTAACTTTAAGGTTCTTTAACTTGCCGTTGTTTTCAGGCCAGTTAATTGTCAGGCTATCAATTTCTGCGTCGTCATTTGTTCTGTTTTTTGCAGTCCAAATTACTTTATTGTTTTTTGCTTTAAAACGAAGTGGTCTTTTGTTTTGCCATTCATTTGATTTAGCATCTAGTTTAACTGTTGCATCAGCAAAAAGACGAATAAGAGGGTTGCTCTTTTTAATAACTGAAACTTGGTCTTCAGTTAGCATGGCAGAAATAGCTGGGATAACAGCGAAGTCGTGAACAACTTCTCCACCAATATCGTTTACTAACGAAATCATTGAGCCTTTGCTAGCACCTTGAATTATGTATGCTTGGTGAGGTTGAAAACTTTTCATTCCAGTCAGTGAGATAACGACTGCAACAAGACTTACAGCAGCAAACGACAACGTCCACTTTTTATTGCTAAATCTTGGTAAAGACATAATTGATTAAACCCTTTTATTATTATTATGAGCAAATAAATAAGCAGGTAGTGTGCCAGTTTGTAGTTTGAATTACCGTAAGTACTTGAAGTGGTTGAGATAAGCTGTAGAGCTTTAAAAATGTACTCTACAGCTTAATAGAAAGATGTGGTGTGCTGGGCTTTATATTGACTTTTTTTTGACAACTCTTGCCGCAAGGGCAAAAAGTGCCGCTAATGAATAACCACCAAATATAATGACCATCCATTGTGGCATTGATAATGACAAAAACATCCAATCAATATCTCCACATGTTCCTCTAGGCTCAAAAATTCCCGGTAACCATTGGTGAAGTTGCAGCCAGTTAGGGAAGTTTGGATAGATATCACATGACATGAGTAACATGAAATTATCAGGATTTTGCATTTGCACATGTTCGTATGCAATTGACAGCCCCCAAAATGCTGAAACTATCCAGCCAATAAAACTTGTTAGTCTCATTAACGCCAAGTCAGGACGAACTAATGCAGGTAAGCAGGCTAAAAATAGCCCAAGCACTGCAACTCGTTGGTAAACACACATAATGCATGGTTCAAGTCCAAGGCCGTATTGGAAATACAGTGCAATAGATTCAAACGCAAACGCTGATAGGGCTAAAAAAGCCCAAGGCCAGCGCGAGGCTGGCCAAGAAGATATTACATTTACTACATTCATTAATTAGTGGCCGGCAGAGCTAGCCTCTCCTAATCCGGTGTGATGCTGAATATAGCCATTTTGATATAGCCAATCTGTCGCTTCGAACAAGCCATAATAGGTTGCCAAAATGCCCACAATAGAAAGCACTACAGTGTATGGCAACGCCATATAAACCATTTTACCGTAAGATAATCTGATTAATGGTGCTAATGCAGATGTAAGAAGGAATAGGAATGCGGCTTGTCCGTTTGGTGTTGCAACCGATGGAAGGTTAGTACCGGTATTAATAGCAACGGCTAGCATGTCAAACTCGTCACGAGTAATAATGCCTTTTTTAAGTGCCGCAGCAACTTCATTAATGTAAACCGTACCAACAAACACGTTGTCACTCACCATGGATAAGAGACCGTTGGCGATAAAGAACATCACCATCTTGGTTTTACCCTCAAAGGTTAATACCCATTGGATTACAGGAGCGAATAAACCTTGGTCGATAATTACTGCTACAACTGCGAAAAATACACAAAGCAAGGCGGTGAATGGTAGGGCTTCTTCAAACGCTTTGCCTATTTGGTGCTCATCAGTTATACCTGTTACTGACGTTGCCAGGATAATGATTGATAGTCCAATAAGACCAACGGTTGCTAAGTGAAGCGCTAAACCAATGATTAACCAAATCGCGATAACTATTTGTGCCGCGATTTTCACTTTGTCTTTTTTCGTCATTTTTGCGTCGCTATCTGCATCATAATCCATAAGAATTAAGCGAACAGGCTCTGGTAGCTCAGCGCCGTAACTAAATAATTTGAATTTCTCTACAACGTAAGTCGTCATTAAGCCTGCGATTAACGCTGGAATAGTGATTGGGGACATACGGATAGCGAATTCAACAAACTGCCAACCAGCACGTTCTGCAATTACTAAGTTTTGAGGCTCACCAACCATAGTACAAACACCACCAAGTGCAGTACCAACACCGGCGTGCATCATGATGTTTCTCATGAACGCACGAAACTCTTCTAAATCTGTGCGCTTAAGATTATCTAAGTGATCATCTGAGGTGTGATCGTGTTCAATGTGGTGAAATTGCTTACCTGATGCGACTTTGTGGTAAATCATGTAAAAGCCGGTCACAACAGTGATGATTACTGCAACAACGGTTAATGCGTCAAGGAAGGCCGATAGGAACGCAGCTGCGAAGGTAAAACAGAGCGACAGGGCTATTTTAGATCTGACTTTTAAAAGCATCTTTGTGAAAGAATACATAAGTAAGTCTTTCATAAAGTAAATACCAGCAACCATGAATATAAGCAGCAATAGAACGCTTAGGTTAGCTGAAATTTCTTGTTCAATGTGCCCGGGGCTTGTCATCCCTATTGCGACAGCCTCAATAACTAAAAGACCGCCAGGTTGCAGGGGATAACATTTTAATGCCATCGCCAAAGTGAAAATGAATTCCAATACTAATGCCCAGCCCGCTACATAAGGGTCGACCATGAATATAATTGGATTGATTATTAAACATGCAATTATTGCAAGTTTGTACCATTCAGGAGAGTTTCCTAAAAAGTTTTGATAAAAAGCGCTCAGAGAACTTTGCTGCATACTTTAACTAGCCTTCTTTCTGATATATCGTAAGTTTTTGTTTTAGTTATTTCTTCAATGTACTAAAAATGAAATTGAATTGATAACTAATTTAGTGCTTTTTATACGAAAATGTTAGTTTTCAGCACTAAAAATTGATTTGTTGTGCAATTTAAAGCATCTGGTACAATCAGTTTTTTAAGTTACCAGATATGATAAATTTACATGAAAATAATAAAGGCGCAGAGCCCAGCTGGGTTTGCCGAAGAATACATTGTAGACTCTATTTGGAATGATCGCTTCCCTCCAGGTTCAATTTTACCAGCGGAACGCGAGCTTTCAGAGCTTATTGGCGTAACCCGCACAACACTTCGTGAAGTTCTTCAGCGTTTAGCAAGAGATGGTTGGTTAACTATTCAACACGGTAAACCTACTCAAGTTAATAACTACTGGGACACGTGTGGCGTTAATATACTTTCCACATTAGCCAAACTAGATATTGATGGTGCAGTAAACCTAATTGATCAATTGTTATCAGCTAGAACAAACTTAAGTGCTATTTATATTAGAGGTGCGATTAAAAACAACCCTCAACGAGTTATTGAACTAGCTCAAGAAGCTTTGGAAGTGTCTGACGATCCTCAGCAGTTTGCCGATTTCGACTACCGTTTAAACCATGAATTAGCGCATGCCTCTGGCAACGCAATTTATGTATTAGTTCTAAATGGTTTTAAAGGTTTCTGGGAAAAAATTGCAGGGCATTACTTCTCAAATGATGAAGCTCGTCAGTTGGCTCGTAATTATTACGCTGACCTAGAAAAATTCGCAACAAGCGAAAAGCATGACGAATCAATTTACATGATCCGAAAGTACGGTATTGATTCAGGTAAAATTTGGGCAGAAATGCGAGATGCATTCCCAACAGATTTGATTGAATAATCAATATTATCGCTAAAAGAGCTCCGCATATGTGGAGCTTTTTTGTATTAGTTGCATAAAAATTCCCCCTCACATAAACTCCTGTTATGCCACAGTTAGAGTTATTTCAAATACCCAGCCCCTGCATTGGAACCTGTCAAAACGGACCCAATGGCTATTGTTATGGTTGTTTTAGAAGTAGAGAAGAGCGATTCGGCTGGATGAAATTAGACGACGAACACAAACGTCATGTCATTAAGTTATGCCAAATGAGAAAGCGTCGTTGGCTAGCAAAAAAAATCGAAATTCAACAACTCGAATCCGGCATCAATTCAACTAACGACAACCAAGTTAATGAACCAACTCCAGATTTGTTCTCTTCAGCTGACAAATAAAACTTAAAATTAATAAACAAACACAATTAAATAAACTATAAAGAAAGTAACAACGTACTGAAATTGGTTTAGCTCTTATTTTGAAAGGATATCTAATTGAAAACGCTCCCTTTGTTGTCGACTATAGGTTTAACATTACTTTCTTCTGCTGCTCTGGCAAATGATTACGCAAATGAAGAAGCAAATGGAAAGGAAAAGAAAAAACCGGATCAGTCGGTTAACGTAACTCCAAAAAGTGCGTCTACGGATAACACAGACAACAAAATAGAAAAGATTAGAGTTGTAGGCTCTAAGGATTCAGGACTAGAACTCAGTTCAGATAAAATCCTAAAAGTACCAGGCGCGGGCAATGATCCAATCAGAGCCATAGAAAGTCTACCAGGTATTGTTTTAGCCAGAGGTTTTGCTCCGGCGGTAAGAGGTAGTTCCCCAGAAGACATGTATTATCAATCGGACGATGTGCCCGTTGGTAACGTATTCCATATAGACAGTTTTAGTACCTTTCACCCTAATTTAATTAGAAGTTTTGAATTAAAAACAGGGGCTTGGGAAGCAGAGTTTAATGATGCCATTGGTGGCGTTATAGACACTCGACTAAAAGATCCTGAGATTGTAGATCCTACCGCCATTGTCGACTTTAGCTTCCTTCGAACAGGCGTGTTATTTGAATCTAAGATTAATGAAAACTCAGCCTTTTATTTTGCCATGAGGCAAAGCCTAGTTCATTTATACATTGAAGAAATTTTAGATGATGAAGAGCAGTTTCAGTTTGACCAAGCTCCTATTAATAATGATTACCAGTTTAAGTACGTTAATTACATAGACGCCGACAATAAACTGACAGTTCAAGCCACAGGCTCAAATGATGAAGTTGCATTGTTATTTGATGACGACTCCGATGAAGTTTTACAAAACCCGGATTTACAAGGCGGAATAGGCGTTGATCAGTATTACCATAATCAAAGCATAATATGGACAAACTACAGTAACTGGGGCGAAACAAAAGTCATCGCAAACAGACTTGAACGAAGCGGTGATATTGTTATTGGCCAGCTTTTAGATTTAGACGCTAAAACAACCGACTACATGTTCAAAGTCAAAAATAATCAAGACTGGGGCAATGGTGTAATAAGCTCGGGTGTTGAGCTGCGAAGTCAAACGGTGGATTATGCGGTTACTGGCAAGCAACAACCATGTAACAATGAGTTTGAGGTTTGCCCGCCAAGTTATTACGCCGATACCGAGTTCGAAAGTGATGAAATAGATATTAATTTTTACAATCTTTTTGCCGACTATGATTGGGACTTAAATGCAGACTGGTCAGCACGAGTTGGTGCCGTTTATTCTTATAATGACTACACCGAAGAAACTTTTGTAGAACCAAGAGTCACCCTTCGTTGGCAAGTAACAGATGAATATAGACTCAAAGTTGCGGCGGGCCAGCACCATCAATGGTTTAGACAGTATAAGTATTTATCCAGTAAGTTTGGGGCTCCGGATTTAAAGCTCAGTCAATCAAACCATTATGTTTTAGGTATTGAATACGTTGGTGAGTCAGATTATGCATGGCGTTTAGAAACCTATTACAAGGACATGGACGATTTAGTGGTCAGTAATCCGCTATTACAAGTTAATGATTTAACCTCAAGTCCATCTAATTCAGAAGGCGCTAATTATTTAAACGAAGGCGTAGGTGATGCCTATGGCGTTGAGTTTTTAATAAACAAAGCAATTAGTAATGATTGGTATGGCTGGCTGAGTGTTGCTTACAGTAAAACGGAACGAGTCAATAACCTGACTGGCGAAGAATTTAGATATCAATATGATTTACCTTGGATTGTGAACTTAGTCAGTAACTATGAGATTAATGAGCGTTGGCAAATAGGTGGCCGATGGAGACTTCAAAGCGGCAGTTTATACACTCCTATTATCAGTGCAGATCCGGTTTATCCTTTAGACCAATCTGGAAATCCAGATGCTGAGCAAGAACCGATTTTTTACGATCCCGTAGAAGCGGCTTTTAACTCTGATCGTTTAGAGTACTTTCATAGATTAGATATTCGTTTGGATTATCAAACAACGTTATGGAATAAAGAAACCAATATATACTTTGAGGTGCTTAATCTTTATGGCCAAAAAAGTGTAGAGGGTTACGAATATAATGCTGATTACTCTGAAAAAGAAAAAGAATATCAGTTTCCTGAAACACCAATACCGTCGATAGGCATTCAGATTATATTTTAGGGAATGTTGGAGATACAAAAAAGGCCACAATTTACAGTGGCCTTTTGGTTTTTAGAGCAATTTTAAAGCTGCCTTAAAAAATGCTTATTGCTTGATGCCTTCAATTAGCAACTCAAGTTGAACTTCGCCAACCCAAGCACTTTTAAAGTCGTAATCAGCAACGTTGATTGTTGTGGTACCAGCAAAACCAGCTCTGTAACCGTTCCAAGGATCTTTACCTTCACCAATTTTTACAGCATCAATTACGATTGGTTTTGTAACACCGTGCAAAGTGAAGTCGCCTTCAACTTTTAGTTTATTGTCACCTAAGTCTGTAATCTTTGTACTTACAAACTTTGATTTTGGAAACTTATCAACCGCTAAGAAGTCTGCGCTGCGAAGGTGCTTATCACGCTCAGCATGGTTACTGTCTACACTAGCAGGGTCAATATCAATTACAATTTTGCTTGCTTCAGGGTTTTTAGCATCGTAGCTAAAATTGCCGTCAAACTTATTGAAACGACCCGTTAACCAGCTGTAACCTAGGTGGTTAGCTTTGAAGTTAATAAATGCGTGAGCACCTTTGATATCAACTTTATAATCAGCAGCTTGTGCAATGTGACTCGCGCCTAATGCAACAATAGCGGCCAATGTAATCATTAACTTTTTCATGTTTTGTCCTTTTATTAGATTTAATTATTTTTTTATAAAATTTATAAACAACGGTTTTGAGTTTTTAATTCTTTTTGTAATAACGTTCAAACTCAAATGTTACTACAAAGCTGAAACTTTAATCTTGCTGTTCTTCTGTCTGCACTTTTACCATACGAACAAGCGTTTTATCTTTATCAATAAAATGATGTTTTAGAGCGGCAATAATATGCACAACAACAAGTCCAATTAAAATGTAGGCAGCCCATTCATGGATATCACCAGCAATGTCTTCTTGGTTAGGTACAAATTCACCTAAGCTCGCTACTTCGAATAACCAAAACCATTCAATCCCGCGGCCGTCTGCTGTAGAGATTAAATATCCGCTAACCATTATAGTTAACAACAAAGCGTATATTGCAAAGTGAGCGAATTTCCCCGCTATGGTTTCTAGTTTATTGCTAGATAAAGCTTTAGGTGACGGATTAATTAACTTCCAAATAATTCTAAAAAGAGTAAGGGCTAGAAGGGTGAGGCCAAAAGACTTATGTAAATCAGGTGCTGTGCGATACCACTCACTATAATAGCTTAGGTCAACCATCCATAAACCAACACCAAATAACCCAAATACCAATAGTGCGGTAATCCAGTGAATAGCAATGTTTACGATGCCAAAGCTTGTATCGGAGTTTTTAATCATTTTGTGTTGTCCCTAAATTAACTGTCGAACATTCTATATTCTGTGACGTACATGTAAACTGCTAAATATAGAAGAAATAATTCTAATTATTAGAAAGGAAGTATAAGTCTTTATCCTCTGTCTATCCAGAATTCAGAATGTTGAAAATGTATTGGGAGAATAGTTTAAAACTAAAACTGATTGACACCAAAGCTGATTACGTCATATTTGGAACACTCCAATTTAAAACAGCGCATGAATTTTTAGCTGTAGAGGTATTAAATTGAAAATTATTTTTGTATTAATAGCGGTTCTCTCTTTTATGTCCCAAGCTGAGCCGTTGCAGTTTGTCGCTGAGGATCTTCCTCCATACCACTTTAAAGATAAATCGGGCAAGGTTAAAGGTGCCTTGGTTGACATAATCAAGGCCTTAGCCAAAGAAGCCGACATTGACTATTCTATTGAGCTATACCCTTTTGCTCGTGCACATCATTTACTTAAAACCAATCCAAATGTCCTAATGTTTTCGTTACTTAAGAGCCCAAGCAGAGAAAATGAGTTTTTGTGGTTAGGTAAAATGTATCATAACGATGCTTTCTTAGTTTCCTTAAAAGGGAGTAATCAAAACGTAGCTAATTTAGAGCAAGCTAAAAACCATGTTGTTGGCACTATTCGTAGTTACTACAGTGAATCATATCTTCGTAATGCAGGCTTTAAGGAAGAGCGTAATATGTCACTAAGTGTCAATTATCAGCGCTTATGGCATATGTTATTTACTAACAGAATTGAGTTTGTGTTAACTAATACCCTTTCTTTAAATACAGAGTTGAGTGATTTGAATCTTGATGTGGACGACGTTGAAAGGGTGATTGAGTTAACTGACTTTCCAAATGAATTACACTTAGCTGGAAACTTATCGCTTAGCGCTTCTAAAGCTAAGGGCTTAGAACAAGCTCTTAGAGTAATTAAAGAGAATGGCCAGTTTCAATCGATTTTAAATAATTGGGGACTAAATTAAAAACTAACGTTAATTTACTAAACACGATCAAGTTTTAGTATTCGAGCACTACAAATATCAAGCCCGTGAAGGATAAGCCAGTGGTATACGTCTAATTTGATTTTTTTAGGCACGACTTTTCTAGCATAGGGATTTGCTGATGCTGGGAGGTCATGGATGACTTACGACCAGTAAAAGAGCTTGTGTTTAACGATATAGAAAATTTTGAATCGTCTTGGTATTTTTCAAGTGTTTGCTCAATAGCCAATTGAAAAGATTGGACCAGCATAGGATTAATGTCTCTACTTAAGGCGAAATAATAATGCTTTGGCGGAAAGCGGAAAATCACTTCAAATAAAGCAGGATTTAACCCAGCTGACGTTAATGTTTCACTCCAAGCAAACTCCCCAAAAACCCATACATCAATCCTTTCAGCCGTTAACATGGCCCCCATACTTGTTGGATTAGTTAATAATACGATATTATCCGATGGAATCTTTATTTCTTGAAGTATTTCTTCCCCTACATCACCTCTAACCGCACCGGCGATATAACTTTTTAATTTAGCGGAGTCAGTAATTTTAATTTGACGAGCTTTAAGCGCGATCACTACGTCGCTTTCGGAAGCGAATGGACCTACCCATTGAAACTTATCTTCTCGCTCGGGGGTTCGAATCGTACTGAATAAAACGGTATTGGGCCCTCGTAAGGCATTTTTAAAAGCTCTTGCCCAAGGTTGAACCAAAATCTCGTCTCGTTGAACCGGGCTACCCAAGTCTGCCGAAGCACTTAACAATACCTCAACGGCAAATCCTTCCAATTGACCATCTCGAACATAATTAAACGACGCATGATTTTCAGTTATGTAAGTGAGTTCGTTGAGTTCTAATGAGGAAGCAGCAACATTCATTGACGATGTCAGTACAATAGTTGCACACTTTAAAAAGAGTAACCTAAAAAACAATGACTGCATCTTACACCTTCCGAAAAAGAAAGCTGATGGTGTCTAAGCCAGAATGTTATTCTGATTTAGGCAAAATATGTGCTGATTTAATGTCACAGAAATAATAAATTTTTAAACTAAATCATAGGGCCATTGCCCGTCTTTTTCAGTAACTCGATTTAGAAGTATTTAAGTCTAACACCTTTTATTCAGTTTTCCAGATGATGGAAAGGGACCCTTAGATTCGTTATTCAGTTTTATCTTTAAACTCACACAAGTCTTCTATCAAACAGGCACCACATTTGGGTTTGCGGGCCACACAAACGTAGCGCCCGTGTAATATCAACCAGTGGTGTACGTCTACTTTAAATTCTTTTGGTACAACTTTTAAGAGCTTTTGTTCGACGTCATCGACGGTTTTACCCATTGCTAACTTAGTTCGGTTTGAAACACGGTAAATGTGCGTGTCTACAGCGATGGTAGGCCAGCCAAAAGATACGAAAGGTAGATTGCAGTTGCTTATCTTTCTTTTTATGCCAAATGCATACACTCAGCACAATCTCTCATCTTCCCTAAACAATCAAATTTTCGTTAGTTGTTGTTTTTTAGGGTGCATGTTAGGTTCAATTATAAGTTTCATGGACAGGCGAATAATTTGATTTACCAAACTTTAAACCACCGCATTTGTGAGCAAGCATTATCAGTTACTACTGCTGATGGCACGCCACTTGATATCCGCCCCAAGACCTGCCAGTTATTACTTTTGTTGATCAAGAGTTCTGGACAACCTGTCAGCAAAAAATCGTTGTTAGAAACTGTGTGGAAAGACTCAGTTGTCAGTGAGCAGGTTGTTTTTCAGTCTATTAATGAGATACGACAGCTTTTTCCAAATGACGATGTAATCAAGACTATTCCAAAACAAGGGTATTTATGGCTACCGAAAGTTGAACCGCTCGAATCAGTCACAGTCGAAATTGCCAACAACTCAACGCGAAAAAATAATACTAAACGCACGCAAACCCAAGTAAATAGACTAGCTGTTCTTTGTTGTTCTCTGGTTGCTGTGATCCTGTTATTGTTCGCTTTTAAAAAGTACGATATTTCGACCGGAAGTCAAAATGCTCAACAACAGGTAAAAGGCTCAATCATTATTTTACCTACCCAAAATCATATCATCGGTAACGACCATAACTGGGTTAAGCTTGGCATGATGGATCAGGTCATTCAGCGTTTGCCGAATTCAAAACACAATGCAGTTTTGGCAACCGATTACGTTTTACAAGTTTTAAATCGAGCAAACGCCCCCCAAGACAATATTCAAGTACAAGACATTCAAAAAATTTTTCAAGTTTCTGGTGCAGAACTTGTTGTGTTATCAAAATTATTAGGCTCACCGCATGATTACCAACTAGTTTACACACTTCATTATCGTGACTATGTGAAAAAAGGCGTCATTACTAATGGAAACATACAATCCTTAATTGATGACTTTAGTCAACTAATTGCAAAGCAAATAGGTGGGAATTCGCAGCTAGTACATCAGATGTATGAAACGGATTTCAATAATCAAATGCTCGGTATGGCTATTGAAACCAGTAATGAAGGCAACTATCAGTTAGCCAAATCAATGCTTGAAACTATCGTGCTCAGTAACCCAGATAATTACACTGCGCAGCGGATATTAATAGAAATCTGGCTTAGGTTAAAACAGTTTGAACAAGCGAAAATACACATTAAAAACGTACTGCCGGCATTACTTAATTCTAAAAATGAGGGTGAGATAACCCGACTACTCCATCTAAAGGCCCTTAGTTTTTACGTTACCTATGACGACAAAACTGCATCAAAAGTCGCAGAACAAGCTTTGAAGTCAGCGAAGAAAAATAATGACTGGTTGTTAATGGCACAAATTAAAAACCTTCAAGCAGCCATCGCCTTAAACACTCAAGATTACGTGCTAGTTGAAAAGTTATACAAAGAAGAAAAAGAACACCATCAAGTTTTACGCTGTCCAGTCGGTGAGGCCCATTCATGGGCAAATTTAGCTAAGCTTGCGAAAATACAAAAACAACCAGAAAAGTTTCATTATTCAATTGATAAGGCTATTAGCATTGCCAAACATCGAGACTTGGATCTGCAATTGGCTTTTTTCATTGAAACCAAACAAATGAGTTTTAATTAATGCAATAGTAACAATTGTCATTTATAGCCAAAAATATCCAATAAAAACAATAGTTTTAAAACATTATAGAAAGTTTTATTAACTAACTAGAGTGGGTGTGTAGTACAAAGTGTTCAAAATATAGTGATCAAATTAGAACGCGCATAAAGTGAAATTAACTGAGCGCCGCACCTTTTAAATTATTGGGATATATGATGATTAGAATAGTCAGAATACTTTTATTGCTTGCCGATTGTTCAACCAACACCGCCATTGCAAAAGAAATAACCACTGTGAAAAGTTTAATGATTAAAATGATGGCATGTTTTTGTTGTACGTTGTTTTTTACTTTTAATGCGTTTAGTAATGAGCAAGTTAAGCCAAATATTGCAACGTTAGTTAGTGTTGGAGAAACAAGCTTATATATAGAATGTTTTGGCAAGGGGGCGCCGTCAATTATTGTTAATGATGGATTTGGTGGCACTGTCAAAAGCGGAGGGTGGAAAGATGTAATAAGCTCAGTTTCTAAAACCAATCAGATTTGTATCTACGACAGGGCTAATTTAGGAAAAAGTAGTAAGTCGACTAACAATTACGATGTAGGAACAATAGTTGAGCATCAATACACTTTGTTGAATAAAGTTGGTATCAAGCCGCCATACTTGATGGTCGGACATTCTTACGGATCCTACCCAATCAAACTGTTTAACCATCGCTATCCAAAGGATGTCGCGGCGATTTTACTTGTAGATCCATCTTTGTATGGACAGTTTAAAAGTCACATAAACAAGTGGGCACCTGAAACTGATAGCTATGATGATGACACGAAGAAGGAAATGGACGCGGAACTAGCTCGTTGGCAAGGCCCACCAACAAACTTAGAAAAAATAAATAATAGAACGGGCTCACAGCTAATAGCAGACAGTGATGGATTTGGTGATAAACCTTACGTTTTGCTTTGGGCTAGAGACGCAATATGGAAGCCTAAAGATAACGCGCCTGAAGGCTGGCACCCTAAGGTATGGAAGCGAATTAAACGCTCATATTCTGTCGACTTGTCAGGAATGCAAAGCCTGTCGACGAAAACCAAAATCACTTTTGCTACAACATCTGAACATTATGTTCACGTGCACGAGCCAGAAATAGTCATAAATGAAATTAAATATTTGTTAGCACAACTGGAATAATCATGTGCGGTAAAAATACCGGATGGACTGAACGCTGATAAATCAATTAACATTGTTGATCAGCGGACGTTATTCAGTTTTATCTTTAAACTCACACAAGTCTTCTATCAAACAGGCACCACATTTGGGTTTGCGGGCCACACAAACGTAGCGCCCGTGTAATATCAACCAGTGGTGTACGTCTACTTTAAATTCTTTTGGTACAACTTTTAAGAGCTTTTGTTCGACGTCATCGACGGTTTTACCCATTGCTAACTTAGTTCGGTTTGAAACACGGTAAATGTGCGTGTCTACAGCGATGGTAGGCCAGCCAAACGCAGTATTCAATACAACATTGGCAGTTTTACGTCCAACGCCTGGGAGGGCCTCTAGCGCTGCTCTATCTTCGGGTACAACTGAGTTGTGCAATTCAACCAACATACGACAGGTTTTTATGGTGTTTTCGGCTTTTGAATTAAATAAACCAATTGTCTTTATATAGTCTTTTAATCCGTCAACACCAAGGTCTAGAATAGCTTGTGGCGTGTTAGCAACAGGATAAAGTTTACGCGTAGCCTTGTTAACACTTACGTCGGTGGCTTGTGCACTTAATAAAACTGCAATTAAAAGCTCAAACGGCGTGGTGAACTCTAGTTCAGTAGTTGGGTGAGGATTATCATCTCTGAGTCTAGTTAGTATTTCTAAGCGTTTTTCTTTATTCATAATTTTAAATTACTTTGCTTTAATTAACGGTAGTAACACGCGCTCGTTCAACCGATTTCACGTCTTTGACTTTTTTCTGGGCTTGCTTAGCATCAATTATATTTTTTAGCGCAATAATAAGACCCATTCCGATAAATGCACCAGGCGGCAAAATAGCGAGTAAAAACTGTTGTTCAAACTCAAAGATTTGAACCGTCATGCCTCTCGCCCATTCACCAAATAGCAGGTGAGCTCCATCAAATAGTGTACCTTGACCCAACACTTCACGGGCACCACCAAGGAGCAGTAAAATTGCAGTAAAACCTAACCCCATCATTAAGCCATCTAGTGATGACTCAACAGGACCATTTTTAGAAGCAAAGGCTTCCGCTCGGCCGATAATGGCACAGTTAGTTACAATTAATGGGATGAAGATGCCTAACGAGACATACAAACCAAAGGTGTAAGCATTCATCAATAATTGAATGATGGTAACAAAAGACGCAATGATCATAATGAAAACTGGGATGCGTATTTCTTTGGTTACCCATTGCTTAACAAGGGAAATAGTTAAATTAGAAACAACCAAAACGAGTAAAGTTGCTATGCCAAGCCCCAGTGCATTAATAAATGTATTGGTAACAGCCAATAAAGGACATAATCCTAGGAGCTGAACTAAGGCTGGGTTATTTGTCCAAAGGCCATTGCGGACGATATCTTTCCACTCTGCTGTCATTTTAACTTTCCGCCTCAGTAATGTTGCATTGGTTTTCTAACGCAAAGACTTCTTCAAAAGCTTGTGTTGCATTGTAAACACTTGGTCTAAGTTGGTTAACTATGGCTCTTGGTGTAATTGTTGCGCCTGTAAACTGATCAAACTGACCCCCGTCTTTTTTCACAAACCACTTAGAGTCTTTTAAAGAGCGAACGATTTTATTGTTAAATTCCAGTACCCAATCAGACTTCTCTAGTTCAATTTTATCGCCAAGTCCCGGTGTTTCCTGATGAGCAATAGTGCGAACGCCTTGTACCGATCCTCTTTTATCAATGGCAACCATAAGTTCAATACGGCCGTTGTAACCTTGTTTGGTTTGCGTTTGAAAAATCATGGCGTAAGGCTCATCGTTCAATGTTGCACGATAAACTTTGGTTGGCTTATTAACTCCTGAAATATCCGAGTTAGTAATCATTACACAGTTATTAAGAGGGTTATTGTCAAACTTATCCTTGTTCAAAACCTGTGTTAGCTTTCGTAAGATATCTTGCTGCTTTTGCTCTTCAATTACAGGGGCCGTTATTAGATGTGTTAATGCCACTAAAAACGTACAGACAGCTGCAAACGCAGTGAGCAAGAGCGCATTTTTTTTACTTTTGATGAGTGCAATATTAGATTCAGACATGATGGCTACCTTTTATGACCATAAACTTTAGGCTGTGTGTAGTGGTCTATAAGCGGCACACACATATTAGCGAGTAGCACGGCAAATGCTATACCGTCTGGGTATCCACCCCATTGTCTTATCATAAATATAAGAGCACCAATTAGTGCACCAAATATGATGCGTCCTTTTGGTGTTGTAGAGGCTGAAACAGGATCTGTGGCGATAAAAAATGCACCAAACATGACAGCGCCAGTAAACAGTTGTTGTACTGGAGGGTAGGTGGTATCAGCTCCGGTGGCTGATGCAATAACAGTTAAAACAAACAGACTGGCAATCATGCCTAAGGGAATGTGCCAACGGATTATGCCTCTTTGTAAAAGAAATAGCCCGCCAAGTAAGTAAGCTGCGTTCACCCATTGCGAACCAATTCCTCCATATTCGCCATAAATAGGTAATGAAAGTATTTCAGATACGGTTTGTTGTTGCGCTAGTGCGGTTTTGAATTGATCTAATGGCGTTGCCATCGTTGTGCCGTCAACTAGCATACTGAGCTGCTGTAAGTTGTAACCTTCAATGCTATAGCCAGTAAAGATTACGTAAGCTGTGTCTGCAAGAGACAATGTATGCATAAGCATCGGCTGAATAGGTTGCCAGCTAGTCATGGCTACTGGGAATGAAATTAACAGTACAACATAACCGGCCATTGCTGGATTAAACAAGTTAAAGCCTAACCCGCCGTATAACTGCTTTACAATAATAATAGCGAAAGCAACACCGATAACGCTAACCCACCAAGGTGCTAGAGGCGGAATACTTAGTGCCAATAGTAAGCCTGTTAATACCGCTGACCCATCCGATAAGGTGCGTCTGATCCTCTTTTCTCTGAGGCTAAGAACGATAGCCTCACTTAACACTGCAACACCAATACAAAGCACTAACTGAACCAATGTTCCCCAGCCGTAAAAGTACAATTGAGTAATAAATCCAGGAATAGTGGCATAACAGACCATGCGCATAACTTGATTAGTTGTCATGCCCATTGCTCCATGAGGGGAGCTTTTAAATATACTAGAAAATACGCTCATGGATTATTCACTCTTCGCTTTTTTGGCTTTAGCTTTAGCAATGGCTGCGGCTACTTTTTGTTTACGAATTTGCTCTGCAGTAAGCTGAGTTTCTTCTTCAGGCTCAGAACCAATTTTCGGTTCTATCTTAACTTGAGGCTCACTACCCTTAGCTTGAGGCTCATTAGTCTTAGTTTCAGGTTCGGCAGTTTTTTCTTGTGATGCAGCTTTTGCTTCTTCACGTTTTTGTTTTGCTCTGGCAATCGCCGCGGCTACTTTGGCTTTTCGCTCTTGCTCAGCAGTGGAGACAGGTTCAGCCGAGGTTGTTTTGGCTTCAACTGGTTGTGCTTTTTTGTCTGCCTGTATTTCAGCGCTCTCTTGTTGCTCTTTGGCTGCTTTTTTAGCTTTTGCTCTCGCTATTGCTTCAGCCACTTTATCTTTGGCGGCATTCGCTGGTTTTGTTGCTGGCATTGAATCAGAGCTTGTTGTCGTATTTGACTTACTAACTGAGTCATTTGATTCATCAGTACTTGCTTGTTTTTTCGCTTTAGCTCGTGCTAACGCTGCTGCAATCTTGTCTTTTGCACTGGTGTCTTTCTCGAGTGCTTTTGCTCGTTTCTCAGCGGAGGCTTTATGTTTTGCAAGTCGCACTTGTTTTTCGCGCTCAAGCCTTTCTTGACGTTGTTCAAATCTCACCCGAGCTTTTTCGGATTTAATTTTTTCCTGCTCAATTTCGCGGATTTCCGCTTTGCTTGTTCGGTAATACTGAACAAGTGGAATTTGACTAGGGCAAACATATGCGCAGGCACCACACTCAATGCAGTCAAATAAGTTGTATTCGGACAATTTGTCGTGATCTTTGGCTTTAGAAAACCATTGTAACTGCTGGGGAAGTAATTCAGCAGGACAGGCATCAGCACAAAGTCCACAACGAATACAGGCTTGTTCATCGCCTTGTGGAGGAAGTTTTTTTGCTGATGGCGCAAGAATGCAGTTGGTTGTTTTCACAACAGGTGTAGACGCATCTAATATTGAGAAGCCCATCATTGGGCCGCCCATAATTATACGTTGTTGCTTTTCTGGAGTATGACCAGCAAAGTCAAGTAAGTCTTGGGTTGGTGTACCTAGTTTTGCCCAAACGTTTTGAGGGCTCTTTAAGGTTTCACCAGTAATAGTAACAACACGTTTGGTTAATGGCTTTCCGTCTATGATTGCTTCTTTAACGGCAAAGGCTGTACCAACGTTTTGCATTACAATGCCGAGGTCCGCTGGAATGCCACCACTTGGAACCTGCAATCCAGTTAACAATTGAATGAGCTGTTTTTCGCCGCCAGAAGGATACTTCGTCGGCACGACTCTAACGTCAATGTTTGCAATATCTTTAGTGGCCGCTTTGAGCGCTTTGATGGCGTCAGGTTTGTTGTCTTCAATACCAATAATACATACTTTGGCCGATACAATATGTTGAAGTATTTCTGCGCCTTGGACTATTTCCTTTGAGAAATAACGCATTAAGGTATCGTCTGACGTTATGTAAGGTTCACATTCCACCCCATTTAAAATCAACAGGTCGATTGGTTTTGATGGAAACATTTTTATATGGGTTGGGAAACCAGCTCCGCCCATACCACTTAAGCCCATCACTTTAAGTTGCTCAGTTAATTCAACTTTGTCTTTGTCCTGCCAATTCGTCATTGGCGTTAATGGAGCAGAAACTTGTTCGATGTCTGCATCAATAATAATGGTTAGTTCTGGTTGTGCAGATGGGTGCGCTGAAACATGAGGAGCAATAGCGATTACTTTCCCAGAAATAGGAGAGTGAACGGGAACCGTCATTGTTAGGTTGCTTGATGTTAGCGGCTGATTTTCTAATACGCTATCGCCGATTGATACGATGATGTCATCAACGGAACCAATATGTTGTTTTACGGGCACGTAATATCGCTTGCTAACGGGCAAGTTTGCAATAGGAGCCTGGTTAGATAAATCCTTTTTCTCACTCGGGTGAATGCCACCTGGAAAGTCCCAGATTTTTTCGAGTTTAATTTGTTCTAATAGACTTAATTCGGATTGCAAAATGAAACCTTTCTCAACTTTAATTTATCAATTCTAATTATTGAACGTTTTTAACTGGGATTAGTGGCTGATTCCACTTCCAGTGTGTTGTTGGTGCTTTAACTGGGACCATATCAATACAGTCAACCGGGCAAGGCTCTACGCATAAATCACAACCAGTACATTCATCAACAATTACGGTATGCATTACTTTCGATGCGCCCACAATGGCATCAACAGGGCAAGCTTGAATACACTTAGTACAGCCAATACACTCATCTTCGCGAATATAAGCTACTTTTTTAACATCTTCTTCGCCATGAGCTTCATCTAACGGCTTTGCATCAACACCCATTAGGTCTGCGATGTTTTTAATTGTAGCTTCACCGCCTGGAGGACATTTATTGATTTCGTCGCCATTTGCGATAGCTTCAGCATAAGGTTTGCAACCAGGATAACCGCATTGGCCACATTGGGTTTGCGGTAATAAATCATTAAGCTGATCCACAAGAGGGTCAGCTTCAACTTTAAAGCGTTCAGACGCGTAACCAAGAAGTGCACCAAATATTATGGCCAGTACAGCAAGTGCGATGAGAGCGTAAAATAAAATATCCATTAAAACGATACCAACCCTGCAAATCCTAGAAATGCTAATGACATTAAACCTGCTGTGACCATGGCAATAGCCGAACCTTTAAAAGGTGAGGGCACGTCCGCAGCTGCTAGACGCTCGCGCATCGCAGCAAACAGTATTAATACTAATGAGAAACCAACGGCAGCACCAAAACCATAAACGATGGATTCTGCAAAGTTATGCTCAGCGTTCACATTTAATAGGGCTACACCAAGCACAGCACAGTTTGTTGTGATCAATGGTAAAAATATACCTAACAAGCGATACAGCTTTGGACTGGTTTTATGGACAACCATTTCGGTAAATTGAACAACAACAGCAATAACTAAAATAAATGCGATGGTTCTTAGAAACTCTAATTCAAGAGGCTGGAGGATATAAGTGTTAATTAAATAGCTACTCATAGATGCCAACGTTAAAACGAAGGTTGTGGCCATTGCCATTCCAAGTGCCGTTTCAATTTTACTCGAAACGCCCATAAACGGACAAAGCCCAAGAAACTTCACTAGTACAAAGTTATTTACGAGCACAGTACTGATGAGTAACAAGAAGTATTCGGTCATAAGTTTCAGCTATAGATTAACAATCTTCACATTATCCTTTTTTATGTTCCTTTTAACAACATACGAACTGTAAGGATATTTCGATTTAATAAAAAAAAGCGTCAAAAATGACGCTTTAATGAAATGAATTAGAGTGAACGTTTAAATAGCTGCTGGCTTGCCAATATAATAACCTTGGCAACCGTCAACAAATAACTTCTCTAAAACATGCTTTTCTTCCTGTGTCTCTACACATTCAGCTAAAACATTTACACCAATTCGATGCGATAAATCGACGATCATACGAATAAAGTATTGGTTGTTTTTCTGATCAGCGATATCCCGAGTATAGCTTCCGTCTAGCTTTATAAAGTCTGGCTTTAATTCTTGGAAAAATTTAAATGACGTTATACCAACACCAAATTTTTCTACAGTGACACGTGAGCCTGCTCTATGAAGCATATCAATGAAACGACGTGACGAGTTTACATTTTGTTGAAGACCGTATTCTGAAATTTCAAATATAAGCTTTGTAGCTAGGTTTGCTTCTTTTAATAATCTACGTTCTAGCCAGATCATAAACTGATCATCGTGAGCAGATGCTGGTGATATGTTGATCCCAAAAAACTTGTCAGCCATGTTCTTTGTTTTAATTACGTCAAACACTTTCTCTATGATCATGCGATCAATATCAACAACACGGTTAAGCTTTTCCGCCATTGCTAAAAATGAGGCCGTTGGTAGGACTTGGCCATCTTCTAATTTAAATCGTGAATAGACTTCCGTATAAGCTTTACTACTTCGATTAGCGGCATTTATTGGTTGGAACAGAAGCGTTACGCTAGATTGCTTGATCACATCATCAATAATGTTTCGCCAATTTTGATTGCCAAAAGCAGAGGTTGAGTTTTGCTGTAAGTTTGACTCTTTTTGAATATGCCATGCATTAACATGTTTTGTTTGAGCTAAACTAATTGCTGTATCGGCCGCAGCTAACAGCTCACCTAAAGGCTTGTCTTTTCCATAACTGACTATACCCATGCTGCCAATAGCTGACAGTTCGGATGCACGCATATACTCATTTAATCTAGAGTGAATATTTTGTGCCATTACGTCAGCTTCTTTAATTGTAATATTAGGTACAATTATTCCGAAATCAGATCCGTTCAAGCGATAAATACTAGCGCCGTTATAGGTGTGCACTACTTTCTCTAAAATCTCGGAAAGGCCTTTTATATATTTATCACCTTCTTGGTAACCTTTAGACTGGTTAATATGTTGCAGCTCTGTTGCACGCAGCAGTGCTAAAACACCAAATGGTGTGTTTTTGTCAGAGTTTATTATTTCTGATTCAAAGTACTCTACAAATCGAGTTCGATTCGGAAGGTCAGTTAAGCTGTCTTTAAATGCTTCAATCTTCAGTTCAGATGCGGACTTTTCAAATTCGCTTAATGTATTGTTTACAAACTTACCTAAGCGTTTTAACGCTGAAATTGTTGAACCAAATTGCAACGGAAGTTTATTAAAGTCGCTTTTGCCATCTAGTGTTTTGTTGTTTGTTATTTTTGTGACTAAATCGGCAAGTTCATCCGATGTCTTACTAAATGTGTTTTTTATAAATGACTTAAATAAACCGAAGCTAATTAAAATAATAATAATGGGTAAAAACAAAAGGCCCAAAAATACGTCAAACAAAGGGCTTAACACCGCTGAATAGTTTGAGTGAAATTTAATAATTAAGTTGCCGCTGTTGGTCGCTACCGTTCGAGGTTTGGTGTAAAGGTCAGCTTGGCGGAGCAATGATACAAGCACTGGTTGCTTACTTTTGTTTTGTTCAAAATTATAAAGTTGGTTGCCTTCTTGGTTAGTTATTTGAAGAAGGTCGAGCTCTACAGCGTCTTTAATTTGTTTTGATAAAACTTTTGGATCGCCGGTTACATTGCTATCTGCAAGAACTTGAATAAGTTTTGTATTTTCAATCTGTTGCTGCTCTATTAGAGCTGATGTCATGAAAGTACCAAGCAAGACTAAAACTAGTCCTATAAATAAGCCGCTCATAAACTGAATGAAAAGCAGGCTTCTCAGCTTATTCATGCGTTCTCCTTTGCTGAAAAATGTTTTGTTATAGATATAAGAATAGCATTGGAATTAATAATGAAATTCAAAGATCAATATTTAGACGTATTAAATCAGAAAAGTTCTGTTAAATAAACAAATTAGAAGTAAAAGAAGAGGGCGTTTTTAGTAGGAATTATATTTTATTGGCTCCCCCTCCCCGACTCGAACGGGGGACCTGCGGATTAACAGTCCGTCGCTCTAACCAACTGAGCTAAGGGGGAACAATAAAATTGACTTATGAAATGGCTCCCCCTCCCCGACTCGAACGGGGGACCTGCGGATTAACAGTCCGTCGCTCTAACCAACTGAGCTAAGGGGGAATTTCATAAAATGTATTACTAGGTGTAATACTAAAGTGGCTCCCCCTCCCCGACTCGAACGGGGGACCTGCGGATTAACAGTCCGTCGCTCTAACCAACTGAGCTAAGGGGGAACTACAACGTCATTTAGCAAATACTGCTCAACAACGGGGCGCAATGTTAATTACAGGACCCTTTACTGTCAACCTTATTTTGTAGTGAAATTCAAGATTTATGTCTGTTTGCACACGGATTGAGCAGTTATAAATTTCTTCAGCGGAAAAAGCATAAAAAGCAAGCTTAATTGGTACAAAAATTGAACTAAGCAAGTGGCGAGGATCCTGATCTTAATAAATACAAGGTCTGTAGCTTGTTATCCACTGTTTCTGTGGATAACTCTGTGAGTTATATTGTAATATAATCTCGTAGGCCAGTAGATTCGGGTGTCAATAGGTTCTTTGTGGTTTTTTGTTATTTTTTATAATCTTTATTTAAAACAGTTGGTTAGGTGTGTTTTTGTGTTTTTTTTGACTGCTTGGTTTGATTTTTAATCGCTGCACTCAGGAAACGGATTATAGCTGTGTACAATAGCAGTATATTTATTACAAAAAGAAAAATATTTCTTGATATATACCGAAATCTGATACTAAAAATCTACGAGTTTAAATAAAGATCAATTAAGACTCATTATTACGTGAACCTTGACCAAACATTCTCTAGAATACAGTCCTTGTTTATAACTGTGTGGGATTTATGTCTTCTTCTCAAAATTTACTTACGGGTCCAATCGCTCCAACTTTAAAAAAAATGACCAAACAAGTTATGTACGGAATGATTTTATTAATGTCATTCAATCTTGTAGACACCTTTTTTATTGGTTTATTAGGAACGGAACCATTAGCGGCTATCAGTTTTACTTTCCCGGTAACCTTTACGATTATTAGTTTGGCTATTGGTTTAGGGATAGGTACATCGGCAATTGTCGCGAAGGCAAACGGCAGTGGTAATAAAGAAGAGTCAAAAGCAGACGGGCAGGGGGCGCTAATAATATCCTTTATGTTAGTGATTATGCTAGCAGTTGTAATGTACAACCTGACCGATATCATTTTTTCTGCACTCGGTGCTACTCAAGACTTAATGCCGTTAATTCATGAATATATGGATGTTTGGTATATTGGTTCCGTGTTTCTTATGTTACCTATGATTGGTAACTCTATTTTAAGAGCGAATGGTGATACTAAAACGCCCAGCATGTTAATGGGTGGTACTGGACTCATCAATGCCATCCTCGATCCCATTCTAATTTTTGGTTTTGGCCCGGTGCCGGCGTTAGGGATCCAAGGCGCTGCAATAGCTAGTGTTGTATCTTGGGGTATTGGCTTATTGATTATCATTTATATTTTAACGGTTAGAAAAAAGCTGATAGCCACACAACTGGTTAAATTCAGTGAACTCATCACTATAGGTAGAAAGATTTTAAAGATTGGCTTGCCTGCCGCGGGTGCAAACATGTTAACACCAATAGCGATGGCCGTTTTAACAGCTATCGTAGCTACTTATGGCACTGCAGCTGTAGCCGGTTTTGGAGTTGGCTCTAGAATAGAAAGCATTGCGAGTCTTGTTGTTTTAGCGTTGTCTATGACATTACCACCTTTTATTTCACAAAACTTTGGCGCTAATCAATGGGATAGAGTGTTTGAGGCTTACAAACAAACCACTAAATTTGTGATGATATGCCAGCTCGTTATTTATTTGGCGCTTTGTCTATTGGCTGGCGTCATTGCGTTTGCGTTTGGTAAAGATGATCCAGAGGTAATGTTCGTTATTAAACTGTTTATTTGGACTATGCCTCTAGGCTATGGCTTACAGGGTATTATCATTTTAACTAATTCTTCTTTCAATGCGTTACATAAACCCATGTTTGCTTTAGTGCTCTCTGTTATTCGCTTATTTGTCTTTTTTGTGCCGTTTGCTTATTTAGGTTCTCACTTTTATGGCTTGATAGGATTATTTGTAGGTGGAGTGATTGGTAATCTGTTTACCGCTTTGATCGCTTATCGGTGGTTTGTTCGTACCCTAGAGACTTCAATTGAAAGTAACAAAGTGATAGCGGAGCAGTCGTAATGGAAAAGCTAGAAAAGCCATTTAAGTTAGTTAGTGAATATGAACCAAGTGGCGATCAGCCAACGGCAATTAAGCAGCTAACAGAAGGGCTTGAAGACGGTCTTGCCTATCAAACCTTGTTAGGTGCTACTGGTACCGGTAAAACTTTTACCATGGCCAATGTTATTCGCAACGTATCGCGTCCTACACTAATAATGGCACACAACAAAACATTAGCTGCGCAGCTTTATGGCGAAATGAAGGACTTTTTTCCTGACAATGCTGTTGAGTATTTTGTTTCTTATTACGATTATTATCAGCCAGAAGCCTACGTTGCTTCCACGGATACGTTTATAGAAAAAGATGCATCTATAAATGAGCATATTGAGCAAATGCGTTTATCTGCTACAAAAGCACTAATGGAGCGCCGTGACGTAATCATTATTGCATCGGTATCGGCAATTTATGGTCTTGGTGATCCTGAGTCTTATATGAAAATGCTTTTGCATCTTCGTGAAGGGGATATGGTTGACCAACGTCAAATTCTAAGACGACTAGCAGAGCTACAATATACTCGTAATGACGTTGATTTTCAGCGTGGTTGTTATCGTGTCAGAGGCGATGTTATTGACATTTACCCGGCTGACTCAGATAAGTTTGCCGTTAGAGTTGAGCTATTTGACGAAGAAATTGAGCGCATCACCCAATTTGATCCGCTTACAGGTGCGTTAGAACGTCAAATTACACGAGCGACAATATTTCCAAAAACACACTATGTAACACCACGAGAGAAAATTCTTAAGGCTATTGATCATATTAAAGATGAGTTGAGAGAGCGCAAAAAACAGCTTAAAGACAACAATAAACTAATCGAAGAACAACGAATTAGCCAAAGAACTTTATTTGATATTGAGATGATGCAAGAACTTGGGTATTGCTCGGGTATCGAAAACTACTCAAGGTATTTGTCGAATCGCGATCCTGGTGCTCCACCACCAACTTTAATAGATTATTTTCCAGCTGACGGGTTGCTTATCATTGATGAGTCGCATGTAACGGTATCTCAAATTGGCGCTATGTATAAAGGCGATCGCTCTCGTAAGTCAAACCTTGTTGAGTACGGCTTTAGATTGCCGTCTGCGATGGATAATAGGCCGCTTAAGTTTGAAGAGTTTGAGCGTTTAGCGCCACAGACTATTTATATATCAGCGACACCTGGCAACCATGAAATTGAACGAAGCGACGGTGAAGTGGCACAACAGGTTATTCGCCCAACGGGTTTACTTGATCCACTAATTGAAGTTAGACCAATTGCAACGCAAGTTGATGATTTGATGTCTGAGATTCATAAACGTGTGGCGGTAAATGAGCGTGTATTAGTTACAACGCTAACAAAACGCATGGCTGAGGATTTAACCGATTATTTGTCTGATCATGATATCAAGGTTCGTTATTTACACAGTGATATTGATACGGTTGAAAGAATTGAAATCATCAGAGACTTAAGAGCTGGTAAGTTTGATGTGTTGGTAGGGATCAACTTACTTCGAGAAGGCCTCGATATGCCTGAAGTTTCGTTGGTGGCTATTTTAGATGCTGATAAAGAAGGTTTCTTACGAAGTGATCGCTCTTTGATACAGACCATTGGCAGAGCTGCGAGGAACGTACGTGGTCAAGCGATACTTTATGGAGACCGTATTACTAAGTCGATGCGAAAAGCCATCGATGAGACTGAACGCCGTAGAGCAATACAAGAAGCTCACAATGAGAAGCACGGAATTACACCTAAAGGCATTGTTAAGCGTATTGGCGATATCATGGACGTTGGTGAGTCTAAAAAGACAGCCAATGCTGCGCAGCGTATTTTAGTAGCAGAAGGTCTAGCTGATTATCAAACTAAGTCGCCTATAGAAATTGGCAAAGACATTAAAGCCGTTGAGGCACAAATGATGGAAGCAGCCAAAAACTTAGAATTTGAGAAAGCAGCAGAGCTAAGAGATCAAGTTCAGAAGCTTCAAAGGCAGTTGATTAAAAACTCTTAGTACTAACCTATTGGTGAAGTTGCGATAAAGGTATGGCTTCCTATAAGCATTATCGCAAAACTTTTAAAATGATGGGTTAACCTAATAGCCGCAAATAAAAAAGCCGGGTTGTTTGATTTAAAACACCCGGCTTTTAGCATTTAATAGAGTTTAAATTATAGCTCTGATTCCCAAAGAATAACCTGGCCTTTAAGCTCTTCTACACGAGACGCATATTTTTCGTGTAAAACATGACGCTTAATTTTTAACGTTGGCGTCAGAATGTCATTTTCAGGAGTCCATTGTTCTTCAACAACCACTATGGCACCTACTTTTTCATGAGACTCTAAATGCCCATTCACGGCGGTTAGCGTTTCTTTAAGAGATTTCTCTACTTGAGCTCGAGGCATTGCCATTGCGCCTTCAGATAACTGCACTAATGTCACAGGTGCAGCCATGCCAGCACCAACAACACATAACAATTCAATGTGAGGGTCTTGAGCTAAACGCTTTTCAATTGGCACAGGTTGAACAAATTTACCTTTTGCTGTTTTGAAGTTGTCTTTAACACGACCAATAAGTCTTACCGCGCCGTTTTCTTCTATCTTGGCTAAATCGCCAGTTTTAAAGAACCCATCTTCATCAAACGCTTCTTTAGTAGCTTCTTCGTTTTTATAGTAACCATTAAATAAGCCGCCGCTCTTAAACAGTAGTTCGTCATTGTCGGCAATTTTAATTTCGCAGCCTTCCAACACATTGCCAATAGTACCAATCATGTCTTCGCGGAATGGGAAATTACCAATGGCATAAATACAGTTTTCAGTCATGCCCCAGGCTTCACAAATATTAATATCAATCTTTTGATACCACTCAATAAGAGCCGGAGATATTGGAGCAGAACCAGAAGCTGCTATTTGAGCATGTTCTAAACCTAGGCCTTTTTGGATCTTTTTCTTAATTAATCCTGAAACAATTGGAACCTTTAACAAAAATTCTAGTTTAGAGTGTCCAATTTTGTCGATAATGTTCTTCTGGAATAAGCTCCATAAGCGAGGTACTGAGAAGAAGATTGTTGGTTTAGCATAGTTTAAATCTGCAACAAAATGCTCCAGTGACTCGGTAAAGTAGATAGTCATGTTGCAGTGGAATGCAGCACCTTCGACTAGACAACGTTCAGTTATATGAGCCAGAGGTAGATAAGACAAGAAACGAGAACTTTGGTTAAAGCCAAGTACATTAACAATTTTATCATTCGCCCAATTGTAAGCTTTGTAGCTGATCATTGCGCCTTTAGGGTTACCAGTGCTACCTGAGGTGTAAATGATCGACATCAAGTCGTCCATTTGCGGCAGATGCTCTTCGATAGGGGCGCCAAGTGACTGAAGTTGTTGCCAGTCATATTGCACGGGAATTGTATCGTAACTCATCCCTAAGCGAATGATGTTGCCTGCAACGCCTTTATCGGCTAGCTCTTGCTTATCTAATTTACCAACGAATACAGCTTTTGCTTCTGAATGATCTAATACGTATTGAATTGTTTCTGCATTTGCCGATGGATAAATTGGCACGCTTACCATACCAGCACGCATGATGGCTAAATCTGTTATAAACCACTCGGCACAGTTTTTAGCTAATATAGCGACTTTGTCGCCTTTGCTTAATCCAAGGTGGTGTAGGCTGGCTGCAACGCCTTCAACTTGTTGTTTTATTTGGGCCCAATTATGCGTTTCAATTTTTCTGTTTTTAGGCTGGTGTAAAAATATTTTCTCTGGCGTTTCAGACGCCCAATGATTTAACCAGTGAACCGGACTGAATTGTGAAGTGTCCATAGATGATTCCTTCTGCTGATAATAATTATTATTTTTTTTATTGTTGATTAGCTATTAGCCGAACTTTTAACGGCGTCGTGAATTTAGCTTTTAAGTAATTATTGAATTTTTATGACTTTATTATGTATAAATTTACAATGATTAGCCAACTTAAATGTCGCTATTTGTTGGAATAAAAAAGATAAATGTAAATATTTGACACAAAAAAGCCAATCCGTAGATTGGCTCTTTAAACTTTACGAAAACTATATTAGTTAACGCAACTTCGTTACATTACTCGCATACCAGGTTGTGCGCCATCATGTGGTTCTAAAATCCACAAGTTTTTGCCACCCGGACCTGCCGCTAAAATCATACCTTCAGACATACCAAAGCGCATTTTTCTTGGTTTAAGGTTTACGACAACAACCGTTAATTTACCAACAAGGTCTTCTGGTGAATATGCTGCCTTTATACCTGAGAATATTTGGCGTGTTTCACCACCAATATCAAGTTGGAATTTCAACAGCTTTTCAGCACCTTCAACGTGCTCTGCAGAAACTATCTTAGCAATTCTCATGTCTACTTTAGCAAAGTCATCAAACTCAATTTCAGCAGCAATTGGTTCCGCCTCTAGCGGTGCTTTTGGAGCTTCGTTTGTGGTATCCGCTTCTACTTTGACTTTTTTCGGTTTTGAAACTGCCGGTTTAGTAGCGACTAAGTTTTCTTTGGAGTCTTCAACCATCTTTTCAACTTTATCCATTTCAACACGTTGCATTAACGCTTTAAATTTGTTGATTTCATGGTTAACCAATGGCTTATCAATGCTATCAAAACTTAGAGTATCGTTTAGAAACGTTTCTACTTCTTTAGCCATAGCAGGAAGAACAGCTTTTAAGTAGGCCATTAGTACACGGAATAGGTTGATTCCCATTGAACAAACATCATGTGTTTGTTGCTGAAGGTTTTCATCTTTTACAGATACCCAAGGCGCTTTTTCATCAATATACTTGTTTGCTAAGTCTGCTAACGCCATGATTTCACGGATTGCCTTAGCAAATTCTCGTTGCTCAAACAGCTCAATAATTCGAGGTTTAGCAGCTTGGAATTCTTCCAGTAACTCAACATTATCAATATTTTCTGATAACTTTCCATCAAAACGCTTTTTGATGAAACCAGCGCAGCGGCTCGCGATATTTACTACTTTACCAATTAAGTCGCTGTTTACTTTTTGACTAAAGTCTTCAAGGTTTAAATCAAGATCAGTAATGCCACTATTAAGTTTAGATGCAAAGTAATAGCGCAGGTACTCTGGATTTAAATGATCTAAATAGGTTCGGGCTTTGATAAATGTGCCGCGAGATTTAGACATTTTTTCGCCATTAACGGTTACAAAGCCATGCGCAAATACATTTGTTGGCTTACGTAATTTTGCGCCTTCAAGCATTGCTGGCCAGAATAAGCTATGGAAGTAGATGATATCTTTACCAATAAAGTGGTAAAGCTCAGTGTCACTGCCTTCGTTCCAAAACTCATCAAAGTTAACGGCAGTATCTGTTTTATCACAGAAGTTTTTGAAGCTGGCCATGTACCCGATAGGAGCGTCTAGCCAAACGTAAAAATATTTGCCCGGTGCATTTGGAATTTCGAAGCCAAAATAAGGTGCGTCACGGCTGATGTCCCACTGCTGTAACCCTTGCTCAAACCATTCTTCTAATTTGTTGGCCATTTCAGTTTGAATACTGCCAGAGTGTAACCACTCTTTTAGCATTGGTTCAAACTTCGGCAAGTCAAAGAAGTAATGCTCAGAGTCTTTAAGTACAGGCGTTGCTCCAGATATTACAGACTTAGGATCTTTTAAATCTACAGGGCTGTATGTTGCACCACACTTATCACAGCTATCGCCATTTTGATCTTCAGAGCCACACTTAGGACAAGTTCCTGTGACAAAGCGATCTGGCAAGAACATATTTTTTTCAGGATCAAAAAGTTGACTAATAGAACGTTTAGCAATGTAACCAGCGTCGTTTAGACGATTGTATATCATTGCTGATAGCTCGCGGTTCTCGTCGCTATGTGTACTGTGGTAGTTTTCAAATTCGATATGAAAATCTGCAAAGTCTGTAATACGTTCTTCACGTACTGCGGCAACCATATCCTCTGGATTGATACCTTGCTGCTGAGCTTTTAGCATTATAGGTGTGCCATGAGCATCATCAGCACATACATAGTAACATTCGTTACCTTGTGCTTTTTGAAAACGGACCCAAATATCCGTTTGAATATATTCCATCAAATGGCCTAAATGCAGAGAGCCGTTTGCATAAGGAAGGGCGCTAGTTACAAGAATTTTGCGGGGTGCTGTCATATCTCAAGAAACCTTTATTAGAATCGATAGTAAAACACTACTATTTATGTGTACGATGTTACATAATTTGCAACCAATATGCACCATTCTATATGTTGATAGGTCGATAAAATGAAGTTTTCTAATTGGTTTGGTAAAAAAAGCACCAAATCCTCAGAGTCAGAAACTAGTATCCCAGCAAGTGCCGAAAAAGTAACAAAAATGACGCCGGACAAAAGCACATTAAAAGTGCAGATTTTTGATGCGTTAAAGAACATTTCCACTGCTAATTTTCCAGAAGGACTTTTTGGGCGCATTTCTGTTGTCATCAAAGGTAGAGGGACTAGCGGCAGTGATGTCCACATAACTACGCCATTTTACCCGGGCGCGGTGGAGTCTGAGCTTTCAGAGGCGTTGTTGAAAGTCCTACCTGACAATATATCGATTCAATTCAATTATTCGCCTGTTCACCCACCTAGCTCATTGCCGAAAAAAGCAAAGATTGTTATTGCAGTTGCATCAGGAAAAGGTGGCGTTGGTAAAAGCACAGTGACTGCGAATTTAGCTGCAGCAGCTGCTCAACTCGGTCATAAAGTTGGCGTGTTAGATGCTGATATTTACGGTCCATCGATCCCTATGATGTTTGGTCTTCAAGGAGAAAATGTTAGCAGTTTTGATGAAAAAACCATGGAACCGCTGTTTAAATACGATGTTGCCCTAAACTCCATTGGTTTCCTTGTACCAGCTGATAAAGCAACTATTTGGCGCGGGCCAATGGCGTCAAGAGCGCTCATGCAACTTGTTAATGAAACAAACTGGCCGGAACTGGATATTCTTTTTGTTGATATGCCACCGGGGACTGGCGACATTCAATTGACGATGTCAGAACAGATAAAATGCCATGGTGCGATTATCGTTACTACACCTCAAAACATTGCCCTAGCTGACGCGCAAAAAGGCATTGAAATGTTCCAAAAAGTGAATACACCAATTTTAGGTGTTGTTGAAAATATGAGTCAGTTTACTTGTCCAGACTGTGGAGCGAGCCATACGTTGTTTGGGGCTGGTGGCGGAAGTGTGTGTGCCGAGAAGCATAAAATTCCGCTTTTGGCTCAGTTGAGTTTAAAGCCTGAAATTAGGAATCAAGGTGACATCGGAAAGCCATTTTCACTTTTAGATTCAAATAATGAGTATCAGAAACTGGTATTTTCTCTTATGATGCACATGTCTAATCAGACTGAACAACGCATTCTAACTTTATAAATTTAAAAATGGATTAACCCATGCGCCTTTGCGACACAGACATTATAGCTAAACTAGATCAAGGTGAAATCTCCATATTACCTCGTCCATCTAATGAATTTATTTCAGGAATTACTGTTGATTTAACACTTGGTAATAAGTTTAGAGTATTTCAAGATCACCAAGCTCCATTTATCGATTTAAGTGGTCCAAAAGAAGAAACTCAAAAAGCGCTAGAATCTGTAATGGGAGACGAGATTGTTCTTAAAGAAGAACAGGCGTTTTTCCTTCATCCAGGAGAGTTGGCACTAGCTATTACACATGAATCTATTACCTTACCTAATAATTTAGTTGGTTGGCTGGACGGTCGCTCATCTTTGGCTAGACTTGGACTCATGGTTCACGTAACTGCACATCGTATTGATCCAGGTTGGTCAGGCAATATTGTTTTAGAGTTTTATAACTCAGGCAAACTGCCACTAGCATTAAAACCCCACATGAAAATTGGTGCACTGAGCTTCGAAACAATGACGGGCCCTGCTGCTCGACCTTATACCTCACGTGCAGACGCAAAGTATAAAAATCAAGATGGTGCAGATGGAAGTCGCATTAATCACGATAAAAAAGATTAATATTTAAAGTTTAAAATTTGGAGTTTGAATTGTGGTATTAAGCAAACCCAGTTCTATGTTGGTTATATTAGCGTGGCTGACAATGTTGTTAGTTACGTTGGTTTATGCTGTTTTCTATTCGCCCGACAAATACGATAGTGATATTTATCAACAGTTTAATGTCGAGTACATTGACGATACATCAAATGTACTGACGATTGACCAAGTTAAATTATTACCTAGTACGGTGTTTGAGCAAGACAAACAAAAAGTTCATACACCAGACTCCATGGATTTTTCAATGTGGTACAAAATATCTACAGTTTCTAACCTTGGGTATCTTGAACCTTTTAGTGTAAGTGTTGATAACCCCACATTAGATATAATTCATTTTTACGCCATAAACGACGGGCAAGTCCGTTTTGAAAAGGTACTAGGTGATCTAAATACCTCTGAGTACGCCATAGACCATGTATCTCCAAAGGTGAGTTTGTTTGGTGGGATGTCTGGCGCAACAGATATCTTTATAAGAATAAAATCAAATGGCTCAACAGCAACGCCTGTATTAATTGAATCCGTCACCGACTCTCAATACCGAACAAGTGCCCAGCTTATTTTATTAGGCGCATTGTTTGGAATTGGCATGATCATGGTTATTTACAACTACTTCATGTATCGCGGTGTTAGAGAACGCTCGTTTCTCGATTACATTTGCTATATATCGGCAACTGTAGCAGCCATATCTATGATTAATGGCTTTTCATTTTTTATTATGCCGAGCGATCTAGCTATTTGGAGCAATAAAAACCTTATTGTTTCTATTCACATTTTATCCTTAACATTTGCTATTAGGTTTGCAATTAGTTTTTTACGTTTTGAAACTATAAAGCCAATGTTCGTAAAGACAGGTATCTACTTAACAAATTTTCTATTTATGTCCGCTTTAGTTTGTGTTTTTTTAGAAGAAAGCGTGAGTCTTGGGTTCTATATGGGTATGCTTATTGTTGGATATATATATGCTATTACATTATTGGCTATGGTATTTAATAGTAAGGTTGTTTGGGTAAGATATTACTTGGTTTCATGGGTTCCCTTGTTAGCAGGAGGCATGCTAACAGTAGGTGCCTTTAATGGTACTGTTAGTTATAACTTTTTAACGAGAAACGGCTCTTTGTTGGGAGTTTTAGCTGAGATATGTTTAATGGCTATCGCTTTGCTAGATAGGTTCAGAGCGAATCAAATTGATCGGGAATATAGAATGAATCACGATCTAGCCACGGGGTTACCAAATCAAATACTTTTAGAATCGGCAATTAAAAAAGTAGGCACGGGCAGAAAACCTGTTTATTTAATGGTATTTGATATTCCACAAGCGAAAGATCTTATTCCTGCGCTAGGCGTAGAGTCGGCTAACTTATTCTTCAAGCAACTTTTTATTAATATTGAAGCTTATGTTTCTACGATTAAAGAGACCTATACCTTTGCAAAAGATAGCAACGGTCGAAAATATCATATTGTACGAATAGATGAGTCTCGGTTTGCCGTTATGTTTGTTGGGGATTTAGAAGCTGAGGAGCTGGAGCAAAATGTTTCAGCTATACAAAATGCAGTGTCCAATATTATTAACCTCAATGGCGTGACCATGTCGGTGAGCAGTGTTGCTGGGGTTGCATGTTTCCCTGATGATACAAGAGAGCCAGAGCGATTATTAAGCACAACAATACAAGCGCTAATATCCGGTCGTAAATCTAATAAGAAGTGGGCTCGCTTTGATGAGCAGCGAAATATTGATATACAGCAGCGCTTTAGGTTAGCGGCTGATCTTCAAAACGCCATTGAACAAGGTGACTTAGAGCTTTACCACCAACCACAAATTGATATGGTTAATAACAAGGTTTACGGCAGTGAACTATTGTTGAGATGGTTTCACCCACAAGAAGGTTTTGTTGACCCATCCTTGGTAATTGATATTGCAGAAGAAACAGGCGTGATTCATCAACTTACCGAATGGGTTATCGAAAAAGGTTTTGAGCAACACTCTAAACTGTGCAAACTGGAGTTGAGAGCGAATGTGTCGATTAATATATCGGGCAAAGACTTTAACGATAATGGCCTTGTAGCTCATATTTTAACAACGGCTGCTCGTTATAATATCTCACATGAAACAGTAACATTCGAAGTGACAGAGTCCGCAACTGCGGATGATCCTGAGCAGGCTAAATCGGTTTTAACCCAACTCTATAATCAAGGCTTTAAGATTGCCATTGATGATTTTGGAACAGGGTATTCAAGTTTAGACTATTTGAGTCAATTACCTTTTCATGAACTTAAAATTGACCGTTGCTTTATGAACATTGATGTTTCTGAACGAAATAGAACGATAACAGAAGTGACTTTGTCATTGGCGAAGCGTTTAGGTGTCAATGCGGTTGCAGAAGGCATTGAAAATGAGCGAGTAGCAGAGTTATTAACTTCATTTGGTTGCCCTATTGGACAAGGTTATTTGTATTCGAAGCCAAAACCTTTTATCGAGCACATGAGATGGCTACAAGATATTTATAAGTCTAATAGAAACTTAGAGCTTAATAAACCACCGGTTGAATAGCATATAAACATTCTATAGTTGATTTAAAATCAAAGTTTTATATTATCGAAACAGATAAACCAATATTGCTTGTTAGTCCCCATTACAAGCAATATTGAGTATCGGACTGTAGCGCAGCTTGGTAGCGCACTGCTCTGGGGGAGCAGGGGTCGCTGGTTCGAATCCAGTCAGTCCGACCAATTCCTTCTACAAACCGCTAGAACCTTGGCTATCAAGGTTTTAGCGGTTCAAAATATCACTTCAATTAATACATCAATGCGTCAATCAGGCCACAAGTAGGGTCACATTCAGAGTCACATGTAAACTAAAAACTTATAATTCGAAGTTCCGGCTCTTAGATTCAGAAATCTCCATTTATCAGCTTTTTATCGCCAATGGCATTAAATGTACTCGGTTTGTCGATGGCCTGAGCCCACAAGTTTTGTGGCAAGTGTGGCTGCAACAGGTGGTTAAATAATTCAGTGTTTGTTTGAGCTGAGTCTAACCATGCAGTCAGTAAGTCTTTGTTTTGGGGTAGTATAAGAGGCATGGCTTTACTATGAATGTGTTTGATTTTTTCATGTGGTGGTAAGGTGATGATGGAGCAACTCAGCGCTGTTTTACCCGTATTAACGTTTAACCATTCTTTGTATAAACCACCAAAGGCTATAGCTTGTCTGTCTTCGGCCTCAAAGTCGTAATAGTGTGTTGGCTTTTTGTTAACGAACTCCGTTTCACCAAAACCTTTGGCGGGGATGATGCAACGGCTTTCTTTAAAAGGCACATAGCCTGCGCTTCTAGGCACATTTAGCTTGTCATATCGCGTATTAAACGAGGTGTATTTAGACGGCTTAAACCCTTCGGTTTGATTGTCTAATAATAACCACCAGATAGCGCTATCGGCTTGAGTAATGCCAGCTTTTTCTCGAACAATGGTGACTTTATCAGTTGCACGTTTAAAGCGGCCTGTCTGCAAGGGTTCGGACCAAAGCTGTATATTGAGCTGCTCACACAGTTGTTGAACACCAATATCGTCAATTACGTTAAGTCTACCGCACATAATATTCCCAGTTACCTAAGGCTACTTTAATATGCCAATTTCAATAGCAGCTAAAACGGCGCGCGTTCTGTCGCGTACTCCAAATTTAGACAGTATATTAGACACGTGATTTTTAATAGTCCCTTCAGATTTAAATAAGGCTTCTGAAATCTCCTTATTTGAATAACCACAAGCCATTAACCTAACTACTTCCATCTCTTTTTTTGAAAGCTCCACCTGATTATCTTGATAAATAAAACTCGCACTTGTTGACGATAAGTCACTAGACTGATTTTTTACACCGGCTACGAGTCTTTCAGTTATCGCTGGCTGCACCAAGGTATGGCCATCAAAAACAGTCTGAATTGAATTGCATAATGTGTCTAGTGACACGTCTTTTAATAAATAACCTTTTGCACCGTTAGTTAAACCTTGTAACACAAGTTGGTGATCGTCAAAGGTTGTTAAAATAATAGCGGGAATGGCAATGTTGTTCTCTTGTAAAAGCTTAAGCGTTTGGATTCCATTCACTTTAGGCATAGACATATCAAGTAAGATGATATCTATTTTGTGCAGTGAAAGTTGCTCTAGGACTTGGCTGCCATCATTTGCTTCGGCCACTACTTTTATAAAATCAGAGAGGTTTAATAAGCTTTTAATACCTTCTCTAACTAGCATTTGGTCATCAACCAACAAAACACTAATTGTCATTTTTTGCTCCCTCAGCCTTATCTAATAAAGGGATGGTTAGCTTAATAGTCACTTGAGTTCCAATAATTTCAAATGTTGCAGTTCCGTTATATGAGGATAGGCGTTCTTGCATTCCTGTCAGACCGTTTCCAAATGGCAGTGAAGTGCTGAGTTGTTTATTGTTTGGATTCTCATTTACGCACCGGTTCCCATTCGCGTAGCCGTTGCCATTGTCGGTTATCTCAACTTCAATTGTGGTGTCTGTAGAAATAAGACAAATATTTACAACACTTGCATTGCCATGTTTTATGGCGTTAGTCACGGCCTCTTGGATACAGCGCAATAAATCATGCAGAAGCTCAATGTTTTCAATATTTAATTCGGTATCGGTCACATTAATGACTAAGTTTGGGAATGACGATTCAATGCCTTTTATGGCCTTAGCAATATCAATATGCTGATTCTCTCTAATAACCGAAACAGCTTCGCGCACATCGCTTAAAAGTAATTTAGCTAAAAAGTAACTCTGAGAAATGGGTTGTTTTAAGTCCGCTGGTGAGTCGTATTTTTCAGTGAGATGGTTAGCTACCTGAAGGTTGATATTCAAGGCGGTTAAATGATGCCCTAGAAGATCATGTAACTCTCTTGCTATTCGTGTACGTTCTTGTTGTTTTGTTGACTCCGCTAAAAGCTCTTTAGCAGCAACAAGTTCAACATTTAACGCTTTGGCTTTGTCAGAAGCTTGTTGGGCTTTAATCACTTGTAAGCTTGTCATTAAAGCAAACATATGGAAGGCATAATAAAGTAAACCACTATAAAAAGCGGCGCGCTGTTCCCATAACACTGCGTAAAGCGCAAACCATGTAAACACGGTAACTGAAGTGATTAAAAATGCCCGAGCAGGGGATAAGTAGTGAAGTGAAATTGCTGCCCAAACAATGGTTAAAATAGGTAAAAAGTCTAAAGGGATAAGGCTCATGATGAAGAATGAAAACAACAGCATGAAAGTGAAAAATAGGCGCTGGTGGGTAATAGTCAAGCGATTACCAAATGTTCGAGTTGCGCCAATAAAACAAATTAAGTAACCCAAAAATCCAAGGATGATAAAAGGTTGGTTGTTTTGAATGACTGGATCAGCATTTGGCATCATTCGAAGTGTAATAAAAAAGACGAAAAACCATGTGCCTACGCCAATTGCATCTTCTATTCTAATGTGTTTTTTTACCGCAGTAATGAAAGACATATTCTTCATTTATTGTTTTTATATTAACTGATTATGGCAAATAACAGGTTGAGTTAAAATAGGTCAAAAGTCATGGTTTTAAATCATGACTTTATGCACTGTTGGTTTTTTTGGGGAAGGTTAAGCTGATTCTAGTTTTTCAAAACTCCAATGACAGGAACTAAACATGTACGAATCAATTCATAAATTGGCACTTGTATTACATATAGCAATAGGAAGTGCTGGACTCGTTATATTCTGGCTGCCCATCTTTAGCAAAAAAGGCGGCGCTTTTCACAAACAAGCAGGAAATTGGTTTGCCAAAGGCATGACCATTGTTGCCTACAGCGGCATATTGATGTCGACGTTAGTATTTATTGACCCGCTGGCCGTACGAGATCCAAACAACCAGTTTACATTGGAGCAAGCAACCAATGTTGTAGAGGTAGCGAGAGCAACAGCCGCATTTTTGTTTATGTTGTCCTGCTTAGTGCTTTGCACAACACGACAGGGTATTAATGTACTTAAGGCAAAAGACGATCGCTCAATACTTAAAACACCTGCTCACCTAGTACCTATTTTTTTATTAATGTTATCTGCAGTTTACGTTGGTATGCTGAGCTTTCAGCGCGCAAGTTTGTTATATCCTATTTTTAGTGTTTTATCGTTTTTTGTGGCGATAGGCATGCTTAAGTATATTTTTCGTGCAGAAGTTAGTAAGCGCACTTGGATTATTGAGCACGTAACTAACATTATCGCGTCGGGTATTGCTGCTTATACTGCATTTTTGGTTTTTGGCGGACAATCATTTTTAGCGGGTTTAGTGCCTAGCAACATGCAAATCATGTTCTGGATAATGCCTGGTGTTGTGGGTGGATTTTTGTCTCATGTATACGCGTCGAAGTACCGTAAAATTTATAATGTGAAATAAAAACATTTCCTAAATTCAATCAAGGCTTTAAAGGACAACAAAATGAACATGAAAAAAGCTATAAAGTTAATGCCGTTATCGCTGCTTGTTGTGAGCTTTACCGGGTCTGCTATTGCAACCCAAGCTGCTATTGCAACCCAAACGGCGTCTGTAAATCAAACTAAAGGCGAAGCGAACAAAGAGAGTACGATTGGCACCGCGCCTACACTAAAAGTAACTCATAACTCATATGTCGAAGTCGAAAGGCTTCTTTATATTGGAGAATTAGAGCAAGCGGCAACGATGATAGCAGAATTAGTATCTTCGGTAGATTCAAAAAAACAACAGGGGTTGTTAAAAGCGCGGATTCAATTAGCTAAAAATAAACTAGACCAGGCTAGCGACACAATGGAACAGCTAATAGCTCGTTTCCCTTCAGATCCAGAGTTGCATTATTGGCTTGCTATGATCAATGGAAGCCAAGCCCAACAGGCGTCAATATTTAGCGCAGGTGCTTTTGCTAAAAAGTCCAAAAATGGTTTTATCAAAACCATAAAGCTAGACACAAATTATGTGCAAGGGTATCAAGGTTTAATTCAGTTTTATCTAGGTGCGCCTGCCATTGCTGGTGGTTCGCTTAAAAAGGCAAAAAAAACAGCAGCAGAACTTCTTGAAATAAACCGACTGCAAGGATTATTAAGCTTAGTCAGTATAGCGAGGGAAGATGACGATGAAAAACTTGAAACAAAGATAATTAAGGCGCTAGAAAGTGAATTTCAAACCTGTGCAACGGCCCAATATGTTGTTGGCTTTTATTACCAACAAAAAAAGAAATTTGATAAAGCGTTTCTAGCGTTTAACAAAGCAGTCACGATTGCTGACTACTCTGAGGTCACAGGTGAGAGCGAACAAGACTTTAAAGATTCAAAACTTAATGCCACATATCAGCTTGGGCGAAACGCTGTTTTCTCAGAGCAATATGTTGAAGAGGGAATATCGGCATTACATAAATATTTGAAAGCTGATATATCAACCGCTATGCCTTCCAAACACTGGGCAAGTTATCGTTTAGCGAAACTTTACATATTAAATGCTCAGTCAGAGCAAGCAAAACCAATACTTCAAAATTTGAGTCGTATTGATCATGCTGACAACCTTGAAAACTTAGCAAAAAAGGACCTGCAAAGCTTATAAGCTGGTTACTCTTGGCACTTGGAAACTAAACCTAGTGCCAGTGCCTTCTTCGCTTTCTACTGATAAGTCCGATTTAAATAAAGCCACTAAACTTTTGCTTATTGCTAGGCCAAGACCAGCGTGAGGCTGAGTATCTTCACGGGTATTGCTAGCTCGATAACGAGCCTGAAAAATATGCGCTAACTCCTGCTGATTTATGCCTATTCCTGTATCCTTTACTTCTATTCGAAGCTGCTGTTTGTCGCCTATAACTTCAAAAACAGAAAGTGTAATTTCACCCTGTTTAGGTGTGTGTCGAATGGCGTTGTCAATTAGGTTTGAGAGCACTCGTTCAAGCTTACCAATGTCGGTAAATATTTGGTAATTGCACTCTACGGGTTCAACGTTAATGACAATGTTTTTACGGGTCGCTTTGAGCTCAAATTTAGCTGCTACATCATAAAGTAACTCTCCAAGGGCAACGGACTCATTTTTTAACGTCACCTGGCCGCCTTCTAAATATGCCAACTCAAATATCTGGTCTATTAAGCGTTTTAAATTTTTAGAGTTTTTCATGGAAATATTAATAAACTTTTTACGTTCATCAGCCGAAAGACGCTCCCCATGCATATAAAGCGTTTCTATGTAACCTTGCAAGCTAGCCAGTGGGGTTCTTAAGTCATGAGATAGGTCTGCCAATAAGATACGGCGTTGCTCGTCAATATTTTCTAGCTGAGAGAACTGCCCTTGAATTTTTCCAAGCAAGTTATTTATAGTTGAAACAACAAGTTGTAATTCGTCATCTTTTGGAAAGTCTAAATTTAAGCTAACACCTTGCTTATTCCATTGTCCGTTCCCTAAGTCTTTTAGTGAATTAGATATTTTACAAAGAGGTAATGTAAAAAAACGGAATAACACTAATAGAATAGCCAACATAAACGCAATAGAAATAGCCGCGATAATTGAGGTGTCACCAAATTGGTTATCTTTTTTAACGGCGGCCAAAATAGAGTCATGTATCTCGCCGCCAATAATCATATACAAGTAACCTTGTAAAACGTTGTTATTATAAACGGGCGCCGCTGAAAAAATCTTTTTGTCTTGGTTTATCGAATTAGCAGGCTCTTCGTTTGATAGGCTAGTTGTATTTAATGAAAGTTGTTTTGTAAGTAATCCTGAACTCTTTGGATCGTCACCTAAAATGGGCAGTGGTTGTATTCCACTTATCAGCTGCTTAACAGGCTCTATATCAATATGAGAACGCTTAATCTTGCCTGGTTCTGCAGAATAGGTGAGTATTTTTCCATTAGGGTCGAGATAATAAAACTCAAAGCTAGGACCCAACATCATTAGTGTATGAAAAAGGTTTTTTAATCCATCGTAATCATAAACGCCATCCGCCAGCAGAGGGTTGTCTTGAACTAAATGTTTAGCGAGTCCTAAGTGTAACCTTTGCTCCGATTCTAATTGAGTATTTTCTCGTAACTCACCGCTCCACCAAATTATTAAATAAATAATACCGGCAAATACCAATGTGAGTGAGATCACGAGTCTTTTATACAACGACATTAATTGGCTCCTTGAGCACTTAATTTGTAACCTACGCCCCACACAGTTTGAATAATCTGTGCGTCAGTTGGGTTAACTTCCAGTTTTGCACGAAGGCGATTGATGTGAGAATTTACTGTGTGTTCATAACCGCTGTGGCCATAACCCCAGACACTTTCTAAAAGTTGGGCTCGGCTAAAGACTTGTTCTGGGTGCTTTACAAAGTGTTTTAACAAATCATACTCTGTTGACGTTAAATCTAACTCATGAGCACCTAAAGTAGCTCTGTGCAATTTATCATCGATAGTTAATTGACCTATTTTGTAATTGTCTAATTGATTTGGCGGTTGCTTAAAGGCGTCGTCGACTTTTGGCAAGTCACGCTGTTTAATTAAATTAACCTTTCTTAATTGTGATCTAACCCTTGCTTGTAGCTCTCGAATACTAAAAGGTTTGGCCATGTAATCATCCGCGCCGAGTTCAAGTCCCAACACTCTGTCTACTTCAGAGTTTTTTGCCGTTAACATGATGATGGCTTGTTCTGGCTTTTGTTTTCTAACTTCATTACAAATATCTAACCCAGACAATGAAGGCAACATGATGTCTAGTAGCAATAAACTAAATGGTTTGGTCAGTGCTTTTTTTAGTGCTTTTTTGCCATCAGATTCGTGCTCAGTGGTAATTCCCAACTCCATTAAATTAACGCGAATAAGGTTCGCTATATCAATATCGTCTTCCACGATAAGCACTGAATCTGTCATTTAAAGCTCCTAGTTATTCTGTCCGAGTTATCGTGATTTTGGCCGTTGGCTGATCAAACTTATGCGCTTGAGTGAGCACCGAGGACATGAGTCCGTCGTCCATAGATACAACACCTCTGTGCATGCTTACCATGTCGGAGTCATCTCTTGCAGACTCGTATCCAGCGCCACCATCAGCTGGGCCAGGTATGGTTCCGGCCATCTCACTGTTGGCTTCTGTACCTGCGTCATAAACACCCGTCATTGCGCTCCAGCTATCACCCACCATTAAGTCGGAAAGCGAGATACTATTAAGACCGGTAAAGCCGTCATTTGTATTCACCAACATAGTAGCTAATGACAATAAAGACTCTGTATTGTCTTCTATGGATATAGAAACAGTTTCTGAAGCGCCTGGCATTAATATGCCACTACTAGCAGCTGAAACCGTTACGTTGCTCAATGCAAACAAATCGGCGTTGTCGCCAGACTCCGCAAGTTTCTCAAGTGCAACACTCGCTGGTTCACCAATTGACCATAGTGCACCATCGTTGTGTAGAACTACTGAAAGTGGTGAGAAAGGTTGGCTATAGGTTAAGTTTGTGACCGTTATGTCATAAGTAACCACTAAAGGTTCCGGCTCAATAATTGGCGCGACTTTGTCATCATCGCTGCAACCTGATAGGAAAGCTGCACTCAACGTTGACGCTAAAAGAGCGAGTTTTATTTTTGAATTGACCATACTGCTGCTCCTTAATTAACAGTGATTGTGACTTTTGCAACTGGGTTTAACCAACGATGAACAGTGCTATCAAGGTCTGACATACCAGCAGAAACGTCAGTGTCGCCTAAGTTACCTCGGTGCACGTGAACCATGCTGTTTTCTTCCATATCCGTCACGCCAACGGCACCAGTACCATTATTTCCAGATGGGTCAACTGGAATACCTAGAACGCCTGGCATGCCACCACCATTTATTATTTCATTATTGGCTTCTGTGCCAGCATCATAGCCGTTCAGATAAACAGTGTAAGTACCTGGTTCGTCGGGAATTGACCAACTGTCTAGACCAACAAAACCATCATTGGTAGGTAACAACATGGAGACAATTGAAAGGTGAACGTTGCCATCTGTGGTTGATAACATAGTTTCGGTAGATGCGCCTGGAGCTAAAAGACCGCCAGCCGGGTTTTCGCTTGAATCTGCATTGATTGTTGCTAACGTGTTAGAAAAGCCAGAAATATCGCCACCTTCGGCTACTTTTTGCAAATCTTCACTTGCTGCCATACCTAACTCATATAGGTGGGCATCAGAAGTATGTGCCGTAATAAGAAGTGGTGTGAAATATATGCCGTGTGTCAGGTTTGTTACTTTTATGTCTAACTCAGCAGCAGACAGTGGACTAGCTAAAAGTGCGAGACAAGAAGGGATGAGTACTTTGTTAATAACTTTCATTTTTTATCCTTATTAGTTTTGACCTAACAAGAATGAAATAAAGTTATCCCAAAAGTATCACGAACAAGTCACAATTTAATAAAGATTATAATAAAGCCGAATAGGGCCAATTATTTAGCCAAGTAACGACACATTATTAGCTGAACGGTTTCCTCTGCAAGTTCAATACACTGTTCATTGGTCAGCGGAGCGTTAAATCGTAAGATTTGTGGCCAAAAGGCTTGGCCTTTTATAAGCCCAATAATTTGCTCATTAGCTTTGATGGCATCCATACCAACAAACTTTCCATCCTTGTTTGCTTCTTTTAACCATCGAATTAGGGCGGTTTCTTGTTCAAAAAACTGTCGCATATCTGCTCTAAAACTGTCAGTACTAAAAAGTGTGTGACTAATTGCAACTCTAACAAGCTCAAAGAAATTCTCATTCTGACTAAATGCAATTTCGTTTAAGACGAGTTCTAAAAACTGTTCTTTCAAAGGCTTATTTGGTGAGTAATTTACATTGTAGGCAACAAGAGTTTTAGACCAAATGTCTTTGATTATATGAGTAACGAGTACCTCTTTACTATCAAAGTGATTGTAAACCGTTCGCTTAGAAACATTGGCCGTTTCAGCAATTTTATCCATGCTGGTATCAGCAACACCATATAGCTGAAACGCTTTTAAAGCGCCAGTTAATATAGCTTCTCGTTTTATTTCACTGCGGGTCTTTTTTAACTCAGTCATATCAATCTCTCAGAAAAGTTATGATTATTTTACACCGATCAGTTTACTTTACAAATTTTCTATTTAAACTATACCGTGTAGTTTACTTTTTTTGTGGTTGGCAATGAATAAGAAAATAGCGCTGATAGGGGCACTGATAATGGCGAGTACAATTTTTAGCGCTTGTTCAAATTTATCTTCAAATGAACAGGCAAAAACAAAATTCGAAAATACCGATATTAAATATCAAAACTCATGGTCAAAAGTTTGGTCAATCGCAAAAGCCTATTGGCGTGATAATCGCACAGATGCAACGCCTAAGGCTGATATTCCTGTATTGCCATTATCCATATCCGATTTAAACAAAACCACTGAAGATATCGCTGTTCGATTAGGTCACTCTACCGTCTTATTAAAAATTGATGGCGATTTTATTTTACTAGATCCGGTTTTTAGCGAACGTGTTTTTGCTGTGCAGTGGTTGGGCCCGAAACGTTTTCATCAGTCGCCAATTAGCATAAAAGAACTGCCTCCAATTAAAGCCGTTATTATCAGCCACGATCACTATGATCATTTAGATAAAAATGCGATTCAGGCGCTAGCGGAAAAAACGGAGCGCTTTGTTACGCCACTAAATGTTGGTAAACACCTTAAAGACTGGGGCATTGACGCAAATAAAGTAACTGAACTGAATTGGTGGGAAACCACCACGATTGATCAAATTAAATTAACAGCTACGCCATCACAGCACTTTTCTGGGCGAGGCCTGTTTGATAGAGATGAAACTCTTTGGGCTAGCTGGGTAATTCAAGGCTGGGATAGTAATATTTTTTTCACCGGAGACTCTGGTTACTTTGCAGGTTTCAAGGAAATTGGTGAAAAGTACGGACCATTCGACCTAACCCTTGTGGAAACAGGTGCCTACAATGATTTGTGGGCAGGTATACACATGTTGCCGGAGCAAAGCTTACAAACACATATAGACCTTAAAGGTAAGGCGATGATGCCAGTGCATAACGGAACGTTTGATTTGTCTTTACACAATTGGTTTGAACCACTTGAGATGATAACCAATTTAGCCATCGAAAATGATGTCAGGTTAATAACACCAAAGTTTGGTGAAGTAGTTAGCATAAAACAACCTCTACCAAGTGAAAAGTGGTGGACGCTAAATGGAACTAAAGCAGAGGTGGTTTTTAGTGAATTAGAATAATCTGAAGAAATGACAGAATTTACAAATTTAAGCGAATAATAAAACTAAATAAAAATCTCATCAGCGACTAATATTTATAGCTGGTCACCATTGTTGGAATAATTATGTTTAAAAATAAATCGGTATTTGGTTCAAATCAGCCAATACTCGCAATCGCCCTAGTTACAACTGCACTGATAAGCGGCTGCTCAGAAGCACCAAAAGAAGAAGTGAAAAAAGAAGTAGCCCAAGCTGTTAAACTTGTAGCCGTATCAGACTCTCCCGATTCTACTATTCATACCTTTCCAGCTGAGGTTTCAGCAGTAAAAACAATAGATGTTAGTTTTGAAGTAAAAGGCCGATTACAAGATACAAACTTATTAACGGGTACTTTAGTGGAAAAAGGCGATGTACTCGCAAAAATAGATCCAACTCCATTTAACCAGTTAGTGCAGGAAGCTAAGGCTAGATTAACGCAAGCAAAACGTAATTTAGACCGAGTGTCATCAACCTATGAGAAGCAACTGGCTTCACAAAGCGAAATGGATAGTGCCAAAACGAACTATGAACTGGCAGAAATTGCGCTACAAAGAGCCGAGCAAGACTTAAGTTATACAACGCTTGTTTCTCCATTTGATGCACAAATATCTGAGCGCTTAGTCGATAACAATAGTTATGTTACGGCTGGTCAGATTATAGCTCGAGTGCAAGACGTATCGCGCTTCTATTTTAATATAAATGTCCCTGAGCGAATTGTTAGTCGTTACAAGTCAGGAACGCCTATCACGGCAAGCGCCTTTATTATTAGTTCACCTGAGCGTCAATATGAGCTTGAATATGTTGAACATGACACTCAACCAGATCCAACAACACAAACGTATAAAGTGGTATTTGCAGCCAGCGTAAAAGATGAAAACTTAACGCCAGGAGCGAGAGCTGTAGTTGAAGTCACTATTGGTTCGCAAAGTTATGGAGAAGGTGTACTAATACCGTTTACGTCATTAGTTGGCAGTGAAGACACAGGTTTTCATGTTTGGCGTTTTAATGATGCTTCTGGGAAAGTTGAAAGTGTTAATGTTTCAGTCCTTCATATTGAGAAGTCATATGCATTAGTAACTGGCGAATTGTTAAAAGGCGAAAAAGTTGTTGCTGCAGGCGCTAACAAAATGCGTACAGGACTAGTTGTAAAGCCATATAGAACGGAGCGTTAAAATGGATATTGCACGTTATTCCATTAACAACCCTGTTAATGTATGGCTATTTGTTATTGTAATGCTGATTGGTGGTTTGTTTGGTTTGGAAAACATCGGCCGACTAGAAGACCCAGCGTTTACCATAAAGCAAGTGCAGGTAGTAACTCAATATTCAGGCGCTGGTGCACAAAAAGTTGAGCGTGAAATTACAGAGCCGTTAGAAATTGCTATTCAGCAGATGTCTCAACTTTATAGGTTAAACTCTATTTCTAAACCCGGTGTTTCAGAAATTACCGTTGAAGTACGTCCTCAAATTGACTCAGACAAGTTGCCACAGGTTTGGGATGAGCTGAGAAAAAGATTGAGGGACGCAGGCAAAAATCTTCCTGCCGGAGCTCAACAACCCGCTGTATATGATGACTTTGGTGACGTATACGGTATGTATTACGCTTTAACGGCACCTGATTTTACACCTCAAGAACTTAGAGAGTTTGCTCGCATAATACGTAGAGAACTGCTGGTTACGGAAGGCGTAGCAAAGGTTCAAGTTACCGGAGTACAACAAGAGCAGCTTGTTGCGTATATTAATCCCTATCAAATTTCCGGCTTGGGTATTTCATTTCCCGATTTAACAAACTTGTTAGCAGAAAACTTGAAGCCATTTAATGGCGGAAGAGTCCAGGTCGATGGTCGAAAAGTTCGTCTAGTCATTGAAAATGCGGCTGACCGAATTGAAGAGATCTATAACTTAACGTTAGTTGTTCCTGGCACTACGCGTTCTATAAAAATTAGAGACATTGCGGAGCTAAAATTTGAGCCGGTTGATATTCAACAAGTGTTAGTTCGTTATCAAGGTGAGGAGGCAATTACTCTTGCGGTGTCAGCTCTTAATGACGTTAATATTGTTAACGTTGGTAATAATGTAAACGCAAAGGTTAATGAGTTACTGACCAAATTACCAGCTGGTATAACGCTAGCACCAATTTATGATCAAGCAGCCTTGGTTGATCAGTCTGTTCAAGGGTTTATCGACAATCTTATTCTTTCTGTTGCTGTTGTAACACTAACTCTGTGTATTTTTATGGGCTGGAGAAGCGGTTTAGTAGTAGGTTCTGTTTTGTTGATTACCGTTATGGGAACCGTATTGATAATGTGGTTAATGGGGCTGCAACTTCAGCGTATTTCCCTAGGGGCTATGGTAATAGCAATGGGGATGTTAGTGGACAATGCTATTGTTGTTGCCGAAGGCATGATGTTGCGAATGCGTCAGGGTAAGTCGGCTCGTGAAGCGGCTAGTTTTATCGTAAAAAGAACACAGTGGCCTCTGTTAGGTGCAACTGTGATAGGTATTGCAGCCTTCTCTGGCATTGGTTTATCAGATGATGCAACGGGCGAATTCCTGTTTTCATTGTTCGCAGTTGTGCTTATTTCACTAATGCTGAGCTGGATACTAGCAACCACAGTTGTCCCACTGTTTGGAAAGTATTTTTATCAAGTTGGCGATCAACCAGAAGAAGGTGAAGAGCATAATGCGTTTTATCGAGGTTATTTAGCCTTATTACAGTTTGCGTTGAAGTTTAGATGGATAACAATGGCTGTATTGTTTGGTATTACCATTGTTGCTTACGGCAGCTTTGGGTTAGTAAAACAAGGCTTTTTCCCGCCATCAAACGCTCCGCTATTTTTAGTTCATTACTGGGGAGCGCAAGGACAAGACATACGCTCTACAACGGATGAAGTCATTAGAGCAGAAAAAGTCATTCTTGCTCAAGAAGAGGTTGCCGCTGTAACGAGTTATGTTGGTCAAGGTGCCGATAGGTTTACGCTGACGTATGCACCACAGCAGCCCAATGAAAGTTATGGTTTTTTCTTAGTTAAGACACACTCTCGAGATGAAATTCCTGCGGTTATTGAAAAACTTAGTGCCCAACTACCTCAATTAGATTTGAGTGCAGACTATTACACAGAACGTATGCAATTTGGCCCTGGCGGTGGTGCGAAGTTGGCTGCTAGATTCTCAGGTCCGGATACAGAGGTGCTTCGCCAGCTTGCCGCTCAAGCTGAAACTATAATGCTTGAAGATGACAGCATAAGAGACGTTCGACATAACTGGCGTGGCAAAGGTCTAGCACTAAATACCCATTACGATGCATTTAGCGCAGGTATTGCTGGGGTCTCAAGAACGGACTTTAGTCAGTCTATTCAATATGCGAGCAATGGTTTAGTACTTGGTAACCTTGTTGATGGTGACTATACCTATTCAATTAAAGCTAAGATGGCTACATCGGCTGCTTCAGAAATCGAAGCTTTAGAAAACAACCAAGTTTGGAGCAGTGCGGAACGTAAATATATTCCTTTCCAACAAATTTCTAAAGGTGTTGAGCTTGTAAATGAAGAAACGCAAATTCACCGTCGAAATAGAGTAAGAACAATCACTGTATATGGTGAACCTGGATTTAATGAAACGGCAGGTAAGGCGTTCTCAAGGTTGCAGCCAAAAATTGAAGGTATGACGTTACCTGATGGTTATAAACTTGAGTGGGGTGGGGAATATGAATCCTCAGCTGACGCTCAAAAGGCTCTAGGCGGCGGATTGCCTCTTGGTTTCTTGGTAATGTTTTTAATCTCAGTATTGTTATTTGGTAAGGTTAGGCAACCTTTGATTATCTGGTTGACGGTTCCGATGGCTGTTGTGGGTGTTGTAACCGGGTTATTGTCAACGGATATGCCATTTGGGTTTATGTCGTTGCTTGGGTTCTTGAGCTTATTTGGAATGCTAATTAAGAATGCCATTGTTTTAATTGAAGAAATCGACCTTCAAATTGAAGAGGGAAGAGCGAAGCGCATTGCTATTATTACGGCGAGTACCAGTCGTTTAAGGCCTGTGGCACTAGCTGCGATTACTACGATATTAGGAATGGCGCCATTACTGTCCGACCCGTTTTTTGCTGACATGTCAGTCACCATTATGGGAGGTTTGGCATTCGCGACTATTCTAACGCTGGTGGCAGTACCAGTCATGTATAGCATGTTCTATAGCGTAAGTTATCGTAAGCAGTAACATAACCTTTAGTACAAGAAATATGCAAAGTCTATCTAAAGTACTAATCAAAGCAATAGTTTAGGCACTTAAAATGAAAAGCCAGAGTAGCTAAAGTTACTCTGGCTTTTTTATATTTAATACTTAATAGTTTAAGAAGCTGGCTTTCTGAAAGGTGATAATGACTAAGCAACTAAGCAAGCTTAGCTCTAAATGTTAGTGATTTTTATAACAGTATCGTCTGCCCCAACACCAACGCAAAACGAGGAATGGCATGCTAACGCCCAAATATTGAGATCTGATATAACCTGCCATTTTGCTTCACCTTTGTGCAGTAAAGCCACTCCTTGAGGGTTTGATACTAAAATAGAATCATTAATCAGCGCTGAGCCATAAATGGCACCTAATAACGGGAGCTTTGGTAATGGTTGCCAATTATTTGATGTTAAATTGTATTTATAACCAACAGCATGACCTTCTTTTTCTTTTAAACTTCCGCCAAATGCATAAACATTACTGTCTTTTAACTGCACCGAAAAAACTCCAGCTGCTTCACCACCTTTAAATGGTGTGGTGATACTTTGCCAGTCGCGATTGTGTTTCTTTAATAACAGACGAGGGTTTTCGGTATTACCCGTACCTACAATGATATCGCCATCACTATTTGAGTTGATGCAGGTACCACTTGATGCAAATCCACCCTCATTTAAGTTTGCTTTAAAGGGCAGTGTTTCTTTTTTCCAACCACTGGCGTTTTGCTCGGCAGAAAAAACAGTGAGCATGCCATCTTTTGAATCACCATAAAGCCAAGTTTCTCCTTTGGCATTTGTGATGCAATCATAAAAGTCAGACTCTTGTTTGCCGATTAGATTCAGTTTCCAGTCTTTCCCTTGGTTTAAGGATGTATAAACCCGAGACTGATCTTTAACACCTGCCGACATAAGAACTATTTTATCCTGATCAATTAATATGTCTCGATATTGTAGTTTGTCGTGTTTGCCTGGCGAATTTACTTGTTGCCATGATTCACCAGCATTGTCAGATTTGTAGACAGAAGAGTTAGTGCCACTAACATATATTGTTTTACCATCAGCAATATCAACAGCTTGAAAGCGATTACCAGAAGATATTTTTGAAACTTCAATCGTTGGTATCGAAGGCTCGGTAATATTTGAATTTAATAAATCAGATTCTGATGCGTAAACAACAGAGTTAGCAATTGCTAACCCTGTCGAAAAAATAGCGATACTGCATTTTTTCTTCATTTTGTAATTAACCCGTACGTCAATTTTAGTATTTAGCGGGAGTCGCTGTGTTAGGTAAGCTGGCTTTTATAAAGTCCCTAATATCTTGGTTAGATTGTTTTAAATCTTCTTTTCTTAGGTACATCATGTGGCCGCTTCGATAGCCTTTAAATGACAGTCTGTCTTTCATTTTTCCACTTTGATCTATTTGCCACATAGAGTACTTAGCATCAAAATAATTAGTTGCGCCGTCATAATATCCCGCTTGAACCATCACATTTAAATAAGGGTTTTGCGCCATAGCTAATCGTAAGCTTTTGCCCGTATTATTATTGCTTCTATCCCACGGATGAACGCTACCAAACATGTTGTATTTAAGGTCAGTCTTATAACCCAATTCTTCACGTAAATAATAGTTAATGGCCGGAGTGAAGCTGTGTAACCAAGAAGTTAACTCAGCGTAATAGTCAGGACGACTACCAGCATCTTGCTCGTCTATACCTAAATAACGAGAGTCCAATCGGCCAAGCGTCTTGCTTTCATCTCGCAAAAGGTCTTTCCAAAAGAAAGACGTGCTGATATCCAAATTGTTTTGCAATACCGTTTTTACTGGGAGGCCTGAATAATACGAAACCTTCCTAGCAATGCTTTCCTTATGCTGCTGAACAATAAAACCACCTTGAGCCAAAGCTGGAATATATTCATTGATAGTAAATTTCTCAGCTTCATTCAGAACATTTATTAAATCTTTGTTTTGTAATTCAGGGTTAAGTTTATTGTGATACCAAGCTGCGGCTGCAAAGTATGGAAGGCGGTTAGCTGACTTAACTGGCCCATCACGTTTAATACCCATGTCGGTTGGCGATACTAGAATAACGCCATTTAAATACATCCATTGATTGTTTTGTAACTCATGTGAAAGACCTGCAACGCGAGTTGTGCCGTAGCTTTCACCGATAAGATACTTTGGAGAACGCCAGCGATTATTGCGAGTGACAAATGTTGAAATCCAATCTGCTAGGTATTTTATATCTGCGTTTACGCCAAAAAATTGTGATTTCTGCTTGTCTCTGCTTGGCATTTTGCCGTCTTTATCTGGCAATACTCTTGAATAACCCGTATTAACTGGATTTACAAAAACGATGTCGGCAACATCTAAAATTGAATATGGGTTTGTTTTGGTTCCGTAAGGTTGTAAAGGGTAACCTTCATCATCAACATTTAGTATTTTAGGCCCAGTGTAAGCCATATGCATCCATACTGATGCTGAACCAGGCCCACCGTTAAATGAAATTACCAATGGACGTGTTTCGTTGCTCTTTAGGTCAGAGCGCTGATAATAAGTATAAAATAAAGTTGCAGTAGGTTGACCATCTTTATCCCAAACTGGTTGATTGCCAATGGTGGCAGTATATTTTATTTTTTTACCTTTTATTTTGGTCGTAAATTCTTGTGTTGTGCTTTCATCCACTTTAGGAGAAATTTTGTTGATTTGGGGGGCGGCGGCTAAACCAATACTCATGGTAAACAATAAAGTTAAAATGAGGGTGCCTGAGCGATTTATAGTGTTAGAGATCATGCTTTTTCCCAATAATTACATTCAAATCCAATATATGTTAATTAGTTTTTTGTTTCACTACAAAGGGGTCAATAAACAAATAAAAAGGATAGTTGAATACAAATGTTTGAGTCTCAAAATAACTTAAAAATCATCAAGTTCAAAACAATGTTGGTATAACGGAAGCAAATATTAATTTAAAAGCAAAAACACCAAGGGTATTAGTCAAATACCCAGGCCTTAATAGCGTCAAGGTTTCGGATTACAATTTGTTGGGCTTTAGGGTCCGCATTAATCGTGTGAATTTCAATATTTAGTGAGCGTAAAAGGTAAGCTATTAGACTCGCTCTTATCGTAATTTCAAGCGTCCCATTATTCATACCGTAGTCACATTCAATAACTTCTTTTTGTTCGTCGGTTAAACGAGGGTCTGCCACTATGATGACAGTAATCATTTCATTCCAGCTGGTATCTTGTTGCTCAGTAAAATTACTTTTTGACTCTTCGAGCTCTGGAGTATTAAAAAAACGAGTCAATACAAAGTCTCTATAAGCCTGATTCTTTTCGCAGTAGGCCCTTACATGCCAACGATTAGCAGCAAAAACCAAAGAGTGAGGAGCTATAACACGGCCGTCTGGTTTTGGATCATTAATCGAACGGTAATCGACTTCCAAACGAAGGTTGTTATGACATGCTTTGATAATTGGTCTTAATATCTCAGCGCCAATTGCTCTATTTGGCAGAGGGATTTGGTGGCAATGACCAAAACCGAGATCTAGGCGTTCAAAATGTAAGTTTAAATCGTTGTTTCTTTCTAGCAGGTGTAAATACTCTTCAGCTGTTCCTTGAGTTAAAACGGGCTTAAAGTTTGTTGTTGGCAAATAACCTTTTTGTGATGAGTCATACATTAAGTTTTCAGGAGCGATTTCTTCTAGGTATTTTTTTATATCTTTAGAAGCTTGCTGACGACGAATGCCAAAATAATCACACAGGTGTTTGGTTGTTAAACGTCCTTCCCACAAAGCGACTATTTCAATTAATCTTAATCGAAGTAATAAGTCGTAGCGATATGGCCAATCTGCCTGGGTCATGTTTAATCCTTTAAAATGTTTCCAATCTGGGTAGTTTAAAGGCTTTGTTTTAGCATGTATATGTATAACAGCGAGCTTCAAGGTAACGTGCAATCAATGGATACACGTTACTTAAAAGGGAAAGTTTGAAGTAACGTGTTTTAGAATATGGCTTTGTTTCGGCCAGACTCTTTTGCTTGGTATAAATTTGTATCAGCGCGGTTAATTGTTTTGTTCACCGTTGTGTCTTTTTTGTCGACTTGGGCAGCGCCTAAGCTAAAGGTGATTTTTAAGTCTACAGGCAAGCTATCAACCTCAATAGAGCTTAGGTTTTTAGTAATTCGTTCAAAAATTATGCTCACATCTTCTACTGGAGTATTAGTCAAAACCAATAACCATTCTTCTCCACCATAACGACCAAATTGATCCTGACTTCTAATTGAACTGCTTATAGCGGTTGAAAATGCTTTTAATACTTCATCGCCAACATCGTGCCCATAGTTATCATTTATAGATTTGAAAAAGTCTAAATCGATAATAGCAACGGTTAAAGGAGTACGGTTACGTTTTGATAATTGATATTGACGTTCAGCAAACTCTAAAATAGCTCTACGGTTTGGTGCTCCGGTTAAGTGGTCCTTTAACGCCATCTCTTGGAAGTGATTTCTGTTTACAAGAATACGTTGTAATAAATAGCCAATGAGGACCATGATCAACACAGCAAATGCCATTGCCATTCGCCAAATTGTACTTTCTTTTTGTTTTTGTTTTAAACGAAGCTCTTGCAGCTCATTTTCTTGCTGAAGAATTCGGTTATCATTTGCCTTTTTGTCTAAATCAAATTTAACTAATAGCTCTTGGATATCATTGTTAGCGTCATTTTTGTATATATCATTATAGCTTTTTGTAACCTCTACTTGGGTTTCATAAGCCGCTTTGTAATCTTTATTTAATGCGTAAAGTTTTGCATTCATACGTTGATAGGGTGCTTGCCAATATTCATCTTTGTATTCGTCAATAATGGGCTTCAGAACTAACAACTCCTGGTTTGCTTCATTACTCTGTTCTAATTCTATGAGGCAATTTATTTTACCTAAAGATACGTTAATGATGTTGGTTTTATCATTATTATCTTTGAAAAATACTGATGCTTGCTGATAATACAACAGCGCTTTTTCGTAATTATTTTGTTCCTCAAAAACTTGGCCTAACGATTTGTTTGTCCAGGCAATCCCGGCTATATCATCAAGTTCTTGATTTAATTTTAATGTGCTCGCTAGGTTTTGTTGTGCTTTTTCATAGTCCTGCTTAGCAATATAGTTTTGAGCTAGGTTATATAGAAGAATCGACTCACCGTGTTTATCGCCAAACTTGCGCATTACTTTTAATGCTTCAGAAAGGTACTCAATAGCAATATCAGGTTCCTTTTCTTCACTGAATATATTGGCCAAAGAGTTTAATGTTTCTGAAAGGCCAATCTCATCGCCCATTTCTTTGTAAAGTTTTCTAGCATTTTCAAGATGTTTTAAGGCACTTTCATTATTGCGAATAGTATAAAGGGCAATTCCTAACCCGCTATTTAAGTCAGCAACTGCTTTTTCATTTTCAATTAACAAAATATTTTCTTCAATATTGTTAACTAAATCCATTATTGGTTTGTTTTGTGTTGTATTGATCGTAATTTGGACAAGTTGTAGGCGAGCTCTCGACTCTAATAAATGAGCGGCCGTAGTTCTAGGCATGTAGAGATCAACTATCTTTTGTGCAGATTGAATTTGTTCTAAAGAAATGAGGATTTCAGCTTTGTATACCTGTGAGCGAATTTCCGAATGACGCCAATCGTTAGATTCAGCTAGCAAAATAAGCGTTTCCAAAGCCTCTAACTTTTTATTAGGCGACAAAGCATAGTCTACCTTCAGAGCTATTAACTCTTTTTTAAACTCGACTTCGTTTGTTGCTTCGGCAAAAAGTGCAAAACTAGGCAAAGATAGCAACAAAACTAAAAATACAATTAAAACCCGCATAAGTTACAAATATAATCCCAAATAAGATGAATGTTTAGTCATAAAATAACGCGATAAAATGACATAAAAATAGAAAAAAATCACTACATTTCCTAAGTTAAAACAGGTTTGTATATGCTTAATGTTAATTTAGTTTAAATTTTTCGCAAATTACCTTTAAAATAAAAACAATTTTTAAGTTATTTGGCGTAAATATGTCTATCCAAAGTGAAATAGAAGTAAAAATAAAGGCACTTGTAAACCAACTACAAGAATATAACCATCAATATTATGTTTTGGATAATCCTACCGTGCCAGATGCGGAGTACGATCGCATTTTTCGTGAGTTGCAAAGGTTAGAAAGAGAAAATCCGGAATCAAAACTTCCTGATTCACCAACCCAAAAAGTGGGTGGTGAGGCTCTGGATAAATTCCAACAAGTTACTCACGAAGTACCTATGCTATCGCTAGATAATGCAATGGTAGAAGAAGAATTTGTCGCTTTTAATAAAAGAATAAATGAACGTTTAAAGTCTGATGAAGAATTGGAATTTTGCTGTGAGCCTAAGTTAGATGGTTTGGCGGTCAGTTTACTTTATGTGGACGGCGTTTTAATTCAAGCTGCAACGAGGGGTGATGGTTCCGTCGGTGAAAATATCACTGCTAATGTAAGAACCATAAAATCGATTCCTCTTCGTTTAACAGGTAAGAACATACCTCAGCGAGTTGAAGTAAGAGGTGAAGTGTTTTTATGGTTAGACGGATTTAATGCGTACAACGATAAAGCACGTGCAGAAAACACAAAACCTATGGTTAACCCTCGAAATGGTGCCGCCGGTAGCTTAAGACAGTTAGACTCTAAAATTACAGCATCAAGACCTTTGGGTTTTTATGCATATAGCCTAGGTGTCGTTAGCGACGAGATTACGCTACCAAACTCACATTACGACCGTTTAAAACTCGTTAATAGCTGGGGATTACCTTTGTGTCCAGAGGTAAAAGTTGTAAATGGTGTTTCAGGCGTACTTGAATTTTATTCTCAAATCCAAGAAAAGCGCGCAGAACTTAACTACGAAATCGACGGCACGGTTTTAAAAGTGAATGACATTGATTCCCAGCTTCAGTTAGGTTTTGTTGCTCGAGCGCCTCGATGGGCCATTGCGTATAAATTTCCAGCGCAAGAAGAGTTAACAGTATTAAGAGATGTTGAATTTCAAGTTGGAAGAACCGGTGCTATAACGCCAGTAGCTAAACTGGAGCCGGTTTTTGTTGGTGGTGTTACCGTTTCGAATGCAACACTTCACAACGTTGAAGAAATTGAACGACTAGGTATAAAAATAGGCGACACGGTAATTATCCGACGAGCAGGTGACGTTATTCCACAAATTGCTGGTGTCGTTGTTGATAGGCGTCCTGATACTGCTCGCGATATTGAATTCCCTCAAGAGTGCCCAGTGTGTCAATCGCATGTTGAAAAACCAGAAGGCGAGGCTGTTACTCGATGTACTGGAGGGCTTGTTTGCGGCGCACAACGAAAACAAGCCATTAAACACTTTGCGTCAAGAAAAGCGCTAGATGTTGACGGGTTAGGTGACAAAATTGTGGACCAACTGGTTGATGCAGATATGATCCATTCGCCAGCAGACTTGTTTAACGTAACAGAAGAACAACTTGTAAGCTTAGAAAGAATGGGGCCAAAATCGGCGTTAAATCTTATTCAAGCATTACAAGAAGCAAAATCCACAACCTTACCTAAATTTATTTATTCACTAGGAATAAGGGAAGTGGGCGAAGCTACCGCAGCTAATTTAGCGGCACATTTTTTAACGTTAGAAAATATCGAAAATGCGGATATTGAAGCGTTAATAGAAGTAAGCGACGTAGGAAACATTGTTGCTCAACATGTGCATGCCTTTTTCCGAGAGAGTCACAATTTAGAAGTGATAGAAAAGCTGATAAACGCAGGCGTTAGCTGGCCTGTTATCGAAAAGAAATCAGCAGATGAACAACCTTTAGTTGGCTTAACCTATGTAATAACGGGATCTTTGAACGTTGTTAGCCGAAACGACGCTAAGTCATTATTAATTGGTTTAGGCGCAAAGGTAGCAGGTAGTGTTTCCGCAAAAACTGACTTTTTAATAGCGGGTGAAAAAGCAGGCTCTAAATTAACTAAAGCGCAAGACCTTGAAGTACCGGTTTTAGACGAAGACGGTTTGTTAGCGCTATTAACTAAACACAACGTGAGTTACTAAAAGCCAAGCCTCTATTCGTCAATATTTAGTCAAACAAGCATTTTCGTCAATTTATTGTCGGAAGTGCTTGCAACTAAGGTGATCGAAGTTACAATCAATACTATAAAATCAATAAGATAGTATTTGAACAAACCATGGTTAAAGACAGTATCACTCCGGCACAAGTTGGCTTAGGTAAAATCCTTATTTTGGACGAAAATCAGAATAGGGCCCAACTCATTGCCAATTTATTTGGCTTTATTGGTGAGCGTTGCGAAGTGGTGTCTGAATCAACTTTAGCCGAAGCTTGTGACCCAGAAGAAAGTGTTATGGCCTGCGTATTAGGAGCCTTGTCGTCTGGCCAACATGAAACCATTGTTGCCTCGCAGCCTGCGGTTCCTTTTTTAGTTTTAGGTGAAACCCTAAAATACTTATTTGATAAAAAGAATGTCATTGGCTTACTAAGTGAGCCACTTTCCTACCCTGTGGTTACCCAACAAATTAGAGATTGCCAAGAATATAAGCGTTTGATCCCTAAGCGAAACGCCTCTACAGATGGCTCATTATTTGACGGCCTTATAGGTCAGACAAATGCAATGCAAACAATTCGTTTTTTGATTAAGCAAGTTGCTGAAAAAGAAGCAAACGTACTTATATTAGGTGACTCTGGTACGGGTAAAGAAGTCATCGCTCGTAATGTTCACCTATTGTCAAACAGAGCAAAAGGCCCATTTGTACCAGTGAACTGTGGTGCAATTCCTGCTGAGCTTTTAGAAAGTGAGCTGTTTGGTCATGAAAAGGGTGCGTTCACAGGAGCAATATCTTCACGAAAAGGCCGATTTGAACTAGCCCAAGGCGGAACACTATTTTTAGATGAAATTGGTGATATGCCCCTGCAAATGCAGGTGAAACTGTTACGAGTTATTCAAGAGCGAACTTATGAACGTGTTGGTGGAAGTAAAGCAATAAAAGCCGATGTGAGAATTATTGCGGCGACACACAGAAATCTTGAAACCATGATTGAAGAAAATCGCTTTAGAGAAGATTTATATTATCGACTCAATGTTTTCCCTATCGAGTCACCGTCTTTAAAAGACCGAAGAGACGATTTGGAAGTCCTTATTCAAGAGTTTATTACTCGATTTGAAAAACAGCACAGTGCGCGCTTTAATTTGACGGATAGAGCTCTGGAGTCATTAAAACAACATGGGTGGCCAGGTAACGTGCGAGAACTTGGTAATTTAGTTGAGCGATTGCTTATCATGTTCCCAAATCAAATGGTTGATGTACATGATCTTCCGCAGCGCTATTGCTATACAGATGAAGCGCCATTTGTTCCTGAATATCCAGATGAAATTTTAGAGCGCCAAGCACTTAATGATATTTTTGCGTTTAACGACGAAGAAGAAGCAGACGATGACGATGATTTTGTGATGTCTGCAACTTCAGTAGCTGACCCTACAACGGTTATGCTTCCAGAAGAGGGCATTGATTTAAAAGAGTATCTAGCGGAATTAGAAGTAAACTTAATAGAGCAAGCTTTACAAAGTTGTGATTACGTTGTTTCGCGCGCGGCAGAGCAGTTATCTCTTCGTAGAACAACCCTTGTTGAGAAGATGCGTAAGTACGATTTAAATAAAGATGATTAATCATTGTCAAAAAAATGATGTTGTAGAAAATAGTTAAAATAATAACCTAACTCATTGTTAATTAAGGGTTTAAAAGTTGGCATAATAGTTGTTTGTATCAAGGTGTATTAACACTTGTGAGGCAGTATTATGTCAGCCAGATTATCAACTCCAATTACAGAGCAGCGCGTTATTGATGCAAACATTAAACTTGCATCATTCACGTCTAAATTTCGAAGCTTTGCTGAGCCAGAAGCGGCCAATTCTCCTAGCTTATCCTCGGTTGATAAAAATCATCGCCTTTCAAGTGAACAAATTGAAGAAATTCGTCAACAAAATGATGACCTCAGTCATTTAGTAGATATTCTGCCAAATGGCGTAGTGGTACTTGATAATAAAGGTATGGTACGTCAGGCAAATAAATTCGCAATTTCTCTTTTAGGTGAACCACTTGAAGGTGAAAAGTGGCGAACTGTTATTGCTCGTTCTTTCAAACCACGTGAAGATGATGGTCACGAAGTATCACTTGTGAATGGTCGTCGCGTTAAATTAGAAATCATGCCGCTTAAGTCTGGTCAGCTAATTGTTATGACGGACTTAACAGAAACAAGGCAACTTCAAGAAAGAATAAGTCACTTACAGCGCGTCTCTGCGCTGGGTCGAATGGTTGCAAGTTTAGCGCACCAAATTAGAACGCCTTTATCAGCAGCTATGTTGTACTCAGCAAATCTGGCCAATGGCCGTTTAAAACCTGAGCAACGTGGAAGCTTTGTCAAAAAACTGTCATCCCGTTTGTCAGACTTAGAAAAGCAAGTTAACGACATGTTGATGTTTGCCAAAAGTGGTGAAAATCAAGTTTTAGAACAAGTATCGCTTCAGCAATTACTAACCAGTGTTCACCAGAGTTCAGACGCTATGGTTAACCCTACTGGTGTTATGACAGTTGAGTTGCCTGAACCAGACATTCTTTTATTAGCTAATAAAACGAGTTTGGCGAGCGCTATTACTAATTTAGTCCACAATGCAGTTCAGGTTATTGGCGAAGGCGTTCAGATACACTTAGCAGCGCGCAGAGTTAACGATAAACCTAATCAGGTTTGTATATCAGTAGAGGACAACGGTCCTGGAATTAAAAAATCACTTATTGATAAGATTTTCGAACCTTTTTATACCACTCGCTCACAAGGCACAGGTCTTGGCTTATCAGTGGTGAAAACCGTAGCACAAGCCCATCAAGGAACTGTTTCTGTAACGAACAAGTCATCTGGGGGCGCGGTATTTTCAATTTACTTACCAATTAAGTTAGCACCACAAAATGAAGCCCAAACATTAGATATAGAACGTCAGGAGGTTATCGCATGAACCAGTCACAAATACTTGTTGTAGAAGACGATTCAGGTTTACGAGAGGCTCTAGTAGATACGCTTTCTATTGCTGGATACTCTGTTGTAGAAGCTGATTCAGCAGAAACAGCGTTAGTTAAACTTAAAGAAACAGTGATAGATCTTATTGTTTCTGATGTTCAAATGGGCGGTTTATCAGGCTTAGATTTATTAAAGTCGGTTAAAAAGCTGTATCCAAATACACCATTCTTGTTAATGACCGCTTATGCAAAAATTGACCATGCCGTAGAAGCAATGAAATATGGCGCCATTGATTATATGGCTAAACCATTTGCACCAGAAGTGCTGTTAAATATGGTGGGCCGATATGCTCCGGTTAAACAAACTGACAGGCATGATCCTGTTGTAGCGGATAAGAAAAGTATTGAGTTGTTAAAGTTAGCTGCAAAAGTTGCCAAGTCAGACGCCTCAGTCATGATCACGGGACCTAGTGGTTCTGGTAAAGAAGTGATGGCTCGTTATATTCACGACCAATCATCTCGTGCAGAGCATGATTTTATCGCGATCAACTGCGCTGCTATTCCGGACAACATGCTTGAAGCAACTTTATTTGGTTATGAAAAAGGTGCATTTACCGGTGCGATTCAAGCCTGCCCTGGTAAGTTTGAACAAGCTCAGCACGGTACTATTTTGCTCGATGAAATAACGGAAATGGATTTAAACCTGCAGGCTAAATTGCTGCGTGTTTTGCAAGAACGTGAAGTAGAGCGTTTAGGTAGTCGTAAAACCGTTAAATTAGATGTTCGAGTATTAGCAACATCAAACCGAGATCTAGTTGCAGCGGTAAGAGAAGGTAAGTTTAGAGAAGATTTATTTTATCGTTTAAACGTATTTCCAATTAAATGGTTGCCGTTAAGCGCAAGGAAAGATGACTTACAACCAATAGCTGAACATCTGCTTAGCCGTTATTGCATTGAAACGGGTAGAGAAATCCCGGTAATAGGCGCTGGCGCTCTTCATAAATTAATGTTGCATAATTGGCCTGGTAACGTGCGCGAATTAGATAACGTTATTCAGCGCGCATTAATATTATGCTCAGGCAATACAATAGATTCAGAACATATTTTGGTTGAAGAGTTTGCTGTCGATAATATTGCAGCGGATATTCAAGCGAGTCATCATATAGATGACAGTGGCGATTTTAAAATGGAAATTCGTGACCAAGAAAATCGTATTATTTTGGACGCACTGCAAGCCTGTCATGGCAAACGTAAAGATGTTGCCGAGAAATTAGGAATAAGCCCAAGAACGCTGAGATATAAGCTAGCAAAAATGCGTGAACAAGGTATTGAAGTTCCTGCATAACGAGTTGTTTAAAACGGCCTGTTAATACGTAATCCTGATTGTATTAACAGGCCTTTTCTTTTTTATTCCAGCCCAATTACACCCTCTGTCAATTCTCTGTCACGTTAATACTCAAAGTTCAACTCCATAGGCCCGATGTAAGTTGTTGATAAATAAAATAAATAAACTGGCATTATTCCTGCTTTATACTGTTTAGTATAGAATTGCTCCTGAAAGAGGACAGAATAATGAACATTCAAGCTAATAACTTATATGCGGAATTACAAAGCATGGCGTCGCAGGCGTCTGGTCAAACAATTCGCCCAAACAATGACATTAGTCCTTTTAACCAAGTTCAAAAGGTAAATAACCCTTCTTCAGCAAACTTTGGTGAACTTCTTGAGCAAGCAGTAAACAATGTGAATGAATTGCAACAAACATCAGGCGATTTAAAAACACGTTTGGAAATGGGTGACCGTTCAGTATCACTAGCTGAGACCATGATAGCATCTCAGAAAGCCGGCATCGCTTTTGAAGCAACCGTACAGGTTAGAAATAAACTGGTTGATGCATATAAAACAATCATGAGCATGCCTGTTTAGGCTCACTTCAGCAGTTAAATAAGAATTAAGGGTTTAACGTGGCAGACGAACTAACTACTCAAATGACAAATCCAGGACAAGATGTCTCTAATGACATGGTGTCGCTAAATGGCGACATGGATAATGTTGAAGAGCAAAAATCAGGTTTTTTAAGTGCAGCTTCTAGTGCTGACCTATTGCGTCAAGGCGCACTGATACTGGCTCTTGTAATTTGTATCGCAATTACTATTTTTATCTTCATGTGGTCCCGCGAACCAGAGTTACGTCCACTTGGTCAGTTTGACACAGAACAGTTAATTGAAACCTTAGACTACTTAGATGCTCAAAAAGTTGACTATACACTTGAGCAAAATACCATTTTAGTACCAGCCGATGCTTATCAAAACATTAAGTTGTCTCTGGCTCGCGGCGGTTTATCTAATGCTCCATCGGAAGGTTCTGACATTTTAATGCAAGACACAGGTTTTGGTGTTAGTCAGCGTATGGAGACGGAGCGTTTAAAGCATAGCCGTGAACAACAATTAGCAAGAACGATTGAAGAGTTAAATTCAATCAGCCGTGCAAGAGTGCTGTTGGCCATTCCAAAAGAAAACATATTTGCTCGCCATACTAAACAACCGTCTGCAACCGTGGTTTTAACTTTACAACGTGGTCGCATGTTAAAAACAGAAGAAATCGATAGCGTAGTAGATATTGTAGCCTCTGCCGTTCAAGGCTTGGCAACTTCAAGAGTGACGGTAACAGACCAAAACGGTCGCTTACTTAACTCTGGTTCACAAAACTCACTTTCTGCATTGTCTCGTAAACAGTTTGAAATAGAACAAAAGCGTGAAGACGAGTATTTACAAAAAATTAACTCAATACTGTCGCCAGTAATTGGTATGGAAAATTACACTGCACAAGTAGATGTAACTATGGACTTTACTCAAGTTCAAGAAACACAAAAGACCTATAACCCAGACTTGCCTGCAATTAGAAGTGAATTGTTAATTGAAGAAAATCAAACGGGTAATGGCCCAGTAGGAATACCAGGTGCATTATCAAACCAACCTCCTTTAGAGTCAGATATCCCAGAAGAGGCGGGTAATGCAAGAACTCGTGGCACAACGGGTCGCTCTCACAAAGAACAAACACGCAATTACGAGCTTGACCAAACGATAAGCCACAAACAAAATCAAACTGGCGTTGTTCGTCGCCTGAGCGTTTCGGTTGCAGTGGACTACATAACAACACCAGGTGAAGATGGCACTATTCAAAAAACACCTCGTTCACAACAAGCGTTGGTTAATCTACGTAGACTATTACAAGGTGGAATCGGTTTTGACATGAACCGCGGCGATACACTTGAAGTCGTTACGATACCGTTTAACAAAGTTGATGTGTTGTCTGCGCAAGATAAACCAATTTATGAGCAAGAATGGTTTCAGCCGATGATCAAAACGGTAGCTGCAATGATTGTTATCGTCGTACTGATTATATTCTTGGTTCGCCCATTACTGAATAAGCTTATTAGCCCTGAAGATACTACCGATAAATATGAAGAAGAAGCGCTTGGTGGTGTAGACTTAGGTGATGAAGCATTGGACATGCTAAATACAGAATTTGATGAAAAAGACATAGGCTTTGCTGCCGACGGTACTCTACAATTACCAGACTTACATGGTGATGAAGACCTGTTAAAAGCAGTAAGAGCGTTAGTTGCGAATGAACCTGAGTTGTCATCGCAAGTAGTTAAAGGGTGGTTACTAGAAGATGAATGATGTCGTAGCAGCAGAAAACACACAAGTCGCAGCGAAGCCAGCCTTTGATGTTGAAAAACTAGAAGGTGTAGAGAAAGCAGCGATTTTATTATTGAGCTTGTCTGAAGAAGACGCCGCACAAATCCTTAAACACCTTGAGCCGAAGCAGGTGCAAAAGGTGGGCATTGCAATGGCGCAACTAGATGACTTAAGCCAAGACAAAATATCAGCGGTTCACAGTTTGTTCATTGAGCAAATTCAAGACTACAGTACGATTGGTTTCCAATCTGAAGACTTTATTAAGAAGGCGTTGACCGCTGCACTTGGTGAAGATAAGGCTGCAACACTCTTAGACCAAATAATTCTTGGTGGTGGCGCTAAAGGTTTAGATTCACTTAAATGGATGGACTCTAAACAAGTAGCGAACATTATAAGAAATGAGCATCCACAAATACAAACTATCGTACTTGCGTATTTAGCGCCTGATCAATCGGCGGAAATCCTAGGTCAATTTTCTGACAAGGTTCGTATCGACTTAACGATGCGTATTGCTAACTTAGAAGAAGTTCAACCAGCAGCACTTCAAGAGTTGAACGAGATCATGGAGAAACAGTTTGCTGGTCAAGCTGGTGCACAAGCAGCGAAAATGGGCGGCTTAAAAGCAGCGGCAGAAATTATGAACTTCTTAGATACCAACATAGAAGGTCAATTAATGGATGCTATGCGTGAACATGACGAAGAAATGGCGCAACAAATTCAAGACCTTATGTTTGTATTTGACAACTTAATTGATGTTGAAGATCGTGCAATTCAGGCAATTCTGAGAGAAGTTCAACAAGATTCATTAATGAAAGCCGTTAAAGGCGCTGATGACGCATTAAAAGAGAAAATCCTTAAAAACATGTCGAAGCGTGCAGCAGATATGATGGCTGATGACTTAGAAGCCATGCCACCAATTCGAGTGTCTGAAGTAGAGACTGCTCAGAAAGAAATCTTGGCTATTGCTCGTCGATTAGCTGATGCCGGTGAAATCATGTTAGGCGGCGGTGGTGGTGAAGACTTCTTGTAAGTCTTCCTTAACAGCGGTAAGAGAGTAAAATTGTGAGTAATAATTTATCTAACAAACCTGTTACCCCAACTCGCGAGATGCTTGAAATTCTCGAAGAGTGGGCTGCGCCAGATGTAAGTGCGTCAAAAAAAGCAGCCGTTGTTGGTAAAACAAACTTTTTGGGTGTACCTATTGCTGAATTGTATAAAGCAAAACCGCAATTGATTGAGCCTGAAGAAGAGGAAGTGCCGCAATTAACCGCAGCTGAGATAGACGAGATTCGTCAACAAGCTTATGAAGAAGGCTTTACCGAAGGCAAACAAGCGGGTTTTGATAAAGGCCATGAAGAAGGTTTAGAGCAAGGTAAGCAAGAAGGTTTAGAACTAGGACATAAAGACGGGTTTGAAGCCGGCCAACAAGAAGGTCAAGAAGACATTCAGCAGCAAATTGCTCGTTGGGAGTCATTGCTAACACAGCTATATGATCCAATTACCCGTGTAGAAAAAGCCACAGAACAGCAATTATTAAACTTGTCGGTGATGCTAGCGGAATCAGTATTAAGAACAGAAATTAAAGGGAATAAAGAAAGCCTGTTAGCGGCTCTATTAGAGTCTGTAGCGGCGCTGCCATTTAATACAGAGTTTGCTGAAATTCATATGCACCCGGATGATCTACTATTAGTGCAAGAACAATACTCAGAATCTGATTTAGCAGAGCAAAAATGGATTTTGAAACCAGAAGCGCACTTTAACCTAGGTGACGTAATTGTAGCGACGCCAAATTCCCTAATTGACCGCACAGTTGAACAGCGTATTAAGCAAACTCTACATGACTTCATAATTGATGCGAACTTAACGACAGAAACAAACTCAGGTCCTGCTATTGGTGACTTGCCAGAAACTGCCACTCCAGAAACTGCCACTCTGGAAACGACGGATAACCTAGCACCAACTGAAAACCCAGAACAATCTGCGACTGCAGAGTCAGACCCGGTAAATACTTCAAGCGACGTCATTGGAAACACTACCTCAAATGACGAGCCATCATAATGTCGTCTTTAACAGAATCAATTTTAAAAGCCCAACGGCTGGTAAAAGACGCAACGCCAGAAGTGTCCGGAAGACTTACAAAAGTTAATGGCCTTACTTTAGAGGCGGTAGGCGTTTCTGTACCTTTAGGTGGTCACTGTCGAATTCAAACCTTGAACGGTGAAGTAGACGCTGAAGTTGTTGGTTTTGAAAACGATAAAATATTTTTAATGCCCACGGATCAAGTTGACGGTATTGTGCCTCGAGGTCGTGTTACTACGTCTAGTCGTGGTCAGAAATTACCACTTTCTCTAGAGCTTCTAGGACGAGTTATTGACCCTTCGGGAACACCGCTAGATGGTTTAGGTCCGATAGAGGCCGATCCAGGTGCAACTCACAAAACTAAACCAATAAACCCACTATCAAGACGACCAATAAAATCCTCTATAGACGTTGGTGTTAAAGCAATTAACGGTATCTTGACCGTTGGACAAGGGCAGCGAATGGGCCTGTTTGCCGGCTCAGGTGTTGGTAAGTCAGTTTTACTTGGCATGATGACCAAAGGTACTACCGCAGATGTAGTAGTGGTTGGTCTAATAGGCGAACGTGGCCGAGAAGTAAAAGAATTTATCGATGAAATACTTGGTGAAGAAGGGCGTCAAAGAGCGGTAGTGGTTGCTGCACCTGCTGATATGGCGCCTATTAGAAGATTAAAAGGTTGCGAAACGGCAACACAGGTCGCGGAGTATTTTCGTGACCAAGGTTTAAATGTACTGTTGTTAATAGACTCCATCACCCGTTATGCTCAAGCTCAACGAGAAATCGCGTTAGCAATTGGAGAGCCACCGGCGACTAAAGGTTACCCTGCATCAGTATTTGCAAAGCTTCCAGCATTGGTAGAGCGTGCCGGTAACGGTGGAGAAGGACAAGGTTCAATAACGGCTTTCTATACGGTTTTATCAGAAGGTGACGACCTACAAGATCCAATTGCAGATGCATCTCGTGCAATACTTGATGGTCACATTGTACTATCACGAGACCTAGCTGACGCTGGGCACTATCCTGCTATTGATGTAACTAAATCCATCAGTCGAGTTATGCCTCAAGTAACGTCTCAGCAACATATGCAAATGGCGCTTAAGTTTAAAAAGTATCTTTCAGCTTACGAACAAAACAAAGACTTAATATCGATTGGTGCTTATGCGTCAGGTAGCAATCCGGTAGTAGATAAAGCGATTCAACTTAAGCCGGTAATAGACGCTTACCTACAACAAACTATGTCAGAAATTTACCCTTACGATCAGTCGTTAATGCAGTTACAAGCGTTAACAAATGAAATGCCATAAAAGGTAAGTACTGATGAAAGAAGACAACCAATTACACATACTAAAAAAAATAGAGACTGACAAAGAGCAGCAAGCTATTACGGCTATGCAATCGGCGCAGTCTTATTTGCAAGCCAATCAGGCTAAGTTAAAAGAAGTACAATCCTACAAACTCGATTACTTAAAAAAAATGCAAAGTCGTGGGGTAAACGGTATTGGCGGTGCAAGTTACCAGCATTATCAACGTTTTATTGTGCAGCTCGACCAAGGCATTGCAGCTCAAATGAACGTCGTTGATATCGCCAAGCAAGTACTTGAGCAACGAAAACAAGAGTGGTTTGTACAAAAAAACAAAGTAAAAGCCGTAGATACTTTACTTACTCAAAAAGCTAAGGCTAGGCAACAACGAATAGACAAGTATGAACAAAATCAGTCAGATGAGTTCGCGTCTCAGCAATATATTCGTCGTCAGATGGCAAATAAAATGGCTATTAATAGCTAAACTTACACGCCATTAAAACTTAAATTCGAAAAACTTCTAACTTTTAACTTTTAACTTAAAAATTCAAGTTGGAACGATCCTTGAATATTACCCTTATATCGAGCGGCAATAAACATCATTTTTGATGCCGAAATTGGGTTAGGAGTAATCATGCTACAACAACACAGAATCTTACCAGAGCCTTTACCTACAAAGTCTGTAGAGAAAGAGGTTAGTGTTAGGAAAAGCCAGTATGAGTCGGAAAACAGTAATTACCGACGTGACTTTGATACCACATTGGCGGCAAACAATAGGCGGCAAGAACAGCGTCGAAATGACGATGTTGCGTCGCAGCAAAGAGCAGATTACGACCGCCAATTAGAGCAAAAACAATTACAACGAACTCAGAACGAGCGCCAAACACCAGCAAGGCAGTCTCAATCCGCCGATGGTAATCGCACACAACTTGACGACACTCGACAGGCAACAACTCAAGACAGACCTGCTAAAGAGCACGTTAATAATGCAGATAGAAAGGAACTCGAATCTTCTGTTAAGTCGTTAAAAGAAAATGAATTATCCGAACCAGTTTTGAAAGAGTTGACGGATAAATACTCTGGTGCCGAATTACTTCAAAAGGTAAGAGAGCTTTTAGCTAGCTTAAGTGATTCGAGTAGTGACGCTGATTCATCAGACGTTATTGAGGCTGTAGATGAGTTTGCATCGTTGTTGACCAGCTCTCTTAAGAGTGCTGATGCTAATGAATTGAATTCGCTGTTATCTAATATTAAAAATGAATTTCCAGAGAGTGTTATCGATGACTTTAAAGTTAAGTTGTCATCGCTGTTAGAACAATTATCTAACTTAGAAATCGGTGTTGAAAACACCATGAACGAAAACAGCGCTGCAAGCACTGACGGTTCCGAGTTACTAGAAGATTTAGGAGACTTATTAAAGTCGTTGCTGTTGCCAGATAGCTCAGTTGGTAATGAGAACAAAAATAACCTGAACAGTTCAGATACAGACTCGTCGCAGGGCACTAAAGATCTAGATACCAAAAAATTAGACTGGCTTAACGGATTGCTGAATCAAAATAGTAACAATCAAGCAACTGATAGTGATATCAAAAACGCACAACACACTCAAGGTGAGACCGAAGTAGACTTAACGTCCTCTATTGTGAGTTCGCCAGAATCAAACAAGGTTGCATCGGAAGCTTCAAGCAATGCCCAATCTCTGGCCGTCGACTTTAAAAACAGCGACTCAAATAAAGACACAAGTTCTTACTTGCAAATGGAACTGTCTAGGCTGGCACAAACTCAAGCAGAGCTTAACTCTAAAAGTGCAGTAGGTACTAATAGTGCTAGTGCAGAGGCGTTTTCAAAAGTTAATAGTGAGCTAACTAAGTTAATTAATATAAACAACCCCGTTAAGTTAAATATTAACAATGTTATTAACTCAAACCTTGTGGGTTCAACAAACAATGAGAGTGCCAATACAAGCGAGTTTAAATTGGACACCGGCTCAGTAAAAGTCGCAACGGAACTAGAAATGTTAAACAAGTTAAGTTTCGATAAGTCTAATTTGTTTAATCAATTGGACTCAGGCAATTTAACTCAATTGTCTAGTCAGGTTATTTCAGATGGAAAACCTAGAGCTGAAGTGGTTGATATACTTGGTGTCCAGTTAGATAAGACGCTACAAGCACCTAAGCTTGAAAACATTGCGCAAGCAAAAAGCGAGTTGATGATAAAAGAAAACATCTTATTTAATAAGCAAGAGTTAGCGTCAAATATTCAACAACAAGTTGGTTTAATGATGGCTAGAAACATGAAATCCATCGACATAAGACTTGATCCGCCAGAGCTTGGTAGCATGCAAATCAAACTCCATTTGGGTGCCGAAAATGCGTCAGTTAGTTTTGTGGTTGCAAGTCAGCAGGCTAAAGATGCGCTTGAGGGGAGTATTCCAAAGTTACGAGAGCTACTCGAACAGCAAGGTTTACAACTGGCTGATAGCAACGTTAAAAAAGACAACTCAAGTGGGCAGAACAACGCCAATGGCGACGAACAGTCCGACTCAAATGGATTGGTGAGTGCTAACTCAAATGACAACAATGAACTGTCAGAAGATGAACACAATGACCCGTCGTTAGGGACCAATTATAATGTTAAGTCCCCGTGGCAGGTTGATTATTACGCCTAGAATTATTCGCTGAGCATGGTTTAAGCTTTAAAGTGATGGTATTTAACACAATAGGTGCGGTTTATTTATTCAGTTAAACAAACTGCAACCATATTGTTTGCCAAAACTAGCGATCGACAATAACATGTATAGGTCTTTATATAATTCAGTTGGAGCTAAAAATGGCAGACGAAAATGAAGAGTTAACACTCGAAGAAGAAGGTGGTAAAGGCGGTAATAAAATGATGATTATTATCATTGCTGTCGTTGTTATTGTAGTAGGTGCAGCCGCAGCATTTTTCTTGTTGAGTGGTGACGATGCGCCTGTTGATGAAACCGCAACCGAACAATCTGAAGGTGAAGGCGAAGCTAAAGCCAATGAACCTGTTGAAGTTGGAACGGCAAAGTATGTCACTATGCCACGCCCATTTACGTTTAATGTCCCAGGTACCTCGCGCGATAGATTGGTTCAAATCAAGGTGCAATTGATGGTTCGTGGTGACAATAATGAAGAGTTAGCTCAGAAACATATCCCATTGATAGAAGGTGCTTTATTAAAAGCATTTAGTACAGGTAATGCTGATGCATTAGCAACTTCTGCAGGAAAAGACGCATTAAAGTTAAAAGCGGCACAAGAAGTGCAGAAGTCTGTTATTGATGTTGCTGGATCTAAAATTGTAGAAGAAGTGTTATTTACAGGTTTTGTAATGCAATAGCATTAGAACCAAATAAACATAAGAGAAAAATATGACTGATTTACTGTCACAAGACGAAATTGATGCGCTACTCCATGGTGTCGATGACGTTGAAGAAGAAGAGATAGACGAAGGCGGTGGCGGTGGTCACGGCATGTCTGACTATGACTTTTCTTCGCAGGATAGAATTGTTCGTGGTCGTATGCCAACCCTTGAGTTGGTTAATGAACGTTTTGCCCGACACATGAGGATCAGTCTATTTAATATGATGCGCCGCACAGCTGAAGTGTCAATTAATGGCGTTCAGATGATTAAGTTTGGTGAATATATACATTCGTTATTCGTTCCTACTAGTCTTAACATGGTTCGTTTTCGTCCATTAAAAGGCACCGGCTTAATTACGATGGAAGCTCGTCTTGTTTTTATCTTAGTTGATAACTTCTTTGGTGGTGATGGCCGATATCACGCAAAAATTGAAGGACGAGAATTTACACCAACGGAACGACGCATTATTCAAATGTTATTAAAGTTAATATTTGAAGACTATAAAGAAGCATGGTCACCGGTTATGGATGTCTCTTTTGAATATTTAGACTCAGAAGTAAACCCGGCAATGGCAAATATTGTTTCGCCAACTGAAGTTATTGTAATTAGCTCATTCCATATTGAATTGGATGGCGGTGGCGGTGATTTCCATGTCGCACTTCCATACTCGATGCTGGAACCTATTCGTGAGTTACTTGATGCCGGTGTTCAAAGTGATAGAGAAGATACTGATTACCGTTGGAGTAAAGCGCTACGTGATGAAATTATGGATGTTTACGTAGACTTGCATACGCAACTTTTAGAAATGAATTTACCATTACATCAGGTAATGGACTTAAAAGATGGCGACATTATTCCGATTGAAATGCCAGAGCATATCACTGTATTTATTGAAGAGTTACCAACGTATAGAGCAAAACTAGGCCGATGCAGAGACAATGTTGCATTGCAGATTTCAGAAAAAATTAAGCGTCCAGAGTCAGCTAAATCAGAGATGAATGTATTGACTAAAGGCGGTCGTCGTTTAGACGATGATTCAGAATTACTCGCACTTGAAGATGACTTAGAGCTTTGAGTGTTACCCAATTAAACAAAGGTAAGTGTTATGAGTGAAGATCAAGATACAATGGACGAGTGGGCAGCAGCCCTAGCCGAAGCCGAAGATGGTGGCGACGTTCAACCGGCAGAACTCGATGAGTTAACCGACACAGGTGGTTCTTTAAACGAAGAAGAGTCAGGTAAGCTAGAGACGATTCTTGATATCCCAGTTAATATCTCTATGGAAGTAGGCCGAAGTAAAATTAGTATTCGTAACTTACTACAGCTAAACCAAGGCTCGGTTGTTGAGTTAGACCGTGTTGCTGGTGAGCCTTTAGACGTATTAGTTAACGGAACATTAATTGCCCATGGCGAAGTAGTGGTGGTTAATGATAAGTTTGGTATTCGTTTAACAGATGTGATCAGCCAAATTGAAAGAATTAAAAAGCTTCGTTAAAAAAATAGTAGCAGGTGGACTTTTGTTTAGCCCACTTGCTATCTCTGCTGTAGAGCCTGGTGCCAAAGTAACGAGCACAGTAGCTTCGAATCCTAATTTGAGCTCTCCTACCGATGGCGCGTTATTACCAATGTTAATGGCGTTAATTGCCATAGTTGTGGTGATTTATGTAACGGCTTGGGTTGCTAAAAAGTTCAACCTTACGCCACATCAAAGTAATCATATGAAAACGATTACAAGCTTATCATTAGGTGGCAGAGAAAGAATTGTCATTATAGAAATCCAACAGCAACAATATGCAATTGGTGTTACTCCACACAGTGTTAATACGTTATTTAAATTAGATGAAAACATAACTCCGAGTAGTTTTTCGGTGCCTAATAATAAATTACTTAACAAACTAACCGAATTGCTGAACAATGAGCTTCCAAAGACTAAAAAAAATTAATTATATAAAGGACCTGTAGAGTCTATGAAAGTCTTCTTCTCTTTTCTTACTGTACTACTTTTAGTATTTACGCCAGATGTCCTAGCTGATGGTGGTGTTATTTCAGCCGTTACAGTAACGGATAATCCTGATGGCAGTAAAGAATACAGCATAACATTGCAAGTACTGGCGATGATGACTGCGTTAAGCTTCATTCCTGCCATTGTCATGTTAATGACGTCTTTCACGCGAATTATAGTAGTACTCGCTATCCTTCGCCAAGCGCTTGGTTTACAACAAACACCAAATAGCCAATTACTTGTTGGCATGTCTTTGTTTTTAAGCTTTTTTATTATGGCTCCGGTATTTGAAGAGGTTCATGCAAACGCAGTAAAACCTTATTTGAATGAAGAGATTACCTCTTTACAAGCTTACGATATTGCAAAAGTTCCGATGCGTGAGTTTATGCTGGCGCAAACCCGTATTTCAGATTTAGAAACATTTGCAGAAATAGCCGGTTATACGCAAGTTGATAGCCCGGATGACCTACCATTGACCGTTATAATTCCTTCTTTTGTAACATCAGAGTTAAAAACAGCGTTTCAAATTGGTTTTATGTTCTTCATCCCATTCTTAATAATAGATTTAGTGGTAGCGTCAGTATTGATGGCCATGGGTATGATGATGCTATCACCTATGATTGTTTCATTACCGTTTAAGCTCATGATGTTTGTATTAGTTGACGGCTGGACCTTAGTAATGGGTACGTTAGCAAAAAGTTTTGGACTTGGAACCTAGGAGAACGCCATGACACCTGAAGTATTTGTCGATATTCTCAGAGACGCGCTTTGGCTTATCATTATATTAGTCGCAATTATGGTTGTTCCCGGATTAATCGTGGGTTTGATTGTTGCGGTGTTCCAAGCTGCAACCTCGATTAATGAACAAACGCTTAGCTTTTTACCGCGCTTAATCGTAACGTTATTAGCGTTAATGATTGCAGGTCACTGGATAACGGGAATGATCATGGATTTTACTAAAGACTTAATTGAACGTATTCCATCGATCATAGGCTAGGTCAGTAAAATGGACGCATTATTGCAACAAATCATGCAATACCAGGCAGACCTTCTTCTGCCTTTTGCGCGTATCTCAGCAATGATGATGATTATGATTGCGATAGGCGGTAAAACCATACCTGGACCAATCAAATCAGCTTATGCAGTCGCGTTTACTATTATGGTAATGCCAGTATTACCCCCATCAACATTTACCAATTTATTTTCCTTTGAAATGGCTATTCGTGTGTTCCAACAAATAATGATTGGTAGCGCCATTGGTTTTGTTTCAGTTATCTTTTTACAAGTGTTTGTGGTTGCAGGCCAAGCTATTGCGATGCAGTCTGGTTTGGGTTTTGCCTCAATGGTCGATCCAACAAACGGATTAAGCGTACCAGCGGTTGGTCAGTTTTATTTAATACTTTCAACACTCATGTTTTGGTCTATCGACGGCCATTTAGCGATGATGCAAATGGTGGTAAAGAGTTTTTATGTATTACCTATTACTGACGTTTGGTTTTCGACAGGAAAGTTTTATGACTTGGTGTTGTTTGGCGGTTGGATGTTCGCAGCGGCATTAGTCCTTGCGCTTGCTCCTCTTGTGGCTATGTTAGTGATCAATTTGAGTTTTGGAATTATGACTCGAGCAGCGCCGCAACTAAATATATTCTCCATCGGCTTTCCGTTTACCATGATGTCGGGTTTAATCGTCATGTGGTTAACAATGGAAAACTTTGTTTTTCACTTTGATAAAAACTGGCAACGTTCCATCGAAATGATGTGCACGATGATTGGTTGTTAGGTAGCGAAAAATGGCAGAAGATTCCGATCAAGAAAAAACAGAAGAACCAACGGCCAAGCGTCTCGAAGACGCCCGAAAAAAAGGCCAGATAGCGCGTTCTAAAGAGTTGGGGACTACAGGAGTCTTGGTTGCTAGCGCATCAGCTATGTTAATGTTTGGCGCCAGTTTAGGAAAAAAGCTTATTGAAGTGATGGGTAATCAGTTTGCACTTGATAGGGACGATGCCTTTGATCCCACAAAAATGTTTAGCGTGTTTGGTGAAGTGTTAACTCACGTTGCTGGACCACTTGCGGGTATTTTTGGTGTTATTTTAGTTGCAGCTTTTGTTTCAAATAGTTTATTGGGCGGTATTAATTTTAGTTGGGAAGCCATGGCTCCCAAATTTTCCAAAATGTCGCCTTTAAAGGGCTTTAAAAGGATGTTCGGCACGCAAGCTGTAGTTGAGCTTATCAAATCCATTTTAAAAGTAGCAGTAGTGGCTACCGTTGCTATTTTACTAATCGACGTATTCTTAGTAGATATTCTTTACTTAAGTTTAGAAGACTTGCCTGGCAATACTTATGATGCAACCGAATTGCTGGCCTGGATATTTTTAGGGTTATGCTGCTCTACCATTGTTATTTCTTTAGTTGATGTACCGTTTCAAAAATGGAATCACAACAAACAGCTTAAAATGAGCAAGCAAGAAATCAAAGACGAGTATAAAAGTACTGAAGGTAACCCTGAGATTAAAGGCCGTATAAGGCAAGCCCAAAGAGAAGTTTCACAACGTAGAATGATGTCCGAAGTTCCCACTGCGGATGTGGTAGTTACCAACCCAACTCATTACTCTGTGGCAATAAAATACGACACTGAAAAATCTAACGCGCCGTTTGTAGTAGCCAAAGGTGCCGATCTCATTGCAATGCACATTCGTAAAATCGCTAAAGAACGTGAAGTGCCTATGATCGAAACTCCAATGTTAACTCGCTCTATATATTACACTACAGATATTAATCAAGAAGTCCCAGAACAATTGTTTATAGCGGTGGCCCAAGTGCTTGCCTACGTCTATCAATTAGACATGTACGAACAAGGTAAAGGGACAAAACCAAAACCCGTTGATCAAAACCCTGATATCCCACCAGAATTGCGTTATTAACACGCAGTCATTTTGTTGACATAAAATTTGGCCTGAACATTGCTGAAAGCACTATAACTTAGGTGTTTTTTGGTTGTTGTGATGGAATTAACTGCAAAGTTTAATCAGCTTTTTAATAAAGAAAATACTAAATTTATTAATGGTTTAGGTGCCCCGATATTTATATTGGCGGCGTTGGCTATGGTAATATTACCGCTACCAGCTTTGATGCTGGATATTCTCTTTTCTTTTAATATTGCACTAGCGTTAGTTATTCTACTCGTAACCGTTTACACATTAAAACCGCTAGATTTTGGCGCTTTCCCTTCAGTTATTCTAATTGCAACCGTTTTAAGACTAGCTCTAAATGTCGCCTCAACGCGTGTGGTGCTGTTAGAAGGCCATCAGGGTGGTGATGCCGCAGGTAAAGTTATTGAAGCCTTTGGTAGTGTTGTTATTGGCGGTAACTATGCGGTTGGTCTAGTTGTATTCGCAATACTGGTTATCATTAACTTTGTGGTTGTTACCAAAGGTGCTGGTCGTATTTCGGAAGTAACGGCTCGTTTTACACTTGATGCGATGCCAGGTAAGCAAATGGCGATCGATGCTGATTTAAATGCTGGCTTTATTACGCCAGAGCAAGCTAAAGCAAGACGTGAAGAAATTGGTAAAGAAGCCGATTTTTACGGTTCGATGGATGGTGCTTCAAAATTTGTTAAAGGTGATGCGATAGCGGGCATCATCATTCTATTTATTAATATTATTGGTGGCTTATTTATTGGCATGATTCAACATGACTTGCTATTTGGAGAGGCTGTTGAAATCTATACAATTCTTACTATTGGTGATGGTCTAGTTGCACAAATACCAGGTCTTTTGCTCTCTATCGGTACTGCTATCGTCGTTACCCGTCAAAATACTGACCAAGAAATGGGTCAACAATTCTCAACTCAGCTTGGTACTGAAAAAGTACTTTACGTTGCTGGTGGTGTCCTATTTTCAATGGGCTTAGTACCTGGTATGCCTCACTTAACGTTCTTAGCGTTTGGCGCTATGCTAATTGGCACTGCTTATATGGTAAACAAACGCACTACAGAAGCTGCTGTAGCAGCAGAAAAAGCAGAGTCGGAAGCACCATTAGAGTCACCTCATGAAGCCGCAGAAAATAAAGATGTCAGCTGGGATGATGTTAATCACGTTGACACGATAGGATTAGAAGTTGGTTATCGCTTGATTCCTCTAGTGGATAAAGGTCAAGGCGGTGAATTGCTATCAAGAATTAAAGGGGTTCGTCGTAAACTCAGTCAAGAGTTTGGCTTTTTAGTACCTGCTGTCCATATTCGTGACAATTTAGATTTAGACCCAAATGTTTATCGAATTACATTGATGGGCGTAACCATAGGTGAAGCTGAAATTAGACATGATAGAGATTTAGCCATTAACCCAGGGCAGGTATTTGGAAAAGTTGAAGGCATAGAAACGGTAGATCCTGCGTTTGGTTTAGAGGCGGTTTGGATAGAAAATAGCAATAGAGATAAAGCTCAAAGTTTAGGTTACACCGTTGTAGATGCCGCTACTGTTGTGGCAACGCACATTAGTCAGTTGTTAACCAATAATGCTGCGCAGTTACTGGGCCACGAAGAGACTCAGAACTTACTTGAAATGATTCAAAAGAACTACCCAAAACTGGTCGATGGCCTAGTACCAGAAATGTTGTCACTTTCTGTTCTGACAAAAGTATTACAGAACTTATTAAGTGAGAACGTAACTATTCGCGATATGCGTTCAATTATTCAAACCCTTGTTGAGTATGCACCTAAAAGCCAAGATCCTGATGTTTTAACCGCCGCCTGTCGAATTTCACTACGTCGATTTATCGTCCAAGATATCGCTGGTTCAACTAATGAAATACCTGTCATAACCTTGGCGCCTGAGTTGGAACAGATGTTGCAACAGTCCCTGCAGTCAGCCGGAAATGAAGGTGCTGGCATAGAGCCTGGCTTAGCTGAACGAATTCAAACTTCTTTAGCTGAAGCACACAGGAATCTGGAATTATCAGGTGAGCCGTCAATATTATTGACCTCTGGAATGTTGCGAAGCGTGTTATCTCGTTTTGTTAAACATAGCTTACCAGGCATGGTTATCTTGTCTTATCAAGAAATACCGGAAGAAAAACAAATTAAGATTGTCAGTTCAGTTGGTTAGAGCTGTTTGACGGAGGTTTAAAGTGAAAATTAAGCGTTATTTTGCAAAAGATATGAGAACGGCACTAACTCAAGTTAAAGAAGAGTTAGGTCCAGAAGCTGTAATTATGTCCAATAAAAAAACAGCGACAGGTGTAGAAATTGTTGCAGCAATTGACGCTGATGCGCAGCCTCAACCTAAATCACCAGCTTTAGCTCAAAATACGCCAGTAGCAAACTCTGCTTCTGCACCTAATGCACATCAGTTTGATGGTCCAAATGCAGAAGGGGCTGCAAAGATAGCAAGCTCACTTGAAGAGTTGCTCAAGCGCCAAAGAGCCGACTCAGCTGGCACACCTTCAAATACTTACCAGCCAAACTCTGTGCCGCAAGTTGCGGCTGCTAATAATGATTTATCTAACCAACAAAAATCTGAATTGGCAACACAAGCACTTTCACAACAAGCCGAGTCAGAATTTGAGCAGTGGCTAAACCGTGCTCGCAACACAGTGCAAGACCAGTCTGAGCAAATAAATACTAACCAAGTAGCGCCTGTAGCTGCGCCGCAAAATAACGTAAGTCAAATTAACGAACAACCAAATAACATATCGGGCCACAATGTAATTCAAGGTCAGTTTGACAAGCAAATGTCGGACTTAAAAGATGAAATGAATTCCATTAAAGAGCTGCTAAAGCATCAAGTTTCTGAACTAATGTTACAAGACGCTAATCGTAAATCTCCAGTTAAAGCAATGTTAGTTAAAAAGTTAAATAACATGGGCCTATCGTCAAATGTTGCTGAACATTTATCTCATTTTATTAGCGATGACCTAGAAGCTCAGCAGGCTTGGCCAAAAATGCTTGAGCTATTAACTGAGCAGTTAAATACAACCGATAATGAAATTATTAAACGTGGCGGCGTGTATTCATTAGTTGGTCCTACAGGCGTTGGTAAAACGACTACAATTGCAAAGTTAGCAGCACGTTTTGCGCAAATCCATGGTGCCGATAAAGTGGGTCTGATTACCACTGATAGTTTTAGGATTGGTGCATTAGAGCAATTGGGTACTTATGCAAAAATACTCGGCTGTCCACTTAAGCAAGCAAAAAATACTGAAGAACTTTCAGAAGCGATCTACCAATTACGAGATAAAAAGCTATTGTTAATAGATACAGCAGGAATGAGCCAAAGAGACATTAAATTGACGGAACGTTTGAATCATTTATTAACAAAATCAAGAGTAAATATTAAAAATTACTTAGTGCTTTCAGCAACATCTCAAATGAGTGTTTTACACGAAAGTGTTCAACATTTTAAAACAATTCCACTGTCGGGCTGTATCTTTACTAAAATAGATGAGTCTTTGAGTTTAGGTGAGTTAATTAGTGTTGCAATTCATAATCGACTACCAATTGGCTATTTAACCAACGGTCAACGCGTACCAGAGGACATAAGGGTTGCAAATGGACAGAAAATTGTGCAAAAAGCTAATCAGCTATATGAACTTAAAGAAAAAGTTTCTAATAAAAATAATAAGGTAGTGCCAAAAGCAGTGGGCATGTATGATTAATATTACTTCTGATCAAGCTAGCGGTTTACGAAATATGTCGATGGCGAAAAAAACAAAAGTTATTGCAGTAACAGGTGGAAAGGGCGGAGTTGGAAAAACCAGCGTATCGCTAAATACTGCAATTGCTTTGGCGCAAACAGGACTTAACGTTCTTGTGCTTGATGCTGACCTCGGGTTAGCGAATTGCGATGTTATGCTTGGGCTTCGCGTCCATAAAAATCTCTCACATGTATTATCAGGTGAGGCCGAATTAGACGATATTTTAGTCGAAGGCCCATCGGGTATAAAAATTGTCCCTGCAACATCAGGCTCAATCGATATGGTTGAGCTTTCTGCCGCCCAGCACGCTGGTTTAATTAGGGCTTTCAGCGAAATGAAAACGCCGGTTGATGTATTTATTGTCGATACCGCCGCCGGAATATCAGATATGGTGCTATCCTTCTCAAGAGCTTCTCACGAAGTTCTTTGCGTTGTGTGTGATGAACCAACTTCAATTACAGATGCTTATGCACTTATTAAGATATTGAATCGTGATCATGGCGTAGCGAAATTCAAAGTTGTTGCTAATATGGTAAGAACGATGAAGGAAGGGCGGGATTTATTCAAAAAATTGACTATGGTTACAGACAGGTTTTTAGATGTAACGTTGGAACTAACCGCCATTATTCCCTTTGATGATAACTTGCGTAAAGCGGTTCGTCGTCAAAAGGCTATTGTAGATGCGTTTCCCCGTTCACCTTCAGCGGTGGCATTTAAAACGTTGGCAGCAAAAATTAATAAATGGCCAACACCATCACATGCGTCTGGTAATTTAGAGTTTTTTTTAGAGCAACTGGTCAACTAAGAGGTTTCTGTTGAACAATAAAGTAGCGACCGCCTACGAAGCTCAACAAACATTGTCGAATGTTGTGGAAAAACATTCAGTTTTGGTAAAAAGGATTGCTCACCATTTAGCAGCTCGGCTGCCCGATAGTGTTTTAGTTGATGATTTAATTCAGGCTGGCATGATAGGACTTATTGAAGCATCTAAGAACTTTGATCACAGCAAAGGAGCGAGCTTCGAAACTTATGCGGGTATCCGTATACGTGGGTCTATGTTAGATGAGATGAGGCGTGGAGATTGGACTCCTAGGTCTGTTCATCGAAACTCAAGAATGGTTGCAGAAAAAATATCTCAACTAGAGTCTGCCTTAGGCCGAGACGTTAAAGACGTTGAAGTTGCAGAATCCTTAAATGTTTCAATCGACCAATATCATCAGATGCTGAAAGAAGCAACAAATGGCAAGGTGTTGGGTTTAGAAGACTTGGGTGTAACGGAAGATGTTATAGCCCCAGCAAGTGAAAGTGGTAAAGATTTAACTTATGGTGGGGTAGAAAAAAGCTCATTTAACAAGAGCCTATCAAGTACTATAAAAACCTTACCAGAAAGAGAAGCAATGATTTTGTCACTTTATTACGATGATGAGCTAAATTTAAGAGAGATAGGCGAAATTCTCAATGTTAGTGAGTCTAGAGTGAGTCAAATTCATAGCCAAGCACTTGTTCGATTAAAGTCAAGATTAAAAGATTGGTTGATTTAACTTGTATATTGCCAATTTTTATTAATAATAATTACTGTAAATTAATAATTTACCTCACTGGAGGATGCTTTGGATAAGAATATGAAAATTCTGGTTGTTGATGACTTTTCAACAATGAGAAGAATCATCAAGAACCTTCTTCGTGACTTAGGGTTTACTAATGTCTCAGAAGCAGATGATGGCAGCACAGCGTTGCCAATGTTACAAAATGGTGATTTTGATTTTGTAGTAACAGACTGGAATATGCCAGGAATGCAGGGAATCGATCTGCTTAGAGAAATTCGTAAAGACGATAAACTCAAGCATATGCCTGTAATGATGGTAACTGCCGAAGCTAAAAAAGAGCAGATTGTAGCGGCGGCCCAAGCCGGTGTGAATGGATATATTGTTAAGCCATTTACTGCAGCTACATTGAAAGGCAAGCTGGATAAAATCTTCGAACGATTAGAATAATCTGATAAGGGGTCGCTATGTCTGAAGAGACTAACCCGCAGATTTCGTTGGAAGACGCAAAAGCCCTCGTTGAGGCGCTTGAGGCTGGAGACAATGCATCTGCTAACATGATATTACGCGAAGTTACGAGTAAGGAACATGGTGAGCTTTTTGGTGAAGTAGGAAAGCTAACTAGGCAATTACACGACTCTCTAAGCAACTTTCAACTAGACCCTAAGATTGCAAATTTAGCGTCAGATGATATCCCAGATGCAAAAGAGCGTCTAAACTATGTTATGAAAGTAACAGAAGACGCAGCAAATAAAACAATGGACGCCATAGACACAGGGCTTCCACTGACAGATAAAATCAATAGTGATATTGTTAAGCTGAAACCCGAATGGGACAAGCTAATGCAACGTCAGATTGAATTAGGCGAGTTTAAGTCACTTTGCTATTCCATAAATGAGTTTATGGAAAGTGCGGAGACGGATAGCGCAAAAATTCATGCGATTATGACAGAAATTTTGTTAGCTCAAGACTTTCAAGATTTAACTGGGCAGGTTATCAAACGAGTTATAGAGCTTGTTAAAGAAGTTGAAGAAAGCCTGATTCACTTATTAACTGTTTTTGGTGAACCTAACCAAAATACAGCTAATGAAGCGAAGAAACCAGTCGATAACAATGGGGCAGAGGGACCGATTATTGATGCAGAGACTCGCGAAGATGCAGTTTCTAATCAAGATGAAGTTGATGACCTATTGTCTAGTTTAGGCTTTTAAATTAGGGGAGATGCCGAATGGCATTGGACGTGGATCAAGAAATACTACAAGATTTCTTAATTGAAGCAGCAGAAATTTTAGAGTTGCTATCAGAAGAGTTAGTTGAACTGGAAAACGATCCAGAAAACGCTGACCTACTAAACTCTATATTTCGTGGTTTTCACACCGTAAAAGGTGGCGCTGGATTTTTAGCATTGACTAATTTAGTTGATGCTTGTCATGGTGCTGAAAACGTGTTTGATATTTTGAGAACAGGCAAGAGAAGTGTAACACCAGAATTGATGGATGTTATCCTGCAAGCTCTTGATACCGTCAATGAGATGTTCGAACAGGTAAAAGCTGGAGATCAGCCAGAACCTGCAGCTCCCGAATTGCTAAACGCTCTACATCATTATTGCTCACCAGAAGGTGAGGCCCCAGCAGCACCAGCTGACGTAGCTCAAGAAGATAGTGCGGCAGACGATGACTTTTTTGACATCGATTCAGTAACTGACACTTCGCCAACAGATAACTCAGTGGAAGAATTCACGGAAGACGAGTTTGAAGCTTTATTAGATGAGTTACATGGTCAGCCTGCTGATAAACCAGAGCCAGCAGCAAAATCTATGTTTGATAGTGGTGATGACATCAGTGATGATGAATTCGAATCACTTTTAGACGAGCTGCATGGTAAAGGTTCATTTAAAACAGAAGAAGCTTCTGAAAAGAAAGCGCCGGCTGAACCCAAAGCCGGTAGTCAATTTTCAAGCGGTGATGAAATTACCGATGATGAATTTGAATCTTTGCTTGATGATATTCATGGTAAAGGCGGCGGCCCTACAGTAAAAGCGCCTGTTGCTAAATCGGAACCAGCTAAGGCTGAACCACCGAAAAAGCCAGAGCCGCCGAAGGCAGCTGCGCCTAAAGCGCCCGCTCCAGCAGCAAAGCCAGCCGCTGCGAAGGCTCCTACTCCGCCAGCTAAAGCTCCTGCTAAGCCTGCTGAGAAAAAAGCATCTGCAGCACCAGCGGAAACAACGGTTCGTGTAGATACTAAGCGCCTTGATGAAATCATGAATATGGTTGGCGAATTAGTACTAGTCAGAAACAGATTAGTTAGCCTTGGCGTTAACTTTGGTTCTGATGAAGCTATGACTAAAGCCATTGGCAACTTGGATGTCGTTACCGGCGATCTGCAAGGCGCGGTAATGAAAACGCGAATGCAGCCAATCAAAAAGGTATTTGGACGATTCCCACGAGTTGTTCGAGACCTAGCAAGAACGTTAAATAAAGAAATAACACTAGAATTAGTGGGTGAAGAAACCGACTTAGATAAAAATCTAGTGGAAGCCCTAGCTGATCCATTGGTGCATTTAGTAAGAAACTCAGTTGATCATGGTATAGAAATGCCAGACGATCGTGAAGCATCAGGTAAAGCAAGAATGGGTATGGTCAGGCTATCAGCATCCCAAGAAGGTGATCATATTCTACTTACTATCGAAGATGATGGTAAAGGTATGGACCCTGAGAAACTGAAAGAGATTGCGATTAATAAAGGTGTATTAGATCCTGACGCAGCTCAACGTCTTTCAGATAAAGAAGCATACAGTTTAATTTTTGCACCTGGTTTTTCTACAAAAGAAGAAATTTCGGATATATCCGGCCGTGGCGTAGGGATGGACGTAGTTAAAACTAAGATCACCCAGCTTAATGGCTCAGTAGAGATTAACTCGGAACTAGGTAAAGGAACGACGTTAGAGATTAAAGTACCACTAACGTTAGCTATACTTCCAACGTTGATGGTGGTCGTAGGTGAGCTTATATTTGCATTGCCTCTATCTACAGTTAATGAAATTATTCATTTAGATTTAACAAAAACTAATATAGTTGATGGTCAACAAACTGTTATTGTCAGAAACAAAGCAATTCCATTGTTCTATCTAGAGGATTGGCTAATTAAATCTTCTAAAAATGGTGAAAACCGAAGCCAGAACAAAGGGCATGTAGTTGTTATACAGATTGGTGTTCAGCAGGTGGGTTTTGTAGTTGACTCGCTAATAGGGCAGGAAGAGGTTGTTATCAAACCGCTTGACGCAATGTTACAAGGTACGCCAGGAATGGCAGGTGCAACAATAACTTCAGATGGTGGCATTGCACTGATCTTTGACGTACCTAACTTGCTTAAGCACTATGCGAAACGCTCAAACCTAAGGTTTAAATAATAAAATAATAATGACCATAAAAGTTCTTGTAGTAGATGACTCGGCGTTTTTCAGACGCCGAGTAACTGAAATTCTAAACGCCCATACGGAACTGGAAGTTATAGGAGATGCATCAAACGGAAAGGATGCGATTTCCCAAACCGCACTTTTAAAGCCTGATGTAGTCACAATGGATATAGAGATGCCAGTAATGGATGGCATTACTGCTGTTGCTCAGATTATGGCGTCTACACCAACTCCAATTATAATGTTCTCCTCATTAACGCACGATGGTGCAAAAGCGACACTTAATGCTCTAGAAGCCGGTGCATTAGACTTTTTGCCAAAACGATTTGAAGATATAGCTAAGAATAAAACAGAGGGTATTCAATTACTCCAAGACAGAGTTTTACAACTTGGTAAAAAGAAGTCTGCGAGAAGAACACCTCGAGAAGTCCCTGTTCCTCGAGCCACAACAATTGAATCCAGTAGAACGTTACGAAAAAGCCCGTCAGAACAAAGAGCTGAAACAGCATCTTCGTTATCTAGAATTCAAAGTAGAACTAGGCAGACTGCTCCAGCACCAGCGGTTTCAAGTATACCTACTCGTAGAACGTCTTTTCGGGCGTCAGGCAAAGAATATAAATTGTTGGCAATTGGTACTTCTACGGGAGGGCCAGTCGCTTTACAAACAGTATTATCGAAAATACCGGCTAATTTCCCTTTACCAATTGTTATTGTGCAACATATGCCAGCAGCTTTTACTCCTGCCTTCGCTGCGCGTTTAGACTCACAGTGCAATATCTCAGTCTCAGAAGCCAAAACGGGTGACATTTTGAGGGCCGGCCATGCTTATTTGGCGCCGGGCGGCAAACAAATGTTGTTAGAAGGACGTGCCGGTAAGGCAAATCTTGTAATCAGAGACGATGATTCAGAACGCCTGACGTACAAACCAAGCGTGGATTTATCCTTCGGCAGCGCAGCAAAAACCTATGGTGGAGAGGTTTTAGGCATAATTTTAACTGGAATGGGTGCAGATGGGCGCGAAGGTTGCAGGATGTTGAAGCAACGAGGCGCAACTATTTGGGCCCAAGATGAAGAAACCAGTGTTGTTTATGGCATGCCGCAAGCAGTAACCGTAGCCGGAATTGCGGAGCAAAATTTTGCATTAGACAAAATTGGTTCTGCAATTTTAAAGGAGATTTCCGGTGGATAGGTTAGCAATATCAGGCGTAGTTTTAGCATTGGTTGCGGTAATAGGTGGCTATGCAATTGAAGGGGGCGGAATATCGGCCCTTTTTCATTTTCCTGCATTCATAATTGTCATAGGAGGGTCGTTTGGAGCGGTAATGTTACAAACACCGTCAACTTATTTTGTGCAAGGTTTAAAAATGTTTGGCAATGTTTGGCATAAAAAGCCCCTGGACTTTAAGTATGCTCAGCATATGATTGCTCACTGGGCAGATGTATCTCGTCAAAAAGGCTTTTTGGCACTTGAAGATGGCATTAATGAAAATGACGACCCTTTTGTTAGAAAAGGGTTAGGACTGCTGGTAGATGGTGTAGAGAGTGATGTACTTAGAACGTCTTTAGAGTTAGATATAGAACTAGATAGTGATAGGCAGTATCGTTCAGCAAGAATATACGACGCACTAGGCGGTTATAGCCCAACTATCGGAATCATAGGTGCTGTACTTGGTCTTATTCAAGCGATGGCAAATATCGACGACCCATCAGCACTCGGACATGGCATCGCAACGGCATTTGTCGCAACTATATATGGTGTTGGTGGTGCAAATTTATTTTTCATTCCAGTGGCTCAAAAATTGCAATCTCAAATCGACAATGAAGTTTTATATCGAGAAATGATTGTGGAAGGGCTTTTGTGTGCTGCCAATGGTGAAAACCCTAATAGTATTGAGCGCAAGTTAGAAGCTTATTCACGCGTCGCAGTTTGAGGACGGGGAAATGGCCAGAATTAGTAAGCGCTTAAGAGCGAGGCAGCAAGACAACCTTGATCGTTGGTTAGTCTCGTATGCAGATTACATGACACTAATGTTTGCATTATTTGTTGTGCTTTATGCTTTATCTATCGTCAAAGAAAAGTCTTTCGATACACTCTCCCAATCTTTAGGACAAATATTTCACATAACAGGCGACAAGGGAAAAGGCACAGCTGGTGACGGCATTTTGACAAATCAAATAGCCCAGCAAGACGTCTTTGATGGTAATTCTTTAAACCCTGAAAAAGGCCCTGAACTTGTTGACCAAGACTTGTTGATAAATGAGTCCGAGAATAAAAAGCTAGGCAACCCACTTCAAGCGTTAAAACAAGATTTACAAACCGCATTAATTGACGTTGCCGATACGGGTGACGCAAAGCTTAAAGTGAATGATGATTGGTTAACAATTGAATTATCAAGTGGTGTTTTATTCGCATCGGGTAGCGCTTCTGCGAACCCACAAGCACTCCCTATAATTCAAGAAGTGGCTAATTCGCTAGCTCAAGTTAACAACTATGTTGAGGTTAGAGGCTTTACTGACGATCTGCCCATTAACAATGAGATATTTTCTTCAAACTGGGAGCTATCTGCAGCTCGAGCCGCAGTCATAACAAATCTTTTAGAGCAATTTGGCATAGTGAAAGACAGATTAAGTATTAAGGCTAACGGGCCAAATGACCCTATTGCAAGTAATGAAACTGCAGAAGGGCGTGCTAGAAACAGAAGAGTTGTAATTGCGCTTTCTAAATATTCCTATTTACAACCGCGGCCTGAAGAACCAAACAAAGAACAGCTGCAGCAAAATATCGCAGATAAGTTTCCAAATGAGACCGCAGACGGTAATGAATTGCGTGTAATTCAGCTTCCTGGGGGTGGAATCAGAATCACCACTCGACAAGAGGCGGAGAATGAGCAAAAATCAGATAACGATGGAAATGAATAGGTTGTAGGATGAAAGTTTGGACGGTTGCCAACCAAAAGGGCGGAGTGGGTAAAACAACAACAGTAATTACCTTAGGAGCTATTTTGGCTCAACAAGGCAAAAAAGTGTTGATGATTGATACCGATCCACATGCGTCATTGACCTACTACTTTGGTCTTGATTCAGAGCAGCTGGAGTTCGGTGTCTACGACGTTTTTACTCGTTCAGAGAGTATGGACCAATCTTATTGGGATAAGTGTACTTGGCAATCCCCCGTTGAAAATTTAGATATCTTACCAGCGACTATGGCCATGGCGACTTTGGATGGCGTTTTAAGTAAAAAGTCGGGCATGGGATTAATTATCAAAAAGGCTTTAGATAAGTTTGCATCTCATTACGATCACATTTTAATTGATTGCCCTCCTATTTTAGGTGTGTTGATGGTAAACGCCCTCGCGGCTTGTAATAAGGTACTAATTCCGGTACAAACAGAGTGTATGGCCTTAAAAGGCTTAGAACGGATGTATCGAACAATGGAGTTGATACAAGCATCGCAGTCGAAAGAGTATGATGTGTGTATTATTCCAACCATGTATGACAAAAGAACGAAAGCATCTAAAGTTGCATACAAAGAACTTAATCATATGTATGCTAATAAAGTTTGGCAGGGAGTTATCCCTATTGATACTAATTTTAGGACTGCAAGTATGGAACGGACACCATTACCTATCTACAACAAAAATTCTCGCGGCGTTTTCGCCTATCAAGAACTATTAAAACAATTAGAGAATAGCTGAGTATATGTTTGCCAGTGAAAATGTGATGAAGGATTACTTAGATCAGTTGTTAACTGATGAAAGTGAAAATCTGGAGCATAATAATAAAGAATCGTCAGAAACGATCGAACAATCAAAAAATGTTCAAAACTCCTCTGCAGATAGCCTCGCAGAATCTAAATACAGTGCTAAAATTAAACAAGATTTTAGTAATGTTGAAGATTTGCCTGAGAAAAATAAACTAAAACTAAAACCTATTGAACGCGCAATTGTTGCCGATAAGACTTTGCCAGTAAAAGAACCTGAGCCAGAAGTTAATTCTTTAGAACAACTTTTACTAGCAGTAAGTATACAGCAGCAAGAAGCCGCAGAAGCATTGGCGTTAAAAGAAGAACAAGCAGTAGCAGTAGAACCAATAGTTGAAGAAAAGGTTTCCGCAGTCACTGAAACCTCAACTGAAACAACAACGGTTCCTGAAACGGTTACAGACTTAGAAACGTATACCGAGGCTGAAGTTGAAACTAACGTTCAGGTTGAAGCTGAAGAAAAACTAGAAACTACTGTTGCTACAAAATCGATAGATAAAATTGAAGAGCCATTTCAAGCACTATTTTTTGAGGTGGCAGGTCTATCATTAGCGGTACCGTTGCACGAGTTAGGTGGTATTCACAACTTAGAAGATGTGACCAGTTTGTTTGGAAAGCCGGATTGGTTTTTAGGTGTAATGGTCAATCGCGAGAAAAAAATTAATGTAGTTGAGTCGGCCAAATGGGTAATGCCAGAAAAATACGACTCACTTCAAACCAAACCTGATTATAAATATTTAATCATGTTGGGTGAAAGTAACTGGGGTTTAGCCGCGGAAAAATTGGTTACAACAGAGTATATAAAGCCAGATGATGTTAAATGGCGCTCTCAACCAGGAAAAAGACCTTGGTTACTAGGAACGATAAAAGAAAAAATGTGTGCTTTATTGCATGTCGATGATTTAGTTGCCATGCTTAATAAAGGCATTAATGCACGTCAAGAATAAAGTTATTCAATTTAGGAGTTGCTCACATGAGTGAAGAAAGAGCCCCAGTTAGTAAACTAACAGATGGCAACGACGAAGTGTTGCAGTGGGTTACATTTCGTTTAGAAGACGAAACTTATGGTATTAACGTAATGCAAGTTCAAGAAGTATTGCGCTATACAGAAATAGCTCCTGTACCAGGTGCCCCAGAATACGTTTTAGGCATCATAAATCTTCGTGGTAACGTTGTAACGGTAATTGATACCCGAGCTAGGTTTGGTTTGTCTAATGGCGAAGTAAGTGATAATTCAAGAATTGTTATTATTGAGTCAGACAAGCAAGTAATCGGTATTCTAGTTGATAGCGTTGCAGAAGTTGTTTACCTAAAAACATCAGAAATTGATAGCGCACCAAATGTAGGTACAGATGAAAGTGCTAAGTTTATCCAAGGTGTAAGTAATCGCAGTGGCGAGCTTCTTATCTTGGTAGACTTGAATAAGTTAATGACAGATGAAGAGTGGGATGAAATCTCAGACATCTAGCAGTTTTAGTAGAGAGTAGTAATGATGGTGTGGATAGGAGTATTATCTGGGGTACTAGTATGTTGTGTAATTGCAATACTGGTTCTTTTTTCACGCCATCGTCAACAATCCGCAAGTCATACAAAAGAATTTCAACAATTAAACAGTGTTTTTAGCTTGCAAGGTGAGTCTCTTAAGCAAATCAAACAAAAGCTCGATAGCACGCAGCTACTGCATTCAAAGTCCGAACAACACAAAGAATACCTACAACAACTTATTTCTCAGTTACAAACAAATCAACAGCAACAATTAGATGTGATTACAGAGCTGAGCAACAAAATATTGATGTTGGAGCAAAATCACGAACCTAACCCACTCTATACTCGCGCTAAAAAGATGATTGAGTTAGGTGCGGAATTAGAAGAAGTCATTCAAGAGTGTGAAATATCACGCGCTGAAGCTGAATTACTGATAGCGATGCAGAAACAAACAAAAACTGCTTAACGATTCGTTTTAGTAAAGTAGTACCTTTTACCCAACCTACAAATCTCTAAATCCCCAAACGTCCGAAGCTCCAAATATCAAGATCCCTCAATATCTAAATCTCCATTTAGTTACTGTTATAAAAGAACTTTTTATCAGTGGCACGATTAATGCTTTTATTGGTTAAGTAATTTTAATCGTCGAGCAATTGACGGAGGCAAAAATGGATAAGCTCCTATATGTATCCATGTCGGGTGCAAAGCAAAACCTGATTGGTGTTTCTATGAACGCCAACAATTTAGCCAATGCTAAAACGGCAGGCTTTCGTGCTGACTTTGAACAACAACGTTCAATGCAAGCCTTTGGAGACGGTCTTCCTACTCGAGTTTTTGCTATGGAAGAAAGACCGGGTTCAAAGATGCATCACGGTCCCATAGCAACTACGGGTAGAGACTTAGATATTGCTATATCGGGTCGAGGTTGGCTAGCCGTTCAAGATCAGAACGGAGAAGAAGCCTATACCCGTGAAGGTAATCTACAAATCACCCGTGACGGATTATTGACGACCGCTAAAGGTACACCGATCTTAGGTGAAGGCGGCCCCATAGTTTTGCCTGTGCCTGTCGAAAAAGTTGAGATAGGACCTGATGGCAGCGTTACTGTGCGCCCTCAAGGAGCTCCGGCAAACTTCTTAGAAGTTGTTGACCGATTAAAAGTAATAGAACCACCAAATGACAATGATTTAACGAAAGGTTTAGATGGTTTATTTCGTTCAAAAGACGCCGTTCTGTCAAATGAGCTCTGCGGTTTTTGCGAAGCCTCGCCAAATATCAGGATTGTTAGTGGTGCCTTAGAAATGAGTAATGTTAACCCTGTAGAAGAAATGGTGTCGATGATTTCACATCAACGTCAATATGAAATGCAGGTGAAAATGATGAAGACGGCAGAAGATATAGATAGAACTGAAGATTCATTATTACGAGTTGTTTAATTAGAATTAATTGAGGAGGCGGCTATGCATCCCGCACTTTGGATAAGTAAAACCGGCTTAGATGCCCAACAAACAGATATCGCAGTTATCTCGAATAACCTAGCGAATGCCAGTACCGTTGGCTTCAAAAAAAGCAGAGCGGTATTTGAAGATTTGTTATACCAAAACATTAATCAACCAGGTGGTCGTTCATCTCAGGATACCGAATTACCGAATGGTTTAATGTTAGGCGCAGGTACTAAAGTTGTAGCAACGCAAAAGAACTTCTCTCAAGGTAACATGTCGACAACAGACAATAGCCTAGATTTTATGATTCAAGGCGATGGCTTTTTTGAAATTCAACGTCCAGATGGAACATTGGCCTATACACGTAATGGTCAATTTTCGTTAGACGAAAATGGTCGGATTGTTACTTCAGGTGCTGGTTTTGCGCTGCAACCTGAAATGAACGTGCCTGCAGAGGCGAAGTCCATAACCATTTCACAGCAAGGTGAAGTAACGGTTCAAATTCCGGGGCAGGGAGCCGGCGTTGCAATCGGACAGCTCACTATCAGTGACTTCATTAATCCGGCTGGTTTAGAGCCAATTGGTCAAAACCTATTTACAGAAACTGGTGTAAGCGGAGCTCCTGTTCAGGGTAACCCAGGAATCAATGGTCTAGGAATTGTTGTTCAGGGCGCTCTTGAAACGTCTAACGTTAATGTAACTGAAGAACTTGTAAACATGATTGAAAGTCAGCGTGTTTATGAAATGAACTCAAAAGTAATTTCGTCTGTTGATCAGATGCTTAGCTTTATTACGCAGCAATTATAACTGGTAGATGTTTGGAGTCAGATTATGAACATATCGAATTCGCTAAATCAAATAAATCAATCTACAAAGGATGTTTTAAGAGTTTTGTCTCTTGTTGGTGGTATTGGCTTGTTAAGTGGTTGTGCAGTGAATCACGATGTGGTGGAGGAAGATCCATTTTTTGCTCCCATCATGCCAGAAATACCTTCTGAAGAAGTAGTTGCGACAGGGAGCCTATACCATAGTGGTTGGTCAAATGGGCTTTATTCAGACACTAAAGCTAGACGAGTTGGTGACATTATCACCGTCATGTTGATGGAAAATACGCAGGCTTCAAAGACGGCAAAAACAGAAACTAAAAAAGAGACCGATGCTAGTTTGTCGCCACTTGTAGGTCTAAACGGATTAGCGCCGACTATTGGTGGTAATACCTTGGAAATGGGCATTGAGTCAGATAGTACGTTTAAAGGTGATGCAAAGTCGGACCAAAGTAACAGCTTGAATGGTCAAATTACGGTTCATGTTTTGAGAGTCTTACCAAACGGTAATTTAATAATTAGAGGTGAAAAGTGGTTAACGCTAAACACTGGGCAAGAGTTTATTAGACTAACCGGTATTGTTAGATCAGAAGATGTTTCATCAGATAACACAGTTGAATCTACTCGCGTGGCGAATGCTCGCATATCTTATAGCGGCAAAGGCTCTTTGGCAGAAGCTCAAGAAACGGGTTGGTTATCTCAGTTTTTCATGAGTTCGATGTGGCCATTTTAGGAGTTACATATGAAAATTTTATTAGCAGTTTTAATCTGCACTAGCCTCATTTTTAGTTCAAGCGTTAATGCTGTTCGTATTAAAGATGTGTCTACTGTACAAGGCATTCGCTCAAACCAATTGGTTGGATATGGCTTAGTAGTTGGTTTGCCGGGTACCGGAGAGCAAACAACATTTACCGAGCAAAGTTTTAAAGCAATGCTTGGCAACTTTGGCATTCAACTTCCAGCGAGTTTAAAGCCAAAAATTAAAAACGTAGCGGCCGTTGCAGTCCATGCTGAATTGCCTGCGTTTTCAAAGCCAGGTCAGAACATCGATATTACCGTTTCCTCAATAGGTAGTGCAGGCAGCCTTAGAGGTGGCACGCTTATTCAAACATTTTTGAAAGGTGCAGACGGTAACATTTATGCCGTAGCGCAAGGATCACTTGTAGTAGGTGGTTTAGGTGTTGAAGGTCTTGATGGTTCTCAAGTTGTTATCAATACACCAACCGTTGGGCGAATTCCTAATGGCGCTACAGTTGAACGTTCAGTACCAACGCCTTTTGGAAATGGTGACCATATTACCTTCAACTTAAATGAACCAGATTTCACGTCGGCAAAACGTTTAGCAGATACGATCAACAACCTAGTAGGTCCAAACACGGCAAAGCCAATGGATTCAGTATCAGTGCGTGTTATTGCGCCAAGAGATATTTCACAACGTGTTGCCTACTTATCAGCAATTGAAAACTTAGAGTTTCAGCCAGCGAGTACAAGTGCCAAAATTATTGTCAACTCTAGAACTGGCACTATCGTTATAGGTAAAGATGTTCGTTTAAAACCTGCGGCAATTACGCACGGTAGCCTAACGGTAACCATCGCTGAGAATCAGCAAGTTGATCAACCTAATCCATTGGCCAATGGCCAAACAGTTGTAACAAATCAAACAATAATAGATGTCGCAAGAGATGATACTCGAGCGTTTGTTTTTGACCCTGGTGCGAATCTTGATGATTTAGTACGCGCCATAAACCAAGTGGGCGCAGCGCCTGGCGATTTAATGGCTATATTAGAGGCATTAAAGCAAGCTGGAGCGATTGATGGTCAATTGGTTGTGATTTAACTTTTAATTTAATATATAGAAGGAATAACACGATGGCATTTTCACAAGTATTGCTAAGTGACGTAACTGCAAATAAAGAAACAAACCAGGCTATCCTGGAGATGTTAGATATTAACGAGGCGCATGATCTTCAATACCACGTGTATGAAGTTGCGTTTGGCGATAAGCAAATATTTTGTTGTTTATCAGGTGGAGTAATTGAAAACAATGAGATTCAATTTACGCCTGTTGGATTAGCAGCATTTGAAGCGTTAACGAATATCAAAGAAATGCCAGAAGCTGAGTATTTCGCTGACTTTATTAACACTGAAAAAAATATTGCTGAGCAAATTGAAACCGTATTTGCACGTGTTCCAAATGGTGCAAAAGTATGTTTTGTAGGTGATATAACTGGTGAGTTGAAAGAGGAATTATCTAAGTTCTTCACAATGATTCACTAGGAGTTCATATGCCAGTCGCCCAATGATGAGTCGAATCAGTACATCGGCTCATCGGGCAATTGCTCACTCGAGTAAAAGCCAATCTAGTAAAAGCCAGCCTAGAAAAAGTCAGTCAAGTAAAAGCCAATTTAGTCCAAATCAAACCTCCCAACAATCAGTAACATCACATCTAAAACTCAATAACTCTTTTATTCATGTATTAAAGCTCTTGGCACAAGACTTGAAATACACTCAATATTATTAATTTAATAGCTGAGTTGACGCATAAAAGTGTCAAAAAAACGACAATGAATAATATTGGAAACTCGAGTAATGCGCTTGATCTGATTGGTCTTCAAGAGTTGAAGTCCAAATCTAAAATGGATCCTGGCAATAAAGAAGCGCTTCATAAAGCTGCTCAACATTTTGAGTCCATTTTCATTGGTATGATGCTTAAATCAATGCGTCAAGCGAATGCAGTATTCGAAGAGGGCAACCCAATGCACTCTAACACTACTAAATTTTTTCGAGACATGTATGACTCTCAGTTAGCTAATGATATGTCAGAACAAGGCAGTGTTGGTTTAGCAGACATCATAGTTAACCAGCTTAGTGGCGAGAACGATAAATACGTTAATGCAGGTGTATTGCGAAATGATAATCGATTTGATGAACTCGTCGGAAATATATCTAAAAGTCCAACATCGCCAAACCAAGCCTCAACATTTAGTTTACCAGGTGATGATCAACAAATTAAAGATCGACTGTTTGCAGGTGCTGAAAAAGCTTATAACGCAACGTCAAATGAACAAAACAAACCACTCGAAGTGAACAAGCAGCCTTCAATTAGCTTTAATTCACCAGAAGAGTTTGTTGACAGCATTTGGGATTATGCAAAACAAAATGCGTCAAAAATTGGTTTAAACCCAGCGGTCATGATTGCTCAGTCGGCATTGGAGACTGGTTGGGGGAAACACGTATTAAAAGACAAAGACGGTAACTCAAGTTTTAACCTATTTAACGTAAAAGCTCATAGAGATTGGGACGGAACAAAAACTGCGCAATCGACATTAGAATTTGAAAACGGCATAGCGGTCAAAAAAGTTGAACCATTCCGTGTCTACAACAATGTGAATGAATCATTTAATGACTTTGTTAGCTTCCTAAAAAGCAACGATAGATATGAGCCCGCATTAAAACAAACAAGCAATCCGGAACAGTTTTTGCAAGGTCTACAAGACGCTGGTTATGCCACAGATCCAAATTACGCAAATAAAATATTGGGCATATTAAACAGCGATAACTTTCAAGAAATGATTGGCAAATTTTCTGAATTAAGCGATGGCGAATAGAGGAAATAAATAATGGCTGGCGGAATTTTAGGTACAGGTGTTTCTGGTTTATCAGCAGCTCAGCATGGGCTTGATACGACAGGTCACAATATTGCCAACGTCAACACTGAAGGTTTCAGTCGTCAAAGAGTTGAAACTCAATCTACGGTTGGCTTGGCTTTTAGAAGTACTTTTTTAGGCAACGGTACACAACTCGCAGGTATCACTCGTACGTTTAATGATTTTAATTATCAGGAAGTTATTTTTAACGCTAGCCAATACAATTCAAACAATACCAAATATGTTAATGCGTCACGTATGGACAACCTATTAGCGGATCCTGAGACTGGCATTACAACCTCATTCGAGGAAATGTTTGATGGCATCAATGGTGTAACAGAAGAGCCAACAATCATATCGGCCCGAAACGTAGTAATTGCAAGAGCAGAAACAGTAGCGCAACGTTTTAATACATTGTACGAAGAAATCTCAGGGCAGCACCTTGGTGCCGTAAACGAAGAAATAACAACAACAATAGAAGAGATAAACTCTATTGCTGCGGAAATTGCCAATCTTAATGGCAAAATTCAAGTAGAAAACGCGGTGAGTGGTAGTGGTTTTCCACCCAATGATTTACTAGATAAAAGAGACCTATTGCTTAAGAACTTAAGTGAAATGGTTCAAGTTGACACGATTAAACGTAACGACGGAACAATTAATGTCACTATAGGCAAAGGGATTACATTAGTTACAAACTCTTTTGCTTTGCCGCTATCGGTGGAGCGAAATGAATTTGATTCGAGCAAGCTTGAAATCGGTGTCGCTACTCGAGCCGATACAGTAAATAAAACTTATATTACGGACCAGTTATCAGGTGGCTCCCTAACTGGGCTGTTTGATGCTCGTGATAATTTAATTTTACCGACACTAAATGAACTCGGTAAGTTAGCAATTGGACTTGCTGACAGTTTTAATCGCCAACAAACATTGGGTCGCGATTTAAACGGCGACCAGGGTCAATATTTATTTAGTGACATAAATGAGCCTCAGGAAGTATTAAGCCGAACGTTAAACTCTCAATACAATGTAGGCGAAACCAAATTTGAAACTTACATTCGTAATACTAACGAACTATCCGGCGAAGATTATCGTTTAGATTATGACGGAACCAATATCGAAATGACTGATATGGATGGTAACGTCATAACTCAATTCACACCGGCTGATATTGCCACAATGGCAGGTGGTACTGCTATTGCTGTGGAAGGTACAGGTATTGCTTTAGCTATTGATACTAATAACTTAACAGCTGGCGACAGCTTTATGATCAGGCCAACACTTACTGGCTCTAGAGCAATAGAACGAGTGTTAGAAGACCCTGAAAAGCTGGCCGCAGCCGATAATGCGTTAGACATTTCAGCCACCAACAACCCAAATAATATCGAACTTAATTTATACGAACTCACTGCCGCATCAGCGCCTGCAGCTCCACTGCCTGCGCCGTTACCGGATAACTCAATTTCTATTGAGATTGATGCTGGTGCAGCTAACTATGTGGTTCGTGACTCGGGCGGTACCGTCATCAGTGGACCGAATGCAATCCCTGCCGATCAAATCATAGACGATCCAGTTGCTGGATTCCGTTTTGAATTGAAAGGGGTTTTAGCGGGTAGTGAAGTATTTGATATCGTTCACGCTGATAACCCAGGCTTTGATGAAACCAAAAAATTTGGTCCTGGCGATAACACCAATATGTTGGAAATGTTGAATTTTCAATCTCAACGTAACCTAGATAACGGCACCAATAGCTTGTCTGAAAGTTATGCAGACCTAGTAACCACTATTGGTGTAGAAACAAAGAGTAGAGAAATATCTACAGCTTCATTTGAAACATTGTTGGCAGGTTCCGAGCAGCGTTTAGCTGGTATTCAGGGCGTTAACCTAGATGAAGAAGCTGCAAATCTAATTCAATACCAACAAGCATACTCAGCCGCAGCAAGAATTATTACTGTTGCTCGAGACACTTTTGATACCTTATTACAGGCAGCAAGGTAGGTCATTATGAGAATCGCAACCAGTAACTATTTTGAAAGAAGCCTTACCAATATGCAGACTAGACAGTCTGCGTTAGACCGATCACAAATGGAGCTCTCCACGGGTAAAAAGATCATTACCCCTTCCGACGATCCGACGGGAGCAAATACGGCAATTCGTTTGAGAAAAGAATTAGACGTTTCAGATCGATATTTAACGGCTCAGAACTCGGCTGAACGATTTAACTTGTTAAGTGAAAACTCTGTAGCAAGTATGACGGATATAATTTTCCGTGCAGAAGAGCTGTTGCTTACATCGGTCAACGGTACGATGGATCAAAACAGTTTAAACGCCATTGCTGAAGAACTACAACAGCGTTTAGACCAGTTTGAAGGTTTAGCGAATACCACAAATGCGAATGGTGATTTTATATTCTCAGGTTTTCAAACGTCAACTCAGCCTTATCAAAAAGATGACTTTGGTTATAACATTTACAAAGGCGATGATGGGCAAAGAGACGTGTTGATCGCAGCAGGCTTTAAAGTTGAAGTTAATGACCCAGGCAGTATGTTTATTGACAATGTCCCTTCTTCGACGGCGAGCTTCGTACCAACTCCAAATCCTGCAAACCCATCAAATAGTGAAATATCAATGGGGTTTGTAACTAAAAAAGCGGAGTTTGAAAGCACATTAGCACCCGTTTACCCAGCACCATATACCGTTAACTTTGTAGCGGGTGCGGCGGCCGGAAATATTCGAGTTGAAGTTCGAGACAGTGGCGGCGTTGCTGTCCCTATAGAGCCAAATAAATCAGCGTTTCTAGACATAGCGCCTGGTGACAGTGTCGAATTTAATGGTATTGAGTTTAAGACTCAAACTAATCCAGCTCCTGCTGTAGGTGATTCGTTTCAATTTGATAGTTCACCAGATACAAGTATTCTTTGGACGCTGCAACAAGCGATTGATGCAATGTCGATGGTGAGCACAAGTTATAATGCTTCACGAGATGCAGCAAATGGCTCGGCAGCTGAACTTACTATAGGTAATATTGTTGATCCATCATCAGGCCATGTTTTTGATGACTATACCGTCAATATATTAGCGGGTGGCACTTTTGAAGTATTTGACAGTAAAGGGACGTTAGTTGCTGGTCCAGAAGATTATTTAACAAATAATAAGGTATCCTTTTTAGGAATTGAGTTTGATATATCAGGCACACCAGCTGCTGGTGATGTATTCCATGTAGATAGACCAGAAAGCCAAGCGAGGGTTGATCTTGTGGGTGGTTTACTAACCGAGTTAAAAGGTGGCTTAACAACAATCGACAATACTCGTTCTGAAATGGGTGCACGGTTAAACGCCATAGAAGTAGAAATTACTGCCCAGTATCGATACCAAGAAGTAACAAAAAGTACATTGGCATCAGTAGAAGAAATAGACATTTATGAAGCCATTAATAACTTGGAAAGTGACAAAGTTGGTTTACAAGCTTCGCAGCAAGCCTTTGCTAAAATCCAAAACTTATCCTTGTTTAATTACTTATAGGTATTAGTTGGAACTCAAATTATTCGCCTAGGCGGATCTAATCAGTCAAAAAAGCGGCAATTATGATCATTTATTATAATTGCCGCTTTTTTTTATCAAAATTTTGTCACCTTTGAATTTCATTATATGGGCGTAAATGTCTGTTTAAATAGCCTTGTACGTTTCCCAATGTGTATGCGGTTTGTTTTTAAACCTTTGTTTTTAGGGCTAAATGTTCATTTCTTGTTTGGTTTTTTATAGGTGTAGAAAAATTGGCATATAGAATGCAGTAGTCATTGTGAGAAAAGAACAGCAGGACAATGTCCTAGTTAAGTTCACAGGAGAAAACAATGGCTTTATTCGTAAATACTAACGTTGCTTCCATTAATGGACAACGTAACCTAATGGGTTCGACCAACAGCTTAGAAACATCTATGAATCGTTTGGCGTCGGGCTTAAGAATTAACAGTGCTCGCGACGATGCCGCGGGTTTACAAATTTCAAACCGATTAACATCGCAAATTAACGGCCTTAATGTTGCTATGCGAAATGCCAATGACGGTATTTCAATGGCGCAAACTGCTGAAGGTGCGATGCAAGAATCAACTAACATATTACAGCGTATGCGAGATCTGTCGATTCAGTCTGCAAACGCAACCAACTCAACGGTTGATCGTAAAGCATTGCAAGAAGAAGTTATTCAGCTTAAATCTGAATTAGACCGAATTGCAAATACCACAACCTTTGGTGGCCAAAAACTAATTGATGGCTCATTTGGTGTTCAGCAATTCCAAGTTGGCTCTCAGGCAAATGAAACGATTGCTATTTCAATTAACTCAGCTCAGGTTGATGACTTGGGTAGTGCTCGTTACAAGATGGGCGGGACAAACTTAGCTGGTTCGCCAGCAACCAACGTTGGTACGGCAGTCACAGGTATTGGTCACCCTCTTGCTGATGCTAATGGTGAAACACTAACTATTGGTGGTATTAATTCGTCTCAGGTTTCCATTAACCAAAATGACTCTGCAGCTGACATGGCGGCTAAAATTAGCTCAGTATTTAATACGACTGGTGTTAAAGCAGACGCTAAAACTGTAGCTAGAATGGAAAACTTTACCAATATGGCCGCTAATGATGGAATTAGCTTTGTTTTGGCAAATGGTGATCCTACTGATCCAACAGTAGGCCAGTCTATTGTTTCGTTTACAGCAAGCGGTGTTTTAGAGGACGACTTACAGACACTAGTAAATAAAGTTAATGAAAACTCAGCGGTCTCTGGTATTGGTGCAAAATACGACGCAGCTACAACTTCAATTGTATTAACGTCAGAAGATGGCAATAATATAGTTGTGCAAGACTTTACCGACAGTGGCACAGGTAACGCAACCTTTGACATGCAAGGTCGTGACTATGGTGATGGAAGTGACATAGGTGCTGCCGTAACAACAACCTCTGGCGCAGCAGATGACGTGACGGTAAAAGGTCAATTACAGCTTGATAGTACTGTTTTATTTAGTGTTTCTTCAGACACTGCTGGTGGTGGTGCCTCGGATTTAACCGGGCTTGCTGACACTATAACGGCACAAGCGAGTGAAGAAAATATTCAGTCTGTTGACATCACGACGTCAATTGGTGCGCAGAACGCGATTGCGATTATAGACGGCGCGTTAAGCAAAATTGATAGAAATAGAGCGACACTTGGTGCGGTTCAAAACCGACTGCAATCAACTATATCTAACTTAGCAAACATCGTAGAAAACTCTTCGGGTGCTCGTGCGCGCATAAGAGATACAGACTTTGCAACTGAAACAGCTGAGTTGACACGTAACCAGATCCTCCAGCAGGCTGGCACGTCAATATTGGCTCAGGCTAACCAGTTACCTCAAGCGGCGTTATCTCTTTTAGGGAATTAACACGACAGGTAACAAAAAAATTGTTTTCTCATTCTCTAATAGCCCCGAAAGGGGCTTTTTTTTCGAGTTTTTTCGAGCTTATCTGGTTCTAACCAACTATTTTCAGGCGGAAATTCTTTGCCTTTCAAAATATTCCACATAATGGCATCAAATTGCCGCAAACAATTATTCGCTTTAAATAACTGAATTGCTGATTATCCAATCGTGGCTTTCGAACTGACTTAATCCCCCATAAAACCGCACCTCCGAAGTAGTTTAACGAGGCTATTCAATAAAATAGATAAATTTAAAGCGTAATAATATGACTTTTAAATTTTTGGTATGGAACTTGAATACTTGTTTAAACAAAAAGCAATATTGATATTAAACAGTCTGAAAGGAGATTGTGATGGCATTAACAGTAAATACAAATGTGGCATCGCTTAATGGCCAGCGTAACCTTATGGGATCCTCCCAGGGTTTAGAAACTTCGATGCAACGACTTGCTTCTGGTTTGCGAATTAACAGTGCACGAGATGACGCCGCTGGTTTACAAATCTCAAACCGTTTGACGTCTCAAATTAATGGTTTAAATGTGGCCGTTCGAAATGCCAATGATGGTATTTCAATGGCGCAAACTGCGGAAGGCGCGCTACAAGAAAGCACAAACATTTTGCAAAGAATGCGAGACCTTTCTATTCAAGCGGCGAACGCAACAAATACAACGGTTGATCGTAAAGCACTGCAAGAAGAAGTGGTTCAGTTAAAGTCTGAACTAAACCGAATTGCAGATACGACAACGTTTGGTGGTCAAAGCCTATTAGATGGTTCATTTGGCAACCAACAATTTCAAGTTGGCGCAAACGCTAATGAAACTATTGGGTTGGCGGTTAATTCTGCACAAACTGATGATCTTGGTAGTGCAAGAAGTTACTTAAACGGCGGCACAATGGCAGTAGCTGAAGCTGGGGCAACGCTTGCCGCTGTTCAAGCTGATGCAGACTTCTTGTTGCCGACGCAAACGCTAACGATTGACGGTGTTAATCCAGCAAACGTGGCGTTGAGTCAAAATGATTCTGCAGCAGAAGTAGCTTCAAAGATATCAGCTGAATTTAACACAACAGGTGTTAAGGCAGATGCTCGTACGTTAGCTCGCTTGGAAGAAGCTGGCGATACTAACTTTGATGCAGGCGAAACGATTACCTTTGAATTAAGTAATGGTACTGGTTCAAAAGCTGAGATTATAAGCTTTACTGCAACAGGCTCATTAGCTGATGATTTGCAAACGTTGACCAACAAAATTAACGAAAAAGCATCGGTGACTGGTATAGGTGCTAAGTTTAACGCAGCAGAAACTGCCATCGACTTAACCTCTGAGGCTGGTGATGACATTGAAATCGCAGCATTTGGAGAGGGTGGTACGACTGCAAATGACCTAACGTTATCTGCAATTACAGAAACTGGCGCGGTTGTAGCCCCATCAGGACCAATAGCAGCAGCTACCCCAGCTGCAGTTGTGCGTGGCTTTGTACAACTGGATAGTACGCTACTGTTTAATGTGACATCTACAGAAGCATTGGCTGCTGACAGTGTTGTTAACGCGGCAACAGGTACTACAGTGCAAGCAACGGAAATATCTGTTGACTCTGTTGACCTAACAACGGCCGATAGTGCACAAAATGCAATTGCTGTAATTGATGGTGCGTTAGCGAAAATTGACCGTAACCGTTCAACATTAGGTGCCGTTCAGAACCGTTTGCAATCGACAATAAATAACTTGTCGTCAATTTCTGAGAATTCTTCAGCGGCTCGCTCTCGAATTCGAGATACAGACTTTGCAACGGAAACAGCGCAACTAACTAAAAACCAAATACTGCAACAAGCAGGTACTACGATTTTAGCTCAGGCGAATCAGGTTCCGCAGGCAGCTTTGAGTCTTTTAGGCGGTTAATTCGCTCAAATCTAAAAAGTAATCAAAAAAAATAAAGGACAGCCAAAGTGCTGTCCTTTCTACGTTTTATCCATTTTAGCTCTGTTATTTTCAAAAAAGTTAAAAAAAATATTAAAGGCGTTCATAAAAGCGCCGATAACATTTTTGAACGAAATATTAACTTTCACCCGCTTAGGGGTAGGAGAATCAACATGGCATTAACAGTAAACTCAAATCCAGCCTCAATAAACGCTCAAAATAAACTGGGCATGGCGTCTGGTGGTCTTAAGACTTCAATGGAGCGTTTAGCATCTGGTCTACGTATCAACAGTGCGAAAGACGATGCAGCGGGTCTACAAATCTCTAACCGTCTAACGTCTCAAATCAATGGCCTTAACGTTGCTGTACGTAACGCCAACGACGGTATTTCAATGGCTCAAACGGCTGAAGGTGCACTTCAAGAAAGCACGAACATACTTCAACGTATGCGTGACCTTTCTGTACAGTCTGCTAACGCAACAAACACAACAGTTGACCGTAAAGCGCTTCAAGAAGAAGTAACTCAATTACAATCAGAGTTAGACAGAATCGCAGATACAACTACGTTTGGTGGTCAAAACCTACTAGACGGCTCATTTGGTAATCAACAATTCCAAGTTGGTGCTGATGCAAACCAAACAATTGGTTTAGCAATTAACTCTTCACAAACAGATGACCTTGGTAGTGCTCGTGCAATATTAGACGGTACTGGTCTTGGTGAAGGTACAGCATCAAATGCGACATTAGCTGGTGCTCGTACAGCTAACGCATTAACTGCACAAACACTAACAGTTAATGGTGTTAACCCAGCTGCGGTTTCGGTTGCTACCGATGACTCTGCTGCAGATATCGCTAGCAAAATTAACGCTGAGTTTAATACAACAGGTGTTAAAGCCGACGCTATTACTGAAGTTCGTTTAACTTCTGGTGCAGTTTTTGATGCAGATGAAACAGTTAGTTTTGATTTAGGTAACGGTGAAGCGGTTGAGACAATCTCATTCACTGCAACAGGTGTTGCTGCGGATGATTTACAAACGCTAACGAACAAAATTAACGAAAAGGCTTCTGTAACTGGTATTGGTGCTAAGTTTGATGCTCAAAACACAGCAATTAGCTTAACGTCTGAAGCCGGTGATAACATCGAAGTGAATAACTTTGCTGAAGGTGATACTACAACGGCCAATGACCTTGTTCTTCAAGCGTTAGATTCAGCTGGTGCGCTAACAGGTGCGGCTTCTACTGTAACTACGACGAACATCGCAGCATCAGTTCGTGGTCGTTTACAAGCTGATAGTACCTTGTTGTTTAACATCGCTTCAACAACAGCAGCTGAGATTACAGCTGGTACGGCTCAGATTGCAACAGAGAAAACAATTAAGGACGACATCGACCTGACTACAGCTCGTGGCGCTCAAGATGCTATCTCTGTAATTGATGGTGCATTAGCGAAAATTGACCGTAACCGTTCAACACTAGGTGCTGTTCAAAACCGTCTAAGCTCTACAGTGAATAACTTAAGCTCTATCTCTGAGAATTCAACAGCTGCCCGTTCACGTATTCGTGATACAGACTTCACTGTTGAAACGGCTCAATTGACTAAGAACCAAATCCTACAGCAGGCTGGTACTTCAATCTTAGCTCAGGCGAACCAGTTACCTCAGGCGGCGCTAAGTCTTCTAGGCTAATAAAGACTAGCCAATGGCCACAACGACGGCTAATATTTAATTGGTCGTCTATACTAAAACCAATGGCAGTCTACTGACCATTGGTTTTGTGGTTTAAGCAGTATATAAAATGGTGATGACAATGAATACTATCAACGCTGCCTCGGCAGCCGCAATTCAAAATCAAGACAGGGCTGGTGCAAGCCAGGTAACTGACATAAACAAAAAAGCAGAAGCACAAGCGTTAACGAACAGCGCCGTCGCCGATGTTAATGGTGTAGAGTCAGTTAAAGCAGTCGCAGAAAAAGAGAGTGTCGCAAAGGTTGCAGAAGAGTCGCAGGTTGATGATCAGCAACAGGTTTTAGAGGATGTGGCATCTAACTTGCAGGAATTTGTCAATTTAATTGATAAAGAATTAAAGTTTACGGTCGATACAGATACAGGAAGGCAAGTTGTAACAGTGAAAGATGGAACCAATGGTGAAATTATCCGTCAAATTCCTTCTGAAGAAGTTTTGAAGCTTGCACAAAATCTTGCAAAAATAACCGATGTTTTCCATGTTTCAGGAAACTTACTTGAAACAAAAGTATAGGTGAACATCAGAAGTGATTTAATTTAAGGGGAGCTTTTATGGCTGGTTTATCTTCACCTGGTATAGGTTCAGGCCTTGACGTTACTGGTATTGTTACCGGACTTGTGCAATCAGAGCAGGCACCTTTTGAATCGCGTATAGCTTCTCAAGAACAAACGGCAACGTCTAAAATAACAGCATTTGGTAGTTTGGTAAGCGCCGTTTCGGCATTCGAAGATGCCGCTAAAAAACTGAATGATGCGACAAACTTCGAACTAAACAAAATATCACCTACGTCAAATGAGTTCTTCAGCACTTCGGTCACATCAGAGGCTGCACCAAGTTCATTCAAAGTAGAAGTTGTCTCTATTGCTCAAGGCCAAAAGATTACATCTGGCGCTTATGCCGATGATGATACGGTCGGTTCTGGAACCATGAGTCTGACGGTTAATGGCTCTACGCTTGACTTAACGTTAGATGGCACAGAAACACTTCGAGATTTAAAAGATAAAATAAATGAAGCTGATGGCAACCCAGGTGTTACCGCTTCAATTGTTACTGACAATGATGGCCAACATTTAGTTTTCACAAGTGATGATATTGGTTTGGACAATGCAATTACTATCGCGGTCACAGATGATGACGGCAATGATGCAGATGCCCTAGGGTTATCTAGATTTGCTTTCTCTGGGACTGACACTGCAGACATGTTGCAAACCCAAGAGCCAAAAGATGCAGAAATCTTAATAGACAACTTTTTACGTGTTACCCAAAGCAGCAACCTATTTACAGATGCAATTGAAGGCGTATCAATTAACGTTAAAAAGGCAAATGATGTTGGTGATAATAATGCAATTACAGTTTCACAAGATACGTCTGCCGTAGGTGAGGCCCTTGCTGAATTTGCATCATCTTACAACACGTTTCTAGAAACCTCAGTTTCACTAGGTCGAGTTAACTCTGAATCACAAATTGTAGGAAAACTTGTCGGTGAGTCTCTTTTACGTTCATTAACGTCACAAGTAAAAAATATCCTAAGTGGCTCTGAGAGCAACGGTGGTCTGAGTTTAGCTGCACTAGGAATAACAACAACACGCGAGGGGTTGTTAGATGTTGACGAAACGATCCTTAAAAGTGGCGTAGACAATAACTTCGAAGGCGTTAAAAACTTATTTGTTGGTGACGACAGCATCATGGGTAAGCTTACTGAAACGCTTGAAGGCTATACTGGCGGTGACGGGCTTATTCAAGTCAAAATAAACAGTTATAAGACTACGCTAGACCGACTTGATGAAGAACGCGCTAACTTTGCAGAAAAAATGACAGCATTGGAAAATAGATTATTTAGTCAGTTTAATGCTATGGATTTACTTGTAGGTCAGCTGAACTCAACGGGTAGCTACTTGGCGGCCCAGCTAGATAGTCTGCCAGGCGTGGTTAAACAAAACTAATGGCTACCTTTTTAGCCACTATTAAGTCTGATTTTGATTCAGCATTGAACTCAAAAGATGTGGAACAGCTAGAATCAGTTTTAAACCGTTTTGATGAGTCTTGTAAAACGGAAATTGAAAGTGAAGCAGATATTCTAAAAAAAGAAGTACTTATTAAACAATGTATTACTTTGCATAAGCAGATAGAAGCAGATTTGTTGAAAGCTCGACATGAGATTAGAGAACAAATTCATAGTGCCAAGACGAATGGCAAAAAAATTAATAAATATCTTAATGTTTAATAGATATTGAAGAATATAAAAGAGAGTAAGTATGCGCAGAGCAATTAAAATGTACAACCACATGAATGCTCAGACACAGTTGACTGATGCATCGCCACATAAAGTTATCCAATTATTGATGGCTGGAGCAATTGACAGATTAATAAAAGTATCCGCAATGATGGAAAATGGCAGCGGCAATTATCACGATACTCTAGCCAATGCGATTGACATTATCTTGGCATTAAACAGTGCATTGGATATGGAAAAAGGTGGCGAGATATCTGAGAACTTAAACGCCCTTTATGATTATATGCAGTTGCAACTTGTACAGGCCAACATTGAGAAAGATCATAAAAAAGTAGATGAAGTTGTCGAGTTAATTAAAACCATAAAAGATGGTTGGGATCAAATATCTGATCAGGTTTAAAACTTATATAACTGGCACGAAAATTCCATAAAGTAATCCAATAGGGTTACTTTTTTTTTGGAATTTTGTAATGCAAATAATGACCAATGCGACAGCAATTAAACTAGGTAATAAGATATCTTCAAACTCATTGTCCCTGTCTGACAGAATGAGCACTCTTAGCAGTGGTCAGCGAATCCAGTCCGCGTCAGATGACAGTGCTAATTTACAAATTTCCAATCGTTTAAATAAAATGGGACTGGGCTACCAAGTTGCAATTAGAAACGCCAATGACGGCATCTCAATTATGCAAACAGCCGAAGGTGGCATGCAAGAAAGCACTAACATCTTGCACAGGATGAGAGACCTTTCCATACAAGCGGCAAACGCAACCAATCAGAGTAGTGACCTTCAAGCCTTAAATGACGAGTTTTCCCAATTAACACAAGAGTTAAATCGTATAGCCGAACAAACAACGTTTGGCGGTCAAAATATACTGAATGGCTCGTTTGGTGTGCAAGCATTTCAAGTTGGTGCTGATGCCAACGAAATTATTAGTGGATCTTTAACTTCGGTATTTGCTAAAGATTTACAGCGTTTTAACTACCAACCTAATGGACAAGGTATTGGCGGTATTTATTCAGGAAACAGCTTATCTGCAGCGCAGTCAAATATGTCGCTGACTGGTTTTGGCAACGGTGCTCCGGGTGCCAGCTCAGAAACGCTAACAATTAATGGGCTGAAAACCGACTCAGTCCAATTAAGCTCTGCAGATTCCGCAAAAGAGATGTCCCGAAAAATAAATTTAGCGTTTAACGATACGGGTGTAAAAAGTAGCGCTAAAAATGAAGTCAGCCTTCATGTACACAACGGGGTAAGCTCAAATAGAACGGCATTCGATGCGGGAGAAACGGTAACGTTAAAAGTGGGGAATGGGCAAGATGTTGCCGATATATCATTTACCGCGACTGGCGAGTATCAGAAAGACTTATCAACACTTATGAATAAGTTTAATGAACAAGCTGCTGTTACTGGTATTGGTGCTTCGCTAAATAGTGCGGATGGATCCTTGTTATTAAAAAGTGCAAATGGCGAAAACATTTCTATTTCTGAATACCAAGAAACGTCAGAGTCGAGCAACAATGTTATTGAGCTAAGATCTCTAGATAAGGATAATAACTACGTAAGTAGTACCGCAATTAATAATGATGGTAGTAGCGCAATCGTAAGAGGCTATTTATCATTTACGGCGCCAACAGGAGAGTCTTTTTCAGTTTCTTCCAATATAGACTTTGGCATTTTACATAATGGTTTAGGCGAAAGCGGCGACAATCAATTTGCGACAACAGAAAGTATTGCAGACGTTAATATATTGACACAGGAAAATGCTCAAACTGCAATTTCTGTTATAGATGCTAGCTTAGCAACGATAGACCGGGCACGGGCTTCGGTAGGCGCGTTGACAAATAGACTTACGTCAACCATCAATAACCTCGCTAATGTTCATGAGAATACCGAAAACTCACGTTCTCAGTTAGTTGATGCTGATTATTCAAAAGAAGCCGCAGAGTTAACAAGGCTGCAAGTGACACAACAAGCATCTACTGCAATTTTAAGCCAAGCTAACTCAATGCCAGAGCAAGCAATTTCACTGCTAGGTTAGCACTCAATAATAATCTCAATAATTTAGTAAAATAAATTAAAGTATAAAAAACCACCGCCGATACATTATTGATTACTTTTACTCGGTGGTTTTGAATGCAAATCCAAACTAACACAAATGCGTTGCAAATAGCGTCCGTATTCCGCAGAAATACTGATGCTTTGACGAGCACGTATGAAAAGTTAGCTTCTGGATCTCGTGTAAATTCTTCAGGTGATGATGCGGCTGGTATGCAGATCTCTAACCGACTAAATGCCCAAATTAGAGGGTATTCCGTTGCCATTCGCAACGCCAACGACGGCATTTCAATGTTGCAAACAGCAGAAGGCGCATTGCAAGAGTCCACTAATATCCTCCAACGTATTCGAGATATTGCCGTTCAATCCTCAAATGCTACCAACACTGTTGTTGATAGAAAGTCGCTCAACGAAGAAGTAGTAGCATTAAAACAAGAGCTTAATCGTATTAATGAAACCACCACCTTTGGTGGACAACGTTTATTTGAAGAGGCCCCAAACTCAAGGGTGCCAGGAGAATACGACGATCGTTTAGCCTACTTACAAACGTGGCTAGCTGAACCAGAAGCCAGAATTAGTGAGTATTTTGGTATTGATCCTAAAGCGTTACCAATGGCGGTCACTTTTACACCAGATATAGCAAGCGGAGCGTTAGCAACAGTTTCATCAGGTACATTTGATGCATTTGGACGCGCAACAGCCATGACTTTAGACATTTCTTTGGCTGATATAAGCTTTAACCCAAATAATGGCCCTAGCGGCAATGATGCTGGCGGTGGTGTTTATGCGGATAGAATTATAGCCCACGAAATGGTCCATGCAGTACAGTTTGCAAACTGGAATTTGGGTACGCCCGGTGCAGTCTCAAATTGGTTTGTCGAAGGCTCTGCAGAGTTAATACATGGTGCTGATGAAAGACTTGCCGCAGATGGTAAAGCCGCAGTAACAGGTGTCAACTTAGCTGGAGCGTGGGGCGGATCTTCTGCGGAATATAGCGCAGGCTTTTTAGCGACACGTTATATGCATGAAGGTATCAAAAGCAATGGTGGCGAAGGCATTAAAGAAATAATGCAATATTTAGCTACTGGCAATGGTGGTAACCCAATGACATTGGACGAAGCTTTTGCTGAAGAAGGGACATGGGCGAGTGAAGCTGACTTTATCGCTGATTTTGATGCAAATAAATCGACCTTTTGGGATACGGATATAAATTTAGCTAATGATGATACGGGTGCAATTGGCGGCAAAGATGCTGACCAAGGCTCAGTACTTAATTCAGAAGATATTTTAGCAAATGCGATATCAAGTCGGGAGTATAGTAGCTTTATCGAAGATCTTGCAGAACCAAACCTTCGTCCAGGCTCTGGCTCTACGGTATTTACATTTCAAATTGGCGCCAATGCGAATGAAACGTTAGCAGTTAGAACAAATTCATTTAGTACAACATCTCTAGGTATTAAAGATCTGGACGTTACGTCTTTTGCTAATTCTCAAAGAGCGATAACCGAAGTAGATAAAGCGTTAGCTTTAATTGACTTTGAGCGTTCAAGTTTTGGTGCCGCCATGAATCGAATGGAAAGCACCGTAAATAACCTTAACAACCAAAAAGAAAATTTGTCAGCGTCATTCTCAAGAATCAGAGACACTGATTACGCACAAGCAACGGCCGATCTTTCAAGACTTCAAATTATTCAGCAGGCTTCAGCGTCGCTATTAACTCAAGCAAATCAATCAGGAACATTAGCCCTAAGTCTATTAGGTTAATACGTCATATCTCACTTCTTGTTTAATTAAATACTCCTAACTATACTTTGGTTAATCCTCTTTAGTTGGAGCTCGTCATGAAAATCAATTCGAATTTTTCAAATATTGCTAATTCAAACTTAAACTCGGTAAAAGAGCAGCAAGAAAAGTCGTTAGAGCGTTTAGCTACAGGACTTAAAATAAACTCGGCGTCAGATGATGTAGCCGGTTTCCAGATTGCTCAGCGATTATTTTCTCAGGCATCGGGTTTACAGGTAGCCATACGTAATGCAAATGATGCCTATAGCTTTTCCTCGGTGGCGGAGACTGCATTAGACAGTGTCAATAGTGCGACACAGAGAGTAAATGAGTTATCTTTACAAGCGGCAAACGGCAGTCTTTCTGCCGCAGACAGAGAGGCAATTCAGTACGAAATTAGCCAAGTGCAGCAGCAAGTGTCTGATGTACAGCAAAACACTACTTTTGGCGGGCAAACTATTTTTTCTGCTTCACAAAACCGAAACTTCCAGGTTGGCGCGAATGCAGGAGAGCAGTTAGGTTTAAGTACTTCCGATCTGAGTAGCCAAATAGAACAACTAAACCAAATCGATGTCACTACGCAGGCTGGCGCGCAGTTAGCAATTACCTCTAGTCAGCAAGTGAGCGAGTCTATTACAGCTAGCCAGAGTCAAATAGGTGCGTTCCAAAACCGCTTGTCTTCAACAATAAGTAATTTGAGTAATGTTTATGAGCAAACTGAATCTGCTCGAAGCAGAATTGAAGATGCTGACTTTGCACAGGAGTCTGCAAATCTAGTTCAACAAAACATTTTGAATAATATTGGAACTGCTATAGCAGGGCAGGCAAATGCAAACCAGAGTGTTGCTACGGCGCTCTTAGGTTAATACAGCTAGAGTTAATACAACTATGGTTATAACAATTAGGCTAATAGCAAGCAGTTAGCTATGTATTAGTTTCGTAATATGAATTCATTTATTATCTGATAAGAAGACAAAATTTTAAAAAATAATATAACTATCATGCGATTGGGAATGTAAATTGCTTTGTAGTCATTACGTGAGTCGTGATGAATTTTATTAAGTAATTAGATTCTGTAAATGGTAGATAAAAATGACAAAAATTGAGTGTTGGATAAACCCTTTTAACCCGTATTCTTTAATTGCTAAGAGCAATTTAGATAAAGCGTTAGCGCACTTAGAACTATCAACAATCGAAGTTGAGTGGAAATGGTTTACCGATCCAATCGAACAGTCTTTTAATTCTGAAGGTGACAGTACTTGGTCTATACAAAATTATTACGCTACATCATTTGACCAGTCAGATGTTTGGGTTAGCTTGTTATTTGAAGACTTTAATCGTCAACTGTTAGGAAGTGACTATTCCATTGATTTAGAAAAGATCGCGCTTCCGCATGCTCTTCAATACAGTCTGTATCTTAAATTGGCGGAGACTTTAGGCAAGGCAAGTGAATTTTTGGAATTCCTTATGCTCGAGTTTTGGCAAAAAAATAAAGAATTAACAGAATCCACCGTAAATGCGTTTTTCACTGAAGAGACCATTATTTCGGAGTCTGTACAGGAACTCGTCAAAGATGACTTTCTTCTCACTGAGGAACTTGGCATTAGCGAAGCCCCGATGATTATTGTAAATGAAGAAATTGGACTTTGTGGAATACAGCCAATTGAACATTTAGTTGAGGTCATTTCTATGGCACAATCTGATCAATAGTTAATTTGATTAGGTAGCGTCCGTTTTGTTTTCGGATTTTGATTTAGAAGGCCGAGTAAAGGTCCCATTAGGGTATTACTTAGTTACTTTGTATTTAATGCGCGGCTATTTTATTTGGTTAATGTCGCTAACCCATCGTAAAGATCCATCTCTAATTCTTTCACTTATATACCCAGACAGTCGCACGTTTATTTCGGCACTATTTATAGGCGTGTCGGGTTTGTTGGTTTATGTTTTATTTTTAAGCAAAGCCCGCATATGGGACCGAACAGAACGAATGTTGTGGAAAGCTAGTTTTTTGTTGCTGCTAACAGGCTTATTAGCTGATTTAACTGTGCAAATTCATAGCCTCATTGTTAATAAATTTGTAGTACATTGGTCAGCACCAGTAATTTTGCTAACCGGTATTTACTTAAGCTGGTACTGGGTTTCATCTAAGAAAATTAAGCGATTTTTTAATCATTGGTTGGCAAGTGAGACTGAAGTGACTGGAAGTCAGAGAAAACAGAAGTAGAAGTCAAATTTTTGAATAAGCATCAAACGTTTCATTTATACTCTTTCCTCTAACAGTGATGATTGGATTTTTGCAAAACGTACAGATTGCTCATCGCTTAACGTGGATGCGTTTATTGTCGACTTACACTGCTCAACTAATGATTGAACTTCTTTTGATGTAAAATCTAAAAATTGGCTTTCAGCAACGGTTTGTAATAGGTTTAAAGCAATTGCAGGACTTTTTGGCATTATTCTGAACGCTGTTTTAAATGCGTTTAATGCTTCGTTTAGTTTCCCACGAGTGTAAAAAGAGACAGCATTGTTGTTTATTACTTTAGGTGAGTCTCTAACTTCTTTTCTGAGTTGCTTTTCGGCTGAAATATACAGAGAAAACAAATGGTTTGTGGACCGCTCCGCTTGTTTTGCTATTTCTTCAAACACATTTATTGAATCATTGTGAAAGCCTACTTCGTGTAACGCTTTTGCATAATCAAGAGCATCTTCTAAGTCTTCTACAATGTAATCCTTTGATTTATCTGTTTTCAATTTTAACAAGTGTTTAGCTTTGTCAGACTCGTTTTTTAAATAATGGATCCGAGCAGTTGCCACATCAATTTGTTCATCCAGTGGCACTTTGGGAAATTTTCGTTTTAAATTATCCAAAATATGCTGGCTCTGTTGGGCTAAGCGTTGCATTTCTGTATCGTTAAAGGTGGTTAAACCATAATCAATATTTGCACGGATTGCGTTTAGGTAAAGGTTCGGAACTTCATACATTGAGTGTCGTAAATGTTTTACTATGCTACCGCTTGCCGTGTATTGCGATTCAAAATCTTGTGTGATCCTAGCAATATCAACAAGGTGCTGTTGTCGTTCAATGTTTCGTGGCGATAAAATACAAGCGGTTTTTAGGTGAGTTAATGCCTGTTCAAACTCTTTGTTTTGTTCATGAATACTTGATAGTAAATCAAGAGCCTGTAATTTAGTGGCTGGGTTTTCGAGTAAGTCTTCCAAAATACGTTTTGCTTCGGCATATTTACCAAGCTGAATATAACTTTCTACTAAACCTAGCTGCGCCCAAGAGAAATACTTTATCTTAAGAACGGACAAATAAAAGGCTTCAATACGGCTCCAATCTTTGGTTTTTTTGAGAATATTTCCTTTTAATTTTACCAAATAGGAAAGCCAGTTTGGGTGCTCATTGTCGCTAATCTGCTTGTCAACTAAGTCAATGGCACCGGTAACGTCACCCATTTCAATACAGTTGAAAATAGGTTGAAGTGCTATTTTTTTTGACAACACTCTGTTTATTCTTACTTCTAGCTCCTTCGAAGTGAAGGGTTTTAAGAGAAAGTCATCGGGCTCTAACTCAATAACACTTTGGCTAAGTGATATATCATTTTCAGAACTCATAAAAATGAAAGTGGTGCTGGCGGGAATCAAACCTTGTTTTGACATTTTTTCAAATAATTGAAAGCCGTCGCTGCCTTTATTTAGTTGATAGGCGCATAGAATAATTTGGTATTGCCGTTTTTGCAGTGCTTCAATGGCAAGGTGAGCGCGATCAACAAAGTCTATTCTTTCTAAGCCTAAGTGCTGTAGGGAATATTTAATATGACTTTGCGCCAGAGATTGTTGCTCTACAACCAATGCCGATAAATTGGGGCTATTCAGTTCATCCATCCCTAAAGCTTGCATACTATTTGACCTATATTCATAGTAGGAAGTTTTTGGCTGAATGAAAAGAAGGTAAGCTCTATTCTTACAAAAAAGATCAACAAAGCTTATTAATTACTTCGATTAGTTTTATTTGTTGGTATAACTCAGGGACTAAGCGCATAATCTTGGTTCATTAAATAAGCATAAGGGTGCGTATGTTTTTAGGTATTTCAGCTAAGTTGTGGGTGGCATTGTGCGTCACTTTGCTGGCATGCATGGGACTGTCGTTACCTTATCCAGTTTTAACCCCTCTTTTTATCGATGCACCAGCAACAGCCCTTAATTCTTATGGTGGTTATAGTGGCGAAACACTGTTAACCGTTTTATTTGCTATTTACCCACTTGGTATTTTTATTGGTAGCAGTTTTATAGGTGCATTGTCAGACAGGTTTGGTCGCCGGAGAGTATTAAGTCAAACCCTAATGATCTGTTTTTTTGGTTATTTGGTTTCAGCCTATGCGCTGTATATTGAAGATTATTTCTTGTTAGTGACAAGCCGTTTTTTAACTGGAATTACTGAGGGTAATGTTGCAATAGCTAGGGCAATTGCCTTGGATATAGGTGAGGAATCCGCAAAAAAAGCAACAGAACTGGAACTCAGTCTCAAAAGCAACAGTACAGAAAATAAAAGTCAGCACAAACCACAGAGTTCGAGTGAAGAATCCGCCAAACAATTAGCCAAGTTGTCGGAAGAGAAAACAAGAGCCGTATCGCTCATTAATAGTGCGGTGTTTGTGGGCTGGCTGTTAGGTCCGCTAATAGGTGGTGCGCTTGCCCAGTATGGCGCGCATTCCGCTATGTTTGCAGCATCAGTGGCTTCAATACTTTGTGTTGTGTTGGTGAAAGCGGTATTAATAGAAACGAATAGAGAAATGCCCGAATTTAAAATGAGTATTTGGGAGTCCGCTTACAAGGAAAATTCACTAAGGCTGGTGGCACAACCTTGGATGAGAAAGTTGTTTTTCATCTACTTCTTTTATGCTTTAGCAATGAATTTATTTTACGAATTTTATCCAGTATGGCTTGTTGATACACAAAGTTACGACGCTTTAGGCATAGGTTTAGCGACAACTAATATGACCATTTTTATGACCCTGACCTCAATATTTTTGGTAACTATTGTTCAGCGAAAGTTTGGTCTTCTCAGACCTATGACCCGAGCTATTTTGGGATTATCGCTAATGCTGTTTTTAGTACCCTTTACATCGGGTGTTAGTACATTGGTTATCTTTTCGTTAACGGGTATTTTAGTGGCGACGTTTAATGGGCTTTTGCCGGTTTATATAAGTGAAAACCAATCTGGTAAAAAGAACGGTGCGGCAATGGGCTTATTAACAACAACATTTTGTATCGCAAATGTATTTGCAGCCATATTTGGCGGTTTACTGCTTCAACTTAGTTCTCATTGGCCATTGTTTTTATCGTCAATGTTTTACATAGTTTCGCTAACTTTGTTGTATCTATTTTTTGTATTTCCAAGTCGAAAAAAAGCATAACCCACATTAATATGGCGTTAATAAAGGCCGCAACATACAAAAATGGTACGGCCTTTTTTATCAAACTAGTATTAGTTTAAACTTCTAGTAAGCACCAGCAGCGTAGGTAAGTTCATAGCTGTGGCTGTATATTTCTAGAATATTTCCAAACGGGTCTTCCATATAAATCATACGATATGGTTTTTCACCCGGGTAGTAATACCTTGGCTTTTCCATTCGCTTTTTGCCTCCCGCAGCGACAATCTTTTCCGCCAGCTCTTCTAAGTTTGGATCTTGCACACAAAAATGGAAAATTCCGGTTTTCCAATATTCAAAATTATCCGCTGGTTGTTGCTGATCCTTAAATTCAAAAATTTCTACACCAACTCTGTCGCCTGTTGATAAGTGGGCTATTTTAAACTTTTCCCACTTTGGCCCAAACACATCCGTACACATTTCACCAATGGCTGAGTTGTCTTCCAAAATTTCTGTTGGTTTCATAATTAAATACCAACCTAATACTTCAGTATAAAACTTAACAGCCTTTTCAACATCGGGTACTGAGATACCAATATGCGAAAATGTTCTTGGGTATGCTGATGACATAATATTCTCCTAAATCAACGTGTTTGTAGTAGCTCAAAGGTATTTTTTTTTGCTGAACAGAGCTACTAAATTCGATATAACAGCGTTTAGTTTAGTGTGTTTCATAAGAATAAAAAATTATCATTTATTATATATTTAAGTACTTATTGTAATAACTGGATTTGGCATGCTATAAGATTCAGAAAACAGTAAGGGCTAATCTAGAGAGCCTAAACACAGGAACAAGTATGATCAATCAGACGTGGTTAACAACGTTTTGTAATTTAGTTGACGTAGGGCACTTTACAAAAACAGCAGATAAACTTTATATGACCCAGTCTGGTGTTAGCCAGCATATTCGAAAGTTAGAGTCTGAGTTAGAAGTGCAATTGCTTATTAGAAGCGGTAAGTCTTTTACACTAACAAGTGCGGGAAGGGACTTGTACGAGTCGGGTAAAGTGTTATTAAAATCAATGAAAGAGCTTGAAGCAAGAGTTAAAGATGACAGCAAAACTAGCGGTAAATTACGAATCAGCTCGCCAGGCAGTATTGGATTAAAACTCTACCCTGAGCTCCTAAAGCTACAATGTGATAATCCAGAACTGATTATTGATTACCAGTTTGCACCTAACGATAATATTCAAGAATTAGTTAAAGCTCAAAAGATAGATGTAGGTTTAGTTACTCATAAAAACTTAGATCCCAAACTGAGTTATAGATCAATTGCGCAAGAAGAGCTTGTACTTGTGGTGCCAAAATTTGTGAAGATTAAACACTGGAGTGATTTGAGAAAATTAAAGTTTATTAATCATCCGGATGCGGCCCATCATGCAAACCTATTACTAAGTGAGAATTTTGCCGAGTTTACCTCAGTAGAGCAATTTAAATCGGGTGGTTTCTCGAATCAAATTGGCTTGATACTGGAGCCTGTTGCACTGGGTATTGGCTTTACGGTTTTACCAAGTTTTGCTGTTCAGGCTTTTAGAAATAATAGCGATTTGCATGTAAACAAACTAAAGAACACAGTTTTTGAGAGCATTTATATCGTTAGTCACTGTGATGCTGTTAAGCCCAAAAGGGTAGCTTTTACAGAAGAGGTTATTGTAAAGACACTGCTTGATTAGAAAATTTATTTGAATTAGGTAGAGTGTGGGTAAGTATTAGCTCGCCTGAGAACTATCGCCTGAGGACGATGTAACTCATTTTCATGTAGTTGGTAATCTAGTTCAAGAATGATCGGGCTCAGTTGTTAATAACAGAAAACAAAAAGGCGCTAATATTAGCGCCTATTTAAGATCAAACTTTTTAACGAAATTTATATCGTTAGTACCGCACATAAGTTTAGGGTTGTTCTAAACCTAAGTTTAAGCCTTCGATGCGAATAAAGCTTCGCGTTCAATTTCAGTCAAAAACGCAGCTTTTACGCCATTCTTTTGAATTTGGCTAAGCTCATCATTGTTGAAGCCTAATATTTCTTGCGCTACTTTATATTCGTTTAAAATATCAATATTTGATACTGCAGGATCATCCGTGTTTAAGAACACGTTAACGCCATGATTATAAAAAGTACGCAGAGGGTGCTTTTTAATATCGTCTATTGTGGCTGTTTGATAATTTGAAGTAGGGCAAGACTCAATAGAGATGTTATTTTCTACTAAGTAATCCATTAGTTTCAAATCTTTTATAGCTGCAACACCATGACCAATTCGTGTAGCACCTAATAAGTTAATCGCGTCCCAAATACTTTCAGGGCCACGAGCTTCACCAGCGTGCACTGTAATATTTAAACCAGCGTCACGCGCCAATTTGAAGTGGTCAACAAACATAGTTGCCGGGAAATTAAATTCATCGCCTGCTAAGTCTAACGCAATAACTTTATCTTTATGCGCTAGGATAGCTTGTAACTCTTTCATACAAGTTTCAACGCCAAAGGTGCGGCTAAGAATACCAATTAGATTCGCTTTCACGCCAAAATCTCTGCTACCTGCGGCAACAGCATCAGCCACAACGTTTACCACCTCAGCCATGTCTAAGTTATAGGCCATTGCCATGTAGTGAGGAGAAAAACGCAGTTCGGTATAATCTATTTGTTGAGCTTTAGCGTCGGCCATATTTTCATATGCAACACGGTAGATAGCGTCATAATCAGCAAGTACAGATACGCCATAATCCAACTTTTGCAAAAAACCTAACAAATCTGAAGACTGGCCTTGAATTTGGGCATGCGGCGTAAACTCTTCTAAGCTATTACCTGGCAAGTCGATATTGTGTTGTTGGGCAAGTTCCCAAACTGTTTTAGGTGCAATGTTGCCGTCTAAATGACGGTGCAGGTCAACCAAAGGAAGTTGAGTGTTGATCATGATTATCCATAAATGAGTGTTAACTAATTGTCGCATTATACCGCAATAGAATTATTTGTAATTAATAAAATTGACGCAATAGCTATAATAAATGCACGATTGGCGTTGCTTTACGAGGCAAATTTAGGTCAAATAGCGGCTTGCACAAAACCAATATAAATATAGGAATTAGCATGGCGTCGAGAACAGACCTAGCAAATGCCATTCGTGCTTTAAGCATGGATGCAGTTCAGAAAGCAAAATCAGGACACCCTGGTGCCCCAATGGGCATGGCCGATATCGCCGAAGTTCTATGGCGTGGTTTTTTAAAGCACAATCCAACTAACCCTAACTGGGCCGACAGAGACCGTTTTGTTTTATCAAATGGCCACGGCTCAATGCTAATTTATTCATTACTGCATTTATCAGGTTATGACGTTTCAATTGAAGACGTTAAGAGCTTCCGTCAATTGCATTCAAAAACACCAGGCCATCCAGAGTATGGTTACACGCCAGGTGTTGAAACAACGACAGGTCCTTTGGGCGCTGGTGTTTCAAATGCCGTTGGTATGGCTATCGCAGAAAAAACACTAGCAGCACAGTTTAACCGCGACGAGCACAATATTGTTGATCACTTTACTTACTGTTTCCTAGGTGATGGCTGTTTAATGGAAGGCATCTCTCATGAAGCATGTTCATTAGCGGGTACGTTGAAGTTAGGCAAATTAGTTGCATTTTATGACGACAACGGCATTAGTATTGACGGCGAAGTTGAAGGCTGGTTTACCGATGATACCGCTGCTCGATTTAAAGCATATGGCTGGCATGTTGTTGAAAACGTAGATGGTCATAATCCTGACGCGATAGCAAATGCAGTGACTGAGGCGCAATCAATTATTGATAAGCCGTCTATTATCATTTGCAAAACGACCATTGGTTTTGGATCACCAAATAAACAAGGTACTCATGATTGCCATGGCGCACCTCTTGGTGATGATGAAATAGCTGCAACTCGTGAATTTTTAAATTGGCCACATGCGCCATTTGAAATCCCAGCAGATGTTTATGAATTATGGGATGCAAAAGATGCGGGTCAAGAAGACGAAAATGCATGGAACGAACAGTTTGTTGCTTATAAAAATGCATATCCTGAACTAGCGGCAGAGTTTGAGCGTCGAGTTATTCTTGGCGAATTACCTGAAGACTTTTCAGAAAAAGCATTCCAACTAGCATTAACAACTCAACAAAAAGCAGAAAGCTTAGCAACTCGTAAAGCTTCTCAAAATACGATTGAAGCGTTTGCACCATTATTACCTGAGTTACTAGGTGGATCAGCTGACTTAGCCGGTTCTAACTTAACGCTTTGGTCTGGTTCAAAAGGTATCCAAGATGATGCTGCCGGCAACTACATTTTTTACGGTGTACGTGAGTTTGGTATGAGTGGCATCATGAATGGTATTTCGCTTCACGGCGGTTTTATCAATTACGGTGCAACATTCCTAATGTTTATGGAATATGCTCGTAACGCCGTTCGTATGTCTGCGCTAATGGGTATTCAAAACATTTTTGTGTATACGCACGATTCAATTGGTCAAGGTGAAGATGGTCCAACGCACCAACCAATTGAGCAAATTGCTAACTTACGCATGACGCCAAATATGCATACGTGGCGTCCAGCAGACGGTGTTGAGTCTGTAATTGCATGGAAATCAGCACTTGAGTATAACGAAGGGCCTAGCTCTCTAATTTTCTCTCGCCAAGGTCTTCCTTCGCAAGCTCGTACAGAGCAGCAAGTAGAAATGATTGAAAAAGGTGGTTACATCTTAGTTGATTCAGACAGCGCTCCTGAAGTTATTTTAATTGCGACGGGTTCTGAAGTTGAATTAGCCGTTAAAGCAGCTGCAGAGCTTAATGCAAGTGGCACAGCAACACGCGTTGTTTCTATGCCTTGTACTAATTTGTTTGACGAGCAAGACGAAGACTACAAGCAGCTTGTTCTGCCAAACTCAGTAACAAAACGAGTTGCAATTGAAGCAGCACACGTTGATTACTGGCATAAATATGTTGGTTTTGGTGGCAAAGTTGTTGGTATGTCAACGTTTGGTGAGTCTGCGCCAGGTGGCGAACTAATGAAACACTTTGGTTTCACCGTAGAAAACGTGATTAAAACTGTACAGTCACTGTAAATTTTAATTCGAGGCTTTTTACCGAGTCTCGTTCTACAATTTAATATTGTTAAAAAAGCGAGTATTATATGTGCTCGCTTTTTTTGTTTTCAGGGTAATGAGCTTTAGTTTATGACTAAAGTATTTGGAATTTTTTAATGTCTGACAATCCTCGTCCTATTAATATTGCAATTAATGGTTTTGGCCGCATTGGTCGTAATGTCTTGCGCGCAATTTATGAAACAAATCGTAGCGCCGAGTTTAATGTCGTTGCGATAAACGAAATCGCTGATCCTGAAGGCATTGCTCACCTATTAAAATATGATACATCGCATGGTCGTTTTGGTTTTGACGTTCATTTAAATGAACAACAAAATTTAGTGGTTGATGGTGATCATATTGAACTTTTACATATTGAAGATTTAAATTCGTTACCTTGGAAACTTTTGAAGGTAGACGTAGTTTTAGAATGTACTGGCGTTTTTAAGTCAAGAGAAGAGGGCGCATCGCATATTACATCCGGTGCACAAAAAGTTATATTTTCTCATCCAGCCGACCCTGATGTAGATAACACAATCATTTTTGGCATCAATCAAGATTCATTAACAAATGAACAAGATGTGATTTCAAATGGATCATGTACAACAAACTGTGTCGTGCCTGTGATTCAAGCTATCGATGATGCGTTTGGTGTAGACAGTGGCACTATAACCACTATTCACTCTTCTATGCATGATCAACAAGTTATTGATGCGTACCATCCCGACTTGCGAAGAACTCGAGCGGCGAGCCAGAGTATCATTCCAGTGGACACTAAATTAGCTGCAGGTATCGAACGAATTTTACCTAAGTTTGCTGGTCGTTTTGAAGCCATAGCGGTTCGTGTTCCTACAATCAATGTGACGGCCATGGATTTGAGTTTAACCGTTAATGCCGACGTCACGATTAATGATGTGAACCAAGCGATTGTCGCTTCTTGTAACAATGGTCTTTCGGGAATATTAGGGTACACAGAAGAGCCTTTGGTCTCTGTTGATTTTAACCATGATCCTCACTCAGCAATTGTAGATGGTAATCAGACACGCGTTAGCCACAAAAGGCTAATCAAGCTTCTTGTATGGTGTGACAATGAATGGGGCTTTGCGAATCGTATGTTGGATACAACCGCCTCTTTACAGCCATTTTTGAAGCGTTAAAAATAGAGCTTAAATTTTAGTGACCATATTAAATAATGTGCTTGCTTGATATAAATAATTAGAACCCAATTTAAATAATAAAATTATCGATATAAACAGAGTTGAAGGATTTGTAATGACAGTAATCAAGATGATGGATTTAGATTTAGCCGGTAAAACCGTTCTTATCCGTCAAGACCTAAACGTACCAGTTCAAAATGGTAAAGTGACCTCTGCTGTTCGCATTGACGCTTCTATACCAACTATTCAAGCGGCATTAGATAAAGGCGCTAAAGTATTAGTAATGTCTCATTTAGGACGTCCAACGGAAGGTGAATACAATGAAGAATTCTCATTACAGCCTGTTGTTGATAATTTAAATGAAAAGTTAAGCGCACCAGTATCGTTAGCTAAAGACTACCTAAATGGTGTTATTGCTAAAGAAGGTGAGGTTGTTGTTTTAGAAAACGTGCGTTTTAACATTGGCGAAAAGAAAAACACTGAAGAGCTAGCTAAGCAGTATGCAGCATTGTGTGATGTGTTTGTAATGGACGCATTTGGTACCGCTCACCGCGCTCAAGGGTCAACTCATGGTGTGGCAAAGTATGCGCCTGTTGCAGCCGCAGGTCCTTTATTAGCTGCGGAGCTAGAAGCATTAGGTAAAGCATTAGATAATCCAGCTCGTCCTTTAGTGGCGATAGTTGGCGGCTCAAAAGTATCTACAAAATTAACGGTACTTCAATCACTGTCTACAATTTGTGACCAACTAATTGTTGGTGGCGGCATTTCAAATACATTTGTTGCCGCTCGTGGCTATAATGTTGGGAAGTCATTGCACGAGGCGGACTTAATTCCTGAAGCTAAACGTTTAATGGCTGAACTTGATATTCCTAATGTTACTGACGTTAGAGTCGCTACTGAGTTTTCTGATACGGCAGAAGCTGTCATTAAAGATGTTTCTGAAGTTCAAGACAATGAACAAATCTTAGATCTAGGTCCGGAATCAGCACAAGCATTAGCAGACGTATTAAAGAATGCTAAAACAATTCTTTGGAATGGTCCTTGTGGTGTATTTGAGTTTGATAATTTTGCTAAGGGCACTGAAGTAGTTGCACAAGCTATTGCACAAAGTGATGCATTCTCAGTTGCTGGTGGCGGTGACACGTTAGCGGCAATTGATAAATATGGTTTGTCAGACAAAATCTCATACATCTCTACAGGTGGCGGTGCATTCTTAGAGTTTGTTGAAGGTAAAGTGTTACCTGCCGTTGAAATTTTAGAGCAACGCGCTAAAGCTTAATCTAATTTTCGGCAGCAATAATTGTTTGTGTTCAGGTTTAACAAATAAAAGCTTGAACACAAACTTCTTTAGCGACGATTTTCAAAATTCAAAATTCAAAATTCAAAATTCAAAATTCAAAATTCAAAATTCAAAATTCAAAATTCAAAATTCAAAATTCAAAATTCAAAATTCAAAATTCAAAATTCACTGGGCGCTGATTGATGTTGCTTTGAAGCGAATATGAGTCCCAGGTCTAGCCTGCGCTAACTTATTAATATCCTCAGGGCTTAATGTTCCAATTTTGGGATAACCACCTAACGTTTGGCGATCGACCATCATGATTATTGGCATGCCGTCTGGGGTTATTTGTATCGCACCAAGTTGTATACCTTCAGGTGAAATGGAAAGCGTATGTTTTAATTCATTGTTGTTTAATTTATCGTTGTTTGGCTCAGCGCTATCGATTGGCTGTAGACGCACACCCATTCGGTCTGAATCGGCTGATACCTGAAAGGTTGTTCCAAAAAAACTAGCTAGCAATTTACTGTTTTCGACTTCCAGTTCAAAAGCATGACTGCTAGTTACAACCTTCAGCTCCAATTGTTTTTGATAATGTGGCACGTGCTTGAATGATAACGAACGTATGTTTTTACTTATTTTTCGAAGTCCCACGTCCGAAGCATTATCATTGCTTGTTTTAGTTGGCGGGGTAGTAGCAACTAAAATATCTTTGTTCTTTAGTACTGTGCCTAATTGTTCTCTTATGCAAGTAGAAACACTGCCAAAGGCAGATTCACTTAAAAAGCCACCTGCAACCGCTAGATATACTCGTAACCCTGTTTTGGCGTAACCAAGCTTTATGCGTTGACCTGCAGATACAGGAATGACTTGCCATTGAGGTATACTTTTATTGTCGAGTAAGCATTTTACTTCTGCTCCTGTTATGCAAACAAACCCGTCAATTAGACACTCAAATTCAGCATTGCCAAGCGTAATTTCGATACAAGGATCACTGCGATTATTGCCCAACAATTTATTCGCCCAATAAAAAGCGGTTTTGTCTATTGCTCCTGATGTTCCTATACCAAATTGAGATACTTGATGTCTGCCGGAGTCTTGCATTGTGCTGAGTGCGCCGCTTTTAATAACTCTTAAAACAGGGTTTTGAATATTGTCCGAATTTTCTGATTTATTCTGTGTTTGGACAGGCTTATTGATGTCTGCATGATTTGCAGAACCAGAACCAGAACCAGAACCAGAATATTGAGCCTTTAGTTTTTTAAATTCAGCTAAATCAACCTCATAAAATGAAACTGTGTCGCCAGTTTTATAAGGAATCGGGCATTTGTCGTTTAAAGGATCAAATAGTGGCAACGGACATTGGCCAATAATATTCCAACCACCCGGTGACGATTGTGGATATATTGCAGTCATGTCTTCCGCTATTGCGACGGAACCTGCTGGTAAACTTGCTCGTGGGGTTTTATGTCGTGGTAACTGTAATTGCTTTGGAAGGCCTTTTAAGTAAGCAAAGCCAGGAGCAAAACCAATTGCTCCAACGTCATAAGTTGAATTAAGATGCAAATCAATTATCTGTTGTTTTGAAAGACCTGAACTTTTAACTATATGAGGCATGTCTAACGATACTTCATCGCCATAATAAATAGGCAATTTTATATTGTTCACTTTTTGATTTTGGTGTTCGGTCAGCAGATTTTTTGCTAAACAAAATGCGTTATATAACATCTTTTTGATGTCTTCTTGAGCCAAATTTGACTCAATTAGCAGCGAGTCAAAAGAGACGGTACTAACATGCAGAGATTCATTAAACTGATTGTCTAGCTCATTTTTAAGCTGAACTAGTGATAACTTGCTGTTAGGAGCTAACCTAAATATGAATGAAGTAGGGGTTAAAATATCAAGATTTAACTCGCTGTTTAAACTGAGTTTTAGCAGTTCCATTTCACTGGCTGCTTGCGGGTTATCACCATGTACACAAATAGAAGTTGCCAAAACTTTTACGGGTAAACCTTGATCATCAATGACGCCTGAATGCGCTTTTAACAATTGAATTTGTTGAAGGGCATCTAAAAAATGCAGCTGCGCTTGTGGGTTCTTTGAGCCGTCTTCTAGAAAACGAGGGGTCAGTTGACCATTCGCTAAGTATCGTCTATCTGCAAAAGCTTCAAAGATTAATTCTACAGAGTATTTTTCTGCTAGTTGAACAACAAAGGCCGGCGCAGAAGATAAAACCATAAGTTTTAAAATGCTATCTGGATTGGCAAAGTTAGTGTCAGCAACCGTTTTCAATACGGTCTTTGCTATCGCACTATCTTTTACTAAATCGTTGTACAAGGCTCCATGTGGTTTCACATATTGAGGTAAATACTGTTCAACTCGTGCAACGTGCATAAAACGTGTTAACTGTTCTTTTAAACTATCGAGGAGATCTTGCTTCGATATTTTAAGGCTTAAACGGCCAAAGTTCTTTTTATCTGGGTAGCTAGGGTGCGCACCAATAATTACGTTATGACTTTTAGCTAATCGGATGGTTTGTGCAATGGTCTCTTCATTTCCTGCGTGACCGCCACAGGCTATGTTGGCCATGTTAATGTGTGGCATAACATAGTGTTCAACACTAGCAGGTGTTATTGACTCGGTTTCGCCTAAGTCACAGTTTAAGTACATTTTATTATTGTTCTTTTTGCTCAAGGTCATTTAACGTCTTGTATCCATTTTATTTAGCAAATTACGGCGACTTTCGTTTTATTTTAGCCAATGTCATTATAGGCTTAAAAGTAATACGGTGTGAATTGTAAAAGAAGCGAATTGCAGAGGGTGTGAATTGAAAAGATGCGAATTAAAAAGATGTGAAGTAAGAAAGTGTAAATTAAAAAGATGTCTGAGTTTTAAATGAAAACAAAATTAGTGTTAATTCCAGGTACACAATGTGACTCCAGGTTGTGGGACAAACTTCGTTCTCAATTGTCATCAGACATAGAGTCCACACACTTTGATATTCCTAAAATGCCACTTAGCGAGGTGTTGTTAAAACTGCATAAAATTATAGAGAGCGCAGCGAAAGAAGGGCAACCTGTATTCTTGTTAGGTTTTTCATTGGGAGGTTATATCGCCTCATCTTATTTGGCGTCGCTAACTGAAGGTGACTTAACGCTTGATAGCACAGTTAATTTAAAAGTACTTATTTGTTCAAACACACCAACCGCATTACCAAGTAGAGAATTGAGACAACGGCGAAGGATAATCCAAAACATAGATGCAAAACCCTATAAGGGAGCAAGTAGCAGTCGAGTGAAATACATGCTGAGTGAAATTCACCATGATGATGAAAGTATGATTCAACTGATTCAGTCTATGGATCAAAAACTCGGGGTTGAAAGTCTAAAGCATCAATTAAGCTTTACGGGTGAACGACGGGATCTTAAAGGCGTGTTTATGAATGCGGCAAGTCAATTTTCTATTCAATTTTTAGCGAGTGACACCGACCCTCTACTAAATTATGAGTGGTTTGAGTCTTTACCTTCTGCTGTAGATATTAAGCTCTGTAACGGTTGCAAGCATATGTTGCCATTAGAGCGTCCGGACTTTATTGCTGATGCGTTAAATGCTGCAATCTTCACTAAGTAAGCATCGAAAGCTTAAATGAGAATAAACTGAATGTATCAAATAGCTTCCAATTTTTAATCTACAATTAAAAGAAATTAAAAAAGATGAAAGACATTTTGAAAGTCGTTCTGTAGAATTACGAAATAGATTACAAAAACTTTCAACACGATGAGAAATTCGATAGGAGTGGAATGTGGCTTTAATTTCAATGCGCCAACTTTTAGACCATGCAGCCGAGTATGGTTATGGTGTACCAGCGTTTAATGTTAATAACCTAGAACAAATGCGTGCCATTATGGCCGCGGCGGACAAAACAAACAGTCCGGTTATTGTTCAAGCGTCAGCCGGTGCTCGCAAATATGCAGGTGCGCCTTTTTTACGTCATTTGATTTTAGCTGCAATTGAAGAGTTTCCTCACATTCCTGTTTGTATGCACCAAGACCATGGTACTTCTCCAGCAGTTTGTCAGCGTTCAATCCAACTTGGCTTCTCGTCAGTGATGATGGACGGCTCATTAATGGAAGACGGTAAAACGCCTTCAGATTATGACTATAATGTTGATGTTACTCGCCGTACTGTTGAAATGGCTCACGCATGTGGCGTTTCAGTAGAAGGTGAATTAGGTTGTCTTGGTTCATTAGAAACGGGTCAAGCTGGTGAAGAAGATGGTATCGGCGCAGAAGGTATTCTAACTAAAGAGCAAATGCTGACTGATCCTGAAGAAGCTGCGGACTTTGTTGCTAAAACAAACGTTGATGCTTTAGCGATTGCGTGTGGTACTTCACACGGTGCTTACAAGTTTACTCGTCCACCTACAGGCGACATTTTAGCGATTGATCGAATCAAAGCTATTCACAAAAGCATTCCAAACACTCACTTAGTAATGCACGGCTCGTCTTCGGTACCACAAGAGTGGTTAGCTATTATTAATGAATTTGGTGGCGAAATCCCTGAAACTTATGGTGTACCGGTTGACCAAATTGTTGAAGGCATTAAGCACGGTGTTCGTAAAGTGAATATCGATACAGATCTTCGTTTAGCATCTACTGGTGCTGTTCGTAAGTTCTTAGCTGAAAACCCAAGTGAGTTTGACCCTCGTAAATACCTAGCTAAAACGGTAACTGCAATGCAAGATATTGTTGTTGATCGTTATGAAGCGTTTGGTACAGCAGGGCATGCAGATAAAATTAAGGTTATTTCTTTAGAAGATATGGTTTCTAAGTACTAAGAGCCTTTTAAAGCTTATACAAAAAGCTTTGAAGAAATAAAACAAACCTCGTTGGTAAAGTGTGTTGAATAAAATACATTTTATTATCGAGGTTTTTTATATGAAGGGTTATTCAATGCAAGTTGAATAACCTTTTTTTTAATATAAAGCAGAAAATCCAGATTTGAGATTCAGGGTCTTAAGCTGAAAAGTAATCTTTTAACTCGTCACTACCGCCGATTAGCTTGCCTTCAATAAATACTTGAGGCACTTTCTCACGGCCAGTCATCGCTTTTAGACTTGTGAGTGTTGCTTGTTGTCCTAATACAATAGTTTCAAACGGCATATTGCGTTCGTTTAACATGTCTATTGCCGCAGTACAGAATGGACAGCCAGGCTTTACAAAGAGTGACACAGGTACAGGCTTTTTAGCTTCCGGGTTTATGTAATCAAGCATTGTATCCGCGTCAGAAACTTCAAACGGGTCTCCTGGTTTTTGAGGTTCAATAAACATTTTCTCAATTTCACCGTTTTTAACCAACATCGAATAACGCCACGAACGCGTGCCGAAACCAGCTTGCGCCATGTCTACCAACATTCCCATTTGTTTGGTTAGTTCAGCATTGCCATCTGGCAGCATAGTAATGTTCTCAGCTTCTTGTGAGCTTGCCCAACTGTTCATTACAAACGTGTCATTTACAGATACACATACAATTTCGTCAACACCATTGGCTTTAAAAACAGGAGCTAATTCATTAAAACGAGGCAAATGAGTTGATGAACACGTTGGTGTAAACGCACCAGGCAATGCAAACACAATAACTGTACGATTGTTGAAAATGCTGTCGGTACTTACTGTTTCCCATTGATTGCCTTTTTGAATAGCAATATCAACATTTTTAATGGTATAGCCTTCTTTGTTCTCAAACATAATTTCTCTCTTATAAATAAAGCGGGTTAAATATTCTATGTGATTAGAATAAAGTTAACTTATTGTTTAGTAAAATCTTATAAATAAAAGGTGTGGTTCAATTAAATTGAATGACTAGCGTTTTCTTTAAAATTTTTGGCCTTGCTTTGCCGTAATGAAAAATGAAAAATGAAAAATGAAAAATGAAAAAGTAACTTTAGCTGAGAAATAAAAAAGGGCCACTAGGGCCCTTTAAGAATTTAGATATAGTTAAGTCAAATTAACCTATTCTATTAGTGATGCGTCCAATGATACTTTTCTTCTTTTTGCTTAAGCTCAGTGGCAGTTGCCGTTGGCATTGCATTGATGTTTAAGCGGTCAAAGAATAGAGGTTTTGCTTTATAGTCACCAGTAACGACTTCGTTCATCGTTTTAGCATCAAATAGACGACCGTTAATCATAGTGTGAGATACGAACTCAGATTTACGAATATCGCTTAATACGTCTTCTTCAATGATAACTATATCCGCTAACTTGCCAGCTTCAATAGAACCAATGTCTTTGTCCATACCTAATGCAATGGCACCGTCATAAGTAGCTCCACGAAGCGCTTCCCATGCTGTAAATCCACCTTGAGCCATCATCCACATTTCCCAGTGCGCTGCTAGACCTTCACGTTGACCGTGCGCGCCGATTAAAACACGAACACCATTGTCACGTAATGTCTTAGCGTATTTTGCCACTTCAATATGGTTGTAATGGTCTTCAGGCGCCGTTTCACGACGAATTGATAATGGCTCAATAATGTAGCGAGGTGCAAATCGCATTAAACGTTCATTTTCCCAAACGTTTGTTTTGTCATACCAGTAGCGCTCACCAGATAAACCACCATAAGCTACAACAAATGTTGGGTTGTATGCCGTTTCAGTTTGGCTCCAAATCTGAGTTAAATCTTTATAACCACGAGGGATATTTAAAGAGTGTTCAAGAGTTGTGTGACCATCAATGACCATCGTCATGTTTTGGTATAACTTACCGCCACCTTCAGGAACTACATTAACGCCTAACTCGCGAGCTGCTGCTAGTACTTGTTGACGGGTATCACGGCGAGGGTGGTTGTAGCTTTTTACTGATACAGCTCCGTTATCTTGAGTACGCTTAATGTGGTATTTAGCATCGTCATAGTCGTCGATTTTAGCCGTTGCACCTGGCGAGTAACCGGCATAAAGAATTCGCCCTGTAGAGAAAATTCTAGGGCCAACAATTTTGCCCGTACGCTGTAATTCAGCAGCGGCAAATATCTCGCGGTTATCATTAGAAGGGTCGTGAAGTGTCGTTACACCAAAGCCAATAGAAGAGAAGTTCTTCCAGTTCTGCTGTGGAATAATTTGACGTGTACCTTGAGAGCCATGTGCGTGCGCATCAATAATTCCAGGTACCAAGGTTTTTCCGCTAACATCAACGGTTTTAAAGCCTCGAGGTATCTTAATGTCAGACGCTTTGCCTACTTTAACAATGCGATTACCTTCCACTAAAACAACACCATCTTCGATAACTTCTTGATTATTATCAGCATCGCGCATAGTGACAACTTTACCGCCTACAAGAGCAACCTTAGAGTCAGGGATATCTGCGTCTACTTCAAAACTAAGATCAATGCCTGTGCTCGTTGGCTCTGGTAATGCTTCATCAGTTTTTGCTAGGTACTCAAGCGTATCAGATACTTTTCGTGAGTATAATGTTGAAGCATTAGACCAATGCAATGTAGAGCTGTCAGCTGACCAATGTAATTCTGAACCACTGGTTTTAGATGCCTGACCAACTGGAACCCAAGATGATTTTGGACCGATTGATTGTAAAGTGCCTACTTTTGAAAATGGGGCAACATACGCATTATACTGATAGGTAAATGCAACCCATTGACCATTTGGCGATACTTTAAATTCAGTAACCTTGTCGCCTTTTAAAACATCGCGTTGATCAAAACCATCTAAGTTAACTTCAACCAATTTACGTTTTGTACCGTACGAACCTGACTGGTATGAAGTGAAATAGATTTTGTCGTTATCGGCTCCAAAGTGCGCATCACTGCCACTTTTAATAACACGCTTCATGTTTTTGCCTTTTACATCAGCAATATATACACCTGGCTCCATTGACCATTCAGGAGAAGTTATGTAACCACCAGTAAAGCGATTAAAAATGACGTTTTCGCCGTTTGGAGAAAAGCGCGGTTGCATATAGTGCCCAGGCTCTTTCGTTATAACTTTACCTTTGCCGCCACGTGCTTTAACCACTCTAACTGTACCTAAGTCTTCATCATTCCAAGTAGAGTATGTAATGTATTTTCCGTCACGAGAAAAGCTTGGGTAATACTCGTCATGATCATTTTGTTTAGTCAGTCGTTTTACTTTTCCAGACTCAACATAACGAACATATAGTTTACCAAGCGCTTGATAAACAATACGATCACCTTTTGGTGACATGGTTGCCCAACGCGTTTGTTTCACATTAACTTTGTCCGGAGCAACATCAACGGCAACACGAACGGCTTGTTGTACTTGTTTTTCTACTTTGACGTTAAATGGAATGTTAGAAACCTGTTTGTTTTTAACGTCTACAGATTGAAACTTACCATTACTCCAAAAAACGATGTTTTTGCTATTTGGTGTCCAATCAAAGTAGGCGTAGTTACCTTCTGTACCAAATGTTTCTTGATGGTCTCTTTCCATCTCAGTATACAAACGCGTGTCTACACCAGACTTAAGATCTTTTATATACAAAACGGTTTTAGTATCTTCGCGTTTTAGATACGCCATATACTTTCCATCTGGTGACGGTGTAGGAATAACCGCACCACCAGCGCCGCCAATATAACGCTCTTCTTCACCGCTATCTAAGTCATGTCTAATAATGTTAAACAGTTCAGATGTTGAATTTTTATTGTATTGCCAAACACGACCGCCAGTAACATCTTGTGTGTAATATAAGTATTTCCCATCTGGTGAGAATTTAGGGTCGGTGATATTTTTCTGATTAAACGCTCCATAAGAGCCAGACTTAACTTTAGTGCCGCTTCCACCTGTATGGTGGTAAAGCCAAATTTCGCCGGCAGCAACAGAGCGAGACGACATTACGCCTCGAGTTACTGCGATAAACTGACCATCAGGACTCCACGTTGGTGTATGGATAGTGTGGCTCGTTTGTTTAGTAATTTGAACAGGGTCGCTACCATCAGCGTTCATAACCCAGACGTTCATCATGCCATCACGGTCGCTTAAGAAGGCGATTTTTTTGCCATCAGGACTATAAGTAGCCTGCATATTCCAATCAAAGCCTAAAACTAATGGTTTTGCTTCACCACCAGAAATTGGCATTGTATAAATATCGCCAAGCATATCAAAAATTATCGTTTTGCCATTTGGGTGTACGTCTAAGTTTGACCAAGTTGATTCATCAGTATCAATCGATACTGTTTTCATTTCGCCAGTCGGGTTTTTAACATCCCACTTTTTGTCGTCTTTTTTTTCAGCCTCTTCAGCAGCTACGCTTTTATCGGCGATAAATGCCTGCGTTGGGGCAATATAGGCCGATGTCAATGCAACACTAAGCAGTGTTAGCTTAATCGCTTTTTTCATTAGTTTTCCCTGATGTATTGTTATTAATTAAAACTATAAAAATAGTGTACTTAGCTTTTTTGCTTCCGTCACCTAGTTGCGATGAAAAGCCAACTATGTTGGTTAATTGAGGTGTTTTGTTTTTTCGTTCGAGGTAAAATGTCACGATAAAATTAAATTTTAGGGAAATAAAAAGTTGTCTCATTCCAATAATAAGAAAATATTTTTAACGCACTTTCAACTGCTCTGTTTTATTACAGTGCTTTCTTTAACCGCGCTATTTTCAGGCGGTGTAGCGGCAACCCCTAAAGTTAGTCAACTAGATAGTGCAAACGAAACAGTTAGCGAAACGGCAGAAACCGAAAAGATGACGCCATCTAAAGAAATGCTAAACGCAATGTCGAATTTAGAAAACAAAGATAGAGCGGTAACAGATGGTTTAACTAACATGGAGAGAATTGAAAAATATACCAAGAGCGGGTTTGTTCATATTCTGCCATTAGGTCTAGACCATATTCTATTTGTATTAGCTTTATTTTTCTCGACAATAATATTCAAGAAGCTTTTTTGGCAAATAACAGCGTTTACCCTAGCGCATTCAGTTACATTGGTATTATCAAGTTTAGGTTTCATTTCACTTAGTGGCAGCATTGTTGAACCTCTAATAGCCTTAAGCATAGCCTGGATGGCCATTGATAACATTCGCAACGAACACACGAGTTCAAAAAGACTGTGGGTTATTATTTTCTTTGGTTTATTACATGGGTTAGGTTTTGCTTCTGTTCTGAGCGAGTTTGGATTACCGCAAGAGGCATTTTTAACAGCATTGTTTGCTTTTAATGTTGGTGTTGAGCTCGGGCAGTTAACCGTGCTTTTAGCCGCGACGGCCGTGTTTTATTTTTGGTCTCAAAAACCAAGCTACAGAGCGTTTGTTCAGGTCCCAATGTCAGCAATAATTGCATTGGTGGGACTATTTTGGTTTTTTGAAAGAATTTTGTAAATTGGTATTGTAAAGCTGTTTTTATTTAATTAGACTGAATTTATCGATTGGTGAATAAAACACCAACAAAAAGAATCTACTAACAATAAAAATAAAGGTCTGGCAGATGTTCTCATCGTCTTTTAGTAAAGGTTTTGGTTTAGGTCATGTTTGTGTAGTTGTTGCTATTTTAGCAATCGTAACGTTCGCTACTCAGCTTTAAAAACTTAAGCTTACATTTATATCCCTAGTGTTGGTGATACACCGCACATCTGTCTGCTATTGCCTATAAAAGCAGTTCTATTTACAGAACTCCTTATCCTCTTTGTCATCCACTCTAAACAGCACAGGTTTGCTGTAAAGGAATCATAATGTCTTTTATTAATACAAAAAACAGTAACGGTGTACTAACCATTGCGATAGATCGTTTAGCTCAAAAAAATGCATTGTCATTAGAGATGTATAAAGATTTAACCTCTGCATTAATGATGGCTGAGAAAGATGACGCTATTAAAGTTGCTGTTATAAAAGGGGATACTACCTGTTTTACTGCTGGCAACGATTTGAACGACTTTCTCAAAGGCGGCTCTTTAACAGAAGCTCACCCTACGGTTATATTTTTAAGAGCACTAGTGTCATTCAGTAAGCCTTTAATAGCCAGCGTTGCTGGCCCTGCTATTGGCATTGGGACTACGTTACTAATGCATTGTGATTTAGTGTACTCTGCGGATAATGCGGTTTTTCAATTACCTTTCTCTAAATTAGGCCTTTGCCCAGAAGCGGCATCTAGTGCAATTTTACCTAAGCTTACGGGTCGAGTGAAAGCATTTGAACTTTTGGTTTTAGGGAATAAGTTTAGTGCTGATGATGCCTTGCAGTTCGGTCTTGTGAATGATGTTGTGTCGCCAGAAGAACTGAATGAAAAAGTAGAATCTGTCGCTCTACAGATTGCTCAACTGCCAACTTTATCGGTACGAGCTTCTAAAGGTTTAATTATTGATTCTCAAAAAGAAAGTATAAACGAAGTTATATCACATGAACTTAAATACTTTGAGCAGCTTTTAGGTAGCGATGAGTGCAAAGCTATTATTGCGGGCTTTTTCAAAAGGTAGTACAAGGTAACTAACCTAAATTACTTCTTCTATTACTTGAAGGTGCTAAAAGTTAGCACCTCGTTTCTGATGTTTCTCTTTGTTGTCTAATCTCGATTCATCGCTCTTTTTCATCAACAAATAGGTCGCGCTACCGCCTCCGTGAAATGGTTGAGCAGAATGAAATGCCAAAGTCATAGGTAACTGCGTTAGCCACTGGTTTATATAGCTTTTTAACAAGGCCTGGTGTGGCTGACTTTGCAACCCCTTGCCATGTTGAATCAAAATACAGCGTAGGTTTTGTTTATGAGCATCTTTTGTAAAAATAAATAACTCATGCCTAGCTTCTTTGACTGACTTTCCATGTAAGTTGAGTACGGTGTGAATTTCATATTTCCCTAACCTCAAATTTTTGAATACCCCATGTTGCACGCCATCTTTTTTATATGACAAAATATCGTCAGGAGAAAGCAAGGTGACACTCTCAGTCGTTAACGGGTTTTGATTTGTGCCGCTTGATAGTTCGGCATTTATTCTTCGGCGTAGTAATGTTTCCTCATTTATCTTAGGAGTATTATTGGGCCTATTTTTGTTGCCCTGCTTTATTGGCTTTACATCACCCATTTCAGTAATAAATTCACTAAATTCATTCATAGGTCTTCTCCGTATACGTGCTTACCGTCTTATACGACAAGTTTACGTGAAAAGTTTGATAATAAATAATGCATAAATTGGAGGATTATTTTTCTATAGCTATACTTAAGTGGTTGGGAAATAGTTAAATATAAAGTGCGGTTAACTATATTGTTATACTTGTTTATAATTACATATATACAATGAATTTTTATGTATCAGGTTAAAAGCCTTATACTTTGAGCTAGAAAATATTGAAGAGGCTACCTGTTTATGTCTGAATTGAGTGCTACATCTGTTCTTATTGTGGATGATGTTAGCTCTGTGAGAGCGTTGTTACAAGAGACGTTAAGTCAGCTTGGTATGACTGATATTGCACAAGCGGCAAACGGACAAGAGGCACTAGATAAGTTTACTTCTAATTTACCGGATGTTGTGTTTTTAGATATTGAACTGCCAGATGCAAATGGTCAGTCCTTACTTAAAGATATGAAGAACATTAAAAGTAATGCGCATATTATAATGGTAACGGCTCATGGAACGGTAGATAACGTGAAAGAGTCTATTGCGTTAGGAGCATCGGGCTTTATTGTAAAGCCGTTCTCACCTAGAAAAATAGCTTCAGTGTTAAAAACCGTTTCACAGTCCTAAGTTAAAGGAATTAGCTTTACATGAATATACAAGAGATGCGCCAATGTGCTCCTAAAGCATTGTCTTTGCTTAAAATAATGTCGAATGAAAATCGCCTTTTTATTCTATGTAACTTATTAGAAGGTGAACTTGCAGTAAATGACTTAGTTGCGAGAGTTAATTTAGCTCAATCAGCACTGTCTCAGCATTTAGCTATTCTGCGTGAGCATAACTTTGTAAAAACGAGAAAGGAATCGCAAACGGTTTACTATTCTTTAGATAGTAAAGATGTTGTTCGGATGATGATGTTACTGCAAGATTTGTACTTACCCAAAAAACAATAGTTTGGGTTATCCATTAATTTAAATATCGTCTCGATTTTGTAGATATAAATTTGGTGCAATAAAAAAGGAGCTTATTAGCTCCTTTTTTATTGGCAGTTCCAGAATGTTTCTAGCTTGCTGAGTTTGCCGCTAACACTGTTTCTGCATCTGACTTCATCTGTTCTAAACCTAATTTATCATAGGCTTCAACCATTATTTTAAGTGCCGGTACTACAGATGCGCTGTCTTTGTAATATTCCACAACATATTTACAACGGTTTACTGCTGCAACATATGATGAGCGGCGCATGTAATATTGCGCAATCACAATCTCATGTTCTGCTAAACGATTAAGTACAGTCACCATGCGTTTTTTTGCATCTTCAATGTACATGCTATCTGGATATTTTTTGATTAGCTTTTTAAAGTCTGCAAACGCAGATCTAGAGGACTCCATATCTTTATCAGCATTAGAAAGGCCAAAAAACTCTTGAAATCCATTTAAGCCCTTTTCTTGATTAACAAGGCCTTTAAGGTATACCACAAAGTCACTTTGCGGGTGGTTAGGGTTTAGCTTCAAAAATCTATCAATCGCTGGTAGTGCCTCATCGAAGCGACCCGCTTTGTAATATGCAAACATCAGATCAATCTGAACTTGCCTTGAAAGCGCTCCATATGGGTACCTGCTTTCTAAATCATTAAGAATAGTAATAGCGCGATTATATAATTCACTATTTATAAAATCTTTTGCATCTTGGTATCTAGCCTGTGGCGAACGGTCTGAAATACGCTCGATTTCATCTGGAGATGAAGTACAGGCTGATAACACACCGCTTAAAACTACTAACAAACTAAAGTGACGAACAAACTTAAAATTCAACATTATTTTCAACCTGGAAAGTTTTCTTTTCTCGTTAAGTAAAAATTCGAGTAGAATGAATACATAGACATCATTCTATCTCAGTCAGATGCTGCATGCACTGGCAAATTCATATTAATCACATTAAAGATCATGAATAAAGAACTTATTGAACTACAAGCACAAACAAATGAACAGCATTTTGGTAAACGATTAGATCAAGTAATTGCCGATTTGTTCCCTGAATATTCAAGAAGTCGTCTAAAAGATTGGATTTTAGCCGAAAAAGTTTTGGTAAATGGCAAAATCGTCACAAAAGCTCGTGAAAAAATGCAAGGTAACGAAGATATTGTTATTTATGCAGAGCTGGAAGTTGAAGTTCATCATGAAGCTGAAAACATAGAATTAGATATTATCTATGAAGATGATCATTTAATGATCATTAATAAACCGGCCAATTTGGTTGTGCACCCAGGTGCCGGCAATCAATCGGGCACAATGCTTAATGCATTGTTACATCACTTTCCTGCAATTGAACTTGTTCCGCGAGCTGGAATTGTTCATCGCTTGGATAAGGATACAACGGGCTTGATGGTTGTTGCTAAGACAGTGCCGGCACAAACGCAACTTGTTGCAGACATGCAAGAGAGACTCATTACTCGTGAGTATGAAGCTGTATGTCTTGGACGGTTAACGGCTGGTGGCAGTGTTGACAAACCGATAGGTCGTCATCCAACTAAACGCACAAATATGGCCGTTAATCAAATGGGCAAAGAAGCAGTGACTCACTACCGAGTTATTAGTAAGTTTCGAGCGCATACACATATCAGGTTAAGACTTGAGACAGGAAGAACACACCAAATTCGTGTTCATATGTCTCATTTAAGGCATCCATTAGTCGGTGATAGTCAATATGGTGGTCGTGTTCAGACACCAAAAGGGGCATCAGATGAGCTATTGCAAACTTTACGTGGATATCGACGTCAAGCCTTACACGCGGCTATGTTAAAGTTTTATCACCCAATTACAGGTGAGCCAGTAGAATTTCACTCGCCATTGCCTGAGGACTTTGTTGGTTTGTTAGAAGCGCTAAAGACTGATGTAACAGAGAATCAAGATGACATGGACTTCGGCGTCTTTTAAAGGCTTAAATAAAAATTTAAGTAGGCAAATACATGCTGGCACCACCGCACGTGAAGGTGGAGCTAGCGTTGAGCCTTATGCCGGCTTAAATTTGGCAACTCATGTTGGCGATGAGTTGTCTGCTGTGCTTACAAATAGAGAAATGCTAAAAACGGATCTGAATTTACCAAGTTCTCCATTTTGGTTAAATCAGACTCATAGCACCAATGTTATTGAACTGCCCCTCGAATATGATGACCTCACGGATGTTGATGCGTCGTTCACTTCAAAAACAGACACTGTATGTGCTGTGCTCACCGCTGACTGCTTACCCATCGTTATAACCGATAAAGATTTAAACTTTGTCGCCACGATTCATGCCGGATGGCGTGGATTGGTTAATGGCATCGTAGCGAACAGTGTGCAAAGAATTTTAAACACGGTAGATACTGAGCTTGAAAGCTTATCTGTTTGGGTTGGGCCGGCCATAGGACCAAATGCTTTTGAAGTTGGACAAGAAGTAAAATTAGAGTTTGAACAGAAATTTGGTTGTGTAGATAATATGTTTACACCACATGGTCATGGTAAGTATTTAGGCAACTTACCTCAACTAGCAAGGTTGGCGTGCAATCAATTGGGTATTAGTAATATTTCATATTCTGGTGAATGTACCTATTCTAATACAGACAAATACTTCTCATATCGTAAGGAAGGTCAAACGGGGCGAATCGCGACACTTGCTTGGCTGTCAAATAGTTAAATAAATGTAAAATTAATGATTTATGTCAATTATTTGATGTTGAGTAGTAAATAAACATTGAAAAAGTGACGCTTCGACCTAATTTTGTAAGTAAGCAAAACAAATTAACGTCGAGGTAAATCGATGCGTTTAGATAGACTAACGAATAAGTTTCAACAGGCCATTGCAGATGCGCAGTCATTAGCAGTAGGTCGAGATCATCAATACATTGAACCTATTCATATATTGCATTCCCTTATCAACCAAGAAAATAGCTCAGTAATAGCAATTTTAAATCACGCCAGTGTCAACGTATCAGAGTTGCGTACTAAATTATCCAGAGAGTTGGAGAAAGTTCCAACGGTAACTGGCTTTGCCGGTGACGTGCAATTATCTAGAGCAACAGCTGCTGTTTTAAATATATCAGACAAAATTACTCAGAAACGCAAAGACAAGTTTATAAGTAGCGAAGTCTTTCTATTGGCTTTATTTGATGAGAACGGAAGTATTCACCAGATATTTAAGTTAATAGGTTTGACGCGCGAAAACGTTGAAAAAGCCATCGACTCGGTTCGAGGCGGCCAAAAAGTAGAAGACCAAAATGCGGAAGATACCCGTCAGTCGTTAGAAAAGTATACCGTTGACCTCACTGCTAGGGCGGAACAAGGCAAGTTGGACCCAGTTATAGGACGAGACCAAGAGATCAGACGTACTATCCAGGTATTACAACGCAGAACGAAAAACAATCCTGTACTGATAGGTGAGCCAGGCGTTGGTAAAACGGCAATTGTCGAAGGTTTAGCACAGCGTATTATCAACGGCGAAGTGCCTGAAGGCTTGAAAAATAAACGCGTATTGTCGTTAGACTTTGGTTCTTTGGTTGCGGGAGCAAAATACCGTGGCGAATTTGAAGAGCGTTTGAAGTCGGTATTAAATGAACTAGGTAAAGAAGAAGGCAGAGTTATTCTCTTTATCGATGAAATTCATACTATGGTGGGCGCTGGTAAATCAGATGGTGCGATGGACGCGAGCAATATGTTGAAGCCAGCTTTAGCGCGTGGTGAGTTGCACTGTGTTGGCGCAACAACATTGGACGAGTATAGACAATACATTGAAAAAGATGCGGCATTAGAGCGACGTTTTCAGAAGGTTCAAGTTGATGAGCCTAATGTAGAAGATACTATTGCGATTTTACGAGGCTTAAAAGAGCGTTATGAGATTCATCACTCAGTAGACATTACTGACCCTGCAATTGTTGCCGCAGCGAGTTTATCAAATCGCTATATCAGCGACCGCCAATTACCAGACAAAGCAATAGACCTTATTGATGAGGCTGCTTCAAGTATCCGTATGCAAATTGATTCTAAGCCAGAAGAGTTAGAGCAGTTAGAGCGTAAAATTATTCAACTTAAACTTGAAGACAATGCGTTACTCAAAGAAACCGATGAGTCGAGTAAAAATCGTTTGATGCTGATTCGTGACCAAATCACGGAATTGGAGAAAAAATACCAAGAGTTAGAAGAGATTTGGTTTTCAGAGAAAGCCGCATTGTCTGGAACTCAAACCATTAAAGAGCAACTAGAGCAAGCCCGTTTAGATTTAGAAGTGGCCAGCAGAGCTAGTGACTTGCAAAGAATGTCAGAGCTGCAATATGGACGAATTCCAGAGTTAGAAAAGCAGTTAGATTTTGCATCACAAGCTGAAATGGACGACATGACATTGTTGCGTAATAAAGTCACCGAGTCTGAAATTGCTGAAGTGTTATCTCGTTGGACAGGCATTCCAGTGAATAAAATGCTCGAGTCGGAGCGAGATAAATTATTACAAATGGAAAGCCAGTTACACACGCGTGTTGTTGGTCAGTCCGAAGCAGTAGAAGCTGTCGCAAACGCCATTCGACGCTCAAGAGCCGGTTTAGCCGATCCTAATCGTCCAAATGGTTCCTTTTTGTTTTTAGGCCCAACAGGGGTTGGTAAAACCGAATTGACTAAAGCATTGGCGCACTTTTTATTTGATTCTGAAGATAATATGGTTCGCATCGATATGTCTGAGTTTATGGAAAAACACTCAGTGGCAAGACTCATTGGCGCGCCTCCAGGTTATGTAGGTTATGAAGAGGGCGGTTATTTAACAGAAGCCGTTAGAAGAAAGCCTTATTCGGTGATATTACTTGATGAAGTAGAAAAGGCGCATCCAGATGTGTTTAATATTCTTTTGCAGGTTTTGGATGAAGGCCGATTAACCGATGGTCAAGGTCGTACTGTCGATTTTAGAAATACGGTTATTATTATGACATCTAACTTGGGCTCTGATGTTATTCAGTCGAGCTATGCGCAAAACTCAGAGCAAAGTTACAATGACATGAAATCCTTAGTGATGGAAGTAGTTGGGCAGCACTTTAGACCAGAGTTTATTAACCGTATTGATGACACAGTGGTATTTCATCCATTAAATAATCAAGAGATTCAACAGATTGCAGAAATCCAATTAATTGGGTTGAGAAAGCGTTTAGCGGAGCAAGATGTTGAGTTAGAAGTATCGCATGAGGCGTTAACATTGCTTGGTAAAGCCGGTTTTGACCCTGTTTATGGTGCAAGACCATTAAAACGAGCTATTCAGCAACATGTTGAAAACACTTTAGCGCAAGCGTTACTGTCTGGTGAGATAAAACCAAAAGATAGTGTAACCATTGATGTTATAAACGATAACTTTGTTATCAGACATAACTAATAGAAGTTAAAAGGGTTCGCTTGTTAGTGATAGCCCTTTGATAAGACGTGGTGCCAGTTAATTAAATTGGCACTAACCTAAGGTCGTAGGTTATTATTAAACTTAATTAAAACTAATTGTTTGATAAGTCTATTTTGCCTACGACTCCTCTTTTTAAACTCAACGGTGTGTGCTGGAACCTAGCCAGTAAGGATATACTTAAAAATATATCGTTAAGTTTACCGCGTAATAAAATCATTGGCATTATTGGCCCTAACGGTGCAGGCAAATCCAGTTTACTAAAAGCGATGCATGGGCAAATCAAAACAAGCCAAGGTACCGTTGATTTTAATGACCAACCCATCCTGCAATATGGTCTTAAAGACAAAGCAAAACAAATTGCTTTTATAGAACAGCTACCAGAACTAACGTTTGATCTCAGTGTATACGACGCCGTACTAGCGGGACGTTTACCGTATCAGGGGTTATTTTCATTTTCTAACTCTTCTGATAAAAATAGAATATTGAGCGCGTTAGAAAAAATGGAGCTTTTGGATAAAGAAAGTCAGCCCTTCAACACACTTTCAGGTGGTGAGCAGCAAAGAGCATTAATAGCCCGCTCACTTGTTCAAGGAGCTACAACATTACTTTTAGATGAACCTACTAATCACCTTGATATTAGACATCAACTTGAATTGATGCAGACCCTGCAAGAGTTTGATGGCTCTGTCATTATGACAATTCACGACTTAAATATGGCAAGTCACTATTGTGATTATTTAATTTTAATAAATGAAGGCGAAGTAGTGAAGTACGGTGAGCCGAAGGAAGTTCTAAACGCTGAACTAATATCAACTACTTACAAGGTAGAAACGGTCGTAAAAGAGTCTTCGCTGGGGACACCTTATTTGTATTTTTGCTTAGCCGAATCTGACCCTATTAACAATGCAGAGCCTATCAACAGTGCAGAGCAACAACAATGACTAGCCCATTTAATAAACACGACACATCAAATTTGATTGGCTCTAAGTCTAAAAATAGTAACAAGGTACAAAAGCTACTTTTGCCTTTGTTGTTATTGTTAATATCTGTCACGTTGGCGTTAGGCTTAGGATCTGTGTATATCCCTTTTAGTGAGGTTCTGTATTGCTTAACCGAGCAGTGCAGCAGTCCAATAAATTCTATGATAGTGCAGGATATTAGGCTACCTAGAGTGCTATTGGCTTTATTTGCTGGAGCAGGTCTAGCTGTTGCGGGCGCTGTTTTGCAAAATTCAACAAATAACTCTTTAGCGGATCCCTACTTATTCGGAATTGTGTCAGGTGCTGGGTTAGGTGCAATTTTGTATAACGTTTTAAATATTCAATTAGGAACCATAGGAATGAGCCTTTTTGCATTTTTAGGAGCGTTACTGTCGGTCACTTTAGTTATGTCTGTTGCAATAAGTAAAGCCTATAAAAAAACAGAGACCTTGATATTAACCGGCGTAGCCGTTTCTTTTATGCTAGCAGCTGCTTCTCAATTTCTTCTATATGTTTCTGAACCTATGGCTGCAAACCGAATCATATTCTGGTTAATGGGCAGTGTCGCCTTTGCAAATGCAGAATCCGTTACTTGGGTTAGTACTACAGTCATTACCTCAAGTATCGTTCTTTGGTTATTACGAGATAATATCGATGCGTTGCTACTTGGCGATGAACAAGCAAAAAGCTTAGGCGTTAACGTCGATTTAGTTAGGATACTGGCGTTATTAATTACCTCAGCAATGACCGCTATAATTGTCGCTTTTTGTGGTGGAATTGGTTTTGTTGGCCTAATGATCCCCCATATAATTAGATGGTTTGGTTTTGTAAAAATGCGTCAGTTATTGCCGATGGTTTTTGTTGTTGGTGCTGTATTTCTAATTTGGGTAGATGTTATTGCTAGGGTGAGTATTCCTAATCAGGAAATACCACTGGGTGTAATAACATCAGCCTGTGGAAGCTTATTCTTTTTACTTATTTTAAAACGAAGAGTGTCGTAATGAAAACGTTTGTCGTGAGCTGCTTGTTAATACTATTTTCTGCGTTCGCATCTGCAGAGTCATTTTCAGATTCTGCTAAGCCTACTCTTATTGGGTTAGCCCCTAATGTTGTGGAAATCATTTACGCTTTAGGAGCCGGGCCACAATTAATGGGAGCAAGCGAACACTCTACTTACCCTGAAGATGCCCAACGCTTACCACAAGTTTCAAACTACCTAAACATAGACATTGAAGCTATTGTAACAATGAACCCTGACATTGTAGTGGTTTGGAAAGGGGGAACACCTGAAAAAGGCATACAAAAACTGATTGATTTAAACATTAAGGTCTTCCAATTTTCAGCTAATAACTTTAGTGAAATGTTAAAGGAAATAAAACGCTTAGGTCAGCAAATAGGTAGGAATCAAGCGGCAAAAGAATTAACTACCGCCTTACAACTAAAGTACGATGCAATTAAAGTTCAATTTAAAAGTAATGTTAGCCTTATTGGTTTTGTGGAAGTCTGGCCAAATCCTTTAACGACAGCAACTCAAGGTACTATTGTTGACCAAGCTATTAGTGTATGTGGTGTTAAAAACCTATTTCAAACGCCAATAAATTCCTATCCCCAAGTATCTTTAGAATCGGTTATCACTCAGCCAATGGACGTTATTATACAACCCGTATCTAAAACAGCACCTGCGCAGGTCATGGACTGGTCAAACTATACTCATTTAAATGCCGTGATGAATGGAGCTATTGTATCGCCTGACAGTGACAAGCTTTTAAGGTGGTCACCAAGATGGATTGATGAAGTACAATTATTGTGTCAATCAATTGCGCGAGTAGCCTCAAAATAGCGCTTAACCTCAGGTAAATCTGGGCTTTTGTAATCTTTTACTGTATAAGCCACCCGGAAACTGAGTTTGCAATTAGGAAGTTGGTAAAGCCAACACTGCCCCCGCAACGGTACGCGCTTGTCGCAAGTCCGGAACTAATGCGAACTTTATCTTTATGATCTACGGATCAAAACTAGGTGCGGAGGGCACCTAAGGCAGAGGCAAATGAAAAAAACAATCATATCGGTCGCTTTGTTGACCTTACTAAATACAAACCAAAGTTTAGCAACAGAAGAGCTAGAAATTATCACTACGACAGGTTATCGCACTGAAGCCTCGTTAAACACTTCATTATCTTCTCAAATAGTCATAACCGCTGACGATATAGAGCAACTCGCTCCTATATCTATAACGGATCTCTTAAGTAGCTATGCTGCAATTGATATATCCTCTACAGGTGGTCGAGGACAAAACGCGTCTTTGTTTCTGCGTGGCGGCAACGCTGGCCATACATTAGTGTTAGTGGATGGTGTTCGAATTAGTTCGTCTACGCTGGGACTAGCAGATACGCAAAAGCTGGCAGTAAACAATATTGAACGTATCGAGATTGTAAGAGGTGCAAGAGCCTCTCTTTGGGGCTCAGAAGCGATTGGTGGTGTAATTCAAATTTTCACTAAAACAACACCTGCCACGTCATTAGCAATGAAAATAGGTACAGATAGATTTGAATCTATACGGTTTCAAACTTCTTTGGAACATGGAGATGGCCAAACTTCATTTTTAGTGGATCATCAAGAGAGTGAAGGCTTTGATGTTTTATCTGGTGTAGAGCCAGATAAAGATGGCTACTCTTATCAATCGTTTGCGTTAAATGGTTTCCAAAATATTGACTCAAAATTGAAATTAACCTGGCAGCTTAATGTTGACCAAGGTGACAATCAGTATGATTCACAGTGGGGCGGTTCCAACTCTACAGAGTTTCAAAATAAACTAATGAAAGTCGGTGGTATTTATCGCTGGGAAGACAATGTTAGTGAGTTTAGCTTTTCTGATCAAAGAGACGACTCAGAGACATTAGTGGAAGGCAGTTCTATACCAAGTGGTGAGCGAATAATAACGAAGCGTATGCAACTTAGTGCATTGAATACCACAACTATTTCAAAGCATGCTTCATTTACAATAGGTACCGACCTTTTAACAGAAGAAGTTGAAGGTGACTTAGTATTGGACGTTGATCATCGAGACCTTTCGGCTGTATTTGCACAAGGTATGTATTCCGAAAATAACTGGATTATTGAAAGCTCACTAAGATATGACTATATAGAGTCAGTTGATTCAGAGTTTACGCATAATATTGCTATCGGTTATCAAATTACGCCTAAAAGTATAGTTACCGTTATGCAAGGTACGGGCTTTAAAGTTCCAACCTTTAACGACCTATATTGGCCTGCTGACGGCTTTTCTGTAGGCAATGATACTTTAGAATCAGAACGCTCAAATAATTATGAAATTCGCTATGAACAAAGCTTTGATGATTTCTCTTTTAGTGCGACTTATTTCAATAATGATATCAAAAACCTAATTGAATGGACGCCAGATAGCAATTTTGTGTATCAACCTCAAAACGTCAAAGACGCGAATATTAAAGGTTATGAACTAGATGTTAATGGCGAGTTTTTAGGTTTAACACATGTACTGTCTGCAGCCTGGATAGATGCTATTGATGAATCAACCAATACTCGTTTGCCTTTAAGAGCAAAACAAAAGTATAGCTATTTAATGAGCTATCAAACAGACAAAGGCTTTGCTAGTTCAGTTGAATTTAAATACAGCGGCGAACGTCAGCAAACAAGCTGGGATGGCTCCATAACGAAGCTTGATTCATTTATGGCTACAAATGTGAATTTACATTATCAGCTAAATGAAGAAGTAAAGTTAACACTTTCGATAAAAGATGCGTTTGACAAGTCTGAGCCAACAGCCGTTGGTTATAACGTTGCAGGCCGACAAGCTTATTTGGGAGTAGTAATTAACCTGTAACGGAATGTTTTAGGGTTAACTACCACTTATTCAGCAGGTCATTTTTTATGATCTGCTGATTTTCAATTGTCGCGGTATTAATGCCAGTTTTTACCATTACTTCATCAGAAATATCAATAACATCAGCTACACCGATCACATTCCATAGCTTGCTCTCAATTTCTTTAGCTTTGTGCATCGCGTAATGATTTATATATTTAATTTCGTTGCTAACATAGTCCATGTCGGGACGTCCCGTTTTAGAAACGAATATTCTAAATGCTAGAAAAACATCCTTTTTGACTGCGGCCATAACAAAGCTTTCTAACATGTCTTGAGCCAAAAACTGGTCGCCAAAATAACACACAAAACTTCGTTGCACTGTAGCTTGATTAGGACGATATCTAATGTACAGATCTACCTGTTTCGGTCTGTCAGTTCGCTCCAACTCATTAAGGATTGGTGTAAACGCTTTTTGTACAGTATTGTCTTTTACCAATGGGTATAGGTTTATTGAATCTTTACCAACAGGGAACTGTTTCATTAGGTGATGAAATAAATTAGGCTGCGGTCCTTTTCCTACCATATTTATTTCTACTTTCTTTTGATGTTTACTGAAGTAAACCGCCATGTTTTTACTGTTTTTAGCAAAGATATTTCGGAGCGCTTTAGAAAGCCCTGGATATTTACTTTCCATTTTTGCAGGTGTTAATTTAGCGGCATTTTGCTTAATAAGCTTATAGAAAAACTGACGCCCTTGGTGGCCCCCTCTAGGGTCATAAACTCTTAAGTTCATTGTTAGTTTATCTTTAGAAACCGCCATTACTTCATAAGGTAGTTTCTCTAATTTGTATTTATTTGTGACTCGCTGTAGTTCAGGTAACGCTAACAACAAAATATCAGCTTTCTTAAACTCACAGGGAGATTCTAAAACCACTTGAAGTCCGTAACTAGAAATATCTCGGCTTGAACCTTTAATAAAGTTGGCCTCATCATCAACAAGTTCAATATTCACTGTCGTTTTGTATAGGTATCGTTCTTCTGAACGTAAATTTACGTAGTCAATTGAGTCAACTTCAATGTTAATGTATTTACTTAGCTTTCCGTGGCTAAAGGTTTTCAGTAAATTTAACTTCGACTGTTCATATTTGTACTGATCTTGATACTGCAAAGTTGAAGCGTCATTTTTTAATGAAGTTAATGTCACAATATAGGACAAATCTTTTAGTAAGCCTTGCACTCGAGGTGGAGGTGGGCGGTTTAACTTCTTAATTTCTTCGCTTGCTGTGTCGGGTATGGATAATGGTAAATGAGCATCATCATATGACGTTTTTGCCAATTGGAGTTTAAACACCTGCCAACTTTCCTTTTGGCTACCAAAACCAATAAACTGTTGTTTTAACGTGTCATCTTTATTGAGCTCTTCAAGCGTTGCTGAATAAAAGTATAGGCGGCCAGCTTTGGCATGAGTAAAGCAAAACAGCAGCGTTTGTTTTATTTCAGCCTCTTGAGATATCAAGGTGAGTAAGCGTTTTTGCGATAAAATTTGTTGGAAAACTAAGTTTTTATTTTCATCACTAAAATACCCTAAAATTGCTCTGTTGTTTTCAGTTGCCAGCGCAATCGTAGGCACGTATCTATCTTTAACGTGTCTTATATACAAAGGCAGTGATGTTAAGCGAGGTAAGTAGTATTGTTCAAAACCTTTAATAGTGGCGGCTTCAATCGTATTGTCAAAATTAACTTTATAGCGTCGTTTATTACCATTTATAAAGTTCGCTAAAAACTCATCAAAAGCTGCAATATCCTCGCTAAACGTTCTTTTTAAGCGCACATATTTTTGTGTTTCGTTAATAGCATCAATACCTACTACTTGATATTCAATGCCATCCTTTAGGCCTAATTCAAACTCTTCCTCTAAGCCAACCAAGTAAATCGCAAGCTTCTGATCTATATCTACAGCTCGTACTTTAGGAAGACGAACTTTAATTCCTCCAACGGATAAATCACTACTTTGAGCTTTTACTACGTCACCTAATCCAAACTGAATTTCAATGGCAATGCTAAAATTCATTCTTTCTTCAGCACGTATACCATAATGTGTGAATTCAACAGTATGACCAATTAGCTGTTTGGCAATAGTTTCTTTTTGCTTAAGTATTGGTGCAGCGTTAGGTGAGTTGAGCTGTTGTGCTTCTTCTAAACGTTCTTGTTGCTCTTTTTTATGAAGAACCCGGTGATTATTTTCCGCATTCATTACTTCTTCGTAACAACCTACCGTATATTGACCAAATTTTTCTACTTGAGATTTAAATATATTTTTGGCCACTTCATCTAAATAATGAATTTTTCCTTGGTATTCAAATTGACTCGGTTCGCCAACAACATGACCTCTTAAGTCGATTACCCTAGTCGTGGGCTGAGCTAATCTCTTTAATTCCATTTTGATTAAGAACTGTTTGGATTTAGGCACGTCGTTAGCCTTTGACTTAAATTCTTTGTCAAAGTTAGGTTCGTTTATAACTGATTTAAGGTCTTCAATTAAGTGATTGAATTCTTGAAGCTCAGTAGTCATTTAGTAATAGTTATCCATTTAGTTCAATTAGTACTTATCAGCACTAGACAGCTCGACTATAATTTGTCATTTTTATCAGATTAAGCAACATACGTGCCACGCAAGTATAGTAGGAAGTTAACATGGCGAAAAGTAAAACAGCATTTGTTTGTAGTGATTGTGGGGCCGAATTTGCCAGATGGCAAGGGCAATGTGGTGAGTGTAAAGAGTGGAATACCATCTCTGAAATCAAGTTAGCGCCTAAATCGACTAAAAGCGCATCTCGTTATGAAGGCTATGCGGGCAGAGTGGAAAATAAGGTACAAACTCTGGACAAAATAAACCTGCAGGAATTACCAAGGTTCAGTACCGGCTATCAGGAGTTTGATAGAGTGTTAGGCGGTGGTGTAGTTCCTGGTTCAGCCATTCTAATTGGTGGTAGTCCTGGGGCCGGTAAAAGTACATTGTTATTGCAAACCATGTGTTACCTATCTGAGCATATGACGGCACTTTATGTAACGGGTGAAGAAAGTCTCCAGCAAGTCGCTATGCGCGCGCATCGATTAGGCTTGCCAACGGATAAACTAAATGTATTGGCTGAAACCAGCGTAGAAGCTATTTGCACTCATGCAGAGAACTTGAAGCCACAAATTATAGTAGTGGACTCAATTCAAGTTATGCATGTTCAAGATATTAGCTCAGCGCCGGGTAGTGTGTCTCAAGTTAGAGAAGGAGCGGCGTTTCTAACTCGATTTGCTAAACAAAATAATATTGCTGTATTTATGGTTGGCCATGTGACAAAAGATGGCACATTAGCCGGCCCTAAAGTATTGGAGCACTGTATTGACGCCAGCGTCATGGTGGATGGTGATGCAGATGGACGTTACCGAACTATGCGTGGTCAAAAAAACCGGTTTGGCGCAGTCAATGAGCTAGGTGTTTTTGCAATGACGGACAAAGGGTTAAAAGAGGTCAGCAACCCTTCAGCAATTTTCTTAAATAGAGCCGATGGCGACTCTGCCGGTAGCTCGGTTATGGTGCTATGGGAAGGAACAAGGCCGCTGCTAGTGGAAATACAGGCATTGGTTGATAGTTCACAGTTAGGCAACCCTCGACGTATTGCTGTTGGTTTAGATCAAAACCGATTAGCGATGTTGTTAGCAGTATTGCATCGACATGGTGGTTTAATGTTAGGCGACCAAGATGTTTTTGTGAACGTTGTTGGTGGTGTAAAGGTGACAGAAACCAGCGCGGATTTAGCACTTTTATTGGCCATGGTGTCGAGCTTCAGAGACAATCCACTCGACAGAGAGTTAGTTGTTTTTGGTGAAGTAGGGTTAGCAGGTGAAATAAGACCGGTTCCCAGCGGGCAGGAAAGACTTAAAGAGGCGGCAAAACATGGTTTTAAAAAGGCAATAGTACCTAAAGCAAATATGCCGAAAGAGCCTATTTCAGGGATGAAGGTGATTGGAATATCAAGGTTAAGTGAAGCACTAGAGCATCTTTAGTTTTTTTAATGACGCTCTAATTAAATGTAACCGTATTTATCAAATTTCTTATTAAGCATTTTGATAAATCTTTTGTTAGTTCGGTGGTTAAGTTTACGTTCACCTAAAAACTTAATCACTAACTGATAAATTTTCCAATTGGCGTTCTAATAAATCAGCGTCACCAACGTTAAGTTCTAACAAGCGGCGCAAATGCGTCATGCTCTCAATATCTATCTTAGACCAAGTTAAGCCAACACTGTGCGGTTCGCAGTGCGCTATATTTCCTTGCATATCAATATGAACCTCTGAGCCTTCTAAGACAAATTCCAAGGTGGCCTCAGCGCCCGTATTATCTCCTAATGAGTCTGGTGTAGAGATTAATGCACCTTTTAAAGAGAGGTCAATAATACTGGTATCAAATACCTTATGGTCAACTTTTAGTACAGCTGGCGTTGAAAAAAGAACACGAGTGTATTGGCGTTTGTTTTCCATTGATCATCCTATCAATTATCTGTTGTATTAGTAATAGCATGGAAGTGGGTGATTAAAAAGTAACTGGTTTAAAAAAGTAAAAAAAACGCCACTTAATGTGACGTTTTAAAAAGAGTTAATTACTTAAGACGTTTGTATTTTATTCTGTGCGGCTCTGCGGCGGCTGCACCATATGTTTTCTTAAACCATTCTTCATATTCAGTATAGTTACCTTCAAAGAACTCAATATGGCCTTCATCTCTGTAGTCAATTATGTGTGTCGCTATTCTATCTAGGAACCAACGGTCATGCGAAATTACCATCGCGCTACCTGGGAACTCTAAAATAGCGTTCTCCAGTGCCCGAAGGGTTTCAATATCCAAGTCGTTGGTTGGCTCATCGAGCAGCAGTACGTTGCCGCCAGCTTTTACTAATTTAGCTAAGTGAACACGGTTACGCTCACCACCAGATAAGTCACCAATACGTTTTTGTTGGTCTGAACCTTTGAAGTTAAAGCGACTAACGTAAGCTCTTGATGGAACTTCAAAGTTGCCCACTTGAATGATATCGCTACCTTCAGAAACTTCTTCGTATACCGTTTTAGAGTCATCCATGCTATCCCTAAACTGGTCAACAGAAGATAAAGCCACGGTATCACCAACAATAACATCGCCAGAATCTGGCTTTTCTGCATCGCTTAGTAATTTAAATAGAGTGGATTTACCGGCACCGTTAGGGCCAATAATTCCAACAATACTGCCTTTTGGCATTGTGAAGCTTAAGTCATCAATTAAAACTCGATCGCCAAAGCTCTTACGCAAGTTTTTAACTTCAATAACTTTATCACCTAGTCGAGGCCCAGGTGGGATGTATAATTCATTTGTTTCATTACGTTTTTGATAATCATTTTGCTGCATTTCTTCAAATCGAGCTAAACGAGCTTTTGATTTTGATTGACGTGCTTTAGGGTTTGAACGAACCCACTCCAATTCTTGTTGAATAGACTTTTGGCGCGATTTTTCAGTACGTTGCTCTTGCGCTAAACGAATATCCTTTTGCTCAAGCCAACTAGAGTAATTACCTTCCCAAGGAATACCTTCGCCTCGGTCTAGTTCTAATATCCAACCCGCAACATTATCTAAGAAGTATCTATCGTGGGTAATTGCTACAACTGTACCTTCATATTCATGTAAGAAGCGCTCAAGCCAAGCAACAGACTCAGCATCCAAATGGTTGGTAGGCTCATCGAGCAGTAACATGTCTGGCTTATCTAGCAACAAGCGACAAATAGCAACTCGTCGGCGTTCACCACCTGATAGGTGTTCGATGTTTGCATCCCAAGGCGGTAATCTAAGTGCATCTGCGGCAATTTCTAATTGATGCTCTAGGTTGTGACCGTCTTTTGATTGAATGACAGCTTCTAGTTCGCCTTGTTCTTTTGCCAAAGCGTCAAAATCTGCATTTTCTAATGCGTATTCAGCATAAACTTCATCTAATCGAGTTAATGCATTTTTAACATCAGTGACAGACTCTTCAACAATCTCGCGAACTGTTTTTGATGCATCCAAAACCGGCTCTTGAGGAAGGTAACCAATTTTAATGCCAGCCATTGGGCGAGCTTCGCCTTCAATTTCAGTATCTAATCCAGCCATAATGCGAAGTAAAGTTGATTTACCCGCGCCGTTTAGACCTAAAACACCAATTTTTGCGCCAGGGAAAAAACTAAGAGAAATGTCTTTTAAAATTGTACGTTTAGACGTGGGTATATACTTTGACACTCGATTCATAGAAAATATGAATTTATCGGGCATTACCATAGGAAGTCCTTTATGAAAAAAATTATTGTTAGCTACAACCGAGTATCGACTAAAAAACAATCGAAAGAAGGTATCGGTTTAGACATTCAGATTAAGAGTAATAATACAGCGATTAATCGGCTAATGGAAGAAGACCAAAGCTTTGTAAGATTAGACGATATTTCGGAAAGTGAATCTGCTTTTAAAGGCGGTAATATTGATACGATTATGAATCTAGTTTTATCTGGTTTATACGCTGGCGGCAGCATAATTGTAATTTATGACCAAACTCGTTTTTCAAGAATGGAACCAGTTGAAGTAATAACCTTGATGAATACGATTATAAAATCAGGGTTTAAGTTACATTTTTCTGCGAGTAATAAAACAATAGATAGCCTGAAGAAAATAGAAGAAATAATTCTTCCGCTAGTGAATGCGGGAGCTGCTCATGCAGAATCTGAAAATAGAAGTAACCGTACGAAAGATAGTTATCAAACTAGATTAAATGCAATTAAATCGGGCGACAAAACGGCCCTTGTAAATGTTGGTAATGTACCAAGTTGGATAGATAAAAAATACGAAGGTAGGAAAATAACAGGATATACGCTTAACGATGATAGAGCTGCTGTTATAAAGATAATATATGAGAAGTATATAGGTGGCTTGGGAGCAAATGCAATCGTTGGTTGGCTTAATGCTAACGTAGAGCCTTGGGGTAATTTCGATTACCGCCGAAAAGACATTAATAATAAGGTTTGGGGCGAAACAGCCGTTTCTAAAATCCTTCGAAATGAGAGCGTGATTGGCGCTAAAACTTTCAACCGAACTAATGACCATCAAGAAGTTACGATAAACGATTATTTTCCGCCAGCGATATCTAAAGAACTTTACTACAAGGCCAAAGAAGTAAGAGAAAATAGGGTAGGAAGCCAAGTTCATCGCACTAAACACCCCAGCATTTTTTACATTGGATTGGCCAAATGCGGCTATTGTGGTGGCAGTATTGTCCCACAAAACTTTAAAAATAAACGGGCGGCTGTAAGGTGCAGCGCGCACGCTAAACAACAAACCACAGAATGTGCTGGTGGCAGTCACCCAGCAAGGTTCCTAGAGAAAGTACTAGTTGAATTATGTAGCGATGAAGTTAATTACAATTTGTTATTTGAAGATAAAGTCGATGTCAATCAGCTAAAGGCGCAACTTGCCGTAATAATCGATATACGGGATAAGTTGTTGGTGGGTAAAGAGCGAGCCAATATATTGTTTAAAGAAGGCCTTATGACTCTCGATGAATATAAAAATGATGTTGGCGGTGATAACGATAAGCTAAATGAATTAGAACCTAAGATATTGAACTTAACGGCTGAGATAGAAAAGGCTACGCATATTCAGACAGGTACCAGCGAGGAGTTCTTAGAGCTATTAAAACAGGCTAAAGCAGATGGTATACCAAACGATCTTAGATTACGCCTTAAAGACCACTTACGGGCTTATATATCACGTATAGACATCTATCGTTACGGTGAGCAATGGAAAACTGAACAGCAATGGCAAGACTTCAAGGCTAAAGCACCTAAAGAAGTAATTGAGCATATTTGGGAAGTTAGAAACCCATTTGAAAAGAGTAGGGCGAATTTATGCTACAACATCATATTTAAGAACGGTCAAAGCCGTTATGTGGCGTTTGATTATAAGACCGAGACATGGAGCTTTACGGCTACTCCAAAAGGCAGCGAATTTAACTCACAATTCAATTTAAGCTAGATAAGTGCAAGGTAATTGCCTGATTTATAAGTGTTTACTTGTTTTGCATTTAAAGGTTACTATTTTAGCTGGAACTACTTATCCAATTAATAAACCGAGTAAAATTTAAATAAGCCTCAATGTGAGAGAATAAAAGGAAGTTAAATGAAAAAATTGTTTATATTAGTCTTGGCTTTTGTAATTACTGGTTGCGCCAGTGTTAACTTGAAAGAAGCAAGATATTCCACAAGTGTAAAAATTGCGGAATTCAATAGCATTGCGAGTCAATATTTCGAAAAGCCAACATTCGCAAAGATAATGAGGATGGACACACTTAAAGGTGACACTATTCAGTATATAGCGGACTCATACGGAGCAAGTTGCGGAAAGTATGGATGTAGTCAAAATAATATGGCCTTTTTTATTCATATAAAAGACGTAGAAAATGTATTGATTGCGATTAATAAATATGAGTCTTGGAATAAACTGGCCACATCTGAAGGCGACACAATTAACAAAGAGATATTAACATTTGATAGTAATTTTAATTCTAGTTTAAAATATAAATATAGCTTTTATAGTGGAAATAGAACCAGTCATTATTTAGTAATTACAGCGTGTGGTGGCTTCGGTGTTTGTGTTCATGACAGCGCCGCCTATCTCAATGCCGACTCGGTTAAACACTTGAAAAGCGATTTACAAAAATTCAAAAGTGGTGAGTTGAGTAAATTTGACATAGAAAGCAAATATAATTAAAAAAAAAAAAAAAAAAAAAAAAAAAAAAAAAAGCCCCTAGATAATTATGCTAGGGGCATTCTTCTTGAATAAGTCTCAACTCGATTAACAGCACTCTATCAAATCTGACAATCGCCAAATGTGCCAGAAGAAGTCATTTGGCAAAGGGTTTAATGAAGTTTCGATTTTAGCGCTTAGAGTACATCCGTTTTTATTTATGTGAAAATACAGTTCCTGTTTTTAAGAAGAAACGGGTGTTACTATCAATTCTTAATAATAAGCGTTAGAGGTTTTCGATGGATTTAGATTTCGACTCAATGGATCGAATAGAAAAGGATTTTTCAGGCCTATTCGTAACTCTTTCCATGACTCAGAGAAAAATCAGAGAAATGCTTGCTGATTACTCTGATGGAAAAGTGCTTAAAGGAGATGAGCTAGTAGGGTGGCTGGGAGAAATCTATACAAAGATTGCTGTAGGTGGCTACCTTGTAGATGACAGTTTCGAGCATGATGTTGAGACAACGACAGGAATGGCCATATCGGTTAAAACACGTCGTGGTAAAAATAGTGGATGGACTCGAACTAGTGCGATCCCAAAAATTGAAGGAGAGGAAGCTCCTACCCACTTGATGTTTGTGCATCTTAATGAGGAATATATTGTTACTGAAATGTGGCTATATCCGTGGCAAGACTTGATTGAGCAAGAGCGATTTAGGAAGCATAAAGTTCGTGGGAATTTCCGCTCTTATTATATGTCTGTAAATCCAAGTAAGGATCAAGTATATAAGGTCTATACCTGCACGCCCTAAAAACATTTTTTGTTAGGCTGTTTTGCTTAAGAGTTTCAAACCAGACTCAAATTAGTGACTAAGTAACCAAAAGGATTTATGGCATTGGAATATTTCGATCCACCTAATATAGACAAAAGTATCCTAAGAAAGGCAGGAATAAACGAAACAATTTTAGTTCCTATTAAACCGTCAAGTGGTGCTTTGCCGCAAAACTGTCTTAATAACGTCAATACCTATATTGATAGATTTGGTGGTGAGGTTCAATTAGGCTGGATATTTTCGATTATGGGAAATGTTGCACTTAAACTAACTGCTCATGCTGTGGTAAAAACGAAAGAACAAAAGTTTATTTGCATTACTCCAAATCTCAACAGAAAAGACAACGTTCGCTTTTGTCCTGACAATGGCGTCAGCTCTCTGATCGTTAATAATTTTTTACCTCAAAAACTAATTCCATTGATTTCTAGTAAGGTGTTAGACGAGTACTTAGCCTTAGAAAGGGAAATGAACGACCTAAGGCTAAGTAATTTAAGGTTGGTTTCTCAGAAACAAGTTCAAGAAATCCAACTAAAAGCACAGCTTTTATATCCTTCGATATTACATTTAGCTATGGGAAATACGTCGCAAAAGGATTATTGCTTTTGTGGTTCTTATAAGAAAAGGTGCAAATGCTGTAAATAGTATCGAGCTACAGCAAGAGACTTTGCCTGAAAGGTTAACATGTGACCATCTTAGCCTAGTGCTGTTTTAGGTTAGGTTCATCAATACAGGTTCAGTGGAAGACTTATAATCTTAAAGTTTTTCGTATAGCGAGCATTTGCCTGATTCTAGCTTTTATCAAGTAGTGAGTTTTGTTCTGTTATCACGGCTTATATGTGATTAAAGAGTTTCAGCGAAGGCTAAGAGTCTATCGAATTTATTAGGATCTAGCTCTTCCAGCCTCGCAATTACCCTACGTCGATTCAATTCACCTTCTGAAAGACCAAACCGTTCTTGGCTAGACATTCGTTCTGATGCTTCGTATTCGATCGGATTATCAATATTATATTTTTCGGCTAGGTTTTCTTTATCTACTTGCCAAACAATAGTCACTTTTCGTTTTTCTGGCTTTAATCCTTTCGCGGGAACTATAATTGTTGTTCGCTTCCCCAAAGTTTGAAGGCTAGTATTAGTACCACCACCAGCAGTGCCAATAAAACTATGTACTACTACTTCAAAATCTAACGATTCCGTTATCTTTTTAGAGCCACGATCTAACGAATATTGGTTAACAGTTGGGTGCGCTCGGCTAGTGTTTGCTAGTAAGCGATCAAATAAGTCTACGTCTTCTTGCGTAGTGCAGTCGCCAAATGACTGCTTCTTATCGGCCTTAATTGGTTTATTTGTTCCCGCAGTGAGGATTACCAAATCACTCTCGTGTGGGTCTTGCAAATGTTGTGGTTTGGAGGCTACTTTTAGGCCTCCGAATTGTTCGCTTCTTTGTGGTGGTTGTGTCACTTGAATTGTTGAAGTCATATTATTGTCCTTTTTTGTGATTTTAGGGGGACATAATTCCCCCATAATATTCGTTACTAAGCTTCTGGTAATAACGCTACAAATGCATCGTTAGCTTTAGGCCAAGATTTAAAGCGAGCTTTACGGGTATAACGAACCGCACCATCAATTGCGAATGGATTAACAACATCATTGGTGTTGTAAACGCCTACGCCTAAAGCTAAGTCTGGTACGCCGAAACCGATAGTATTGTTTTCAACGTTTTCGTCAGTCACGACTTTATATCCATCAATGCTATCTGGCTCGATATTTACAATAGAGTCAGCTGTGCGCAGTTTCTGAATGGCTTTCCAAGTAGAGTCTTTCATCACGAACACTGGAGATTGGTTCCGATAGTTGGCAGGTAACATAAATATAAGATCTTTAAGGTTACTTAATACCGTAACGGAGTCAGATCCCAAAGCCGAATTTTTGCCTGACTTCATAGCTGCGAAAATAAATGGTTTACGGGTTGTCAAAGGTTTGTAAGCTTCTGCGTAACCATTATCTGAATCCAATAGTTCTGTAAATACGCCAGCTGCTTCTCCTAAGTCACCATCTCCAGAAATAAGCTCAGCGCTTAGACTTTCCGAAATAGACTTATTAAGTGACTCGTTAGCCATATCAACAATTTTGGTTTTAGGATCTCTAACTACTTCGTCAGAAGCGTTATAAGTACCCATAAAGCCAGTATCAGAAGGGATAGCTTGAGCAAAATGTGATGTATCGACTACGCTGTATTTAAAGTTGTCAGCCAATCCAGACTCAGACCATTTTGCGGCTACCGTAGGCGAAATTTCGACTAAGTCAGGTTTAAAGTCCATACTAGGTAAAACTTCGATAGAAATTTCACCCAATAGGCCAGGAGCTTTCCGAGCGCGTTCAACAATTCCAGACTGCACGTATGAATCAATAGCAAATGCAGCGTCAGAAGAAGTTAATGCTTTAACATGAACTTCTTGCTGTTCTAATGTAGCTGATTTGATTGCCCCCTGTATCGCGGCAGTAATTGTTTGACTAACGTCCATAGCGTGTCCTTGTTCTCGGCTTTTTGCAGATTTAGTTAATATTTTATTAGCATGGTGTTTAGCCTTTAGAGCAGCTAAATCTACTGATTCGATTGCATTGATTAAAAGGTCACGTTCTTTTCTCTGATCGTCGGTGAGGTATACGAATCCATCATTTGATGCTGGTTGGCCGATAGATTGAATTTGAGCTACGACGGCTTGGTAATGTGGATAAGTTTTAATTTCCATTACATTTCCTAAATGTATTTGCCAACCTAATTGTTGGACTTAAATAGATACACGCCAGCGGTATTGCTGGACTTACGATTAAACCTATATAAACAAGCACAACATCAACGCCCGTAAGGGCTAAACCGCAAAGTAAAGTTGAGCCTTTTACACCTGCGAATCAGCTCTAAACACAATAGTCAATTGTGGTAGCTAAACTCCGCGTACAGAGACGCGTGACAGGATTGTCAAAAATATGGCTGTTATCAGGGAGGGAATTTATCTATATAGGAGTGATTTACTCACACTAAGCCTGAGTTAATTCTATAAGGGCTATAATTGAGCACTGGTTATTCAATAAAGGAGCTTGAGGCTCTGTCCAAGCACAAACAGCTTGCCAATATTAATGTATGATTGTCTAAAGTGATTAACTTCTTGCTTTACAAGCAGCTAGTATGTATTCGTCTAGTATGTCGACGACTTCACCTTCGATAAGGTTAAATAAGCCACTACCGTTCAAGGCTAAGTATTCATTCGCATATTTCTTAACGAGATCGCGTGAGTACCCTTTCTTCTCAAGGCGAGTTACTACAGCATTTTTCTTAATTCGAGCCTTAGAAGTTTTCATATCGAAAGGTTGGAGCATAGCTCTAGCGCGCCTAGCATTTTCTTTGGATTCTAAAGCATTATTAGCTGATTCCTTCTGGAATATGGCTAGGGCTTCATAGTGATCTTTACCCCAGTATGGGCTTTGTTCGAACTTACTATGAAGGGAGTGAATTACTTCGGGGTGGTATAAAATTGTAACTTCGTCAGCCATGTTTAGCTCGTTAAGTAAGGCGATTTGGTCTAACCAAGGAACGTGTGTGAAGTCTAGATTCAGCAGGTCTTTGCCTAGTATATCTTTTCCATACACTCTGTACCGTTTGGTTAGTTCTATTTCTAGTTCACCTTCTTCAAGGCGCAGTAGTTTTGCTTTCATTTTACTCTCGGTCTAATGTCTATATTTGTCGAATTCTCTAAATACGAGGGTTAGTGACTTTTAGATATATCGGCTAGTTAGGCAAACGCGCCTAAATTCTTGCTGAATCTCGTAAATATTGACGGATATTGATTATTTGGTGTGTTGGATTGGGGCGGTTGGTTGTTCAAAAAAACGTTAAAATTTAGAGCGCGCAGGTTAACCGTATATCATCGCACTTATTTTTACACCCCCCCAGTATAGGTTATGCAATCCGTGGCCTAGGGCCTGTTTTCTATATGTTAGTAGTGGAAAACAGCGGGTCTTACACCAGTGTTCTAGGTCGGGAAAAATTAGATATTTCAATATCGGTATTCTTCTGATTTCCTGAAGAATACCGGTATATTGTTATTACACTCTTTGCCACTTCATAATTAAAAATGCGGCTATTTTGCTTGTTTAAAGCTCGTTGCAATTGATGTTTGTCGATCATAATGTTCTCCCTTTGTGTTTGTAACTGGACTAACCGTAAATAAAGCTTGGATTTTTTGAGGATTAAAACCGCGACGAGCCAACTAAGCTGTTGCCTAGAGTCAACCCGTTAAAGCCGTTTTAAAAGACTCTACGGGAATAACTCTATTCGCCTCGGTAATCGTATAGACTTGGGGTGTTTAGTTCCTTCTGAGGAAGAAGAAGGGTCTTAACTTACTTTTTTGGAACGTTTACCGCCTATCTTCAATGGGTAATCTTTATCTAGGAACTTATCTCTCGTTATATTACCTACTGAATTCCTAAAGCTCTTTATGCGTGGAAGCATTTCACACATTGCAGTATCGACTGCTCCTTCAATGGTAAAGTTCAAGCGTGGGATTTCATGGTTTAAGTCTATTTTAACTTTACCAACTAAATTATCTTCGGTGATATCAATTTGGAATATGTTTTCCCCTGTTTGGGTGACTTCACCAACTAGTTGTTCTAGTAATTTTTGTTTTATGTTCATATATGTATTTGTCTGTGATTATAGGTAATAAGAAAAGGTGGCTAGCTCTTAAGCAGCCACATTTGGCGTAGGCAATTTTCATGCGTGCGAGCTATTAGGCTCTATTTGTAATGTGATTTTCACTTCGTTTGACGGGGTAAGTGAGTTACGGTATCAATGGGGACTGTTTAACACTGATATTATTAAGCGATTGCTATGTATGTAGGTATTAACTCTTTTCTTGGAAATACAGTAATAGACAGGCCGCTAATTTTTTCGTACCTCTAAAACGAGCCACGAGTGGCTGATGATCTGAAATATAATAAAACTAAAATATTTATCACAAAAAGCCACGCGAGGCGAAGCCACGTTAACGCCCCGACGCGGGTCGGGCTACATAGCGCAGCGGAGTAGAGTTAAGAAATATAAAAGTAAGAACGTTCAAACTATGCGAACGTAGTGAGGCAGGTAAACGTATGGCTTACCGAAAAGTAGCTCAAGATCTACCAATCAGTCTACCGATACCAACAATCTTACTTTCTTTATCCTCACCAACATTATTAAAGTTAGCGGGGGTCACTCGGAATGTGAACATATCACCAGCAATAAAGACGTCTAACATACCATCAAACCCGCCTGTTTCTGTGCCTTGCCAAACTGCGCCCGTGAATGGAACCATCTTAATTCCTTTATTAGTTTCGGTCTTACTTAGGCCGTACCACATACGATGTTTATTCTTAACTCTGGGGGGAATCCTAGAGGATAGGTTGATGGGTCGATCTAATTCTTCTTCATACATATTAAATATATGTTCAATGATTGCTGAGTGATAAATACGACTTTCTTTATCGTCATCGTCATTCCATTTTTCAATAAAGCGCTTGCGGCCATCGTTAGCGCCAAGTTTGCAAATTAAGGTATGATCCAAAAAGTTTATATATTGATCAGTTTCTTTGTCCTGACCAACGATAGGTTTAATAGAAAATTCTAATTCAAACCTATGAGGAGTATTCCCACCGTTATCAAATACGGTTAATTTTATATCTTCTATAAATCTAATTAGTGAGATATTGTCCATAAATAACTTCTCAGTATCGAAAGTTATAAATTCGTGTTCTTTAACTTCGCCCGTTGCCTTACTGACGGATTTCCGTTTAAGTGTAGTTATCTCCTCATGTTCAAGTAAGTTCGTTTTTACTTTATTAGAACTTTTCTTATTTTGTTTCTTGTACGTGCTGCTTTGTTTTAATTTCTGGAAACTTTCCATTCCATTCTCCGCGCCCTGTAGCGCCTGTTTGAATATGTTCTTTAATAATATTGTTAACTACATCAGTCATTTTCATATTGGGGTACATTTCAGATATACGATCTAACGTGTCTGATAGAATTAATATTTTAGGGTTCTTAGCCATGCTGTACTCCTAGGTAGTAATACGAGCTATTTAGGTATAAAAGAGGGTTTCAATGCTCTTTGACAAGTGAGTACGCATCTTGGAGCAAGCGTCTAAAGCTACGAAAGCCTTAGCTATGTGCAATAAGGCCTCTTTATCACCCGCAGAAATTACAGGCGCTTTTTCATTGCGTTCAACCATACGTCTCCATCGGGCGCGGCTAGCAGCTCTTTCAACGGAATTGCTTCCTGCGAATTCAGACTCACAGATGATCTTTCTTGCGATACTTACTGACAAATGGTTACTCCTTAAAGTAGTAAGTGACGTAATTTAAAGTTTACGTCTTTAGTTAATTTGGTAAGGGCTTTCCCCTGAAATTAGGTGGTCTCTTGTTCTCTATTAAGGGGTGCTTTATAAACTCCACGTATCCATTGGCTTACGGGAGGCGTTAAAGGGGTTTAGTAAATAAACTTTTTATTAACTGGTTCGTAACCTATACTTGTATATATAGAGTTTGAAGGGATTACGAAGGAAAGTTGATAAAAATGAGCAAGGTGTGGAAAAGGGGAGAGTTGTTCTCTGATTATCACGTTAAGCGAGATATAGAATCTCAGCAGGACAGTAAACTAAAAGAACTAGCGCTAGAAATGGTAGCTTACATAAGTGAACTTGAACGAAAGGTAAGCGAACTTAAAACTTCAAATTCTTCCGCGGAAAACCGTGTGGAATGGGAAAAGGAAAAAATAGAAGAGGCTCAAGGAAAATTGGAGTCCAAAATAGAAGACTTAGATAAATCTAACCGCCTTATCAAAGCGAAGCACGATAAGCTAGAGAAGGAATTAGAAGCGAAAAAGAAAGAGTTATCTCAAACTAAAGCGAAACTTGGTAGGCCTAAGGATAAATCACCGAAATACGATAAAGACGGTTTACTTAAGGTGAAACATACGAACAAGCGTTACAAATCGCCATGTAACGCTGTAATTAACCTTCCTAATAACGTAGATGTTAAGTTGGCCTCGGTAGTTAACCCAAAACGATTAAATGACTTAATTAAGGCGGCTAATTGTGGTGTTAGGACTGATAAAAGGGCAATACACCTAAAAGAACAGTATAATTATTGCCTTCTTAATCTCTTTAGGGAAATGGAGCCGAGGGATAGGAAAGCCCTATACCATCACAAACTAGGGGCACTTAAGCTGGGTAGCGAGATCTACAATTATGTGTCAGATTATCGGGCTAGGAAAGGTTTAATCTGAATGGGTAATATAAGCAGGTAACGTGTTGCTGGTGCGCATACTCAAGTACGTTATTGAACCTTAGAGAGTCGTAGAAAGGGGGTTGCTTAACTACGAAACAAGCCCCAATTGAATAAAGTTCTTGACATATTTTTAATAGAATATAGATTGTTAAAGGTTAGCGAAAGCTGATTACAAACAGAATTTAAAAGAATCCCCTTAGAGAAATCTCTGGGGATTTTTTGCGTCTAGGTTTTAATCACTAGACTAGCAAAATTAGTCGCCGTAGCTAGCTACTAATTTGCGAATACCCCACCGACTTGTCGAGTGGGGCTTTTGGCGTGTTCTGAATTCAGTTTGTGGTCATTTTTTGTCTATTAATCAGTTGTTTAAAAATAAAAGGAAATATTATGAAGAAATATATACCAACTAATTACACTGGCAAAGTGTTAGACGACAACATTTTTGTTATTCAGTCTCCGAAGGTGGTAGAAGGTAGGGTGACTACGCATAACCCTGAGCTTCACTTATCTGATTCTTACGCATATAGAGTGTATTTCCACGCATTGGATCAAATGATCAATACAATACAAAACTACGATGTTAGCACTGCCATTATCAAAGCGACTACTATTCGTCTCTTTGGTATGGATGCTGGTGGCCTTGGTGGTGGCTTTGAATTAGTAATGGACAAAGATCCTAACGATGTTTGGGATAGTGTCGCGTCTGGAATTTGTTACAGCTGTGATGATTTGAACACAGGGGAATGGAGCGGAATGAATGACGATGACTATTACGCATTACAGATATTAGCGTGTTTTACTCAAGACGAAGTGGGCGTTATGGCGATAACAGCAGCAAATGCGGTATTTAATACATTTACTGAATTGTATAAGGAAGGAGAAGTCATAGGTGTTGAAGCGATAAATGAAATTATGGAAGACAAAATAGGAGATTGGGGCAATTGGTTATGTGGAGAAGTGAATGGAAAGATCAAGTTAGACTTTTCTGGTTTCTTAAAAGAAAACCTTGAAGAAACCACCGAATATCCTGTAAGAGAATTGGACAAATAAGGAATACAAAATGAAATCCGAATTAATAGATAAAATTGATCCAGATATGTTTAATACTTATGCGCCGCTACCAAAAGTCACAGCGTCAGAGCTAGCGGATAAGCACGCTATTGAGTTACGGGATTTTGGCCTTACTAGGGTTGATAGCCGCTTCGTTGTCCCAAATGGGATCGCACCACTAGCTATAGGGCTGGCTGATAAAAACTTCCTTGATAGAGTAGGAGGTTATCCGAGACTGGCTATATCTAAGGCGGCATTAACTGATACGGCTTTTAAAGCAGTACTTAATAAGCACAATCTTATTGGAAAGCAAAACTATGGCCTTACTTTGGTTGGGTATGACTTTGAAGATGAACTATCAGTGAAAGAGCTTGGTAGCTTTTTAGTTGAGTTTGAAAGGGAATATAGAATATCTAAGGCCACTTAAAGTTTGCCATAATTAGGCGCGTTAACGCCATGTTAACCGCCTAAACTAAACTTAAATGAATATTCTTTATTTAATTAACAGAAGTCAACCAAGTTTGACCATCGCAAATATGCTAGAAGCGTGCATTTAGGTATAGTCCGGTTCTTATTACTCTGAAATAAATCGACCTCATACAACAAGTATTGTAAACGTTAGCAAAATACTATTTAGCCCTACTAGCCTCTGTGTGTTGTCTTCATTAGCACTTGATTCTAAGGTAATTTGTTTAATATGCTCATTATATAATTGAAGGTAGTATTTCCAGAAACTCCGTACATTGTATTCTTTGCCAATTCCCTCAGCGAATTTATGACACTGTGGTTGTCTCGATAGTCCATAATACTGTCCTCTAAAAGTTGTTTAGAGCTTTCATTCATACCACTATCTATTGACTTTTCGAGTAGCTTAATTATGGAGGCAGGAATTTCCTTATTGTAATGAGTCATTTGTTGCTGTGTAGTTCTCAATGAGCTGCAAATAGAGTTTTGCAATTCTTTTATAGATTCCTCAAGTGATAGAACTCTTTCTTTTAGTTCTTGATTATCACTTTTATAGACTGCTAGAAGTTTATCGTTTTGTTTGAGTTCAAGTGCTGCCATCTCCAGTTTCATCTCCAGTTTGGCGATATCAAAATCATTTTTTAAAACTTCGTGGGCTTGCACTTCTCCAATCACTACCAGTCCAAACTCCTCCAATGACCTTTCAACCTCTTCCACTTCGCCACTAGGTGATTGGATTATAAGTTTAACAACATTTCCTAACTGCTCTATGTGTACTTTAGCTTGAGTGCCAGTATACTTTTGATGAATAAACTCGTTGAAATAGGATAGAATTGAAAGACCTGCACTCGCATGGTGTGGTTCAAATGAAATTGATTTTGAAATTTCGACTACGTCGAATTCCTCTAATTCAAAAGGATCATATACAAAAGATTTGGGGAGACTTGGAAGACCTGCGACAAATAAAGTAACCTCCATGTCGGTCTTGCCAATATCAATGACGGTGCCTATAACAACTGTTGCTTCCTCACCAATTATGTTTTTTACAGAATTGCCCAAGGTTTCAAACTCTTCTATAGTCAAATCCAATCCGGAAACGATTGTCACAACACAAGATTTAGCACTTTTTACGTTGTAGTTTTGAAAAGCTGGAGACGTTAGAATATGTGAAATGACGTTGTCTGCTCTTCCTTGTCCTTGACCGACAGCAACACCAACAGTACTAAGTCCCATATCGCTCAAGCAAATTTTAACGTCTGCTAAATCAACGTTGATAATCCCTTTGCCATTTATTAAATTTGTTAATCCTTTAATTGCGGACTTAAAATGAATATTAGAGTCTCGAAAAATGTCTGATGTTCTCGACAGGCTTTTACTTTCTATGTTGGACTCTAAAAAGCGGTCATTTTCCAAACAAACAATGGTATCGGTGTATTGTTGCAATTTGTTATAGGCGCTTCCAGCTCTGTCACGCTTTCGTTTTCCTTCAAAGCTAAATGGAAGTGAAAAAAGCCCTATTGTTAAAGCTCCTTGATTCTTTGATACTTCTGCAACATGAGGAGAAACGTAAGTTCCCGATTCACCGCCAAGCCCTGCAACAATGAAAACAATATCATGACCGGAGAGGCGATTTGCTAGTTCCAACTTCTTGTCTTTTATGTTTTGTGACAAATGGAATTGCTCATCAACTCGACCTGTCATCGAATTCAATTTTGTTTGAGAAGAGTGAATAAATAATCGAGCGGGGTTTTCGAAATTTTCGAACTCCCCTTCAATATACTCAATTATTCTACATCCTACCGTACCTATTGCGACAATACATACTGAAGCATTTTCTTCATTAACGTCCTTTAATTCAATCATTATCCGTTCCCTGCCAATTTCGTAGAATACGCATCTCAATGCTGTTACTAAGTGTATATTATTTATCAGATTATCCTACTCTGAACTTCTTTTGTCTATGAGTGTGTTTTAACGATTGGCCGCTCCACGCTCTTCTGAGTCATTCGCCAGAGTTAACCCTAAGATAAAGGTAACCCACAACCAAGCCCAGGAATAGACATAAAAGAGTATTTGGAATACCAATTAGGTGAATAACGATTGATGTGTACCTGACATAATTTAATTTTGCCAAATGAGGGTCGAAGTTAACTTATGCTAATTGGCTATTAAACAGAAGATTTAAACTTTATTGCTGCGCCTAGTTAAAATTAACAGTGTGATTTGTTTTTTGACTGATAGTCAAAAAAAGGTTGCTATTGTAAAAGGTGATGCTATTCTAGGTTTTGTACAGGATGTTTCGTCCTGATGCACTTTAAAAGAAGAACCTTTGATTGAACTTGTAAGTGACTCACTTGTGAGTCGATTGTTAGATAATAACAATCTTCTAACCAGAGAGAGTTGATTTGACACCCCCAACGTCGTATGGCATCTAACAAGCGTCATGTAGCAGGGAGTAAAAAATTAATTTCGGCTGGAACGGCACCTTAAGGTGCCTAAACGAGTGACCTGTGTTGTCTATGCTCATTTCTATTCAGTTCAATTTTGCTTTGTCGGCTGGTGCAATTTCGCACTGATTAGACAGAAGGTTTTAGTTATGAAAAATAATATTCTTTTAGATAACTCGATCGAGATTTTGAAAAAAATCAGAGAAGAGTTGCATGATGACATAGACAGCAGTAAACGCAGGCAGCTTGATAAAGCTATAAGTGAACTAGAAGAAAGTGGTGAAACACTATCGCACTCTCAATTGTTAGATTCGTTGGGTAAGGTGCTTGAATGTTTACCATTTATTTTAAAGTTAATTAATAGTTTATCTGAGCTGTGATTTTGCTGTGTTTACAGCAGGTCACGACTTTTAAGGTTTTAATATTATGAATATAGGCAAAGCACTAAAATTGTGTCGAACCCAAAAAGGTCTTACTAAAACAGCTTTAGCAAAAAGGACCAATCTTTCAATATCTTACTTGTCTTTATTAGAGCAAGGTAAGAGAGATCCTAATTTTACAACAGTTTCTGATATTTGTAAGGCATTAGATATTCCTGTAAGCATATTTGTTTTCTTAGCGTCCGACATAAATGAATTGGACGGAGTAAGTAAAGAGTTAACAAAAATGTTATCTCATACTGCATTGAAGCTAATAGAAGAAGACATAAGTGATACCGAACTACCCGCATGAATCAATATGTAACTTGTCTTCGCTGTATAAAGCGTTAGGTATTACTGAACAACAAGCCAACAATTTGCGTACTAATTCTAGTTCTTTTTACTTTCTAACACATAAAAAAGTTAAGCCTGATAATAGCATTCGATATACGTATGATGTTCGGCCTGAACTCAAATCTGTTCATGAAAGAATATGTGCAGTATTGTTAAGAAAGGTAGAATATCCGGACTTTCTCAAAGGGAGCATAAAAGGACGAGATTATTTGTCAAACTGTGCTGAACACACAGGTAAAAAAATAGTTATTAGTGAAGACGTTACCAACTTTTTTCCATCAGTTAAAGCCCCTATAGTTTATCAAATGTGGATTGGTGTTTTTGGCATGTCACACGACGTAGCAAAACTTTTAACTGAATTAGTGTGTTTTGAAGGAGGTCTAGTTCAAGGTGCCAAACCAAGTAGCTTCATTTGTAATTTAATCTTGTGGAAAAGGGAAGCACGTTTAGTTAACGAACTAAAAAGTAAAGGTTTAACCTATACTCGGTATGTTGACGATATTACTGTTTCCAGTTCAGGTTTCCTAAATAAAAAAGAAATACCGAGGATAATTTCTAAAATTTATGGGATGTTATCTTCTATTGGTGTTAAGCCAAATAGAAAGAAACATTGCATCATGCCGAGTAGCAAGAAGCAAGATGTTCATCGAATTAATGTTAATTCGAACTTACCCACATTACCCAAAAAGAAGCGTAAAATCATAAGAGCCATTGTTTATAGATGCTCACAAGCGGATCAAAGTTATAAAAATACTGCTGAATATAGAAGTATGTATAACAGTGCATTGGGAAAGGTCAATAACCTCAGAAGAATGCACCCAAAAGAAGGGAAACAACTACTAGAAATTCTAAATAACGTTAAGCCGATTATTAGTTAAAAAACGTAAAGAAATTAAATTTTCTTAGTCTATCAAGAAAAAGTAAGGTCTATTTTCTAGTCGGAGACAGTGGAAACCAAACATAATCAGCTGAGTAAATCCCCCCTTTTTATTTTTTGAGTTTTAACAATCTCGATGCGTTAAGAGTACGATTTTAATCAATGGGGTTAGTGAATAAAATTTGTAGTTTCTTTATTTTAGAGCCTTGTGAGGCCATTTACCTAATCGCACTTTTATATTAAAATTAGTAGTAACCTAAGGCTAAATTTGTACGTTTAGGTGGAACCACTTTACTTACGCGGTTCATTGAAAAAATAAACTTGTCAGGTAATGCCATCGGGAAATTTTCTTTTTATGAACTATTTAGACGAATATTTTAGGGCATGCAGCCTGCTTTTAGCAAATTAGTTTTTGCCCTCAAAGGCGAACAAGAAATTTGAGGCTTAAATAAGGCCAATTTGTACCTAAATGAATAAAATACAAGGTTGTTTTTTGCGCAATGTGGAATTATGACTTAACCTTTTTGTATCTGGTCCAACATGGTGAGGCTTTATAGAAATGGCAGAGAAGAAAAAGGTTTTGGTGGCAGACGATGATCAGGGGATAAACCTTCTTCTAGTTAACACGTTATTGAAAAAATTTGATGTTCACTCTTCTTTTTCTGGAAAAGAAACCTTAAGTAAGTGTCAAGAGCATCATTTTGATTTGGTTTTGTTAGATGTGAATCTTGGTGACATCGACGGCAGAGAAGTATGTAAAACGTTAAAGAATGACTCGGAAGGCAAGCCTCCGTTGATCATTTTTATTTCTGGCGACCAAGATCAAGAAAACATAATTCGATGTTTTGAAAATGGCGCTGATGATTTTATCGGCAAACCGTTTTCTCCTGTACAAGTCATGACAAAAGTTGAAGCCTTACTAAAATATGATGTCATGATTGATAATCTTCAATCACAAAGCCAAGAGTTAACAAGCTTAGTTACTACAACCATGTCTCAAGCTTCGAGTTATGGCTCTTCGTTGCAGATGGTGAAACAACTAAATCATGCCAACTCTGAAAGTGAAATTGCACAAACGGTTTTTAACTTTTTAGCATCACAAGGATTACACGCAGCACTTTACCTCAAGGACAATAAGCACTCCACCTGCTTTGACCAAGCTTCTTCGGTTTGTTCGCCAATAGTAAAAGAAGTGTTTGAACTTACTCATAATAAACAGCGGATAAAAAACTTAGGCACAAGGTTAATGGTGTCTGATCAGCACTGTTCAATTTTAGTATTAGACCCACCCAAAGAAGATGAAGAAGCTTATGGCATCTTTATCGATATCATCACGGTTGTCATTGAAGCTGTTGAAGCTCGGTTTATTGGGTTCTTGCGAGAACAAGAGTTAAGGTCTTTAAACAAGGAGTTGTCGCTAGTAATTAGCCAAATTAATAAGGATGTTGAACAAGTTCGTAAAGATAAACAAAACTTGATGGACGACATCATCATGCAAATAGGGCTTAGTTTTCATAAGCTTGATTTAACCATAGATCAGGAAGAATACTTTACAAAGTTAATGGAGCAAACACTGCTCTCACATGACGAAAACAATAACGTATTGATGACATTACAAGAACGTTTGCAAACATTAGTAAATGAAATGAAGACCTTATTAACTTAATTTTTAATGAGGCCAAATAATCGAGTTCATAAAAGTAATGCAAATTAGTTAGAATTTCTCATTGTTAAGATATAGGCATTTAGCTAAGAAGTGCGTATTATAAGCGCCTCATTTGTTTGTTATATAACCAATACCGAGGTGCAATAATGTTAACTCGTGATATGAATATCGCAGATTTCGACCCAGAACTATGGGCATCAATGCAACAAGAAACTCAACGTCAAGAACACCACATTGAGTTAATCGCTTCTGAAAACTATACCAGTCCTCGTGTAATGCAAGCACAAGGTTCACAGTTAACAAACAAATATGCCGAGGGTTACCCTGGCAAACGTTATTATGGCGGTTGTGAGCATGTTGATGTTACTGAACAACTAGCCATTGATAGAGCTAACGAATTGTTCGGTTCTACTTATGCAAACGTTCAACCACACTCAGGTTCGCAAGCAAACTCTGCCGTTTTTCAAGCCTTACTTAATCCTGGCGACACGTATTTAGGAATGAGCTTGGCCCACGGTGGACATTTAACACACGGTTCACACGTAAACTTCTCAGGTAAAGTATATAACGCAATACCTTACGGTCTTGATGATGCGACTGGTGAAATTGACTATAAACAAGTGGAAGAACTAGCAGCTGAGCACAAGCCAAAAATGATTATTGCAGGTTTTTCTGCATATTCAGGTATTGTTGATTGGGCTAAATTCCGTGAAATCGCTGATAAAGTAGGCGCGTACTTGTTTGTTGATATGGCTCACGTTGCAGGCTTAGTAGCTGCAGGTGTATATCCAAACCCAGTTCCTCATGCTCATGTTGTTTCAACAACAACTCATAAAACACTTGCGGGCCCTCGTGGTGGTTTAATTATTTCTGGTGCAGATGATGAAGCACTTTATAAAAAGTTAAACAGTGCTGTTTTCCCTGGCGGTCAAGGTGGTCCACTTTGTCACGTAATTGCCGCTAAAGCCGTTGCGTTTAAAGAAGCGCTACAACCAGAATTTAAAGAGTACCAAGCTCAAGTATTACTAAACGCACAAAAAATGTGTGCTGTAATGCAAGAACGTGGTTATGACATTGTTTCAGGTGGCACTCAAAACCATTTGTTCTTAGTTGATTTAATCAATAAAGATATTACTGGTAAAGACGCAGATGCTGCATTAAGCAAAGCCTTTATCACAGTGAATAAAAACTCAGTTCCAAATGACCCGCGTTCTCCATTTGTTACATCTGGTCTGCGTTTAGGTACTCCGGCTGTAACACGTCGCGGTATGAAAGAAGCTGAGATGGTTGAGTTATCAAACTTAGTTTGTGATGTATTAGACAATATCGATAGCGAAGAAAGCTTGGCTGCTGTGAAAGAAAAAGTCGTTGCGTTGTGCGCGAGATTCCCAGTTTACGCCTAGTCTATTTTTTACAGTGAAAGCTGTGTTAATATTTAAAGCCGTGGAAACACGGCTTTTTTATTTTTTCTAGGAAAACTCACATGCATTGTCCTTTTTGCTCTGCTACGGAAACTAAAGTCATAGACTCTCGTCTTGTTGGTGGTGGCTCTCAAGTTCGCCGAAGACGCGCCTGTAATGAATGTAATGAACGATTCACTACGTTTGAAGGGGCAGAATTGGTCATGCCTAAAGTGGTGAAAAGAGATAGCAAACGAGAACCTTTTAATGAAGAAAAAATGAGCGCAGGTATTTTGCGTGCCATCGAAAAAAGACCGGTTTGTACTGAACAGGTTGATCAACTCATTCTTTCAATAAAAAAAGAAATCCGTAATACCGGTGAACGAGAAATATCTTCTGAGTTTATTGGTAGTCTTATTATGGATGGTTTAGTCCAATTGGACAAAGTGGCGTACGTTCGTTTTGCTTCTGTATATCGCTCATTTGAAGATATAAAAGAATTTGGTGAAGAAATTGCGAAAATTGGTCAGCAAGCTGATAGCGCAAATGAATTAAAAAGTCGTCAATCTAAGTTGTTCGAATAAAAATGTCTCAAAACAACACCACTAGCTCTTTCTCTCAGCAAGATTACACCATGATGGCACTGGCAATTAAGCTTGCTAAAAAGGGTCAGTACACTACAACGCCTAATCCCAATGTAGGTTGTGTGATTGTTAAAGATGGTGCAATCCTAGGCCAAGGTTGGCACCAAAAGTCAGGTACAGGCCATGCAGAAGTTAACGCGTTGCAGGCTCTCAGTATTCAACAAACAGCTGGTGCTACCGCCTACGTCACATTAGAGCCTTGTAGTCACTATGGCCGAACACCACCTTGTGCACTTCGTTTAAAAAAAGCGAAGATTAAAAAAGTTATTGTTGCCATGTTAGATCCTAATCCTCTTGTTGCCGGTAATGGTGTTGCTATGCTTCAAGAAGCCGGTATAGAAGTGCAAATTGGTTTATTAGAAACTGATGCTAGAGCGTTAAACCCTGGCTTTTTGTCGAGGATGGAAAGGCAACAGCCTCATGTACGCTTAAAGTTAGCAACATCTGTTGATGGTAAAATAGCGTTACATAATGGTGAAAGTAAATGGATTACAGGTCCAGCAGCTAGAGCCGATGTGCAAAGATATCGAGCGTTGAGTTGCGCTATTTTAACCACAGCAAAAACGGTCATTAGAGACAATGCAAGACTTAACGTAAGGCCTGAACAGCTTAACATTCAATATGAATTTACTAATATTGTTACTGACATTCGTCAGCCTATAAAAATTGTTTTGGATGGCAAAAACAAAATAACACCAGAAGTTGCAAGTGGCCTTGCATTATTTGATTGCAACATGGCTAAAAACCAATCAGATAATAAACTTACACCGGAAGATAGGCCTCAGGTAGTATTAGTAAAGTCAGAGGCTCACCTTGAACAGGCGACTGTTGATTTTAAAGAGTTTGCCAACGTCACTATAGTTTCTTCAGTATACAATAAAGAAAAAGGCTTTTGTGTGAGTGACTTAATTTCTCACTGCAATCAGCTGTCGATTAATAATTTGTGGGTTGAAGCTGGTAGTCAATTATCGGCGTCATTTTTACAAAGCCAAGTTGTAGATGAGTTAATTCTTTATATGGCGCCTATTATTATGGGTAAAAATGCCATTGATTGTATTCCACTTGGTCCATTCGACAGTATGAAAGAGACAAAGTCATTAAATTTACTAGACTATAAAATGGTTGGTGATGATATCAGATTCACTTATCAGCCAATAAACAAGCATTAACTAAAAGTGGAATTACTGTGTTTACAGGAATAATCGAAACAATAGGAACAATAAAAAGCCTTAAACGAATGGGTGAAGATTTCCAAGTGGAAGTTCAATCTCCAACTTTTGACTTCTCAGACGTAAACCTCGGGGACAGCATAGCAACTAATGGTGTGTGCCTAACCGTAGTGGAAAAGTCTGAGCAATCCTTTAAAGCCGATGTTTCAAATGAAACCATTAGCTATACCGGATTTAAACATTATCAAACAGGCCAATTAGTTAACCTTGAAAAAGCGATGTTACCTACCACTCGATTTGGCGGCCACATGGTAAGCGGTCATGTTGATGCGGTTTGTTACGTAGCGTCAATCTATAACAATGGTCGCGCTAAAGATATTTGGCTTAGTATCCCAAGTCATTTAGAGAAATACGCCGTTAAAAAAGGCTCAATTACCGTTGATGGAATTAGCTTAACCGTCAATGATGTTACTGAAGGTCAATGTAAGTTGACAATCGTACCGCATACCTTTGCTGAAACTACACTATCAAATGTAGCCGTTGGTGATGCAGTTAACGTTGAAATTGATATAATAGCTCGATACGTTGAAAGATTACTCGGTCATGCGTCAAGTGGGAAAGACCCAAAAGGCGTGGACATGTCATTACTGGCAAGAGCCGGTTACCTTAATAAGTAAGCCTCATCCAAAATTGGTAGAAAATATGAATTTGAATACACCAGAAGAAATAATTGAAGACATCCGTCACGGTAAAATGGTCATTTTGATGGATGATGAAGACAGAGAAAATGAGGGTGACTTAATCATGGCGGCAGACATGCTGACGCCAGAGCATATTAACTTTATGGTAACCCACGCTAGAGGTCTAGTTTGTTTACCAATGACAGAAGATCGAGCAAGAGCGTTAAACTTAACGTTAATGGTAGATAATAATAATGCTCAGTTTGCTACTAACTTTACGGTTTCAATTGAAGCTGCCGAAGGCGTAACAACAGGTATTAGTGCTGCAGATAGAGCAAGAACAATTCAAGCGGCTGTCGCTCCAAATGCAAAACCAGCAGACATAGTACAGCCGGGTCACATTTTCCCTTTAGTTGCTAAAAAAGGCGGTGTTTTAACACGCGCAGGCCATACTGAAGCTGCCGTTGACTTAGCTCGTTTAGCGGGTCGCGCTGACTGTGGCGTTATCGTCGAGATATTAAATGATGATGGCACTATGGCTCGTCGTCCTGATTTAGAAGTGTTTGCGAAAAAGCACGACCTAAAAATTGGCACTATTGCAGACTTAATTGAATACAGAAATTTAAATGAAACGACGGTAGAAAAAATTGCTAGTTGTAAAATACCGACTCAATTTGGTGAGTTTCAGTTAGTTACATTTAAAGACACAATTGACGAACAGTTACACTTTGCAATGGTAAAAGGTGACATTGATAAAATGGATGCACCTCTTGTTCGTGTTCATTTACAAAATACATTCAGTGATTTATTGAGTTCTGACCGCTCAGTAAACCGCAGCTTCTCTATTGATTCTGCTTTGCAAAAAATATCAGCTGAAGGCGGTGTTCTAGTATTACTTGGCAAGCAAGAAAGTAATCAAGAGCTTATAAATATAGTTAAACGCTTTGAAGCGGAAGACAATGGCGATAATTTACCACCGGCTAAATGGCAAGGCACTTCTCGTAATGTTGGAGTAGGCTCACAAATACTTGCACAGCTTGGTGTTAATCAAATGCGTTTATTAAGTTCGCCTAAAAAATATCATGCACTTTCAGGCTTTGGCTTAGAAGTTGTAGAGTATGTAAGTGAATAAGATCTAAGATCGCGCGATCTGCTAACATCTACTAATATGTTGTGGTATTATCGCGCAAAATTTTTTAAAGATAAGAAATAAGGTTCCCGAATGAACGTCATCGAAGGCAATTTTCGTGCGACAGGTAAAAAATTCGCAATTGTAGTATCTCGTTTTAATCACTTTGTGGTTGATAGCTTATTAGAAGGCGCAGTTGATGCCCTAGAGCGTCATGGCGAAGTAAACCAAGACGATATCACTATTGTTTATGTTCCTGGCGCCTATGAATTACCATTAGCGGCAAAAAAGATCGCTAAGCGTGGTGAAGTTGATGCCATTATTGCTATTGGTGCAGTAATCAGAGGCGGCACACCTCATTTTGAATTTGTTGCAGGTGAATGTAACAAAGGTTTAGCGTCTGTATCGTTAGATTACGATATACCAGTATCATTTGGTGTAATCACAACAGACAGCATTGAACAAGCTATCGAGCGCTCTGGCACAAAAGCTGGAAACAAAGGCGGTGAAGCTGCCCTTGGTGCACTTGAGATGGTTAATGTAATGGCGCAAATCTAAGGCAATATAATGAAACCAGCAGCAAGAAGAAAGGCACGTAGCCTTGCAGTACAAGCTATATATTCATGGCAGATTAGCCAAAACCACGTAAGTGACATTGAGCAACAGTTCCTTTTGGAAAATGACGTAAATAAAATTGACGTTGAGTTCTTCAAAGAAGCTATTCGTGGTGTTGCCGCACACTATAAAGAGTTAGACACTGCGCTAACACCTTATACTGAGCGTCCATATGAAGATGTTGATCAAATCGAAAAAGCCATCATGCGCTTGTCTGCATTTGAGTTAAAATTCAGAGTCGACGTACCTTACAAGGTTGCGATCAACGAAGGCATTGAATTGGCAAAGAAATTTGGTGCAGATGATAGCCACCGCTTTGTTAACGGCGTATTGGACAGAGCCGCCAAAGATCTTCGTATCCCTCTTAGATAACTAGACTCACACCAAAAGGAAATGGTTATGAAAGAGTTTGAAATGATTCAGACTTATTTTTCAGGCCGTGGTCCGCAACGTAAAGATGTTATTGTCGGCGTCGGAGATGACGCCGCTTTAATGAAAATGCCGCAGGATAAGCTGCTTGTCGTTGCCACAGATACCATGGTTGAAAACACCCACTTTTTTACAGATACAAGTGCCAGATCAATTGGTCATCGTTGCTTAGCGGTTAACTTAAGTGATTTTGCTGCTATGGGCGCCGAGCCTGCTTGGGCATCAGTTGCTATAACGCTGCCAAACGCTGATGAGCAATGGGTAAAAGAGTTTGCTGACGGTTTGTTTGAAATTGCAGAATATTATAATGTTCAAATTGTTGGTGGTGATACTACGCAAGGGCCGCTAGCGGTTACAGTGAGCCTTAAAGGATTTATAACAGAAGGCAAAGCGTTATTAAGATCTGGAGCTAAAGCGGGCGATTGGATTTATGTAACAGGTGAGTTAGGTGAATCTGCTCTGGCGGTTGACTCAAAAATTAATGGGCTTAAGTTCCCGGAAGATATTGCTAGCCATATTCAGCAACGTTTTGACTACCCAGTTGCACGAATTGCTGCCGGACAGGTTGTAAGACACGCGGCAACCTCTGCACTTGATATTTCTGATGGTTTAATTCAAGACCTTGGCCACATTCTTAAGGCCTCATCAGTCTCAGCAAGAATAGATGTAGAGCGATTACCTATTTCACATACGCTATACGATGCTGTTGGCCAAGAAAAAGCAATTTCTCTGGCGTTAACCGGTGGGGAAGACTATGAAATTTTGTTTACTGTGCCTGAACAACAAAAAGGTTACTTAGAGCAAAACGCAACAGCGATGGGTGTTAAATATACCTGCATTGGCCAAATTTGTGGCGGCGATACCGGAATTGAATTGCTGTTCAATGACGAGCCGTTTAACTTGAAAGGCCAAAAGGGCTTTCAGCATTTTTCGGATAAAGAAGAGAAGTAAAGTGGAAAACCCTGCGGCTAAATTTAACTTATGTAATAAAACACACCTTTTAGCTACAGGGTTTGGTAGTGGCCTTGCGCCATTTGCTCCTGGCACGTTTGGGACATTAGCTGCCATCCCTTTTTACTTAGCATTTGTTTATAGCCCAGCTTATATATTTATATTGTTCACTCTGTTTACTTGCGTAGTGGGCCCTTATATTTGTGGCAAAGCTGCGTCGGACATCGGCGTTCACGATCATAAAGCGATTGTATGGGATGAGTTTGCAGGTATGTTTATTACCTTATGCTTTGTTCCATTTAGTTGGACTGCTATTGCCGTAGGATTTGTATTATTCAGGTTCTTTGATATTGTTAAACCTTGGCCTATAAGTTACTTAGACAAGCACGTTCATGGTGGTTTAGGCATTATGATTGATGACATTGTAGCGGGCTTAGCCGCTGGCGTTTGTTTATATTTCATTATGCCGCTATTAGGTTAGACAACAGCCTCTGTTTGAACTTCATCGCTTTTTATACCCTTAGTAAATAATGATGCTGGATCAATTATCAAACTGTGTTTGTCCCCAAGCTGAATTAACCCTTTCAAAATTGCTTTAGTATCGTTATCTAATTCAAATCCAACCGTTGTTACTTTGTCTAATGACTTTATGTCTGATTCATTGACGTGGATATTATCTTCAACCTTGTCAACTAAGAGACCTATGTGAGGCGCACTGCCATTTATGGTCGTAAAAACGATAATGGGTTTGTAACTGTATTCAATATGCTCAATGGCATTTTCAAACAACTGATTAACTTTTGAATTTAGTTTGTTGTCTTCAGCAATATTTTTCGAGACTATTTGCTCAACAATTAGCTTAGCCTTTGACATGATACTAGCCAAGTCTTCATCACTGCTTGTGAAGTTATTTAGCCACTTCAGTAATGCATGTGGTTTTGTTAAAACGTTGTTACCTTTATTGGATAGTAGCCATTGGTTAAAAATATTTTTTTGTTCTAAAAATTGATTTACAGTTTGGGTATTTTTATCTTTGGTAGAACAATGATTTAGTATTTTACCTAGGTCAAAAATAGGCACTGGAATATTCATAAAGTCTTTAATGCCCATAAAGTTTGGATTGTGGTTAGGCATTTCTGTTAGGTTTTCACGATACTGTTCTGTTAACAAGATATTTAAGATGGCAAGCGAAACGGTTTTTGAGCCAACTTCAAAATTTACAAAATCCATGAATATTCCCCAATATTACAAATCCTTTTAAGTCTAGTTGACTAAATAGGGGTTACAAGGAAATAGTATTATTCCTTTGTTTTTTCCTCGGTTACTTCATTATTTGAGTCGTTAAAGTCAGCGTCATTTTTACCATTTAGTTTGGAAAATTTAATAGAATTAAAACCGAGAACTGCGCCACTTAAGGCGTAGATGAAGAAAGTAATAAATAAAACTTCCGCTGGTCTTGCAGCTATAACAACAAATAAGAACACTGCAATTAGTAAACTTACGAAAGGTTGCTCCTTAAGTAATGTTAGGTTCTTGAATGCGCTGTATCTAAAGTTACTCACCATTAATAAACCCGACAGAACTGTGACTACTGCAACAACAAGGGAGATAATGCCATTTTCTAGCTCGAATGATTGAAGTACCCAAACCATACTTGCTACAAGAGCTGCAGCGGCAGGCGATGGTAAACCTTGAAAGTAATTCTTAGAAAAAATAGACAACATAGAATTGAATCGAGCTAAACGTAGAGCAGCACAAGCAACAAAAATAAAACAGGCCAGCCAACCTAATTTTCCAAATGAAGATAGACAAAAACTATACGTTAATATAGCTGGAGCGATCCCAAAGGAGACAATATCAGCCATACTGTCGTATTGTGCGCCAAACTCACTTTGAGTATTTGTCATGCGAGCAACTCTGCCATCTAAGCCATCAAATATCATGGCAATAAATATCGCGACAGAGGCATGTTCGAATTGATTATTGATACTGGATATTATGGCGTAAAAGCCAAAAAATAATCCGGCAGTGGTAAGCAAGTTTGGAAGTAAATAGAAGTGCTCTTTAGGTTTGTTTTTATTGGAATTATCGACAGACATCAAATTTTCTTTTATTTTTTGGCTAAATAAGGATATAAAAGCACCATAGCATATAAAATTCAAAGGACAACAAGGGGACCTAATGAGGTTTTTAGCAATTTTATGCATGTTACTAGTCAGCAGTAGCTACGCAGGTTCACAAAAGGTGAAGGTATACCGTTGGATTGATGCGAAAGGCGTGGTGACATTTAGTGAATATCGTCCTCAAAATAGCAAGTATGTAGAATTAGAAATTGAAGGCGATAGAGTGCTGCGCGGCAAGAAAGATGGTCAATCTGTAGAAATATCTATAAACGCAGATAAAGACGACTCTATGGTAGATGAATTGAACTCACAAGCTAAATTATATTGTGATAAAGCCAAGCATAATTTAAAGGTATTGGACTCTTATGAGTCTGTGAAAGTATTGGATGATAAAGGTAACCCTAAAACCTTGTCACAAAATGATATTGCTCAACAGAAGCGTCTGGCGAATAGGCAAATTGAGTTATTTTGTAATTGATGGTTCAATTTATAAACTAACTAATTTAGCTTTGTCATATTAGCGTAGTCCTGACTAATAGTGTGTCTAGGCCCAGAAAAGAAAAAAGCCTGCACTTTTCTGCAGGCTTTCTTATAACAATTTGACCAGTCCTGAACAACGTTGAGACTTTTCAATTGGTTGTTATTTGCCTTTATTTAGCTTCTTAACCAATTTAATTATCTGTTAAATTCTACCGACGTTACTCTTGATCTAACTCTTTGTTTAACTCTTGCTCTAACTCTGGAGATGGTGGAGTTACATCAGGAATTGGCCATCCTCCAAGTTCTTTCCAACGATTAACCATGTAACAAAATAAGTCAGCGGTTTTTTCAGTATCGTATTTAGCCGAATGAGCTTCTTTGTTGTCAAAACCTAAACCAGCGCGTTTGCAAGCTTCAGCAAGTACAGTGTGGCCTAGACTCAATGCGGCAAAAGATGCGGTATCAAAAGTTACAAAAGGGTGAAATGGAATTCGTTTATAATTAATACGCTCTATAGCAGCCATAACAAAACCATGATCAAACGCCGCGTTGTGAGCCACAATTACAGAGCGATTACATCCTGCTGCTTTTTGACCTTTACGGATCTCTTTGCATATTTCTTTAATAGCTTCCGATTCTGAAACAGCACCTCGTAAGGGGTTAAAAGGATCTATACCGTTAAAATCAATAGCCGCTTGTTCAATATTTGCACCTTCAAAAGGCTCAACATGGAAGTGGATTGTTTTGTCTCGTTGCAAAACCCCATCGTCATCCATTTTTAATGTAGTGGCAGCAATCTCTAAAAGCGCATCTGTTTTTGCATTAAAACCTGCGGTCTCTACATCTATAACGACCGGATAAAAGCCTCTAAAACGAGAGCTTAAAAGGTTTGGATCGGGTTTGTTTTTTTCAGTTGATTCGTTGGCAGGTTCTGTCACGGTACTCACATGATGCTAATAACAATAATGATCTATTATCGCATGAAGTTGGTCTTCTTTCATTTACTAATTATATTCTATAAGTGGTATATGAATTGCTTTAGTATTAACAGAAGTATTACCAATAGAATTAGTAATAGCCGTTATTACAACATAATCTTAATGACAGAAATGATATGAAACCTATGAATTCATCAAGAGAATTTCTTTTAAAAAAAGAATTTATTAGCTGGACTGTTTTGTTTATAGCGCTTGTCTTTACTGGCGTTTCCGATGCTAAGTCAAGTTTGAGAACTTATTCAGCGAGCTTAAATAATTCGAACTGGATGTTGGCCAACAACAACCGATTACAATGTGAACTACAACATACCATTCCTAATTACGGAACGGCAAAGTTTAGTAGTGCGGCAAATAAACTAACCAATTTAGAATTTGAACTCGATCTTCGTCGCCTCCCTGCGGATTATTCACTGGCTCAAATAGAGTCGGTACCACCTCAATGGCGGCCAGGACAAGGCTCAACCCATATTACAAGCTTACAGTGGCGTAAACAGTTTAACGGCGACGTTGACCAAGATTCTGCGTGGGTTATGTTAACGGAGTTGGAAAAGGGCTATTTCCCAACACTTTATTACGCTGACTGGCACAATAAGTCCGATAGAGTTGCGGTGGCTTTAGCTGCAACAAACTTTAGGCCTGCATATTACGATTTTTTGACGTGTATGGACGGTTTATTGCCATATAGCTTTGATGATATTTCTTACACTGTTCTCAATTTTGAGAAAAATAGCGCAGTATTAGATAAAGCTTCGAAGAAAAAACTGGCCCAGATTGAAGAGTATTTAAAGCATGATAGTAATATTGAGCGTATTACGGTCAAAGCTTATAGCAGCTCTTGGGGCGGTCGATACACTAACTTAAAAGTATCAGAAAAACGTGCTGATGAAGTTAAAGGATTGTTTGTTGGCTTCGGTATTGCTCAGTCTAAAATTGATGTTGAAGGCTTTGGTGAGAAAAGGCACATCGCATCTAACGAAACAATATTAGGTCGAGCTGAAAACAGACGAGTCGTTATCCAAATGGAAAGGCCGTAAGCTAATAGTTAGAGACATTGTTTATTATTAATAATGTCTCATGATTAATTTACCTTTGGTAAAACCTTGGTACGTTTGTATTCTCTAAGTTGGAATCTCATCGGTGCTGTGGTCTCTATCAGGTTATTTAGTGGTTTTGAAACACGACCACTATTCACAATTAAGTCACTAACCATGTCGGCCAAAATAGGCGCTGACGTCAAACCTCTCGCTCCTAGTCCAGTTAAACAATATAAACCTTGAAGTGGGTTATCAAGTTTTCCTTGTATTTTATCCGCTCGTTTATATTTTCCATTATTATTGTCTACATGATGCTTAATCCAACTCCAATCAAATAACTCCCCAGCAATGGGAATGTGGTCAGGCGTTGTGGCTCTTACCGCAGCATTATTATGGTTCACCAATTCATTACTCACTTGCTGAGCCCAGTCTTCAAATGGGAACACTTTTTTAATCTGAGCGATATTTTGACTCATTGCTTCCTGGGTTGAAGTTATCGATTCATAGTTCTTTTCGAAGGTTGCGCCAAACGCTTGATACTTGCCATCACTTGGCGTGATATAACCCTTATGGCACAACACTGCTTTTAATGGTTGCGTGCTTGACTCCGTATTGAAGCTAGACACTTGTCCTAATACACCATCAATTGGAATTGAATTGATACTGGCGTATGTGACTAGAGGTGAGTCAATACCGGCACAAATAACAACGTGGTCAGCAAAAGTTGTTACGCCGTCTGAAAAGACCTCCCAAGAGTCTCCAAGATGCGACTTTGAAATGCTATTTACTTCAGTGTTTTGTAATATTGAGACTTTTCTATTGCTTATAAGATCATTTAAAAGCCATTTGCAAAATTGATTTGGGTTAATCCAGCCGCCATCTTTAAAATACAAGCTTGAATATGGGGTACTGATACCCGCTAACTCAGAACTCGATTTATCATCAATATATTCGGTAATGTGAGCCCAAAGTTGGCTGATTTCTTTAAATTTTTCAGGCATTGTTGGGTTAAAAGCTTGTTGTAACACACCGCACCATTGATGCGGCACAACACTAGCTGATGGCAAAGTTTCTCTATAATATTTAATGGCATGTTCAAATGCTTGTGCATAAAACGTAGAAATAATTGACTTACCGGCTTGTAACAAAGGGTAGATTGCCCCTTGTTTATTACTTGAGCCCTGTGACGCTATGTCGCTGTCTTTGCACAAAAGCGTGATTTCTAGGTTTGGACTTTTTTTAGATAGGTAGTCAGCTAAGATTAAACTCGCGATGCCACCGCCAATTATGGCAACTTTATTAGGTTTATAGACGTCACTCGTATATGCAGCCGGATTATTTTGCATGTCTGTTTTTATTTACCTGAGTCAGATTCAAATCTGTCTAAAATACCTCTAGACGCAACCATGTCTCGCTTGTAGCCAAAACCTTTATATTTTATAACATCAAATCCAGCCTTTATTAATCCGCGCCTTACATGTCCTGCAGCAGTAAAGGTAGCAATTGTACCTTGCTCTTTTGTTAGACGTCGCATGTTGTTGAATAGGTTTTCTGTCCACATATCGGGATTTTTACTTGGCGCAAAACCGTCGAGATACCATGCATCCACCTCATTGTTACTGACATCAAGGTTCGTAATCGACTCATTCACATCACCAATGATTAGCCGTAGTTCAACGTTGCCATTTTCAAGGATCATAGTATTGTCATCCAATAATTTTTCTGGATACGCGTTTAATAGCTGAACTGATAGTGATTTAAACTTAGGCCAAGCTGATAAAGTCGATGTTAAGTCAGACTTTGACAGTGGGTATTTTTCAAATGTCGTAAATTTTAGCTTAACCGGAGATGGGTTAGATTGATTGGCCAGGTTTAATTGTTGCCAGGTAACCAATAAATTTAAACCCGTACCAAAACCAGTTTCAGCAATATGAAAACAACCAGTATTTTTAAACCTAGACGGGATCCCATTGTGCTTTAAAAACACATAAGTTGTTTCAGCGATACCATCTTTTTTAGAAAAGTATATATCGTCAAAGTCACTGGAGTAAGGAACACCATTCTCGTCGAACTTTAAATTTGCATTATTAATCAAAACTTCATCTCAATAAATTACACTGATTTAAGTAAATTTTACGTGTTTGTTTTCAAAAAGGTAACGTTACTTTAATAAAAAATTAATTGAGCTAACACTTGTGCGCTGAAATTAGACCAGTTAGATTATAAAAGTGCGTAGAATACTGACAAAATTTATCGTTGAAGACTCAATAATTAGGATAGTTATGAAAAGAGCAGTTATTACTGGTATGGGGATTGTGTCGAGCATCGGCAACAATAAAGATGAAGTTTTAGCAAGCTTAAAAGAAGGCAAGTCTGGAATAACAGCGTCAGAGCAGTTCAAAGAGTACAAGCTTAGGTCGCAGGTGTGGGGCAATATTGATATCGATATTACTGAACACATAGACCGTAAAGCAATACGATTTATGGGTGAAGCTTCAGCATACGCTTACATTGCAATGAAAGAAGCCATTGCTGATTCAGGCTTAACAGATGAAATGGTATCTAACCCACGTACTGGTTTGTTAGCTGGTTCTGGTGGAGCGTCATCTAAAAATCAAATTATGGCTTGCGACACACTTCGTGAAAAAGGCGTAAAACGTGTTGGGCCTTATCAAGTTCCTCGCACTATGAGCAGTACCTGTTCAGCTACATTGGCAACGCCATTTAAAATTAAGGGCGTAAACTACTCTATAAGTTCAGCGTGTGCTACTTCAGCGCACTGTATTGGTCATGCTCTAGAGCAGATTCAGTTAGGTAAACAAGACATCGTTTTTGCCGGTGGTGGTGAAGAAGTTGACTGGACACTTGCAGGTATGTTTGACGCTATGGGCGCGCTTTCAACAAAGTATAATGAAACCCCGGAAGTAGCTTCAAGAACTTACGACGCGGATAGAGATGGTTTTGTGATCTCTGGTGGCGGCGGTATGGTTGTTGTTGAAGAGTACGAACATGCCAAAGCTCGGGGTGCTAAGATTTATGCAGAAGTTGTAGGTTATGGTGCCACTTCTGATGGCTTTGATATGGTTGCGCCATCGGGCGAGGGTGCTGAACGTTGTATGCAAATGGCGTTAAGCACTGTAGACGGGCCAATTGATTATTTGAATACTCATGGCACGAGCACGCCAGTAGGTGATGTTAAAGAGTTAGGTGCAATTCAGAACGTATTTGCAGGTAAATCGCCTATGATTTCTGCAACAAAAGCAATGACGGGGCACGCCTTAGGTGCAGCCGGAGTGCATGAAGCAATTTACAGCTTGTTAATGATGGAAAATAAATTTGTAGCGCCTTCCGTTAATATTGCAAATTTAGATGAAAAAGCGGAAGGTCTAAATATAATTACTGAGGCTACGCCAGCTGAAATTACCACAGCAATGTCAAACAGTTTTGGTTTTGGTGGTACAAATGCGACGTTAGTATTTAAAAAAGTATAAATATTTATAAAACTCGTATTTTACAACCCGAATAGGCGTTAAACTTATTCGGGTTTTTTAATGACTGGATTTCCTATGAAAATTTTAATTGATGAAAACATTCCCTATGCTGAGGCCTTTTTTGCAGATATTGGCACAGTAGTGAGATTTTCAGGGCGAAGTTTGCAAGCGAGTGATTTAGTTGATGCAGATGTATTGCTTGTTCGGTCAATTACTAAAGTAAATGCAAGTCTTCTTTCCCAAGCCAATTCATTAAAGTTTGTTGGTACTGCAACTATTGGCGAAGATCATATTGATAAAGCAGAGTTGTCGAATCGAGGCATTGCCTTTAGTTCAGCTCCGGGGTGCAATGCTAACTCCGTGGCAGAGTTTGTAATTAATGCGTTGTTTGTATTAGCGGAAAAATATCAAATAGACGTTAGTAACAAAAAAGTGGCGATCATTGGGTTAGGTAACATTGGCCAAAACCTGCATCATAAATTAACAGTTTTAGGTATTGAGACTTTATTATGCGATCCGTTTAAAAGCTCAACCCTAGAAAAAACTTATGTCGATTTTGAATATGCTATCGCGAATGCAGACATTATTACTTTTCATACACCGCTAACGTCGACAGGCACGCATCCTACTCACCACTTGTTGAATGCCAATAACCTGACACTACTCAAAGACAATGTATGTTTAATAAATGCCAGTCGAGGTGAGGTGATAGACAATACCGCGCTACTAGAGCATATTACGCAACGAAGTTTATCTGGTAAGCCAAATATAAAGTTAGTGCTGGATGTATGGGAAGGAGAGCCAAATCCACTGCAAGCGTTGATCCCTCATTGTGACCTAACAAGTGCACACATTGCAGGCTACAGTTTAGAAGGCAAAGCGACAGGCACAGAAATGCTGTATAAAAACGTGTGCCAATTGTTAAATGTCGCAGCAACAGCCCAGTTAAAAGACTTTTTACCTGAAGCGGCAATATCATCAATTACTCTAAATAAAGATAAAACTGTTAATAATGAAGTCAGCAAGACTTTCACTATTGCACCTAACAACCCACTTAAAACACTAATACATACTGTTTACGACGTTAGACGAGACGATAGTTTATTCAGAAATCTATTAAACGAGCATAGTTTTGATTGGTTGAGAAAAAACTACCCAATACGTCGCGAATGGTCGTCAATTTCGGTAAACTGTCAGCAACCTGAATTAGCAGAGCAACTCAGTTCGCTCGGATTCCATATTAAGTAGAGAAACAATGTCAGAACAAAAATATAATATTGCAATTTTAGGCGCCACAGGATTAGTGGGGCAAAACATTATTGAAGGATTAGCAGATAGAAAATTTCCAGTTGGAGAGTTATTCCCTTTAGGAAGCGAGCGCTCAGCAGGTGAAACAATATCGTTCAAAGGTAAAGACATTGAGGTACTAGACGCCGCTGAGTTTGATTGGAGCCAAGTACAATTAGCTATTTTTAGCGCTGGTTCTGACGCGTCCATGCGTTATGCACCTATCGCAGCTGATTTAGGCGTTGTTGTTATCGACAACACATCTTTTTACCGCTACGAGCCTGAAATTCCGTTGGTGATCCCTGAAGTTAACCCTCATGCATTAGCTGACTTTAGAAATAGAAATATTATTGCCAACCCAAATTGCTCTACAATTCAAATGTTAGTTGCCCTTAAGCCATTACACGACGCTTATGGAATTGACCGAATCAATGTTAGTACTTACCAATCAGTAAGTGGCGCAGGTAAAAAAGGCATCGACGAACTCGTGTCTCAAACCGCTCAGCTGATGAATGGCCGCCCGGTGGAAACAGAAGCGTTTCCGGTACAAATGGCATTTAACGTAATCCCTCAAATAGATTCATTTGAAGATAATGGCTATACACGTGAAGAAATGAAAATGGTGTGGGAAACACATAAAATAATGGGTGATGAAACTATCCGTGTTAACCCAACTGCCGTTCGTGTGCCTGTTTTTTACGGTCATGCAGAGTCAATTCACGTTGAACTACGTCAACCAGTATCAGCAGAAGATGTTAAACAGCTACTCGAGCAGGCGCCTGGCGTTGTTTTAATGAGAGAAGACAAAGAGTTTCCAACCCAGGTGAGCCATGCAAGTGGCCAAGACCAAACTTTTGTTGGCCGTGTTCGTGAAGATATTTCTCACCCTAACGGTATAAATTTATGGGTAGTGGCCGATAACGTTCGTAAAGGGGCGGCAACAAATAGCCTGCAAATTGCAGAGTTATTAATAAAAGACTATCTATAATTAAATCGATAGTTTCCTAAGCCTCGGTTGTATCGGGGCTTTTTTTTGGTCTAAATTTAATAAAGAGACATAAACTTGACAGAATTAAGTGGTACAAGCTTTGCTTTACTTTTTTAAAGTGTTTAAATAATTAAAGTTGAATGCAGGTATTTTAATGTGGTTTTAACCAATACATTTTCTTAAAAACAACTGCATCAACAAACTTTTACCGCATTTGGCGGAACTATATTGAATCTGGAAATTATCAATGCGCTCAAGCTTAAAATTATTTGCTTTGTTTATAATCATAATGTCGTTCTCAACGGCAACCTCTATTTATGCAGATAACAAATTAAAAGGCCCTAAAGGGGTCGACTATGGCGAAATGGGAGAAACTTACGGCCCAATCACTAGCCGAGATACAATGTGGAAACTGGGTAATAAATTCAGACACCGTAATAATGTGTCTGTTTATCAGGTTATGGTAGCCATTCTCAAGAAAAACCCTTCGTCATTTGATTACAATAATTTGAACGGTTTAAAAAATGGCACAATATTAAAGATCCCTAGCCATAAAGAAGTAATGTCAGTAGAGCCTCTTTATGCAAAAGAGCGCGCAGACGCAGATGATGAATTGTGGAAAGATATATTAAGTGGCAAAGCAAATAAACAATCAATTGACGTAGCGTTAGCTCCAATTGAAGCCGCTAAACAAGTTGACGTTACTAACGCGAAAAAAGAAATATCTGAGAAAATTGAAAAGGTAGAACAAAAGCAACTTAAGGCTTTTGAGAATATACAAACTCAACTTGATAGTGCCAAAAACCAAAACCAATCTTTGCAGCAAGAAAATGTAGCATTGCAAGATAAGTTGTCGGCGTTGTCAGACAAGCTTACCAATGTTGAGCAATCATTGGGTAATGAAAGCCAGCTTAGAAATGAAACACAACAAATCTTATCAAAGTTAGAAGAATTGCTGATTCAGCAACAAGAAGAGTTGGCGATCACAAAAGCGCAGGCGGAAGACAAGGGCATAACAGATCAAATTAGCGAGTTCTTATCCTCAACCATTGGCATTATCGTTTTATCTTCTCTGCTTTCAATATCTTTATTAGTTGCTCTTGCTTTATTTCTTAAAAGAAAAAGCTCTCCAACCGCGGATCCGTTAACAGATCCTTTAAACTCTCCTTTAGCTGCTCCAATGGATTCAAACTTTAACCATTCTGAAGCAATGGGTGTTAGTGCAGACTTAGATGTTGATGACAGTTTAGATTCACTAGACCCATTTAGTGATGACTTATCTGGATTGGATGATGATTTAGACTCTCTAGATATGGAAGACGACCTACTAGATGACGTTCCATTAGATGATGACTCGTTGGATGATCTGCCATTAGACGACGATGAGTTACTCTCAGATGATTCCGCGTTTGATGACTCTATAGCCGATGATCAGCTTTTAGATGATGGTTCAGAATTGGAAGAGATTGATTTAGCGGATGACGATGACCAAGCAATCGTTCAAGCGGATGATATAGATGCTCTTCTAGATATGGATGATGAACAAGCAGAAGATGACATTGGTGACGATTTAACCAGTGAATTAGATGCTGACGATATTGTGGCTGAAATTAATGAAAGCCTTCCTGCAGAAGATACGGATGAAACTGCGCCGCCAGATGATGATATGGATACTGGTGTTAATGATTTAGATGACGAGCTTGGCCTAGACGACGATGACTTTGATATTGACTCGTTAATTGACGAAGCGGGATCAACGGAAGAAATTGATGAGCAAACGGATGCTGCTGACGATGATGACTTTGACATTGATTCGCTAATCGATGAAACGCCAAAGGCTGAAGAACCTGCGGAGCAAGAAGACTCTGCCGAAGAAGAAATAGAATTAGAAGATGATGACTTTGACATTGACTCATTGATTGATGGAGTTTCAGATGCTTCATCCGCGGATAGTGTTGAGTTAGATGACGACGATTTTGATATTGATGCTCTTATTGATGGCGCTGGTGATTCAGAAGTAAAAGCCGAACCTGAAGACGAGGATGACTTCGATATAGACTCGTTAATTGATGACGCAGCTGACCCAGAAGCTGAAGTCGAACCAGAAATAGAAGCAGAGCCGGAAGTAGAATTAGAGACTGAAGACGACGGTGACTTCGATATAGACTCGTTAATTGATGACGCAGCTGAGCCAGAAGCTGAAGTTGAACCAGAAATAGAAGCAGAGCCGGAAGTAGAATTAGAAACTGAAGACGACGATGACTTCGATATAGACTCGTTGATTGATGACGCAGCTGAGCCGAAAGTGGAAGCTGAACCAGAGGTAGAAGCTGAACCAGAGGTAGAAGCTGAACCAGAGGTAGAAGCTGAACCAGAGGTAGAAGCTGAACCAGAGGTAGAAGCTGAACCAGAGGTAGAAGCTGAACCAGAGGTAGAAGCTGAACCAGAGGTAGAAGCTGAACCAGAGGTAGAAGCTGAACCAGAGGTAGAAGCTGAACCAGAGGTAGAAGCTGAACCAGAGGTAGAAGCTGAAGTTGAACCAGAAATAGAAGCTGAGCCAGAAGTTGAAGCTGAGCCAGAAGTTGAAGCTGAGCCAGAAGTTGAAGCTGAACCAGAAGTTGAAGCTGAGCCAGAAGTTGAAGCTGAGCCAGAGGTAGAAGCTGAACCAGAAGTTGAAGCTGAACCAGAAGTTGAAGCTGAACCAGTGGTAGAAGCAGAACCAGTGGTAGAAGCAGAACCAGTGGTAGAAGCTGAGCCAGAGGTAGAAGCTGAGCCAGAAGTTGAAGCTGAGCCAGAAGTTGAAGCTGAGCCAGAAGTTGAAGCTGAGCCAGAAGCAGATCCTGAACATGAATTTTTGGAAGATACTTCACATGAAGAAGTGGATTTAGCTTCGGATGAGTCAGAAGAAGACCATCCTATTGCAGACGTTGAGCCTAGCACTGAGCTGGATGAATATCCTGAATTGGAAATGGACGACGAAGCTGCAGAAGAAGAGCTTGAAGCCGAAGATAATGAAATACCACAGTTAAACGATGTTATTGATGACGAGTTGTTAAACAATGACAGCATAGACTTATTTGAAGAAACTGAAGAGTCATTGGATGATGTCAGTATTGATGAGCTTGGTGACGATTTAGCCGAAGGTGTAGACTTAGATCCAGGTGATTTTGGTGAAGACGATATTGCAAACTTATTGGCTGATGAAGATCAATTAGCTCAAGACTTGTTAGATGATGACTTAATTAATGCGAGTTTTGATGAAAGCGATATTAATAGTCTTTTAGCCGATGGTGACACGGTTATTGGTGAGTCGGTAGAAGAAGAGTCAGATGATTTAGATAATAAAGATAAAGAGCAAGATGAAAACATTGAGTCAGATCAAGCGTTTGAAATAGACGAATTAGAGCAAGCCGACTTTGACCAATTGTTAGCTGAGTTATCAGATGAAAACTTTGAAAGTGACGTAGACAGTGAGTCACAAAATATCGAATCAGCGGAAAGCACATTATTAGAAAATGATGATGTGATATCAGAAGATGCCGAGTTAGACGAAGAGCTACTGTCAGAGCTTAACGAAGACTTCTTAAGTGTTGATAACTTAATGGATGATCTTGACGACGGTGATGACGATGACTTGCCGGATGATCTTGATATTGATGTTGGCTTAGATGACTTTGACGAGCTGTCATCTAGTCGAGGTTCGGTGGATGTTGATAAAGAAGCTGGTGGCATGGCGTCGCAACTGGATTTAGCTAAAACATATATTGAGATGGACGACGTAGAAAACGCTAAATTAATATTAGATAAGATAGCGAATAGCGATAATCCTGAAGCAAAAGAGCAGGCTCAGTCATTACTCGATGAATTAAATGATTAAAACCAAATAACAATTCATAGTATAATCAACGCAGATTTTTTATAATTCTGCGTTTTTTATTTTTAGGGCAACAAATATGCGAATAGCGTTAGGTATAGAGTACGATGGGGCACAATTTTTTGGCTGGCAGAGACAAAGAGATGTAGCCACTGTTCAAGAGTGCCTTGAAGCTGCGCTAACACAAGTTGCCAATCATAAAGTTGATGTATTTTGCGCTGGTCGAACTGATGCCGGTGTTCATGGTACTGGTCAGGTTGTTCATTTTGACACTGAGTCTGTTCGTGGTGAACGCGGCTGGACCATGGGCATCAATGCTAACCTACCTGACGCAATCGCGGTTACATGGATGAAAGAAGTACCTGATGACTTTCATGCGCGTTTTTCTGCAACGGCTAGACGTTACAAATATGTTATTTATAATGAAAAGCTAAGACCTGGTATTTTAAATAAAGGGTTGAGCCATTATCACATGCCACTTAATGCAGACGATATGCAGCAAGCAGCACAGTGTCTGTTGGGCGAAAATGACTTCTCTTCGTTTCGTGCAGCACAATGCCAATCAAATTCCCCCAATCGATTTGTTCACTTTGTAAATGTCACTCGTAAAGGCAGTTATATTGTAATAGACATAAAAGCGAATGCGTTTGTTCATCATATGGTTAGAAATATTGCGGGTAGTCTAATTGCTGTTGGCAAGGGCGACAAACCAGTAGAGTGGATGGCGGAGGTTTTGGCTAAAAAAGACAGAACACAAGCGGCAGAAACAGCTAAACCAAATGGGCTATATTTAATCGATGTTGATTACCCGGAAGAATTTAACCTACCAACATCCAAGCTAGGACCTCTTTTTCTTTAAATATCGAGTTGGTTTTGTTTGTTTTTTATTCTATTTACAAACAAATAAGACCAGTTTAAGCGAGTTTTTATATAAAGGTTGTGTTTTAATAGCCCCAGATTTTTCATTAAGAAGAATATTGCGGACAATTTTTATAGGGCAGTAATGAAATGAGCTGGATAGAAAAAATTCTACCAAAGACAAATACCTCTACAAAGCGAAACATCCCTGAGGGTGTTTGGACTAAATGCACTAGCTGTGACGCTATTCTATATAAAAACGACTTAGAAAAAGAGCAGGGCGTTTGCCCTAAATGTGATCATCATATGCGCTTAACTGGTCGTAAACGTTTAGAGCTGTTTTTAGACGCGGGTGAAAAAACCGAAATAGCGGCAGACCTTGAGCCTCAAGACGTTTTATCATTTAAAGATACAAAAAAGTATAAAGACAGAATTTCAGCCGCGCAAAAGCAAACTAAAGAAAAAGACGCAATGATTGTCCTTAAGGGTCGAGTAAAAGGTGTTCCTTGTGTTGCGGCATCATTTGAATTTGCCTATATGGGTGGTTCAATGGCGACGGTGGTTGGAGAGAAGTTTGTGCAAGCGGTAAATGTTTGTATAAATGAAAATATTCCACTAGTTTGTTTTTCTGCGTCTGGTGGCGCTAGAATGCAAGAAGCCTTGTTCTCATTAATGCAAATGGCAAAAACAAGTGCTGCGTTGGCTAAATTGAGTGAAAAAGGTTTACCATTTATCTCAGTATTAACAGACCCAACAATGGGCGGTGTTTCGGCAAGTTTAGCAATGCTAGGTGACGTAAATATTGGTGAGCCTAAAGCGTTGATCGGATTTGCAGGCCCTCGAGTTATTGAGCAAACAGTAAGAGAGAAACTTCCAGAAGGTTTCCAAAGAAGTGAATTTTTACTAGAGCATGGTGCAATAGACATGATTGTAGATCGCAGAGAAATGCGAAATACAGTTGCACGATTGTTCGCAAAAATGTGTAAACTACCGTCACTGGAAAAAGAACACAGAACCGCTTAAATGAGTAATGAAATCTTTCAAAGCCAGTCTCTTAATGACTGGCTTTTTTATTTAGAGCAACAACACCCTACAGAAATAGAATTAGGGTTATCTCGAATTCAATCCGTTGCCGATAAAGCAAAGCTTAACCACCTCAATGCAGGTAAGACGGTGTTAGTTGCTGGTACGAACGGCAAAGGCACGACCATACGCTTTATAGAACTAGCCTTAATTGAACTAGGTTATTCAGTTGGTGTTTTCAGCTCCCCCCATTTGTTTACATATAATGAAAGAGTGCGCGTAAATGGCGAGTTATTAGCAGACTCTGACCACATCAGCGCTTTTGACTTTGTAGAGCTGCACAAAGGTAATACGTCGTTAACTTACTTTGAGTTTTCTACCCTTGCCGCGTTTAAATTGTTTCAACAGCATAAATTAGATTTTGTCTTGGTAGAAGTTGGTTTAGGTGGTCGTTTAGACTCAACGAATATTCTACAACAGGATATTTCTGTTATTACAAGTATCGGACTCGACCACGTTGATTGGCTGGGAAATACATTAGAGAAAATAGCGTTTGAAAAGGCCGGGATATTTAAAGCCAATAATACCGCAATCATAGGTGAGCAAAATCCACCATTGACCATTGAACAACAAGCTGCAAACTTAAAGGTCAAGACGGCTTTGTGGAGTGGCCGTGATTTCACTTTCTCTTCAGCGCTAGAGTGCCCAAAAACTTGGCAGTTTAAGTCAGGACAGGCGGTATTTGAGCAGTTAAACTCCAACTTTGTGCCGAGACAAAATATAGCCACTGCCATTCAAACTCTAATCGAATTGAATATAAAGTTAACGGAAGGCCTATTAAATAAAGTAATCAAAAACTTCTCATTACCAGGGCGTATGCAAATACTTTGTAGCAAACCTCTACAAATGGTGGACGTTGCACACAACCCACATGCGATAGCATATTTAAGTGATACTTTAGCCAGCAATGATGCTTTTAAACATATAAATGGTATTCATGCGGTTGTTGCTATGATGAAGGATAAAGATATTAAAGAGACGCTAGCCATTATGGTAAAAAGCGTTTCACATTGGCATATAGGAGAACTAGAAGCTAATCCAAGAGCTGCAAAAGCGGAATCAATTAAAGCGGTGCTAGAAGATCTTGGTGCAAAAAATGTTTCAGTCTATTCCAGCGTAGAATCAGCTTGGGCTCAAGCTCAAGAAGAACAACAAGAGGAAGAGCTTTTACTTGGGTTCGGATCATTTTACACTGTGTGTGATATTTTAAAGAATAATAACAAAGAAAAGAGGTCACTGTGACAGACATGATAAAACAACGACTATTGGGAATGTTAATAGTAGTTATTGCTGGGGTCGTATTTTTACCTGACTTGTTAGATGGCAAAAAGGAAGCAACCAAAGCGGACTTTAAAAAAATACCTGCTAAACCTGCGTTTGAACAAGAACCTAGTGAAAGTGAGTTTCCAGTTGATCTTGTTGAAGAAGCCATTGCTAATATTCCATCAGACAGCGACGAAATTGCTGTAGATGAAACTATTTCTGATAACAGTGCCAGCACTACAATAGCGAATGAAAATGGTAACGAAACGGAAGCTGATGATAACAATGTTGCGGCAACAAATATTATTGCCCCAGATAGCAATGCATCAACAGAAGTTAAAACTCAAAGCGAAGACCTAAAAGCAGAAATAACGACAAAAATACAAGATGACTTTCAGAAACCAATGTGGATATTACAACTTGGAAGTTTTAAACATAAAGAAAATGTGGTGACACTGCGCGAAACGCTTCGTAAAGCAGGTATTGAGACTTATACAAAGCCGGTGAAAACACAAGCTGGGGTATTGTCTAAAGTGTATGTCGGGCCAGAACAAGACAAAGATATACTTGTGAAAACCCAGCTTAAAATAAAAGAAATAAATGGTTTAGTCGGTAAGATTACACGTTTTGATACTAGAAATTAGTAGCCTGACTAAACTGGTTCTGGTAGACTTCGCGCCGAAAATTACCCGTGGAAAAGTTGTTTTTTATGGTATGGATTGATTACGCAATTATTGCAATTATTGCGATCTCATCATTGGTTAGTTTGGTGCGAGGTTTCGTGAAAGAGTCAGTGTCTCTGGCTGTTTGGGTCGCGGCCTTTTTTGTGGCCAGCCAATTTTACCCGTATCTAGCTTCTTACTTAACCGGCATCGAAAAAGAAATGGTTCGAAATGGCTCTGCCATTGCTATTCTCTTTATTATCACACTTATTTTAGGTGCGATGGTTAATCATATACTCTCTGAAATAGTCCAATTTACCGGTTTAACCGGTACAGATAAAATGCTTGGAATGATATTTGGCGGCCTAAGAGGTGCGCTTATCGTTGCAGCTACATTACTCTTTTTAGATACACTGACGCCCTCGAGTGACTCGCTTTGGTGGCAAAACTCAATTCTCATACCTGAATTCGCCTTTATCGTTGAATGGTTTTTTGAATTGTTAAAAGAAAACTCAAGTTTACTCTCTACACAACCTTGATGGAGAACGTATCATGTGTGGTATTGTTGGAATAGTTGGCAAAGAACCGGTTAATCAAATTATTTATGATGGACTGACTGTCCTTCAACACAGAGGTCAAGATGCAGCGGGCATAGTGACCATTGATGAAGGAAAATTTAGACTTCGTAAAGCCAACGGTTTAGTCCGTGACGTCTTCCAAGAACGCCATATGCAGCGTTTACAAGGAAATATGGGCATAGGTCACGTTCGTTATCCTACGGCCGGCAGCTCAAGCTCTGCAGAAGCTCAGCCATTTTATGTAAACTCTCCTTTTGGCATCTCATTAGCCCACAATGGCAACTTAACCAACGCGACTGAATTACGAGCGCACTTATTCAAAGAAGCTCGTCGTCATATTAATACCACTTCAGACTCTGAACTTTTGCTTAACATTTTAGCTCATGAGCTTTGTGAGTCTCAGCTTATGGAGCTAACGGCAGACAATATGTTCTCTGCTGTTAAACGATTACATCAAAATGTTCGTGGTGCTTATGCTGTTGTTGCCGTAATTATTGGCCACGGTATGTTGGCGTTTAGGGATCCGAACGGTATTCGACCTCTTGTATTAGGTGAGCGAGAAACTGATAAAGGTGTTGAATACATGGTTGCGTCTGAAAGCGTTGCCTTGGACATCGATGGCTTTAAGTTGGTAAGAGACGTTGCTCCTGGTGAAGCTGTTTACATTACGGAAGCTGGGGAGTTGTTTACTCAGCAATGTTTCCCTAACCCTAAATGTGTTCCTTGTATTTTTGAGTATGTTTATTTTGCTCGTCCAGACTCAAAACTAAATGATATTTCTGTTTATGCATCACGCGTAAAAATGGGGACATACTTAGGTCGTAAAATTAAAAAAGAATGGTCAGAATTGGATATTGATGTGGTTATTCCAATTCCTGAAACAAGTTGTGACATTGCTTTGCAAATTGCGCATGAATTAGATTTGCCTTACCGTCAAGGGTTCGTTAAAAACCGTTATGTAGGCCGTACGTTTATCATGCCTGGCCAAGCGCAGCGTAAAAAGTCTGTACGAAGAAAACTAAATGCTATTGGTGAAGAGTTTAAAGGCAAAAATGTTTTGCTAGTGGATGACTCCATTGTACGCGGTACAACTTCAGAGCAAATTATAGAAATGGCTAGAGATGCCGGAGCGAAAAAAGTATTTTTTGCTTCAGCAGCGCCAGAAATTCGCTTTCCAAATGTGTATGGTATTGATATGCCTTCGCCAAATGAGCTTATTGCTTATGGTCGTGAAGCTGACGAAGTTGCGGCACTTATTGGTGCAGATGAATTAATTTATCAGTCACTTGAAGATTTAGAGTCTGCAGTGAAGGAACAGAATCCTGGCATTGAGTCCTTTGAAACTTCAGTATTTGATGGCGACTATGTTACTAAAGATATTGACCAGGCGTATTTAGAGTCATTAGAAAGTACAAGAAAAGATAATGCGAAAAGTAAATTGTCAGAACCATTAGAAAATGGTTTGGAAATGCATAACGAAGAAAACTAGTTTCCGTTAGTAAACTCTTTACTTAGTCAGTTACTAAAATCAAAAAGCCAGCATTTAGCTGGCTTTTTTGTAATGAAAGTTCGGAGGTAACACAAAACTAAAACAGAAACCTAAAACACAAAGTTCGATGTAATAGGTTTATTACCTCTTAAACGAACATTAGCTATGAAACTTTTCACAGGCTTCAAGTGTATTTTCTACTAAAGATGCAACCGTCATTGGGCCTACGCCACCAGGAACAGGTGTAATCCAAGAGGCACGCTGAAATGCTTCATCAAATTGAATGTCCCCAACAAGACGACCATCGGCTAATCGGTTTATACCTACATCGATTACAATTGCGCCAGGCTTAACCCAATCGCCAGGAATAAACTCAGGTTTACCCACTGCAACAACTAAAATATCAGCTTGACGAACTTGAGCTTCAAGGTCTTGGGTAAACTTGTGACACACTGTTGTTGTACATCCCGCTAGTAAAAGCTCCAATGACATTGGACGACCAACAATATTTGATGCCCCAACTATAACGGCGTGTTTACCTTTATAAAAAACATGAGTGTTGTCTAACAGGGTCATTATACCTTTTGGCGTACAAGGACGAAGGGCAGGGACGCGTTGTGCAAGACGACCTATGTTATAAGGATGAAAGCCATCAACGTCTTTGTGAGGATGAATGCGCTCTAATATACGCTCTGGGTTTAAACCATGAGGTAAAGGAAGCTGAACCAATATGCCATCTATTTCATTATCTGAATTTAACTCATCAATTAATGTAAGCAGCTCTTGCTCAGTGGTTGTAGATGGTAAGTCAAAAGATTTAGAGGTAAGGCCTACTTCTTCACAGGCTTTTTTCTTATTCCCAACGTAAACTTGAGAGGCGGGATCTTGACCCACAAGCACTACTGCAAGTCCTGGAGCTCGTCGGTTTGCTTTTAATCGGGCACTAACACCTGTTTTTACTTTATCTCGAACGGTTTGCGCGATGGCTTTACCATCAATTAGTCTGGCAGTCATTGAACACTCTTATAAGTAGAAGTTAATTTTGCAGGGTAATTGTAAACCTTTGGTGAAAAAAACTCATTGATAATAACGTGGTTAATGAAAATAAATTAAAAACTTAATTATGAAATGGATGGTTTTTTATACTAAACTAGCCCATATTGAACGAAACAATAGCAAGTTGGGTTAAAAATCACCAAACAGTATAAATTCTTTAAAAAAGTATTTGACTGAATTGGGGGTTGTCCGTAATATGCCGCCCTGTCACGAGGCAACAAGTTCTCGAAACGAAAATCGGTGTTTAGCGCAGCTTGGTAGCGCACTTCGTTTGGGTCGAAGGGGTCGCAGGTTCGAATCCTGCAACACCGACCATTTTTTGTTTTGAGGAAGTAGCCCGTAGGTTATGCGCCCGTAGCTCAGCTGGATAGAGCAACGCCCTTCTAAGGCGTCGGTCGTAGGTTCGAATCCTACCGGGTGCGCCATTGTTTCGTTGACAAGTCTATATTGCGGTGATTGTAGCTCAGTTGGTAGAGCCCCGGATTGTGATTCCGGTTGTCGTGGGTTCAAGTCCCATCAGTCACCCCATCTTTTTGCGGGAGTGGCGGAATTGGTAGACGCGCTGGATTTAGGTTCCAGTATCGCAAGGTGTGAGAGTTCAAGTCTCTCCTTCCGCACCATTATCTACTTATATAATATTGTCGGTGTTTAGCGCAGCTTGGTAGCGCACTTCGTTTGGGTCGAAGGGGTCGCAGGTTCGAATCCTGCAACACCGACCATTATTATTTCCGTTACAAATTCAAAAAAAATCAAATTTCTCTCCTAAGTGCACATTATTTATCCCATTTTGGTCCCTTTTGCGTGGACGATTCAATAAGACACAGCTATAATGCCGCGTCATTTTAAGAACAAAAATATTGGGCCCGAGATTTTCGTATTGGCCACAAATTTATTAATTGAGGTAGAACATGCAAGTTTCTTTAGAAACGACTCAAGGTTTAGAGCGTAAAATTACTATCACTGTTCCAGCTGATGCAGTTGAAACTCAAGTTAAAGCACGTTTACGTGAAGTTGGTAAAACAACTCGCATCGATGGTTTCCGTAAAGGCAAAGTTCCAGTTTCAGTTCTAGAGAAGCGCTACGGTCAGTCAGTATTTGTAGAAGTTGCTCAAGAACAGATGCAACAAAACTACATCCAAGGCATCATCCAAGAGAAAGTAAACCCAGCGGGCGCGCCTTTCTTTGAGCCAAAGAATATGAAACGTGGTGAAGACTTAGAATTCACTGCGACGTTTGAAGTATACCCAGAAGTTGCTTTAGACAATGTTGAAAAAATCTCTGTTGAACGTCCAGTTGCTGAAGTAACAGACGCTGACCTAGACAACATGATGGTTACATTGCAGAAGCAACAAGCTTCTTGGACAGAAACTGACGCAGCTGCTGCGGAAGGTCATCGTGCAAATATCGATTTCATCGGTAAAATTGACGGTGAAGAGTTTGAAGGCGGAAAAGCTGAAGGTTTTGATTTAGAACTAGGTCAAGGTCGTATGATCCCTGGTTTTGAAGACGGCATCATGGGTAAAAAAGCAGGCGAAGAAGTAACAGTTAACGTTACATTCCCTGAAGAATACCATGCAGAAAACCTTAAAGGTAAAGAAGCTGAGTTCGCAGTAACTATCAACAAAATCGAAGCTCAAGAATTACCAGAGCTTAATGATGATTTTGTAACTAAGTTTGGCATTGAAGAGGGCGGCGTTGACGCACTTAAAGCTGAAGTTAAAAACAACATGACTCGTGAATTAGGCCAAGCGCTTAAAGCTAAAGTTAAAGAGCAAGCTATTAAAGGTTTATTAGAAGCTCACGAACTAGAAGTTCCTAAAGCGTTAGTTGACCAAGAAGTAAATGCTTTACGTCAACAAGCTATGCAACGTTTTGGCGGCCAAATGGACGCGAGCAACATGCCTGAGCTTCCTGCTGAGTTGTTTGAACAACAAGCTAAAGACCGTGTACGCACTGGTTTATTACTTGGCGAATTCATTCGTACAAACGACATCAAAGCTGACGATGCAAAAGTAAAAGAAATCATTGAAACTCAAGCATCAGCTTATGAAGATCCTTCAGAAGTAGTTAACCACTACTACGGTGACGAGAAGTTAATGGAAAATATCCGTAACTTAGCGACAGAAGATCAAGCAATTGAAATGTTACTTGAGAAAGCCAAAGTTGAAGATAAATCATTCAGCTTTGACGAAATTATGAACCCTAAGCAAGCATAATTAAAAATCGCATTGACTTAAGGGTTGAATAAAGGATTTAATGGCTCGATATACATAAAGTATGTCGAGCCATTTTTGTTTAAGGAAGTTTTATGATTAACCACAATAGTAATGTGGCAGCTGGGTTTGAAGAGCCAAGCAATGCATTAGTTCCAATGGTCGTTGAGCAAACGTCCAAAGGCGAACGTTCTTATGATATTTTTTCACGTCTTTTAAAAGAGCGTGTCATTTTCTTAACAGGCCAAGTTGAAGATCAAATGGCGAATTTGATCTGTGCTCAGCTTTTGTTTTTAGAGTCAGAAAACCCAGATAAAGACATTTACCTTTATATCAACTCTCCAGGTGGTTCGGTTAGTGCTGGTTTATCTATTTACGATACGATGAACTTTATCAAGCCTGATATCGCGACAGTATGTATGGGTCAAGCTGCAAGTATGGGCGCATTCTTATTATCAGGTGGTGCTAAAGGCAAACGTCACTGCTTACCTAATTCTCGTGTCATGATTCACCAACCGTTAGGTGGTTTCCAAGGTCAAGCTTCTGATTTTGAAATTCACGCTAAAGAAATTTTATATATTAAAGAAAAATTAAATCGTTTAATGGCTGAGCACTCTGGTCAAGACATTGAAAAAGTGGCTAAAGATACAGATCGTGATAATTTCTTAACGCCAGAAGACGCACTAGAATATGGCTTAATTGACTCAATTCTTACGCGCAGAGATTTAAAGTAAGTTTATTGGTTAACCTACTGGGTTAATACGAAATTATTGACTAACCTTAGGTTAGTCAAGCTAGCAAAGTGAGGTGACTCTATGTCAGAACCTACAGAAAATGACAGTAAGCTACTGTATTGTTCATTTTGCGGCAAGAGCCAGCATGAAGTTAAAAAACTAATTGCGGGTCCTTCTGTATATGTTTGTGATGAGTGCGTTGATTTATGCAATGACATCATTCGCGAAGAAATTAAAGAAATCTCTCCAAAAAGAGATGCAGACTCATTGCCGACACCAAGAGATATTTGTAACCACTTAGATGATTACGTTATCGGACAGAAACACGCTAAAAAAGTATTAAGTGTTGCTGTTTATAATCATTATAAGCGTTTACGTAATGCAGAGTCAGGTAACAGTGACGGCGTTGAACTTGGTAAAAGTAATATATTGCTTATTGGCCCAACGGGTAGTGGTAAAACATTGTTAGCGGAAACGTTAGCTCGATTTTTAGATGTACCATTTACCATGGCTGATGCGACAACGTTGACTGAAGCCGGTTATGTTGGTGAAGATGTTGAAAACATTATTCAGAAACTTCTTCAAAAGTGTGACTACGATGTTGAGAAAGCACAACGCGGTATCGTTTACATTGATGAAATAGACAAAATATCACGCAAATCTGATAATCCTTCTATTACTAGAGACGTATCAGGTGAAGGTGTACAACAAGCGCTATTGAAATTAATTGAAGGCACAGTTGCATCAATTCCTCCGCAAGGTGGACGCAAACACCCTCAACAAGAGTTTTTGCAAGTTGATACGTCTAAGATTCTATTTATCTGTGGTGGTGCATTCGCTGGTCTAGATAAAGTTGTTAGCGCTCGCTCAGAAACGGGTACTGCAATTGGTTTTGGTGCAGAAGTTAAGTCGAGTAAAGATGAAACGACCCTAACAGAACATTTCCAAAATGTAGAACCAGAAGATCTAGTTAAATATGGATTAATTCCAGAATTTATCGGCCGTCTACCAGTTGTTGCAACTTTAGGTGAACTAGATTTGGATGCGCTCGTACAAATACTAAGCGAACCTAAAAATGCGCTTACAAAACAGTATGGTGCATTGTTTGATTTAGAAGGTACGGAACTAGAGTTTCGAGAAGATGCTTTAAAAGCTATAGCTGCTAAAGCAATGGATAGAAAAACAGGTGCTCGTGGTTTGCGTTCAATTATTGAAGCAACCTTGCTAGATACCATGTATGAACTACCTTCTATGGAAGATGTTTCTAAAGTTGTTATTGACGAATCGGTCATTGCTGGACAGTCAGATCCTATTTTGATTTACGATAATCAAAAGAGCCAAGCATTGCCTGAGTGATAATTAATCAATCGTCTATAAAAAGGAGTCATTTGGCTCCTTTTTTGCTTTCAACAATTGAACTTTTTATCAGTCGCCCCATATACTTAATTATTACTTATAGAATGCAGAGAACTCATTAATATGACGCATGACGCAGAACTTTCAAACATTCCAGTGCTAGCATTAAGGGATGTTGTTGTTTATCCCCACATGGTTATTCCCCTATTTGTTGGTCGGGAAAAGTCTATTGCATGTCTAGAACAGGCAATGGAAAAGGATAAGAAGATATTTTTAGTTGCGCAACTTGACCCAGCCAATGACGATCCTAAGCCTAAAGACATGTACAAAGTAGGCACGGTAGCAACCATTCTTCAATTATTGAAACTACCTGACGGCACAGTAAAAGTGTTAGTTGAAGGTAATGTTCGCGGCAAAATATTGCAGTTTACGGAAACCAATGATTTCTTTGAGGCAGAAGTTGAGCCAATTGCTATTGCAATGGCTGACGAACGCGAAGAAGAGGTTTTAATTAGATCAGCAATAAACCAGTTTGAAGGCTACATAAAACTTAACAAAAAAATACCTCCGGAAGTATTAACTTCGGTAACAGGTATTGATGATGCTGATAGGTTAGCCGATACCATGGCATCTCATATGCCATTAAAAGTTGAAGAAAAACAGAAAGCCCTAGAAATTGAAGACGTTCATGAGCGTTTAGAATACTTAATGGCGCTTATGGAAGGTGAAATTGATCTACTTCAAGTAGAAAAGAAAATCCGTAGCCGCGTTAAAAAACAAATGGAAAAAAGCCAGCGCGAATACTACTTGAATGAGCAAATGAAAGCGATTCAAAAAGAATTAGGTGAATCGGAAGAGGGCGTTGATGAATTTGAAGCTTTAGAAGTGAAAATTTCTGAAGCCGGTATGCCAGAAGAAGCTGAACAAAAGACTCGTGCAGAACTTAAAAAGTTAAAAATGATGTCTGCTATGTCAGCGGAAGCAACAGTTGTTCGTGGCTATATAGATTGGATGACAGGCGTTCCATGGAAAAAGCGCAGCAAAGTTAAAAAAGACTTAAATAAAGCACAGGACGTTTTGGACTCTGATCACTTTGGTTTAGATAAAGTAAAAGAGCGTATTTTAGAGTATCTAGCCGTTCAACAAAGAACCAGTAAATTAAAAGGGCCTATTCTCTGTCTGGTGGGACCTCCAGGCGTTGGTAAAACTTCACTAGGCCAATCAATTGCAAAAGCGACAGGGCGTAAATACGTTCGTATGGCGCTAGGTGGTGTTCGTGATGAAGCAGAAATTAGAGGCCATCGCAGAACCTACATAGGTTCAATGCCAGGCAAAATAATTCAAAAGATGAGTAAGGTTGGTGTTAAAAACCCATTATTCCTTTTGGACGAAATTGATAAAATGAGCTCTGACATGCGTGGCGACCCATCGTCGGCGTTATTAGAAGTATTAGACCCAGAACAAAATGCTGCATTTAACGATCACTACTTAGAAGTTGATTATGACTTGTCAGACATAATGTTTGTTGCGACGTCAAACAGCATGGATATTCCAGGTCCTTTATTAGACCGAATGGAAGTTATTCGTTTGGCTGGTTATACAGAAGATGAAAAGCTTAATATTGCAAATCAACATCTTATCAGTAAGCAAATTAAACGAAACGGTCTTAAGGATAGCGAACTAACGCTGGAAGACAGTGCAATAATTGATATTGTTCGTTATTACACAAGAGAAGCGGGTGTTCGTAGTTTAGAACGAGAGATATCAAAAATTTGTCGTAAGGTAGTTACTCAAATCCTAACTAACAAAGATACTAAGAGTGTTGTTGTTAATGGGGATAACCTATCAGAGTATTCTGGTGTGCGTCGTTATGATTACGGCAAAGCAGATGAAGATGACCGTATTGGTCAAGTTACTGGTTTGGCGTGGACTCAGGTTGGCGGTGACTTACTGACAATTGAGTGTGCGACGGTACCAGGTAAAGGTAAACTGGTTTATACAGGCTCGTTAGGCGATGTAATGAAAGAGTCAATTCAAGCTGCTATGACTGTGGTGAAAAGCCGCGCAGAGGGTTTGAGAATAAACGCTGACTTCTCTGAAAAACGTGACATTCATGTGCACGTGCCAGAAGGGGCGACGCCAAAAGATGGTCCAAGTGCTGGTATTGGTATGGTAACGGCTCTTGTTTCTAGCTTAACGGGTAACCCGGTTAAAGCTGACGTGGCAATGACTGGTGAAATTACTTTACGTGGTGAAGTTTTAGCCATTGGTGGTCTAAAAGAAAAGCTTCTTGCGGCCCATCGTGGCGGCATTAAAACTGTTCTAATACCGCATGAAAATGAAAGAGATTTGGAAGAGATACCAGAAAATGTGAAGAAAGACTTAACTATTAAACCTGTTAAGTGGATTGATGAAGTGCTAGATGTCGCATTAAGTCAGCCAATTGAGCGTATTTCGACGGAAAATTGCGCATAAGTGAAGGTTTTTTTGTAAAAATCAAAAAAAAGGCTTTTCAAAACCTCCGACTGTGCTAGTTTATTGGTGCTAGGAGGGTTGGTTAGCCTACCTTCGCTAATAAAAATTGATTTCTAACGTTTATATAAACGGAATGAAAATGAGCCTAATAAAAATAACAAGGGCTCTAATAAATATAAAAACAATATAGGGGATGAAATTGTGAACAAGTCTCAATTAATCGAAAAAATTGCTGAAGGTGCTGACGTATCAAAGGCTTCTGCTGGCCGCGCATTAGACTCATTCATCGAGTCTGTAACAGGCGCTCTTAAAGATGGCGACTCAGTTGCTCTAGTTGGTTTCGGTACTTTTTCAGTACGTGACCGTGCAGCGCGCACAGGTCGTAACCCACAAACTGGTGCGACTATTGAAATTGCAGCTGCAAAAGTTCCAGCATTTAAAGCGGGCAAAGCGCTTAAAGACGCGTGTAACTAATTAAAACTTTTTGATGGGGAGCGGTAGTTCAGTTGGTTAGAATACCGGCCTGTCACGCCGGGGGTCGCGAGTTCGAGTCTCGTCCGTTCCGCCAATAAAAAAGTTCAAGCATTAAAGCGCATCTGTTAAGATGCGTTTTTTTTTACAAACCAATTTCAAACTCAGCAAAGAGAAGTAATAATGCTAGATAGAATTAGAGAAGGTTCTCAAGGAATCGCAGCCAAAGTTATTCTTGGCTTGGTGATACTAACTTTTGCCATCAGTGGCATTGGTAGCTACATCAATAGTAAAGCTGATACTGCCGTTAAGTCAGTAAACGGTGTCGAAATCACACAAACTGCATTAGAGGAAGCGTTCCAAAATGAACGTAACCGTATGAAGCAACAATTTGGTGATGTAGTTGAGCAACTAATGGCTGACGAAAGCTACGTTGCTAATTTTAAAGCAGGCATCTTAGACCGTCTAGTTGTTGAAGAGTTACAACGTCAACAAGCCAAAGACCTTGGTATTCGTGTAAGCGACGAACAGATAAAGACAACGATTGTTGAAATGCCAGAGTTTCAACGTAATGGTCAATTTGATAACGAAGTATACTTAGCGCTTCTTCGTCAAGCTGGTTTTACGCCATTACAGTTCCGTGATTACTTACGTCAACAAATGACGCGCTCTCAGTACACAGCTTCTTTAATGGGATCTGAATTTGTATTGGATCATGAAAAAGAGCAATACGCATCTCTAAATAATCAAACTCGTACATATTCACAAGCACTTGTATCAAGCAAAACATTAGAAGCGAGTGTTCAGTTAACTGAAGAAGAAATTCAAGCTTATTACGACAACAACAAGTTTTCATATAAGACTGCGGACAAAGTAGCTATTGAGTACTTATTTATCGATGCAAACGCACTAGCAAACGCAGTAGATGTTAATGAGGAACAGCTAAACGAATATTACCAACAAAATATTGTTGAATTCACACAACAAGAACAACGCCGAATAGCTCACATTCTTGTTGAAGCCGGTGATAATGCCCAACAAAAGATTGAAGAAGCAAAAGCTAAGCTAGATGCAGGTGACTCTTTTGAATCAGTTGTAAAAGCGTTTTCTGAAGATAGCTTCAGTGCAGAAAATGGCGGCGACTTAGAATGGTTTGAAAAAGGTATTTTTGGTGACGCATTTGATAGTGCGGTATTGTCACTAGAAAAGGCTGGCGATATTTCTGATGTGTTTGAGTCTGAGTCTGGTTTTCATATTGTTAAATTAACAGATTATGTAAAAGCAGAAACTACTCCGTTTGAAGAAGTTAAAGAAACAATTGCATCACAACTTCAACAATTAAAAATTGATGAGCTTTATATAGAAGCGCAAACAAAAGTGTCTGAATTAGCTTTTGAAATTCCAGATACACTTGAAGATGCTGCAGAAGTTGCAGGGTTAGAGCTTAAGAGTACAGAGCTTAAAACAGCAAACGAGTTACAAGGCCTTTTAGGTTCTCAAGTAGCAGTATCAAAAGCATTTGATGAGACGTTTATCAGTGAAGGCTTAAATAGTGACTTAATAGAAATTAATGACACTACTTCGTTAGTTCTTCGTGTAACAGATAATCAGCCTGCAAGAATTCAGAAATTAGATGAGATAAAGATTCGCATAGAAGCTGCACTTACACGTGAAAAAGCCGCTGAGCTAGCATCGCAAAAAGCGCTAGAGCTTGCGGAAAGAGTTAAGTCAGGTGAAGCAATTACAAGTCTAGCTGACAATGCTGTAGTCGTAACAGAGAACACTGACATTGCTCGTTTTGATGCAACGGTTAATGCGAACATTCGTGATGCTGTATTTGAATTGGCAAAACCAGTAAACGGTCAAGCTGAAGTAAGCACAGTAGAAACGTCGAATGGAGACGCTGCGGTTGTGTCGTTAACTTCATTTAATGTTAAGCCTGCTGCTGTTGAAGAGCCAGTTGCAAACCAAGTACTTAATGTAGTTGGTCAGCAAGCAATTAAAGCGCTGATCGAAGCAAGTAAGAACAACGCAGATATTGAGTAATTACGAAAGTATCTAAATAAAAAAAGACTCTTCGGAGTCTTTTTTTTTGGTTTTGTTGACCCGTTTTGATTAGGGTTTATTGAATATTTACATATCCAGAGATTTTAATAACTTTTGAGTTTTTGGATGTTTTGGCGTTTCGAATACGTCATCTATGGTACCAGCTTCAATAATTTTTCCTTGGTCCATGATCATAATTCTATCACTCAGGTAACGAACCAATGATATTTGGTGTGATATGAGCACATATGTCAGTTGTAATGTCTCTTGTAGCTCTAAAAGCAGATTTATAACCTGAGCCCTTAGTGAAGGGTCTAATGGCGCTAGAGCTTCATCTATTATAACAACTTGAGGGTCTAAAATTAGCGCTCGAGCAATTCCAATTCTTTGAGCTTGTCCGCCAGAAAACATATGAGGGTAATACCCAGCGTGTTCAGGCAACAGACCCACCTTACGTAAAGCATTGTTTATTCGTTCTAATCGTTGCTCTTTATTTAATCGCGTATTAAAAAGTAACGGTTGCTCAAGTTGGTCGCCAATTCGAACTGTAGGGTTTAGAGACTTCTGTGAGTCTTGAAAAATCATTCTAATGTTTTGGCAGAAAAACTTAGAGTCGTTCCAATTAATTTCATCATCGCCTAAATATAATTTGCCACCATCGGGTAACTCAGCGCCGGCAAGCAGTCTGCCTACCGTACTTTTACCAGAACCGGCTTCGCCAACAATAGCGAGTGTTTCTCCGCGGTGTAAATCAAAGGAAACAGGGCCAATTTCTACAACACGACCTTTTTTAAACCAATTTGATTTATCTTTGTAAATCTTTTTAATTTCTCTGACTGAAAATAGAGGAATGGACTCCATTTACTTTATTTCCTCAATTAAAGGGTAATGACATCGAAACTGCTGACGCTTAATCTTTTGCTGCTCAGGCATTACAACACAGGCTTTTTGAGCATTAGGGCAGCGTGGCCCGAGTCGGCACCCAGCTGGTAGATGTTGTAGCGTAGGGATTGTGCCTTTTAGCGTATATAACCTTTGCTTATTGTGCATATCAACTTTACTAAAGTCGGGTTCACTATCAAACAAGGCCTTTGTATAAGGGTGTTTAGGCGCTGATAATAGTTTTTTAGTGGGCCCACTTTCAATTAATTGACCACAGTACATAACATTTATAGTGTCAGCCCAACTCGTAATCGTATTTAGATTATGAGTAATGAAAATAACCGCCATATCTTTTAATTGGTTCAAACTCTTAAGTAGTTTTATTACCTGCATAGATGTATTACTTTCTAGTGCGGTTGTAGGCTCATCAGCTATTAGCAACTTTGGCGCTTTGGCAATAGCCATGGCAATCATGATTTTTTGGCAAACACCCTCTGATAACATATGAGGGTAGCTATTAAAAATAGCAACGTGGTCTTTTATTCCTACTTTATGGAGCAGGTTGCTGCACTTTTTAACGCGCTGTTCTTTGTTACCGCCAAACCAACCTGCATAGTCGCTATCAGGAAGTGATTCCTCTAATTGGGAAAATATGTCTGCGGTAGGATCTAGGCATCGACGTGGCTCTTGGTAGATCATGGAAATATTGGAACTGATTATCTTTCGTCGTGCACTATCAGACATTTTATTGAGGTCTTCACCTAAAAAATGCAAACGGTCCGCTGAAACATTCCACCTGTTGTTTAATACACCTACTAAGGCCTTTGCAATTAAACTTTTACCTGACCCTGACTCTCCGATAAGGCCACTAACTTCACCCATTTTCATCGAAAAATTAGCAGACTCCACCGCTCGAACCGCTTCGTCGTTAGTTTGTAATTCTATGTTTAAATTTCGGATATCTAATAAGCGCATAATTACCTACTGTAAACGGCGTTCTTTAAGAGCGCGACGCAATCCATCACCCACTATATTGACTGTTAAAATACATACAAAGAGCAGTAGACCCGGAAGCATAACTGTCCAAGGGCTAAGATAAAATACATCAATACTATCGGCAATCATTGTCCCTAGCTCTGGCTCGGGAGTTTGTGCCCCAATTCCAATAAAACCTAGAACAACAATATCTAAAATTGCAGATGATATGGCCATGGCGCCAAAAATCACCAGCCCTTCAACTAAGTTTGGTATCAAAGCATACTTAAATAGTTGAAATTTATTTGCACCATCAAGGCGATACGCAATAACAAAGTCTTTATTTAATAAGTCTGCTACTTCTGTGCGTACGTGGTGTATAAATTGAGGCAACATTGCTAATACAACGGCCCAAAAGGTGTTTGCGATACCAGGGCCCAGAATTGCCACGATAACAATAGCAATAAGCAATGATGGCATAATCAATGCGATATCAAGTATATGATTAAGTGCACTTGCTCTTATACCTTTGCTAAAGCCGGCTAGGGTACCAATGAACAACCCAATAGTAAGTGCTAACACGACCGCAATTATCGCCAGACCAAAGGAGTAACTAATACCACTTAATACTCGAGACAGGATATCTCTACCCAGTGCGTCAGTGCCAAATAAGTAATTTATTTGACCATCCAAAGCCCATGCTGGGGGAACGAGCAATGCTTCTGGGTGTTGTTCATACGGAGAATAAGGAGCCAACAATGGGCCAAAAATTGACAGTATGAACATGACGATGAAAATCCAAAACGCAACAAGCGCAAAGTGATTCCGTTCAAATAAACTCCAAAGCTGCTTTAATGGAGAGTAATTGCTAGGCGAAGAGAAAAACCTAAATTTTGCCATGACCATGCCTTCTCGCCAGTGGATCAAAAATCATGTACACCACATCAAATAATATTGTGGCCACAAAAACCATGCCTGATAAAACCATTAAGCCACCTTGTATGGCGGGGTAATCTCGTTGGTGTATAGCGTCTACTAACCAAAGGCCAATGCCTGGCCACGAAAATATAACTTCGGTAACCATTGCTAATGTTATTAGAGTACCAAAATGGATACCTAACATTTGAATCACGGGTAATAAACCATTTCTCAAGGCATGTCGCTTCAATACTTGAAAGTCGCTTAAACCTTTAGCTTTTGCTGCTTTAACATAACTCGTATCTAAGACATTGTGCATTGATTGTCGTGTTGTTCGTATTAAAACCGTTGTTGGGTAAGCAGCTAGAACAAATGTTGGCATAATAAGGTGCGTGAGTGCATCAAACATTGCTTCTGCTTTATATGTGACTTCGGACATAAGAATATCAATAAGAATAAAACCTGTAGACACTGGAATGTCATAAATTAGGCTCAAACGACCAGATACCGGAAACCAACCGAGATTAATTGAAAATACCAGGATCATTATAAGTGCGAGCCAAAATATAGGCATAGAAAAGCCGATTAATGACAACGCCAGTATAGGTTTATCTAGCCAAGGGCGATCTGGATTAGACGCGAGGATGCCAAGGGGAATGGCGACAATAAAACTATATAAGAGCGCATACATAGCAAGTTCGATGGTGGCAGGTAAAGCGGTAAATACTTGTTCAAATATACTGGTGTTCGTTATGAAGGAAACGCCCCAATCGCCGTGAACCAAGCGCTCTATATAAGAAAAGTACTGGAAAACGACATTACTATCTAAACGATACTCTTCTATTAAAATTTGATGTAATTCAGTCGATATAGCTTGGTTTCCAGTCATGTTTGTTAACACATCACCCGGAAATAAATAGTTTAGTGAAAAGGCGAATACGGTTACACCAAAAGTAACAAAAACTAATAAGTAAAATTTCCGTAATACATAATTCAACATTACGGTTTACCTTTTTTGGTCGCGGAAAAGTCAATGCCGCCGTAAGGGTTTATATTTACATTACTAATGTATTTATGTTGCACCTTATGTCTTGTTGCATGCGCAATAGGTACTAGCGGAACTTGGTCTCTAATTATATTTTCAGCGTTGGTATAAAATACTTTTCTTTGAGCTTGATCAGCTGTAGATAAAGCCCGTTTAACATTACGGTCAAATTCGTTGTTACACCACGCACTTCTATTTGAACCAGACATAGCCGCAGCACAACTTAATAGAGGTCTATAAAAGTTATCTGGATCTGAATTGTCAGCCAACCAACCAATCAATACCGAGTCATGCTCCCCATTAGCCAATTTCTTTCTGAATGTGCCCCAGTCATAGGTCACAATATTGGCTTTAATGTTCAACTCTTTTAAACTTTGTTGAAGGATCTCCGCCATTTTACTGGCATTTGGATTATAAACGCGTTGCACGGGCATGGCCCAAATATCCATTTCAAACCCATCAGGAAATCCAGCTTCAACTAATAATGCTTTTGCTTTCTCTAAATTGTATTGGCTTACATAAGAGTCAGCATTATAAGCCCAAGAGGTTGGTGGTAGTAAACTTGTAGCTGGTTGAGCCAAACCAAAATAAACAGCATCAATAATAGCGCTCTGGTCTACTGCATATGATAGGGCTTTTCTAACTTGTGGATTATGAAAAGGTGGAACTTCGGTATTAAATGCCCAATAACTCACATTCATTGAGGTACTGTCTTTAATATCTATATCGCTGCGCTTTTCTAAAAAGCCCACATCTGAAGCGGAAGGATAACCCAGCACATCGCACTCTTTGGTTAATAGTTTTGCTAAACGAGTGGAATTATCTGGTGTGATATCAAAAATGATTTGTTCTAAGTTTGACTCTGGTTGCCAGTAGTCCTCATTTTTTGCGTATCGAATATAATGATCTCTCTTATATTCTTTAAATTTGAATGGACCACTGCCAATTGGCATCTGATCGATTTGTTCTTTGTGGTTTTCATTAATTAACTGCTCGCCATATTCTGCAGAAAGAATAACGGCAAAGTCAGTGGCCATATTAGCCAGGAACGAAGCTTGAGGATCAACCAACCTAAACTCTATTGTTAAATCGTCTACGACAATTATCTGCTCAATTAATTGGGATAAGCCAATTCCTTCAAAAAAGGGATATTGACCGCCACTCACTTCGTGAAATGGGTGGTCGGAATGCAGTATCCTTGAAAAAGTAAAAAGTATGTCCGAGCTGTTTAAGTCACGCGTAGGAGTAAAGTAGTCGGTGGTATGAAATTTAATCCCTTTTCGTAGATAAAAGCGATACCGCATAGCGTCACTAGACACAATAACTTTGCGGGCTATATCAGAGACAACCTGACCTGAATCAGAGTCTATTTTAACTAAACGATTATAAATTTGCTGTGATACGGCGTCGATAGTCGTACCGCTGGTGACTAACTGCGGGTTAAATGATTCTGGAGAGCCTTCACTACAATACAGCAGGGTTTTAGATGCTAACCCTGAGTCTTGTTGAATATCACAAGCCGCTATGCTTGATACTCCAAGCATAATTAAGCAGCTGTTTAGTAAGCTTTTAATCTTCGCCATTACTGTCCAACAGATTGTACTTCTTTAAATAGCCACGCAACTGATGATAAGTAACACCAAGTTGTTCAGCAGATTTTTTTTGATTGTAATGACAATTAGCGAGTGCTTTTTTTATCAAATTAATCTCAAACTCCTGGCTGGCCAGTTTAAAGTCTAACGGAAAGGTAGGCTCTAATTCTAAAGGACTACTGGTTTGATTGACAGAAGCATTTACTAAATCATGACTAGAAGTAGCAACTGCAGCTGGGCTAATGACCACGTCAGACTGTCTATCTTGAGTTTTTACACGTTGTTTAGGTCTATAAGGACTATCAAAAGGGTCAATCACAATGTCGTGTACTGGAACGTGAGGGTTGGCCGCACGATAAACACTTCGCTCAACAACATTTTTTAGCTCCCTTACATTTCCTGGCCAATGATACTCCATCAAAAACTCTTTAGCTTTTCTCGAAAACCCGCTAAAAAGCTCCCAACCGAGCTCTTTTACCATCGATATTGCAAAGTGCTCAGCAAGGATCATTATATCCTCTCGACGTTCTCTCAAAGGAGGGAGCGTAATAACATCAAATGCCAGTCGGTCTAATAAATCTGATCTAAACTCACCAGCTTCAGCAAGCGCAGGTAAGTCTTCATTTGTTGCACAGACTAATCGAGTATCAACCTTAACGGTTTTTGAACCACCAACGCGCTCAAACTCACCATACTCAATAACTCTTAATAATTTTTCTTGAACTAACCCTGAAGTGTTTGCAAGCTCATCTAAAAAAAGTGTACCGCTATTTGCTCGCTCAAATCGCCCTTCATGGCGCTTACCAGCTCCTGTAAAGGCACCGGATTCATGGCCAAACAATTCACTTTCAAGAAGATTTTCATTTAATGCAGCACAATTAAGGGTAACGTAGTTCTGATCCCATCGGCTAGAAAGGTAGTGTAGTCGGGCTGCAATAAGCTCTTTACCCGTTCCTCGCTCGCCAATTATTAATACGGGCTTATTTAAGGACGCCAACTGTGAAACTTGCTCTAGTACTTCTAAAAACGAGTTTGCTTGGCCAATGAGGTTATCTTTCTTCCTAAAATGATTCATAGTTTCAACAGTTGGTTAAAATGACTAATTAGTAGTGTATTTTATATTCATCAAAACTAAAAGAACTGATTGAATAAAAATTAAACTTATATAAAACAGGTGTTTAAGTTATTTTTAAAAACTGGCAAGATACCTGAATGTATTATCGCAACGTGACATTAGGTTACTGTTTACAGAACGGGAACGTTCAAACAACCAACATAGAGGTAAGTATTATGGGAATTTTTTCACGCTTTGCGGATATTGTGAATGCAAACATTAATTCATTGCTTGATAAGGCGGAAGATCCAGAAAAAATGGTTCGCTTAATTATTCAAGAAATGGAAGATACTTTAGTTGAGGTTCGTTCATCGTCAGCAAGAACCTTAGCGGATAAAAAAGATGTGGTTCGAATTATTGAACGATTAAAAGCAGAAGCTTCGGATTGGCAGAATAAAGCTGAGCTTGCGCTTTCTAAAGATAGAGAAGACTTGGCGCGTCAAGCGTTAGCTGAAAAGCAAAAAAGCGAAGAGCAAGTGGAAGCTTATGATAAAGACTTGTCTGCTCTTGATGATCAAGTTAGCCGTCTTCAAGATGAAATTGGTCAATTACAAGCTAAGTTAGAAGATGCAAAAGCTCGTCAGAAAACAATTTTGATGCGCGGTAAAACAGCTTCTTCAAGATTAGATGTGAAAAGCAAGCTAAGTAACGGCAAGCTGAATGATGCGCTTTCTCGATTTGAACAGTACGAACGTAAAATTGATAGCATTGAAGCTGAAGCTGAGTCTTACGACTTAGGCAACAAAACATTAGCGGATGAATTTGCTGAATTAGAGTCATCAGAAAAAGTGGATAGTGAACTTGAAGCACTAAAAGCAAAATTAAAGTCGAACAAAAAAGAAAGTTAATTAAATAGGCCAAGGAGAACAATATGGACGATGTAGTAGGAATTTTAGTAGCGCCTATAATTATATTCATGATTTTTGTGGCGCCAATCTGGTTGATTATGCATTACCGTAGTAAAAAGCAAGTTAGCCAAGGATTAAACGAAAGAGAGATTCAAGAGCTATACGACTTAGCGCATAAGGCTGAGTCGTTGGGAGAGCGAGTTAAAACTCTAGAGTCTATATTAGATGTTGAAGCGCCAGGATGGCGTGGACAACCTCGTTAAAAGATGAAGAGGTTTATTATGACAAAGCAAACAACTAAAAAGTTACAACGTATACCGAGTAAAGGCAAAGTAGCAGGCGTGTGTGCCGGTTTGGCCGAGTTCTCAGGAATTGAAACTTGGCTAATAAGAGTTATTTGGTTCAGTGGCATTATCTTTTCAGGCGGCTTTTTTATCGTCGCTTATATCGCCGCTTGGTTTATTTTGGATAAGGATGTAACAGAAAGTCCAACAAAAGGGAGCTTTTCCTCACAAACCAAGCCGTGGGCTACTTTTGAGCAGGAAATTGACCAAGCTGTTCATGTAAAACGCAATGTATATCAGGCTGGAGAACCACCAGTGAAAGCGTTTAGAGATATTAAAAGACAGTTTGATGGCATTGAAGCGCGTATTAGAGGAATGGAAACCTACGTTACGTCGAACGAATACACGTTAAAACGTGAAATTAATAAACTTTAAATAAATACCTACTATTTACATATTGTTCTTTAATTTCTAAAGCCGCTTAAATGCGGCTTTTTGCTGTTTGTTGCTGTTGTCTGGAATGTAAATTTTGATTTACATTCGGTTTGCACTTAATAGTACATTTAGATTATTAACTCTAACAAAATTTATGCAAAGTCTCTCTCAAATGACTCATTAGTAATGTCATGCCTTTTAAGAAGAGTACTTTATGAATATTAATAACAACAAGAATAAAGCTCCACATCCAGACACACTTTGCATCCACGCGGGCAAAGAAAAAGGAGCCTATCACGGCGCATTAACCAGTCCATTATTTCAAACGTCTACCTTTGTATTTGAAAATGCAGCGCAAGGTGCTGCGAGATTCGCAGGTGAAGAGCCTGGATATATTTATACTCGATTAGGCAACCCTACAACCCGTGAGCTTGAAGTAAAAATGGCTGCGCTAGAGAAAATGGAAGACGCCGCAGCGACCGCAACCGGAATGGCCGCTGTTTCAGGTGCGTTATTGAGCTTTTTAGAAGCGGGCGATCACATCATTGCCTGTAAGGCTATTTATGGCTGTTCATTTGCGTTACTAAATCATCAGTTGCCTAAGTGGGGCATTGAAGTGACCTTTATTGATATGGACAACATCGAAGAGTTTAATCAAGCGCTAAAGCCAAATACAAAGATGGTATTTGCTGAGACACCAATTAACCCAAATCTCAGGGTACTTGATTTAGAAATGTTCGGTAATTTTTGTCAGAAACATAATTTAATATCCGTTATCGACAATACGTTCATGTCTCCGCTGTTACAGTGCCCGGCTGATTTTGGCATTGATATCGTTATTCATAGCGCCACAAAATACCTAAATGGCCACGGTGATGTCATTGCTGGAATAATCGTTTCTTCGGCAGAAAAGATAGAAACTATCAAGTTAACTATCCTAAAAGACGTTGGCGGCACGATGAGTCCACATGATGCGTGGTTAATTCTACGTGGATTAAAAACACTTTCTGTTAGAATGGCTAGGCATTGTGAGTCAGCTCAAACCGTTGCAGAGTATTTAGAAATGCATCCGTTGGTTTCAAAAGTCTATTACCCTGGTTTACCATCACACCAAGGTCACCAATTTATTGGTAAACAAATGAAAGGGGCAGGTGGCGTTGTTGGTTTTGAATTAGAAGCCTCAATTGAAGAAGGACAAGCGTTCATAGATGCAATGCAGTTATTTTCTATTGCGGTGAGTTTAGGTGACGCTGAGTCATTAATTCAGCACCCTGCGTCAATGACACACTCGCCGTATACTCCGGAAGAACGTTTATCAGCCGGAATTAGCGATGGACTTATTCGTATATCGGTAGGTCTGGAAAATGTAAATGATTTAATAGCTGATCTAAAGCAAGCGTTTGACTATATACTTGCATTAAGATCAGATTCAGTAAGTACAGCAGTAAGCTGGAGGTAAGGCAACATGGCTAAACAGTCGACATACAGTTCAAAGCAGTCTGACGCAAATGGTATTATTCATTGGAGTGACGATGAAAACCAAGTTTGGAGCGAATTGATCGAACGCCAACTAGACGTAATTAAAGGCAAGGCTTGTGATGAGTACTTTGAAGGCCTAGAGAAACTCGACATGCCAAAAGATCGAGTACCGCAACTTGGCGAAATAAGTGAAGTTTTGCTGGATACAACCGGTTGGCAGTGTGCGGAAGTTCCTGCATTAATAAACTTTGAGTCGTTTTTTAAATTATTAGCAGAAAAGAAATTCCCAACGGCTTCGTTTATAAGACGCAGAGAGCACTTTGATTATTTGCAAGAGCCTGATATTTTTCATGAAATATTTGGTCACTGTGCAATGTTAACAAACCCTGCATTTTCTGAGTTTACTCATACTTACGGTAAGTTAGGTTTAGCTGCGACCAAAGAAGAACGCGTTTATTTAGCTCGCCTATATTGGTTTACTGTAGAATTTGGTTTGATGAAACAAAACGACGAACTTCGCATCTATGGTGGTGGTATTTTATCCTCACCAGGTGAAACGGAGTACGCCTTTAATTCAGATATTCCTGAGCGTAACACTATGAATGTTATTGATGCATTTAGAACGCCTTACCGTATAGACATTATGCAACCTAAATATTATGTCATTGACGGCATCGAGCAATTATTTGAAATATCTCAAATGGACTTGATGGGCATGGTGAGAGATGCGATGAAATTAGGTTTATATCCACCTACTTTTCCGCCAAAAAACGTTGCTTAACAGTGTAATACGCGTTTATAAAACAAACGTTTAAATTACTATTTAAAGAGGCACTTGATTGTGCCTTTTTTGATCCATCAAGGTGTAAATAATTGTTGCCAACGTGGCGCTTTTGTATTTACAATTGCAAACTTACAAGAACACTTTCAGTTTTCATACTCGGAGCAATGATGCGGTTACAAATTGCCTGCCAAGACCGAATGGGCTTAGCGAAAGAAGTACTTAATATTCTCGTTGATCACGATATTGATTTGCGAGGCATTGAGTTTGATAAAGTCAGTAAGTGTCTTTATGTCGCGTTTCCAAAAATAGACTTTGAAGCGTTTCAACAAGTCATGGCCGCGATTCGACGAGTTGATGGCATCACGGATGTTAAAACCACTAACTTTTTACCTTATGAACGCGAACATAATGAATTGGTGACGTTGTTAAGAATATTACCTGACGGCGTTATTTCAATAGATAGCAAAGGTCAAATTGTAACTGCAAACCAAGCTTCGTTGGTGGATCTTGGCGTATCTGAATCAGACATTATTGGTCAGCCAATTCAAAGTATTCTAAAAGGGTTTAACTTTGTAAAATGGCTTGATGCTAAAGAAGTAACCGGCCAAACATTAAAGCTTACCGGCAATAATGAAGAGTTTGTAACAGATATTCTCCCTATTAACGTGACCGACGAAGACGGCAACGTGCAGTTAGCTGGCGCTGTTGTTAACTTAAAATCTCATAGTCGTTTAGGCCAACAAATAAATGCCTTTAGAGATGACAACAACGAGTCGTTTAATGATATTTTGGCAAATAGCACAAGTATGCGAAGAGTCATTCGTGAAGCGAAAAAAATGTCTCAACTTGATGCGCCAGTATTATTACAAGGCGAAACAGGCACTGGCAAAGAACTTCTAGCTAGAGCCTGCCATGACGCAAGTGCTCGCAGTGAACATCCATTTATTGCACTAAGCTGCGCATCTTTACCTGACAACGTCGCTGAGTCAGAGTTATTTGGATTTAGCGGAGACGCTTTTGATACACAAGATACATCAGGTAAAAGAGGTATTTTTGAGCAGGCTAATGGCGGCACTGTATTCTTAGATGAAGTAAGTGAAATGTCATCTGAAATGCAAACCAAGTTACTTCGTTTTTTACAAGATGGCACCTTTAGAAGAGTAGCTGAAGAGCAAGAAGTAAAAGTAGACGTTCGTGTTATCTGTTCTACCCAAAAAGATTTATCAAATATGGTGCAAGAGGGCGAGTTTAGAGAAGACTTGTATTATCGCTTAAATGTTTTGAGCATCACCATTCCACCACTTCGTGAACGAAGAATGGACATCAACCCGCTCGCTAATCACTTTATTCAGAAATTTGCCACAGAGCTTGGCAAACGCGCCCCTACGTTATCTAAAAATTGCTCTGAGTATATTCAAGGTTACCCTTGGCCTGGTAATACGCGCCAACTGGAAAACAGCCTGTATCGTGCAATTAGCATTTCTGAGAACGACATATTAGAGCAACAAGACCTAGAACTACCTTGTTACAGCAATGAATTTGGTTATTTAGATGAAGGGTTTGAGGGCAGTTTAGATCAAGCCGTAAAACGATTTGAAGCAAGTTTATTAAGAAAGCTTTACCCGGCTTATCCAAGCTCACGACAATTAGCCAAAAAATTAGGCCTGAGCCATACCGCCATTGCAAACAAACTACGTGATTACGGCATTAATAAAAAAAGCACGAAGGTATAACTATGAAATTATTTGGATACTGGCGATCATCAGCGGCATACAGGGTAAGAATCGCTTTAAATTTAAAGAAGATAGACTGCGAATTAATTAGCATACACTTAGTTAAAGATGGTGGTCAGCAACACTCACAAAGCTATAAAGAATTAAATCCTAATGAGTTAGTGCCAACGTTAGTTGATGGTGAGATGTCACTAAACCAGTCAATGGCGATATTAGATTACCTAGAACAAAAATACCCTGAGGTTGCTCTCTTGCCAAAAGGCCTAGAGGACAATGTAAAAGCAAAAGCGTTAGCTTACGATATTGCCTGTGACATTCATCCGCTAAATAACCTTAGAGTATTAAGTTATTTAAGCAATGAGTTAAACCAAGAAGACGCTATTAAAAAGCAGTGGTATCAGCATTGGGTTGTTGTCGGTTTTAAAGCGCTTGAAGCTTCTTTGGCTAAGACAAAAGGGCTGTTTTGTTATGGTGATGAAATTAGCTGGGCCGATATCTGTTTGATTCCACAAGTGTATAACGCAGAGCGCTTTAATGTTGATATGAGCCAATTTCCAAACATAATGGAAGTAACAAACCGTTGCAGGGCGCTACCAGAGTTTTGGGCTGCGGCACCAGAACAGCAGGCTGACGCAACTTAACCAACTGATAAATATATTTTTATTCGTTTTTTTAGTAACCAGAGTGACGGTATATTTATATTGCCTTACTTTGAGTTTATGGTAGTTTAATGCGGTATTTTGTGACTGAGGAGAAAGGCCTTGATCAACATATTATTAGTTGATGATCACGAGTTAGTTCGTACTGGTATCAGACGTATATTAGAAGACGTACGCGGCATGAAAGTGATTGGTGAAGAAGAATCAGGCGAAGCTGCGTTTCAGTTTTGTCGTTCTAATGAGCCTGATATCGTATTGATGGACATGAACATGCCAGGCATAGGTGGTATTGAGGCGACAAAGAAGATTTCTCGCTACTGTCCCGACGTAAAAGTGATTATTTTAACCATGTATGCAGAAGACCCTTTCCCAACAAAGGTAATGCAGAATGGTGCTCAAGGTTTTTTAGCTAAAACGACTTCTCCGGATGATCTTGTTAATGCTATAAAACAGGTTAATGTTGGCCAACGATTTATTTCTGCCGAAATAGCCCAACAAATGGCGTTAAGCCAATTTAATGGTGTTGATTCAGATAAACCTTTTGATGCTCTCAGTGAGCGTGAACTTCAAATCATGATGATGATCACCAAAGGTGAGAAAGTACAAGATATTGCCACTCAACTTAATTTAAGCTCAAAAACGGTTAATAGTTATCGTTATAGAATGTTTGAAAAGCTGAATGTCTGTAACGACGTTGAGTTGACTCATCTTGCTATTCGTCACGGCATGCTTGATATGGAAAAACTGTAATTCTAAATTATGTCTGCCGACAAATTCGACTCTTCTAAGTTTTTAAAACATGTAACCACTGAGCCTGGCGTCTATCGTATGTTTGACGCTGGTGCGACGGTTATTTATGTTGGTAAAGCAAAAAACCTAAAAAACCGTTTATCTAGCTATTTTCAGAAGAACGTATCCAGTGTTAAAACGCAAGCGCTGGTGGCTCAGATTTGTAATATTGAAGTTACCGTTACAGAAACTGAAACAGAAGCGTTAATTCTAGAAAACAATCTAATAAAAGAGTATCTCCCCAAATACAATATTCTTTTGCGTGATGATAAATCTTATCCTTACATTTTAATTACTGATCACAAGCATCCAAGACTCACTATGCATCGTGGTAAAAAGCGAAATAAAGGCCACTACTTTGGGCCGTTTCCTAGCGCCGGTGCAGTTTGGCAAAGCTTAAGGATCATGCAAAAAATATTTCCTGTTAGGCAATGTGAAGATGGGTTTTATAAAGTTCGAAGTCGTCCATGCCTTCAGCATCAATTAAAAAGGTGTTCCGCACCTTGTGTGGAAGGTTTTGTTACGGACGAGCAGTATCAAGAGCAAGTTGAGTTGGTTAAAAAGTTTCTTACTGGTAAAAGCCAAGATGTTATCGACTTGCTGATAAATAAAATGGAAGTTGCTAGCGAAAAGCTTCATTTTGAAGATGCCGGTTTTTACCGAGATCAAATATTCGCACTGCGTAAAGTTACAGAGCAACAAAATGTAAGCGGTACTATTGATGAAATAGACGTTTTAGCCTTCTCTAGTGATAAAGGCTTAGCCTCAATGCATGTTTTGTATATTCGAGACCAAAAAGTATTAGGCAGTAAAAACTTTTCTCCAACAGTTCCAGCAAATTCAGAGCCAAGCGAAATTGTCACTTCGTTTATTAGTCAGTTTTACTTAAACGGTGTTGGTGGCCAAAATATACCTAAAACCATCATTGTCCCGCCAGAAACAGAAGAGCTTGAAGAGCTGGCAGCTGCGATTGGCCAAGTACGAAGTGCAAAGGTAGAGTTGGTTAAACCTCAACGAGGTGAAAAGTTTAAGTATTACCAACTGGCACAAAAAAACGCGGATATTGATTTAGCGACTAAGTTATCAGATGGCCGTGCGATAAGTAGCAAGTACAAAGAGTTATGCGAAGTACTTAAAGTGCCTAAAATCGAAAGGATGGAATGTTTTGATATTAGTCACACATTTGGTGAGTATCCTATAGCGTCTTGTGTTGTTTTTGGTCCAGAAGGTCCAACTAAGTCGGCTTATCGTCGCTATAACGTTAAAGGCGTAAAGGGTGGCGATGACTATGGTGCCATGGAGTTTGCGCTTAATAAGCGATACAAGAACGTAGAATCCGCTGAAAATGTACCTGATGTATTGTTTATCGATGGTGGCAAAGGGCAACTGAATAAAGCGGAAGCATTTTTTTCTGACTGGCCTTTAGAAAAGTCTCCAATTATTGCAGGTATTGCAAAAGGAGAGGGCAGAAAGGCAGGATTAGAAATTTTGTATTTAAATGGTGGTGAAATAGAAATTGATTTACCACCAACCTCCTTGGCCCTGCATTTGATTCAACATATCCGAGACGAGTCTCACAGATTCGCAATAACAGGCCATAGAAATAAGCGCAATAAAGCAAAAACGCAGTCTGTTTTGCAAGATATGCCTGGAGTAGGTGCAAAACGACGACAAGCTCTGCTTAAAAACTTTGGTGGTCTACAAGGCGTTATGGCAGCCAAAGCAGAAGACTTTGCTAAAGTTCCTGGTATTAGTAAACAATTAGCAGAAGACTTGCATGCGTTCTTGCATGACAAGGATTAAATAGGCATCATCTACACTATCTCCTCCAAAACAATAATGTAGTAAAATTTTTATGTGGAATATTCCAAATATTTTAACGTCTTTTCGTATCTTTTTAATTCCGGTAATGGTGTATTTTTACTATTTACCTGCGGATGTTTATGAGTGGAAATACTTTGCTACGGCCTTTATTTTTTGGTTTGCTGCAATAACTGATGCTCTTGATGGATATTTAGCAAGAAAACTAGATCAATCTACTCCGTTTGGTGCGTTTTTTGATCCCGTGGCAGATAAGGTGATGGTTGCTGTCGCGTTTATTGTTGCTGTGGATGATTACACTAATGCTTGGGTTGCTGTGCCTGCAATGATTATTGTTGGGCGCGAAATTGTTATTTCTGCGCTTCGTGAATGGATGGCTCAAATGGGACACAGCGGTGATGTGTCTGTATCTATGGTAGGAAAATTCAAAACCGCTGCTCAAATGTTAGCCTTGATTGGTTTGTTGTGGCACCCAAATGAGTATTGGGTGTTTGAAGGTTGGTTGTTAGGTCCACTCTTAGACTATGCAACGTGGTTCTTTTTATATACAGCTACGTTACTAACGGTTTGGTCGCTATTTATTTACTTTAAAGCAGCCTGGCCATTCATTTCTGGTAAAAAAGACTGATTTTTGAGCGTGTCAGCTAAAAAAACAGCAAACGACACTAAAATGTCATTTTTATTGCAATTAGCGGTTGACTACAAACAATCAAAATGTAGAATGCGTTTCCGTTGTCAGCGATGATAACAAACAGAAGTCTAGGAAGACATTTGTGAAGTGCGCGAGTGTAGCTCAGCTGGTAGAGCGCAACCTTGCCAAGGTTGAGGTCACGAGTTCGAACCTCGTTACTCGCTCCAAACAAATGTAGTCAAGCAATAGCTTGGCGGGTTGGCAGAGTGGCTATGCAGCGGATTGCAAATCCGTGGACCTCGGTTCGACTCCGGGACCCGCCTCCATGATTTCGAAATAGTGTCGCCCGGGTGGTGAAATTGGTAGACACAAGGGATTTAAAATCCCTCGCTTAACAAAGCGTGCCGGTTCAAGTCCGGCCCCGGGCACCATTTACTGCTTAGCAGTAAGGTTAGATGAAACATACCAGGATCATCTAATTATCTAAATTACACGAAAGTGTATGTGACGCGAGTGTAGCTCAGCTGGTAGAGCGCAACCTTGCCAAGGTTGAGGTCACGAGTTCGAGCCTCGTTACTCGCTCCAATTTAGATTGGTGTAAGATACAGTGTTAGTGATACAAGTATGAAAGATAAATAAGGCTTATTGCTTTTATTAATCGGACAGAACGTAATGTGACGCGAGTGTAGCTCAGCTGGTAGAGCGCAACCTTGCCAAGGTTGAGGTCACGAGTTCGAGCCTCGTTACTCGCTCCAAATTTTGAAGCTAGAAATAGCTTAAGTAGAGTGCCAACTTTACTATAAAAATACCCCCGATGCCCGGGTGGTGAAATTGGTAGACACAAGGGATTTAAAATCCCTCGCTTAACAAAGCGTGCCGGTTCAAGTCCGGCCCCGGGCACCATTTACTGCTTAGCAGTAACGTTAGATGAAACATACCAGGGTCATCTAATTGTATAAGTTACACGAAAGTGTATGTGACGCGAGTATAGCTCAGCTGGTAGAGCGCAACCTTGCCAAGGTTGAGGTCACGAGTTCGAGCCTCGTTACTCGCTCCAATTCTTATCTAAAGAAAAAGCCCACAAAGTAAAGCCTTCAAAAAGAATACAAAAACACAAAGTTTTAAAAACAAAGCTTAAAAATTTCAAATTTCAGATAATCTAAATCTAAATCTAAATCTAAATCTGCTCGTTGGGTTTGATTGCGCTAGACAGAACGCCAGCGCAAGTTGTGGGAGTATTACTCTCTAGAGACAGATAAACAGTTTGTTTAGTAGAGCATTCCTTGCCTTCTAGTTATTTTCAGTCATGTGGTTTAATGCTGTCGTTACTAATGCTGTCGCGACTAATGCTTTGGCTGCTGCTTTGGTTGGCAGCGCTACCACCAAACCCAACTTCACTGCTTCGAATGTGCAAATCGCGTTGTGGGAACGGGATTTCAATGTTGTTTTCGCGTAACGCGTCGTCTATGGCCCACAAGTAATCAGACATCAGTGCAGTAGGGCGTTTAACCTGCTCATGTGATACCCAAACCCCAAGAGTAAAGTTAATAGCACTGTCGCCAAAGCCTGTCATCCAAACAATGGGTTGTCGACCTGGAACTGATAATGTGTAATTAACGGCTTTAGCAGCCTCTAGAGCCGCCGTTTTGACAACTTCCTTGTCAGAGCCATAAGCAACACTAAAAGGTATCCTGAAGCGTCTCACATTGTCTGCAAGTGTCCAGTTGGTAACAATACCTGACACTAAATCTGCGTTAGGAATTAAAATATCAATATTGTCGTTGGTTCTTACTAAAGTGGCTCGCATATTAATTTCTATTACTTCGCCAACCAAACCTGAACTAATCTCAATAAAATCGCCTACTTTTAAGCTTCGTTCAAACATGATCATTAAGCCGGAAACAAAGTTATTCACCATTCCTTGCAGGCCTAAACCAATACCAATACCTAGCGCACTGGCCATAATCGCCAGCTCAGTTACCTTGAAGCCAAGCATGGTAAGGGCAATAATAAAGCCGACAAACAGAATTAAGTAGTGAATGATCCGGCTTATAATATAAAGATGATGATGGCTTGTATTACCTTGTTGTCGGGCAAGTCTGTTAAAACCAGCCTGAAGCACCTTGCTAACAACTGCAGTAATGACCAGCACCACAAAAAATGAAATTAATTGCCCTAGTTTTAAACTAAAATCCCCAACTTTAAACAGTTGAACATCTAACCACGCTGCATCAATCATTTGCTTTTCCTATAACCAGTTTTTCTTTTTGAATAGCCCAATCAAACCAACGGCGATAGTGAGCATGACGCCAATCAAAATAAAGTATCCGTTTTCAACCTTGAGTTCGGGAATATAGTCAAAATTCATCCCATACAGTCCAGCTAAAAAGCTAAGAGGAACAAATACCGCGGTAATGACAGTTAAAACCCGCATCGTTGCATTTAGCTGGTGAGAGGTTACAGAAAGGTAACCATCAACGAGATCGCCACAAATGTCGTAGTAAAGTTGAGACAAGCTTAATAGCCTATCCAAACGCTCGTTTAGGTCGTTAATTGTGTGAGTCTCTTTGTTGGTTATAAGCTGAGTATCTTCATCATCAATGTAAGACGCCAATGCTTTACCAATATTTACATGGTAGCTAAATGCACGACGAAGCTTTACCAGCCTAGACCGATAAGTTGTTATATCTCGCATTAACGAGTCTGAACCTTTGTTTTGAAACTGATCTTCCAAATTCTCTAGTTCTGTCTCAAAATCTAAAAGTTCAGTTAAATAGAGGCCACAGCTGTGATGAAATATTCTGGTCGCTAAATGAATAGGGCTTCGTTTTAAGTATTTTGCTCCAGCTTCAGTGAACATTGCATTGATGGCCGTCGACTCTTTTTCATGACGCGAAATGAAAATACGTTCGCCAATAAAAAAGCTAATTTGTAGGTGCTCAAATATTAATCCAGGCTGAGTTTTATAAATGCCACGATACAACAAGAACAAATAATCTTTGAATAGCTCAATTTTTGGCGGGTGTCGGTCTCTTTGAGCATCGGTAATAGCCAACGTATGACACCCTAAACTCGTTAGAAGTTTAGCTTCAGACTTTTGCTCCTCTCCCGTCAAATCAATCCAAATGGAACAGGTTGTGTCAGACTTCCACTGTTCTACTAGTTCTGCGCCGCCAAATAGTGTATTTCCATTGGCATCCAACAACATACAATTAATCATTTATAGAATTCCCAAATATTACCGTAGAGTTACGATATTTTTGTCCTTATAGCAGTAGTTTAGCCTAAGTAAAACAAAAGTTTTTATGTAACTAATTCTGCTAGCAACCTAATCAGCCTGCTATTTTTAATAGACCTGAAGCATTAATCAAAAAATAATCTTAAAAAATGTTATCAACACTGCACGAAATCTTTCGTTTATGTATAATGCCAAACTATACCAATGCGTAAAATCATCAAATAAAAAAAGAGATTAAGATGGGAAGAGCTTACCAAAACCGCAAAGAATCAATGGCTAAAACAGCGAATATGAAGACTAAGGTCTATTCCAAATACGGAAAAGAGATCTATGTAATTGCTAAAAACGGCGGCGGTGACCCAGATACAAATATTGCATTAAAAAATATCATTGAACGTGCCAAAAAAGATCAAGTTCCAGCACACGTAATTAAAAATGCGGTTGATAAAGCTGCTGGCGGTGCGGGTGAAGATTACTCTCCAGCTCGATATGAAGGTTTTGGTCCAGGTGGCTGTATGGTAATCGTGGATTGTTTAACTGATAACAACAACCGTACTATCATGGAAGTTCGTAATAGCTTTACTAAAACCAACTCAAAGCTAGGTGCTCAAGGCTCTGCCGCTCACATGTTTGATCACGTTGCTATTTTTGTTTTTGATGGCAATGACGAAGATGAAGTTTTAGAAGCGCTAATGATGGCTGATGTTGACGTTACAGACGTTGAAAGTGAAGAAGGTAAAATTACCGTAACTGCACCACACACAGAATACAATAACGTAAAAACCGCGTTGGAAGAGTCATTCGAAGGCGTTGATTTTGATGTTCAAGAAATCTCTTGGGAACCACAAACTACAACGCCAGTTACCGGTGACGACGTAGCCATGTTTGAGAAATTCATGGACATGCTAGAAAACTGCGAAGACGTTCAAGACGTTTATCACAATGCAGAAATCGAAGGCTAATTGTTTCTAGTAAGCAAGTTGTTTAAAGGCTTTAATTAAGTTCTTTATGGTAAGCAAGTTGTTTAAAGCCTAACGATATTGAGTCGTGTACACGAATAACGTTTTATAGAAGCCCTGCCATTTGGTGGGCTTTTTTGTGGTTGTAAGTTAATAAGGGTGAGCTTTGCGAGTTTTTAGGTTTATTAGGTGATATTTAATGCAAAGCTTATAGGTTTAGCTATTCACCTGACAGTCAGTTATGAGCGAAAAGCGGCCATTGAGGTAGGCTCGTTCAATGTGTTAATACAGGTCTTGTATCATTGAGTTCATTAAGAGTATTTTGAATGCTTTTTCACAAATTAACCTATTGTAATAAATAAAAAAGTAATTAAAATTCCAAACGTTTTTTAATAGTTTAAGGAATTATAAATGTACAAGGACAAAGTTCTAATTATCTCACTGTTTAGCATCTTAGCTAACAGTGCCTATGCCCAAGAAATAAATTTAGATGCTGCAATTAGTCATTATAAAGGTTCAGAGGAAATAACCCATAAAGTTACGCCGTACGAAGTAGAGTTTGTCAATCCAGATATTCCTTCAAGCGGACGCAAGAATAGAGTCATATATGATTTTAATGTATTTGATAACGGCGCATGTGTTGTTTATCGCAGTGTGGGTACTTCAAATAGCAGAAAATTGAGGACTAAAGCGGAAGATCTTAAGTGGGCGCATAAATGCTCATATAAATTACCGAATTACGGAATATGTGGAATCACGGGCTTTGACACAACTAATAAGCAAGTAAGTTTAAAAGATAACTTAAAACCAGTTTGGAATGGCTGGAAAGTAAATCTTTATGCTAAGAAATCATTTTCAGCTTCTCTTTCTATTGCATGTCTTATATAGCTGAATCCGCTAGGCGATTCTCTTTATTTAGACTTTAACAAATATTTTTTGCAACTGCCTATCATTAACCCGTAAGCATGGTTTAGGTTGGGCAGTTAAAATAAATAATTGAAAGTGTCTATTAAGTTAGAGCTAAAAACACTAAAACAAATGTTGACTAAATCGATTCAAAAATAACGTATATTGAACACTTACTCCTCTAACCTCTCAAAATGGCACAAAGCCGAGATCTCAGCAATGAGCGAATTTGAAACTTATTTTGGATTAAATTAATGAATAGAAAATGGATATTGATAGTAGGGTTCATCATTATTTTACTTCCACTATCGTTATTGTTTTATGCGCATACGATTCATGTTTTGAATTCTGATAATATTCTAACAAACTTATTGGGAATAGTTACTTCAGAAACCGTTTACGGACAGATGGATACAGTTTTTTGGTATATTTACCTAGGAGAAATATTACTACTATCTGTTTTAGTAAAAGTAATAATTGGTTTTATCAAAAGGAAATAAAGCGAATGACCGAACATGGCACTTAGAGGCCAAGAAAATTTGTAAAATATGCAATTCCCAACTTAAGGCATTAAGTTGAGATACCAAGTTCCATTTTGGAACATATGGTATTTCTACGTACCTTTTTGGCACTTTTGTGAAGTTCAGCTGAGTACGGATTACGACCACCCAGGAATAGTGAGCGTTAGATTTGAAAAAGTAAAAGCGGACGTTCGATTTATAAGGAAAACAAAGAATCTAGTTTTGCAGAGGAAGCTTATGTTACTGTGAGTCCATAATAAAGAACTGTTAGGTGCAAAGGAAGTATGACTGAAGCTGACAAGGAAATTATAGTTATACTCAAGGAGTTGTTTGGAAATAAAAGCAACGAACTTGTTGACCCTGATGAGCTGCTCCGTGAGAACATTGTTAAGTGGTCTATATATCTGGCTGTTTTTGGGTTACTTACTCTTTTACCTATAAAAATTATCAGTAGCGCTGATCTCTCTGCTACAAGTAGTATATTTTCGAGTATTGCTGGCGTAGCTTTTACACTTTTGTTCATTCATTTAAATGTAAAATCTAAAAATCCGAGCATCATTTTGTACGGACTCACATGGTTATCGTTAATGTTAAGCTTATGGCTAGCCAGTTAACTGCACCTAACAAGAGACTATGACTCAAACGTCAGTTAATGGCACTAAAGCGAAGTTCAGCTACGAGCGAGTATTTAAAGCGGTCAATATACCCCGGACACCTTTTTAGCTAATTCTTCTGCTTTTACTAGCGGTAGCCCGTTTGTTAAATTGACGTGGCCTTTCCCAGCCGTAATAATTCATCAGGTAATAACTCTTATTTCGCTTTCATCATCGATTGAATGTACAGCGTCAATTAAATGGGCGAAACCATAGCGACACCTGAGTGTCAATTGGTCTAATATCGTTTGCGAATTTATTTATTCACTAATTTCAGCAACCTAGACTCTAAGTTGCTGGGATCTTTGCATCCCTTTTTTTGAGAGGCGTCGAAGTATGCTTTAGCTTCTTTAACATTAGTTTGGTTGTCGAGGTAATACCGACTTAACTCATAATCAGCGCGGCAAATATCTTCACCTGACGCTTCTTTCATCAACTCTAAACCTTTTTCTTTGTCTTTAAGTACCCGAAGGTAAGCGATTCCTAAATAAAATTTGGACCAAGAACTACCTTGATTTCGGGCTTCACTTAACCAATATAGAGACTTTTCTATATCTTTCTCTAGGTATGTAGCTCCATAGAGGTATTTGAGTCCAAGATTAATTTGGGACTTTATTACGCCTGTTACTGCGGCCTTTTTTAACCAATACAATGAGTCAACTTGCGAATCTTCGTTTGAAGATAATGGGTTTTCTTTCAGTTTGGTTAATATGACTGATAGATTGTTCATTGACTGAGGGTGACCCAAGTTAGCTGCTTTTTCATAAAACTGCTTTGCTTTTTTATCGTCAGGCTTTCGGCATTTAACTCCTGAGTTTGAGCTATAAGCATGCCCCAATTGATATAAAACCCAGACATTGTTGGACTTCGCTAACTCTTCAAATCTATTTATGGCGTAGTCACAATCCCATGTTTCGTCATCTTGTGTGTAGGACAAATATACCCATTCTGCTTCCACGTTGTGACTTTTAGTTTCTTTTAAAATTTCAATGTATTCGAGAACGAGGTCGGGATGAAAATCTATAGCAACCATATATAAAGAGTTAGCTTTTTTAAGATCGACTTCAACCCCGTATCCAGAGTTATAAAGGAAACCTAGGCGATCAAAAGACATTGGGTGTGCGGATATTTCATAATGAAATTTAGCTTTTTCGAAATTTTGTGGAATTGAGTAACCAAACTCATTGTAGAGGCCAAGCATTAGGTTGGAGTAACTAGAGTTTTCTTGAGTAAGCTCTTCTACTGTTTTTAAATGTACAGGTTTCTCTGTTGCGTGAGTAAAGAACGTTAGTAATAAGATGGCTATTTTAATGAGATTGCTCATGGCTCTTCCTTGTATGTCATGACAAAGCTCAGTTTTATCCGGAGCCAACGATTATATTTGTTCAGGTTGCAATTTGACAATATAGTTGTTTCATTATCGGTTGGCAATTTCGAATACAAATAGCGTGCGTTTTTTCGTATATGCTAGTAACAATTTGAAGTAAAAGAAGTTTGTGGTAGTTTAATTTTATGCTATCAAAGGAAATCACTGATACGTTTAGGTAATGAAAGTTAGTTCTATAAAGTGTACATCATGCTTAATCACTTTTTAGTGACTTCAATGAAATATTAAAAAGGACAATAATGAAGAAAATAGCAGTGAATCTAATTTTTATGCTGATTTGTTCTATTCACATTAACGCTTTTGCGTCTGATCACATTGGTGAAGTTGAAGAAGTTGTTTTAGATAGCCAGATTTTAGATGAGAAACGCAAATTAGTTGTGTACCTGCCTGCAACATACAAAAATGACACTGAGAGCTATCCTGTTATGTATATTACAGACGGTGACATTCAAGGAGGGCATACCTCAGGCACTTTGGATTTTTTGGCAAAATTCGATCAAGCACCTAGCATGATTGTTGTTGGTATAGTAAACCCAAGCCATAAACGCGGTAAGGAGCTAACACTAGCGAACAAAGAGAATTCGGACTTAGAATCTCTTTCTGGTGCAGATCTTTTCCTTTCATTTGTCGAAAAAGAAGTCATTCCTTTCATTAAAGCGCATTATCGTACGCTAGAGTATCAAGCATTGTCTGGCACATCGCATGGTGGTCAATTTGCAATTAATGCGCTCGTCAAACGGCCGAATTTATTCAATGGAGTAATAGCGATAAGTCCATCTTTGTATTGGAATAATAACGAATTACTGGGACTTGCTGAAGAGGCGATGAAAGGCCAAGAGCTTGCTGGTCGCTTGTTTATCTCTATCGCTGACGAAGAGCCAACGATGACAACACCGTTTCAAAAATTTGGCGAATTAATAAAAAAATACCCAAACCCTAATCTCAATGTGTCTATTAAAAATTTTGATGACGAAAGTCACGACTCTACTACATTACTGGGCCAGTATTACGGCATTAAACACTTGTTCCCCAATTGGGCGATCCCTAAAACCCCACAAACATTGGCTGATTTACAATCTATTTTCACGGCACGATCTGAGTTAATTAATCAACCAATGGTTATCCCAGAAGATAGGGCTAATGGCTATGGACAGTGGTTACAATACTTAAATAGAAAGGAAGACGCGTTAGCACTATTTAAATGGAATCGGGATACCTACTCTCAATCTTTTAACGCTCATAAAGCATTAATTAAGTCTTATTTGCATTTTAAACTAGCAAATAAAGCGAAAGCGGCTTTAAGTGAAGCACTAAAAACGCTTAATAAGCTTGATCCTAAACAAAAGCAAGAGCTTGAAAACTTGCTTGCTTAATGGTGAAAAATTATCAGCTAAAACAAATAAAGAGAGCTATCTAGCTACAACAATTAGACTACTTATTTTGTTAAATTCCAAATACGACAGTCGTCTTAACTTGAGCTTTTCAATAGTTGTCGTTAGAAGTTAAATAATATAAAGCCTCTAAAAACTTTCCTTAGCTGACCAAAGTCCGGCACCTAATATCAAGCTAAGCGAGCCAGACAAAAACCATAAAGCTTGCTTATCAGTTAAATCAAATTTGAATTCGAAATTGAATACGAACATTGATAACAATGCCGCCAAAGCAAGCGATACAAACAAAAGTATTAACTTTAGCTGTAGTCTGTTACTTACTTTTTTAAGGACTTGATCTGTAAACTCTTCGCCGTCAATTTCTTCGTGATATTGTAGAGCAGCTATTAAAAAGTCGTCTTCTTTACTCATTGTTTATCTGCCTTACTTAACGCAATAATGTCTATTAACTTTTGTTTACCGCGGTTTATATGAGATTTTACTGTGCCCAATGGAATAGACGTTACTTCACATATTTCCTGGTGACTCATTCCTGCACTAATCGATAGTGTTAAACACGTTTTTTCACTTAAAATTAAATTATTCATTAGCTGTTCTATTAAAATGTCCTTTTCTACTGAGCTGTCAGTATCTTTAAAGTCGCTTAGCTCAAAGGCTTGTACTTCATTTTGAAAGTGAGCCTTTTGTTTGTGCTTTAAAAAGCAGTTGTAAGCTATTTTATGAGCCCATGTACTGAAACTAGATTGACCAGAAAACGTGTTTAACTTTTTATAAATACGTAAAAATGTTTCTTGAGCAACATCTTCTGCTAAATCGTGATGGCCGCCACTTAACCTGCGAACAAACTGACGAATTGGGTTCTGATATTTTTTTACTAAAGTTGCAAAAGCATGGTGATCGTCTTCAGTCAAAACGCGAGCGATCAGCGTTTTATCGTCAATCATTAGTCGTCATATTGGTTTAGCTTCCATGTTAAAAGAAAGGCAATACCAATGAATATTGGAAAAACAGCAATAGCGAATGCAAGCTTGATTTGCGCCAGTAGATTTCCAGATAACAAACAAGCGATTCCAATACTGATTAGAACGATTCCTCTACGAAAGTCTAGTGCCTTTGTTGGCTTTATCGCGCCGATTTTACTTAATAGTTCAGGTGTAACAGGCTCACCTTTATCAATCATATGACGTAACGTCAGTTGGACTTCTTTCTTGTTTTTACTACCTAAAAAAATGGTTAAACCAATTAATATGGTGAATGAGATCATTATTGAAATAGGGATCCATATTTCTGACACTTTGTTTCTCTCTCTGTAAAAGTAAAAAGGACGTTTTTTAAGATTAAAGCATTAATATTGTATTAATCCTTGTATTGGCGACTAAACTTAATCCCCTGATAAGTAAGTGATATTACTCTTTCTTTAACTTCAAACATAATTATTTCACCGTTTGTTGGTTTAAGAGTAACTCGAATTACGTCAAGTTTGTTAAAGCCGGAAACAGTACTATTCATTTGGCCCCAGTTAACTTTGAGTTCATTATCTTGCGAAATAGATAACACCATAGTACCTAAATCGGGATGTCGATATTGCCCCTGGTAAGCGCCGATTTGAAGCGACAAATTCATTTTCCGTTCAGCTATTTTTTGCTGTTGCTTTGTCAGCATGTTTTCAATATTAACTAGCTTAGAATTAAGAGATTCAAAGCGCTTGGCTACTTGGTTTTCTATATCATTTTCGTTGAGTAACTTGCCATAAATAAAGTCTGCAATAACAGCGGTTAGTTTTGAGCTTAAAAAATCTTCATTGTTGATAACCACCAATCCTAGTTTACTTTTAGGCATAAAGGACAAGTGAGCATGGGTTCCAGAGAATCCACCAAAATGATGCAACATATTCTCGCCTTTATAAATTCCTGTATACCAACCCCATGCATACCCATCACGTTGAAAATCCATATAGTTGGCATTAGTAGTAACTTGTTGTTGGTGAGATTTGGTAATTACATTTGCTGGAAACACCTGTACACCATCTACTTTACCTTGGTTTAACTGTGCAATTAGAAACTTAGCGAGGTCACTGGCACTTGAATACATACCACCAGCTGAGTGCATTGTGGCATCCTGTTTTTCTAGAGGCAGTGCATTTGGAAGAGACGAGACCATTAAAGAGTAAGGTTTAGCAACCTTTAGCTTTTGCTCATCATAGAAGGTTCGGGTTGCAGAGGTGCTTGTCATGGATAAAGGTTCAAACAATTGTGTTCTTAATCGAGTTTGCCAATTATCGTCAAAGTATTGATCAGCAAAAATACTATAAAGATTGTAACCAACATTGGTGTATTTAAAAGTGCCTAAATCGTGAGGCTCTTTTATTGAGTAATTATTAGCTAAGGAGATAAGGCTTTTTTCATCATGTAGACCGCTATACGCACTTGCCAATACCAAAGGGTAATTATCAATTGCGCTAGTGTGAGATAATAATTGTTTAATCCCAACCATTTGTTCATTTAAGCCTTTGACATCTAGCTCTGGTAACATAGTTGAAAGCTGTAAGTTCGACGGAAGTCGGTTGTTTTCCATATCAAGAAGTACATTGAGGGCCATAAAAGGTTTGGTAACTGAAGCAATATAATAAGGCGTGTTTTTGGTTACTTTTATTTGATTGGCAATATCAGCAAACCCTATATGAGCTTGAAAAACTATTTGGTCTCCTTTAACTGCGATAATTGAAGTACCAGAGGGAATGCCGGCAATTTTTTTTGTTTTCTCTATATTTTGAGTTAAAAAACTAAAGTCATAGTTTGAGGCTAATGCTGTCAAAGGTATTAAAGCAAAGCAGACTATCACGGATTTTATTGCTGTTTTAAAAAGGGTCATATTGCCTGTTCTTATTCGTTATTTTATTGTTAGATACCTCGCTATTCAAAAACAGATGCAAAAAGAACATTTAATTAGTGTATTTAAGAAAATCGACACAATCTCAGAATGGGCTAGCTGAATAGAAGTGCAGGGGCTCATTCGACTTAGGGTGAGAAAACGACAAGTATGTGGCATGCAGCATGAGTCGCTCAGCCTTAAAATAAGAATCTTCTAAATCATAAAGATCACAGCCAATAATAGGGTGCCCAATGGCCATACTATGCAATCGTAATTGGTGCGTCCGACCGGTTATAGGCTCAAATTTCACATGCGACGTGTTGTTATTTGAATTATAACTCAGTACTTCGTAACGGCTGGTGGCCGGCTTTCCAGTCTCGTAACAGATCTTTTGTAACGGAAACCCATCAGCATCTTTAATCAACGGAAAGTTAATCTCACCTTGAGTTTTGGCCAATTGCCCATCCAGTATTGCCTGGTATTCTTTTTTCACACTCCTCGCTGCAAACTGATCACAAAGCTGCTTGTTAGTATCTTTGTTTAACGCCAGTAACATCAATCCAGAAGTGCCAAAATCCAGTCGGTGAATCAAGGTTGCAGTTGGGAATTGCTGCACTATACGATGGTGAACGGAGTCTTTGTTCAGTGGATGTTTACCCGATAAGCTCAACAATTTAGAAGGTTTGTTAATTACAATAAAATCAGGATCTTCATATTCAACCTGAATATCTTCTAAGCAAGCAGGAACGATGAATGGGTCGGATTGCGGTTGCATTTGCAGAGCCTTAAAATGAGTAAGTTGAATTGGTCGGTAGAATAACATTTTATCTAAGATGACGAACCGGACTATTAACCAACACTTGCATTGAAGTGCTATAAAACCTAAAAAGCCCAATCAACTAGATCGGGCTTTTATCTTCCAAGGGAAATGTTTTACTTTATCCGCAGCATTTTTTGTATTTTTTGCCGCTACCACAAAGACAAGGATCGTTACGAGATGGTGTTTTCTCAACAGTCACAGTAGTGGCTTTATTTAGCAATGTAGAGAGCTGCTCTATAGATTCTTGAGCGTTTTCAGTAGTGTTTACTTCAATATTCGCAAATAACTCGTGTTCGCTAAGTTGTTGTTCAATTTCATTTTTTCTTTCTTCCGAAGTAACAACAAGTTCCAAAGGATACTTTTTACTTCCTGCTTTTTGTGACACTTTAGGTTGGTAGCTTTTTATATGGTTTTGTCGTGCGTCTTGGCGACCTTTGAAAAAAAACTTGTCTGACATGTTTGGGGTCCAAATAGAGTTCTGTTGGAAAAGCATAGTAGGGTACTGATTGAGTTTAGTACCTTAGCTGCACAGTGCCTTTGTTGATTAACAAAATTATATCACAGTGATAGGGCGTAGTGAGCGAAGAAGAGCGATATTAAAGGATTGTTTGCTCAATAATGTGTTTAGCAGGAATTTTTAATTAAAGAACATTAGCAAAAGCTTTTAACCTAAAGCAGTTATAAAAGTACCTGCTAAAAAGTACTTAACAAAAACAATGCTTCAGAAAATACGATATATAAGTTAGATGATTTATTAGGTGAAACATAAAGTGGTTCATTAGAAGAAACATAAATTCACTCATCTTCGGCTTTATCAAATAAGCACAAAGATGTTATAAATTATTAAGCGCCTTAACTAGAGCACTATTGTTAAGTCACTAGTTTACGGCAAGCCACCGTTCAAAAAGGAGAAAATGTAAAATGGGAAAGGTATTTGAGTCATTGTCACCAACAGATTATGCAAATGTGTTACCTCGGACGCAGTTTATCAACTTTTCAATACATTCTCTTTTGCAAACCCCCAATAGAATTGCAGGGCCTGCTTTTACGGTTCAGTTAATTGCGGGCGACCACTTGATGATGCATGCGGCAATTTATGAAGCTCCAAAAGGCTCGATTATTGTTGTGGATGGTGTTGATACTGACTTTGCTGTTGCGGGTGGGAATGTATGTGCCGTAGCACAAAAACGAGGTATCACGGGTTTTGTGGTTGATGGTGTGGTGCGTGATGTTGAGGAAATTAAAGAGAACGCTTTTCCGGTATTTGCTAAGGGCGTATTCCCTGTGCCAGGCAGTAAAAAAGCCAAGTTGCCTTTAAACCAACCTATTGTGTGTGGCGGTGTCACGGTAAACCCCGGCGATATTATAGTTGCCGACTCAGAAGGCATTGCAGTTATACCGCAATACACAGCAGTAGAGGTCTATGAAAAAGCGAAAAAAAAGGCTGATGCAGAACAAAAGATGTCGTTAGATGAATGGCAAGCAAACCACGAACGTCGCATAAAAGAAGCGCTTTTACACGCAACGCCAAAAGTCTAGGTGTTAGGCAATGTAGCAGGCAATGCCTATAGAAGGCTCTTATATTGCTGCCAATCTAAGTGATATTGCCATTGAGCTTTGTGAATGCGAGTGTTTTTGTGGAGTTCCCAGTCTGCTTGGTTGGCAAATGGACCTTTTCTACAAAGCGAACAATAGCCTTCTTGGTCATACTGAAATGACGTTAGTCTCGATTTAATGTTGTGCTCGTTATTGTCGGAATAGACGTAAATATCACTCGCCTCATGTTTAACGCACTTGTCTCTATCTACATTACGAATTAAGTAGTTTTTAAATAGAGACACGTTAAAGGCTTCACTACCTAAAAACTCAACGCTATTTTTGGAATCACCCGAGCCTGTAGCTAAAGAATTTAGAAATAAAGGGGTTAAGCTGGTCTCAATGTGCCAGTGGCTATAAGGCTTCACTGACTTAGTGGTGATATAACATAGACGTTCACCGCTGCTCGATAACAAAACATCAAAGCTGTGTTTTACAAAGTGATACAACAAGTTCCGGTTAAGTAGGTTCGCGGTTTTATCACGTTCTTTTTGATATTGCGCATAAGTTTTTTGTGTAGGCACAAGAGGGTGATTAAAAATAACAATGTCGGCCTGTTCTTGAGGTAACTGTTTAACACTTTCTAAATTAGTTATATCAATATCATGGAATACGGCGACACCGGCATTCAACAAATCATCCAATGCGTTATTTTTGTATTTACTTCTAAGTACCGATTCACTGTCGTAAGTTGATGCAATGAGATTATTAGACGATACATGAGCCAATAATGCTCGAGAGAAACTTAAGTCACCGTCGCCAACGGTTATTACTCGGCAGTTTTTAGGTAAATACATTTGATGGTTTCTTAATAGAACGTTTTTAGATTATATCAAATACGTAAAACATGAGAAACAAAGCAAAGGCAGGTATTACTATGCCTGCCTTTTAACTTTCATTTTTCGAAATTCTACTTTTAGTGTTCAAATTTTTAGACTCTTACTTGCAGAGAGCTGCGCCACGTAACTAATAGTATCGCAACTCCTGGACCTTGCCCCAGAATACTCGATAGGAATAAACGGTATAGGCCAGAATAGTAGGAACAACAATCACTGCGCCGTAAAGTAAAAAGTTAAGTGACTCTTTGGCGGCCACGGATTCCCATATGGTGATCTGATGAGGAACAATGTATGGGAAAAAGCTGTAACCTAAGCCAACAAAACTTAAAACAAAAATAAGCGCCGCTAATATAAACGGGTAACCGGCACCAAAATCTGGTTTTACTTGAAGTTGGGATAGCGCTTTATAGCAAAAACCAAATAACACGGCGCACACAATTGGAATAGGCAATAAAAACACACCTACTGTCCAGGTAAACCACTTTTCATAAATTTCTGGGTTTAATACTAAGTTGGTTAATGAAACAAGTAGAATGCCGGTAAAAGCGATGCCCAGTGCCTTTTTTGCGATGCTAATCGACCACTCTTGTAAAGACGACTCCGTTTTCATAACAAGCCAGGTAGCGCCAATAAAACAATAGGCGGCGCAAACACCAAGCCCGCTTAAAATTGCAAATACAATGCTAAAGGTGTCCGTTGAAAATCCCGTTACGTATGAGCCAAGCATATAACCTTGAGAAAACGAAGCTAGCCAAGAGCCGAGCTTAAAAGCGAAATTCCAACTTGGTTTATGACTAATATTCGCCTTCGCCCTAAAATCAAACGCCACACCACGTAAAATTAGCCCCAACAACAATAATGTTGCGGGAATATATAACTCTTTGAGGATATAACTATGTGCCTCGGGAAACGCTATTAGCAACAAGCCAACGGCTAACACGAGCCAAGTTTCATTCGCATCCCAAAATGGCCCGATACTGGCAATCATAGTATCCGCGCTTTTATCATCGTGCAGCGGTAATAACATGCCAACACCTAAGTCATAACCATCTAAAATTGCGTATAGTAAAACGGCCAAGCCCATTAGTGAAACAAAAATGATAGCCAACGTATTTTGTTCAAACATGAGCTTCTCCTGCTGGGTTGGTTTGAATTTCCAGTGAGCTTACTTCTGGCTTCATTTCTTCAATTTCAACGGCGCGATTCGCCATTACAAAAATTGTGTATAAATAAGCGCAAAGTAGGAACCCGTATAAAAGCAGGTACAAGGTTAAGCTAAATGCAACATTCGTTGGCGCGATGTCCGTAACCGCTTGTTCAACCGTGAGCACGTTTGATACTAAGTAAGGTTGTCGGCCAATTTCAGTAACGTACCAGCCGGCTAATGTCGCTACCCAACCAGAAAAGCTCATTGCTATAAGCACTTTTAACTGCATCGCAGACAAGTTTTTATTTCGCATTGCACGTATACCGCACCACCAGGCAATCAAGATCATTAACATGCCTAAACCAACCATGACTCTGAAAGCATAAAATACCGGTTTAACAGGTGGATGCTCACCAACAAATTCATTTAAACCTTTGATTTCGCCATCGGCGTCGTGAGTTAGGATCAAACTGGCTAAGTTTGGAATAGCAATTTCAAAGTGATTTGTGCGGGTTTCTTCATCAGGAATCGCAAATAACAATAGTGGCACACCACTTTCTGTTTCCCATACACCTTCCATCGCAGCGACTTTTTGAGGTTGGTGTTCCAACGTATTTAAGCCATGAAGATCACCAACAAAGGCTTGCAGAGGAGTTAACACCATAGCGGCTATCAGTGCTATTTTTAACGTCAGCTTTGGTGCTCGTTTATTGTCACCTCGGTAAATGCGATACGCACTTATGCCAGCAACCAAAAAGCTTGCTGTTATTCCAGATGCAATAAGCATGTGGCTGAATCGATAAGGGAAAGAAGGATTAAAAATGATAGCAAACCAATCAAGCGGGTAGGCTACGCCATCTCTCATTTCAAAACCTGTGGGTGTTTGCATCCACGAATTTAGAGAAAGGATCCAAAATGCAGATAATGTCGTGCCAAGAGCAACAACCGCCGTTGCTAATGTGTGTACTTTGGGTGGAACTCTTTTAATGCCAAACAACATTATCCCCAAAAATGTCGCTTCCAAAAAGAACGCCGTTAGTACTTCGTAACCTAACAGTGGCCCTGCAATATTACCGACTTTTTCCATAAAGCCCGGCCAGTTTGTACCAAATTGAAATGACATGGTGATGCCACTAACCACACCTAATGCAAAAGTAAGCGCAAATACTTTTACCCAAAAGCGATAGGCACGCATCCAAATAGGGTCTTGAGTGATATCAAAACGGATTTTAAAGAAAAGCAAAAACCAACACAGGGCGATGGTAATGGTTGGAAACAATATATGAAAACTAATATTGGCTGCGAATTGAATTCGCGACAGGATAAATGTATCTAACATAAATAACTCCGTGAGCACCCAAAGGCACTACTATAATGCTTTGAACGTCAGGTTTATTTTGAGTTGCTTAACAACTTGTCTTTCATATCCAGAACCTTGCCAACACTAGAACCAAGCTTCATCAGTGTTTTAAGTTTATCTGGATTCATCGATTGCAATTCACTTGTCCAACTCGTAATAGACTCAAGAATATTATGAATTTCCATCATTTTGTCTTGGGCATATTCCTCTTGAACGTTTGCTGGCTCTTCAATAATCACTGAACGAAGCAGTGACAGGGTAGGGTCCATTTCTCGTTTTCGGCGCTCTTCAAATACTTGTGTTGCCAGCTCCCAAATGGTGCCAGCAGGTTCATAATAATCTTTACGATCACCAGGAACGTGTTTAGTTTTTATTAAACGCCAGCTTTGTAATTCTTTGATGCCCATGCTGACATTACCGCGAGAAATATTTAACGTGTCCGATAATTCGTTCGCTGTTAATGGCTTATCACTAACAATTAACAACCCAACCATTTGACCTATAGTGCGGTTAAATCCCCATCGACTGCCCATTTCACCGCAGTGCATAACAAAGGTTTCTATTTTTGGCGTCATTTTATTTACACTTCCTATTTAAGTTTCAGAAATTACTGAAAGTTTAAAATCAGAAGATGGGATGGTCAAGCTTTGTTTGAATTTAAATTATAAGGGTGGGTTTTTAGATATGTGGATACTTTGAGTAGGTGTAGCCCTTTCTTCTATTTTAAGACTAGACTTTAAACATCCAATAAATGCGAGATCCCTTTTGGTTGAACTTTTATGAAGCAGAATGTTAACGCTGCGTTAGTCGTTTTATTGCTGTGTTTTAGTATCGTGTGTGCGAATGCAAAGCCTTTAAATACAAAACCAAAAATAGAAAGCGTATATAAAAGCTCAGATAACCATATTAAAAATGTGAGTGGCTTGGACTTTGAGCGTATCGCCGTTACAGGTGTTGTAAAAGGCAAAAACGTAATGGACTCTAGTGTTTCTATTAGTAGCGTCGATCTTTCAAGTATTGAAGTTGCTACGCCACGAACAACCGCTGAGATCTTTAGACTTATTCCTGGCGTTCGTTCTGAAGCAACGGGCGGTGAAGGTAATGCCAACATTGCGGTTCGTGGATTGCCAGTAGCATCTGGTGGAGCTAAGTTCCTTCAGTTACAAGAAGATGGCTTACCAGTATTACAATTTGGTGATATTGCTTTTGGTAACGCTGATATATTTCTACGAGCAGATTCAACAGTTTCTTCAGTAGAGTCGATACGTGGTGGTTCGGCTTCAACGCTCGCGAGTAATTCACCTGGCGGTATTATCAACCTTATCAGTAAAACAGGTGAAGATGATGGTGGCAGCGTTGCAACAACCTTTGGCGTTGACTATGACTCATTTAAAACAGATTTTGAGTACGGAACAGAAATAAATGACACGTTACGGTTCCACGTTGGTGGTTTTGTAAGACAAGGCGATGGCCCAAGAGATGCTGGTTATACCGCAAACAAAGGCGGCCAAATCAAAGCAAATATAACAAAGGACTTTGATTCGGGTTATGTACGTTTATATTTCAAACATTTAGATGACAACTCAATTGGTTACTTACCTATGCCTGTACGAGTCAATGGTAGCTCATTACCGGGATTCGACTCTCTTTCAGATACGCCACACTCGGCATACTTCACCAAAACCTTATCTAGAGGCAAAAATGGAGAATTACGTTTTGGTGATATAAGAGATGGTATGAGTCCTTTGGTGGACTCTTTTGGTGTAGAAGCATCATTTGATTTAGGTAATGACTGGCAAGTAGAAAATCGATTCAGAAAATCTTCAGTAAGCGGTACTTTTAATGCTCCTTTCCCTGCAGAAGTAGGTGAAGCTTCCGCTGTCGCTGAGAGTATTGCAGGTTCTGGCGCGACATTAGAGTATGCGAATGGTCTACAAGCAGGTAATAGTTATAATTCAGATTATGTAATGAGGATCCATACATTTGATGTTGAAATGGACGATTTTGATAACATTGTTAATGACATTAAGCTAACAAAAACCTTAGACAATACGAATGTGACTTTTGGTTATTACGCGGCCACACAAAACATTGGTATGAGCTGGTTATGGAATTCTTATTTATTAGAGCAAAAAGGTGACAATGCTGCTTTGGTAAATGTAGTAGCAGAAGACGGTACTTCTTATTCAGATAATGGTTTATACGCTTATGGAACGCCATTCTGGAGCAACTGTTGTCAAAGAAATTACGATGCTGATTATACCGTCACTGCGCCTTATGTTGCCGTGACAACCGACTATGAAGACTTTACTTTTGACGCAAGTGTTAGATATGACAGCGGTGAAGCTCGCGGTACATATGCAGGTGCTACAACTGGTACTTATGATATGAACGGCGATGGCGTTATTTCAATGCCAGAAGTTGATGTTGTAAATATTGATAATGCCAATGCATCGCCAATTAACTACGACTGGGACTATACATCCTACTCTGTTGGCGTGAACTATAAAGTAGACAAAGATACGGCTGTTTTTGCTCGCATAAGCCATGGTGGCCGAGCAAACGCCGACCGACTTCTGTTTGGTAAGGTTAGAGCTGATGGTTCAGTTGCGTCTGCTGATGCCATTGATGAAGTCGATCAAATTGAAGCGGGTGTTAAATATCGTCAAAACGAATTGGCTATTTTTGCCACTGCTTTTTATGCAGAGACAGAAGAGCAAAACTTTGAAGCAACTAGCCAACGATTTTTTGACCGAAAATATGAAGCGATGGGTGTTGAAGTTGAGGCATCTTACTTTGTCGGTAATTTTGACTTAAGAGGCCACATCACGCTAACAGATGCAGAAATCGCTAAAGATGCATTAAATGAATCGGTTGTTGGTAATACACCACGACGCCAAGCGGATGTTGTTTATTCATTTACGGGCAGGTATAGCTTTGAGTCAGCAGCTGTTGGAGCAAACTTAATTGGTTCAAGCGGCGCTTACGCTCAAGACAGTAATGAACTGGAGTTTGACGCTTATACTCAGTTTAACTTGTTTGCAGACTATAACTTAAGTGACAACTTAACGGTGTCGTTGAATATCAATAATGCATTTGATTCTAAAGGAATTACAGAGTCAGAAGAGGGGGCGTTACCAGCAAACAACATAATTAGGGCTCGCACCCTCGCTGGCCGGACAACCTCAATAACACTGCGTTTTTACTTTTAGCGAGTTATAGAGGCTGTATTTATTGATTAATGCTTAACAAAAATCAGCTTGCTGGTATCAAAGCCTTTGTCTTGAGCACTTGTAATAAACTGGTTTCGTAATTCATCGCTAATATCTGGTGTCCGTGACAATAACCAAAGGAAGTCCGTATCGGGGCCAGATACAAAGGCATATTGATAGTTTTCTTGGTCCATTTCAAAAATGACATAAGAGCCGTAAAACGGGCCAAAAAATGAAACTTTTAAGTAGCCTGTGCTTTCATCTTCAACAAAGTAAGCTTTGCCTAACGCTTCTGACCATTCATTTTCCTCATCGGAAAAACCTCTATTGATGACCTTAACACCGCCACCTTCTTTTAGTTGGTATTCAGCGGTAACTTGGCTTAAACCGCGCTCAAAGGAATGATCAAGCCTTGCTACTTCATACCATTTGCCTAAATACTTAGGTAATTCAAACTGGTTAATAGGTTTTACCTTTTCAGGCATACCTAAACAGCCGGCTATAACAGATACTGCTAAAACGGTGATAATTAACTTGATGAAGCGAAAGGATGACGTGCGCATATTATTCTCTATGGTTCTAAAGGGTTTATGTTTTTAGGTGCAGACATTAAATTACAGGAATCAGATGTTACTCGCTTTGCCATTGGTGTGTGCTGACTAAGTCATCTATTCGTTGCACATACATCTTGTAACCTTCTGCACTGAAGTTATCGCTAAGTTCATTCATAAAGCCATGTTTATATTGGCTCACTTCTAGTTTTACGTTAGGTATAAACGCCAGTTTAGTCACCAACTCAGGAATTGAAAAGTGCGTTTCTTCATTTGGGTATATCATGTGGCTTTCTACGGCGGGTTTAACAGCTAAGAAGTGCCTGACTTGTGATGCGTAAAATAGGATGTTGAACCTAACATTTGCATTGGTGATACTCTCACTAACCGACCATAAGGCCGACGCGCCAGCACTAAATGCAACAATTACCGTTGGGACAGCTAGACCAGCAACTGCTTTGCTTACTTGTTTGGCATAAGTCTCTATTCCAACGTGTTCCATAAAAGTTTGATAAGCCTGTGCTTCATCCCCAAAATTTTGCTCTTCGGTGTTGTACGGGTCAATAATAACCGTATTATCAGATAACTCGTTAGCAAGGCTAGAAACTGCGGGCGTGCGGCCAAAAATATCGGTGATCAATAAAAACTGCATAATTAAATCACCAGCGGCTTACAAATCGATTGGTTATAATAGAAATAAGAATACCCAACATAAAGTACCCCAATACATTCAAACTGGTTTGCACAGGGCCGTTTGTTGCTGCTTGAAAGTTTCCTTGATTGATAAAGTGCAATAAAGAGTGATGCCAGGCGTCGCTATACCCGGAGAAAACCTGGCTTTTGAATTGCGCAAAATATCCGGCAAATACACTAACCATTAATAATGATGAAATTGCCCATCGTTTTAACGAGTGGCCAAAGTCAGAGACTAAACCAATAATAGCGGCAAACAATACTCTTGGTATTTTAGATAAAAACGGCAATTGCTCAATTTCTAATAGCAATAAACTAAGGCGATATTCTCGCGAGCAATACTCAATAAAAGGGGAGAGTTCCGTACCAGATGTGAAGATAGTATGTTTTGCCGTTTGCTTTTGTTTAAGCAGTCTCAAAAAGTGACGAGTACTGGTAACCAGTGCTGGTTTAAACTTAACTCTAAGTACTTTCACATTCCGAAAGCTGGCTAAATCAAAGTCCACCAATGAAAAGTCAACATCGTCAAGACGAGAGTCATCCCAATGAGAATCTCTGCAACTTGAACCCGAAATGTCGGTATTTCTAAATCGTGCGCCCGCTAAGTTTGTATCGTTAAAGTTTGATTCTGTAAGTCGACAACCACGCCACATGCTCTCTGTGCAGTTTGCTTTAGAAAAACTCGCAAACGCATTTTCTTCGGTAAAACATCGATCGAAAATGACACCTGTTAAGTCACAACTCTCAAAAACAGTACTACTTAAATTACATTGTTGAAAAACACAATTACTTAAGTCTTTTCCGGTAAAGTTGATGCCTTTGGCATCGTCATTTGTAAATGTCTGGCTCATTGTTTAACAAACCCCGACATTGTATTGTCGTTTTCAACCGGATAACGCTTAGCACCTGCTGAATCTAAAATGGCTTGAAACACTTCTTGTGGTAATCCATAAGGATCCCAAACCGGAGTGGTGGAACTGTCATCTAACACTAAACCAACGTCTGCGTTTAATGCAGCAAAATCAGTGTATACCTCTGAGTCAGCTCGAATACCGTCTGCGCTAAATAACCAACCACCTGATTTAAGCCATGCAGAGTAATTAGCTCGAATAGGTTTTATTATCTCAAAGTTTTTATATAACAACGATGTCATGAAGTGCTCGGAAACCAAATCAAATTGCTCGTTTGGAAACAATGACGAATCTGTTAAGTCGCCCAATTGGTATTGAACAGAAATGTCGTTTAATTCCTTGTGAAAATCTCTGACAAGTTTGTCTAATGCTTTAGGGCATTTGAATTTTTTATCTTCTACTTCAAAAGAATATCTGAAAAATGGAGTTGCTTCAGCGGCTTTCAAAAAGGCTCTGATTTGTTCTAGCGGAAAGCTACAACGGTCACTAAAAGTCACTTGTATTTTAAAAGAAAGTTGGAGTTCGCGTTGAGCTTGGGCACAAATTAAAAGTTGACCCAAAGCATGAACATAACTCGCTACGCCGGCAATAAGAAGTTGAAATGGCGTATCAGCAGTGTGTGCGATTAAACGTTGCTTGAGTGACTCTTTAAACCACAGTCTTTGTTCTTTAACCAAATACCAACTACCAGCTGGTGGATAGTTTGCACAAAATAGCTTTGCTAATTCTGTTGCGCCTTTAGATGGCGGCATAAAAGAGTGAAATCTATCTGAATTTGACTCAAGTAAGTCGTCAGTAATACCTGAAAACTCGCAATAAACACGGCTGTCATGGTAACCACAAGGCGTCAGTTGGTGGTTAGATACCTGACAAATGTGGGCACTGTCGTTTAATTTGGTTTGGATTTTTTGACTCATAAGGCTTTGACTTCAATCACATTATTTAAAGGTATCAATTCTAATTATGATAAGGGCTTAACAGGAAATAGCCAAGTGTTATAACGTTGCAACCAGCCACTTGGCCTCGATAATAACGCGCTCACCTTCCAGTACTTGTCCTTTAAAGGTACTTCCTACTTCTATTTCACCAACGCCTTTAGGTGTGCCAGTCATAATGATGTCGTTATCATATAACGTCATAAATGAAGATATGTCAGATAAACAGGCATTAGGCGGAAATATCATTTGTTTAACAGAACCATGTTGAATTAACTGGTTGTTAATAAATAGCTTAATGGAAAGGTGATTTATGTCTCCAGAAAAAGAAGTGAAATCACTAAATACCGCTGCACCGTCAAACGCCTTGGCTCGTTCCCATGGCAACCCTTTGGTTTTTAGCTGAGTTTGCAATTCACGTTTGGTTAGGTCTAAACCAAAACCAACTGCACTAATCTGTTTGTTGCTAATCAACAAACAGAGCTCTGCTTCATAGTGGTGGCCATCGGTATTGCTGTCTCCTGCAGATAGGTGATCAGAAATAGCGGAATTAGGTTTTACAAAAATAACTGGAGCGTCAGGTTGCTCGTTATCCAGCTCTTTTATATGTTCAACATAGTTACGGCCAATACAGACTACTTTTGATGGTGTGACGAATTTATTGTCGAGTTTAATTTGTTTCACGATTAATTAAGCTCTAGATCAAAAACAACGTTGATAGACGAAGTGAAAACTAAGTTTTCTTGTAAATACTTACCTGGTCTTGCTTTGGCAACCGCGTTATCGGAAAAGGTTATGCGTTCTATACTTTGATTGGCGCCATAGCGGTCATAGTTAGAGCTAGAGGTTGAATTGATACTGTAAATTCGACCTAACTTCGCATCGAATGCAGAAGCTAATGTATGGCCTTTTGTTTTGGCATCTTTTACTGCTAGTGCACTTGCTTCTTTCTTAAGCTCTAGCTCTTTAGATGACTTTAATTGAATGTTTCTAATTTCATTGACTCCAACGGTCAGTGCAAAGTCCAAAAAGTCGTTTAATAGTGTAATGTCATTTAGGGTCACTTTTAACGTTCGGCTGGCACGAAATCCATCAAGTGTTTGTTGGTTATTTCTGTATAGGTAAACAGGTTGAGTGGAAATGCTAGATGCAGAGACATTGTCTTCAGTAATCATAAATTTACTCAAACCATCGAGCAATTGATTTACGCGATTGTCTATATTCTGCTTGGCCGTGATGCTTTTTTTATCTTTGTGTTCCAATTCCAGACTAATGACAGCGATATCCGGTGATGCTTGAACTTGTGCAGAGCCTACAATAACAATATGACGATTATCAGGCACGGAAGCATTTGCCGAGAATGTGCTTAAGGCTAACACCATAAGGCTTGCTAATTGCTGGTAAAAACGATGATTTTTCATAAGTGTCCTTGTCTTATTGGTTCCAATAAGGTGATTTGTTTTTCTGTTATTGGGTAAACTCATTGAGGGCTGCTAAGGCTTTGTCGGCAACATCAGTTTGTACAAATATGTGATCATGATAAAAAGCAGCAATCACATTCGCACTTAAGCCTTTTTCCGCAAGCTTAGTTGCAACTGCTGCTGTCAAACCAACGGCGTTTAAACTCGAGTGTACGGTCAGTGTAATTTGATTAAAAACACCATCGTATTGCATTCCCTCAGCGTCGGCCGTTTGTTTGCTTATGACAACGGTTAATCCTTCATGCTCTTTAAAGGTCGCAATCGGTTCTAACCTGAGTACATTAAGTAGGGTTGTCTCAATACAACAAAATACATACTCTGTTTCAACGAGCTCTGGCTGCATAGACGTTAATAACGTGTCTAAATTAGTCTCACCATTCAAAATAAAACCCCTACGGCTAATTCAGCCCAACAGTAAAGAAACGCTAAAATAATAAAAAGTATCAGGTGCCAGTGATATTCGACGATATCGAGACCAAAAACATTTGGGAGATTGCAAGCTTAACATCTTAATACTCCTTTACTTTTTGACAGACCAGTTCGCCATTTCCAATTGATAAAGATTGGTTAATATGGCGTTTCGTTGGTCATGCTTATTTTGTTAATACGTTAATGTACAGACAATAACTAAGTCAATTAGTTTAAAATAAATTTAAGCAGGTGGGTCAACCTTATCTCTGCTCGATGAGTTTACTCTAAACCAACCCGCAATAGAGTAACGATCTCGCTTTGTTGGTAATACTTCATGAGGGAACTCTTCGCTTAAAAATGCCACTAAAGTACCTTGTTGTGGTGCAACGCTTATGCCTTCTAAATCGTGTTGATTTTTATACATAACTAACTCACCACCGTCACCTTGTGTCCAAGCTGAGTTTAAGTACACCACGATGGACAAAACACGGTTTGTTTCACCTTTAAAAGCATCTAAGTGACGTTTGTAATATTTGCCTGGCGCGTAATGAGCAAAATGGCTTTCGAACGAAAACAAACCTAAATACAAACGTTTATTAAGGTAGCTCTGTAAACTTGATGCCCAATCTAACCAGCTTATACCTGCTTCAGTATTGCCCGTTATCCAACAAATCTCGTCGGTTCGAACAAATTCATTTTGTATAAAATCAGTTTCTCTACCTATGCCTGCATTTTTAAAATTAGACTCAGGAATCACTAGTTGCTGCGCCTGCAAAGCGGAGATCAATTCAGGTGGCAGAGCCCCGTGTTTAATAGAAAAACCATCTACTGTAAGGTCATGAGCAATGGCGTCAAAAAGGGTGTCATTGGTCCATACTTTGTGAACCAATGTGTGTTGGCTAACATTAACGGTATTGGCCGCAGTAGTATTAGAAGACGAACTGTTTGGGAGAATATGCTTTTTGAGGTTATGGTTAACTTTGTTAAGCGTTAAATCGCTATGATTTAAAGGAACGGATAATGCGTTCAATAAGGGATTGCCTTAAAAGTGAATTAAAGGCGGAGTCTACTCAAATGTATTAAGATTAGATACACAAATTAGCTAACGTAATTCAAAACTCTGCGTTAAATAGATGCCTAGTGAAACCAATACCAAAATGCACCTATTAACTAGTGAAATCATTAACAGAGTAAAACTACTTCCAAATGAGACTACCTGTTTTTTATAACATGGTTATCGTTGTTTATATTGAGTGGAGCAGTGAGAGCGAATTATAGACGGATCTCTCAGTTGGAGGTGTTTGGTGGTGCGACCTGAAACTCGTTTACGCCATAGTTTAAAACTACTGTTTTTTAACTTCGTTCTCATAAGTTGAATCACACGCTTTTCACTCATACCGTACAAATGCTCTATTGCTTCAAAAGGCGTTCTATCTTCCCACGCCATTTCTATTATTCTTGATTCATCTGTTGCTGTTAATTCATTTAAGTTATCAGTCATTTTATTAAAGCTCTTAAAAATTTTATACCGAGAATACATACGGAAATTTTATACTGAGATTTTATTCCGAAGTTTTATACCGAGACTCTATACGGAAACTCTATAATGGGAATCTAAAAGTAAACTTTTTATCCAAATTCTACTCGGGAAATTTATACGGTCGACAGCGTCAAATCGATTACATACAAGTACAAAAATTAGAGTATTTACAGAAGATTTGAATCCCGTAAACTTGCGACACTATTTTCCAGCCTATTTCCAACTATTTACCATCAGTAGAGTAGGCGATTCGTTTAATTTAATTGATTTGGTTTAATTTAATGCGTTATTTGTTATTGATTACTTTGCTGTGGGCTTTTTCGTTTAGTTTAATCGGGGTTTATTTACGAAATGTTGATCCTTGGTTTTCTGTGCTCGTTAGAACATTTTTGGCCATGGTTGTGTTTTTGCCGTTTTTAAAACCAATGCCATCTGTAAAGTTCAAGTTAATGGCTATTGGCGCTGTGCAGTTGGGGCTGATGTATGGCTTTTATTATCACTCATTTTTGTATCTCAGCGTTCCGGAAGTTCTTTTATTTACGGTACTAACTCCTTTGTATGTCACTCTTTTAAACGATTTATTGGATAAAAGGTTTAATAAGCCGTTTTTCATAGCTGCGCTTGTTGCCGTTATAGGTGCGCTCACAATTCGGCTCGACAACGTAACGTCAGGTTTTCTTTTTGGTTTACTGCTAGTGCAGTGTGCCAATATTTGTTTTGCTTTTGGACAGGTGAGTTACAAAAGGCTCATGTCCTCTGAGTCAAATTTGGCAATTAGTGAAAACCCTAAGGCTTTGTTTGGTTACTTTTATATTGGCGCATTCATTTTAGCGTCGGCTTGTTATGCCTTATTTGGCAATGTCGAACGTTTACCAACAACCACTACAGAGTGGGGGATCTTGGTTTACTTAGGTGTCGTTGCTTCTGGACTAGGTTATTTAGGTTGGAATCATGGGGCAACAAAGGTAAATGTGGGTACGTTAGCCGCGATGAATAACTTGCTCATTCCAGCAGGCATTATTGTAAATTTAATAATTTGGAATAGAGAAGCGGATTTAAGTCGCTTAAGTATTGGCGGCGGTATCATCCTTTTATCATTGTGGTTGAGTATTAAAATACGAAAAGCGCATAAATGAAAACCAAATGTTCTTTAGGAAACGCCATTGTTTATACGACAATACATGCAATTAAGTAATCAGATTAATATTTAGTCCAAATTAAAAGCGATGATCATCCTATGAAAAAAATATATGTACTACACGAAAACAATGAGTGGACTATTCACTTACAACATCGTTTGGATGAATTAGATCTTCCTTATGAAATGTGGCACCTTGATGAAGGCATGATTGACCTGTCTTCAGAGCCACCAGAAGGCGTTTTTTACAATCGTATAAGTGCGTCATCACATACGCGTAACCACCGTTTTGCGCCTGAGTTTACCGAGGCAGTGTTAGCCTGGTTAGAGCATCATGGCAGAACTGTGATCAACGGCAGTCGAGCATTGAGACTTGAGGTAAGTAAAGTTAATCAATATACCGCACTAAATACTGCTGGTATTGAAACACCAAGAACGTTAGCTGCGGTAGGTAAAAAGCAGATTATAGAGGCGGCGGAAAAATTAGATCAAGCTTCATTTATTACTAAGCACAACAGAGCAGGTAAAGGACAAGGCGTGCAGCTGTTTCACTCGCTATCAGCATTATCTGACTATGTTGAGGGTGACGCATTTGACGAGCCCGTTGATGGTATTACGCTTGTGCAACAATACATTGAAGCGCCAGAACCATTTATAATCAGGCACGAGTTTATTGGCGGTAAGTTTTTATACGCAGTTAAAGTGGACACCTCTGAAGGTTTTGAGCTATGCCCAGCAGATGCTTGTTCTATTGAGGATATGTTTTGCCCTACAGATGAAGCTGAAGGCAGCGCAACTAAGGTAAAAGCAAAGTTCGAAATTTTAACGGATTATTCCCCAAGTTTTATTCCTGCTTATGAGGCATTTTTAGAATCTAACAACATTCAAGTCGCAGGTATTGAAGCGATACAAGACCAAGATGGTAATGTTTATGCCTACGACGTAAATACCAATACCAACTACAACTCAGATGCAGAATCAATAGCGGGCACGTTTGCTATGCTTGAGTTAGCTAAATATTTGGAAGCTAAACTTAACGGACTACATCTAACAACCTGAATTCAATAACCCGAATTCAACAACCCACACTCAACTGCTTTTAGTTAAAGCATATTGAATTTTGAAATAGGTAGTAAGCGAATTGGCCAAGCTAAGGTATAATTACTTATCTAAGTGCTAACTTAACTGAGAAAAAATGAAATCTTATACCAACATTGAAGAGCTAATTGAGTTGTTTGAAGCAGAGATTGCAGAACTTAATAGTAAAATTAAAACTCTTAAAACAAAGCCAAAAAGCTTAAACGAAGAAATACTATTAAAATATATTGAAACGGCCAGTACGGGTAAAACCAAAGAGTTTGTAAGAGCAAAAGGTGTGCAGTCTGGAAGTGGTTCTATGTTTTCTTCGGCGGATGTAAGTAAGTTAGTAAAAGATGGTGCCGGTGATGTATCTGAAGGTTTATTGACTATTGCCCGCCAAGTGGGTGTATTGACAAAAAGAAAGAACAAAAGCAAAAAATAACGTTTTATTCGACTTAGCCTAAATTTAGGACTTTGTTTGAATTAGAATTACAAAAAAGCCGACTTAGAATTTAACTTCTTAAGTCGGCTTTTTTATTTTTAGTGGCGCTACTTGCCTATAGCATTTATTGCTTACTTTTCGTAGGCGTTATTTGCTTTGAATAGGTCTATATTTAAGCTGTACACCTTGTAAAAAGTTACGAAGAATCTGGTCTTTACACTCTCGGTAATTTTTATTGCCAGGCTTTCTAAATAGGGCGCTTAACTCATGTTTACTTAAGTTAAAGTCAGCTAACGCTAAAATATCTAGTATATCTTCAGCTTGTAAATTAAGGGCGATACGAAGCTTCTGAAAAATCATGTTGTTATTAAGGTTTTTCTCTGGCTCTGGTTGAGCACCTTCACGTTTGCCGCGTTTTAGGTTGATAAAGCCATTAAGGAATGATGCAAAGTCTTTATCGTGCAGACTTACATACCCTTCGTCTTCTTCTTTTTTTAACCAGTCTGTAATTTGATCATTAGTCACAGAAACATTAGTGGAAGAAAAGATATCAATAAGCGCAGAATCTTTTAAATCAAAAGTAAAGCGAAGGCGGCGTAACACGTCATTATTAGTCAATGTAGGTAGTTCCTAGTCTTAGGCTGGGCCCGTTTACCAAAATGGTTGATGGGCGATTAAGTTCATTTTAGCAGAAAGGGAAGGGTAAAGAGACAAAAAAGCCACCTTATATTTATAGGTGGCTTGCAGTTAAGTTACTAAGAAGTTAATAAGCTAAAGTTATTTGCGAGAGGTTAGATCGTTCCAGACTCACATTGCTCACGTCTCAATCGTTTTTCTACTAACTTTGGTAGTTCTAGCTTGGCAACTTTTACATCGGAAACAACAACACCAGTTTCTGCATTCTGAATCCAAATAGAAATCTGTTTCTCATCTACTTTTCTGTTCAACATGTATGTATTACCTGCTTCTAGATCAACTTCAAAATTGATAAAAGCTTCTCTTCGACTATTTTGAATGTCTGTTTTAGCTACTACAGCTTTTACCCAAAGATTATGTTCACCACCTAAATACTCCTTAGATTGATTCCAACCTACAGGCCTTTTTTGGTGACACATTAAATGAAGGTATTCTGTGTTTCTACTAGTGTCGTTTATAAAGTTTTGAAATCGAAAATGTCCTTCATCGATTGAACTGCTTAGTGGTAAAACGGAGCAACCCGAAACAATAGAGCCAATAATGGCTGCAACGACTAACTTAATACTTTTCATCATTAAATATCCTTTTTTTGTTGGAAGTAAGCATCTTATATATTTGAAACTTAACATTTTTAGTAAAGACCAGTTTTTGTATTATTGCAATAATAAAATAATAAAATAATAAAATAATAAAATAATAAAATAATAAAATAATAAAACACATCAACAATAAAAAGGTAAAAAACATCGTTTATGACAGAGAAGGTCACTTGGTCTTTGGCTTTTAAACTTAACAGTTTTGCCAAAACTAAAGACTATTGTGTGCCTACCCACTTAGCAATACCAAGAGCTTTCATAATAAATTCAACAGACAACGCAGCTAATATCATTCCCATAATTCTTGTGAGCAGTGATGCGCCGCCGTTTCCAATAACTCTAATAATGCGTGTAGATAACAATAGTAGCGCAAGCGTAATTAATAAAACAAAGAGCATAGTGAGCGAAGTCACTACCTGCTCTTTAATGGTATAAATATTATTATCGGTAATTAATATAACGGCTAAAATCGCACCAGGGGATGCTGTTGCTGGAATGGCAAGTGGGAATACTGAAATGTCATGAAGGGGCTCTCCGGTTTCTTCCTGGTTGCCGTTTGAGAATATCATTTGCAAGCCTAACAAAAACAGAATAATGCCTCCTGCAACTTGAAAGGAAATGAGGCTTATTCCCATAGCACCTAAAAGTAACTGCCCAACTATTATAGAACCAGTGAGGATAAGTAGTGCATAAAAAATAGTTTTATAGGCCGTTTTCTTGCGTTGTTCAGCCGTTAGTTTAAGAGTCAGGCCGGTAAATAGTGCCATTGTTCCAATTGGATCTATGGTGGCCCATATAATCAAAAAATCGTGTAATATTTTATCTAACAATTTACTTCATCCTCTAGAAAGGGTTAATACGTAAATACACTATAAGGCCCGTAACTGTATCTTCAACTATGACCAAATTAAGAATGTTTAACCTAGTTATTCTCGGCTAGGTTCAAAAGAGTCATACCTTGGTAGGTCGGCATCTAAATCTTCCCAGCTTGCTTTAGACGATATGAAATTATGAGATATCGGACGCTCTGAAATATCTGAATCAAAAATACCCAATCTAATTCTTAAGCGAGAAGGATCGGACTCACTTGCGCTATAAACAGGTGAGCCGCAATGAGAGCAAAAGTATCTAAAACGTCCTGCCTTAAAAGAAAATCGAGTTAAGCGTTCTTGCCCAGATACTATTTTTAGGTCAGCGGAATTAACGAAACCATTCGTAGCGTAGGCTGTTCCGCTATTTTTCCTACAAAGTGAACAATGGCAATGAATTATGTTACTAATTGAGCCAGTTAAATTGATTTTTACTTCTCCGCACAAACAGGAACCAACGTACATAACTCAGAACTCTCCACAATTTAGCTTTTTAATAAGACGACTTGTTGATGTTATTTAGTTGAAGCAAATCCCATTTGTTGCCATATAGATCTTCAAAGACAGCAACGGTTCCGTATTCTTCAACCCTTGGCGTTTCGTTAAATAAAACCCCACTTTTTTGCATTAATTCATAGTCTCGCCAAAAGTCATTCGTTTGTAGAAATAAGAACACGCGACCACCGGTTTGATTTCCGATAGCCTGAGTCTGCATATCATTACTGGCTCTTGCTAGCAGTAAATTTGCGCCATTGGAATTAGGGGGGGATACTTGAACCCATCGCTTACCGTTACCTAAATCTGTATTTTCAACTAACGTAAACTGAAGCTTTTGAGTATAAAATTCAATAGCCTCATCGTAATCTTTGACAAGTAATGCAATATTACCGATTTGCTGCTGTGTAATGTCAGTCATAACTAAATCTACTTGCCGTTAATATTTGTGATTGAAAAGTGATGGCTAGCAATATTGAAACGGTTTATTAAATAAAACCGGTGAGCAGGAAACTTTTGAATACCTGAATCTAAGTGTAGTTGCTGACAGCCAAGCTCTAAACAGTAACGTTTAAACCAATTAATGAGAAACGTGCCAACACCATCGGACCGATGGTTTTCATTGGTAACTAAATCATCTATATAAATATGTTTGCCCCAAGCGAGTTTCTCACCGACTACAAAACCAGCCACACATAAAATATCACCATCTGATACTACATAAGCTAATTGGTAGTCTAACTTCTGTTGTTTTTTAATTTGCTCAATAAGAGAATCGAGGGTGTATTGTGTTCGTAGTTGAAGTATTACTTCTGCAACAGAAGTTAACTCAATTTCTGAGTTTACTAAATGAACTTCCATTGTTGCTCCTTGATACGAATGTTTGGGTATAGTGCAAATATTTGTCAGTTAAACTTTGATGAAGAAGGTGTTTAGACAAACCTTATCGGCTTTTTAATTACTATTTATAATTTTATATAGATTACAGATTATTCTGAATCATTTCTTTTACTTTGTGAGCTTTAACAAAATGATCTAGTTGATGGGTTTGTATCCACCAAGTAGCCGCCTCCATTAGTAATTCAGGGTTATCGTTTCTGTTGGCGAAAAAAGCATAAAAAGATAAACCCACATTATCACCTTTTAATGCTATTTTTTTATCACAAACCTCGATGATTTTACTTCTTAATTCCGGCCTCATAAATAGTCTTCCATACTTAGCTTGCTTAAACTTACTGCCGAACTGCCGAACTGCCGAACTGCCGAACTGCCGAACTGCCGAACTGCCGAACTGCCGAACTGCCGAACTGCCGAACTGCCGAACTGCGACGTCTGCTGTTTGTTACTAAAAATGATGCTTCACGCTTCAATATAAGCACAATAACTCAAGCTGAGGTTGTCGTGACAAGCGTTAAATTGAATAACAGCTTACTTATAGTCTTTTGGCAATACATTATTATCTTTAAGGTGTTTTTCTAACTTCACCACTTTTGCTAATGCAACTATCCCGAATATAAATCCAATGATTCCGAATGTTTCCATATTTATTCCCCTAATATTAATAAATCTACTGATTACTTGCCTTTTTCTTTTTCAAACTTTAATTCTTTAAGCGCTGCCAACGATACTGCATATGTAATGAAAAAAAGAATAAACCCTAGTGTCAAAAAAGTCATGCTAACGTATGGGTTAGTAAAGTCATGAACAAAAATCAAACCCGCACCAAGCGAGGCATTGATAGCAGATAAGTTACCACCTTGTGATAAAGACTTCAGCTTTTGCTTTAGTGGTTTAACAAACTCAATAATAAGCGGTAATACAAGTAATAAAATAATAAATAAGTCTAATTTGTTGCTAGTGCCCAAAACATTCTCCGGTTTAAAAACGCCTGACTGAGAGGCTAATTGATAGGCTAAAATATTATGTGCATAGACAATAGCCTCTACTTGCCTGTGCATTGAGATACTAAAAAGCTTCAATAATCTTGTAAGCTTCAAGAACCTTGTTAGATTTCGAAAATCTATATTCTACATACGGACCAGTACTTCAGTGTGCTCTTCGACTGTTTTTACATTTGAGCGTTCAATCACCTTGACTAACGTAGTTTGAATTACTTCGTCAGACCTTGCGTCACCTTCACTTGAAAAACTTTGTATTTGAACATCAGCACCTTCCTCTAAAGTAAAACTCACTTCCACCTCATTAGCCCATGCTGTTGTTTCGCCATAATAAGTTAGTGAGAGTTTTGGGTAGCCGTGAAACCCACTTTTCACTCTTTTTGCAATACGTTTTTTCGATTTATCCAGATTCATAACCACTCCCAAAAGAAACGACCTAATATTGGACGTTTACAGCTTGTTAAATTGTTTGTAGAAGGCTCGAGTAAGCTTTCACGATACCTTTTTTAACTATCTTTTATGAACGCCTATCATTGAGCTAAACATTATTTTTTTGCCTTTAAAACTATCAAATAATTTTAGATGCGCAACTTTTGAAAAGGAGTCTTCACGGGTATCATACATAGAAATCCAGTCCACAAGCATTTTTAAATTTGCGTCCTGTTTTTCTTTGCTCTCATACTTATGTTGTTCCCAAGGTCGTTTTTTAGCGTTATTTATGCACTCGTTGATTGGCAAGTTAAGAAATACAACATCACTAGCCATCGGAATAACTAACTCTAAGAGATCAGAATAACAGCCTTCTATAACCCAACGCTTATGTGATGTTAAAAAGTCATTAATTAATTTTTCAGAGTCGGAGATCGGCATTCGTTCTGGCGGAGATATTTGCTTCCAGGCAATATTATCCAGATCTAAATGGCTTAGGTTATGTTTCAATACAAGTTCTTTAGCTAATGTTGATTTTCCAGAGCGAGTTTACGAGCCTTGAGGCGCTTGTATGGATAATACACCCACCAAATTTAACTATTTCCGGTAAAGTGAGACCCAAGCCTTAGCTGCAACTAAGACCTTTCTATTTGGTAGTTCGATTAGGCATAGGCTCCTCAGTTGAGAGACCGATAACAAGAATGAACACCAAATAGGACTCCAAGCAAAATACTCGAATAGTCTACTGGGTCCCGAACCCGCATTATGCAAGCAGGAGTTAGCTTATTATGAAATCAGAAATGAAGCAAAACAATAACGTCGGTGTCGATACTGGTAAATTTCAGCTCGACATTTACATTCGTCCTCTCGATATTTTCTTTAGTGTCAGCAATGATGAAGCTGGAATAAAAGAGGCCGTTAAAAAGATAAAACAACACCAGCCTGAACGCATCATTATTGAAGCAACGGGCCGACTCGAAATGCCTTTTATTATGGCTTGTGCAAAAGTTAATTTACCGTTTGTTATTGCTAATCCAATACACATAAAGCGCTTTGCTGGTGCCATTGGTCAGCGTGCTAAAACCGACAAGCTCGATGCGCAGCTCATTGCTCATTACGGTGAAGTTATTCAGCCTCCACTATCCACGTTAAAGCCAGACACAATGCAAGCTATGAGTGATTTAGTCGCTCGGAGGAATCAATTGCTAGGTATGCAAACAATGGAAAAGAACCGCTCACAAATTTTATCCAAAAGCCTTCAAATGACCATAAAACCAATATTAACAGCACTCAAAAATCAAATAGAAAAAGTCGAAAGTAAAATAGTATCTCTCATCGAAAGTTGTCCTGATTACCAGGCCAAGAACACCATCCTTCAGAGCATGAAAGGCATCGGGAAAATCGCTTCAGCATCAATAAGAAGCAACCTACCTGAGCTTGGATACATGACAAATAAACAAGCCGCCTCACTAGTTGGAGTCGCCCCTATGAGCAGAGAAAGTGGTGTATTTAAAGGGAAAAGAACAGTCCAAGGCGGAAGGCATCAAGTTCGCACTGTTTTATATATGGCAATGATGTCAGCCATACAGTCTAATCCGGTTTTTAAGGAGACTTATCAGCGGTTAGTTGAAGCAGGAAAGCCTAAAAAAGTCGACATAATAGCGTGTGTCAGAAAGATGGTTGTGATCTTGAATTCGATGCTTAGAGACGGTGAATTATGGGAAGCGCCAAAAGCTTAGATTTAGCTATTGATGCCATAGTCTCTTGTTAGAAGCCCTTATAAACCGCAGATCGATGTCCTACCTTAATTACGTTAACTATCAACAAATCATCTTTGATTTCATAAATAATACGATATAAACCTTGTCTTACCCGATAATTATTAGAACCGGACAATTTAATACATCCCTCAGCCCTAGGATCATCAATTAAGCCTTCAATGGTTCTCAAAATTTTAGAAACATCCTTATTTGGAATGTTTTTAAAGTCTTTCGTGACTGACTTTTTAAACGAAAGTTTATATTTTGCCATCTAACTTAAGCTCATTTAGAAAGTCTTCATATGACAATTCAGGCTCTTTAGAGCGTTCAGAAATAGCGGCGAGATCTTCTTGATCTTCGCGCATCAATAAACGAACAGCTTCATCAATAAGCTCAGAAACCGAAACATCAGAAGACGCAGCACGAATTTTCAATGCTTGATGAATAGCTGGCTCAAAATATACAGTAGAACGTTTAGATAAATTACTCATGGTTAAACTCCACAATGTTATAGCGTTTTAACATTGTAGCATCATTGTTGTTTAAAACCAGATTTTAAATAGGGCTTATAACGCCTCAATAAGAGGCTAAAAATTAATTGGTTATACTCTAGCGGTGTTTGCGTTGTAAACCAATTGATTTTAGTCCTGCTTAATTGACTTGTTAGTTGCCCTTCGCTAACCTGTGTGTACAGTTGTGATGACGAGGTGGTTATGGATACAAGAATTCAATTCCGAATAGACGAAGATGTAAAAAAGTTGGCGCAACAGATGGCTGAAAGTCAGGGCAGAACAATTAGTGATGCTTGTCGAGAATTGACTGAGCAACTAGCTGAGCAGCAACGATTAAAATCATCACATGAGACCTGGCTAAGTGAACAAGTAAACCTAGCATTCGATAAGATGGAGATGGGTAATTCTAAGTTTATCGCTCATGAAACAGCTAAGATCTCTATGGAGCAAAGGAAAGCTACGATTAGGTTACGAGATTAAAAATGATTTACTGGGAAGAGCAGTCTTTAACCGATAGAGAAAAGATTTTTGGGTTTTTGTATGAGTTTAATGCGCCTGCAGCTGAGGCTACAGATAAAGTTATCGAAGAAAAAGTTGAAAATTTACTATATCAACCAGAGATGGGGGTCGAACGAGAAGGAATTAATGGCCGACTACTAATCATTCCAGAGATCTCAATGATCGTGTCATATTACTTCGATGGTAAAAATATTAGAGTTATGAGAGTAATTCATTCAAAGCAGAAGTTTCCAGAATGACACTAGGGCTACTAACGCCTCATTAAGAGGCAATAAAATAGCTGGTTAAAATTAGCGAGGCACGAGCAAAAACCAGCTGTTTTTTGTCCTGCTTGAATGACTTGTTAGCTTTCTTTTTCGCCAATTTGTTGTGCTACTTGCCCAGTTAATGAAAAGTGAACTTCTATGTCCGTTGGCTCAATATTCGAGAGTTCGTACTGCCCACCCAACAACCAAGGTTTAACCAAACTATAAATTTGGCCACTAGACAAAATATTTCCTGATTGAATTAAATCACCAATCATCTGAACTGCAAAGCAATCAATAACGAACTCTTTGTCCGATAGTAATTCATTAAACTCTTCTGGTGAGCCAGCAACTTGAGATAACTCAGCTCCACCTGTATCGAGCCACCAAACTTGATCATTATTAACGTTTTGCACGAAGGCGTCACCAGAAGCCGAAATTAAAATTGGCAGATACTCACCAGCTAATAGCCATTCCCAGTCAGACAATAGAGAGTCTCGTTCTAGGTGCTCGATATTTACAGTTAAATCATTTAATGTCATCTAAACTTCCGAGAAAGCTAACGCCTGGTTAAGAGGCGAGTTTTAGCTTGCTAAACTGTTTGCCGAAGGCTCGAGCAAGCTTTTACGAGACCTTCTTGAACCACTTGTTAGGCTTTTTTAGCAATAGCCATTAGAACAGGCATATTACCTTTTGAGCTTGTCATGACGAATGGTTTATTAACCTTAATAACATCAAAGCCCGTTCCCAATAATGCGTTTGCAACTCTTTGCTCAGTAAGACCCATTTCAGACGATTCACCCTCAGCATACCAGTCCCATTGAACAAACCTACCACCACCTTTCAATAAAGATCTCAGTAGTTTTAACGTCTCGTCATAATCATCTAGAAAACTGCAAACAGACGAGGCGACAATTAGGTCGAACTGGTGGTTTAATTCAGGAGTACTTTCAATTAAGTCCTGAGTTAAATAATCAGCTATAGAGCAAACATTATTAAGTCTTTTGGAATTTAAGTGCTTAATCATTTCAGAAGATGGATCAATTGCTAGAACACTTTTAGCATAGGGGCTCATGAGTTTAGTTAACGAGCCAGTACCACACCCAAAATCGAGAACTGCTAAGCCATTAATATCTATATTTGCAGTAAGCTCGGAAAATGCATTTTTTGCATACATTTCAACAGTAGGGTCTATATCCCAGCCTTCAGCATAATCATCCCATTCATTCTTCAAAACTGATCCTTAAAGCTAAAAGCAAATTGATAGCCTAACGCTCGCCTAAGCGGCGATTAACAATGGGTTAAAATTATTGAGCGCAGCGACAATAACCCATTGTTAATTGTCCGAGCGAACTTGTGAGCGAATTGAGGCTCTTGTTATATTTTTTTAAGCGCGGACTGCACTTCTTCTACTGTATACGGTGGATTTCGTTTATGTACAACCCTATGGCAATTAGGACACAGTGGAACTAAATCATTGATTGGGTCAATTTGATAATCAATACCTATTTCAGAAATAGGTTTGATATGATGAACCTCAATAATACCTTCTGCAATTGCCCCGTAAAGTTCACCCATATTTTTTAAACAACATTGACATGTTAATCCGTGGTGCTCAATACAAGCAGCACGTGCATATCGATTTCTTTCAAATTTATTAACTTTAATTTGAACCCTTTTTCCTTCCCACAAAGGAGTGTCGGTTTCGATTTCAGGTAATATAGCTGACTCTTCATTTACAATATTTAATACTTTTTCATGTAACTCAGTTTCACTTATATTTTTAAGAGAATTATTAACTTTTACACGAGATGCTCTCTTTTCTGCGCCACTATAACCAGCTCTATGTGGGAAAAAGGCATCATATTCATCGCGAAGTCTCTTCAATGAACTGTCTGGCATTGAAAAGAATCGAGAGTAACTAATAAGTAAATTCGTCATATTTTTATTAGGCTCAAGATTTTTATAAAAATCTGGAAATTTTGCCAAATAGTAGGCTACAACATGTGCTTCTTCTGGGATATGAGCCATTGTGATTTCCTACACTATGAATAAAAATATAACGCCAGCCTAAGCGGCAATTAATAATGGGTTAAAATTATTGAGCGCAGCGACAATAACCCATTGTTAATTGTCCGAGCGAACTTGAGAGCGAATTGAGGCTCTTGTTATATTTCGTTTTTATTCACAATATGTTCAGTACGCAGCCTATAGCTTTCCTCGAATGCTGCGATAGCCGCCAATAATGAAGACACAACAAGAATTGACAAAGAAACAGGAAAAAGTGAGAT